>NZ_JBIUBB010000002.1:778305-1300781 GCF_044547795.1 Nocardia sp. NPDC052316
GCCGTGCGGCAGCTCTCGACGGAGAGCTATCACCGCCAGGGTGGCAGCGCCACACGCCGAGTATGAATATCGGAGTGTCGGCTACACGCTGATCGAATCGATCGATGACCGGAGGCGCCGATCTCGCCGGGCATTCGGTCACCGCCGCGACGGATCACAGCGGAAGCGGCATGCGGCAAAGCAGGCTGAACTGTCACTCGCAGGCGAGCGGCGATTGGGCTCAGCGGCTCAGCGGTGGCCCGCGCAGCCCGAACCCAGAGCTGAACAACAATCGTCGAGCCGGGACAAGCGGCCCGACGGGGACGGTGTATGCGACCGCGAAAGGTGCAGCCGGGCGGGTGCTGAGCGCGTGAGCAGTGCGGTTCGCGGCGGATATCCCTCGCGCGACCGCGATTTCGGCACCGCGAATGAGCAGCGCTCCCACCGGAACAGCGAGCAGATGCGCCGCACCCATGATCGCCGTCGTCCCGGCCCCGTGGTGGTGCCCGGGTGACATCGTCAGGGCAACGTGCCCGACCGCCTGCCCGATCGTCAACAGCGCCATCACTTCGATCAGGCCGTGCCGAGTCGGCCGTGCCCCGACTGCGACGCCGACCACCGTGCACGCCGCGATCAGCAGAGCGATCGAAGACTGCCCTGGCGCGACGACACCACCACCGAGGGCGTGCGCCGCGATGCTCACCGCACCGGACGCGGATCCGACGAACGCACCACGCAATCGCGCTGTTGCCTCCGCCGGTGTTCGCACCGCGCCATACTACTTCCGGTCGTAGGACCGGATCGCACCGGTTTGTGCCAACTCGGTGATTCGGTGGCAGCTGCCAATTGTCTCGGCCGTTCAGAGCGGCCGGAATCCCGACCCGACGCCGCCTGCCTGATCGATATCCGCGAGCACCATGCCGATCTGAGTCGCCACGGCCGGATCGTGGAACGGCACCGCAGGTGGATTGCACACCATGTCGAATACGGTGACGCCGGCCAGTTGCACGCCCATGTGTCCCACGTTCATGCCGACCAGCCGATCGCCGATGGTGACCGGCCCGCCGGAATCCCCGGGCTGGGAACAGGATTGGTTCTGGAACCACCATCGGTGCGTGTCCCACACGATGCCGCAGTTGTATCCGGAGGTCCGCCCGTTCTTGCACACCACATCGCCCTGCTGCGGTGGCGCGCCGATGCCGCCGATCACGGTCGCGGCCACCTGCCGGACCGGCACCACCTTCGTTCGATCGAACTCGAGCACCGCGTAGTCGTCCTGGTGATCGACTGCCGCGACGGTGCCGACGATTCCCGCGTCGGGCATCCGCTCGGCCCGCACCGACATCCCGATCTCCGCGCAGTGTCCCGCGGTCAGCCCCACCAGGCGGTCGGTGCTGTCGTAGCCGATGGTGGTCAGCGTGCACGCCGCGCGACCGAGCAGGATCCCTGACCCGCCGCCGAGGGATGCCGCAGGGACAGCCGCGGCGACGCCGGGTACGCCGATGACGGCGCAGGTCATCGCGACAGCGAAGAGAGCCAGGTGAATCCCGAACCGTCCTGGAGCGACCATTACGCACCCTTCATTCCGGGGATGTACCAGGTCACGTGCGGGTAATCGGTGGAGTCGGTTCGATCCTTTCAGACTGGACGGTCTCTACGCGGCGGGATAATCGTTCCGTGATCAGATCTTGGGCGAAGCGCAACCACGGGAGTGCTTCAGCTGCCCGAAGCCCGCTGGACAGCCGATTGCCCAGCGTTCGAAAGTTGCGTTGACCGAACGCAGCGTCTCAGAGGAATTCGTCCAGGTGCGCCAGCAACGCCTCGGGCCGCTCCTCGGCGATGAAATGCCCGCACTCGGGGATAGCCGCGCCCCGCACGTCTTCGGCATAGTCGCGCCAAATCTCCAGGGCTGGAATCTCTTCGAGGAAGCTGGCCGCGCCCCACAGGGCGAGCACCGGCATGGTGAGCAGGTGTCCCGCATCGGTGTTGTCGTGTTCGTTGTCGAGTTCGGCGGCGCGGTAATCGTCGAAGCCTGCCCGCAATGCGCCTGGCGTGCTGAAGGCGCGGATGTATTCATCGATAGCTTCGCCGGGCAGACCGTGCCGGTTGACCGTCCAGGTCTCGAAGAAGTAGCGCAGGTAGCCGGGAATGTCATGGCCGACAAGGCGTTCCGGCAGGTCCGGCTGCAGGTGGAACAGCCAGTGGAAGTATCGGCGACCGAGCGCGGCGTCCATCCTGCGCCAGGTCTCCCTGGTGGGAATGATGTCGAGCACGACGAGCTTGCTGACCTGGTCCGGCCGGTCCAGCGCCCAGCGGTGCGCCACCCGCGCGCCGCGGTCGTGCCCGACGACGGCGGCCGAGGTGAAGCCGAGCGATTCGATCGTCGCGGCCACGTCGGCGGCCATGCTGCGTTTGTCGTAGCCGGTGGTCGGTTTGTCGGTGTACCCGTAACCGCGCAGGTCGGGGGCGATGACGGTGTGGCGCTCGGCCAGCGCGGGCAGCACTTTGCGCCAGCAGTAACCGGTCTGCGGCCAGCCGTGGAGCAACACCAGCGCGGGGCCCGACCCGGCCCGGCGGTAGTGCATGTGAATGCCGTTGACGGTGGCTACCCCGCGGCTGATCTCGACCATAGGAGCATTCTCGGTCCGACGGACATCGGTGGCAGCGGAATCGCGCCAACTGCCGTCGTCGCCCGTTCTGGCAGCGAATGTTGGCATGGCGGACGGACTCCGGTGCTCACGATGTCGGTGGGGTAAGGGTGGAGGTTGCCGGTGCTGTCGATGTGGTGGTCGCGGGGGCATTCGAGGTCGTCAGGGTTGGTGCGCTCGACGTGGTGACGGTCGGTGCTTCCGACGTCGTGACGGTCGGGGTGGGACGGTGCGGTTCGGGGCAGGCACCGGTTTGTCGGCCGATGGTGTTGATGTCGGCATTGGCGCGGGGGTCGCCGGAGTAGTCGATGCGGTCGGTGCACTCGACGTATTTGTCGGCAGCGGGCTGCGGTGCGGGGCAGGTGCCGGTGTGCCGGCCGATGGTGTTGATGTCGGCGTTCGCGCGGGGGTCGCCCGTGTAGTCGATGTGGTCGGTGCATTCGACATAGGTGCTGGGCGGTCCCTGGGATACGGCTGCGGCCTGCGGTGGTGCTATTTGTCCAGGTGACGGAGCTGATCGAGTGGATGTGGACGGCCCGTTGGACGGCGCCGGTGTGGTCGTGGCACTCGGCAGAGGTGTTCTTGTGGCGGCTGGTAGGTCACCGGACGAACATCCGGCGAGTGCGAGGATCGTCGCCAGGAGAGCTGATAACAGTGCCGCTGAGCGCTTCTGGGCCGGTAAGCGCACGAGTCCGGTGCGGGACATTGCTTCTCCTGGTCTCCCGATCCGACCGCCGGAGCGGCGCGGAGAGCAAGACCGCGCCGCGCGGATTCGCGTCACTGTGTCTCCTCCCGTCGCTGGATGCCGAATCGGCAACGCGCAGAACCTTAATCGCGGGTCGCGACGGGCAGCAGACGCCAGAATCACGGGGTTGGCGCACCAGCTCCGGTGTGCCGACCTGCGACTGATGAATACCCCTATGTCACAACGCGATTGCCGCGCGCACGAGGTTGTGGTCGGACAGGCCGCCCGAGTCCTCCACCACCACCTCCCGCACAGTCGCGTCACGCACGACAACATGATCGATGAACTGCGATTTCGCCCCTGAAGTACGTGGCCGAGTCGGAAGGGCGTCCGACGGTGGATCGGCGAGTGTGAACCCCTCACCTAGGCTCGATGCGACAGTTTCCCGGTCGACATTGAAATCGCCGAGCAGCACGGCCGCGTATTCCGGTGTAGCGGAGGCCGCTTCGGCCAGTCGAGCGAGCTGCTTCACCCGTCGCCGGTCGCCGCTGACGTGTGTCGCGATGACAACCGCTCCACCCGCGCTGACCGCGAGCAGTCCTTTGCCGCCGTCATCGGCGAAGGACTCGGCGGCGATCTCCCGGCTCGGTCCCTCGACGATGAGCACCAGGTGCTCACTCGGATCGCGCAGCGCACTGGCGTGCCGGCGCGCGGTGGGCACCCGGGGATATTGCATGGCGTGGACAGTCCGGCCGGGCAATGCGGCTCGCAGACTGATCAATTGGTCGCCGCTCACCTCCTGCAAGGCGATGACCTGCTCGGTCCGCGCCGCCACGTGCGCGGTGACCGCGTCGATGCGCGCCGCCTCGTCCGGCCACCGGGTGGAGACGTCCTCGTACCAATTCTCGGCGTGGATGCGGTGGAGAACGTTCCACGTGGCAACGGTGATCACAGGTCGCGATGCTAAGGGACGGCGTTCGAACGCTGTCTGGCGGAGCGGCATCCGTCGCAGTGATGCCTGGTGCGCATCGAGGGAGTGCTGGGTCGGGACGCTGTTGGTCAGGGGGAGGCGTTGAGGTGTCGTCGCTTTCGGGGATGTACTGCCACGAGCGTAAAGGCTGCCATTCACGTCGAGGCTGCCAATCCGCGGCGGGGGCCGTGCCACATCCCGACGTATGCCGACGAAGTCACTTCGCAAGGGGCAGGATCTTCTCGGGACGCGCGGGCACGGCTCGGCATCGCAGTAGTGCCCGGCACGGGTGCGCGCAGTTCTACAGCGCCCGGCGCGGTGCGCGCAGCTCTACCCGAATGCGCCGGGGAGTGCTGATCCTGGCAGTGGTGGCATCGCCGCCGGGGCAGTGGCGAAGTGGCGCAGCGGGGGCGCAGCGGCCGGGGGCGTCTGATCGGCCGAGGGTGCTGCCACGGCAGCGCGGGCGGACATCCTCACGACGACCGCCGATGATGCCCGCACCATCGAGACGTTCGGGTTGCGCCGGCCGCCGCGCGCAAACCGACGCCGCGAAGCCGACATGGGCACGGCAGTCGGCGCGGTAGGGCAGCGGGCTGGTGTCGCTGTGACACCCGTGTAAGCATCAAAGCCAATCAGAACTATGCATACATAGCTATCTATGCATATGATGGACGCATGAGCACAGAGGGACGGGCAGGCGAACACGGCCATGGTGCCGCGCTGTTGGGGGAGCGGTCGGAACTGATCTTCGCGATCGCCTCCGGCGCGACGTACGCGGGCGGGATGACGGCGAAGTATCTGGTGTCCGCGCCGGAGTGGGTGGCGATCGCGTTGTTCGCGGCGACCTACTTCTTCGGCGGCTACTTCACCATCCGCACCGCGATATCCACCGTGCGCCGCGGTCGATTCGAGGTCGACTTCCTGATGCTGGTCGCCGCGGTAGGTGCGGCCATGGTCGGCAAGTGGGCAGAAGGCTCGGTACTGCTGTTCCTGTTCAGCCTCGGGCACGCGCTCGAGGAGTACGCGATGGGCCGCGCGCAGCGTTCGATCGAAGCACTCGCCGAACTCGCCCCGGCGACTGCGCTCGTGCGTGGTCGCGACGGCGTGGTGCGTGAGGTCGACGTGCACGACCTCGCGATCGGCGATGTGGTTGTCGTGCTGCCGGATTCGCGGCTCGCCGCGGATGGCGTGGTGGTCGACGGCGTGAGTAGTGTCGATGAGTCGTCGGTGACCGGTGAGAGTATCCCGGTGGAGAAGGCACCGATCGCCGACGCCGCGGCGGTACTGGCGAGCGGTACTCCCGTACCGGAATCGCATCGGGTGTTCGCAGGCACGATGAACGGCGCCGGGGCGATGGACGTCCTCGTGACCAGTCGCGCCGGGGACAGCATGCTCGCCAGGGTTATCACGATGGTGCGTGAGGCCGACACCCAAAAATCGCCGACGCAGCGGTTCATCGACCGATTCCAGCTGTTCTACGTGCCCGTTGTACTCGCCGGAGTGCTCGGCGTGCTTGCCTTCGGTGTGTTCGCCGTGGCCGAGCCGTTCGCCGACAGCTTCTATCGCGCCATGGTGGTTCTGGTGGCCGCCAGTCCCTGTGCGCTGGCGATCGCGACCCCGAGCGCGGTACTGGCCGGAATCGCCCGCGCCGCGCAAGCCGGTGTCCTCGCCAAGGGCGGTGGTCCCCTGGAGACCCTCGGCCGGGTGCGGTCGATGGCGTTCGACAAGACCGGCACACTTACCTGGGGACAGCCGAAGGTCACCGATATCGTCCCGGCCCGTCCGGAACTGCGCGACGAACTGATCAGCACACTGTTCGCGGTCGAGTCCTACAGCGACCATCCGCTCGCCGGCGCCATCACCCGGGATCTCGCGCCGCTGCTGCCCGCGGGCACCGAACGGACCGCGACGTCGGTGAATTCGGTGACCGGTCGCGGCATCACCGCCCTCGTCGACGGCCACACCACCGAGGTCGGCAACCGCACCATGTTCTTCGAACTGGACCCCGAGGGCGTGCCCAGCGGAATCGTCCGGGCCGTCGACGAGCTACACGAGCGCGGACGCACCACGATGATCGTCCGGCACGCGGGTGTGTACCTGGGTGTTGTAGGCGTGATGGACATCCCGCGCGCCGAGGCGGCACCGGTGGTCGCTCGACTACGCGAACTCGGCATCGATGACATCGTCCTCATCTCCGGCGACAACCAGCGCGTCGCCGACGCCGTCGCCGCGAATATGGGCCTCGACGCCGCACACGGCGGACTGCTGCCCGAAGACAAGGTCGCCATGATCGGCAAGCTCGGCGGCCGCAACGGCACCGCCATGGTCGGTGACGGTATCAACGACGCCCCCGCCATGGTCAACGCCTCCGTCGGCATCGCCATGGGCGCAAGCGGTTCCGCCGTCGCACTGGAGACCGCCGACATCGCGCTGATGGTCGACGACATCGGCCGCCTGCCCTTCGCCGTAGCCCTGAGCCGCCGCACCGCCCGCATCATCCGGCAAAACCTGACCTTCTCCCTCCTGATAGTCCTCGCCCTCGTCCCCGCCACCCTGCTCGGGCTCCCCATCGGCCCGGCGGTCTTCATCCACGAAGGCTCCACCCTCCTCGTCGTCGCCAACGCCCTGCGCCTCCTGCGCTTCGCCCGCGGCGCCGAACACCAAGGCATCGCCCACGAGCCCCGCCCCACCACGTAACCCGCTACGCCGTGCTCTCGTCGGACCGCTCGGCGGCCGAACGGGAGATGGGCCGCGTCCGAAGGGGCAGGCGGGCTTGCCGCGATCTTCCGGCGCCGGGCCGGGGCCGTATGGGGTTTGGTCGTCGGGCCGGAAATTAAGTGTTCGTTTGCCTGTGCCGAAGTTTCGGGCTCACGGTGTCGTTCAAACATCGGATTGTCGGCGAGATAAGTGCCGAATACCGTCTGTTTGACGCTTGTACGTCAATCGAAAGGCGACCGTGGGTAGGGCAAGATACACAGTGTCAGCAGCTGTAGCGATCGGAGTAGGGCTCGCGCTTGCGACACCGAGTGCGGCGAACGCGGCGAACTCCGGCAGTGCGACGTGCGTCGACGGCGCCAACGTCGTCGGGGTGTGGGTGGAAGTCCAGGGTGGAAAGAGCGGCTGGGCAAAGCGGTCAGGGAAAGGAAGCAGGCAGGGTTGGAATTTCAATACCCAGGGCAAAAAATATAAATTGACTGTCGGATGTGGCGGCTCACCACAACGCTGGGCGGAATCAACCTCGACACCTGGCTTCCAAAAGAATTGGCAGTCAGTGAATTGTTGGCCCGGGCCTGCCGACAGATACGGTGAGGGTGGAAAATACGCTCCGATCGGTCTGTGCGTGCGGTAAAGAGAGCGCCGTCCGCGCGAGAGCCGCGGCGGAGAGTTCGGCGACGCGAGGGTTACCCCGGCGTGGCCGAACTCTCCGCCCAGCGCGACTATGGCTCGTCAAGCTACTGGTGAGGTGGCGTCGACACGGAATCTCCACATTTGGTGCCGGACCTCTCCACAGGGGGTGGCTAGGGTTCCGAGCATGGAACAGAGCGGAGCGGCCGGGGGACAGGTGGCGCGGCGGATTCTGGTGGTCGACGACGAAGTGACCATCGCGGAGTCGGTTGCGGCGCGGCTGCGGGCCGAAGGGTTCACGGTGGATTTGGCGCACGACGGGCCCGCCGCCGTGGCCGCTGCGGCCGCACTCGCACCCGATCTGGTGGTGCTGGATGTGATGCTGCCGGGTTTCGACGGGCTCGAGGTGTGCCGACGGATCCAAGCGGAACGCCCGGTGCCGGTGCTGATGTTGACGGCACGCACCGACGAAACCGACCAACTCGTCGGCCTCGGCGTCGGCGCGGATGACTATCTGACCAAACCATTTTCGCTGCGTGTGCTCACCGCCCGCGTGCACGCACTGCTGCGCCGCATGGACCGCGCCGCCGACCGGGACGCCGACACCATCGTCGTCGGCGACCTGCGCATCGACGTCGACCAGCGCCGAGTCTGGCGCGCCGACGTCGAAGCCCAGCTCACCCCACTCGAATTCGACCTACTCGCCCGCCTGGCCCGCCGCCCCCGCGTGGTCCTGGCCCGCGAACGCCTCCTCGAGGAAGTCTGGGACTGGGCCGACGCCGCAGGCACTCGAGCCGTCGACAGCCACGTCAAAGCCTTGCGCCGCAAACTCGGTGCCGATTTGATCCGCACCGTGCACGGCGTGGGGTATGCACTGGAAGCGCGATGATGCGCCGCTGCGCAACGCCCGGAGTGCCACAGACCGTCGCACGTGCGTCGAGTGCTGGTACATCCCTGGCGTCGCCTGCCCTTCTGCGCGCATCGGTCGGCCAACCGCGCAGGCGCGCACACCTCGAGCGCCCACGCACCGAAACGCTTACGGCCCCGCACGCGAGATACCAAGAGGTGTGCATGAGCCAGCGAACGACGCGAGGTGCAATGGGGAGAACCCGAGCTCTTGAACCGATGAAATGCCAGTGCTCCCGCACAGCGCTGGAGGCACGATGAGTACGAACCCGGCGGTACCCGACGAAGGGCTCGCACCGAGCGACCTCGCTCCACAGAGCGACACCCACACCGCGCACGAGCAGGCCGACCGGCAGAACGAACCCTCGTCCCCGGCGAAGGTCTCTGCGCAACACCTGGGCGCGGCGCTGAGCACAGCATCGGACGAAAGTTCGTTGGAGCCCGACGGAACGGCCGACGTTCACACGGCAGGTGTTGGACGGAGAGGCTGCGGGCGCGGCGCACTAGGTGACGACCACCCATTCGCAAGTGGTTCGAATCGCGGACGTGACATCGGCCCCGTCCAGCCTCGTACACTCGCGGACCGACTGCGCGCGATCTCGGACAAGGTCGCCGACGTGCTGCCGCGACCGTTGGATCGGGTGCGCTCGATCAAGTTGAAGCTGGCGATCCTGATGCTGTGCGCCGGTGGCATCGCCTTCGCGTTCTTCCGATTCAAGGTCGGCTGGCTGCCGCCGAAGACGACACTCGCCGCGGTGGCGATCGCACTGGTCGCCTCGCAGTTCCTCGCCCACGGCATCACCAGACCACTGCGCGATATGACGGCCGCGGCGAAGCGGATGGCACACGGCGACTACACACGCCGGGTGCGGGCTACCTCCCGCGACGAGGTCGGGCAACTGGCCGAAGCGTTCAATCAAATGGCCGCCGACCTCGCCGCCGCCGACCAGCAGCGCCGCGACCTCATCGCGAACGTCTCCCACGAACTCCGCACACCGATCACCGCGCTCAACGCGGTGCTGGAGAACCTCGTCGACGGCGTCTCCGAGCCGGACCCGAAAACGTTGCGCACCGCGCTCGCGCAGACCGAGCGGCTGAGTCTGCTGGTCTCCGAACTGCTCGACCTGTCGAGCATCGAGGCGGGCGCCTTCCCCCTCGACCGCGAAAGCCTCGACATCGCACCGCTGTTGGCCGAGGTCGTCGCCGAGGCGGACGTCGCCGCAGCGGCACTCGGCCGTGGCGTCCGTTTCACGACCGACGTGCAACCCAGCACCGTGCGCGTGTTCGCCGACCGCGCACGTTTGCATCAAGTGCTCCTCAACCTGCTCGACAACGCCGCCCGGCACGGCCCGGCCGGCGGCGAGGTGCGCGTCACCGCCCGCAGACAGTCCGGCAAGTTGGTGATCGAGGTCGCCGACGACGGCCCCGGTATCCCGCCGGCCGAACGCGCCCGCGTTTTCGACCGGTTCACCCGCGGCGGCCGCACCGACGGCGGCGGCACCGGTCTCGGCCTCGCCATCTCCCGCTGGATCGTCGACCTGCACGGCGGCACCATCGCCGTCGCCGACCCCGGCTCCCGAATCCGCGTGGTCTTGCCCGGCCACTGACCCAGCCAAACCCGCACCCCGGACCTGGACCAGGCCCGCGGGGTGGTCCCGCACACCCACAGAAAGCGAATCATGCCCGAAAAACCCGCAGCGCCGATACCGCCGGAAGCGGCCGAGTCCGCAGCTGCACGACCCCGGACCCTGGCACAAGGTTCACCGCTGGGAACGCTGCTGACCGCCGACCAGCCCAAGCCCGCAACCCCTTCCAGCCCGCCGATTCCCGCCTACCCCCAGTACCCGATACGGCAGGTAGCGCAACCGCCTGCGAAATGGCGCAGGGTCGTCTGCCCACCCGGCGTGCTGCCCGCGGCCTGTCTCGCGGGATTCGCCGGCGCGGTGTTGATTCCCTTGGACCGCCCAGGAATCGGCTGGTTGCTCGCCGGGTCGATGGGCGTCGGCGCGGTGCTCCTGGTGGATCGCAACGCGCGCAAGTCGGCGCAGGACTCCACTGACGCGCCGGACTCGGTCGCATATGGCGGAAGCGGAACGGAAGTCGATGCGGTCGACGGTCCATCGCGAAGCGAGAAGACGACATCGCCCGCCGCTGCTTCGAATCCCGGAGGGGAGGATTCGGCGCTCGGCGCGCGAGCAGAGAGGTCTGACGCTCGAGCTGCCCAGATCTCTGAACCCGGCGTGCACAAGGGTCTGGGCGAGGCGACGTCGCAACCTGATGAGCTCAGGAAGTCCGTCGAGTCGGGAGCAAGTAGTCCGGCAGACGGCAGCGATTCGAAACCCGATGCAGCCGCGTCGCACCCCGGCAAGTCAGCGACACGCGCTGCCAGTCCTGCCGACCCTGGGGGCGTCGGCGAGGTCGCGGGTATTGCCGCTGCGACCGATGCCACGAAGACACGAGTCGTACCGACGGACTCCGCCGTCGCGGGTACTGCTTCTGCCGCTGCGGCCGCAGATGCCGCCGCCGGTGCTGCCGATGACACCGATGCCCGCGTCGCACCGCCGGTTGCTACGGTCGCCGCTTCCTCCGATGCCGATGTCACCTCCGATGCCGATACCGATGCCGATACCGATGCCGATACCGGTGTTGATGCCGATATCGGTGCTGGCCCATCCGAAGCTACTGATGCCGCCTCGGATTCGTCAGCTGCCACCGCGCCCCCGACTGCCGCCGGTATCGATCCTGCCGCCACTGCCGGCGACGCACGGCTCACACCGTCGGCCACAACGGATTCCACCCTTGCTGAGGACGCCAACATGCGGGAGGTGAAATCCGCAGGGACGGCGTCGCATACCGCCCAGCTCGACGGGCCGGCCGATTCGAGCTCGCGGGCGGCGTCCAGCATCGACGGTGCCAAGTCAGAACCTCTCGATGCGGCGAGACCAGAGCACACCCAGCAAGAGTCGGCCTTCCATCGCATACTCGGCGAGAACGGCGCTCGAAACTTCTGGACCGCAATGCTGCTGGCCCTCCTGGCAGTGGGCACTTTCCGCGCGGCGGGCTGGTTGTTCACCCTGTGCGTACTGGCAGCGTGTGTAGCAGGCTCGCTGGCGGTGGTGGGGCGGCGTTCGGTGCACGGTGTCCTCTATGACGTGATCGCTTGGCCGCTCGCGTCGTTGAGCAGTGTGCCGTGGGTGTATGCCGGGGCCAAACGGATGCGTGGCAGTAAGTCGCGGCGGGAGCAGGGGGTCGTGCTGTCGGTGGTGGTGACCGTCGCATTGCTCGCGGTGTTCATCCCGCTGCTCGGTGGTGCCGACGCGACGTTCGCGAAGCTACTGGAGCCGCTGATTCCGGAGATCGCGTCGGATCGGGTGGTTCAGAAGGTCGTGCTGTTCGTGGTGGTCGGGCTCGCCGCGGTCGGTGCCCTGTATGTGCTGGCCGGTCCGCCGTTGCCCGCGACGGAGGCATCGGAAGCGCCGGTTCGGACGTTGCGTCGCCTGGAGTGGGCAATGCCGGTGAGTGCGCTCACCGTCCTGTTCGCGGTGTTCGTCGGCGCGCAGTTCGTGGCGCTGTTCGGTGGTGACGACTATGTGCAGCGCACGGCGGGTCTCACCTACGCCGAGTACGCCCGCACGGGATTCTGGCAGCTGTCGACGGTCACCATCCTGACTCTCGCGGTGATCTTGGTCGTGCTGCGCTGGGCCGGACAGGAATCCGCGGCGGACCGCCTGTGGTTGCGTGTGCTGCTGTCCGCGGTGAGTGTGCTCTCGCTGGTCATCGTCGCCTCCGCGCTCGGCCGCATGTGGACTTACCAGCAGGCATACGGCTTCACCCTGCTCCGGTTGCTTGTCGAGGTCTGCGAGCTGTGGCTCGGTCTGGTCTATCTGCTGGTGCTCGCCGCGGTATTCAGCCTGCGCCGGATGTGGTTGCCGCGTGCGGTGCTCGGCACCGCCATGGCCACCTTGCTCGCGCTGGCCGTGTTGAATCCGGAGCGACTGATCGCCGACCAGAACATCGACCGCTGGGAGAGTGGGAAGTCGCTCGACACCGGCTACCTGTCCGAACTGTCGACCGACATCCTGCCTGCGATCGATCGGCTCCCGGAACCGGTACGCACCCAAGTGCGTGAACGGGTCCGCGCCCACCTCGATGCGGACACCTGGCAGAGCTGGAACCTATCCCGCTCGGACGCCGCTCGCTGACCACGGGCGACTCAGCGCCTCCGGTCGTCGCCGGAGAGCAGCAATTCGCAGCCGTGTTCCTGAGCCGGCCTGCGCGGTGCGGAGAGCATGCTCTCCGCACCGCCGATGCACCCGCAGCGGGCATGGGTCCGGCCGCCGTGCGATCGGGTACTTGCGACCCGTGAAAGCTAACTCGTCCCGAGCGCAAGCGCGACCGCGTCGGCCGGGTCGTGCGCCGAAACGGTCGCGTCCAAAGGGGTTCCGTCGGCATCGAGGAGCCGCCAACCGCCGAGGGAGACCACCGGGACGCCACGATGCCTGGCCAAGGCGAGCTCCGAGAGCGTGCCCCACGATCCGCCGATGATGATCACCGCGTCCGCCGATGCCACCAGGATCGCGTTGCGCGCCTCACCCATCCCGGTGAACAGCACCGCCGACAATCCGGCGCCCACCGCCGCGCGCTCGGTATCCGGCCGCACCCCGATCACCAGCCCGCCCGCGCCGGACGCACCCTCGGCCACGGCGGCCATCACCCCGCCGCCCCCTCCACACAGCACGGTCACCCCGGCCTCGGCCAGCAACCGCCCGACCGTCCGCGCCCGCTGCGCCTCGAGGTCACTGCATTCCCTCGGTCCACAGACCGCTACTTGCCGCACCCGCCGCCCTCCTCGCGTCCGAGCGGGGCAGCGCCGAGGGAGTTACTCGACCTTTGCCGCCGCCATGTTCATGCGGCAGCGTATCGAGGTGCTCGCGGAGAGTGGGCGGGTCGGCGCGGCCCTGACCCGACGTCGAGTGCGACAGAGCCGCGCCGTGGCGCGGTAGCTGCTACGGGGAATCGTGGGTTCGTCCTGTGTCCATGCCGAACGGCGAAGCGCGCCAGTGCCGACCGGCGAAGCGCGCCAAGGAAACCGGCAGATCGGTCTGTAGTTCATTCGACCGGCATGCCGGGCGAAGGTGTGCAATGTTGTTACTGCGCAACGGCATTGAGGGGTGTCCGGCGGCGCTGAGTAGGCACCGGTAAAGGGGGTGCGGCGCAATGATGTCGTCGTCCAACGTTTCCGGGGGGAGTGCCGCCGCGCCGCGCGGGCGGCACACGGCAGCAGAACCGTTGTGGCCGGGCATGATTCCGCCACCGCGACCCCAGCGCTGGCATGCGCAGCGGCGAGGCCGACCTTGGCTGGTCGGCTCGGCCGCGGTGGCCGGTTCGATGGCGGCGGTAGCGGTCGTGCTGGTCTACACGGCCGCCGCGAGCCCACCGCGGCAGTCCGCGACCCACGTGGATCCCGTGCTCGGCGGCGCGCCTTCCTGTCAGCCGACCAGGAACGAGCAACTGGTGCGCGGCAACGGCACCGGCTCGACCGCGTCGGGACCCGATGTCATCCTGGCCTTCCAATACGCCTACTACGTGTCCCGATCCGGCGCCGACGCGCGGAAGGTGACCACCCCGGACGCGGCCGTCCCCTCGGTCGAGGTGATCAGCGCGGGCATCAAGTCCGTCCCCGCGGGCACCCAGCACTGCGTGCTGGTCACCCCCATGGCCGACGGCCGGTTCGACGTGATCATCACCGAAATCCGCCCCGACTCCGCAATCCGCACCTACCGCCAATTCGTCACGGTCACGGCCGGTGCGGGACCGGTATCCATCGCGAAGATCGCACCACCCACCTGATCGGCCGAGTCCCGCTCCCGTCCGGCAACGAGTCCGGCTGGGCGGCGACTGGGGCCTGGTGGCGGCTGGGTGAGTATGTCCGCTCGTCGGTGTGCCCTACTGGCTGGGCGCTCTAGCAGTGAACGTGTCGGGGAATTCGTTGGCCCGCTGTGTGGTGGTTGCTGCGCCACCCGCATCCCGTGCACCGCTCCGGCTGGCTCGACCGCCGTGACTGGACTCGCCGCCTTCGCTGGGCGTGGGCCGTGCGACCTGATCCGCCGGCGACGTTCAGCCGGGAACCTCGAGCCTTGCGGAGAGTGGCACATGGTTGTGGCAACAGCCGAGCATGACTCCGCACATGCCACTCACACACGGCGTGTTCGTGCTACGTCGACACGATCGCGAGTTGCCGCGACTGCGCGACCAAAACCCCGGTGCTGTCCCAGATCTCGAAGTCCTCCTCGTGGAATCCGTCCATCAGATAGTTGGTGGACACCCGGCACGCCAACCAACCGGGTGCGGGCCGTTTCCGGATATGCACGGTCAGTTCGATGGTGGCCGACCCGGAGACGCCGAGGTCGAACACGATCGGCGCGGCGGCATCGACCAAACAGGCGAGGGCGATCGGATCGGCGTCCCGACCGTCGGCGAGTCGCATCCAGAACTCGGTGGCGGTGGTGCCGCCGGGTTCGCCACGCCAGAACCCCGGCACCTCCGGCATACGTGTCTCGACTCGCTCGAACAGCGTCGGCGGCTGGCCCGGATAACTATCGGCGGGATCGAGGCACTGCTCCGGTGGCGGCAACACCGGCGGCTCGCCGCGGACCAGCGTCGGTCCTTCCGCAGCCGCCAAATCGGTGAAAGTGGCCAGTACGCGCAGGATTTCGCGGTCGTCGCGCAGCAGTGTCGCCTGCCCGGTCGCGGTGCGCCGCCCGATCCGGGCGATATCGGTGCGGATCCGCGCGGGCCCGGGACTGCCGGGGCGCAGGAAATGTGCTGACGCGGACAGCAAGTCAGGCTGCGGCAACTCGCGCCGCAGCGCCTGCAAACAACTGGCAAGCAGATACCCTCCATTCGAAGTGCCGATGAAGGTGGTCCACCGGTCCGACAACGTCAGCCCGAACTCGTGCTCGCCATCCTGTTCGCTGGTCGTATCGCGGTCGAATACGAAACCCGCCGTAGTAGTCATCCCACGATCCTGCCTGTCGAACGGAGCATCGGCGAGCGCGCACTCGATCTTCGCGGCCGCAACTTTCGCTCGAAAAACTAGCCAGTCCTTTGCTGGCATCAGTACGAAGTACTCGGTGAGGACACAAGGATGTGCGCTCCCGGCGAACGGTGAGCGCCTCGGCGAAAGGAGAAACGGATGCAGTCGATCGCTATGGATGCGGGTATCGCCGAGTGCGGGATCGATCCGGGTCCGATGTCGGCCGCGCGGGCCCACCGAGCGATGCAGATCCATTTGGACTGTTCGGTGGACATCTGCCGGGTCCGGCGGCGCGCCCGCAGCACCCTCGTCCAGGACGGTTCGATGGTGTTGGACGCGCGTGCCGACCGTTAGCTGAAAATTGGGGAGAGATTCGACCCATCCGGGCCGCGGACCCAGGCGAATTCCGTTCCGTCCACTCCCAGCACGGCTCCGAGCCGTCTCGACGGAAGCGAATACACGATGACTGCAATGCGACGTTCGGTCGTGGCGGCGATGCTGCTGACCGCGGTGGTGGGTGCCTCGGCTTGTTCGAGCGACAAGTCCGACGACACCGCGGCCGCCACGACCACCGCCGCGCCGACCATGTCGACCGCCGCGACGGGCGATCTGGTCGGCGCGGGCTGCAAGACCTACGCCCAGCAGGTGCCGACCGGCGCCGGTTCGGTCAGCGGCATGGCGCAGGACCCGGTCGCCACCGCCGCCTCACACAATCCGCTGCTGACGACGTTGGTCGCCGCGGTATCCGGTCAGCTCAATCCGCAGGTGAATCTGGTCGACACGCTCAACGGCGGCCAGTTCACCGTGTTCGCCCCGGTCGACGCCGCGTTCGCCAAAATCGACCCGGCGACCGTCAATTCGCTGAAGACGGACTCGGCCACGTTGACCAAGATCCTCACCTATCACGTGGTGCCGGGGCAGGTCGCGCCGGACAAGATCGCGGGCACCCACAAGACGGTCGAAGGCGCGAACGTGACCGTCACCCGCACCGGTGACGACATCAAGGTTGCCGACGCCTCGGTGATCTGCGGCGGCGTGAAGACGGCAAATGCGACGGTATACATGATCGACACCGTGCTGATGCCGCCCGCCGCGTAGCCTCGCTACGCACTGGTTCGGAATGGTCCCTCCCCTCAGGAGTCGAGCTCGACGTGTTGCTGCCGCAGATCCATTCCCTGTTCGCCCCCGCCGTCGATCGATGCGGGGGTGAGCATGCCGAATGAACCGAAGCTCACCGCGATCCGCCTGCGCCGCAACACCGGCGCGGGCGGGCCACCGGTGACACCGTCGTGCCCGGCCGGGGCGGATCCGGAGGAGGCGGCGCGCACCCGGCGGCTGATCGAGCTGCTCGACGCGATCGCGACCGGCGATCGCGACGCCTTCACCGAGTTCTACCGCGCGACCAGCCACCGCGTCTTCGGCTTGGCGCTGCGCATCCTGCGCAGTCACGCCGCGGCCGAGGAGATCACCCAGGAGGTGTATCTGCAGGCGTGGTCGCTGGCGACGGGGTACGACCGGAAGCTGTCGAGTCCGATGGGCTGGCTGATGATGCTGGCCCATCGGCGGGCGGTGGACCGGGTGCGCCGCGAGCAGTCCGCCGTCTCCCGCGACATCGTCTACGGCCAAGCGAACCTGGGCCGCGACCACGATGTCGTCGCGGAGGAGGTCGGGCAGCTGCTCGACGAGCAGTCGGTGCTCGACTGCTTGGACACGTTGACCGCGATCCAGCGCGAAGCCGTCGCGCTGGCCTATTACAGCGGCCGAACCTACAACGAGGTCGCCGACCATCTCGAAGTCCCGCTGCCGACGATCAAGAGCCGGATTCGGGACGGGTTGAAGCGGCTCGAGGATTGTCTGACAGGAGGTGAGACCGCATGAGCAGGCAGATCCAGCCGCGGCGCGGTCCTTCCGGCCGCGTGGTGCGGTCATGAGCGAGAACGGGCGCAGTGGCAGCGACCTGCTCGACCTGGCCTACCCGTATGCGATGGACGCGGTCGCCGAGTTGGAGCGGCGCAGTATCGAGCGCCGGCTGCGCGAAGCCGACCCGGATACCGTGGATGCCTTCGCCGCCATCGTTTTCGGGGTGCGTGAAACGTTGGCGGCCATGACGGTGCTGGATGCGACGGCGCCGCCGGCGGAGCTGGAAACCACTGTGCTGCGGGCGTTGGATGAAGCGGCCGGACCAGCGCAAGCCGCTGCCGACCACAAACGGTTCCGGCGGCTGCGTTGGCTGGCGGCGGCGGTCGCGGTGGTCGTGGCCATCGGGGCCGGTGTGGGTGTGCTGGTGAACCGAGCCGGCGATCCGGGCTCACCCGGGTTGACCGCGCAGATGGTGCTCGAGCAACCCGACGTCACGGTGAAGTCGGTCCCGGTCGCGGGCGGCGGCACCCTCACGGTCCGTGCCTCGGCTCGAATTGCTGCTGCCACAGTAACTTTCGAGTCCGTATCGGCGCCGTCGCCGGGCCGGTCCTACCAGGTCTGGTTGGTGCCGCTGGTTGGGACGGCGCAATCGGCCACTGTGCTCACCGAGTTGCCGTCCACCGGTCCCGCTTTGGTGACCCGCTTCGATCCGGTCGACACCTTGGCCGTCACGGTCGAGCCGTCGACGGGTTCCCCGACGCCGACCGGAGACATCATCGCGAGCGTGAATCTCGCCTGACCGAGCTGCCGCGCGACCACGCGCGTCGCAGCTTCCGACGAACAACAGGAACCTGCGATGACACAGCTTGGGGACCAATCACGCCCGAAACACCAGCTCAACCCGCCGTCGGCGGCTCTGGCCGGAGTGCTCGCCGCGCTCATGGTCTTGGGAGTCGGCCATCTGGTCGCCGCACTCATCGATCCTGCCGCCTCGCCGTTCTACGCGATGGGGGCTTCGGTGGTCGACCATACGCCACATGCGTTGAAGGACGCGGCGATCCGGCGTTTCGGCAGCAACGACAAACTCGTCCTGTTCCTGTCGATGGCCGGGGTGATGGTCGTCTTCGCGGCGATCCTCGGCCTGCTGGAACGACGCCGCCCGCTCGGCAGTGTGCTGTTGATCGTGCTCGGCGGTGTCGTCCTCGGGGCCGCACTGCAACGCCCCACTGCGACAACATGGTTCGCGCTACCGACGATCGTCGGCGTCGCGGCGGGCGTGATCGTCCTGCGCGTGCTGATCGGCTGGGGATCGAAGGGGCTCGGTGATGAACCAGTGGCCGGTGCCGCTGTACCGGCGAGCGCCGGGCCGGTAGCCGGCGACGCTACGGCAGGGCTCGGCGCAGTTGACCGGACTCGGCCCGCGCGGCGCTGGTCCGGATCAGGCAGCTCCGATCGTCGACCGGCTCGCCCCACCGACCCGCTGGTTCCCGCGCGGTCCACCGGAATGAACCCTCCGACGGTCGAGCCGGCGAGTCGATCCGCGAACACGGCACCCAACGGGCATGCGACGCGGCCCGACGACAGCGGTCGAGCCCGCTCGGACGGTGCTTCACCTCCGGAAAAGCCATCGCGACGCCGCTTTCTCCTGTTGTCGGCGGGAGTGGGAGCCGTAGCCGTGGGCGCGGCCGTTGCTGGGCAGTGGATAGGCGCGCGGCTGCGTGACGTGGTGGCCGACCGGGCCGGGTTCCTCGTCCCGCGAGCCGCCCCGGCTCCGCCGCTGGGACCTGGTGTGCGACTGGCGGTTCCAGGCCTGACCGACTTCGTGACGCCCAACGATCGCTTCTACCGCGTCGACACCGCCCTGCAATTGCCTGCACTGACCAGCGGTGACTGGCGGCTGCGGATCCACGGAATGGTCGATCGGCCACTGGAAGTGGACTTCGACCAGTTACGGCAACGGGCGGCGGTCGAGCGGACGATCACCATGACGTGCGTGTCCAACGAGGTCGGCGGCGAGCTGGCGGGCACCGCTGTCTGGACGGGGTACCGGCTCGCGGATCTGCTCGCCGAGGCAGGCGTCCATCCCGACGCCGACATGCTGCTGTCCCGCAGTATCGACGGATTCACCGCCAGCACACCGGTTGCCGCGGTAACCGACGGTCGTGACGCACTGCTGGCGGTCGGCATGAACGGCGAACCGCTGCCGATCGCGCACGGCTACCCCGCACGACTGATCGTCCCGGGCCTGTACGGATACGTCTCCGCCACCAAGTGGGTCGTAGACCTGGAGCTCACCCGATTCGACCGCGCCGAGGCGTACTGGACCGAACGTGGCTGGGCTGCACAGGCACTCGTCAAGACCGCGGCACGCATCGATGTCCCCGCGGCCTTCGCCACCGTGCCCGCCGGCGATGTCATCGTCGCCGGAGTCGCCTGGGCGCAGCGCCGCGGCATCGACGCCGTCGAAGTCCAGGTCGACGACCAACCATGGCAACCGGCCACGCTCGCCGACGAATACTCCACCGACACCTGGCGCCAATGGACCTGGCGCTGGACCGCCGCCCCCGGCGCCCACACCCTGCGCGTCCGGGCCACCGACCGCGACGGCGTCACCCAGACCGACCGCCGCGTCCCGCCATTCCCCGACGGCGCCACCGGCTGGCACAGCCGCGTGATCACCGTGGCGACTGCTCGGTAGGGGTTTGCCGCCGCCGATCGCCATCAGCACGAGACGCCCGCGTAGTAGCCGGTGTCGATTACCTGTCAGGTAATCGTCGTGACCCCCGACGCTTCGTAGGATCGGGGAGTGAACACACAAACGGCCGGCGACCTGCTGCGACATTGGCGACTGGAGCGCAGGCTGAGCCAGCTGGAGTTGGCCGGACGCTCCGAGACCTCGGCTCGGCACCTGAGTTTCATCGAGACCGGTCGCGCCACACCGAGCCGCGCCATGCTGGTGCACCTCAGCGAACACCTGGAAATCCCACTGCGCGAACGCAATCGGCTGCTGCTGGCCGCCGGTTACGCGCCCGTCTATGCCGAGCCCGCCCTCGACGCCCCCGCGATGGACGCGGTCCGCGGCGCGATGAGCCAGATCCTGATCGGCCACCAACCGTATCCGGCGCTGGCCATCGACCAGAGCTGGACCATGATCGACGCCAACTCCGGCGTCACCCTCCTGCTCGACGGCATCGACCCCGCGCTACTGACCCCGCCGATCAACGCCTTGCGGTTGAGCCTGCACCCTGACGGTATGGCAGGCCGGATCGTCAACCTCGCGGAGTGGCGCGGTCACCTGTTCGCGCGCCTGTCCCGCCAGATCGAGGTCACCGGCTCACCCGAACTGGTGGAACTGCGCGACGAGCTGCACGCCTACCCCGGTGGCGAAGTCGATCCGGCACTGCCCGACCCCGACCAGTCCGTGGTGCCGCTGCGCCTGCGTCGTGACGGGCATGAACTGTCCTTCATCAGCATCACCTCGGTCTTCGGCACACCCATGAACGTCACCGTCGCCGAACTGGCCATCGAATCGTTCTTCCCCGCCGACGAGGACACCATGAAGCGCCTCACCGCTCAAACCTCATGACTCTCGCCGACTGCCTCGGCGCACTCCTCGACACCCCAGTCCGCGCCGTCACCGGTCTCGGGGCCAGCCACGAGTGGACCACCCACCGTGCCGCCCTGGCCGACGGCCGCGAGGTCTTCGTGAAAGCCGCCGCCGAACCGACAAGTGTCTTCGCCGCCGAAGCGGCTGGACTGCGCTGGCTCGCCACCGGATCCCCCGATTCACGCCAGTCAGGTTTACCTGTCGACTCGCATGAATCGGTACGGCCGGTCGACATGCATGAATCGGTTCGATCTGCCGGCTCGCATGGGTCGGTCCGGCCTGCCGGCTCGCGTGAGCCGACTCCATCTGGCGACCCACGCGTGCCCGGTGTGAACGCCGATGCCGTGTCCGAGTGTCGCCCTGACGAAGTGAACCCGGTCCGCAGGGCAGCAGGGCAACGCGACGAACACACCGCTGTCGGGCGCCTCGCCAGCGAGCTACTCCCGGAAGTACTGGCCGCTGACGACCGAATGATCGTCTTACCCTGGCTCGACGACCACGGCGCCACCCCCGCCACCGCCGTCCGCCTCGGCCACGAACTGGCAGCGTTGCACGCGAACACGCCGACGATGTTCGGTGCACCCTGGCCGGGTTGGATCGCCGAACTCCCACTGGACAACACGCTCAGCGCCGACCCATGGCCCCAGTGGTACGCCGAACGCCGCCTCGCGCCCTACTTGCCCCGCGCCGCCACTCACCTCGGCCACGACGGAACCCGCCTGCTGGAACAGGTCATCGACCGCATCGACACCCTGGCAGGTCCACCGGAGCCACCTGCCCGCATCCACGGCGACCTCTGGTCCGGCAACATCGTCTGGACTCCGGACCGCGCCGTCCTCATCGACCCCGCGGCCCACGGCGGTCACCGCGAAACCGACCTGGCCATGCTCGCCCTCTTCGGCGCCCCGCACCTCGACCGAATCCGCAACGCCTACAACGAAATCCACCCCCTCGCCGACGGCTGGCGCACCCGCATCCCTCTCCACCAACTCCACCATCTACTGGTCCACGTAGTTCTCTTCGGCGCGAGCTACCGAGCCCAAACCCTCGCCGCCGCCACCGCCGCCCTACGAAGCTGACACCCAACCCAACTCAATCCGTCCGCCCGATATGAGAAAGCGTTCGACTGAACGGGCCATGCCGGCTGGCGCACTGGCACGGTGCCATCGTCATGTCCCAGTTGGTTACCCCAGCCCATAGGTGTGCGGCCCGGCTCATTCTGCGCAGCGGGAGACCGGTTCGGTAGTCGGACCCGGGGGCTGGCCGGCCGATGACGGAACACGCGGGCGAACGTGTCTTCGTGCCGCCCGGCGTGGGACCGCGGTGGTGGTCGGGGGAGAGCGGTGCGCGCTGACCGTCCAGTGCCACCGGACTCTGGCTGAGGATTGACCCGCGGTCTGGTCAGCCCGCGCCGATCGCCCGGTGCCACCTGTCGAGCATCTCAACTCGCGGTGCGCGCGATGACCTTCTCGGCGAAGCGGGAAAGGTTGGCGATCTTGGTATCGAGGGGTTCGGTGTCCTGTTCCAAGGTGTAGGGGAGACGGAAGCCGACGATGACGTCGGTAACCCCTTTGTCCTCGAGTCGCTTGATGCCGTCGACGGTGAATCCATCGAGGGAGATCACGTGCACCTCGAAGTCCTTCCGCGTCCCGTATTCGGCACGCAACGCCTCCAGCTCGACCAGCAGCCGGTCGAGTTCCGCCCCGTCACCGCCGGCGTGCATCCACCCGTCACCGCGTTGCGCGGCCCGCCGCAGCGCGGGTTTGCTGTGTCCACCGATGAGGATCGGTATCGGCTCGGTCGGCACCGGCGCGATCTTGATCGGCGGAATGTCGTAGAACTCGCCGTGGAACTCGAAGTACCCGCCCGCGGTCAACCCGCGCACGATGTCGATGCACTCGTCCATCCGCGCACCCCGCTTCTCGAACGGCACACCCATGATCTCGAAATCGTCGGGCCACGGACTGATCCCGACGCCGAGCCCGAACCGGTTGCCGCTCAACGCCGCCACCGACGCGGCCTGCTTGGCGACCAGCACCGGCGGCCGGATCGGTAGTTTCAGCACGAACGGGGTGAACCGCAGCGTCGTGGTCACCGCCGCCATCGCCGCGCTGAGCACGAACGCCTCCACGAACGGCTTGTCCTCCAGGAACTCCCGGTTCCCGTCGGGCGTGTACGGGTACTTGGCGTCGGAGTCCCGCGGGTAGGCGATGCTGTCCGCGACCGCCATCGACGAGTACCCGGCCTCCTCGGCGGCGCGGGCCAACGGCACGTAGTACGCGGGGTCCGTCATCGTCTCGGCATAGGTGAAGCGCATATCAGTCGCCTTCCTTGCGCCGCGAATGCGGCGCCGTGTGCGCCCGGGCGCGGTGCCCGACGTACGAGCCCGCCCCGAGTCCGGTGTCTACTGCCATGGATTCGAGAAGCCCTCCGGAATCAGCGTGTCGAACATCGCCTTCATGGCGTCGGAGAGCCGCATCAACTCGAAATACGATCCGATCGGCCCACCTTCGAGGTACGTGAACTCCATCCCGACGCCCTCGAACTTCCCGCGCGCCACCATCTCGATGCCCGCCGCCCGCGCCTCGTGCAGCGCACCGTCATAGTCCTCGGGCACCCACCCCGTGTGGTGCAGTCCGGGCCCGAACCGCTCGAGATGTTCGCCGTACAGACTGATCCCGCCTCGCGGCTCGATCAGCTCCAACTGCTGCCCGCCCGCATACCCCAGCGCCACCGTGATCGTGTAATCGGCCGGCTCGCCCCGCAATTCGCACGATTCCGGGCCGAAGTGCACATCCGGAATCGTGAACCAGTGCGCCACCCCGTACCGCTCGGTGAACTCCTGTTGCGCCGCGGCGATATCGCGCACGACCCAGCACAGCTGGAAGATCGGCCCCGCCGTGATCATCGGACGGACGCGTTCGCGGGGGAGCCTTGTCGCTGTGCGGCGACCGGCGCACAGCCACTCGCCGGTCTGCGTCCGTGCGCACGGCACTCGGAACCGCGACTCGGGCGGTAATGGATCCGCCGCGCGGACGGGGTCTCGGGTGTCGGCGCCGCGGGATCGTCTTGTGCCGCAACGCTTCGACGGCGCACGGCACCGACCTCGCGCACCCAACCGGCGGCCATCAGGCGCCCTCTACCCATACCTCCAACTAAACACGAGTGCTTAACCCAGTCAAGGCCAGGGTTTAGTACAGTTCAGCTATGCTCATCGCCGATTCGCGCGCGTCACTGCTCGACGCGGGGGAGCGACTCATCGCCGAACGCGGAGTAGAGGTGCCCCTGCGGGAGATCGCCGCAGCGGCAGGCCACCGCAACAACTCGGCGGTGCACTACTACTTCGACTCCCGCCACGGCTTGATCGAAGCCATCGTCGAGCGCCGGATGAACCGGCTCGAAGAACGCCGCATGCACCTGCTCGCCACTCACGAGGCCGACGGCACCGCCCATGACATCAACACCCTGGTGGCCATGCTCGCCGACCCGATCCTCGAACTCATCACCCAGGACGAGGTCACCCACTTCGGCCGCTTCCTCGAGGTAGTGCGCGCCCACCCGGTGATCGCCGACCCACGACGCCTCGCGGGCACCGACCGCGCCGCCGTGCGCATCATCGCCACCCGCCTCGCCGCCGCCCTACCCCAACTCACCCCGCGCAGACGCCGCCAACGCCTCGAAACAATGGCCACCGTCCTGTTCGCCCTCGTCGCCGACTACGAACGCACCCTCGAAGCGGGCGTCCGCACACCCCACCCCGACGACGCCGCCGAAATCACCGACATGATCGTCGCCATGCTCACCGTGCCCGCCCGCGACACGAAACCCGCCAAACGCCGCCGCTGACGTCGCCCGCCCGAAACATGCAGCCGTCCATGAATGGCGCATGGTGGCGGCGAACGTCGACAGCGGCCCGCACTCGTCCGACAACTCAGTCGGGAGAGTCCGCATCCCGGACGCGGCACAGCACTCGCACGGTGGGTTGCCAGGACCCGCACACCCCCTGAGATACGGTCGCTGAGTGGAACTACTAGGAATTCATCACGTGGCGATCATCGCCTCCGACTATGTGCGCTCCAAACGGTTCTACACCGAGACGCTCGGCCTCGCGGTGATCGCCGAGCAGTATCGCGCCACCCGCCGCTCCTACAAGCTCGACCTGGCCATCCCGGGCGGCAGCCGGATCGAACTGTTCTCGTTCCCCGAGCCACCGGACCGGGCAAGCTGGCCGGAGGCCGCAGGGCTGCGCCATCTGGCGTTCGCGGTCCGCGACGTCGCCGCGACGCTCGACGAGCTGGCCGCCAAGGGGGTCCGCACCGAAGAGCTACGCGTCGACGAGGTCACCGGACAACGGATGGCGTTCTTCTTCGACCCCGACGACCTGCCCCTGGAACTCTACGAAGTCTGATTCATCGCGCGCGACCGCTTCGCCAATTCGACTGTCGCCGCCCGCAATTCATCGATCGAATCGATCGGCGCCACATAACCGACCCTGGTCCGCGCCACTCCGCGCGGCGTCACCACCCGCAGGTCCAGCCCGTACCGGTCGGCGCGCTCACAGCTCGCCTCGGTCGCGTCCGGATACCCGCCCAACGCCTGCGCCATCGCCAGCAGGGCGGGTGCGTGATCATCGTTGAGATGCGTGATAGCACCCGCCGCCACCGGCACGATCGGATCCGGCGTCGTCTCGGCGTACTGCTCCGCGGTCGCCGAGTCCATCCGCCCGTACCCGCCGACCCACCGAACCCGCCGCACGCGCAGCACCCACACCGAGAAATCGCTGTAGTCGATGTAGTACTTCGCCGCGGGAACCGCCGCCAAATGCGCCGCCCGCGCCGCATCGGCCTCCGCCCCCACCGGCCGCTCCACCACACCGGCCAGCGTGATCCTGGTCCCCGCCAGCGGATCGGCGGGCAGATCGGGCGCCACGATCGCGAGACTCGCCCGCGGATCGCCCGCCAGGTTGCGCCCGTGCTCGGCCATCTTGGACACGCACAGCACCGGCTGGCCCGCCAGCAGCCCGTACGTCACGAACGACGCCCATGGGGTGCCGTCCTCACTCAGACTCGCCAGCGTCGCCATATTCGTCGAAGCGGCAACCGTTCTCGCCTCCTCGGCGGCGGACGGCCGGGCCGGATTCGCCACCGGCGCCGTCGGCTGCGGGATCGAGGGAGCGTCGCCGGGGTCACCGTGGTCGAGGGTCATGTCGTCCATCCTCTCCTGCCCGCCCGATCCGCAATGCAACGGGTGCGGGGCTTTTTCCAGCGTGCCATGCCGGATCGGCTTGCGTAGTGCGGTCAATGGATTGGATTGACCGCGCGGATCGCGCCCGGATAGACCAGACTTGCCGGGTGACCCGATACGCATTCGACGCCGACCACAACGTGATCGTCGCCATCTGGGCGACCGGACGTGGCGACCTCGCCCAAGCTGTTGCCACCCTGCCGCAGACGGTAACCCATGATCAGGCAACAAATCTGGCGTCGAACCTGACCACGCTGTCGCGGTTCCACTGGCGCACCTACACCCACCCGGCCAGCGCCGCCGGCGACCCCGACATCCCCAACAGCGAAGCCTGGCGCCGCGCCGAGGAACGCCGGAACTTCAAAGAGGTCGAAGTGGGGATCCGTACTCCCAACCTGCCCTCCGCGGAGGGGCTCGTCGTCTCCTACAGCGGCGTCGTCGAATCCGCGCACCGCGTCGGACGCACCCTCTACGAGATCGACGACCTCACCCTGCGCGACACCATCGTCGCCGAGGTCGGCGCCGAACAGGCCGCCATCGAATCCGCCGAACGCGGCGACCTGTCCGGCCGGGCCCGCCAAGCCGTCGAACTCTCCCGCCCCGACGTCTCACCCGCCCAGGTGCAAGCCGCCGACGACCTGTTGCGCGCCGACCCGCTCGGCTCCATCGAACTGTTCACCGAACTCGACCCAGCCTCCGCCTCCGTCGCCGCCGCACACTGGCTGCTCGCCGCCGCCGAGGTCGCCGGGGAGATGGCAGGCGTGCCGTGCGTCGAGGTGGTCGTGGAAGCCGACGACATCGAGGCCCTCCAGGTCGAGACGCCCACCCTGGTGCTGGAGCGGCTCGACGCGGGGGAGAGCCCCACCGAGGTCGTCGTCGACCTCATCGCCGAAGCGATGGCCGTGCACGAAGGCCGAGTACCCGCACCGTGGGCCGTCGTCGGCCGCGTCGCCGAGATCGAGGAGCAGGCCCGCAGATTCGAGGTCGACGCCGACACCCGCGAAGCCATGCTCGCCGGGTTCCGCATCAGCCGCCTCGATCCATCCCGCCCCGCGCTGGACCTGCTCGAAGACCTCCTCGACGGTATCCGCGGCTGCCTGCTCCTCTACGCAGCCCACACCGACGACCCCGACGTGGAGACCCTCTTCACCGCCGACGTCCGCCTGGAGGCTGACGCGGACCCCGAACATCTGCTCTGAAACCAGCCCCCGCGAAGGACGGCCGACCGGTCCGCACCTCGACATCGCGGGCCGCTCGCATGCCGGTGCGTAACAGCCTGGCCGTCAGCGCGATTGAGCCTGTACAGGGCGACGAGGGGACTACGCGGTGGACGAACGGCAACGGTGGGGCGGACGGCTACGTTTGGTGCGCCCACTGCTCGGTGCGGCGGCAGCACTGGCATTGGCCATCGGAGGCGCGACGGCCTTCAGCTCCCACACCGAACCCGATCCCGCGCCGCAGTGGTCGGTGAACAACACCCCGTACACGGTGCCGTTGCACACGAACCATCAGCCCGCCAACGGAATCGACGGCTGAATTCGCCGAGCCGGCACAGCCCTGCGCTCAGGCCGCGACAGAACTGCTTCCCTTCAGCCGACGGAAGCCGACACCTTCGGTCTACTCGGCGCGGTCCAAGGCGACAGCGGTCTCGGGATCGGTGCTGAGCCAACGCCGCAGTTTCTCGTAGACCGCATGGTGGTTCAGCAGCGAGAAGTGATTGGCAGCGGGAACATGCAAACCGTTGGCGTCATCGAAACCGATACGACGAGCGCGGTTCCGCCCCGCCGCACTGGGCGTGAGAACCAGCCCATCGCCGATGATCCGCCCCAGCGGATGGCGCGGACTGCGGGTGATACAAGCGGTGACGAAGTAATGGTCGGCACCGTGCAACAGCGGCACCTCTCGGATCGCCCGGCGAGTCAGATCATCGATATCCGCGTCGCGCCAATCCTCGTCCACCAGCGATCCCTGCCGCAGATCACGAATACCCGCGCTACGCCGACGCAGTAGATGACCCAACGGACGAGTCTCGGGCACCCGGACGAGCGCGGCGGACGCGTAATGCACGAACTGCTCGAGCGGCGCCCCCAGATGCGGCGACCCGAGACAGACGAGATGGCGGACCTTACCCACCCACGCCTTCTCTGACTCGCTCGCATCGAAGCACGCGCCACGGGCAATCAACCCACCCATCGAATGCCCCACCAGCGACAGCTGCTCGATCTCCACCGGCCAGTGCGCCACCAGCCGTTCCAGCAGGTCGCTCAACTGACGAGCGTTCTCGGAGATGTGCAAGCCGCTGTTGTACCGGATCTGCACAGTGCCGTATCCGAGATCCTGCTCGATCCCCTCGGCATAGCTGGTGCGCCCACCGAGCCGCCACGCATGCTCGGTCTCCACCAGACCGTGCAGAAACACCACCACCCGCGCACTGGGCCGCGCGACATAATGGCCGATCTGCTCGGGCGGCACCGGATCACCATCCACCCGCACCGTCATCGGCCCGGCAAGGATGGGCCGCGCCTCCTCCAGATCGTCCCCGATCAAACCCTGGAGCGCACCGAGGAAGCCCGCGCCGAACACCGTCCGCGACGGCACCTCGCCCCCGGGTAGATCCACGGTCCGCTCGGCCAATCGGCCCGCGGCAACAGCTGTTCCGCCGACGATCCGGTACACCCCGTCGGTGATCGCGTCGTGCACCACCTCGACGGGCGTCGCAGCCGGACCGACCCCGGCCCGCACCGCCGCGAAAACCCGCCCGGCGATCGCCCGATGCACAGCGGCGATGCCGCCCACCGCGCCGCCCAGCTCATCGCCCGCCAATCGAGCGAGGGCCCTGACCTCGGCCTTCCGCTGATGGGTCTGCTCACTCATGGTTTCAGTGTACAAGCGTTCACTGAAACCGTCCTGTCGACGGAAGTTCTTGGTGCGTGCACCCGTTCGTAAGGGGGCGCCGGAGCATTCGCCGAAATTCGGCGGATACGGGACAACTTCGTTCTGGACGCCGTCCAGTCCCCTCGGGTGGACCGCCCGCCATCGCCTCCTTCGTCTTCATGGCCGGACGGAGTCCAGTGCGGCAGAGAGCTCCGGGATGGTCCAGCTAGCGCCGTTCGTCTCCCTCGGTGACACTGCGAAGGCCGACACTCGCAGCGACCCCGGGTGGCCCAGTCGGTGATCAGGCGGTGGGCACCCGTGTGACACCCACCGCTGACTCGGTGAGACTGCCCAGATACAACGCGCCGTCCCGCTCGACCACGCCGGTGACCATCGAGAAGTTCGTCCCCTCGGTCTGCAAGTCGTGCGCGATGTTCCCGTTGAAGTCGACCGCCATCACCCAGATCGTCTTCGCAGGCTTCGGCTGCACCCACTCGGGCAGCAACCAGACGATTCGCCGCAGCAGACCGGGCAGCGGAAGCAGCCGGTCCAGCAACGGGTTGCGCGCGGCAGGCAGCGTGATCCAGACGAGCCCGTCACTACCGAGGCTCATATTGTCCGGAAACCCAGGAAGGTTCTCCACGAGAAAGTCCCTGGTGCCCGCCTTCGGCCCGGTGAGCCAGTATCGCGACACCCGATAGCCACCGGTCTCCGCGACCACCACACACGAGCGATCGGGGGCGAGCACCACCCCGTTGGCGAAATACAGGTTGTCGAACAGGGTCTCGACCCTGCCGGAGGGATCACGGCGGAACAGCCTGCCGGTCCCGGAGTGCTCGAGCATGTCACCCATGTACTCGGTCAGTGAGAAACGGCTCGTCGACGACGAGAAATAGATGGTGCCATCGGTGTCTCGAACCACGTTGCTGGGGAAGGGGAGTGGCTCACCGTCGACCGCGTCGACCAGCACCTTCAGCGCGCCGTCCGGCGTGAGCTCCAACAAGCCACGCTCGAAGTCGCAGATCAGCAGCGTGCCATCGGGATCGGAATGCAGACCGAGTGGGCGACCGCCCGTATTCGTGAGCTCACGCACGTCACCGGTGGACGGGTCGACGCTCAGAATCGACCCGTCTTCGATGCCGACGACGAGTCGTCCGTCCGGGCCGAGCACGACATCCTCGGGTCCGGCGCCCGGCAGTTCGAGACGGGTGAGCTCGGGAAGCGGTGGCGCGCTACGGGTTCGGCGTGCTCGCGGGGGAGCGGGCGGCGGTGTCCAGCGTTGCGGGTGGAGAGTCGAGGTGGGCACGTCTCAGCGTAACGCCGAGTCACGGGGTCGCCGGGGGAATGACGGGGTAGGGGTGCAGGTCAGATGAAGTTTCGTGGATGGAGGAGGAGGCGATCGGCACGAATGTGCAGTGCCGACAGGGTGGTTCGGGCATGAAGTCGACTATTCGTGAGCAAGAAAACAACATGTTCATACGTAGATATGCGCATCTAAACATGTAATCTCAACCCTGTTCATCTCGCCTTTTGCAGTACTCGCTTCTAAAAAGCCGCAGGGATTGCAGGGGGCGAGGGGAGAGGAGCCCGACCGCCAACCGATTCCATGATCAACGGCACATCGCTGCGGCATTCCGCGGAGTAGGCCACCGCCACCTGCCGTTGATCATGAAGAGCGCGCTGGAACCAGCTCGCCGGCCCGGAGAGCTACGGCTGATGTGTGATCGAGTACCAGAGCACCGCGAGCGTCCCGAGCACGAACAGCGGTGACAGCACCCAGGTCTCGACCTTGTTGCCGGTGCGATCGATGATCGGCACCCGCGTGCGGAGCTTGAACGGCCAGAACAGCCGGCAGCCACGGTCGGTGAGGCAGTCGCCCAGCAGGTGCACCAGCGCACCGAGGCCGACGGAGAACGGCAGCCACACCGGCTTGTCCGAGATCCAATGGTCCATCGCGAAGGTTCCCGCCACCGCGAGCACCACGATGGTGCCCCACGCCTCGACCCCGTCACCCGGCGGACACAGATGCAATGCCCGCACGGCCAGGGCGAGCAGGAAGAAGACGAGCCCGAGCGTGAACCACCGCCCGATCCAGTGCTCGCCCGCCCACGTGCCGTAGGAGACCGCGGCGACGAAGGCGAAGGAGTGGGTGGCGTGCCGGTGCCCGCCGGAGATCCACGAGATCAACTTGCAGAGGTTGTAGGAGATGGGACCGAGCACATGCGCGATCGTTCCGTTCGGATGATCCGCGTCCGGCAACAGCGCGGCACCCGCCGTCAGGAACACACCGAGTAACAGGTCGACGGGGCCGAGATGCCCTGACACATCCTGGATTGTCGGGTAGGTCAAGATCGCGACTGGCAGCGCCGTTGCCGCCGCCGACCAGGCCAAAGCGCCACTGGTCGCATGAGAATGTCCAAGCACCGGGTGAAGGTTAGTTCACCTCAGCATCGTTCAGCGAATGCCGGTTCAGTGATCTTGTGCGGCGGGTGAATTGGGGGATGAGCAAACCTGATCGGTCGGGAGCTTTTGTGCCGCAAGCGCGGTCGGCCTGCTCGGCCCCGTGAGCGACGGTTGCCCCGGACCGCGCGCTGCTGAACCGCCTGTCCTGCCTTGCTTCTCGGCGATGGCGGGGGAGCGGACGGAAGATGCAAGGGCGACTTGGCATCCCACGGGGGAGTTTCAGCTCGGAACGCCACGACCGTGCCTCGAGCGGAGCCGCGTGTCGGAGCGCTGAAAAGACCTTCCGATGCCACCATCTAGCTAGATAGTTGACTGTAAAAACATTGCGGTACGCGGATGTGCGTATATATGCATATAAACGCTATTCCGCTTGTCACCATCATCCAAATCCCTTGTACAACAACCGCATAGACAGGAGAGGGCGCCCCAGAGTCAGGGCACCCCGGAGTCAACTGGATGTATCAGCGAACCATCCGAAAGAACGCCCGAACATCCTGAACGAACAACTCGGGCTGCTCGAACGCCGCGAAATGCCCACCCCGCTCCGGCTCACTCCAGTACCGGATATCCGTGAAACGCTGTGCCGCCCAACGCCGGGACGGCCGCTGCAACTCCTTCGGAAACACCGAACACCCGGTCGGCACGTCCACCGTGCTCGTCACCGCCCCGGAGATCCACTCGTCGACCTGCGCGATGCTCTCCCAGTACAGCCGCGCGGCCGACGCGCCGGTACCGGGAAGCCAGTACATCATCAGATTGTCGAGCAGTTCGTCCTTGGTGAGCGCGTTCTCGGGATGCCCGTCGCAGTCGGTCCACGCCCAGAACTTCTCGATGATCCAGGCACACAGTGCGGCAGGGGAGTCCACGAGCCCGTACCCGGCGGTCTGCGGCCGGGTGGCGTGCATCCGCGAGTACCCGGATTCCCACCGGCCCGCTTCCTCGAGCGTGCGCAGCGCGTCGCGTTCCCGGTCGGTGAGGTCGTCGAAGGTGGCCGGATCGGGCGGCGCCAGCGGCGGCAGCAGGTGTATCCCGGCCACATGGTCGGGGTCGAGCTGGGCCAGCCGCGTCGACACGCTCGTGCCCCAGTCACTGCCCGCTGCGCCGTAACGCCGGTACCCGAGCAGTGCCATCAGCACGGCCCATGCCGCCGCGATCCGATCGAGGCCCCACCCGGGTTCGCTCGGCCGGTCGCTGAACCCGTAGCCGGGCAGCGAGGGACATACCAGATGGAAGGCGTCGGCCGGATCGCCGCCGTGCGCGGCCGGGTCGGTGAGCGGACCGATCACCTTGCCGAACTCGATGACCGAACCCGGCCAGCCGTGGGTGAGCAGCAGGGGAAGCGCAGTCGGCTCCGGTGAGCGCACGTGCAGGAAGTGGATCCCGAGCCCATCGATCTCGGTGCGCACGTTCGGCCATGCGTTCAGGCGTGCCTCGGTGGCGCGCCAGTCGTATTCGTTCGCCCAGTACGCGCACAGCTCCTGCACGTACGCCAGCGGTACTCCTTGCGACCAGTCCTGGACGGTCTCGCGTTCCGGCCATCTGGTGGCCCGGAGCCTGGCCTGCAGGACGGCGAGCTCCTGGTCGGGTACCTGAATATGGAACGGCTGCAAGGTTTGTGTCCTGTCACGGTCGGGCGTGTGGGTCGACGATGCGGTCGAGGGCGTGCAGATCGGAGTCGAGGGTGTAGAACACGCGCAGCGTGCCGAGGAAGGCGAACAGCCCACCGACGCAGAGCCCCACGATCGAGGCGAGCACAGTCTGCTGCTGGGTGGGGTGCAGAAACGCCACGCCCGCGGCGACGCCGAACAGCGGGACCGAGGCGGCGATACCGAGGTAGATCCGGCTGCGGCGCGCGAGCCGGTGCAACTGGCCTGATTCCGCAGGGGAGCTGTGCCCCGCGGCGACCAATCCGGGGTAGTACCAGCGCAGTACGAAGAACGTCACCGGAAAATAGGTGTAGACCACCGCGACCGCGGCCGCGACGAAGTGCGAGGCGATCAGGTTGAACAGCAGCCCGGCCGACAGATCCGCGATGTCGTGCAACTTGATGAGGAACACCAGCAGCGCCAGCGTCCAGCCGGTGAACGAGACGGCGGCGATGCGGTCGCTACAGGCAAGGGTGTCCGCCCGCGCTGTGGCGAGGGTGTGCTCGTCGTAGTGTTTGCCGTGCCGCAGCCCGTAGGGCACCAGGAAGACGAGCCGGCACCAGTACAGCAGGATAGCGACGCCGACCGGATAACCGACTGCGGCCGCGATCAACCCGAGCTTGGTGAGTTGTGCCTGCCCGTCCACGCCGAGTTCGGCGTCCAGCAGTCGCGTGTTGTGCGCCGAGAGGTACAGGCCGCCGAGCAGCTGCCCCAGCAAGCTCGACAGGGTCACCACCGGCATCGGCCGCATCCGCAACCGACCGCGCAGGCTGTGTGACGGTGGGTCGACGAGATCGCGGGCGGTCCGATCCAGGGTGAGTTCGAGGTGCTGGGCGAGGTCGGCGCCGCTGGCGTAGCGATCGTCACGGTCGGGGGACAGGCAGGTCAGTAGTGCGTGGCGCAGAATCTGTGGGCAGTCCGGTGGCACGGTGGCCGCCAGGCGCTCGTCGATCGGCTGACGACGCAGTTCGATCATTCTGGTGAGCGAGGTGTCGGATTCGGCGAGCCCGAGCTCGTCGGTGAACGGGAGTCGTCCGGTGAGCAGCTCCCACAGCACCACCGCGAGGGCATACAGGTCGCTGCGGGTGTCGAGGTCGGCGGCGGTGGTGGGGATGGTGGGATGGCAGGCTTCGAGCTGTTCGGGGGACATGTAGGCCAGTGAGCCGCCGAAGTAGGCCACCGGGCTCGCCCCCGGAATATGGGTGCTGAAGCTGATATTGAAGTCGGCGAGTTTGGGGTGGCCGTCGGCGGTGAGCAGGACGTTGGCGGGTTTGATGTCGCGGTGCAGGACGCCTGCGCGGTTGGCGTAGTCCAGCGCGGTGGCGAGTCGACTGCCAAGCCAGGCCACGGTTTCGGACCAGCTCAGCTTGGCCAGGTCGGCGCGGGTCAGCGAGGGTTGCGGGGTCAGTACGCCGCCCGCGGTGACCGCGGCGTCGACCGCGTCGAGCAGCAGCTGGCCGGTGCGTTGCGCGGGCGGTGTGCTGCGGACCAGGCGCAGCACACCGAGCAGGGTGCCACCGGGCACGTACTGCATGTACATCAACTTGAGGTGTTGTTCCTCGATCTGGCGCTGGTCGAAGACGCGCACGATGTGTTCGTGGTCCAGTTGGGCGAGGGTCTGTGGTTCGCTGCCCCGGTCGCGCGAGACCTTCACCGCCACAAGCCGTTGCATGGAACGCTGCCGTGCGAGGAACACGCGGGCGAACGCGCCTTGTCCGAGCGCGATCAGCAGATCGAAGTCGTCGATGGTGGCCCCGGGGGCGATGGTGTCGAGGGCATTGCTCGTGGTCGCGTCGGACAGCAGCGTGGTGCGGAAGTTCTCGGCGGAGTGCGAGCCGAGGTCGAGCTGGGTCGCCAGCTGCGCCATCTGGGCGGCGAAGTCCTGCTCGTATTCGGTGAGGTCGAGTGCGCTGTCGCCGCCGCGGCTGCGTGCGGTGATCTCCTCGTAGATGAGGTCCGGCGGTAGCGGGGCGTTGTCGAGTTCGGGGAACTGCGCCCGGTATTCGGCGAGGCGTTTCACGGTGCGGGTTTCGCGCCAGCGATGCTGCAGGTCCACCTTGATCAGCTCGATGAGGGCGGAGCGGCGTAGCCCGGTCTCGGCCGGCAAATGCGCAGCGAGGTCCGGTGGTTCGTCGGCGTCCTCCCAGGCGCTGTCGAACTCGGCAACCAGTCGCGTCAACGCGGTCTGCGTCGCCGCCACCCGGTCCATCTCCATGTGGCCCACCCGATCAAATGGCTTCCCGAGCCCCCACCCGAGGATAAACGATCACTTGCGCCGGGGCCGCTGAATTATTCGTGGCCGCAGGTTTTGGGGGCATGGGCGCCGCCGCCACGCGCAACAATGTGTTGCGCTTTGCGAGGTGGTCGGTTACCGTCATACGCAACAAAAGGTTGCGAATCAAAGGAGTCGACATGGAGTACGGACAGATCGAGCGGACAATGTACGTCGAGGCCACGCCCGAGGTGGTCTACGAGGTCATCAGCAGCCCTACCCATCTCAAAGAGTGGTGGCCCGACGATGTTGCCCTGGAGCCGGTTCCCGGTGCGGTCGGCGAACTCGTCTGGGGGGAGCGCGGCACCCCGGACGTGCAGATCGTCCCGATCACGGTCGTCGACGCACAGCCGCATCGATTGTTCTCCTTCCGCTGGACCCACCCGGCCGAGGAACCCGCGGGCGTCGGCAATTCACTGTTCGTCACCTTCGAACTCGTGCCCTCCGGCGACGGCACCTCGGTACGGATGACCGAAACCGGTTTTCGCGAGATGGGGTGGGAGATCGCCCAGCTCGAAAACGAATACAGCGAGCACATCAAGGGCTGGGACTGGTTCCTGCCCAGGCTCGTCCAGTGCGCGGAACGGCTGGTCGCACGCCGATGAGCGGTGTGGTCGACGATGATCTGTGGTCCGCGATAGGGGACCCGACCCGGCGTCGCATGCTCGATCTACTCCTCGCCGAGGGCGAGGGGACCGCTACCAGCCTCAGTGAGCGACTACCAGTGACCAGACAGGCCGTCGCCAGGCACCTGGGCGTACTGGACCGGGTCGGCCTGGTGCACGGCACACCCGAGGGCCGGGAACGGCGCTACCGGGTAGACGACGCACAACTCGCTCGGGCGGTCGCGCAGCTCAATGCCGTCGGCTCCACCTGGGACGCACGACTGCAGCGCATCAAGCGCATCGCCGAAGCCATTCAACGCAGCAAACAGCAGTAATCGAGAGGGATCGACATGGTGGACATTCTGCACAGGGTCGGGGTCGAGTCGGCGTCGGCGGACGACGTCTATGCGGCCTTGACCTCGATCGAGGGCCTGGCCGGCTGGTGGGCGAGTGACACGAAAGGGGATACGAACCCCGGGGGAGTCATCCAGTTCCGTTTCACCGCAGGCGGATTCGATATGAAGGTTGCCGACCTTCAGCCCGGGAAGCGGGTGCTCTGGGAGGTCGTCGACGGTCCCGAGGAATGGATCGGCACCGAAGTAGTGTGGGACCTGAAGGAGGAGGAAGGGTTCACGATCATCCTTTTCCAACATCGGGGCTGGAAAGAACCCGGTGAGTTCATGCATCACTGCAGCACCAAATGGGCGATCTACCTGATGAGTTTGAAGCAGCTGGTCGAGACCGGAACGGGTGCGCCGGACCCGCATGACGTGCGGATCAGCAACTGGCACTAGGGGAGAGCGGGGACCTGTCCGTGTCGATAGGTCCCCGCACCCTCGCTCCGGAAAGTTCGCCCGGAATCGATATCTACGGCATACTGACTACAGGCAGCAGACCTTCTGACAGGTCGGGGCCGCGGCGCCGAGAACGGCCCGCATCGCCCACGCTCGGCCCGCACTCCACGCGGCGAGCGCCTCTTTTTCCCGGTCGTCCCGGGACTCTTCGTCTCTTTCCCGAGATCGATCGACGCTGCCTTGTATCAATCAGCCCGCTGATACCGGGCTCAACCATGCTGTGAAACGGAGCGAAAACCTATGAGTACCATCGGAATCACCGACGGCAGCGAGCGAGCGGTCATCGAGAACATGCTCGATCTGAACCGCGAAGCACTCATCGAGTCCGTGCGCGGACTGTCCGAGGTGGATGCCCGCCGTCGGCTCGTCACATCGCTGACCACCCCGATCTCGTTGATCAAACACGCCGCGGCCGCGGAACGGATCTGGTTCCAGCGGTTCTGGGCGGAGCTTGATGAATCCGAGTGCGATGGATACTCGCGCCGGGACGAGGGGACCTTCACGGTCACCGACGACGAATCGCTGGCGGACGTTATCGCCGAGTATCAGCGCGCGAGCCAGCGATCCCGGGAAATCGCGGCGCGCTTCGAACTCGAGGACACCAAAGACAATCCGCGCGAGGGGAAGGTCAGTATGCGATGGACTCTGTTGCTCATGATCCAAGAGTTCGCCAGGCATGCCGGCCATGGCGATATCCTGCGTGAGCAGATCGAGAAGGGCATACCGGGGCAATCGACCTCGTGAACGCAGCGTTCAGGTACCGGACGCTATCGAGCGGCTCGGGTCGAAGCTGGCGAGCTTCCTACGATTCGAGGTGCTGGGCGAGTGGGCGGGATCGGTGCTTAGCGCGACAGCCGGGGAGTGGGCTGCGGTCGATCATCTCTAAGGTAGATGTCGACTAGTTGACATAATGTTGATTATCGGCGTAGAAACGGGTCCGGATAATTAGGGTGTGCGCTGCGCAATGTCGTTGGAATGTGCGATGTTTCGCTGATGCGTGCCCAAGCCCGACCCGGACTGCTCCGAGCCCCCCGCCTGCCGTGGTCTGATGTTGCGTGGGTTGTCGTCGCCGATCTCCCCTTGACCAGACTTTCCGCTGATGTAAATATTCCGGCCTTGGCCCGTTTCGAGCGGAAAGTATTGAGCCGATGCCGGATTGGCTATTTGCTACCTCTCCCCTGAGTCCACCGCCTTATCGATAAATCGTCACTGTGACGTTTTGAAGGTAGGGCGGTGGACTTCGACTTCTGTTGGAGGTCGGCCACTCCGGTCACATTCCGTTGCCGATGCCGTAGTAGCCGCCGAGCAGGCGTCGGCGACGTTCGCTGTCCACGTCGGTGTCGGAGCTTCCCGGCCGGGTGGGATCGGGATCGTCGTCCACCTTGTCGCTGTTCTTGCTGAAGATGCCCATGACGTTCCTTTGCCTCGCCGACTCCGTTGTCTGCCAGTGTTGTTCAGCCGTGCCCGGCGCCGCATCGGTCGCAGGGATAGTCCGCCTACGCCGCGGCGGGTAAGTTTCGCGGCGGCGATCTCAGGGTTCGTATCCACCTGGCATGCCACCTGTGAGGCCAGATATTAGCCACTGGCTCTGTTTTCGGATGCCAGTGGGCGGTCATGCTGATCCGGTGTTGATTCGCCGGTTGGTCGCGCTGTATGTCGGGTTGTGGTTGTACGGGTTCTCGATGGCGGTGATGGTGCGGGCCGGGCTCGGACTGGATCCGTGGGATGTGTTCCATCAGGGTGTGGCGCACCATGTGCCGATCAGTTTCGGTGCGGTGACGGCGGTAACCGGGATTGTGGTGCTGCTGGCGTGGATTCCTTTGCGGCAGCGACCCGGCCTGGGAACGGTGAGCAATGTGGTGGTCATCGCGGTGTCGGTCGATGTCGGGCTGTGGCTGCTGCCCGCGTGGGAGGCGATTGCGGCGCAGGCGGGTGCGATGGGTGCCGCGGTGGTGTTGAACGCGGTGGCCACGGTGTTGTACATCGGTGCCGGGATGGGGCCCGGCCCGCGTGATGGACTGATGACTGGTCTGGTTCGCCGGACCGGCGTGTCGGTGTGGGTGGTGCGGACCGTTATCGAGGTGACGGTGTTGTCGACCGGCTGGCTGCTCGGCGGCAGCATCGGGATCGGCACGCTCGTCTACGCGTTCGGTATCGGTCCGCTGATCCAGCTGATGATTCCGGCGGCGAATCGGTACCTGCCCGGCTTTCAGGTGAAGTCGGCGGACGAGCCGGTCATCGTCCCGGCCTGAAATTCAAGATCATGGGGACTTGGTGTTGTGCGCTACTCGCGAAACGCCAGCATCATTTCCCCATGATCTTGTACCGGGTTGTGCCTTGAGGTTTATGGCGGTCTCCCCCGCCGCTCTACTGCAGGCAGGAACTCGGCACTATAGCGTCACTGTGACGTTAATTGGGTGCGGGCAAGGGGTCCTATAGTTCCGTAGATTCCGTGAGTCTCGCCGGTTCGGCTGGAATCGCCGGACGCCACCGTCGCCAGGCGCGGCTCATCATCACCAATACGAACACGATGGCGGTGTGCAGCGCCCACAGCGCCAGCCACGGTCGCAGGAATCCCACCTCGGTGTACTGGCCGCGCTCGCCGACGCAGTACAGCGAATAGTTGGTGCTGCGTCCTTCGGAGTCGTGGTAGGTGTCGGAGACGACGATCGGTTCTGTGTACGGTGCCTCGCAGAACAATGGTGCGGTGAGCTTCGCTTCGCCGGGCCAGATGGCGATCGGGAGCAGGCAGCCGAGGATGCCGGTGAAACAGAGGATCCCGGCCAGTGTCGCGAGGATCCCCAGGGACCGTCGCGGGGTGTCGTCGCTGAGGTGCTCGTCGGTCCGGTCCGATCGATACTCTTCGCTCATAGCTGCTGCGTCCGGAGAAATGTTCCGGCACGGTAGAAGTGGGCGACCACCGTGCTGCGCGGTGAGGTGACATGGACGCTCAGGTGAACATCGGTATCGACGCGGCTGACGACGATCGATGAGACGTAGCCGTGCTCCACATGTGGTGGGGCGATGACGGTGAACATGGCCGCGCCGCAGCAGGTCCCGTTCGGGGTCAATCCCCCGCAGTTCGATCGACTCACCCCGTCGACCGATCTGGTGACCCTCGAAATCGGTGGCAACGATGCGAAATTGGCGGTGACGGTGCAGCAGTGCCTGACCGCCGACCCCGCCGTCTCACCGTGCCTGAACACACTCGTCGCCGGCGGCATCGACCAGATGTCGGTGGCCATCGCCGCGGCCGAACCGAAGGTGGCCGCGGCGATCGAGGGTATCCGGCAGCGCGCACCACGGGCACGGATCCTGCTGCTGGACTACTTCGAGGGCGTGAGCACCGGTCCCGGCTGCTTCCCTACCGTGCCGATCTCCGACGCCGACGCCGACTGGTTGGGTCGCAAGCTCATCGAGTTGAACGCGATGCTGGCACGGGTGGCTCGGGCAAGCGGTGTGGAGCTGGTCGACACCTACAGCTCCAGCGCCGGTCACGGCGGCTGCCAGCCGCCGGGTACCCGATGGGTCGAGGGTCTGGTGCCGTGGTCGAGCAACCCGCCGGGCCCGGCGGTGCCGTTCCATCCCAACCAGCTCGGCGCCGACCACCAAGCGCGCAGCGTGCTGGCGGCGCTGGATCGGTAGTTGCGGAGCCGGCCAAACGGTCGAGCAGTACCGTCACTGGAAAACGGTGCGGCGTGCCAGCGGTCGGTGCGCGGGACACGCGTCGCGTATTCGGGTGGGCGACGGTCCGGGAGCAGTCGCGCAACGTTCGGGCACTCGCGCATAGTCGCGAGGACAGCGGTGATCGGTGACCGTAAAGTTCGGCGCATGGCGTTCCAACTCGAATTGCGACCGACTCCACCGTTGCAGTTGACTCCGGAATGCTTGGTGCACACCGGGATCGCGCGGCTGTTCGTGACCGGCATGCTCGTGCAGGGTTCCGGCGCTCCCCCCGAACAGTTCGGCTTCTTCATCCCCACCGCGACACCGCTGCCCGTCACCGCCACCGAACCGCAACTGCTGGCCGAGGCTCACCTGATGACCGGCATCGCCACCTCCACCTCCGGCAACTTCCCGTTCGGGGTGGAGCATGTTCAGGCCACGTATCTGGCGGACCCACGCGGCGGTACGGATCGCTGGTTGTATCTCAGTGGTGCCGCGCATGTCGGGCGAGAGATCCGCCTCGGGTACCGGGTTACCGTGGTGTCGGTGTGACCGCTGAACACGGCGCCACCCGTATCGAGGCGTACAGCGGGTTACCGCTCAGTCGATGCCCTTGCCGCTAGGCAAACCTGCCCGCTTGTGAAGAGATGCGCTGGTCGCATTACGGAAGGAACATGTTGATGCGGACCTTGTATGTCGTCGCGCATCCGGAGTCGACTCATCACGTCGACGGGCTGGTCGGCGGCTGGTACGACGCACCACTGACCTCGGCGGGGTTGCGTGCCGCGACGAAGATCGCCGGGGCGCTGCGTAGCGCCGTCCCTGAACAAGACGCGGTCGAGGTGTACTCCTCGGATCTGCGCCGCGCCGCGCAGACGGCCGACGTCATCGGCGAGCAGTTGCGTGTCCGGCCGGTCCTCGATGCGCGGTGGCGGGAGAAGTCCTACGGTGCGGCGGAAGGTAAACCGCAGGAATGGTTGCGGCAGCGGTTCGTCACCCCACCTGTCGTCGGTGAGCGGTTGCGCCACGATGAGGGCATCGCAGGGTCGGAGACCATGTACGCGTTCGGTGTGCGGGTGTATGCGGCGCTGGACGCGATCCTGTCGAGCGACTGCGCACATCAGATCGTCGTAACCCATGGCGGCGCGATCACTTTCGCCGTGGCGGCGTGGACGAAGTTGCCGCTCGAGTCACTGGCCTACGCCCGATTCAACGGCCCGTCCGGCAGCATCACCGAACTCCGGGAGGACGACTACTTCCACAACCGTCAGGTCGTCCGGCTCGGCGACACCCGGCACCTCAGCTAGCCGGTATGCGGGCATTGGATTCGGCGCCGATCAGCGGAGGCGGCAACGACGCGACATCCGGGTTCGTCAGCTAGCCGGTACGGCGGCCGTGGCGTTCTCGTCGAGCGCCGGTGCGGCGGCCGCACGGGTGAAGGTCGGTCTGCAGGGGCGCTAGTCCTTCGCGGGACAGCGCCACCCACCGAGCAAACAACCAGTCATTCCGGATTGGGGATTTCCTCCTGCGCGCTGGTGGGTACACGGCGGACCTCGGAGTTGAACGCGTCCAGCTGCCGAGCCAGATGCGTTGCCTCGGCGGGAGTGAGCTCTATCCAGATGTCGCCGTCCTTGCCGTGTAGGCACAGCTCGATGGAGTAGGACTCCACCGCACCTTCGCGTGAGTCGGTCCGGCTCAGCTGAGTGGTCAACGGTTGAAGACCAAAGTTGCTCAGCACTTGGGTCGATTTCAGTCCTGTATGGACCTGGAAATCGTCTTCGGGGAACTCAGTGTCGGGGTGGTCGAAGTGCTCATCGCACCAGGATGGGCACTGCCGTCCCTCCTCGGCTGGGGCATCACTCATAGGGGCGAGCATAAGTTCGAAGCGGGTCATGGGAAGCCGAGTCCGATTGGCGCCTCTTGTTCCGGAGATGGAACAGATTCGGCTGAGCCTGGTGTTCGGGGAACGACGGTGAACGCCGCCGGCGATTCGTCGGTCCTGCCCCGGTTGACGTGAACATGGTGGCTCGGGCTATCGCGTCACGTCCGCGGCTACTTCTTGATCTTCTCCAGCGGATACGCGGCCATGGAGCACACGGCAATGGCGTAGGCCGCCAAGATAACCAGGACTGGCAGAGGGATTCGGCGTTCGGGGTCCATCGCTACGTATGCGGTATAAGCGATGGGCGGGATGCACAGGACAGCCGATAAGGTCGCCCAGATAGCCACCAGGTTGTTCGCCTTCTTGCGGCGTTGGGGATTGGTGAGTGTGGTGTCCGGGATGTCCTCGCCGTAGCCCTCGCTCGGACTGGTTGCGACGCCGCGGTATCCCTTCGAGGCGATATAGGTGCAACTGACGAAAATCAGCCCGAATATCAAGCCGACGATGAATGCTTGCATGACCCCTCACTCACATCCGTTATCAGCTGGATGGGTTCTACCGCTTCGAAGATCGCGGTAGAACCCATCCAGCACACTACTAATCCAGCGGCGACACGCCGATCACCACAGCGACGACCGCGGCGATCACCTTCTTCTTAACTGCCGGGGTCAGCGCTTTCCACGCCAAACCCACGCCGGCACCGAAGATACAGCCGACGACCGCGTCTTCGACGTACTTCGGGGCTGGCCCGCCGCTGGCGACGTCGCGCAGGATATCGATAGCGACGCTCGACAAAGCCCCTTTACCGACTACCGCCCCACGGCCCGGAACACGTTGCCAGGCAACGCCTCCGTGCTCTCAATGAGCTGGCGCTGCGGTCATCGCTTGCGATCGATTGGCCCCCATCGCCGATACCCCCAAGAGCGATTTGTTCTGTTGCTTCTATGGACGCGGCCGGACGGCAATCGGTTCCATCGATCCGAAAAGTTTCCAGATGCCAGCAGCCGGTGAGTCGCATGGCACCCCAGCGAGGCGAAGCAGGGCCGACGGACTCGCGAAAATGGCCGCGACAGTCCGGCCCATGGCCAACCCGACCCGCACTCTCGACATCACCGAAACCACTCGCCCTCGACGGTGACGCCCTCGCTTTGCGTTGCTCGCCATCTGCCGCGAACGTCGCAGTCGGGTGGTGGATGGAGTGAGGTCTGCTGGTTCCATCGAGGTGCCGTACTTCTTCGGCGAGTGAGGCGGCGGTGGTTATCGCGGTACCGACCTCCGGCGGCACTCACCGCACAGCGACGCACGCAACGCAATTAGGTAGTCAGCTGTTCCTCGCTGATCTGCTCCGCCGGATCCGCGCCCACGGAAGCGGGTAGTGCCGGTGCCCGGGTCACCGACACCCAAGTGTTGTTCACCGCGGCATTGCCGGAGAACACATCTGTCAGCGAGGGATCGTGCAGCAGGTTCACATTCGCGCCCGGCAACTGCGCCGCAACCCGCCACCCGACGCCGGGCTCTTGATGCCCCCAGCCGTGCGGGATGGCGATGGTGCCGGCGCGGATATCATCGCTCACCTCGAGAGTCACCACGATCGCACCCGTCTTCGAAGTCACCGTCACCGGTTCGCCATCGCTGAGGCCACGCTCGGCGGCGTCGGCGGGGTGCATCAGCGCGGTGCAACGGTCGCGGCCCTTCACCATGGGTGGCAGGTTATGCAGCCAGGAGTTGTTGCTGCGCAAGTGCCGTCGGCCGATCAGCTTGAGGTCGTAGCCGTCGGCCGGTGTGGTGATCGCGCTCCCGGCGCGGGCGTCCGCGAGCACGGTGTGGGCGGCGGCGAGGAAATCCGCGGGCGCCAGGTGCACCTTGCGGTCCCTCGTTCCGAGCAGCGCGCGCAGCCTGGGCCGCAACGGACCCAGGTCGATACCGCCGGCCGAGGCGCGCGCCTTCGCGACCGACAGTCCTTTGCGTCCACGCCGCAGGACTCCGTACGGACCGGCAGCCACCCCGGCCGTCGCCAACCGCACGGGACTGAACTGCTCGAACAGGGTGTTGAGCGCGCGCGTGGTGAATCGCCGGGCCGGTATCGGTACCAGTTCGGTGATCAGTCGCGCCAGGATCTGCCAGTCTTCGAGCCCGTCGGCGGGTGGATCGAAGACGCGGGCGTCGTAGCGCAGGTTGTTGCGCACGCTGAACACCGGGAACAGGATGTTGACGTCCTCGCGTTCGAGCGGGGAGATCGGCGGCAGGATGATGTCGGCGTGGCGGGTTGTCTCGTTGACGTACATGTCCACGGCCACATAGAAATCCAGCGAGTCCAGGGCCGCGCCGAGCCTGCCGCGCTGGGGTGTGGACAGTGTCGGGTTGCCGGCGTAGGTGATCATGGCCCGGATGCGGCCGGCACCCTCGGTGAGGATCTCGTCCGCCAGGACCGCTACCGGCAGTTCGGTGCGGAAGGCCTTGTAGGTGCCGGAACGATCGGTCCACGCCCCGTAACCCATGGGCAGGTACTTCGCGAACCGGGCCGCGTCGATCGGCGGTGTCGCGAACATCTGCCCGCCGACCCGGTCGAGGTTTCCGGTCACCGCGTTGATGGTGTTCACCAGCCAGTGGGTGAGCGTGCCTGTCACCTGCTGGCACACCCCGATCCGCGCGTAGAGCACCGCCGACGAGGCGGCGGCGTGTTCGCGGGCGAGCACCCGGATGGTGGCGGCGTCGACGCCGGCGTGCGGGGCCATCTGTTCCGGTGTTGCCTCGGCGACCAGGGGGCGCAGTTGCTCCCAGCCGGTGCACTGCGCGCGGATCGCGTCGTCGTCACACAGGTTTTCGGCGATCAACACGTGCAGCATCGCCAGCAGCAGATACACATCACCGCCCGGGCTGACCGCCACGTGCTGATCGGCCAGCCGTGCGGTCTCGGTGCGCCGCGGATCGATGACCACGACCTTCCCGCCGCGGCCGCGTACATCCTTGATGCGCTGTTTGGCGTTGGGCATGGTGGTGATCGACCCGTTGGACACCGCCGGATTCGCGCCGAGGATCACCAGCCGGTCGGTGCGGTCGATGTCGATGACCGGCATCAGCACATTCGACCCGAACATCCGCCACGCCACGAACTCTTGCGGGAACTGATCGATCGACGACGCCGAGAAGAAGTTGCGGGTCAGCAGCACCGCACGCAGCAACGCCCCGTAGATCACCGACGAGCTGTGTGCCGCCGGATTTCCCAGATACATGCCGATCGCGCTCGGCCCGTAGGTGCTGCGCACGGCCCGCAATCGCTGTCCGATCTCGCGGAACGCCTCGTCCCACCCGATCGGCTCGAAGCGGTCTCCGACTCGCCGCACGGGTGTGCGTAACCGGTCTGGGTCGTGGTGCAGCCCGCCCATCGCCGTGGCCTTGGGGCAGATGTATCCCTGTGACAGTACGTCGGCCGGATTGCCCTCGATCCGCGTCACCTGCGGGCCGTCGACGGTGACCAGGATTCCGCAGTGTGCCTCGCACAGCGTGCATTGGCGGGCGATGGTCGTAGCACTCATAGTGTTTCGCCTTCTGCCGGTTCGCTTGCCACAGGCTACCAAGCAAACCGTAGGTACCACTATGTTCGCGATGCAGGGAACCGGCATGAACGCGCCACGGGGATCGGCCGTGCTGATGTCCTGTTCGGCGCGGGATTCGCGGTCGTCTCCGCGTCCGTGGTCAACCGCAGACGCCGAGGCAGACGCCACAGCGGAAGGGCACAGTCGCCGCAGGCGACGGTGGGGTCGGTCAGCAAGTGCCTCGTGACGGGCGTGCAACGTGGCGGAACAGGACCACGGCGATCATGAAACGGGGATGCGGCCCACAAGACGGACGGCGTCGGCAGCGTCTGCGTGACTACACCGGCGCCCTCGCAGGCGTGCGCGCGACCACTCGCCGACGGGTTATTCGGAAAACGCACCGTCACAGGCCCATTCGGCACTCGGATTGCGCGCGATGCAGACATGCATCCACTGCCAACGGAAGCCTCGAATCACTCTGGCGCGCTTGATAATTCATCGTCTGCACCAGGGGTTCCACGTGAATCAGCCCGACCGCAAACCCTTGTGCGCCCGGACAGGTCTCAGTGGTCCCGGTGCAGCGACTCCCGATAGCTCGTCTCGATTTTCTCGCGCAGGTTCTTCTCGGTGTGCCGGACCGCCGGTCCGATGAACGCCTGGATCACGCGGTCGAGGGCGCGCCCGGCGAGACCACCGGGCACCCGGTAATCGGCGGTGGCGCTGACCTTCGTGGCTTCGGCGCCTATCGGCGCGAAGTCCCAGCGGATCCGACCCTCGATCCCCTTGATCGCGCGCATCGTCACGCGGGCGCCCTCGGTCCATTCGATGGTGTCCGCGCGCAGGTGCAAGGTGGTCGGCCCGAGGTGCAAAGCCGTGTCGAAGACCGCGCCGACCCCGGAGGTCTGCTCCCCCACCGGGGTGAAATGCCGTATCCCGAACATCCAGTCCGGCACGTTCCGATAGTCGGCGACGTAGGTGAACGCGAAATCCACCGGCGCCGCACACGCCGCACTGTGCTCGACATGGCCCATGTGTACCCTCCGGCCGCTCGGGTCCTTGCTCCGACCCTAAGCCACCCTGGCCGACCGCGCCCCTGAAGTCCGCTGCCCACCAACCATTTACACCCGCCGGGTTGCCGTGGCCGAACAACGGAACCCGGTGTGGTGCCGGAGTAGCTCCGGCCGCATCGCGCCCGGGCGCCAGGTCCCCGCCGGTCGTATCACCCCGGCCGATAGGGTCGGGTAGTGACGTGCACGGTGGGCTTCGACCTGGATATGACGCTGATCGACTCGCGGCCGGGCGTCGGCCGGGCGATCGACACCCTCGCGGCGGAGTTCGACCTCCCGATCCGCGGCGCCGACTTCGCCGACCGGCTCGGACCACCGCTGGCCACGCTGCTCGTCGAGGTGGGCGCGCCCGAGGAGCTGGTGCCCGCGCTGGTCACCCGCTACCGCGAGCTGTATCCGAGCATCGTGTCCAGCATCCCGGCGATGCCGGGCGCCGACGCCGCGCTGGACGCGGTCGAAGCCCGCGGCGGCCGGGTGCTCGTCGTCACCGGCAAGCACGAACCGTTGGCCCGGTTGCACATCGATGAACTCGGCTGGCGGATAGACCATCTCGCCGGTGACCTGTGGTCCGCGGGCAAAGCCGCGGTGCTGACCCAGGAGCGGGCGGGCATCTTCGTCGGCGACCACATCGGCGACATGCGCGGCGCGCAGGCGGCAGGGGTGCTTGCGGTGGGCGTCACCACCGGCCCCTGCAGCGCCGCGGAGCTCCGTGCGGCGGGCGCGGACGTGATCCTCACCGACCTCACCGAGTTCCCGCACTGGCTCGCCCGGGAACTCGGTCCGATCGCCGACGCGGGCTGAGGCGAAGCAGCATGGCGCACCGGGCATTCCGGGCACTTGCACCGTAAGTTTCCCGGTCGCTAGCCTGCACACGAGTCGCCCACCCCCGGCGCGCATTCCGAGAGGAGTAACGAACCTATGGACCGTTTCACCGACAGGATCGCCGTGGTGACGGGTGCGGCACAGGGCATCGGGGCGGCCACCGCGCTGCGACTCGCGATCGAGGGGGCCGCCGTGGCCGTCCTGGACCGCAACACCCCCGACCACACCCTCGAACAGATCGCCCGCGCGGGCGGCACCGCACGCGGCTACGTCTGCGACGTCACCGACCGCGACTCCGTGCAGTCGGTGTTCGACCGGATCGCCACCGACCTCGGTGACCCGCAGATCCTGGTGAACAACGCGGGCATCACCCGCGACGACCTGTTCTTCCGGCTCTCCGAGGACGACTGGAACGCCGTGCTCTCGGTCAACCTGACCGGCGTCTACCACTGCACCCAGGTCGCGCAGAAGTACATGGTCGCCCAGCGATACGGCAAGATCGTGTCGCTGTCGAGCCGCTCGGCGCTGGGCAACCGCGGCCAAGCCAACTACGCCGCCGCCAAAGCGGCCATCCAAGGCCTCACCGCCACCCTCGCCCTCGAACTCGGCCCCTACAACATCAACGTCAACGCCGTCGCCCCCGGCTACATCGCCACCGCGATGACCGCCGCCACCGCCGACCGCGTCGGCATGACCCCCGAAGACCACCAGCGCTCCGTCGCCGAACGCACCCCACTCGGTCGCGTCGGCCGTCCCGAAGAAGTCGCCGCCGTCATCGCCTTCCTCGCCAGCGACGAAGCCTCCTACGTCAGCGGCCAAACCCTCTACGTCAACGGCGGAGCACGCTGACCGACGCGGCATCAGGCCGCGCCACCCCTCGAACATCCCGCAGCGGGCACGGCGCCGGGTGGTACCACCGGTTCACACAATGGTCCCCATGCTCACGCGGGACGACCGGGACATGGTGGCGCGGTTCACCACGGGATCCGACCGTGCCGATCGAAGTAACCACCGGTGGGTCCCTCGGGTCCGAGCGTGGCCAGCGTGACGATGGCGTCGGTGCCTTCAGCGAGGGTCTGATGCCCGGCATGACCGTTGAAATCGGTTGCGGTGTAACCGGGGTCGGCGGCGTTGACCCGCATACCCGGTAGTGCTCGCGCGTACTGCGAGGTGATCATGTTCAGGGCCGACTTGGACGAGGTGTACGGCAAATTCAGCAGGGTCGATTCGAGCCTGGCCGGATCGGAGGTGATGGTCAGCGAACCCATCCCGCTCGACACCATCACGATGCGCGGCTGGGTCGCCGCCCGCAGCAACGGCAGGAACGCGTGGGTCACCTGCACCGGGGCGAACACATTGGTCTCGAAGACCGCACGGAAATCCTCGGCTCGGGTGTCCTCCGGCGCGAGGAAAGCACCGGAGATGCCCGCGTTGTTGATCAGCACATCCAACGCCGACGTCCGCGCCGCCACCGCGTCCACCGCCGCCGCGATCGACGCCGTCGAGGTGACATCGAGCGGCACGAACTCGACAGTCGACCCCGCCTCGGCGAGCTCGACCGCCGCCCGCTTGCCGCGCTCGGCATCGCGGGCACCCAGAAACACCTGCCAGCCCAATTCGCCGAGCCTGCGGACGGTCTCGCGCCCCAACCCCTTGTTCGCTCCGGTCACCAGAGCCGTTGTTTTTGCGTTCATGCACTCAGCCTCGGCGCCCACACCCCAGCCCACCAGGGCCGAAGTGTCCTGGGACCGGTGGTACCACCCCGCGCCGGGCCCGCTGCGGGATGATCGAGGAATGGACCGCTCCGAACTCGCGGCGCTGCTGCGACAGGCCCGCACCCGGATACAGCCGCGCGACGTCGGCCTGCCCGCGGGCTCGCGCCGTCAGGTACCCGGACTGCGCCGCGAAGAGGTCGCCCAACTCGCCGGCGTCAGCGTCGACTACGTCGTCCGCCTCGAACAAGGCCGCGGACCACGTCCGTCGACCGCCGTACTCTCCGCCCTCTCGCGGGCACTTCGACTCGACGACAACGACCGCGACCTGCTGTTCCGCCTCGCCGGATCCGCGCCACCGCACGCAGGCCGGATCGCGCAGCTCGTCCGCCCGAGCGTGCTGCGACTACTGGACCGCATGGTGGACCTGCCCGCACTGGTCATGTCGGCCAAAGGCGATGTGCTGGCCTGGAATCCGATGGCCGCCGCGCTGCTCGGCGACTTCTCCGCCGTGCCGCCCGCCCGCCGCAACATCATCCGGGAATGCTTCCTCGGCAGCGAACCCGGCCGTGTCCGCTTCACCCCCGAGGAACTACATTCGGTCGGCGCCTACGGTGTCGGCACGCTGCGCAGCGCCAAAGCCCGCTACCCCGACGACCCCGACCTCGACCGCCTGATCACCGAACTACGGACCCGCAGCAGCGAATTCGAGCAACTCTGGCACGAACGCCCCTCGGTCCAATGGCGCAGCGCCACCAAAACCATCGACCACCCCGAGCTCGGCACCCTGGTCCTGGAATGCGACACCCTGCTCGTCCCCGACGTCGACCAGACCGTCGTCGTCTACTCCGCCGCCCCCGACACCCCCGCCGCCTCCGCCCTGGACCTGCTCCACATCACCGGCACCCAGCAGTTCACCGACCACACCTGACCGTCCGGGCACAGGTGGGGCGATGGCGCCCTACCAGCACGGGAGGCTCGGCCACACCGGACCGAGCCTCCCGAGGCGCAGCGGACTACTTCTTGTCCGCGACCAATCCATACTCCTCGAGCATGACCCCGATCTCGGTCGACTCCAGCTTCTTCATCAACTTCTTCCGCAGCAGGTCCGGCCCGGGGATGTGCAGCTCGTCGCCGTCGCGTAGTCGGCTCGTCGCGGCCAGCAGTTTGCGCACGTCATAGGTCGAGTTGTAGACCTCCGGCACGCCGCGTTCGATCCCGAGCAGCTGATACGACGCCTCCATCGCGGTGCGCACCGAGTACTCGGTGGTGAAGATGCAGTCGCGGGTCGACTCGGCGAACTGACCGATGAACGCGAAGTTCACCGACCCTTCCGGCACCACGTCCGGGCGATCACCGGCCTGACGCGGCATGAAGAACGCCGTCACATACGGCATCATCACCGGCACGCATTTCGCCGAATTCGCCGCCAGCTCATCGATTTCGGCTTCCGGCACACCCATGTGGTAGAGCCATTCCTTGGTGATTTCCTCGCCGGTGCATTCGCTCATCGGCTTCTTGACGTAATCGCCGGGCACGTCCACGAACAGCGAGTAGATCCAGACCACGATCTGATCCTTGGGCTGCTGCTTGAAATGCGGCTGCCGGTTCACCGTCCAGCTCATCAACCAGCTCGAGTCCTTCACCGTGACGATGCCGCCGGTGACGACCTTCCCGCTGAACGGATCACGCTTACAGATCTTCTGGATATACCCGGGGATGCGCTCGTCGAGCGTGGTCACCGTCGCCGACTCCCACTTGGTCTCCGGAATATGGCCACCGAACACCTCGGGGTGCCCGAAGGAGGGGTCCTTGGCCGCGATCCGCCGCCACAGGTCCCACGCCGGCGCGGGACCGTCGAGCAGTTTCGCCGGCGTGTGATGATCGCCGTCGTTGGAGTTCTCGGTGAGCGAGCCGATCGTGGTGAACAGCAGATCGTTCTCGCCGAGCTCGACACTGCCCTCGGTGCCCTCCGAGACCCAGTGAATCTTGGTGGCCTGCTTGCGTTCCCGGGTCAGATGGAAGTCGATATCGGTGATCTCGGTATCGAACCGGAACGTCACGCCCTGATCGAGCAGCCACCGATACAGCGGCAACACCAGCGACTCGTACTGGTTGTACTTGGTGAACTTCAACGCCGAGAAATCGGGCAGACCGCCGATGTGGTGGATGAAGCGGTGCAGATACAACTTCATCTCCAGCGCGCTGTGCCACTCCTCGAAGGCGAACATCGTGCGCCAATACAGCCAGAAGTTGCTCTGCAGGAAGTCCTCGCCGAAGACCTCGTCGATGCGCTTGTTCTCCATCTCCTCCGGCGCGGCGAGGAACACCTTGATCATGTCCTTCTGCGCCTTGTTGCTCAGCGTGAACAAGCCGTCGGTGTGCGCGTCCTGACCGCGCTTCTCGGTGGCCCGCTGCAGCGAGGAGTTGGGGTCGTCCTTGTTCAGCCAATAGAACTCGTCCAGGACGCTGGCCCCGTCGATCTCCATCGAGGGCACCGACCGGAACAGATCCCACAGGCATTCGAAGTGGTTCTCCATCTCGCGGCCACCGCGGATCACGAAACCCTTCTTCGGCTCCTTGATGCCGTCGAGCGCGCCACCGGGCAGCTTCAACCGCTCGAATACGGTGATCTTGTCACCCGACATCTGACCGTCACGGATGAGGAACGCCGCACCCGACAGCGAGGCCAGGCCCGCCCCGACGAACCACGCCGTCTTGTCCTGCACCCCCTCGGGCTTGCGCGGTCGGGCGAAGGCCTCGTAGTTGCCGCTGCTGTAGTACATGTGACCCCTCTCCTGGAAACTGGTTCGGAATTACTTGCCGCGCAGGCGTTTACGAGTACTTGTAGAAGCCCTCACCGCTGGACTTGCCGAGCTTGCCCTTGTCGATGTAGTTGTCCTTGAGCCACGCCGCGAGCTTCTTGCCGTCGTCGTCGCTGTTGACCAGGATGTTGTACGGAGTGTTGAGGCCGATGACATCGATCATCTGGAACGGTCCGAACGGGGCGCCGGTGGCGATACGCCAGGTCTTGTCGACCGCTTCGGGGTCGGCGTAGCCGCCCGCACTGAGCGCCATCGCGGAGTTCAACAGCGGCACCAGCAGCGAGTTGACCACGTAACCGGCCTTCTCCTTGTGCAACTCGATCGGCACCATGCCGATCGCGTCGGCGAACTCGGCCACCGCGCGGAACACCTCCGGATCGGTGTCCTTGGTGCCCATCACCTCGGCGGTGTTGTAGCGCCACACGTCGTTGGCGAAATGCAGCGCGAGGAACCGGTCGGGACGCCCGGTGGACTCCTTCAGGTCGCTGGGCAGCAAGGTGGAGGAGTTGGTCGCGAAAATGGTCCGGTGCGGGGCCAGTTCGCTCAGCTTCTGGTAGGTCTCCTGCTTGATCTTCAGCACCTCGGGCACCGCCTCGATGACCAGGTCGGCGTCCTTGACGGCCGCGGCCAGATCAGCGGTGGTGACAATGGAATCCGCGGCCTTCTCGGCTTTGCCGTCACCGGCACCGTCGACCTCGTCGCGGTAGATCGACACCAGCTTGGCGAAACGCTCGTTCGCCGCCCGCAACGCGTCGTCGTTGATGTCGTAGGCCGTGACCTCGAATCCGTGGAACGCGGTCTGGAATGCGATCTGTGAACCGAGGACCCCGGTTCCGAGAACGGTCACCTTACGGATGCTCATGGTGTTCTCCTTCCTGCCGGAGGCGAGGTTCGCCCCTCGACGTCCACCTCACTGGATCGAGGCGAAGAAACCCGCCACGATCTGGGCTATCTGGTCACGCAGGTCACCGGTCGCGTCGCGGCCGGGATGCGCGCCGGTCGACGGCCGAGCCAGGATGAGATGCAGCACAGCGAATACGCTGCGTCCCGCCAGCAATGCGCGGGCGAACAGGTCCTTCGCGTCGGCCCCGTCGGTTGTCACCTCCGCGGTGAGCCGTTCGGCGATCATCGCCTCCAGCCGGGCGACCAAGGCGAGGCCCTCGGCGCGGTACTGCTCGGTGGGTGCGCCGAACAGCAACTCCCGCTGATAGGCCACCGTGTTCTCCACGCGACGGTCCGCGGCGCGCAGGATCGGGCCCACCATGGCGAGCACCGCCCGCACCGGGTCGCCTTCCGAGCGTGACTCCTGTTCGCCCAGCTCGAGTGCCGTCCGGAACTCCTCGTTGTAGACCATCAGCAGCAGCTCGCCCTTGGACGAGGCGTACCGGAACAGGGTGCCCGCCGCGACGTCCGCGCGATCGGAGATCTGCTGAGTGGTGACGCTGTCGAAACCACGCTCGGCGAACAACGCGGCCGCGGCCTCGAAAATGCGCGACTGCTTGTCGCGCATGTTGCGCACCCGGCGGCCGGTGTGTGCCGCTTCCGGCGTGGTCATCACCGCAACACCTCCAATAGTGAGTGGACTCATTTTTGAGCGTACTCCTAGTTATCCAGCGGTCAACCCCTGGACTCCTGCCGACGTACCCACTCACCCGCCGATCACCGCTGAGCCCGCGTAAGGAATTCGCATCCGCGCGGACTCGTCTTTTCCGGGAGGGTCGGCCCCCATCGGTCCCGGCGTCCGCTGCCGACGACCGGCGCAGGGCCGAACACTTCGGCGCGTGGGCTTCGGCGCGGTGTTCGTGCGCGCTGCCGATCGACCGAATAGGCAGCGCGCATACTGAACCCCTTGGGGCCGTTCACAATTGGACGCCACCGTCGCTTGTGCAATGCGACGATTATCGAGCAGTCCGCCCAGCCGACGGCCGCGACGCCGATACCGTGAAACAAGGCCATTCCGGACTCCGATCACAGGGGGTCACGATGTCGAACGAGGATCGTGTGCTCGGGGGTGTCGATCGCCGGGACTTCCTGACGCGGATGGCCTGGTTCATAGCCTGCGCGGGGTCACTGGCTCCGGGCGCCCTCACACCCGCGGTGGCGCGTGCGGGCCCGCTCGACGCCGTCGACGCCGTGGTGCTCGATACCCTGCGCGGGATCTGCGTGATGGTGTTGCCCGGGCCCGACGAATGGTCGCGCGCGCAAGGCACTCCGCGGCTCGGACCCGGCGTGATCGAGGTCGGCGGCGGCGAGTTCCTGCGCGGGCTGTTCGACAACTACCTGGCCGCCGGCGATCAACTGACCAGACCGCTGGCCCTCGGCTTCGCGCAGGCCTTGGACGAGCTCGGCATACCAGCACCCCAACTGCTCGGTGTCACCCCCGAGCAGGGCCTGCGCATCGATCAGGCCCTGGGCTACCGCTACTCCGATCGCGTACTGCCACTGTCGATCCTGCTCACCCTGGCACTGAACTTCGGTGCCCTGCTCGTCGCACCCGCCGGCCTGGTCGGCCCGCTCGGATCCCCGTTCGCCCGGTTGAGCCTGCACGACAAATGCCGCGTCCTCGAACTGCTCGAACGCCCGATTCCCGCGTTGACCTCGATCGTCGACCGCGCACTGCCCGGACCCTTGCGCGGCTCGGGCACCGGATTCCTGCGCTTCGCAGGCGGGCTCATCCTCGAGGCCGCGGCCTTCAGCGTCTACTCCGAAATGGAGATGTTCGACCCGAGCACTCGCACCGTGCCCACCCGGCCACCGTCGTGGCAGATCACCGGGTACCGCCCGCACGGGCTGGTCGAGGGCCACCCCGAACTGATCGGCTACTACCAGGGACGCAGGGAGGTACCGGCGGATGCGTGATGTCATCGTGATCGGCGCGGGCGGCGGCGGCCCGGTGATCGCCGCCGAGCTGGCCGGGCGCGGGCTGGATGTGCTGCTACTGGAGGCCGGTCCGCGCCACGCCGCACCCCGTGCCCAGTGGTCGCACGCGGAGAACGACGCCAACAACCCCAACGACGGTTTCCTGCGCTTCGGCCCGCAGGATCGCCGGAAACCGGGCTGGTTTCGGGAGTGGGCGTCGAACCTGTATGCCTGGCAACTGTCCGGGGTCGGCGGCACCACCGCCCACTATTTCGGCAACTGCCCCCGCCCGTATCCCGGTGTCTTCCAAGGCTATTCGGGTCCGGACGCCGCAGCCTACGATCGTGACCACGAATTCCCCTTCAGCTACGCCGAATTCGTGCCTTACCTGGAGTGGGTCGAGGCGACCCTGCCGGTGCAGACCGCGGCGATGGGCACCAAGGAAGCGCTCACCTTCCGCGGCTGCGAAAACGCCGGACTCTCCGTGCAAACCTCACGCAACACCACCGGCATCGCCTTCCGGCCCCAGCAGAACGCGATTCTCCAGCCGGGCGGCAACGCGGGCCGCACCGACCGCGCCGAGCTGCTCACCTACCCCGCCGCGACCGGCTGCACCTTCTGCGGCCACTGCTTCCAAGGCTGCTACGAACCGATCCGAGCGCCCCGCAACCTCGTCGCCAAACGCTCCACCGACAACAGCTACATACCGCTCGGTCTCGCCGCGGACGCGGTACGCCCCGGCGGCAAACCGGTCGAGCTGATCGCGGACTCCTTCGCCACCGCGATCACCTCCGAACAGCGCGGCAACGACGTGGTCGCGACGGGGGTGACCTGGCGCGACAACACCACCGGCGAACAGTTCACCGAAGACGCCACGGCGGTGGTGCTGGCCGGCGGCGCGACCGAAAGCCCACGGCTGTGGTTCAACAGCGGCCTGCCCAACCCCAACGACTGGGTGGGCCGCGGCCACACCGACCACTTCCTCGACTGGGTCGTCGGCGCCTTCGACGAAGACACCGGCAACTCCAAAGGCGCCAACTCCGCCGCCCGCATCGAGTTCCCCGGCCACGGCGGCATCGAGAACGTCGGCTTGACCCCCGCCGTCCAAGCGTTCTCGATGTGCCTGTCCGACAGCGGAGTTCGCGGGGTCTACGACAACGGCCGCGGCCCGACCGGCCCGTGGGACGGGCGCGCGGGCCGCCTGGTCGGCACCGAATTGCTGGACCTGCTCGCCCGCGGCATCGACCATCTGCTCAACTTCCTGGTCATCACCGACGACCACGTCGAACCCGGCAACCGGATCACCCCGTCGCTGTTCCCCGCCGACGAGAACGGCGCCCCCGCCAAGATCGACGTCGCACGACGGCAACGCAAGCCGCGAACCCTGGCCAACCGGGAGTTCATGGCGTGGCGCGCCGCCGAGATCATGCGCGCCGCCGGTGCCGAACAGGTCTACCGAATGGATTGGGCGCCGCTGCTTCTGCACGTGCACTCCTCGATGCGCATGGGCGCCTCCGCCGCGAACTCGGTCCTCGACGCCAACGCCGAAGCCCGCTGGGTCAAACGCCTCTTCATCGCCGACAACTCCGCCCTGCCCAACTCCCTCGGCGGCCCCAACCCCACCCTGTCCACCCAAGCGCTCGCCACCCGCACCGCGGAGAAACTGTTCCAGCTCTACTTCGACGGCGACCCCTGGGTTGCGAGAGAAGACCCCATCATCACCACCGACCCCCGCATCACTACGCGCCTGGCACAACTGGGCTTGTAACCGATCCGCCGGGTGGTCCCACCATCAGCACTGCTCAACCCCTGACGGCAGGCTCGCGCGGTCACCGCCTGAGCCCGAGACTCCGCCGCGCGCAGGTCGACGCCGAAATCGAACTCCAGGACGTTCACCGACACGGTGGCGCCAGACGTGATGACCGACGGGACGCAGCGGCGGACACCTGGGCAGACGTTCGCGACACCGCCGCTCGACGCCGCCCGGTTCGCGAAGTATCCGCCGATGGCATACGGGGCGTGGACCGATCGTTCCGGCACCACGACGCCTGCCGTGCCCGGCCTACCGCACAGCCGGTCACGCGGCGCGAAAGTGCCGACGTGACCAGCTGGCTGTGGATGGGTGAGCCCTACGCCTCCTTGTACTTCCGGAGGTACTGCCCCGTCAGCGAGGTCGGGTGTTCGAGTAGCTCGGCGGGGGTGCCGGTGAACACCACTTCACCACCCGCCTTGCCGCCGTCGGGACCCAGGTCGATCACCCAGTCCGAGTGCGCGACCACATCGAGGTTGTGCTCGATCACGACCACCGTGTTGCCGCGGTCCACCAGGCCGTCGAGCAGCGCGAGCAAAGTGTCCACGTCGGACATGTGCAGTCCGGTGGTCGGCTCGTCGAGGACATAGATCGAGCCGGTGTTCTGCAGCTGGGTGGCGAGTTTGATCCGCTGACGTTCACCACCGGACAGGGTGCTCATGGCTTGGCCGAGACTCAGATAGTCCAGCCCGACCTCGTTCATGGTGCGCAACTTGGCATTCAGTGCCTTCTCCGGGAAGAACACCAGCGCCTCTTCCGCGGTCAGCTCCAGCACGTCGGCGATCGACTTGCCGCGCAAGGTGAGTGCGAGCACGTCCTCGGAGAAGCGGCGGCCGTCGCAGGCATCGCAGTGGGTGGTGACCGGATCCATGTAGGCGATCTCGGTGATGATCACCCCGCGGCCCTCGCACTGCTTGCACGCGCCCGCGGAGTTGAAACTGAACAGCCCCGGCGACTCCCCGGTCGCCTTGGCGAACAGTTTGCGGATCGGATCCATCAACCCCAGGTAGGTCGCGGGCGTCGACCGCGAGGACGCGGCGATGGCCGACTGGTCGACGAAGATCGCCTCGGGCTGCTCGACCACGAACACATCCCGGATCAGGCTGCTCTTGCCCGACCCGGCCACCCCGGTGATCGAGGTGAGAATGCCGGTGGGGATCCCGACGGTCACATCCTTGAGGTTGTGCAGGTCGGCGTGCTCGATCAGCAGCTCGCCGGTGGCCGCACGGAAGGTGTCCTTCACGCTGAACGGCCTGCGCAGCCCGGCACCGGTGGGGGTGTCGGCGGCCCGCAGCTCGGCGAAGCTGCCCTCGAACACCACCTGTCCGCCGTGCAGGCCCGCACGCGGCCCCACATCGACGACATGGTCGGCGATCTGGATGACGTCGGGGTCGTGCTCGACCACCAGCACCGTGTTGCCCTTGTCCCGCAACGCCTTCAGCAGATCGTTCAACCGGCCGACGTCGCGCGGGTGCAGCCCGACGCTCGGTTCGTCGAAGATGTAGGTCATCCCGATCAACGTGCTCGACAGATGCTTGATCATTTTCAGCCGCTGCCCCTCACCGCCGGACAGCGTCGAGGTCGGCCGGTCCAGGCTCAGATAGCCCAATCCGATGTCGGCGACCCGCTGCAGCGAGGTCCGGATCGCGGCGGCCAGCCCGATTGCGGCCGGGTCGGTGATCTCGTCGAGCACCACCATCAGGTCGGTGATCTGCAAGCCGGCCCAGTCGGCGATATTGCGGCCGTTGATCTTCGTGGCCAGCGCCGCCGCGTTGAGCCGGGCACCGTGACAGGTCGGGCAGATGCCCTCGGTGAGGAACTGGCGCATCTGCTCGCGGGTCTTCTCACTCAACGTGGAGGTGTCGCGTTGCAGCCTGGTTCGGGTGAACTTGGTGGCGATGCCCTCGTAGTTGGCCTTCCAGGTGCCCTTGGCGAAGGTCAGCTCGACCTTGCCGCCGGAGCCGTGCAGCAGATCCTCGAACTCCTCGGCGGTGTAGTCGGCGAGTTTCTTGTCCGGATCGAAGCGCCCCGACGTGCCGTAGAGCTGCCACTCCCCGCTGCCGACCCCGTAGCCGGGCAGCAAGATCGCACCCTCGTTGAGCGACTTGGTCCGATCCAGCAGCCGATCCGGATCGGCCCGCACCGTGATGCCGAGGCCGTCGCAGTCCGGGCACATGCCCTGGGGCACGTTGAACGAGTAGTTGTAGACGAAACCCGCTGAGGGCGAACCGAATCGGGCGAACATCGCCCGCACCATCGAGAAGATGTCGGTCATCGTGCCCACCGTCGAGCGCGGGCCACCGCCCACCGGCTGCTGATCGATGATCACCGGCGCGGTCAGGTTCTCCATCGCCTCGGCATGCGGGCGTTCATAGCGGGGCAAGAAGTTGAGGATGAACGCCGGGAAGGTGGCGTAGAGCTGGCGCTGCGACTCCACCGCGATCGTGTCGAACACGATCGAGGACTTGCCGGACCCGGACACTCCGGTGAACACGGTGATCTTGTTCTTGGGGATTTCCAGCGACACGTCGCGCAGATTGTGCTCGCTGGCTCCCACGACCCGGATGACATCGGCGGAAACAGCGGATTCGGCAAAAGGCATACCGATACCTTGCCATCGGATACCGACAATTTGTGCGGGCGATTGTGATGCAGATCACACAAGATTTTTACTTCGGCCCCTACCCTCATGGCGTGCAAGGCGATCCCTACTGGAACCACAACACCCACTACCACCCCTGGCTGCTCGCCCAGATCCCCGGCGACGCCCGCACCGCACTCGACATCGGTTGCGGCGACGGCCTTCTCGCCACCAAGCTCGCCCGCCGCGGCCTCACCGCGCACGGCGTCGATGTCGACCCCGCCATCCTCGCCACGGTGCCACCCACCCCGAACCTCACCCTCGACAAGGCCGACTTCCTCGACCTCCCAGGAACTTTCGACTTCGTCACCGCCGTCGCCAGCCTGCACCACGTCCCACTGAAGGACGGCCTCACCGCACTGCACCGGCTCGTCGCCCCCGGTGGCACCCTCGCCGTCGTCGGCCTCTGGAAGTTCGCTCTGCGCACCGACTTTCCCTACCTGGCGCTGCTCCCGGCCATCCTGGCCGTCGACACCCTGCACCGCCCGAGACTCGCCGACCCCGACGCCGCACTGCGCGACCCGGACGACACCTATCGCGAGATCCGCGCCGCCGCCACCGAGATCCTGCCCGGCGCCCGGATTCGCCGCCGGCCGTTGCTGCGCTACACCCTGCTCTGGCGCAAACCCGCGCAGGTGACCCCTCGCTAGCGATACCGCGCCGCGATACAGTCGTGGTATGCCATCGTCTCGGGAGCCGAAAACGCGAAAGGTCACCGTCACGCTGCCCGAAGAACTCGTCGCGACGCTCGAGAGCTGGCGCGCGGGTGGCCGGATCGAGTCGGTGTCGGCGTTCGTGTCCGAGGCGGTCCAGGGTCGGATCAGCCGAGCGCAGTCGCTGGCCAAACTCGAACAGGTCCTCGGCGGCCGCCCGCCCTTGGATCTGATCAATCGCGCCCGGGCCGTGCAAGGTCTACCGCCGTTATCCGAGGAGGAGGCTGGCAGTCCGCACGCCGGCGCCGCGTGATCTCCGCGGCCCTCGGCGGTGTCGTCTTCGACACCGCCGCCGTCATCGGGTTCGCCAACCAAGCCAACTACGCCCAAGCCGTCGTATGGGCGACCGTGAACGCGGGCAACACCATCGTCGTGCCCGCCACCGTCCTCGGCGTGGCTCGCGCCCACATCCCCGCCGACCGGCTCGACATCCTCGCGGCGCTGCTCGAACTGCCACACACCATCGTCCCGGTCTTCGATCGCGCCGCCGCCGAACTCCTCGGTGCCGCGCTCGCGGGCAGCACCAACGCCGAAGCCCTGCTGCCCGCGGGCCACGCCACCCACGAGGCCATCGCCCGCGACTGGCCATGTCTCACCGCCCGCCCGAAAAAGCTGCGCCAACTCGACTCCCGCGTGATCATCGACCCCCTGCCCTGACCACACGCGCCGGGAGTTGGGGCCGCCGAGGGGGTTGGGAGGGCGGAGCTGGCTCCGGGGGCACCCCTCGCGACCCGATCGCCACGTTATTCGACCGCGCACCGCGCGATCGCCCGCACGCCGCCCGGCAGCAGCGCGCCACCACTGCACCCGTGCTCGGCAACCGCCCGATCCGGCGGGCGCCACATCAAAGGTGTGTCGTGATGAACCGATTCAGCGCAACAGCTCGATCACCGGCGCGAACTGCTCCATGCTGTGCTCGAGCACAGTGATATAGCTGAATCCGTATCGATCACGGTGCGCGCGGACCCGCTCGGCGATCTCCTCGGGCGTACCGATCAACAACGTCGGCAGCTCTTCGGGATGGTCGGCCACATCATCGGGCAACGCGGGACCGAACAACTCCAGCACCGCGGCGCGTTCCTCCGGCGGCACCACCCGCTGAATCAGGATGTTGAACTCCACACTGTCGGCACGCGGACCGAGCAGACCCCGCACATACTCGACCTTCTCGCCCATCTCGCCGATCCCGGCCAGATGCAGCGGCCCGCCGTTCTCCGTCGCCGACGCGCCCGGGAACGCGATGATGTCGGCGTGCTCGGCGGCCAACCGCAACAGCCGATTACCCCAGCCCGCGAGCAACAGCGGCGGCCCGGACGGCTGAGCGGGGCGCGGCTGATATTCGGGATCGGAGAACAGGGTACGCAGCGTGGTCACCGTGCGCGCCAGATGCTCGACGCGTTTGCCGCCGCTCTCGAAAGGGATACCGGCGGCCTCGAATTCGGCCTGCACGTAGCCCGCGCCCAGGCCGATCTCCACCCGTCCGTCGGTCAGCTGGTCGGCGCCGGCGATGTCGCGGGCCAGCAGCACCGGATTGTAGAACGGGGCGTTGAGCACGAAGGTGTTCAACCGCACCCGTTCGGTCGCCTCGGCGGCCAGGATCATCGACGGGAACGGCGCGGGACACCCCAGATGATCGGCCACCCCGATCACGTCGTAGCCCAGTTCCTCGGCCCTGCGGCACTTTTCGATCCAGTAACCCCGGGAGTCCGGCGCCACCATGTTGACACCGAACCGGAATGCACGCTGTGCGGTCACATCGTCCTGTCTACCAGCAGGCGGCGCGGGGCACAGCACGCCTGCCATCCCGGCAGCCGTCCCCGATCTGCCCTACAGTGGACGCCAGAGATTTGCTGCTCTCCCGTCGATGCTCCGCCACCTGATCCGAGAGGGGTAACCAGATGACTGAGCTAGATCCCGCGGTGCAGGAATTCGTGGACGCGCTCAACGCCAACGACCAGGACCGGCTCTTCGCCGCGCTCACCGACGACGCGACCATGTCCGACGACGGCGTGGAACGCAATGTCGGCCAGTGGACCGACTCGGAAGTCTTCGGCAGCAACGGCCGCATGCAGGTCGAGTCCATCGGCGACGGCGGCACCGAACTCGTCGCCGACTACACCAACTCCCGCTGGGGCTCCATGCGCACCAGCTGGCGCTTCACCGTCCGCGCCGGCAAAGTAGCCCGCTTCGAAACCGGCCAAGCGTGACCGTGCGCCGAGATCCGCACCCCTTCCCGGGATCCGCACTGCTCAGGGGTGCCCGTAGGGGGTGCGGATCCCGAGACAGTGCGAAAGGTCCTCGGTGCGGCCTTGCCCGCGCGGCATTGATCTTGACATCCTGAGCCTCGTGTTCGACGCGCCCCGTTACGGAACGGGCTTCCTGGCTGATGTGTTCCCTTCGCTGCTCGCCGGATTCGGTGTTCCCGGCGAGACCGACCGGCTCGGCTTGGGCATTACCGCCGACCGGGTGTGCGTGCTGCTCATCGACGGGCTCGGCGCGCACGCACTGGCTGCCAACTCCGCAGTGGCGCCGTTCCTGTCCGGCCTGGCCTCGACCACGCTGACCGCAGGCTTCCCGAGCACCACCGCGACCAGTCTCAGCTCGCTCGGCGTCGGCGTGCCTCCCGGCGAGCACGGCATCGTCGGCTACCTGCTGCGGGTGCCCGGCCAGGACCGCCTCGTCAACGCACTGCGCTGGCAGCTGCACGGCGACGGCCGGCGAGCCGACCTGCTCAACGAGCTGGTGCCCGAGCAGTTCCAGCCCACCGCAACGGTATTCGAACGCGCCGCGGCCCACGGGATCACCGTCACCCAGGTCGCCCCGAGCTACCAGAACGGTTCCGGACTGACCCGGGCGTCGCTGCGCGGCTGCGAGTTCCGCCCCAACTTCTCCATCGGTGACCTCATCGACGGCATCGGCACCGCGATCCGCGCGGGCGACCGCTCACTGGTCTACGCCTACCACGCCGATCTCGACACCACCGGGCACGTGCGCGGACCGTCCTCGGACGCCTGGCTGCTCGAACTCGCCCACGTCGACCGCCTCGCCAGCGAGATCGCCGAACGGTTGCCGCCCGGTGCCGCGCTGCTGGTCACCGCCGACCACGGCATGGTCGAACTCGACGAACGCATCGACTTCGACCACCGCACCGAACTGCGGGCCGGCGTCGAGCAATTGGGCGGGGAACCCCGCGCACGCCACGTCTACACCGAGCCCGGCGCCTCCCCCGACGTCGCCGCCGCCTGGCACGACATCCTCGGCACCGACTTCGCCGTACTGTCGCGCGCCGAAGCCATCGACCGCGGTTGGTTCGGCCCCGTCGTCACCGCGCACATCGCCGAACGCATCGGTGACCTCGTGGTCGCCGCCCGCGGCACCGGCGGCATCATCCGCAGCGGCGCCGAACCCATCCAATCGATCATGCTCGGCCACCACGGCTCGCTCACCCCTGCCGAACTCGATGTACCGCTGCTCACCTTCCGCTCCTGAACGAGAGGTGACCAGTGCCGGGATCGCGCCGCCGGCCTTTTGCGCCTGAAGTCACGACCGACTGGTGCGGACATGCCGCCGCGGACCTTCCGCCCCCGCACGGCTAGCCACGGGAACCCGGCAGCACCCTGCCTAACCCGCAGCACCCCGCGGAACCGGCCCGCGACCCGCCGGACACCGGCCGGACAGGCAACCGGCTCGTGGAGCTCTAGGCTGGACGCGATCACGCGGACGGCCGCGCGACGAAGCATCCAGGAGGAGCACATGAACGCCACGCTGTCACGGACCGGACGGACCGGGCTCGCGATCGCGGCGGTCGCGCTGATGCTCGCCGGCTGCACCGACGTCCAGCGCGCCCTCAACCGCGGCGGCGACACCCCGTGCAACGAGTACGTCAAGCAGAACCAGGACGAAAAGCGCATGACGATCACCAAATTCGTCAAGCAGCAGACCAACGACGACCGCGAACCCGCAGGCACCGTGGTCGACGCGACCATGGTCTCGGTCGACCTGCTGTGCGGCGGCCAGCGCAACGCCGAAACCCCCATCAAGAACGCCGACGTCGCAGGCATTTTCATCAACAAGTAACCCATCCGGCAGTCGATGCAACCCCGCATCGACCGCCGCGCAAACCGCCGGTGGCGAGATCCGCACTGGTTCTCGGGATTCGCACTGCTCAGGGGCGCCGGTGTTCATGCGAGTTCCGAGAACCAGTGCGAATTCCCAGCGCTCGTGCGGGTACCGGGAACTGGTGCGGATGGCGATCAGGGGGCGGGGTGTGCGGCCAGCCAGTCGTTCGCGCGTTTGCGGGATGCGCGGGACAGCCACGCGTCTTGGATGATCTCGGACAACTCCCCATAGGTGAGTTCACCGATTCGGCTGCCGCGCACCAGCACCGACGGGTGACCGTCGAAATGTGCGGTGGTGAAGAACGGCGACCGCGGATCCTGCACCAGCGCCTGCTTGTCCGACTCCGAGGGCACCCAGAACACGATCACATCGGCGTAGCGCTGCCCGGTCTCAGGATCGACGGCATCCGGACGTGGCGTGCGAAAGAACACGAAGGACTTACTGCCGACCTGATATACGGCGTTGCCACTCGGACCGTCGACCCGGGTCACATACGGCATGCCCGACGCCAGTTCGTGCACGTCGGCGACCCGAGCCCGCCGCGAAACGGTAGCCATTCCAGCAGCATAACGACGCACCCGGCCGGCGCGGCGCGAACCGAGCCGCGCATACTGGCGCGGCACACGCGTCCGCCACGCCGAGCGCGACACGGCCTCAACCAATGGGGACCGTTCGGTTTGCCCTCAATCCCTCCCGTTCCGGTCGTGCGTACGCCAGAATGAGAGAGCGAATGTGAGCTCACACGACGATGGGGTTTCCCAAGGTGGCACAGTTCCGCACCCTGACCCAGCAGCGGGCCGAACTGGAGAAGGAATGGGAGCGCTGGGCTACGGCTCCGAGTATCGCGACGCCCCCGGCCCGAACGACCTTGCTACGCACCGACGTCGCCCGCTCCTGGCAGCGTTCGCTGCACAGCGTCGACCCGTCGGTCACCGTCGCGCCCGGCCTCGACGACATCAGCGACACCTGGGCGCGATCGCCGCTGCGCAACCCGATCACCGAACTGTCGAGTGACCTGCGCGGCATCACCGAGGACGCGGGCTATCTGGCCGTGGTGACCGACGCCGACGGCACCATCATGTGGTCCTGCGGCGACCGCACCCTGCGCAGGCAGGCCGAGAACGTGAACTTCGCCCCCGGCGGCTGCTGGGACGAATCCCATATGGGCACCAACGGACTCTCGCTCGCGCTGCACGACGACCGCGCCTGCTCGGTGTTCTCCGCCGAACACCTCGTCGCCGCCCTGCACGGCTGGGTCTGCTACTCCGCACCCATTCACGCCCCCGACGGCAGCCAGGTGGGCGTGCTGGATCTGTCCAGTTCCTGGGATCGCTCGCACCCTGCGGTGATGACCTCGGTGCGGGCGCTGGTGACCGCCGTGGAAACCATGCTGCGCGTCGCCGAACCCGCGCCGACGCCGGGCGTGCGACTCGAATGTCTCGGCACCGCACGGCTGATCCGCGACGGCCGCCCCGTCCCGCTGCCGCCGCGCCAGCTCGAGATCCTGGCGCTGCTCGCCCTGGAGCCCGACGGCTTCACCCCCGAACAACTGCACGCCGCCGTCTACGGCGACCGCGCCGTGTCCACCAGCACCCTCAAAGCCGATGTCTCACACCTGCGCCGCGCCACCGGCGGCGAGATCACCAACCGCCGCTACCTGTTGACCGGCCCGGTCGCCTGCGATGCGGTGGACTTGCTGGCCGCCGTCGCCGCCGGGGACACCACCTCGGCGGTATGGCTCTACCGCGGCCCGCTGCTGCCCGGCTCGGACACTCCCGGCGTGGTGCAGTGGCGCGCGTATCTCGATGTGGGCGTGCGCAATGCGGTGCTGGCCAGCGACCGCGCCGAACACGCGGTGGCCTTCGGGGAACGCGCGCCCGGCGATATCGAGGTGCACGAGCACGCCCTGCGGCTGCTGCCCCTCGACGACGTGCGCCGCGCCGTGGTCGCTGCGCGGTTGCACACCGCGCTGCACAGCTGAATCCCTCGTGCGCGAGGTTGACCTGCGCACACCAACCTCGTACCAACCTTCACCGGTCATAGTGGCCCTCTCAGAGTGATTCTGTGAGGAGCGAGTGCCATGATCTACGCAAGACCGGGGTCCGACTCCGGCATCGTCAGCTTCGCCACCCGCTATGACAACTTCATCGACGGCGACTGGGCCCCGCCCATCGAGGGCCGCTACTTCGACAACGTCTCCCCGGTGGACGGCGAAACCTTCTGCGCGGTGGCCCGATCCAGCGCCGCCGACATCGACCTGGCCCTCGAGGCCGCGCACGCCGCCACCGACGGATGGACCGCCACCTCGCCCGCCCAGCGGGCCGACATCCTCAACAAGATCGCCGACCGGATCGAGCGCAGTCTCGAGCCGCTCGCCGTCGCCGAAACCTGGGACAACGGCAAGCCGGTCCGCGAATCCCTCGCCGCGGACCTACCTTTGGCCGTCGACCACTTCCGCTACTTCGCCGCGGCCATTCGCGCGCAGGAGGGCAGCGTCGCCGAGATCGACCGCGACACCGTCGCCTACCATTTCCACGAGCCGTTGGGCGTGGTCGGCCAGATCATTCCGTGGAACTTCCCGATCCTGATGGCCGCGTGGAAGATCGCCCCGGCGCTGGCCGCGGGTAACTGTGTGGTGCTCAAGCCCGCCGAGCAGACCCCGGCCTCGATCCTGCTGGTCATCGAGCTCATCGCGGACCTGCTGCCGCCGGGCGTGCTCAACGTGGTCAACGGTTTCGGGTTCGAAGCCGGAAAACCCTTGGCGTGCAGCCCGCGGGTGGCGCAGCTCGGCTTCACCGGCGAGACCACCACCGGGCGGCTGATCATGCAGTACGCCAGCGAGAACATCGTCCCGATCAGTTTGGCGCTGGGCGGCAAGAGCCCCAATATCTTCCTGCCCGACATCATGGCCGCCGACGACGCGTTGCTGGACAAGGCGATCGAGGGTTTCGTGATGTTCGCGTTCAACCAGGGCGAGGTGTACGCGTGCCCGTCGCGCGCGCTGGTCCACTCCTCGATCTACGACGAGTTCCTGGACCGCTGCGTGGCCCGCACCGAGGCCATCACCGGCGGCGATCCGCTCGACGACACCACCATGATCGGCGCCCAGACCACCGCCGAGCAATGCGAGAAGATCCTGTCCTACATCGACATCGGCAGACAGGAGGGCGCCCGCGTGCTCACCGGCGGGGAGGCACGCAAGGTCGACGGACTGCCCGGCGGCTACTACATCCAGCCCACCGTCTTCGAGGGCAACAACACCATGCGGGTGTTCCGGGAGGAGATCTTCGGACCGGTGGTCGCGGTGACCCGGTTCGACACCGTCGAGGAAGCGGTGCGCATCGCCAACGACACCCTCTACGGTCTGAGCGCCGGGGTGTGGACCCGAGACGGCGGCACCGCCTATCGGATGGGCCGGGCCATCAAAGCGGGCCGGGTCTGGACCAACTGCTATCACACCCACCCGGCCCATGCCGCGTTCGGCGGATACAAGAAATCCGGCATCGGCCGCGAGAACCACAAGATAATGCTCGGCCACTATCAGCAGACCAAGAACCTACTGGTCAGCTACTCGCCGACGAAACTGGGGCTCTTCTGATGCAGCAACATCGAATCCACCGGATCGCCATCACCGAACGGGCCAGGACGGTGCTGCGGCAGTTGATCCAACACCACGGGGCCGTGCTGTTCCATCAATCCGACGACGACACCGCACCGATGTGTTTCCCGGTGCGCGAGTTCCGGATCTGCGGAGCCGACGTGCTGCTCGGTCACCTGCCCTGGCACACCGAATTCTGGATGAGCGCCGACCAGTACGAGGTGTGGAAGCACACCCACCTCACCGTGGACGTGGTGGACGGGCGCGGCAGCGGCCTGTCGCTGGAGGCCGCCGACGGTGTGCGCTTCGTCCTCCGATCACGGCTGCTCACCGATCAGGAAGCCGCCCTGCTGCCGCCGCCGCGCACCGGCGCCGATCGGCTGACCTGAGAGACCACCGGGATACTCCGAGCCCGCACTGTCGCACCGGACGATCGCGCGGGGCGGGCCAACCTCCGCACTCGCCGCGCGCGGGCGGACCGGCGCTCCTCGGAGGAGACCGGCGGCGGCGTCTGCCGGGTGGCGCACGACCACCCGGCGGACGTCGACATCAGCGACCGGGCAGGAACCGCAGACTGCGCGCGACGCTCATCAGGAACCGCTGCCACTTGTCCTGCGAAACCAGCGGCGGCGCATCCAGATTCAGGAAGCGGGTGACCACCACGGTCTGCGGTTCGGTGAACTTGAGCAGCCCGTCGGGGCCGTGCCTGCGCCCGACGCCGGAGATTCCCATGCCGCCCATCGGCGCGGCGGTGCTGCCCCATGCGGGGGCGTAGCCTTCGTCGACGCACACGGTGCCCGCGTGCAGTCGCGCGGCGATGCGTTCGCCCTCGGACTTGCTCGCCGCCCACACGCTGGCGTTGAGGCCGTATTCGGTGTCGTTGGCCAGGCGCACCGCCTCGTCGACGGTGTCGACCGGGTAGATCGAGACCAGCGGGCCGAAGGTCTCGTTGCGTCCGCATTCCATCTCGTCGGTCACCTCGGCGAGCACGGTCGGTTCGAAGAACAGCGGGCCCAGATCCGGGCGGGCCTTGCCGCCGGCGAGCACCTTGGCGCCCTTGGAGGTGGCGTCGGCGACGTGCTTGGTGACGGTCTCGAGCTGCGCCTCGGAGATCAGCGAGCCGATATCGGCCGAATAGTCGTAGGACGCACCGAGTTTCGCGGCGTCGACGGCGGCGACGAACTTCTCGGTGAACTCCTCGGCGATCGCGCGTTCGACGTAGAGCCGCTCGATCGAGATGCACAGCTGCCCGGCGTTGGAGAAGCACGCGCGCACCGCGGCTTTGGCCACCTTGTCGAGGTTCGCGCCCTTGGCCACGATCATCGGGTTCTTGCCGCCGAGCTCGGCGGAGAACCCGATCAGCCTGCGCCCGCACTGCTCGGCCAGCGTGCGCCCGGTCGCCGAGGAGCCGGTGAACATCAGGTAGTCACAGCCCTCGACGATGGCGGTGCCGACCACGGTGCCCGGGCCGGGCACGACCGCGAGCAGATCGCGGGGCAGGCCCGCGCGGTAGAGCAGTTCGGCGTTGGCCAGCGAGGAGAACGGGGTCTGGCTGTCGGGCTTGACGAGCACCGCGTTGCCCGCGATCAGCGCCGGGATCGAGTCGCCGATCGAGAGCAGCATCGGGTAGTTCCACGGGGCGACCACACCGACCACGCCCTTGGGCTGGGTGCGCACCGAGGTGCGGTTGAGCACCGGGAACGCGCCGGGCACGCTGTGCGGGCTCAGCAGCTTCGCGGCGTTCTTGGCGAAATAGCGGGCCGCGAAGATCAGGCCCATGATCTCTTCCTGCGCCGCCCAGCGCGCCTTGCCGGTCTCGGCCTGCACCACATCCATCAGGAACTCGCGGTGCTCCACGATCAGCGCCCGATAGCGTTCCAGCACCGCGGCGCGGTCGGCGACCGAGCGCGCCGCCCAGCGGGCCTGTGCGGTCCTGGCCTTCTCGAACGCCGCCGCTACGTCTTCGGCGGTGCCCACCGGCACGCTGCCGAGCGGGTGACCGGTGAAGGTCTCGGCGATGGTCTTACGCGAGCGGTCCTGCGGGCGGTCTATCGCGGCCAGCGCGCTCAGACGGTCGAAGACTGCGGCTTCGGGCGCGGGCATCGGTGCCTCCTACGTCAGTATTTCGATGCGATCTTGTGTAACCGAGAGATACACACAATCTACGCCGAACAGCGCCCGGTCAGAAGCCACTGCCCTGCACATCGTGCCCGATCGTCGCCCATCCGGCCCGAAATGTCGCTTATTCGCGGTCGGCGCGGCAAAGTCAATTCCAGTCCCACTCACCGGGACACAACGGACAGACGGTCCGTTTTGTGGTTTAGGTTGTCCCGATGTTCAGAGCGAGGCTCGGGGTTCGTACGCGGATCCTGGCAATCGCGCTCATTCCGAGCTTGACTCTGCTTGTAGTCGGCGTGGGCGCAGCGGGGTACCTGGTAGCAGAAGGCACAACGGCCCGAGAGTGGGCGGTGCAGAACCAGAAGGCGATCCCGCACACCAGGGAGTTGATGGAGGCGGTCCAGCAGGAACGCCGCCTGGCCCTGGCCCAGCTCGCCGGCGACGACACCGTGCCCCCCGCACTGGCCGCCGCGCGGATCCGCCTCGACGGCGCGATGCGCGGGCTGATCGAGATCTCGGCCGGGCTGCGCGCGGTCGACGACTCCAAGATCGGCGACGACGTCGCGGGCTTCAACACCCTGCTCAGCCAGATGACCCAGGTGCGGATGGCCACCGACGCGGGCCAGCTGCAACCCTCCGACGCCTACCTGTTCTACAACCGGCTGCTCGACGTCATCTCCGTCGGCACCGAGATCGCCGAGCAGACCGCACCCGACACCGAGATCGGCGTGGCGATCGCCGACGGCATGCGCTTCCTCAACGCCGCCGAGGCGATGGCCCGCAGCAACGCCCTGGGCGTCATGCTGGCCACCACCGACGGCCCCGCCGCCATCCCGATCGAGGAGTTCCTGCGCCAGGTCGGCTTCTACCACACCGAAATCGGGTACCTGGCCAGCGAACAAGGCGCCGCCAGCGCCCAGCACGACCGGCTGCAGAAGCTCACCGGCAGCAACGCCTGGCAGCAGCTGTCACTGATGGAAACCGCGCTCGCGCAACGCTATCTGGCCGCGCAGGCCAACGCCGCGAACAGCTCGTCGAGCAGTTCGTCCAGCAGCAACAGCTCCTCCTCGAGCAGTACCAAACAGCAGCCGCTGCCGATGACGACCACCGAGTGGCAGAACGCCGCCGCCGAAGTGAACCGCACCCTGATCGACGTCTGGATCTCGCAGAACAAGCACGCCCAGGAACTGGCCGAGGACAAGGCCAACACCTCCGCGGCGAACTCGCTCTACGCCGGCGGCGGCGTGCTCGTGGTCAGCATCGCCGCCTTCCTGATCGCGCTGGTGCTGGCCAACCGCGTCATCCGCAGGCTCAAGCGGCTGCGCAGGCAGACCTTCGCGATGGCCGACGAGCGACTGCCCGAGACCATGCGCAGGCTCAACGAGGGCGAAATCATCGACCCCGCAGCCGAAACGCCGGTCCTGGACTTCGGCCACGACGAGATCGGCCAGGTCGCCAGGGCGTTCCAGCACGCGCACGCCGCCGCCATCGGCGCCGCGGTCGCCGAGGCCCGTACCCGCGAGGGCGTCAAGGCGGTCTTCCTCAATATCGCCCACCGCAGCCAGATCGTGGTGCACCGCCAGCTCGAGATCCTCGACGAAGCCGAACGGCGCCAAGAGGATCCGGCGCTGCTCGACACCCTGTTCCGGCTCGACCATCTGGCCACCCGGGAACGCCGCAACGCCGAGAACCTCACCATCCTCGGCGGCGGCCAGCCGGGCAGGCAGTGGCGCAACCCGGTCCCGCTGATGGACCTGGTGCGCAGCTCGGTCGGGGAAACCCTGGACTACGCCAGGGTTCGGGTCGCGCGGCTGCCCGAGGTACACGTCGTCGGCACCGTCGTCGCCGACCTCATCCACCTGCTCGCCGAGCTCGTCGACAACGCCACCGCCTTCTCCCCGCCGCAGTCGCGTGTCGAGGTCAGCGGCAACGTGGTCGGCAAGGGCGTGGTCACCGAGATCAGCGACCAGGGCATGGGCATGTCCGAATCCGAGCTCACCCGCCTGAACGACATGCTGCGCACCCCACCGGATTTCGGGGTCGCGGCGCTGTCGGCGGACTCACGCCTCGGGCTGTTCGTGGTCGCCCAGCTCGCCGTGCGCCACGGGGTCACGGTGCGGCTGTCCGAATCCGACTACGGTGGCATCAAAGCGATCGTGCTCATCCCCTCGGCGCTGATCGTCACCGACTCGGTGCCCGCGCAGACCCCGGCCGAACTCACCGACCCCGGCCGGCGCAGGCGCATGACCGCACCCGCGCCCGCGCCCGTCGAATCCGCCGAGCCCGCACCAGGTGCGGTCGCGACACTGGCAATCGAATCCCCGCCGCCCTACGGTCCACGCCCACACCAGCCGCCCGCGCCGCACCCCGACAGCGACGGCCGCCCCGCCCTGCCCCGCCGGAGCAGGCAGACCAATCTGGCACCACAACTGGCCGAACCGGCCCCCGAGCAGCCCGCCGCCCCGGCGCCGCCCGCCCGGTCGGCCGAGCAAGCACGCGATCTGATGTCCGCCATCGAGAACGGGACCAGGCAGGGCCGTCGCGCCGCCGTCGTCCCGGACGAACAGGAAGGTTAGGAGTGTCCGCTTCTCCTACAGGTGATCTCAATTGGTTGCTCGACGATCTCGTCGACCGGCTGGCCGGGGTACGCCACGCGGTGGTGCTGTCCACCGACGGACTGTTACTCGGCCGCTCCAGCGCGATGACCCGCGAAGACGCCGAACACTTCGGCGCGATGTCCTCGGCGCTGTACGGGCTCGCGCGCAGCGCGGGCAACCGATTCGACGGCGGCGGGGTCCGCCAGGCCGTCATCGAACTCGACCGGGCCGTGCTGTTCGTCACCTCCGCCGGTGACAACGCATGCCTTGCGCTGCAAGCGATCGAGTCCGCGAACCTGGGCATGGTGGCCTACGAAATGAACCTCACCGTGCAACGCGTCGGCACCTATCTGTCCACCACGCCACGGCATGATCTCGTCGGACAGGGCGAGTCGAATCTGCCATGACGCACCCGCGTGAGCCCTGGTTCGACGAGGCGGCAGGCCCGCTGGTGCGCCCCTACGCGGTCACCCGCGGGCGCACCAGCGCGGCCGGTCCCGAACTGGACATGCTCACGTCGGTGGTCACCGACGAATCGGCGGGCCCGCTGCGCCGGATGGAACCCGAGTACACCGATATCCTTCGGCTGTGCCGGGTTTCGCAATCGGTGGCCGAAGTGTCGGCACAGTTGCGTTTACCGCTCGCGGTGACGAAGATCCTCGTCGGCGACCTCATCGGCGACGGGCAACTCATATTCCGTGCTCCCGTACCGACGGAAGCCGGGCCCGAAGACCTCAACATATTGCGAGCGGTACTGGATGGAATCCGAAAACTTTGACCCCAGCGGCACGCCGCACCTGGCCGCCTCGGTCAAGATCCTCGTCGCCGGTGGCTTCGGCGTCGGCAAGACGACCATGGTGTCGGCGATCAGCGAGGTCGCGCCGCTGCGCACCGAAGAACTGATCACCGAGGTCAGCACCGGCGTCGACGATCTGTCCGGCGTGGAATCCAAGACGACGACCACGGTCGCCCTGGACTTCGGCAGGCTCACCATCGACCGAGACCTGGTGCTGTATCTGTTCGGCACGCCGGGACAGGACCGCTTCTGGTTCCTCTGGGACGAACTGGCCCGCGGCGCCCTCGGCGCGGTCGTGCTGGCCGATACCCGCCGCCTCGGCAATTCCTTTGCCGCCGTTGACTTCTTCGAACGGCGCAGGCTGCCGTTCATCGTCGGCGTCAACTGCTTCGACGGCGCACCGGTCTACACCATCGACGAGGTGCGCGACGCGCTCGACCTCGACCCGAGCACGCCGGTGCTGCTGTGCGACGCTCGCGACCGCGGCTCGTGCAAACTGGTCCTGATGACGTTGGTGGAGCACCTGATCGAGCGGGTGCAGCCGTCGGCGGTCACCACCTGAGCGCCCGCCCCGGCCGTGGGAGTCGCCGGGGCGCAAGCCTTTTCCCGAGCTGGTCAGACCTGGTTCAGCCAGGCGAGGAACAGCAACACACCCAGTGCGCACAGCACTGTTGTCACCGGAATCGGCCAGCGGGAACCCGCTCGGCCGAGCACCGCGCGAGCCAGTCGCACCTGTAGCGCGCCGAGCGCGGTCAACAGCAGCAAACACACCGGCACCAAGCCCAGGCCCAGCAGGGCGTGCACGACCCACGCACCGGCTAATGTGGGCCCGCCCCAGGAGTTCTCGTAGTCGTCGGCGGCCACCAGGGGGTAGAGCACGCCACGCACCATGGCGAGCACGGCCAGGAACGCCAGGAACCAGGTCACCAATCCCAGTGCGCCACTGAGCACTCGGTGCACCGTGGCACGCACTGCCAAACGGTCACGCGGCGTGATGGGTTCGCCGAGCAGTCGCCGAGGGACGCGTAACCGCGGGGCCACCGGGCCGACCGCCAGCGGAAGCGCCCACAGGGCGTAAGCCGCCCCGCGCAGCCAGGCCGGGAACACACTCATACCGCCGACCGTAGCGGGTTGCGCCCGTGGCTCAGCGCAATCGGCCCGCATCCACCAGATCGTCGAACAGCAACTGATCCACCGGCGGCACCAGCGCGCGATCGGCGTAGCTGAACCACGCCATCTCCTCGATCTCGCTACTGGCGGCCAGGGTGCCGCGATAGTCGGCGGTGTAGCAGCTCATTCGCACCACCCGTCCTTGTGCGGGTGCGTGCACTGCCTCGTAGGTGCCGACGTGCGCGACTGTTTCGGGCAGTAACGCGACGGTGAGTTCTTCCTCGATCTCACGCACGAGGGTCTCCAGATCGGTCTCGGTGCCTTCGCGTTTGCCGCCGGGGATGTAGAACACATCCTTGCCGCGCGGGCGGGCACACAGGATCCGCCCGCCCTCGATCCGCACCCATGCGACCGTGTCGATCAGCTGCCCGTCCACCCCCGCACCCTAACCAGTGACGGACCGGGCACTCAGAGCGACACCAGCGAATCGCGTCAGGCGACACGGGGCCTGGCAGCGATGCGGGTTGCGGCAGTGCACCCCCAAGGCGGCGATGCGCACTCTCGCAGCGGTGCGGAAATTCGGTGTCGCCTCGGGGAGCGCGCCACTATGGTGAGCCGATGGCGTCGGTCAAACAGATCCAAGTCACTTTCGACTGCGCGGAACCCGAGCGCGTCGCGCGCTTCTGGTCCGAGGTGCTGGGGTACGAGCATCAGGGGACGGCAGCCGTCGATCCCACCGGTGTCGGCCCGCGCCTGTACTTCCAGCGCGTCCCCGAAGGCAAGGTGGTCAAGAACCGGGTGCACCTCGATGTGCGGGTCGGTACCGGGCTCGTCGGCCAGGAGCGCGTGGCCGCTCTGGAGGCCGAGTGCGCGCGACTGATCCCGCTCGGCGCGGTACGCCTGCACCTGCTGGAGGCCGATGACGACAACGAGTCCTGCCTGCTGATGCAGGACATCGAAGGCAACGAGTTCTGTCTGGACTGAACGGACCCGAGCGGTAACGGCGCGAACTCCCTATCTGTGTGCGCTGACCGCAGATCCGGCACGTCGGTGCCCGGCAGTGCGAACTGCCGGGCACCAACCGTTTTCTAGGTCAACGGCTCAGCCGCTGGAATCGCCGCACCGCAAGCGGCAGGAACACCGCCGTGAGGATAAACGGCCACACCGCGCCCATCAGCAGCGCGTGCTGCTCGATCCAGGAACCCCCGCTGCCCGACGGTGAGCCGAACAACTCGCGCGTGGCCGCGACCGTCGAGGAGATCGGATTCCACGAGGCGATCGCGCCCAGCCAGCTCGGCATCAGCTGCGGCGCAACGAAGATGCTCGAGATCATCGTCACCGGGAAGGCCACCGCGAACAGCCCGCCCGCCGCCTCCGGGTTCGGCACCATCAGCCCAAGCCACACCCCGACCCAGATCAGCGCGAACCGTAGCCACAGCAACAGCGCGAAAGCCGCAAGCCCGCCGAGGAATCCGCCGTCGGGGCGCCAGCCGATGGCCAGCGCGGTGAGCATCAGGATGGTCAGCTCCGCGCACGCCACGATCAAATCGGTGACACCGCGCCCGGCCACCACCGCCGACGGCGCCATCGGCATCGAACGGAACCGATCGATGACCCCCTTCGTGGCGTCGTGCACCATCACCGTCGCGGTGTTGATGAACCCGAAGGCCATCGTCATGGCGAACATGCCCGGCATCAGGAAGTCCCGGTAGTCACCGCCGCCGGGCACCGTCATCGCGCTGCCGAACACATACCCGTACAACAGCACCGACAGGATCGGGAAGCCGAGCTGCCAGGCGATGTTCACCGGCATCCGCTGATAGTGGGTCAGCCCGCGCCGCACCACATTCCAACTGTCCGCGACCGCCCAGTACGCCCGCGACCGCGACGTCGCCGGGGTGAGATCCATGGTTGTCATCAGGCCGCCGCCTCCGTGCTCGTGCGATGTCCGGTCAGGTGCAAGAAGACGTCATCGAGGCTCGGCCTGCGCAAACCGATGTCCTCGACCGTGATTCGTTCGTCCTGCAAAGTGCGCGCCACCTCGGTGAGCGCGCCGACGCGATCGGCGACGGGCGCGTGCACCCGGCGCAGTACCTCGTCGATATCGGGTTCGCCGTCACAGACCCGCGCCACCAGCTTGGCCACCGCGGGCAAGTCGAGCGTGTCGGCGGCGACCACCTCGATGAGATCGCCGCCGATGGTGTTCTTCAGTCCGTCCGGAGTGTCGTCGGCGATCGCGCGGCCCTGATCGATCACGGTGATCCGAGACGCCAGTTTGTCCGCCTCCTCCAGATACTGGGTGGTGAGCAGCACCGTGGTGCCGTCGGCGACCAACGCGCGCACCGACTCCCACACCTCACCGCGGCTGCGCGGGTCAAGCCCGGTCGTCGGCTCGTCGAGGAACAGCACCTGCGGCGCCAGGATCATCGAGGCCGCCAGATCCAGCCTGCGCCGCATGCCGCCGCTGTAGTCGCCGACCCCCTTGTCGGCCGCGTCGACGAGGCCGAACCGGTCCAGCAGTTCCTCGGCCCGCCGCCGGGCGCGCTTGCCGCCCAAATGGAAGAGCCTGCCGAACATTTCCAGGTTCTGCCGCCCGGTGAGCACCTCGTCCACCGCCGCATACTGACCGGTCAGCCCGATCCGGGCGCGGACCGCACGCGCTTGCCGCGCCACATCCAACCCCGCCACCGTGGCGTGGCCCGCGTCGAGCCGGATCAGCGTGGACAGGATGCGCACCGCCGTGGTCTTGCCCGCGCCGTTCGGCCCGAGTAGCCCGTGCACCGTGCCGCGGCGCACGGTCAGATCGAAACCGTCCAGGGCGCGTTTGTCCCCGTATCTCTTCCCCAGACCCTCGGCGAAGACTGCGTATTCGTTCACTCGATCCCTCCGATTCGTACCGCACCCGCGAAACTGGGTACGTTGTACCCGATTGAGAGTACAACGTACCCAGTTTCTTGCCAAGCCGCTATTGTTGCCACCATGACGAGCACGGAGACCAGCGGAAGCGGTGACCTCGCACGCACTCTCGATCTGCTGTGGGACGCCGGCCCGCGTCCGAGCCGCGGTCCGAAACCCGGTCTCACACTCGAACGGATCGTGGAGGCCGCTATCGAGGTGGCCGACAGCGAGGGGCTCGCCGCGGTGACCATGCGCCGGGTCGCCACCCAGCTCGGCACCGGCACCATGTCGCTGTACCGCTACCTGCCCGGCAAGGCCGAGTTACTCGACGTGATGCTCGACCGCGTCCAGGAGCCCGTCGCCGAGCCCGCCGCGGACGGCGACTGGCGCGCCGCGCTGGAAGCCATGGCGCACCGCGGTCTCGCGCTGTTCCGGAAGCATCCGTGGCTGGTCGAGGTGAACCAGACGCGGCCGGTGCTCGGGCCGAGTGCGGTCCAGGGCATGGAGATGTTCCTGACCGCGATCCGGCCGATGGGCTTGCCGGATCGGGAGCTGATCTCGGTGATCATCCTGATCGACGGCTACGTCGGCAGCGCCGCGCGCACCCAGCTGTTCGCGCAGGAGGCCGAGCGCACGACCGGCCTGACCAATCAGGAGTTCTGGGACGCGCAGGCCCCCCGGTTGGAGGTGGCCATGGCCAGTGGCCGCTATCCCGTCATGAGCTCGCTCGACGACGACGCCTTCGACGCCACCTTCGACCACTTCGACTTCGGCCTGCAACGCATTCTCGACGGGCTCGAACACCATGTGGCGCAACGCAAGAAGGCGCACCGAGGGAAGCATGGAGCGCGATAGGCGAGGTGCGTGCTGCGGACTACCCGGTGCGCACGGTCAGCGCGTCGCGGCCGAGGGCGCCGGCGAGACGCTCGAGCGCCACGTCGAATCCCTTGCCCGGCAGCGGCGCACCGTCGAACATCGCCACGGTCACCGCGTCGTCGGCGAGTTCCCACGTGCCCGCGATGCGGCCGCCGACGACCACGATCGGCGAGATCCAGCCCGCGGTGCGGCTGACCTTCGCGCGATGATCCCCCGGCAGCAGCACGGTGTCGGCGGTGCCCGGCCCGAGGACGTACTGATCGAACCCGCCGAGCAGGTGCACCGACGTCGTCGGCTTCGTCGCGGCGAGCTCATCGAGATGTTCGGTCAGCAGAAAGCCGGAGCGGCCCTCGATCTCGACCTCGGTGACGGTCTCCCCCAGCTCCGAAAACCAGCGGCGCAGCACGGGTTTGCGCACACTACCGCGGCTGAGCCAGGCGTCGAACGCCTCCGGCGTCGCCGGGCCGTGCGCGCCGAGGTAGGCGGTGATCGCCAGCGGCGCGGCGACATCGGGTTCCGGCAGGCCCGGCCACCCACTGATCAACTGAGCCGGATCGGCGAAGGTTATCTTGCTGCCCTGAGCCGGACCGTGGCAGATCGCCCCTTGCCAGGCGAGGGGTTTGAGCAACGCGCCCCAGCCCGAGCGCAGCTGCTCCCCGAGCCGATGGAACGCGGGATCGGCGATCACCGCCTCGACCAGTTCTTCACGGGTGAGCACCGCGCCGTCGAGCACTTGGCGCACCCGCTCGGTCAGGGCCGCGACCTCGGCGGGCGAGGCACCGAAGTTGCGCTGCCACACCGGGCGCTCCCAGGTGCGCGCCGAGGCGAGCAGGGACAGACAGGCCGCGGCGAGATCCGGGGTGAGCGCGTGCAGCGTGCCGCGCATCGCCCACGTTTTGATCAGGGTGCCGTCGTTGAGCGCACCGACCAGCGCGCCCGCCTGCGGGGCCGAACCACGCAGCGCCACCGCCAGTTCCGCGGCCGAGGTGACCTGCGCCTGCACCCCGCACAACCGGCCGACGATCTCCGATACCTCGGCCGCGGGTGCTGCGACGTACTGCCTGCGCAGCCGCCACGCGAAAACCTGATCCCAGGTGAGGCGCACGGGTACTCCTTCGATCTTCAGCCCAACACGGCGCTGCAGAAGGCTACCGTGGCCGCGGCGAACGCCAAGCCGGTCACCGTTGTCGCGATCACGCCGAGCAGCGCGGTGCGGGTGGTCGCGCGCCGAATCGGGCTCACCGGATCGACCAGGCGCTCGGCCCTGGCCAGCACCGCGGTGCCCGCGGCGGCCAGCGCGCCCGAGGGCACCGGCCCGGAGACGCCGAGGATCACCAGCAGCCCGCCGAGCAGCGGTGCCGAACCGTGCGTGCGCGCCGCCTTGTCGTCGGCGCACATCTCCAGCAGCCGGGCGATCTCGGCGGCGCCCGCGGTGACCAGCCGCAGGCCCGGCAGCGTGGTGGCGATCGCACGCAGTACCGCGGTCAGCGGCGCGTGCCTGCCTGCGAGATGCGCGTGTTCGTGGGCCAGGACCGCGGCGAGCTGATCGGGCGCCAATGCCGCGAGCGCGGCGCTGGTGACGACGACGGTGTCGGGCCGGCCAGGCACGCAATAGGCTTGGCGCTCCGGCGAATCCAGCACCAGCGCGGCCACTCCGGGCACCCGGCGCCCGACCAGCCGCAGCGCTTTCGCGTGTTCGCGCGTGCGCTTGCGCATCTCGCGCACCACCGTGACCGCTCGGGCCACCACCGCGATGGTGCAGGCGGCGACCAACGCGCCGACCGCGAACGTGGCGGCCTTGGTCGCGCCGGTGCCGTCCTCGTGGATCGGGGTCCACATGATCGCGAAGCAGGCGCGCAGCGCGTCGTGCGGATGTCCCCAGTAGGTGGCGAACTCGACGGTGAGCATGGTCGCCGCCGCGGCCCACGAGCCGAGCGCGCCCACGATCGCAACGACCCAGGCGATGATGCCCAGCCGCGGCGCGTTGCCGCGCCGGGTCAGCCTGCGCAGCACCGGCGGACCGAGCGTGGCGACCGTGCTGCCGTAGAGCATCAGGGCGATCGCCAAGGTCATGGCGCGGCGCTCTCGGTGCCCGGCGGCGCGTCCGGGGTCTTGCGGGTGGTGAGCCTGCGTAGCGCGGCGCGCAGCCCGGCCGACTCCTCGGCGCTGATCCGGTCCACGAAATGGCTGAGCACCAGATCGGAGCGCCCGCCCGCGCCGAGCGCCTCGAGCATGAGTCGGGCGCTGTGCTCCTCGCGGGTCAGCGTCGGCCAGTACCGGTAGGCCTTGCCCGCGCGCTCGCGCGCCAGCCAGCCCTTGCGGTGCAGGTTGTCCATGGTGGACATGACGGTGGTGTAGGCGATGTCGCGCTGCGCGGACAACTCGTCGAATATCTCGCGCACCGTGGTGTCCTCTGCGTCCCGATCCCAGATACGGTCCATGATCACCGCCTCCAGGTCTCCAAATCCGCGCACCGTACCGACTCCCTCATCCAAAACGTGCCGTGCCGTCGGGCCAGCGTACCGGTTCGTCCGAATTGCTACGTAGTCAAACCGTAGATTGCGCGCGTTCGACTCGAGCAGCCGGGTTCCGGATGTCGGTGGGCTATGCGAACATATGTTCGTGCCCGACGTACCCGCCTCCCGCCCGCGAATAGTGGCGCGGGCCGAGTCGTCGATCCTGCACGCCGATCTCGATTCGTTCTACGCGTCCGTCGAGCAGCGCGATAATCCGCGATTGCGCGGCAAGCCGGTCATCGTCGGCGGCGGGGTGGTGCTCGCGGCCAGCTACGAGGCGAAGGCGTTCGGGGTGCGCACACCGATGAACGGCGGGCAGGCGCGGCGGTTGTGCCCGCACGCGATCGTGGTGCCGCCGCGCATGTCGGCCTACGCGGCGGCGAGCAAGGCGGTGTTCGAGGTCTTCCACGACACCACACCCGTGGTCGAGGGCATCTCGATCGACGAGGCATTTCTCGATGTCGGCGGCCTGCGCCGGATCGCGGGTGCGCCGATCGATATCGCCGAACGGTTACGCGCGCGGGTGCGCGACGAGGTCGGGCTGCCGATCTCGGTGGGTATCGCCCGCACCAAATTCCTGGCCAAGGTCGCCAGCGCCGTCGCCAAACCCGACGGCCTGCGTTTCGTGCCACCCGACGGCGAGCTCGAATTCCTGCACCCGCTGCCGATCGAAAGACTCTGGGGCGTCGGCGAAGTCACCGCCCGCACCCTGCACGAGCACAACATCACCCGGGTCGGCCAGCTCGCCGACCTCGGCGAGAGCCCGCTGCGCGCCATCCTGGGCCCCGCCGCCGCCCGCCACCTCTACGCCCTGTCCTGGGCCCGCGACCCACGCCGCGTCGAGACCGGCGTCCGCCGCCGATCCATCGGCGCCCAGCGGGCCCTCGGCCGCGCACCCCATCCACCCGACGAGATCGAAGCCTATTTGCACGGCCTTACCGACCGCCTCGGCCGCCGTCTGCGCGCCGCGGACCGCATCTGCCGAACCGTGGTGCTACGCATGCGCTTCGACGATTTCGCCCGCGCCACCCGCTCGCACACCCTGCCCGAAGCCACCGACCACACCGACACCCTCTTACAAGCCGCCCGGTCCCTGCTGTCCGCTGCCATGCCGACGATCGAGGAACGCGGCCTCACCCTGATCGGCCTGTCCCTCACCAACCTCACCGACGCCGACCCGTTCCAACTCCCCCTCCCCTTCGACCCCCGCGCCACCAACACCCTCGACGCCACCCTCGACGACCTGCGCCACCGCTTCGGCTCCACCGCCATCACCCGCGCCGCACTGCTGCGCCGCGGCGAAGGGCTGTCGGTCCCCCTGCTGCCCGACTGAGTGGATCCCTACGGCGCACCGGCCGGGCGGTCTCCTCGAGACCGCCCGGCCGGTGCGCCGGCTAGTTCGCGAAGCCGGTCGGCAGCTCCGAGCGGCGATCGCGTATCGCGCCTACGAGGCGGACCGGGCCTGGGTGGCGGCCAGGGCTTCCTCTTGGATGCGGGGGAATTGGGCGGCCATCGCCTCGGCCATGGCCTGCGCGGCCGAGAGCGGGCGGATCATGACGGTGAGGCTGTCGATCAGACCGTCGTCGTCGTAGTGCAGGAAGTCGCAGCCGTTCACGGTTTTGCCGTTGACGGTCGCTTCGAAGAGCAGGGCGTGGTCGCGACCATTGGGGTCGGCGATCTCGCGCACGTAGCGGAAGTCCTCGAAGACGCGCAGCACCCCGCGCAGGATGGCGGCGGTGATCGCCTTACCCGGGTACGGCTTGAACGCCACCGGGCTGGTGAACACCACGTTCTCGGCGAGCGACGCCTCGAGCGCATCGGCATCCCTGGCCTCGACGGCTTCACGGAACGTAGTCATCCCTGCACCTCGCATATGCAACTCGTTGAATAGGGTTGATCGAGGATAACCCAGGACCGGCACCGCGCGACGAATACGGGTCGCGCGACCTACTCCATCTTCACCGGGATCCGCCGCGCGGAACTGGCGGACTCGTTCATCCGGATGCGCACGGTGAGGATCCCGTTGGCATAGGTCGCCGCGATGTCGTCGTCGCGGGCTCCGGCGGGCAGCGCGACGGTGCGCGTGAGTGACCCGTAGCGGAACTCCGAGTACCCACCGACCGAGCGCTCCTCGCTGCGTTCGGCTTTGATCGTCAAACGCCCGTCCTGCACGGTGACGTCGAGGTCGCGGTCCGGATCGATCCCGGGTATCTCGACGCGCACCAGGTGGTAGTTGTCCTTATCCGGTGCCTGTTCTACCCGCAGATCACCGCCCGAGCCGGACCCGACGAACGGCACGATCTTGCGCAGGAAATCGCCGACGCCGGCGAGGGGCGAGCGGGACTGCTGTGACTGAGGAAGCTGACTCATCATTTCCTCCTGAAGTCGGCTGCTGACCCCGCCAATTTTATCGCCGTTCAGCGAGATCGTTTGGGGCGCTTGTCCATCAACCGCAAAATCAACGGCGTGAAGATGAGCTGCATGGCCAGGTCCATCTTCCCGCCGGGCACCACGATGCAGTTCGGGCGCGACATGAACGAGTCGTGCAGCATCGACAGCAGGTAGGGGAAGTCGATCACCTTCGGGTCGGCGAAGCGGATGACGACGAAGCTCTCGTCGGCGGTCGGGATGCTGCGGGCAATGAACGGGTTGGAGGTGTCCACGGTCGGGACGCGCTGGAAGTTGACGTAGGTGTGGGAGAACTGCGGGCAGATGTACTTCACGTAGTCGGGCATGCGGCGCAGGATCGTGTCGATCACCGCCTCGCTGGAGTAACCCCGCTCGGTCTTGTCCCGGATCACCTTCTGGATCCATTCGAGGTTCACGATCGGCACCACACCGACCAGCAGATCCGCGTACTGCGCGACATTCACGGTGTCGGTGACGGCGGCACCGTGCAGCCCCTCGTAGAACAGCAGATCGCTGCCCGGTGCCAGATCCTCCCACGGTGTGAACGTCCCCGCGGGCTGCCCGTACGGCTTGGCCTCGGAATCGTCGTGCAGATACTTGCGGACCGAACCGACCCCGGTCGCACCGTAATCGCGGAACAACCGCTCCAGTTCCTTGAGCAGATTCGCGTCCTCCCCGAAATGCGAGAAGGTGAGATCGCGATGCTGTTCGGCCTCGGCCATCGCCAGCTTCATCTCGTTGCGGTCGTAGCGATGGAACGAATCACCCTCCACGATGACGGCATTGATGCCTTCTCTGCGGAATATCTCCTGAAAGGTTCGCGTGACGCTGGTCGTTCCCGCACCGGATGACCCGGTGATCGCGACGACGGGATGCTTGACCGACATGGCACCTCCTCGATTGCCGGACAACAGATTTCAGTGCGGTGCGGGCCGGAACAGCGAGCGCGTCCCGAACAACGAGCTGTCGAACACGTGCCCCTCGTCGGGCTCGCTGTGATAGCGCTCGATCCGCTCGACCTCGTTGCGCGACCCGAAGATCAGCGGCACCCGGTGATGCACCTGCTCCGGTGGCACCTCGAGCACCCGCTCGCCGCCCGTGGTCGCCCACCCACCGGCCTGTTCGACGATGAACGCGATCGGATTGGCGCCGTAGAGCAACGACACCCGGCCGGGCCGCGCGGGCGGGCGAGTGTCGTACGGGTACAGATAGACCCCGCCCCTGGTCAGAATGTGGAAGGTGTCCGCGACCAGCGACGCCACCCAGCGCATATTGAAATCGCGCCCGCGCGGACCCTCCACACCGTCGAGGCACTCGTGCACATATCGGCGCACCGGCCGCTCCCAGAACCGCTCGTTGGCGGCGTTGATCGCGAACCCGGAGGTGTCCTCGGGGATGCGCATCCGCGGATGGGTGAGCACGAACGCGCCGATCTCCCGGTCCAGGGTGAAACCGTCGACACCGCGCCCGGTGGTGATCACCAGCATGGTCGCGGGCCCGTAGAGCGTGAACCCGGCGCACACCTGGCGCACACCCGGTTGCAGGAAGTCGTCGGCGGTGGGTGCGCCGTTGTCCCGGTCCGGGGACCGCAGCACGCTGAAAATCGTTCCGACGGGCAGATTCACGTCGAGATTGGACGACCCGTCCAGCGGGTCGAAGGCCAGCAGATACTTGCCGCGCCGATGCTCGTCGGGCACCGGATGAATGGCCGGCATCTGTTCGGACAGCAGCGCCGCCAGGTGCCCCGTCCACTGGGTTTCGGCAACCATGATGTCGTTGGCGATGGCATCGAGTTTGCGGTGCGCCGTCGGCGGCAGATCGTCCGGCTCGCCCACCCCGTCGGCTACGCCTTCTGCCGTCCCCCAGTGCTCACCCACCCCGTCGGCTGCACCTCCTGCCGTCCCCCAGCGCGACCCGACAATAGCGCCCCTCGTCACCTGGTTGGCGATGATCTTCGTAGCGGTCGCAACGACATTCACCAACGCGGAGAACTCACCGGAGGAGCCGGGGTGCCGGTGCTCCTCCTCGATCGTGTAGCGGGTGAGCGTCTTCAGTCCCTCTGGCATGGGCGCCTCGATCTCGTCACGCTGGGGCCCGCGCGCTCGGCCCGTCCTGCGGTGCGGTGAACACGCTGCTGCCGTAGACATCCTGGTCGGTCAGCGTGATCAGCTCGGACTTGCGCAGCGGCCTGCGCAGCTCCACCAGCCGTTTGGCCTGGCGCAACCGGCAGCGATCCAGCGCGTTGCGCACGCTGCGGGCGTTCGAGAACCGGGGGCGGGTCATGCGCAGCGCCAGGTACTCGGCGAAGGCGGCGTGCGCGGGCTCGTCGAAGCGGAAGTTCTCCCGCGCCACCATGAGATCGGCGATACCGAGCAGCTCCGCGTGGGTGTAGTCGGCGAACTCCAGATGATGGGCCACCCGCGAGGACAACCCGGGATTGGCGGAGAAGAACCGCTCCATCCGATCCGGGTAGCCCGCGAAGATCACCACCAGGCTGGCGCGCTCGCTCTCCATCTCCTGCAGCAGGATCTCGATGACCTCCTGCCCGTAGTCCCGCTCGTTCTCCGGCCGGAACAGGTAGTAGGCCTCGTCGATGAACAGCACCCCACCTGCCGCCTTGGCCAGCGCCTCCTTCGTCTTCGGCGCGGTGTGGCCGATGAACTGGCCGACCAGGTCGTCGCGGGTGACGGTGTGCACCTTCGGTTTCCGGATATAACCCAGCGCGTGCAGCATCTCGGCCATGCGCAGTGCGACCGTGGTCTTGCCGGTGCCCGGCCCGCCGGTGAAGCTCATGTGCATGGTGGGCCGCGACGAGCTCAGCCCGAACCGCTGCCTGGCCCGCTCGATCAGCAGCAGCGCCGCGATCTCACGCACCCGCCGCTTGACGTTGGCCAGGCCGACGAGCTCGGCGTCGAGCCTGCGCAACGTGTCCTCGACATCGTCGCCCGCGATATCGGTCGACAGATCCAGTACCGCGTCGTCGTCCAGGATCTGCGGCTCGGCCGCCGCCGCGGCGGGTTCGGCCCGCACCGGCCTGCCGTCGCCGGTGCCGGGCCGGTGCAGCCGGAAACCGTTGGCCTCAGCCGCCATACCGCTGTCCCCGGCGCTCGTCGGTGGCGTAGGAGTGCAGGCCGTACTTCTGCTGTCGATCCGGCCCCTCCAGTCGGGTGAGCAGGAAACCCGGTTCGTCGGCCGGGCGCTGCACCAGGAAACTCAGCGCCGTCGTCTGCCTGCCGAAGCGGGCGTCGTAGGCGAGCACCCGGATGTAATGGTGCGGGAAAGTCGCCCGGCAGGCATTGATCTCGGCGAGCACGCCGTCGGGCTCGTCCAGATCGAACAGCGGCAGCCCCCACATCTCCCAGTAGGCATTGCGGGGATGCGGGTCGTCGGTGTATTCGATGGACACCGGCCAACTGTTGAGCAGTGCGTAGCGCACCTGGGCGGAGATCTCCGCGTCGGTGAACTCCGGCAGGTACGAAAACGTTCCGTGACGCAGGTACATGGTGTGGGCTCCAAGGGGTTTCAGCGCGTGGCCGTCGGCACCGCGTCGGGCGCGTCGGTGGAGGTGTAGTCGAAGGTGACATCGCCCCAGGTCGCCAGCGCGACGTCGAGCGGACGGCAGATCTCGGCCGCCTTGCGCAGCACGTCGGGGCCTTCCTTCAGCAGATCGCGACCCTCGTTGCGGGCCTTGACCACCGCCTCCAACGCCACCCGGTTCGCCTCGGCGCCCGCCGCGATACCCAGCGGATGCCCGATCGTGCCGCCACCGAACTGCAGGATCACGTCATCACCGAAGAGGTCGAGCAGCTGGTGCATCTGCCCGGCGTGGATGCCGCCGGAGGCCACCGGCAGCACGCCGGGCAGGCTCGCCCACTCCTGGTCGAAGAAGATCCCGTTGCCAGGGTTGGCCGGAATGTGGTTCTCCCGCAACGTGTCATAGAAACCGCGCGTCGTCGCCGGATCGCCCTCCAGCTTGCCGACCACCGTGCCCGCGTGCAGATGGTCGACGCCGATCAGCCTGCACCACTTGGCCAGCACCCGGAAGCTCACGCCGTGCGTCTTCTGCCGGGTGAAGGTGGAATGCCCGGCCCGGTGCAGGTGCAGCAGCAACCCGTTGCGCCGAGCCCAGTGCGACATCGACTGCATCGCCGTGTATCCGACGGTGAGGTCGATCATGATGACGACGCTGCCGAGGTCCTTGGCGAACTCGGCCCGCTCGTACATGTCCTCCATCGACGCCGCGGTCACATTGAGGTAGTGGCCTTTGAGCTCGCCCGTCTCGGCCATGGCGCGATTGACGCCTTCCATGGCGAACAGGTATCGGTCCCGCCACCGCATGAACGGCTGGGAGTTGATGTTCTCGTCGTCCTTGGTGAAATCCAGGCCGCCTTTGCACGCCTCATAGATCACCCGGCCGTAATTGCGTGCCGACAGACCGAGTTTCGGCTTCACCGTGGCACCGAGCAAGGGCCGACCGTATTTGTTCAGGTACTCCCGTTCCATCACCGTGCCGTGCGGTGGCCCCTGGAAGGTCTTCACATACGCCACCGGGATCCGCATGTCCTCCAGGCGCAGTGCCAGCAGTGGTTTGAAACCGAAGACATTGCCGATCACCGAGGACGTCAGGTTGGTGATCGAGCCTTCCTCGAAGAGGTCGAGATCGTATGCGACATAAGCGAAATACTCGCCAGGCCGCCCCGGCACCTCATCGACCCGGTAGCACTTGGCCTGGTACTTCGAGTGCGCCGTCAACCGGTCGGTCCACACCACCGTCCAAGTCGCCGTGGACGATTCGCCCGCGACCGCGGCGGCGGCCTCGATCGGATCGACCCCCTGCTGCGGTGTCACCCGGAAGACGGCAAGAACATCGGTGTCCGACGGCTGATAGTCCGGCGCGTAATACCCCATCGACGCATACGATTGAACGCCCGGATCCCACCGGTCCCGCTCGGTCGCTTCGGCCATCGTTCCTCCTGGCGGTCGGTACTGCGGGACGCTCGTACCCAGGGATCGGGTTGTGCGCCTTGCGAATTCCAGGATGACGGCCGGGTAGGCAACAAACAATTTGATTGTTCCTGCGAAAGCTCAACGAAATAGTCGGGTTTCGCGCGAACCCGAAAGGGTAAGGGCGACTGCGGACGTCGGAAAACTTCCGGAACCGCCGCGAGTACCCCGGGGCGCGCACCGTCCCGGGGTACTCGAGCGCGACGCGGAAGGGGAGTCACGCGCCACGGTCGGGTTGACCTCGACGACATCGATGTTTCCACACATCACCGCCCCCGCATCGACGTCAATTCCGGTGGCACCAGAGTCACTGCTACCGTCGGCGGATGGGAGCGGTCAGTGCGGCCAGGATGGAAACATTCCTGGTGGTCGCCCGGCTCAGCAGCATCCGCCGCGCCGCGACCCAGCTGCACATCACCGAGGCCGCCGTCTCCGCCGCCGTCGCCCACATCGAGAAGCAGCTCGGCGCCAAGCTGGTCGCCAAATCCGGGCGCGGCATCGCGCTCACCGAAGCGGGCCGCATCTACGCCGAGTACTGCCGCAGCATCCTCGGCCTGATGAAGGAGGCGCACGCCGCGGTCCAGCAGGCCGAGACCGGGCGACTACGCATCGGGGTGGTGGCCACCGCGGGCGAGTACGTCCTGCTGCGCCCCTTGGCGGCGTTCCGCAACCGCTACCCCGACATCGAACTGAGCCTGTCGGTGCACCCGCGCGATGTGCTGTTCCTCGAATTGCAGCACCACGAAACAGATCTCGTCATCGCGGGCCGACCGCCACGCAACACCGGGCTGGTCATCCGCGCCCGCAGGCCGAGCCACCTCATCGTGGTCGGGGCCGCCGATCAGGACCCGCTGCGCGCCACCTGGTTGCTGCGCGGGCGCGGCTCAGGCACCCGCGACGCCACCCTCACCCTGCTCGACCAACTCGACATCGGCCCGCCGACGCTCACCCTCGGCAGCCACGGCGCGGTGCTCGCCGCCGCCCGAGCAGGGTTGGGCGTCACCTTGATCCACAGTGACGCCGTCTCCCAGGACCTCGAATCCGGGGCTCTGCGCATACTGCCCGTCACCGGCACTCCCATGGACCGCCCGTGGCACGCCATCACCACCCGCACCCCCACACCGACCACACGATTGTTCCTCACCCACATCCTGGACCCCGACGAGGTCGGCGCCGACGCCTTCCATCCCGCGTAATAGCCTCTGGCGCAGCACTTCTGGGTCGACTTGCGACGTGATGTGCACCACAAGGCCGACTGGTCGGTGCTGTGTCAAACTGAGCCGCATGGTCGGCGGACAAGCACCAATCTCGAACGTGTCGGACACCGCCCGGTGGGTGGCCGCCTACCGGGCCCGCGAAACGGCACGCCCCGACGCGCTGTTCCACGACCCGCTGGCCGACCGGCTCGCCGGACCCCAGGGCTACGCCATCGCCGACGCCGCACCGAGCATCATGCGCAACGGCTGGCCGGTGATCGCCCGCACCAAACTCATCGACGACCTCATCACCAAGTCCATCGACGAGGGCTGCGACCGCATCCTGAACCTGGCCGCCGGCTTGGACACTCGCCCCTACCGCCTCGACCTGCCCGCCGAGTTCGTCTGGGTCGAAGCCGATCTCCCCGAGATCCTCGAGGAGAAGGAGACCAGTCTCGCCGGGGAAACCCCGCACTGCGTGCTGATCCGGCGGGCCGTCGACCTCGCCGATCCCGAAGCCCGCGAGAAGTTCCTCGACGAGGCGCTCGGCGCGATCGGGCCGGTCACCACCCGCGCGAGCAAGGCGCTGGTGCTCACCGAGGGGTTGCTGTTCTACCTCGATGTCGACACGGTCACCGACCTGGTCCGTGCACTGACCAGGCCGGAGGTCGCGTGGTGGATGGCCGACACCAACCTCGGCACGCTGCGGATGCGCTCGGACTCCCTGCTGGAGAACGCGCCGATGAAGTTCGAGCCGCCGGGCGGGCTCACCTTCTTCGAAGAACTCGGCTGGCAGCCGGTGGAGGTGGAAGAACTGCTGGTGCACGCGCGCAGATACCGCCGCGCCCCGTGGTTCCTGCGCCCGTTCACCTATCTGCCCGCGCCCGATCTGCGCAAGCCGATGCGCCGCCCATGGTCCGGGGTGATCCGGTTCCGCCAGGAGTAGGCGGCTACGCGGGCTTGCTGAACTCTTCGATCAGCACCGGGTACTGCTCGCCACCGTGTCCGGCCGCGATCGCTCGGTCTGCGATGACCTTGAACAGCTTCGGCAGTTCGGCATTGACGCCGAGCGCCTCGCTCTCCTCGATCAGATGGGTCATCGCCCGCACATCGGTCGCCAACGCCGAGGTCTCCGCGGTGAACGAACCCTTGTCGATCTGTTCGGCGTAGCCAGGCAGCCAGCCGGCCACCCCGACGGCCATCTGCTGGGCGAAGGGGGCATAGGTCGCGGCATCGACACCGGCTGTGCGCAGCATCGCCGTGCCCTGCAACCACGCGTTGAGCACACTCCACATCATCGTCAGGCCCGCCACGTCGTACAACGACGCCAGCCCGTGATCGGCACCGAGGTAGGAGAGCGTGCCCAGCGCTTCCAGCGTCGACCGGTGCGCCTCGAAATCCGACTCCGGACCGCTGTGCAGAATCACCGCCTCGGCGGTCCCGATCCCCGGCGGCAGGGACATGATGGCGCCGTCCAGGTAACGGGCACCACGCTTTTCGGCCCACAGCGCCGCTTCCCTGGCCTGGGTCGAGTCACCCGAGGTCAGGTTGACCAGCATCGTGCCGTCGAGGTCGCTGGCGTCTAGCAGCTCGCGCACGGCGTCGTAGTCGGTGAGGCAGATGATCGTCAGATCGCTCGCGAGCGCCGCGTCGACCGTCGGGGCCAGGCGTGCCCCTTCTGCCACCAACTTCTCGGCCTTGGCCGTCGTACGGTTCCACACGGTCGTCCGATGTCCGGCTTTCAGGAACGCCGCCGCGAGCGCCTGCCCCATCAGCCCGAGTCCGACGACTGCCACAGATGTTTCGGTTTTCTTGTCCATGGCAGCATCATCAACGTTGATACCGGTATGAAGGTCAAGTGAGGTCGCGATGCGCATCGGTGAACTGAGTCGTCGAACGGGCGTCAACGCCCACCAACTCCGCTACTACGGTGCCCAAGGCCTCCTCGAAGCCGACCGCAACCCCAACGGCTACCGGGACTACGACGAATCCGCCGTCCTGCGCGTCAAACAGATCCGCCACCTCCTCGGCGCCGGCCTGTCCTCCGAAGACATCGCCTACCTGCTCCCCTGCGCGGTAGGCGAAAACCCCGAACTCCCCGGCTGCCCCGAACTCCTCACCGCCATGCGCGCCCGCCTCCAACGCCTGGACGACCAAATGACCAAGCTCGCCCAAGCTCGCACCGCCCTGGCCGAATACATCACCGCTGCTGAAGAATCCGGCAGCGAAACCTATCCGCCGTTCGACGGGACCGAACTGGAATGCATCCCCGCCTGAACCGTCGGCCATCCAAGCATTCCGCGGCAACCCGATGAGCGCACCGAAAGACCAGTAACGGGCGTCTTGACGCACGGTGCACTCTGATGACGCACGTTGCAGCGTCAGTCAAGAGCACACAACCGACGTCAAGTCGGCGAGGGCCGACCCGCTGGCTGTGGTGGCCAGCGGGTCGGGGGCGACGGGGTGATTACTGGGCGGAGCGGGATTGGAGGGACTTGACGTTGTTGCCGAAGGTCCAATTGCGGGAGCCGTCCCAGTTGATGGACCAGGTCATCAGGCCTTTGAGGGCGTTGCTCGAGCCGGTGCCGTAGTGGTTCCAGGCTTGGGCCACCAGGGATGGGGACATGTAGCCGCCGCCTGCGCCCGGCTGGGCGGGCAGGCCGGGGGCTTGTTTGTCGTAGGGGACGGTGATGGTGGTGCCCTGGACGGTGAGACCTTTGGCCAGGCAGTCGGTTTGGGCGATGAAGCCTTGGACGGTGCCTGCCTGGTAGGAGTCGCCCGCGCAGCCGTACATGCTGCCGTTGTAGTACTGCATGTTGAGCCACCAGAGGCGGCCGTTGTCGGCGTACTTCTTGATGATCGGCAGGTAGGCGCCCCAGATGGAGCCGTAGGTGACGCTGCCGCCGGTGACATACGCGGTTTCCGGTGCCATGGTGAGGCCGAAACCGGCGGGCATCTGGGCGAGCACGCCGTCGATGATGCGGATCAGGTTGGCTTGAGAGGCGGAGAGGGTCTTGATGTTTCCGCTGCCGACCAGACCGGTTTCCAGGTCGATGTCGATGCCGTCGAAGTTGTATCGCTTCAGGATCGGCACGATGGTCGCGATGAACCGGTCGGCGACCGCGCTGGAGCTGAGGTCGATGCCCGCGGCCGCGCCGCCGATCGACATCAGGATGGTGGCGCCCGCGGCCTTGGCTTGGCACATCTCGGCGGGGGTCGCGACCTTGACGGTCGGTTCCATGCCGTCTTCCCAGCGCGCGGTGCCATTGGATTCGATGACCGGGAACGCCGTGTTGATGACGTTGTAGCCGTGCGCGGCGATCCGGGCGTCGGTGATCGGAATCCAGCCCATGCCCGGGTGCACACCGTTGGCCGCGCCGTCCCAGCTCTCCCAATAGCCCTGCAGCACTTTGCCACTCGGCTTCGGCTTGGTCGGACAGGTGTCCGCCGGGGCCGCGGCGGCACCCGGCGCGACCGCGACCACCATGGTGCCGATCACCGCCAATAGCGCCAGCAAATATCTGAGGATTACCGAGCGTTGGCCGAGTCCACGCGAGGCATAGGTGGAGTTCATAACCAAGTAGAAACACACCCCCGCTGATCAACTCCAATGGCGACAACTGGGGAGAGGTTGCCGCATGGCAACTGGTTAGCGGGGCCGCCGGAACGGCCGCCCGAGTTGCTACGCCGGTGCTACCGACGCTGAAGTCGACGCCGCTTCCGAAAAGGCCACTGCCGCCGCCGAGACATCCTGGTGTGCAGCCGCACACTGGCTAGGTTTCCCGCCCTCCGACTCGCCGCACCGACACTCATGCGGATGTCAGAACGCGTGCGGCGATGGAGTGCGCCGACAACGTAACCGACCTCGTCGACGATGCGGGGCTGGTCAGAGCTGACCGTGCTGGGAGTCGAAAGTGGCGACGCGGCCGCCGAGCTGGATCTGGGCGCCAGGGGTCAGCTTGACCGGGTGGCCGGGGATGGCGCGGGTCCAGTCCTGATGGCCGGGCTGGCGGATATGGGTGCCGTTGGTCGAGCCGCCGTCGACGACGGTGACGTCCCAGTCGATGAGGCGAATCTCGGCGTGCGCGCGCGACATACCACCCGAGTGGTCTTCCACACGGACCGGACGGGCACCGCGGGCGACCGCCTCCGCATGCTCGGGTTCGCGGCCGAGCACGCAGTCGTTGTCGAGGACGAACGAGGTCCCGTCGTCGAGCAGCAGCAGACCGAGCGGCGGACGGATCCCGTCGGTGAGAATGCACGTCAGCTGGTCCATCCGGATACCGCAGACCGCGCAGAACGAGACCCGCGGATCGTTGAGATGATCACGCGCGCACTTGAACCCCTTGACCACGACACCGCGCGACTCGGCCACGACGCCACCGCCACGGACGCGGGGCGCCAGCGCCTCACCGGGCACCACGGTCTCTTCCAGATCGGCATCGCGGGCCGCGGGATGGTCCGGAACAAGCGGGGCGCCAAAGGGTTCCGGTCGCACAATGCCGGGCTGCGCGCCGCTGTGTGCGACATCATCCGCCTGTTCCGCGCCAACCGGCTTGGGCAGCCGCGGCGTGCTCGGCCGCGACACCCCGTCGTGCGGCCGAGCCGGGCTGACCGACGGAGAACTTCCGCTCGACTGCTCGGCGATCGGAATCTGCGTGCGCGGTGGCGTCATCGAAGAGGGCGACGCATCAGACTCGCGCGACGCCGCTGACGCGCCGTACTGCTCGGTCGCGGCATCCGCGATATCGTCCCGTTTCCGCAGATCCGGAACCTGTTGCGGCGCAACACTATGTTGCTGCTGGACACCCCTCGGTCCGGAGGCTTCAGCCTCTCGCGACACCGGCGATGTGCTGTAGTACTCCGTGCCAGCATCCGCGACATCGTCCGGCTTCCGCAGATCCGGAACCTGTTGCGGCGCAACACCATGTTCCCGCGCACCACCCGCCGACCCGGAGGCTTCACCCTCTTGTGACACCGGTGAGGTGCTGTAATACTCCGTCCCGGCATCCGCGACATCGTCCCGTTTCCACCGGTCCGGGGCTCGTGGCGGCTCGCCTTCTGGTAGCTCGGCTCGTTGGGACCCGCCGTGTCGCTGTCCAGCCTCGTCCTGCTCCTCGAACCCATGTGGCGCTTGGCGTCCGGTCGGTGTCTCGGCGCTGGGCGGCTGAACCCCGTGCGGCTCCTTGAACCCGGACCGCGGCTGCACACCGAACTGCGCCTCCGCACCGGGCGGCTGTGCAACCTCGTGGTGTTGCTCGATCCCACGTTGCGGATGCCTGCCGGCCTGCGACTCAACCCCGCGCAACGGAACCCCCTGCGCGCCAGTGAAAAGACCGCCCGCACCAAACCACAGCACCACCCCACCTCCAGGTGCCGTACCTTCCCCCAACGCGAAAACCCCTCGCTCAGGCAACCTCTCAGCCACCTGACCAACCTCATCCACGAACAACCCCACCCCGACCCCCGGCGCGGGTGTCACCACCCGGTCGACAGTGAACCCTGCCTCCCGTCCCCGCAAGGTCTCCGACCGCTCCACCCCACTCAGCACCGCCGTCACCCCGCCGTGCAGAAACACCGCGACCCCACCGTCTCCCGGCGTGATCACCCCGAACTCGACCGCTTCCTCATCCCCGTTCTCCAACCCCATCAACCAGTTGGTGGCCAACCGCGCCACCGTCCGCCCGCTGCGCCGCGGCTCGTTGGAGCTCGCCTGCCGCACGATCCCGAGCAAGGCCGTCATCGCCCGCGCCGCCACCGAATCCGCGCGCACCGCACCCGCGTCCCGGTGCGCGACCAGCACGACCACACCCCCGCTACTCGCCACCAGGTGGTGGCCGGGAAGAACCTCGATCTGCCTGCTCACACGAACCTGCCGCCCTGGAATCGCCACCGATGGAACACCACGCGCATCGGCCCGTTCACGATCAGCCAGAACACGATCCAGGTGAGGATGAACTGGATCAGGAACGCGGTCAGCGACGGACGCAGCGACTCGGGCAGCACGATGGTCGTATACCGGACGAGCACCCACATGAGCGCCCCCTCGTTGACCATGGTGAGAAAACCGAACAGCGTCGGCCAGTCCTTTTCCCAGCGGAACTGTTGCAAGAAATGGTAGAGCAACTCCCACAGCACCCCGACCAGAACGGTGCCGAGCAGGATCGATAGCGTCACCCGGTAGGCGTGCCCGAGACTCAGCGATCCGGTAGGCAGTAGCGGGGTGATGATCAGCGCGACGAAAAACCCGATCACGCTCAGCGCGAGCACCCGGGTCTGGATTCGCCCGTTCAACGTCGGCAGCATCAGATCCTCTTGTTCATGACCCAGGCCCACCACTGGCTCGTGGAGCGCAGCGGACCCATTCGCTTGCAGAACCCGAGCGCCGCAAGATCGTCCGCGATCTCCTGCGCGGCGATCTGCAGGCCGAGGAAGGTGTCCACCCCGACGAACGGCCCACCGAGCGTCGCGCTACCGGAGGCATAGATGCGCCCGGTGCCACTGCGGGTGCCGATCAGTTCGAAGGTGGTGTCCACGTCCAGCCGCCCGACTGGATTACGCCCTGCGCCGGCGTGGTCCAGCAGGTCCGCCAGCAACCGATGCTCACGGATATCGGCCTCGAGTCCGGTGCAGTCGATGATGTAATCGACCGTCGTGTCGAACGGCTGCGTCGGCGGCGGCACCGGCAGCTCCGCGGTGGGGTCCGGAATGATCGTGGCGACCACACCCTGCCGTCCGACCGCGGGTCGTGGCGCGCGCATGGTCCCGGCCATCACCTGATACCACCCCTGCTTGCGCCCGCGGCGCAACTGCTCCCGCCACAGGTGCCGGATCGGCGTGTTCGTCCCCGAGATCTCCTGATACGCGGCCGCCCGCTGCTCACCTTGCAGGGTGCGCATCTTCTGCTTGAGCTGCCCGCCCCACACCGACTTCGGATAGTTGAACCCCTGATACGCCCAGCCGTCGGCGCCCTTGCGCCGGTTGAACACATTCTTGCCGTGCGACTTGGCGACATAGGTGCGGAAAAGATGCAGGATCTGCGTGTTCAGCCGCATCCGGTCCCGGTCGTCGATGAGCCGCTGCAACACCCGGCTGGCGACGATCCCGCTACCGCGAATCAGCACGGTCCCCGGCCTGCGCTGCAACGCCTGATAGACGTGCTCGTGCGGCTCGTACGCGTTCACCACCCGGGTCGGGTCGCGATGCGTTTCCCGATACTCCTGCAGATCCGGCAGCAATTTGAGCCCTGGATACCCCACGGCCACATGCACATACGTACTGCGAAACGCCACCCGCTTGGTCGGCGTGGAACCCGCGGCCGGGGTGAGGATCGTGAAGTAACCGCCACCGTGCCGCTTGCGCACCATGCGAACCTGCCCGCGGTGCAACGAGCTCGCATAGCCGATGCGGTGGAACTCCCGCTCCATCCCGACGAACGCCTGCCCCGCCCGCGGCGTGTAGTAGTTCGCGAAGATCGGTTCCACGAACACATTCCACAGCGGTTTGATCGACTTGTCCGCGATCGCCTCGCGCACCGCGTAGGACGGGAAGCCCCACATGTTGTCCGGCTCGGACGCCGAATCACTGCGCAACCGTTCGCCGCGCGGAATCTGCGACACCCGGGTCAGGTACTCATACGACGCCCACGGATGTTCCTGCGGCCCGAGCACCGCCATCGACCGCGCGGGCACCCCGAAGATCCGTAACGTGTCATAGGTGACGAAGGAGCCGATCCCACTGCCGATCGTCACGAACGGCACGTCCACCACCGGAATCCCGGCTCTGTCCAACATTTCATCGGCCCACACGTCGGTCTCGACGAGGTCCTGGGTGAGATCTCCCCGCATTTCGGGCACTCTACCGGCCCGTTCTTACCGATAGCTTGCGATCCACCCACCCCCGGACCGGTGAGTGACACAGCGCGCGAGGCCCGCACACCGGTTGTGCCGTGCACGCGCCGAACTCCGGCGCGCGCGACGCGCGGGATCGGATCTGACCGAACTTGCCACGGCGGCCTGGCTTTCGGAAGTAGCATGCGCTCGTGGCTGACTCACTGCGGGTCCTCGTGTACAGCAACGACGCCGATACCCGGCGCCAGGTGATCCTGGCACTGGGCAAACACCCGCACCCGGAACTACCCGAGTTCGACTACCTCGAAGTGGCCACCGGCCCCGTGGTGATCGAGCACATGGACGCGGGCGGCATCGACCTGGCCATCCTCGACGGGGAATCGGCGCCGACCGGCGGGCTCGGCATCGCCAAGCAACTCAAGGACGAGATCGAGCACTGCCCACCGGTACTCGTGCTCATCGGCCGCGCCGACGACGCCTGGCTGGCCAAGTGGTCGCGCGCGGAGGGCACGGTCGCACATCCCATCGACCCGATCCGGCTCACCGAGGCGGTCGTCGGCGTGCTGCGCAACCGCTCGGCAGCCTGAGCTCGTACCCCCTTTGCCGCAGACATTCATACGGACTGCACATTAATCACCCGCTGATGGACGTGGCCGCCGGAGCCGAGCGAGTTCCGGCGCTCAGACGGCGGTAAACCGGCGCGCATCGGCACGGCAATGTCGCGAAAGCCGACCGCCCGCAAGTGTGCATCGAGTGCCGAAATCCGCACGGGCAACGCCGTTTTCGCAGCACAGACTGACCGGTCAACCAACGTCACGTGACAAGACCCCGGATTACCCCCGTTTCAGTCATAAATCGGCGTCGCGAATTAGATCAAACGCAGCAGTCAAACCTCGAGCACTCAGAGCGATCAGTTGTAGGCTGTGCCCTAGCTCACAGGAGCGCGGGTACCAGCCCTACCCGCCTCGAGCAGGCCATGAGGCGCGTCTGGCCGAGGCGGACAACGACGTCAGCCCGCCTCGGAAGCTGCCGTCCGGCAACGGACGACCCATCCGCGGGCTCCAGCTGGCAAGGAGGGGAAGTGCAGTCGTGAATATCGAGATGCCCACTCTTGTATTAGGCGCGGTCGCTGCGGCGTTCGCGGTGTTCACCATCATCATGGCGGCCCTCGTCGGCCCGAAACGGTACAACCGAGCCAAGCTCGAGGCGTACGAGTGCGGTATCGAACCGACACCGCACGCCATCGCGGGCGGCCCGGGAAACGTGACCGGCCAACGCTTTCCGGTGAAGTACTACCTCACCGCCATGCTGTTCATCATCTTCGACATCGAGATCGTGTTCCTCTACCCGTGGGCAGTCCACTTCGATGCGCTCGGTCTCTTCGGTCTCGCCGCGATGGCGTTGTTCATCTTCAACGTCTCCGTGGCTTACGCCTACGAATGGCGGCGCGGTGGGCTCAGCTGGGAGTGATTGCCGCGCAACGTGTTCGGGCGACGAGTGGAAGTGAAGGTTAGTCGGATATGGGGTTAGAGGAAAAGCTGCCCAGCGGTTTCCTGCTGAGCACGGTAGAGGATTTCGCCGGTTATCTGCGTAAGGGCTCGCTGTGGCCCGCCACCTTCGGTCTGGCCTGCTGCGCCATCGAGATGATGGCCACCGGCGCAGGCCGTTTCGACATCGCCCGCTTCGGCATGGAGGCGTTCCGCGCCTCGCCGCGGCAGGCCGATCTGATGATCGTCGCGGGCCGGGTCAGCAACAAGATGGCGCCGGTGCTGCGCCAGGTCTACGACCAGATGACCGAGCCGAAATGGGTGCTCGCCATGGGTGTGTGCGCGTCCTCGGGCGGCATGTTCAACAACTACGCCATCGTGCAGGGCGTGGACCACGTGGTGCCGGTCGACATCTACCTGCCCGGCTGCCCGCCGCGCCCGGAGATGCTGCTGAACGCGATTCTGGCACTGCACGCCAAGATTCAGGAGATGCCGCTGGGGGTCAATCGCGAAGAGGCCGTGAAAGCCGCCGAGGCAGCCGCGCTCGCCTCCACCCCGACCATCCGGATGGAGGGTCTGCTGCGATGACATTCGACTCCCCCGACAACACCACCACCGCGCACGACGAAATCGACGCGGCGGCGACGGCAGGGCCGGAGGGCACGCTGCCCAGCGAGGACGATCAGCAAGCCGCTGGCGCCGAGGTGATCGGCGTGCGCCGCGGCATGTTCGGCGTCACCGGCACCGGCGACACCTCCGGCTACGGCGGACTGGTCCGCCCGGTCACCCTGCCAGGCAGCACACCGGCGCCCTACGGCGGCTACTTCGACGAGATCGTCGACGCCTTGCGCGGCGCACTCGACGCGGCGGGCACCCGGCTCGAGACCGTGCTGGAGAAGATCGTCGTCTTCCGCGGCGAACTCACCCTGCACGTGCACCGTGAGCACCTGGTGACCGTCGCCCAGGTGTTGCGTGACCATCCCGCACTGCGTTTCGAGCTGTGCCTCGGTGTCAGCGGCGTGCACTACCCCGAGGACGCGGGCCGCGAACTGCACGCGGTGTACCCGCTCATGTCGATCACGCACAACCGCAGGCTGCGCGTCGAGGTGTCCGCCCCCGACGCCGACCCGCACATTCCCTCGCTGTTCGGGGTGTACCCGACCACCGACTGGCACGAGCGGGAAACCTACGACTTCTTCGGCATTCTCTTCGACGGGCACCCCTCGCTCACTCGAATCCTGATGCCCGACGACTGGAACGGCCACCCCCAGCGCAAGGACTACCCGCTCGGCGGGATCCCGGTCGAGTACAAGGGCGCGCGGATACCGCCGCCCGACGAGCGGAGGGCTTACAACTAATGAGTGCATCGCGAAGCGATTCCGTGAGGGGTGGCGGCCGGGCGACGGGTGGGCTGAACGAGACAGACACCCGGCCCGACGTCGCAGGCGACGCTGGGCCGGAACCGACTGTGGTCACCGTCGCCGGCCAGGACTGGGAAGAGGTCGCCGACTCCCTGCGCGGCGCGGGCGAGGAACGCATCGTCGTCAACATGGGCCCGCAGCACCCGTCCACGCACGGCGTGCTGCGGCTCATCCTCGAGATCGAGGGCGAGACCGTCACCGAGGCGCGCTGCGGCATCGGCTACCTGCACACCGGCATCGAGAAGAACCTGGAGTTCCGCAACTGGACCCAGGGCGTCACCTTCGTCACCCGGATGGACTACCTGTCGCCGTTCTTCAACGAGACGGCGTACTGCCTGGCCGTGGAGAAGCTGCTCGACATCACCGACGCGATCCCGGAGCGGGTCAACATCATTCGGGTGATGCTGATGGAGCTGAACCGGATCTCCTCGCACCTGGTGGCGCTGGCCACCGGCGGCATGGAGCTCGGCGCGCTCACTCCGATGCTGTTCGGTTTCCGGGAACGCGAACTGATCCTCGACGTCTTCGAGACCATCACCGGTCTGCGGATGAACCACGCCTACATCCGGCCGGGCGGCCTGGCCCAGGACCTGCCCGACGACGGCGTCAGCAAAGTCCGGGAACTGCTGGATTTGATGCCGAAGCGGTTGCGCGACATGGAGCAGCTGCTCACCTCGAACCCGATCTGGAAGGCCCGCACCCAGGACATCGGCTACCTGAACCTGCAGGGCTGCATGGCCCTCGGGATCACCGGCCCGGTACTGCGCGCCACCGGCCTGCCGCACGACCTGCGCAAGTCGCAGCCGTACTGCGGTTACGAGAACTACGAGTTCGACATCCCCACCACCACGGGCTGTGACTGCTACGGCCGCTACGTGATCCGGGTGGACGAGATGAAGGAGTCGCTCAAGATCGTCGAGCAGTGCTTGGACAAGCTGCGCCCCGGCCCGGTGATGGTCGACGACAAGAAGATCGCCTGGCCCGCCGACCTGCAACTCGGCCCGGACGGACTCGGCAACTCCCCCAAGCACATCGGCAAGATCATGGGCACGTCCATGGAGGGCCTCATCCACCACTTCAAGCTGGTCACCGAGGGTATCCGGGTGCCGGCCGGTCAGGTGTACGCCGCCGTCGAGTCACCGCGCGGCGAGCTCGGCGTGCACATGGTCAGCGACGGCGGCACCCGGCCCTACCGGGTGCACTACCGCGATCCCTCCTTCACCAATCTGCAAGCGGTGGCGGCGACGTGCGAGGGCGGCATGGTCGCCGACGTGATCGCCGCGGTCGCCAGCATCGACCCGGTCATGGGCGGAGTGGACCGATGAGCGAGCGCGCCATCGCCAGCGAGGAGCAGTCATGAGTATCGACCGCATACCGGCGGACACCGGCACCGCAATCCTGCTGCGGCTCACCACCCGGCCCGAGCCGTATCAGCCGTTCGTGCGCGAACGGCTGGAGCTGGATGCCAAGGAGATCATCGCGCGCTACCCGGAGCCGCGGTCGGCGTTGCTGCCGCTGCTGCACCTGGTGCAGGCCGAGGAGGGCTGCGTCACCGGCACCGGCATCGACTTCTGCGCCGACCAACTTGGTTTGACCGGCGCCGAGGTCACTGCGGTGGCCACCTTCTACTCGATGTACCGGCGCACCCCGACCGGCGACTACCACGTCGGCGTGTGCACCAACACGCTGTGCGCGGTGATGGGCGGCGACGCCATCCTCGCCACGCTGGAGCGGCATCTCGGCATCGGCCACGGCGACACCACCGCCGACGGGAAGGTCACCCTCGAGCACATCGAATGCAACGCGGCCTGCGATTTCGCCCCGGTGGTCATGGTCAACTGGGAGTTCTTCGACAACCAGACCCCGGAATCGGCTCGGGCCCTGGTGGATTCGCTGCGCGCGGGTCAGCAGATGACGCCGACCCGCGGTGCGCCGCTGTGCACGTTCAAGGAGACCGCGCGCATCCTCGCCGGCTTCCCCGACGAGCGCCCCGGCGTGCTCGACGGCGCGGCGGGCGAGGCCACCCTGGCCGGACTCCGGGTCGCCAGGGAAAACGCTGAAAGCGCAGCGCCGCAACAGAATTCGGAGGGCGCCTGAGATGACACTGACTCCCGTACTCACCAGGTACTGGGATGACCCGCAGTCGTGGACGATGGACACCTACCGTCGCCACGACGGCTACCAGGCGCTGCGCAAGGCGCTGTCGATGGAGCCGGACCAGGTCATCCAGACCGTCAAGGACGCGGGGCTGCGCGGCCGCGGCGGCGCGGGCTTCCCGACGGGCATGAAGTGGAGCTTCATCCCGCAGGGCGCGGGCCCGGACGGCGTCAGCAAACCGCACTACATGGTGGTCAATGCCGACGAGTCCGAACCCGGTACCTGCAAAGACATTCCGTTGATGTTGTCGAGCCCGCACGCGCTGATCGAGGGCATCATCATCGGCTCCTACGCCATCCGCGCGGCACACGCGTTCATCTACCTGCGCGGTGAAGTGGTGCCGGTGCTGCGCAGGCTGCATGCCGCCGTCGCGCAGGCCTACGAGGCAGGCTTCCTCGGCCGCAACATCCTTGGCTCCGGCTACGACCTCGAACTCATCGTGCACGCAGGCGCGGGCGCCTACATCTGCGGTGAGGAGACCGCGCTGCTCGACTCGCTCGAGGGTCGTCGCGGGCAGCCCCGGCTGCGTCCGCCGTTCCCCGCCGTCGCGGGTCTCTACGCCTGCCCGACCGTGGTGAACAACGTGGAGTCCATCGCCAGCGTGCCGCCGATCATCCTCAACGGCACCGCCTGGTTCCGCTCGATGGGCACCGAGAAGTCCCCCGGCTTCACGCTGTACTCGCTGTCGGGGCACGTCAAGCGGCCCGGCCAGTACGAGGCGCCGCTCGGGGTCACCCTGCGGGAGCTGCTCGGCTACGCCGGCGGCGTTCGCGAGGGGCACACGGTGAAGTTCTGGACGCCCGGTGGCTCGTCCACCCCGCTGTTCACCGACGCCCACCTCGACGTGCCGCTCGACTACGAGGGCGTCGCCGCCGCCGGATCCATGTTGGGCACCAAGGCCTTACAGATCTTCGACGACACCACCTGCGTGGTACGCGCGGTGCTGCGCTGGACCGAGTTCTACATGCACGAATCCTGCGGCAAGTGCACGCCGTGCCGGGAAGGCACGTACTGGCTGGTCCAACTGTTGCAGCGGATCGAATCGGGGCGCGGCACCGAAGCCGACCTGGACAAGCTGCTCGACATCAGCGACACCATCAACGGCAAGTCGTTCTGCGCGCTCGGCGACGGTGCGGCGAGCCCGATTGTCTCGTCGCTGAAGTACTTCCGCGACGAGTACGTCGCTCACCTCGGGCAGGGGTGTCCGTTCGATCCGGCGCGCTGCACCGCGTGGGCCAGAGACGAAGGCGCGGATCTTCGAGAAACGGAAGGAGTGCGATGACCGCCACGGTGAACACGAACGCCAGCGGGGTCGTCCCCGCCGATCTGGTCAGCGTCACCATCGACGACACGACGGTGAGTGTGCCCGCGGGCACGCTGGTGATCCGGGCCGCCGAGCTGATCGGCATCCAGATTCCGCGCTTCTGCGACCACCCGCTGCTCGACCCGGTCGGGGCCTGCCGCCAGTGCATCGTCGAGGTCGAGGGCCAGCGCAAGCCGGTCGCGTCGTGCACCATGACCGTCACCGACGGCATGGTGGTGCGCACCCAGCTCACCTCCGCGGTGGCCGACAAGGCGCAAGAGGGTGTGATGGAGCTGCTGCTCATTAACCACCCGCTCGACTGCCCGGTCTGCGACAAGGGCGGTGAATGCCCGCTGCAGAACCAGGCGATGTCCACCGGCCGCGCCGAGTCCCGTTTCGAGGGCGAAAAGCGCACCTACCCCAAGCCGATTCCGCTGTCCACCGCGGTGCTGCTGGACCGGGAACGCTGCGTGCTGTGCGCGCGCTGCACCCGTTTCTCCCAGCAGGTCGCCGGTGACCCGTTCATCGAACTGCTGGAACGCGGTGCGCTGCAACAGGTCGGCACCGGACAGGCCGAGCCGCTGGATTCCTACTTCTCCGGCAACACCGTGCAGATCTGCCCGGTCGGCGCGCTGACCGGCACCAGCTACCGGTTCCGCGCCCGCCCGTTCGATCTGGTCTCCAGCCCGAATGTGTGTGAGCACTGCGCGTCCGGGTGCGCGCAGCGCACCGACCACCGCCGCGGCAAGGTGCTTCGCCGGTTGGCCGGCGACGATCCGCAGGTCAACGAGGAATGGAACTGCGACAAGGGACGCTGGGCCTTCGCCTACGCGACCGAACGCGACCGCCTCACCACGCCGCTGGTCCGCGGCTGGGACGGCAAGCTGGCGCCCGCCTCCTGGTCCGAGGCGCTCGCCGCGGCCGCGGAGGGGCTGGCGGCCGCGTTCGGCAGCGCGGGCGTGCTGGTGGGTGGGCGGGTCACCGAAGAGGACGCCTACACCTACGCCAAGTTCGCGCGAATCGCGTTGGGCACCAACGACGTCGACTTCCGGGCCAGGGAGCACTCGGCCGAGGAGGCCGACTTCCTCGCCGCGCGTGTCGCGGGCCAGGGCATGACCGTCAGCTACGAGAACCTGGAGACCGCGCCGATCGTCCTGCTCGTCGGGTTCGAGCCGGAGGAAGAGTCACCGATCGTGTATCTGCGGCTGCGCAAGACCGCGCGCAAGCGTCGCATGCCGATCTACTCCCTCGCGCCGTACTCCTCCCGTGGGCTGGATCGGATGTCGGGCAAGCTGATGCAAGCCATGCCGGGTGCCGAGCCGCATCTGCTCGACGCCATCCGCAGCGGCGACACCGCGACGCCCGGCGCCGATCCCACCCAGATCGCCGATGTCGGGCGCCTGCTGCGCGAACCGGGCGCGGTGATCATGGTCGGTGAGCGGATGGCGGGCATCGCCGGTGCGCTCTCGGCCGCGGTCCGGCTCGCCGACGAGACCGGTGCCGCGCTGGCCTGGGTGCCGCGCCGGGCCGGTGAGCGTGGCGCGGTCGAGGCCGGTGCGCTGCCCGGCCTGCTGCCGGGTGGTCGTCCGGTGGTGGATCCCTCGGCCCGCCAACAGGTTCGGACCGTGTGGAACGTGCCGGATCTGCCGGTCACGGCCGGGCGCGATACCGCAGCCATCCTGGAGGCCGCACCCGGTCTCGGCGCACTGGTGATCGGCGGCGTCGACGTCGCCGACCTGCCGGACCCGCGCGGCGCGCTGGCGGCCATCGATGCCGCCCGGTTCGTGGTCAGCCTGGAACAGCGGCACAGCGCGGTCACCGACCGGGCCGACGTCGTGTTCCCGGTCGCCACCGCGATGGAGAAGTCCGGCACCTTCCGCACCTGGGAGGGCAGGCCACGCCCGTTCGCCGCCGCACTCGGCGACGACATGGTGCGCCGCCAGCCCGCCCCGCTGTCGGATCAGCGCGTGCTGCAAGCGATCGCCGACGAGATGAAGGTGCGCCTCGGCCTGCCGAACACCGAAGCGGCCCGCGCCGAACTCGCCGAACTCGGCGCCTGGGACGGCGCCCCCGTCGCGGCGCCCGCGCACCGTCCGCACCCGCTGACCCAGCCGGGACCCGGCACCGCGGTGCTGGCCAGCTGGCGCATGCTGCTCGACCTGGGCCGCCTGCAAGAGGGCGAACCCAATCTGGCGGGCATCGCCCGTACCCCGGTGGCCCGGCTGTCCCCCGCGACGGCCGCCGAAATCGGCGCCGCCACCGACGATCACGTGACCGTCGCCAGCGAGCACGGCACCGTCACGCTGCCGCTGGTGATCACCGACCTGCCCGACCGGGTGGTCTGGCTGCCGCACCACTCACCGGGCAGCTCGATCGCCGAACAGTTGGCCACCCAGCCCGGCGGCATCGTGGCGCTGCGGCGCGCCGACGACAGGATGAAGGAGCACCGGCATGAGTGATCTCTCCTTGTTCGGCCACGACCCACTCTGGCTCGTGATCGGAAAGTCTCTCGCCATCTTCGTGTTCCTGTTGCTCACCCCGATGATCGCGGTGGTCGCGGAGCGAAAGATCGTGGCGCGCATGCAGATGCGCATCGGCCCGAACCGGATCGGCCCGTACGGCATGCTGCAGAGCATCGCCGACGGCGTGAAGATGGCGCTCAAGGAAGACATCATCCCGGCCATCGTGGACAAGCCGGTCTTCATCATGGCGCCGATCATCTCGCTGATCCCGGCCGTAATGGCGTTCGCGGTGATCCCGTTCGGCCCGGAGGTCTCGGTCTTCGGGCACCAGACCGCGTTGCAGCTCACCGATCTGCCGGTGGCGGTGCTCTACATTCTGGCGATCACCTCGATCGGCGTGTACGGGATCGTGCTCGCCGGGTGGTCGTCGGGTTCCACCTACCCGCTGCTCGGCGGACTGCGCTCGACCGCGCAGGTGATCTCCTATGAGATCGCGATGGCACTGTGCTTCGCCACCGTGTTCCTGCTCACCGGCACCATGTCCACCTCGGGCATCGTGGCCGCACAGGACGGCACCTGGTACGTCTTCCTGCTGCTGCCGTCGTTCCTGATCTACTGCGTGTCCATGGTCGGCGAGACCAACCGGGCTCCGTTCGACCTGCCCGAGGCCGAGGGTGAGCTGGTCGGCGGCTTCCACACCGAGTACTCCTCGCTGAAGTTCGCCATGTTCATGATGGCCGAATACATCAACATGGCAACGGTTTCCGCGCTGGCCACCACCCTGTTCCTGGGTGGCTGGCACGCGCCGTGGCCGTTGAACATGTGGGACGGCGCGAACAGCGGCTGGTGGCCGGTGCTGTGGTTCACCGCCAAGGTCTGGATGTTCCTGTTCGTGTTCATCTGGCTGCGCGGCACGCTGCCGCGCCTGCGCTACGACCAGTTCATGAACCTCGGCTGGAAGCTGCTCATTCCGGCTTCGCTGCTCTGGGTGATGCTGGTCGCCACCGCTCGCGTGCTGCAGGCGGAGGGCTACGAGATCCAGACGCCGGCGCTCGTCATCGGCGGCCTGCTGGTCTCCGGGCTGATGGTGTGGATGTTCCTGCGGGCCGGGCGCAAGGGTGGCGCCCCGCCGCCCGCCGAGCCGGTCCCGGCCGCCCCGACCGCGGATTCCGCGGTGTTCCTCGGCTTCCCGACACCGCCGCTGCCCGACCGTCCCCGCGAGGTGGCCAAGTCGGGACTCTTCGACCCGCTGGCCGGGTTCGCGGTGACCGCGGCGACCATGTTCAAGAAGCCGAACACCGAGTTCTATCCGGAGCAGAAGGTGCCGACCGCGCCGCGCTACCACGGGCGCCATCAGCTCAACCGGCACCCGGACGGGCTGGAGAAGTGCATCGGCTGCGAGCTGTGCGCCTGGGCCTGCCCCGCCGACGCGATCTACGTCGAAGGCGCGGACAACACCGAGACCGAACGCTTCTCGCCGGGTGAACGGTACGGGCAGGTCTACCAGATCAATTACCTGCGCTGCATCGGTTGCGGGCTGTGCATCGAGGCGTGCCCGACGCGCGCGTTGACCATGACCAACGACTACGAGATGACCGACGACAACCGCGCGGGCCTGATCTACGAGAAGGACCGGCTGCTGGTGCCGCTGCAGCCGGGCATGTCCGCCCCGCCGCACGCCATGTACCCCGGGGCCGACGAGGGCGACTACTACCGCGGCAATGTGCCCGGTAGTGCGCAGGAAACCAACGGCGGCAACGGATCAGCCGAGCCCGAGAGCCCGAAGGAGCCCGCCGCGGTGGGCGTGGAAGGAGGGTCGCGGTGAACGCACTGATTGTGGCCGCCGAGCCACTCACCCGGACCGGGACCGGCGAGGCGGTGAACTTCTGGGTGCTCGCGCCGCTGGCCGTGGTCGGCGCACTCGGCATGGTGTTCGCCCGCAAGGCCGTGCACTCGGCGATCTGCCTGGCCGCCACCATGATCGTGCTCGCCGTGTTCTACATGGCCCAGGACGCACTGTTTCTCGGCGTCGTGCAGATCGTCGTCTACACCGGCGCGGTCATGATGCTGTTCCTGTTCGTGCTGATGCTGGTCGGTGTCGACTCCGCCGAATCGCTGAAAGAGAACCTGCGCGGGCAGCAGCTCGCCGCGGCGGCGGTCGGCGTCGGCTTCGGCATGCTGTTGATCAGCGGTATCGCCCGCGGCATCCGGGAATCCGAGATCAGCTTCCCGGCAACCGGTTTCGCGGGCCGCGACGTGATCGGCGAACTGGCCGAACTGATCTTCGTGCGCTACGTGTGGGCCTTCGAGCTCACCGGCGCGCTGCTGATCACCGCGACCATCGGCGCGATGGTGCTCGCGCACCGCGAACAGTTCGGGCCGCGGATCGGGCAGCGCGAGATGTCGGTGCGCCGGTTCCGCGAGGCAGGCCACCGGGCCACCCCACTGCCGACGCCGGGCGTCTACGCCAGGCACAACGCGGTCGACATTCCGGCCAGGCTGCCCGACGGCTCCTTCGAGGAACTCTCGGTCAGCACCATCCTGCGGCACCGCCGGACCAGGGCGCTCGCCGAGGCGGCCGTCACGCCGGCCGCGTCGACGACCGCGGCACCCGGCAACGCGGTCGCGTCCGCGACCGAAGCACCCGCTACCTCGGTCGCGACCGAGAACCAGCGCGACGAGGAAGGCAACCGGTGAATCCCCAGAACTACCTGTTCCTGTCCGCCCTGCTGTTCACGATCGGCGCGGCCGGCGTGCTGCTGCGGCGCAACGCCATCGTGGTGTTCATGTGCATCGAGCTGATGCTCAACGCGGTGAACCTCGCGTTCGTCACCTTCGCCAGGTTGCACGCGAACCTGGACGGTCAGGTGTTCGCGTTCTTCACCATGGTGGTCGCTGCGGCCGAAGTCGTTGTCGGGCTTGCCATCATCATGACCATCTTCCGCGCCCGCCGCTCGACCTCGGTCGACGACGCCAACCTGTTGAAGTTCTGATATGGGTACAGCGACGCTCTGGCTCATGCCCGCCCTGCCGCTCGCAGGTGCGATATTCCTTCTGCTCACCGGCCGTTTCAGCGACAAATGGGGCCACCTGCTCGGCACCGCGCTGGCGCTGGCCGCCTTCGTGGTCGCCGGGATCGGCTTCTTCGACATGCTCGGCCGCGACACCGACCAGCGCGGCATCCACACCGACCTGTTCAGCTGGGTGCCGGTGGCCGGGCTGCAAGCCGACTTCAGCCTCCAACTCGACCAGCTGTCCATGTGTTTCGCGCTGCTGATCACCGGCGTCGGCTCGCTGATCCACCTCTACTCCATCGGCTACATGAGCCACGACCCGGGACGGCGCCGATTCTTCGGCTACCTCAACCTGTTCCTGGCGGCCATGCTGCTGCTGGTGCTGGCGAACAACTACCTGGTGCTCTACCTCGGCTGGGAAGGCGTCGGTTTGGCGTCCTACCTGCTGATCGGGTTCTGGCACCACAAGCCATCGGCGGCCACCGCGGCCAAGAAGGCGTTCGTGGTCAACCGGGTCGGTGACATGGGGCTGGCGATCGCCATGTTCGTCATGTTCTCCACGTTCGGGTCGATCAACTTCACCGACGTGTTCGCGGGCGCGCCGCAGGCCGGAGAGGGCACGCTCACCGCAATCGGGTTGCTGCTGCTGCTCGCCGCGTGCGGTAAGTCCGCGCAGGTGCCGCTGCAATCCTGGCTCGGGGACGCGATGGAGGGCCCGACCCCGGTGTCGGCGCTCATCCACGCGGCCACCATGGTCACCGCGGGTGTGTACCTGATCGCGCGGTCGGGTCCGATCTTCGACCTGGCACCGGACGCGCGGCTCGGCGTCGTGCTCGTCGGCGCGGTGACGCTGCTGTTCGGCGCGATCGTCGGCTGCGCCAAGGACGACATCAAGAAGGCCCTCGCCGCCTCGACCATGAGCCAGATCGGTTACATGGTGCTGGCCGCGGGCCTCGGCCCGGCAGGGTACGCCTTCGCCATCATGCATCTGCTCACGCACGGGTTCTTCAAGGCCGGGCTGTTCCTCGGGGCCGGTTCGGTGATGCACGCGATGGACGACGAGACCGACATGCGCCGCTACGGCGGACTGCGCAAACTACTGCCGATCACCTATGTCACCTTCGGGCTCGGCTACCTCGCCATCATCGGTGTGCCGCCGTTCGCCGGGTTCTTCTCCAAGGACAAGATCATCGAGGTGGCGTTCAACCAGGGCGGCGTCAGCGGTCTGGTGCTCGGCACGGTGACGTTGCTCGGTGCCGGGATCACCGCGTTCTACATGACGCGGGTGATGATCATGACGTTCTTCGGTGAACGCCGCTGGAAGCCCGACACCCATCCGCACGAAGCGCCCGCGGTGATGACCGGGCCGATGATCCTGCTCGCCATCGGATCGGTCGCCGCGGGTGCGCTGTTCGCGTTCGGTGCCTCGCTGCAGAACTGGCTCGCGCCGGTTGTCGGCGTGCATCACGGCGAGCATGTCGTGCCGGCGGCTGTCGTGACCGCGCTCGCGCTGACCGTGGTCGCGGTCGGTGTCGGCATCGCCTACTACCAGTACGCGCAGCGCGACATCCCCGAGCGCGCACCGGCCGCCGTCTCCGCATTGACCGTCGCGGCCCGCAAGGACCTCTACGGTGACGCGGTCAACGAGGCGGCCTTCATGCGTCCGGGCAGCTATCTGACCCGTGCGCTGGTGTTCCTCGACAACCGGGGCATCGACGGGATCGTCAACGGGACGGCCGCGCTGATCGGTGGTCTGTCCGCTCGAATCCGGCGGGTACAGACCGGATTCGTGCGGTCGTATGCCCTGTCCATGTTCACCGGCGCGGCCCTGGTGGCTGCCGCCCTGCTGGCGGTGAGGTTGTGGTGAAGGACTTTCCCTGGTTGACCACGTTGTGGTTGGCGCCTGTCATCGGCGCGGTCGTCGTACTGGCGCTGCCCGCCGCGCAACGACTGCTCGCGCGCTGGGTCGCGCTGGTGGTATCGATCGCGGTGCTGGCGTTCGCCGTCGTGCTCGCGGTGCGCTTCGAACCCGGTGGCGAGCAGTACCAGTTCGTCGAGGACCACGAGTGGATACCGGCCTTCGGCGCCGGATACACCGTCGGCGTCGACGGGATCGCGCTGGTGCTGGTGCTGCTCACCACCGCGCTGGTGCCGCTGCTGATGCTGGCGGGCTGGCACGACGAGCGCGAGGTCGGCAGCGGGCGGCGGGTGTCGCACACCTACGTCGCGCTGACGCTGCTGGTCGAGGCGATGGTGCTGATCTCCTTTGTCTCGCTCGACATTCTGCTGTTCTACGTGTTCTTCGAGGCCATGCTGATCCCGATGTACTTCCTCATCGGTGGCTTCGGACCGCGGTCGGCGAATGTGGAGTTGCGCCAGCAGCGCTCGCGCGCGGCGGTGAAGTTCCTGCTGTACAACCTGTTCGGCGGGCTGATCATGCTGGCCGCGGTGATCGGGTTGTACGTGGTCACCGCGCGCAACGGACTCGGCGCGGACTCGGCGGGCACCTTCGACTTCCGCACGGTGGTCGCCGCCGCCAACTCCGGACAGCTCGGCGCCGCACCCGCGGTGCTCAACGCGCTGTTCCTCGGCTTCATGTTCGCCTTCGCGGTGAAGGCGCCGCTGTGGCCGCTGCACACCTGGCTGCCCGACGCCGCCGTCGCCGCGACCCCGTCGAGCGCGGTGCTGATGATGGCGGTGGTCGACAAGGTCGGCACCTTCGGCATGCTGCGCTACTGCCTGATGCTGTTCCCCGACGCGTCGAGTACCTATGCGCCACTGGTGATCACCCTCGCGGTGATCGGCATCATCTACGGTGCGCTGCTTGCCATCGGGCAGACCGACGTGATGCGGTTGATCGCCTACACCTCGATCTCCCACTTCGGGTTCATCATCCTCGGCATCTTCGCGATGACCAGTCAGGGGCAGACCGGTGCGACGCTGTACATGATCAACCACGGCATCTCCACCGCCGCGCTGTTCCTGATCGCCGGATTTCTGGTGTCGCGCCGCGGTACTCGGCTCATCGCCGACTTCGGCGGCGTGCAGAAGGTGGCGCCGGTCATGGCGGGCAGCTTCTTCATCGCGGGTCTTGCCACCCTGTCGCTGCCCGGGCTCGCGCCGTTCATCAGCGAATTCCTGGTGCTGGTCGGCACCTTCAGCCGCTACCAGTTCGCCGCGATCGTCGCGACCGGTGCGCTGGTGCTCGCGGCGCTGTACGTGCTGTGGCTCTACCAGCGGATGATGACCGGCCCGGTCAAGGAGGGCAACGAACACATCCACGATCTGGTGCCCCGCGAACTCGCGGTGGTGGTGCCGTTGATCGCGGCGCTGCTGTTCTTCGGCGTCTATCCGAAACCGATCCTGGACTTCATCAATCCCGCGGTGAGCCAGACTTTGGTCACTATCGGCAAGCACGATCCCGCGCCCGCGGTGCCCACGCTGCCCGAGGCGGGTAAGGCCGAACATTCCGGAGGTGTCCACAAATGAGTCGCATCAGTGTTCGCGTCGCCATCGCTCTCGTCGTCGCGGGTCTGCTCGCCACGATGATCACCTTCTCGAGGACGGCCTAAGTGACTTCCTTGGACTACGGAACAACCCTCGCCGCGACGATTCCGGCTCCGAGCATCGAATACAGCCTGCTTTCACCGATGCTGATCATCCTCGGTGCCGGTGTGATCAGCGTGCTGGTCGAGGCGTTCATGGGTCGGCGGTTCCGGTTCGGCACGCAGCTGCTGCTGAGCCTCGCCGGTCTGGTGGCCGCGCTGGTCGCGGTGGTGCTGCTCGCCGGGCGCGAGGGCACCGCGATGGTCGGCGCGGTCGCCGTCGACGGGGTCACGCTGTTCCTGCAGGGCACCATCCTGGTGGTGGCGATCCTCGGGGTGCTGTTCATGGCCGAGCGCGGCGCCGAACCGCGGGTCGAGGCGCGCAGCGGCCCCGGCACCTGGAGTGTGGCCGCGGCGACGCTCGGACGCGGGGTCGATGCCTTTACCCCGCAGGCGTCTTCGGTGCCGGGGAGCGCGATGGAGCGGACCGCGCTGCGGGCCGGAATCGCGACCACCGAGGTGTTCCCGCTGACGCTGCTCGCGGTCGGCGGGCTGCTGCTGTTCCCCGCGTCGAATGATCTGCTCACCATGTTCGTCGCGCTCGAGGTGCTGTCGCTGCCGCTGTATCTGCTGTGCGGGCTGGCCCGGCGCAAGCGGCTGCTGTCCCAGGAAGCGGCGCTGAAGTACTTCCTGCTCGGCGCGTTCTCGTCGGCGTTCTTCCTCTACGGTGTCGCGCTGCTGTACGGGCAGGCGGGCACGGTGCAGTTGGCCGGGATCGCCGATGCCATCGCCGAGCACCCGGATAACGCGCTGCTCGCGCTGCTCGGCGTGGCGATGCTCGCGGTAGGGCTGCTGTTCAAGATCGGCACGGTGCCGTTCCAGTCGTGGGTGCCCGACGTGTATCAGGGTGCGCCGACACCGATTACCGCGTTCATGGCCGCCGCTACCAAGATCGCGGCAGTCGGTGCGTTGTTGCGGGTGCTGCAGATCGCGGTGCCCGGACTGCGCGACGACTGGCGCCCGGTGCTCGCCGCCATCGCCATCGCCACCATGGCCGTCGGCGCCGTCATGGCGATCACGCAGACCGACGTCAAGCGGATGCTCGCGTATTCGTCGGTGGCTCACGCCGGTTTCATCCTGACCGGTCTGGTCGCCGCCAACGACAAGGGCGTCTCGGCCATCCTGTTCTACCTGGTGGCCTACGGTCTCGGCACCGTCGGCGCGTTCGCCGTCGTCAGCCTCGTCCGGGACGCCGCGGGCGACGAAGCCACCACTCTGTCCCAATGGGCCGGTCTCGGCCGCCGCTCCCCCTGGCTCGCCAGCGTCTTCGCCCTGTTCCTGCTCTCCTTCGCCGGTCTGCCGTTGACCAGTGGATTCGTCAGCAAGTTCGCCGTTTTCGAAGCCGCGGCCGCAGGCGACGCCTCCTTCCTGGTGATCGTCGGCGTCATCTGCAGCGCCATCGCCGCTTTCTTCTACATCCGGGTCATCGTCCTGATGTTCTTCACCGACCCACCCACGGACGCGCCCGTCGTGGTCGCCCCGTTCCTCACCACCACGGTCGTCACCTTCGGTGCCGGCGCAACCGTCGTTCTCGGCATCTTCCCGCAGATGCTGCTCGATCTCGCCGACCGGGCGTCGACCTTCGTCCGCTGAGAGTTGTTCCGCGTCTGCCGCATACCCGTTTGTCGGGTGTGCGGCAGACGCATTCGACGCCACGCGCAGACCTGGACTTCGCTCACTCGATGCGCGCAAGAGCAGACGGACGGGTATGCGAAAACCGCTGCCGTATTTCCTCGCCGCACGGGCGCTGAGCATCCTCGGTGACCGTGTCACCGACGTTGTGCTGCCGCTGGCCGTGCTCGCGGCGTCCGGGTCCGCGGTCACGGCGGGGTTCGTCGGCGCGGCGGCGCAACTGCCGCAAGTCCTGGCCGCGCTGCACGTCGGTGCCGTGGTGGATCGCCGAGAACGCAAGAGCCTGATGGTGTCTGCGGACGTCGTCCGGGCCGTCGCGTTCGTCGCTATCGGTGCCGAGGTGCTGTTCGGCGGGGCTCGGTGGGTGCCGCTGGTGCTGCTCGCGCTGGTCACCGGGGTCGGCGACGCGGTATTCCACGCGGCGGCGAGCAGCTACCTACCCAGCCTTGTCGCAGATCGAGACCTGATGCGCGCCAACGGTTTGGTGGAAGGCTCGGACGCCGCGGCGACACTGACGGGACCGGCCGCGGGTGGCTGGCTGCTGCAGGCGCTCGGGCCGTTGGTGGCGTGCGTGGTCAACGCGGTGAGCTTCGTGGCGTCGGCCCTGCTGCTGGCCCGGTTGCCGAAGAACGTTCCAGGAGAGGAAGACTCCCACGGCGACTCCGTACTCGCCGGGCTGCGGCTGATACGGCGGGACCGGGCGCAAGCTGTGCTGCTGGCGAGCGCGTGCTACCTGCACCTGCTCGCGGCGGCGGCGTTGCTGCCGTTGCTGGTGCGTGCCGACGACGAGCTGCGCCTGACACCGCTCACAACGGGGCTCATCGTGTCAGCGGCGGGCGTCGGCGGTCTGGTGAGCAGCTTGGTGCTTGCGCGATTCTGCGACGCCGCCCCATGGCCGCTTCTGCTGGCAGCGGCGCTGTCGGTCAACGGTGGCGCGGTCGGCGCGCTCGCCCTGTTCGACGCTCCGCTGTGGCTGGCGGCGACGGTACTGGTGCTCGACGGTGCGTCAGCACTCGGATTCATAGTCGTGGCCACGACACGGCAGCGCCGCACCCCAGATGCTGTGCGCGGCCGCGTGATCGCCGCGAGCACGGCGGCGACGGCCACCGTCCGCATGCTCGCCCTCGCCTGCACCGGTGCGTTGATCGGACTGGCAGGCCCGCGTCCGGTGCTGTTCGGCGTGGCGGGCCTCGCACTGCCGTTCGTTGTCCTGCTCGTCCTGTCCGGGTTCGGCGGTCCGCCCGACCGAACCGCCCTCAGCTATGCGCCGCGCTCCAGTGCGCCGACGGCGTGCAGGCGGTGTGGCAAAGCCTCATAGGCGATGCCGAATGTTCGTCACCGTGCCCGTTTATCGGGTGTGCGGCAGCCTGCCACTCGGACATGGTCTGCGACGGGCAGAATGTGCACGGTGAGTGTGGATCTGGATGTCCTGCGCTGGTTGTCCGAGCATCGGACGCCGACGTTGACGTCGCTGGCGCGGTGGGCGATGGATATCGGGGCGAGTCCTGCGGTCATGGTCGCGGTCGGGGTGGTGGGGGTGATCGTGGTAGTCGTGAAACGTTGGTGGTGGCAAGGAGTTACGGTCGCTGTCGCGGGCGTGGGGGCGTTGCTGGTCGCCAGTGTGTTCAAGGAGATGGTGCAGCGAGAGCGCCCGTCCGGGGATCTGGTCGTAGTTCAGGTCGGCGGATTGTCCATGCCGTCGACCATCGCGGCGATGACGGCGGCCGTGGTGGTTGCTTGCTACCTGGTTCTGCCTTGGTCGGCAGGGCATCGGCGTTGGGCTGCCGCGCCGCTCGCGGTGGTTGTCCTGTTCATCGGTGTTGCGATGGTCTATCTCGGAGCGCATTGGCCAACCGATGTTCTGGTCGGATGGGCGGTAGGGGCCGGCGTGGGTTGGGCGGTTGCGCGCCTGACCCTTGCTACCCTCCGCGCGGAGACTGGAGAACTCTCCAGGTAACTGCCGGGCCGTACTCAGGCGTGCAAAGAGCGGCCGCCGTCGATGACGAGGCGCTGGCCGGTGACGAAAGAGGCTGCCAGCGAGGCGAAGAAGCTGACGGCGGCCGCGATGTCATCAGGGATTCCCATGCGGCCGACAGGGACGGTGGCGAGGTAGGCGGCTCGGGTGGCCGCGGCGACTTCGGCGTGGCGTTCGACCGGCACGAAACCGGGGGCGACGGTGTTGACGGTGATGCCGAAGGGGGCGAGTTCGCGGGCCCAGCTGCGGGTGAGGCCGATTTGGGCGTGTTTGGCGGTGACGTAAGCCGAGGCGCCGACGGGTGGGCGGTCGGCTACTTCGGAGTCTATGTGCACGATTCGGCCGTAGCGGCGTTCCTGCATACCCGGGATTATGTGGTGCGCGAGCAGGATCGGGCTTTTCACGAAGAAGTCCAGTTGTGCCAGATGGTCGGCCCAGGCGACGTCGGTCAACGGCGCCTCGGGCTGCGGTCCGGTCGCATTCAAGACCAGTACGTCGATCGGTCCGAGGCGGTCGGTGACCGCGGCGACGAGTTCGCGCACCTGATCTCCGTCGGTGACGTCGGCCGGGAATGCCTCGGCGACACCGCCGTTGTCGCGGATAGTCCGGACAACCGCCTGCGCCTTCTCCTCGCGCATACCGTTGACAGCGACAGCCAACCCGTCCGCGGCCAGCCGCTGCGCAATAGCGCTACCCAGCCCGCGTGAACTCCCGGTCACCAACGCCACCCGACCCGGCACTGTCATGCATGCGATCATTCCACGTCGCAATCCCCTTGGCGACAGGCCGTTTCGGTGTTCGAGCCCCAGGTGGCCCGGTCGGGTCAGTGCAAGTAGGAGGCTCCGTTGACGTTCAGGACGGAGCCGGAGGTCCAGGTGGCTTCGGGGGAGGCGAGATAGCGGACGGCTGAGGCTATTTCGGCGGGGGTGGCTACGCGGCCGAAGGGGCTTTGGGCGCGGACTTCGTCGGTGACGCGGTGGGCGACGCGTTCGGTTGCGACGAAACCGGGGGCGACCGAGGCTACTGCGATGCCGTGTGGGGCCAGTTCTACGGCGAGGGATTGGCCGAGGGCGTGGACAGCGGCTTTGCTGGCGCCGTAGCCGGTGTACTCGGGTTCGCCGCGGAATGCGCCGCGCGAGCCGATGTTCACTATCCGTCCGGCGATACCGTTGTCGATCATGTGCCGGGCTACGCAGTAGGACATGTTGGCCGTCCCGAACACGTTGACGTCCATGGTTTCTCGCCATGTCCGCTGCCACTCGGCATAGTCGGTGTCGGCCACGGGATGTGCGATATTGACGGCCGCATTGTTGACGAGCACATCGACCGTACCCAGTCCTGCGATTGCCGCGTCGACGATCCCGGCAACCGCATCCGGGGAGCCGATGTTCCCGCTGACGAGCACATGCCCCTCCCCTGGCAGACCACGCAAGGTTTCCGCACCATCGGCCTGGCTCGACGAGTAGTGCACTGCCACCCGATCGCCGATCTCCGCGAACGCCAAGGCAACCGCCCGTCCGATCCCCCGCGAGGCCCCGCTCACCAACACACCGCGACTCATCCTTCGATCACCATGCCGCCAGCTTGCCATTACGCCCCCGCGCTCGTCGTCCCATACCCGCCTGAACGGGTAGTGCCGCCTGACCGCCCGAGTACTGCTGCTTGCCGTAGCGGCCTCAGCTGCGCGATCCCGATCGTTGACGCCCAACAGCTTCGCGGCGACGACAACCATATGTAGCCCAAACCTATTCGGTGATCATCGCCCCGGTGTGCAGAGCGATCCCCGACTGGGCGGCAACGTCAGCGTGCAGTGATCCGGCGCCGTCGATCTCGTAGCTCGGCCCCGTGCAGGCTCCTCCCTGAACGGCACCGTGCAGAACGTCGCAGTACGTACCCGCAGGCAGCGAGGTCTGGTAGACACCCGCGTCGGCCAGAAAGTCCTCGCCGTTTAGCACGAGATACCCCGCGCTACCCCGCCCGAAGGCGATCCTGTTGCCACCGTTGTCGGACCAGTTCACCACCGGTTCCCCGTGAACCTGCTGGTGGAAGGCGACCATGCCGCCGATCCCCGGCCACGCGTGCTCACACAACCAATGCCCATCTCCGCACCGCGAATCCAGCGCACGGCCGAGCGGATCGGACGGCGGCGGCTCGTCGTAGCTGCTGAACGCGTATCCGCTGAGCACCTTCGGCCGCCCGTACGGCCAGGCGAGCATGAACGCGTTCGCCATCGTGTACCGCTCGCCGTCCGCGTAGGTCAGTGTGGAGCCGTTGTGTTCGGTGTCGTGGTTGGCCACGAAGACGACGGTGTTGTCGGAGGGCAGGGCCGAGCTGAAGGTGCGCAGCCAGGCCAGCCGCCCGTGCCGGAAGATCTGGCTCAGCGTTCCCGCGTAGCGCAGGTCCATCACGGCACCGGTGGCGAGATACTCCTCGGGTTGCACGCCTTCACCCCACCCATAGATGACCTCCTGGTAGACGTAGGCCGGTCGGCTCAGCCGCTGCTCGATCGCCGCAATGTCTTCGGGCGGAATGTATTTGGCCGAGTCGATCCGGAACCCGTCGACACCGAGGGACAGCAGATCGTTGAGGTAGCCGGCGATCCGATCCCGGACCGCGTCGTCACCGGTCGCCAGGTCTGCCCCGTTGAACGACTGGCAGTTGAACACCTGGGAGCGGTCGGCGAGGTTCTCGACGGCATCATTCGGTGTGCCGCAATGGTGGAAGTCGCGCTCGCTGTAGGGCACCGCCGGGTACCAGTAATGGCAGTACGGGGTGACCGCGCTGCCGATGCCGCAGTCGGTTGTCGCCGACATGTTGTTGATGACCGCGTCGATGTACACCTGTACACCCGCGTCGTGGCAACTGCGCACCATGGCCGCCAGTTCGTCGCGCGTACCGAAGCGACTGTCCAGCTTGTAGGACACCGCGGAGTAGCTCTGCCACCACGGAAACCCCTTGTCCGGCCAGAGGGAATGTTCCTCCGGTGGGGAGGTCTGCACGGCACTGTAACCCAGTTTGCCGAGGGTTGACTGGCATTCGTGACCGATGGATCGCCAGTTCCAGCCGAACATCTGCGCGATCACGTCACGCCCGGCGGGCTCCTCGGCCGTCGACCGGGCGGGCACCGTGACCCACGTCGTTGCCACCGCCGTGATCAGCGCATATATCCATACGCGGCCCATGGGCCGACTGTATCCGAGGGCGCATTCGACCAACCTTTTGTCGTGCCCTGACGCGCCGGATCAATGTCGGACGCGGAGGTAGCTCGCTGAACACGGATGCGTCCGGGACAGCGACAGACGCGCGAAGATCGCGACAGACACCATCGGGAAGATCGCCGTATCGACCACGGATAGCGCTCCGGCAACCGTCGCCGTCCGACGTCGTCGCCCCGCTCGACCAGCCGTTGTCACGGCGGCGAAATGGCCCCTGCCAATACGATTCGTACGGGACCGTCGATATCGACAGGCAGGGGTGGGGCATGAGCGAGCGCGAACCGACCAATTATCAATCCGGTCCCCTGCGACTGCTGTGGTGGCTGGTCGTCTGCCAGCGCGCCCGCGTCGCGACCGGCGCGGCCCTGGGCACGCTGTGGATGGTCGGCCTCGCGTTCCCGCCCTACCTGCTGTCCCGGGCGATCGATGACGGCCTACGCGCACACGACATGCGAGCACTGGCATGGTGGACGCTCGCGATCCTCGGGGCCGGCGTCGCGAACGCGGGACTGGCCGTCGCCCGGCATCGCACGATGACCAAGGTCAGGATGGACGCATCGTTCCGGATCGCCCGCACCACCGCGAACCAGGCCGCACACCTGGGCGCCACGCTGGCGCGGCGCACCACGGCCGGTGAGGTCGCGGCGATCGGCATGGGTGATGTGCGCGCGATCGCCTCCTCGCTGACGATCACCGGCCCGGGTGTCGGCGCGGTGATCGCCTACGTGACCGTGGCCGTGCTCCTGTTCTCGCTGTCGCCGCTGCTCGCCCTGGTGATCCTGACCGGCGTTCCGCTGCTCGTGGTCGCGGTCGGCCCGCTGCTCGGCAGGCTGTATCGGGTCGGCGCGGATTACCGTGAGCTCCAAGGCGTTTCGACCGCGCGACTGGTCGACATCCTCACGGGTCTGCGCATCCTCAACGGTCTCGGCGGCAAGCAGCACTACACCGACCGCTATCAGCGGGACTCACAGTCCTTGCGGCACAAGGGCTATCGGGTCGGCGCGGTGACGAGCTGGCTCGGCGCGCTCGGCACCGGGTTGCCCGCGCTGTTCCTCGCCGCCGTCACCTGGCTCGCGGCACGGATGGCCGTGGCCGGGACGATCTCGATCGGCGACTTGGTCGCCGTGTACGGCTATGTCGCGATGCTGGTGGTCCCGGTGTCGTTCTTCATCGAAGGCGCCAACATGCTGACCCACGGCATCATCGCCGCCCGCCGGGTGATCCGACTGCTCACGGTGACACCCGATCACGCGGATGCGCCGTCCGCGGCGGACGCACCGGAGCAACCCGAAACCCTGCGCGACCCGACATCGGGAGTCGAGGTCCGGCCCGGCTTGCTCACCGCGCTCGCGGGTGGACGCCACGGCGATGCCGTCGCCATCGTCGACCGGCTCGGCCGATTCGCGGAGTCGGCGGTCGAGTGGGGCGGGCGCAGGCTCGACGACATCGCGCTGGACCAAGTCCGCGCACGAATCGTGTTGGCGGACAACGATGCCGCGCTGTTCACCGGCACGGTGCGGGACGTCGTCGCGGGGCGACGCGAACCCGACGACGGGAAAATCACCGCGGCCGTCCATGCCGCCGCGGCGACAGATGTGCTGGAAGCGCTGCCGGCCGGCTTGGACTCGATGATCGCCGCGCAGGGCCGTAACCTCTCCGGCGGTCAGCGGCAACGCCTTCGGCTGGCTCGCGCCTTGTACGCCGAACCGCAGATCCTGCTCGCGGTGGAACCCACCTCGGCCGTCGACACACATACCGAGGCGGTTATCGCCGCCAGGCTGCGGCTCGCTCGCACCGGCCGGACCACCGTCGTCACGACGACCTCCCCGCTCCTGTTGGAGCAGGCCGACGTCGTCGACTACCTCGTCGACGGTCGGGTGGCCGCACGCGGCACGCATCACGAGTTGCTCGCCACCGAGCCGGGCTATCGTGCGCTGGTCTCCCGCGACGCGGACGAGAAGGCGCTGCGATGACCGCGAGCGAGGGCTCAGCCACCCTGCCCGTCGCGGACCGGGCCGCAGTGCGCCGCGCCGCCTGGCACGAGATCCGCGCGGACCGAACAGGTTTCGCCCTGATGCTGCTCCTCAACGCACTCGCCGCCGTGGCCGGGCTCGCGGCGCCGCGACTGCTCGGGGCGATCGTGGACACCGTCAAGGAATCGTCCGGTCCGGGCGCGGTGTCCAGAATCGACGAACTCGCACTGGCGATCGTCGCCTTCACCCTCATCCAGCTGGTGTTGACCAGGTTCGCGCTGTACGCGGGCGCGCGTTTCGGTGAGGGAGCCGCGGCCCGCATCCGCGAACGCTACCTCGACCGCACGCTCGCGCTGCCCGCCTCGACCGTCGAACACGTGCCCACCGGTGACCTCGTCACCCGCGGCACCAGCGACGTCGGCAGCGCCGCCACCGCGCTACGCGACGCCGCCCCAGAGGTTTTGGTGGCCACGGTGCAGGCCGTGTTCATCATCGCGGCGGTCATGGTGTTGCATCCGCTGCTCGGTGTGTGCGCGTTGACCAGCCTGCTCGGCATCGCCGTAGCGCTGCGCTGGTATCTGCGCCGGGCCCGCACCGACTATCTCACCGAGGGCGCCGCCACCGCAGCGCTGGCCGACATCCTCACGACAACCGCCCACGGTGCCCGGACCATCGAGGCGTTCGGGTTGCACCAGTGCCGCCGCACGCACACCGATGCCGCGATAGCGCATTCGCGCCGGACCCGGCTGCGCACCTTGTGGCTCCGGTCGGTGCTGCTGCCCTCGGTCGACGTGTCGCAGGTGGTCGCGCTGGCCGGCGTGCTGTTCCTCGGCGGCATGCTGGAGCGGGCCGGCGCGGTGAGTCTCGGCACCGTCATCGCCGCCACGCTGTACCTGCGGCAACTGTCCGGGCCGCTGGACACCATCATGCTGTGGGTCGAGCAGCTCCAGCAGAGCGGCGCGTCCTACGCCCGGGTCGAAGGGCTGGCGCAGGCGCCCAGCGACAAACCCCGGAGCACCGCCGAGCCCGCCGACGACCGAATCGAAGTCGCCGACTGCCATTTCGCCTACACCGATGAGCGGGACGTACTGCACGGCGTCACCCTCGACATCGCGGCCGGAGAGAAACTCGCGATCGTCGGACCGTCGGGCGCGGGCAAGACCACCCTCGGCAGACTGCTCGCCGGGCTGGCGGAGCCACGGTCGGGAACCGTCTCCGTCGGTGGTGTGCCGATCGCGGACCTCGCCCCGGAGTTGTTGCGGCGCCAGGTCGTTCTCGTGACGCAGGAACATCATGTCTTCCAGGACACCCTGCGCGGGAACCTGCGCATCGCGGACCCCGCCGCAACCGACGAGCGGATGCTCGACGCACTCACCACCGTCGACGCGGCCTGGGCGCTGGAACTTCCCGACGGCCTCGACACCGAACTCGGCGGCGCGGGACACGCACTCAGCGGCGCACAGGCCCAACAGCTCGCTCTGGCACGGGTCGCGCTGGCCGACCCGCACACGCTGATCCTCGACGAGGCGACGGCGCTACTCGATCCCGCCTCCGCCCGCGCCACCGAGCGTGCCCTCGCCGCGGTCCTCGCGGGACGCACGGTGATCGCCATCGCCCACCGGCTGCACACCGCGCACGACGCCGACCGCATCGTCGTGATGACAGACGGAACGATCATCGAGCTCGGCACACACGACGAACTCGTCGCGGCGGCGGGTGTCTACGCCGGACTGTGGCGGTCCTGGCACGGCGATTGAGTCGATAGCGGTGCCGTCGCCACAACCGATCGCCGCGCGCCCGCACAACCGAGGTCATGCGCAAGTCCGCGTCGTTCAGTCGTGTTTCGCCTCGTAGCGCAGCAGGACCGTGCCGCCAGGGAAGGTGCGGTTCTCCAACAGTCGCAGGGAGATCCAGGACGGCAGGGTTGGGAAGAACGGGGTGCCGCCGCCGACGGCGGTGGGCACGACCACTAGCCGGTACTCGTCCACCAGTCCGGCCTGCACGATCGGCGCGGCCAGCGTCGCGCCGGCCACCTCCAGCGTGCCGTCGGTTTCGGCCTTCAGCTTCGTCACCACCTCGACCGGGTCGCCGCGTTCCAGGCGGGAGTTCCAGTCGACGGACTCCAGGGTGCGGGAGAACACGACCTTGGGCATGTCGCGCCAGATGCGGGCGAAGTCGACGGTCAGCGGGGTGGCGTCCGGGGCCTCGTCGGCGGTCGGCCAGTACGCGGACATCAGCTCGTAGAGCCGCCGTCCATAGAACGACAGAGCGGTCTCCCGCTCGAAGTCGTTCCAGTACTGGTGCAGTTCGTCGCTCGGATCGCCCCAGTCGATGTTGCCTTGTGCGTCGGCGATGTAGCCGTCGACCGAGACGTTGAAGCCATAGATGAGTTTGCCCATAGAGATCAGACTGCACCAGCGGGCAAAACTCATCGCGACGCCCCGAACAAGGCGCGAAACGAGGGTGACCAGGCGCGGCGTTCACCGCGCGCCAGCGTGCCTCAGCGGCCTCAATCAGCTCGAATGCCATCGCGCCGGGCGAGACCGGACAGCTCTGTAGCTAATCCTGTTGAGCGACTGCTCAACCCGATGCGGATTCGGTGAACGTGCCACCGCAATTACCCGTGCGGCAGATCGTGGCCACGCAGTCGCGACCGTCTGAGCCGGGACTACCCCCGGCGAAATCGCTCGCCGTTGATCTTGGCGAACTGCATGAACCATCGACCGAACTCCTGACAAATCTCCCAGTGACGTGGGTCTCGGTCCGTGGCAACGTCACTGACCGTGGCAAATGCGGCGCGGCGTCTCGGACGGTCGGTACAGCAGGGTGGGCGGCGCGGCGAGCGCCGAACTGGTTGGGCGGCAACGGCGGTGATGACGGTGGTGGCCGCCGGTCTGGTCCCGCCGGGCCTCGCGGCGGCGGCCGAGGAACCGCCCGTGTCGGTGGCGACGGACCGCCAGGAACAACAGGTCGCCACGCGCGACGGAATCGCGGTGTCCTACGTGAGCTTCCGGCTGCCGCTGCCTGCCGGGGTGCCCCCGCATCCGGAGGCCTGCGATCGCGCGGGCTACCTGCGCTATCGGCCCGTCGACGGTCCGGAGCACTCGCGCGATGCCGACGCGGTGGTCGTGCAGCAGCAGGGATTGGGCGGTGGCGCAGTCAATTCCGAGGGTGTCGCGGGCAATACGGTGCGTTCGGCGAAAACCCTCGGCCGCACTATCGAGTTCTGGTCGCTGGCCCGGCGCGGCGCCTGCTTGGATGAGACAGCCGGCTTCGACTACGCCTTGCAGACCGGCAACTACCTGGACGCGGTCGACTACTACTTCAACGGCAAGCCGATCGACGGGCGCACCTTCCCTGGCTTCAAACACTCGCAGGACCTGGCCATCCTCGACGCGATCGGCGTGGAGCGGGTGATCAGGGACCAGTACGAGATCATGCTGCACGAGGTGCCGGATCAGGCCGAGCGGCAACGGAAATACATCTGCACCGGCATTTCGATGGGCGGGATGGTCACCGGGTTCTTCTCGGACTGGGATTTCGACGGCAACCCGGCCACCCAGGCCGATGCGGGCTACAACCAGTGCGCCGCGTTCGCCGCCCAGGACTCGATGGTCTCCTCGGATCCGGCGGCCATCCAGAACACGCCGTTCTTCAGCGATGTCACCAACGCGCTCATGGGCCCGACCAACACCGTGCTCAAGGCCGGATTCGACAGTGGGGTGCTGCCGATGCGCATCCTCGGCCCCGTCCCGGTGATCGGCACCAAGGCGATGATGCTCTACCGCCTCGCCGGGCTCGCCGCCCACCTCGCACCGGACGAGGAGAGCCAATTGCTGGCCCACCTGCACGATCCGGAGGTGGAGACGACGCTCACCACCATGTTCGGCCAGAGCTGGGCGGCGGTCGCGTCCGGTGGTTCGAACGGTGAGGGCACCATCCGTGACTACCGGTTCACCAATACCGCGCTGCTCGGCACGTTCATCGACAACAACTCCGGCAATTTCGCCCTGCTGCAACAGGGAGTCGGCGCACTCGCGGGCGGTCCGGTGCAGGAGAAGACCTTCCCCAATGGTGGTGGCGCGACCCAGGTTCCGGTGTTGGGCAACTATCTGCGGATGAGCGCGGGTCCGCAGACGCGGGTGGCACCGACCGACCGGAACGTGCTCTACACGTGGCGCAACTACAACGACGTCGTCGGAGTGCCGTGGACCGCGCCGAGCCGAGAGACCTCCGACATCCACGCCGTAGCACGGCAATTGGGCACCGGCGCGCCAACCGCCTACTGGGAGACCTACTTCCCGGCCCGTATGGTCATCGATCTCGGCGCGGGCTTCACCGGCGCCCGCAGCGGCAACATGGTGAATCTGCGCTACCACAACATGAGTCGCACCAAGCCGAACTTCATCGCCTACGCGGGCGACAGCGTCGTCCAGTACGGCGTGGGTACCTGGATCCCGACCGGAGCCACCGCCCAGGTGGAGACCCTGCCCGGCTACACGCACATCGATACGATCGGCGCGGCCGCGGTGCAGAACAACGGAAAGCCCGACTACAGCGGTCAGTACCTCGCCGAGTTCATCAGGGGTCTCACCTAGTAGACAGTGCCCGCGCTCCGGACCGTGCGGGTGGTGACGCCGGACGGCTTCGACCCTCATCAGGTCGTCCGGTGCATGTCCTGGGCGGCGGCGCGGGCAGAGCCGTCGCCCAGGACACCGGCTTCAGCCGAGCACGTCACGCAGGCGAGTGACGAAAGTGGCCGGGTCGTCGACGAATCCGATGTGGCCGCCGGGGAACAGGGTGGGCTCGATACCGATCCGTGCGGCCAGCGCCCGCGTGGTGTGATCACAGAACTGGTCCGTCGAGTCGGCGCCGATCCCGGCGATCAACCGGACCGGCGTCGCGCGCAGTACTTCGAAACCCGGCTCCCACCAGACGGTTCCGCCGATCTCGTGCAGGAACCAGAAGCGCTCGCTGGCCACCTGCGCCGGATCGCGGTCGCCGCCGAACATCTGCTCGAGGACCGGCTCCGGCATCTCCATGTTGGCGTCGACGAAGAACTTGCGCCAGGCGCCCAGTACGTCACCGCTCGCGTAGGTGGCGGCGAGATCTGCTGTGTTCGTCCGCGATTCATTGTCGAGCACGGCGTTCAGCGGCGGCTCGTGCGCGATCGCGGTGCCGACGAGTTCCGGGTGCGCCTGCACCAGCGCCAACGTGGTGACCGCGCCGCCGCTGGAACCGAAGACTACGGCGGGGCCTGCGTCGAGGTGGACGAGGATCCTGGCCAGGTCGTCGGCGCGCAGCGCGGGGGTGGAGTCCTGCTCGGGGTCGGCGAGCACGCTGCCCTTGTGTCCGCGCGGGTCCATGGTGAGCACCGTGTGATCGGTGGCCAGCAGGTCGGCCAGCGGGGCGAAGGCGGCGGCATCCATCGGGGCACCGACCAGTGCGATGAGCGGTCCGCCGCCGCGGACCTCGTAATACAGGCGGGCGCCAGGGACTTCGAGAGTATGGGTGGCGACTGACGAGGTCTGGGTCATGAGTTACTCCTCTACGGGTGCTACGTGCTCACGACTGACGACGGTGCGTGCGCGCGAAACTCATCGGCGACCGGCCGGTGCCCGTGGGCAGTTGCCTAAACTAGCCTCCCTAGGTTATAAACTAGGGGTACTAACTTAAAGGAGGTGCCCACATGATGGCACGAGCCGGGTTGACCGCCGACCGGATCACGCGCGCCGCGGCCGACCTCGCCGATGAGATCGGCTTCGAGAAGGTGACGATGTCGGCGTTGGCCAAACAGTTCGGCGTCAAGGACGCCAGCCTGTACTCCCACGTGAAGAACCTGCAGGAGCTGCGAGCCCGGGTCGCCATGCTCGCCGCGGCCGAGAAGACCGACCTCATCGCGACCGCCGTCGCGGGCCGCGCGGGCCGTGACGCACTCGCCGCCTTCGCACACACCTGGCGGGAGTACGCGCTGCGGTATCCGGGCCGCTACACCGCGACCCAAGCGCCGGTCTCGCCCGGACTGGTCGAGCCGACCCCCGGTGCGGTGCGCGGCATCGAGCTCACCTACGGCATGCTGCGCGCCTACGGCCTGACCGAACCCGACCTCACCGACGCGGTCCGGTTGCTGCGCAGCACTTTTCACGGCTACGCCGCTCTAGAGGCGACCGGCGGTTTCAGCCACTCCCGCGATACCGCCGCCTCCTGGGAACGCATTATCGACGCACTGCACGTCACGCTCGAGCAGTGGCCGTCCAGCGACGACAAGGACGAGAAATGAGAACCGGCACCCTGAAAGTCCCCGACGCCACCCTTTACTACGAGGTGCGCGGCGACGGCCCCGTGCTCCTTCTGCTGCCCGGCAGCGGAGGTGACGCGGCCGTGTTCGACCCGATCGCGGACACACTGGCCGAGCATTTCACGGTCGTCACCCTCGACCCGCGCGGTTACTCACGCAGCGTCCTCGACACCGCCGAGCCCGTCGGCGAGCTGGTCGCGACGCAACGCGACGACGCCTACCTACTCCTCGAAACCCTCACTCCCGCAGGCGAAGACGCCTACGTCTTCGGCGGAAGCGGCGGCGCGGTCATCGCCATGGACCTGCTCGTCCACCATCCCGAACGGCTGCGCCTCGTCATCGCCCACGAACCCCCGTGCTTCGCGGTACTGCCCGACGCCGCCGAACAGCAGGCTTTCATCGACGAGGTCTACGCCTTGTTCCGCACCGAAGGTGTCGCGGCCGCAGGCGCCCGCTTCCTCCAGGGGATCGGCGGCACCATGAAACCCATGCCCGATCCCGCCGACTTGCCGCCCCGCACTGCCGAAATGCTCCACCGCCTGCATGCCAACGCCGCCCCCATGATGGCCAACGAACTCCGCCCCATCACCTCCTACCAACCTGACGAGACTGCCCTCGCCACCCACACCGACCGGCTCATCCTCGCCGCGGGCCGAGAAACCCGAGGCCACCTCCCCCACCGCCCAGCCGCCACACTCGCCGCCCGGCTCAACCTCCCCCTCACCGAATTCCCCGGCGGGCACAGCGGTTTCACCGACGCCCCCCGCGAATTCGCCCACCAACTTCTGGACCTGCTCCTCACCGCCCGAGTGCCCTAGTACTCGTCTGGACTTCATGACCATGGCGTGCAGCGTCATAGATGAGTCGGGGACCGATGAGTTACCACGGCGGAAATGGTCTCTTCTTGCGGTGCCGGATAGCAGGCCGGACGAGGGGCGACCACCGCGTGACCACGTCGTCTTCACGTGTGACACCGTTGAATCAGTGGTGGCCCCCGGCCGCCGCCTTTAGTCCACCGGGTTGCCGTGCTGGTCGAACCATCGGCCGTTCACGACGGTCCAGCCCTCCCACTCGGTACCTTCCAGGTCATCGGAGAAGCGGCCGCCGAATCCCGCCGGTGTGGCCCCCTCCGGTGGCGGGGCCGCCGCTGCCCGCGCGGCACGGAACTGGTCGAGTATCGCCTGGTCGCGGGCGAACTCTTCTGGGGTCGGCAATTTCATTCCGGCCGCTTCGGCTTCTTCGCGGGTATAAAATACTTTCCCGCCAACTTCTCTAGGCATTACAACTCCCTATATTTCCGACATGGTCAAGGCGTTTGCATGCCGCCACCGCACTGGCAAGGTCTTGTCCGAACCGTCCGGGGGCATCCTGCTGCGACTGGGGGCGGGTGAACTAAGGGACGGCCAGGATGCGCCGCCGGATTACGGCCGTCGCACTTGGGTGCACCAAGCGCCTGCGCCGGAATCGATCCCGCCGCAGGCCAGCGACCCTGCCGTGGCCAAGCTTGCTGGGTAGCCGTCACGTTGCGGCTGAACCGTTTCCCTTCTGGCGCTAGCTCGTTTCCTGCTGCGGGTCGTCGCGGTTCTTGCGGGAGCCGTCCGGGTTGCGTGGGTCGTCGTCGTGGTTGTAGTCGTCATCTCCGAAACGGCTCGACAGGTGGATGCGTTTTTCAGGTGGGACGGCGGCGCGTTTGGCGTTGAACTCATCGAACCGCGCTTCTGCGGCATCTATCTGCTCCTGAGTGAGTGGCTCTAAGCCCAGTTCCTCAGGGGTCGCGATCAATCGTCCTTTGTAGTACTCGGCCATGATTCCCCTTTATCGCTCTATCATTTTTATGATCGTCCGACCGGTGGCCGGGTCTACAAAAGTTTTGGTGATCTCGAATGGCGTATTCGGCTTGAACAGCACCTCTAATTCTTCGGATTTTCGCGCGAATTGTTCGATTGATTTTCCGTGTACGGAATCGATCTGGAATTCCACCTGGCGATCGAATGCCGCTTCCGGGGAGCGTGAACTCGAAATGAATTGAGGCTCGACGATAATTTTACCCTGGTTGTTCGTGTAGACGGCGAGGTCTTCGGCGCTGAGGTTCACCCGACGCGTGACTGTGCCCTGATAGTCGGGGAGTTTTTCGAGCGCTCGCACGGTGTCGTCTATACGGAGTTGTTGCGCTCGGTTGATGTTTTCCGGCTCACGCCGCAGCATGTAGTTCAGCGCTTCGGCGTCGGGGCCGGTGTAATTCCAGAGTGCGGCCCGGTCGGTGTCATCGAGTAGTTGCGCCGGTGTCGGGTTGGGCTTGGGTTTGGGTTTCCCGCCGGGGGCGAGTTCTTCGAGTCGTTCGCATTCGCGTTTTGCCCGCGCGAGATCCTGATCGAATTTCACCCCCGCCTTGATGTTGCGTGCCCGCTGCCAGTTCTCGATGAGGGTGCGCATGGGCCGGGCGTAGCGGGCGCAAATAGCCGCAGTGGCGGCCAACCCGACTGCGGCACCAGCTCCGAAGGTGATGAACGAGGACGCGACCGAGATGGCCGCGGTGATGGCGAGCTCTTGAATGAGCGCGTCGCGGACCATCTCGAGTTGCTGGCGGAGCTGGTCGCGCAGTTCATCGAGGGCGGCGCGGTGATCGCGGCAGGACTGGGCCAGATCACCCATAGCCGTGAGCACCTGCTCGGCGGCGGCTTTGAGGGCGCGCAGGTCTTCATCGATGAATGCCGCTTCCGGTGCGATGACGTCTTGGAACGCGACGGCCGCGGCTTCGAGCACGGCCGGGAATGCGGCGGCTCCCTCGGAAGTCCGGGCGCTGTCCCAGGTCAGCCCCGCATTGGAGATGGTGGTGGCGTTGCCGTCCGGGATGGTAAGGCCGATCTTTTTGACCAGGCCGAGCCCCCCATCTACCAGTCCCTGGCCGGGGCCACCGGCCGACGGCAGCGGCTTACGGCAGGCCAGCACCGGCACTACCGGATTCGGCGGTTTGACGGGCGCAGGACCAGCACCGATGGTCGCGCCGTGCTCGTCGAGGGCGCGTTGGTAGCCCATCGCGTTGAGCACGACGGCGTAGGCGTGCGCGGCGTTGGCGACCTTCTCCACCATTTTGAGGAGCTCGGCCGCGCGCTGGTCATAGGACCGCGCCCACGCGAGAGCATCCCCGTAGCTGCCCGCCATGTCGGTCGCTTTTTCCAGTTCCGGCCAGCGCGCGTCGACCGCGGACCACCAGGCCGACGCGCTGGCCGCCACCTTGGCGGCGGTGTCGTAGTAGACCGTGGTGTCGACGTCGAGAACGGTTCCGGTCACTGCGCGACCTGACCGCCGCGGCCCAGCATCGCGAGGTTGGCGGCGGTTCCGCTTTCGTAGGAGTTGCGCGCGGCGGCCGCGGCGGCGCGCATCTTGTCGAGTCCTTCGGTCATGCGGGTCGCGGCGGCGACCCATTCGGCGTGCGCGGTGGCGTGCGCGTCGGCGGCGGCACCGTTCCAGCTCGACTGCACGGTGGCGATGCGTTGGTCCAGTTCGGTCAGGGAGTCGGTGACGAAAGAGGTGAGTGACGCCACCTTGGCTGTGACGGCGTCCAGGTGTGCGAGGTCGACGCGGTATCGGTCGGTCATGGAACGTTGTCCCCCAACGGGTCTCGGTGCGCGGTGACGGCTGTCAGGGCAGGTTGAGCGAACTGATCGTGGCGGCGTTGCCGGTGTCGGCGGCGGCGCTGCGGTCGACGACGACGCCGAGCAGATCGGCCATGTCGGCGAGAGCTTCGAAGACGTCAAGGGCGCCGCGGTGCACCTCGTCCCACGCGGTGGAGTACGCGGTGGCCGCGGTGCCACGCCAGGTCGACTCGAGCGCGTTGACGTCGGCGGAGGCCGAACGCAGACCGTTGATGAGGTTCTGGGCGGTGGTCTGCACGTAACGGCCGGCGTCGCTGACGTGGTCAGGCACCAGGTTGAAGGTGTTCGGTGCCGCGTTGGCGGCGCTCTCGGTCAACGGATGCTCCTAAGGGGTTCGAGGCACTCTATGCAAGCTTGGACGTGCCCGGGTCGCCGACGGTTCCCTCTGAATCTATCGGTTCGGCAATCCGCAGCACGGGCCACCGTTGCGCACCCCTGCGAATACCCCGTTGCTCGCGTTGTCGACGCTGCGTGCGCGCGCTCAACGCCGCGCGCCCGATAACAGCTTCGCCGAAGTGTGCCGCCGCTTCGTCCCGAGGTCGGCCGCCGACGGTGTGTGACACTCGTAGCTATGCGCCTGCAAACTCGAACTGCCGACATCTGGCTGCTTTGTTGCCGCATCAGCGTGGGCCTGATGTTCCTTATCGGTGCGGTCAAAAAGGTCACTGATCTGGACTGGTTCCGCGCCGAGTTCGTCGCGCTCGGCGCACCGTTTCCCGACGTCACCGCCCCGGTCACCGCCTGGATCGAACTCGTCGGCGGCGCCTTGCTGATCATCGGCGCCTGGACCCGACTCGCGGCCGGCGCGCTCGCTGCCACCATGGTCGGTGCGCTGTGGTTATCGGTTATCCCCGCGATAGGCAAGAACTTCCACACGTTCCCCGACCGCGTCAGCAACTTTTTCTACGCCCCCGAATGGCTGCTGCTTCTCGTCCTCGCGCTACTGGTCAGCACCGGCGCAGGGCGTGCTTCCGTCGACAGTCGGCGCCGCCCATAGCGGGACCCATCAATCCGCCTGTGCCGGAACCTGTTCCGGTCGCCGCCGCCATTGCGGAATCGACAGATACGTCGCGGCCCGCAGTACCCACTCCACCGGTCCGTACCGATGATCGCGCAACCACCAGGTGCTGAAGGCCAGTTGCGCGGCATAGGTAACCAAGGCAATCGCGACGACACCGAGCGGTGGAATCTTGTCGACCAACGCGAGCCCGTAACCGGTATAGATCACCATGAGCACGATGGATTGCCCGATGTAGTTGGAGGCCGCCATCCGTCCGGCGGGCGCGAGCCGCCCGATCACGCTCGCAGTGCGCGGCGACTGGGTGAGACAGATAATGCCCGCGATGTACGCGAACGTCATCAGTGGATTCACCAGCTGCTGAATGCCGGGCCACACGCTGGGCATCGTGACCCAGTTCATCGACCCCGCGAAGCTGCCCGCCGACACCGGCAAACCCACCGCCAGGCCGCCGACCAGCACCCGAGGCGCCCAGCGCCGCAACGCTTCCCGGTCGCTGAACAGCTGCCGCTTGCCTGCCGCCATACCGATCAGGAACATGCCGAGGCTGGTGATGCCCTGGGTGAACCAGATCAGGCCGATGAATATGGGCGCGAGCCACATCTGGGTGGCGAAGGTGTCACCGAAGGTGCCGGTATATCCCTCGTGAATCCGCTGCAGATCGAACAGGCCGCCCAGCGCTTCGAGCTTGTTGTCACTGCTCGGCAGGAAACTCCACCCGCACCACACCGCATACAGCACCGCCCCGGTGATCGCCGCGGTGCGCGGCTTCAGCTTCTTGAGCGGGATGAGGATCAGGCACAGGAACGCGTACAAGGTGAGAATCTCACCGATCCACAGGAAGAACACGTGCGCCAGTCCGATCACCATCAACGCAAGACAGCGACGCAACAGTCGCGCGTTGGCCGAGACTCCCGCGCGCTGGGCCGCCGCGATCTGCAGGGTGAACGAGTACCCGAACAAGAACGCGAACAGCAGATAGAACCGACCTGAGAACAGCGCCTCGACCACCGCGTGCACGGTGTGGTCGATCGGACCGTCGAAGCGCGATCGCGGGTTGTCGCGCGTCCCGGCGTACGACCACAGGGCGCTCGCGACGAGGACATTGGTGATGAGGATGCCGAACAGGGCGAATCCCCGGAGAATGTCGACCTCCGCGATCCGTCGACCCGAGACAGCAGCGGGGAGAACCGATTCGGACATATCAGTGAAGTTAGCCGTCCGAACCGCCACGGCGCGTCCGTCAACGGGCTGATACACGCGCCGATCTCCAGGGTGCCGCGACTGCGACCTGCGGCGTATTGACAATAGCCACTCGGCGGTCAGGCCAAATCGGCGACCTCCAGGTAGATCTGCCGTTCGACGGCGATCTCGGCCAGAAATCCTTGTGCGCCACCGGATGCCGCGGTCGCCGGGAACGCCGCCACGGCCAGCTCCCCGGCGCGCAATCGCATGCCGGTGAACTCGCGCTGCCCGAGAATGATCGGCTGTGCCTGCTCGAACGTCTTGCGGACCACCTCATCCGCGAGTGGCTCGCCCAACAGGTCGGTCACGGTTCCCGGCACGATCCAGGCCGAAACGATCTGATCAAAGCTCGGCTGACGGGCGATGTGATGCGCCAAGTACATCCGGCTCGGCCGACCGAAGCACAGATGAGTGAGCAGTCCGCGGCCGCGCTCGCGATCCGGATCGAGTGCGGCGAAGTGGACGACGCGTCGCACGGTGGCGAGTACGTCGCCGACGATCGTGATGCCGTCGCGTTCGCGTCTGCCCCGGATCAGCGTGCCGCGGAACGACTTACGCGGGTGCGCGCGCCCCGGATCGAGCTCCGCGATCGAGAAGTCCTCGGGATCGAAGGTGTGAATGCCGGTGTAGCCGGACCGCCGGTCCGCGCCGAGTGCCCGGCTGCCGCGTTCATCGAGTGCGACCTCGAGCAGCACCTGGTAGTTGTAGGGCGACTGGAACGTCGGACGGTACGACAGGTAGCAGTCGAGGCCGGTGCCGAAGGCGACCATGCCGTGCGTGCCCGCACCGCCTGCCAGTCCGGGCCGATGATGTCCGGAGGTTCGAATATGGATCGCGCTCATGACCCCGCCTCGCTCTCGCTCGTCGCCTCAGCGACTGCGTTGTCGATTCGCTCGCTCATGATCGGCTCCTTTCTCCGCACCTTCAGAGTGCCGCTATCTCGGCCCACTGCCACGAGTGCTCGACTACTCGAATCCGCTGGTAGGGGCTACTCGTTAGGGGTGAACAGGTCGTCCACTGTGCGGTCGCCGGCCACACAGTGGCATGCAGTGCCAGTACGCATGCTGCGCCAACCGGGGAACGAACCAGGCGGCCCGGTAGTCCTCCCGTGGGGCCGCCCTCACTTGGTACGGTCGCGACGTTGCTTTCGGGGGCGGTTCGCCTGGATAGGTTGGTCAGCATGCGGAAAGTGAAAGTCGCGTTACGCCATGTGGTTATCGGCGCTGCGCTGTCCGGACTCATCGTCGGCTGCGGTTCGGATCCGGAGCCACCGTCGAACCCGGGCCAGTCGCCCCGTTCGGAGCAGCCGCGCCGCTTGGAGAAGGTGGTGTTCGAGGACGGCTGGCAATCGGTCTTCGTCATGAATCCCGATGGCACCGACGTTGTTCGGATCGGCGCGGGCAACCACCCGAGCTTTGCCCGCGACGGATCGAAGATCGTGGTCGGCGGCGCCGCCATCTCGACGATGGATCCGGACGGCGGTAACGTGCGGCGACTGACCGACGGCGGCTACCACCCCAAGTTCTCCCCCGACGGCGCTCGGATCGCCTTCGCCCGCGGCGGTGCCATCTATGCGATCAACGCCGACGGCGGCGACCTGAAGCAGCTCACCGCGCTCCCGGATCCGACGGCCCCACCCGGCCCCGGCCAAGCCTCGTCGCAGAATCCCGCGTTCTCGCCGGACGGTTCGAAGATCTTGTTCACCAGGTCCGGTGCCATCTGGGTGATGGCCGCCGACGGCACGCACGCACGGCAGGTGCTGGCGGATCCGTTCTGGAACTCCGACCCGGTGTTCACGCCGGACGCCACGAAGATCGTCTTCACCAGTAACCGGGGTGGGAAGAACCGCTCCGAGATTTACGTGATGCATGCCAACGGCGCCGATGTCCGTCCCCTCACCGACGACGCGACGGTGCACCCGTCGTTCTCACCGGACGGCTCGAAGATCGTCTACACCCGCAACCCAGCACCCGAGCCGGGTGCTCAGATCTGGGTGATGAACAGCGACGGCAGCAACGCCCGCCAGCTCACCGATCCGAAACAAACTGCTCAGCATCCGAGTTGGGGCGCGGGTCACTGATCCCGATGGCTGGCACCGGACGTCGGTCAGTAGGGCGCGGCCATGGCTTTCAGGTCGGGCAGGTTGCCGATCCGCTGACTCGCCGGGCGTCCCGGTGCGCTGGTCTGAGGTGATCCGGTGGTCCGCAGCAGCGCGCGTATCTCGGCGGGAGTTTTGCGGGAGTCGGCGACCGCGCTGATGCCCTGGTAACTCGCGATCGCGCCGGTGACGATCGGCGAGGCACTGGACGTTCCGCTGAACACGTCGGTGTACCAGAGGTCTTCGTCGGATCCGCCCTGCAAATCGCCGTATCCGGTGGTGGTCACCTCCCTGCCCCAGCCCTGGGCGTCGACGCGGGAGCCGAAGTTGGAGAAGGCCAGTCGGGACCGGCCAGGACCGTGGTCGCGGCCGTGGAAGCCTTGCGGCGGCGCACCGGCTCCGACGACGATCGCACCCGAATCGGCCGCACCGCCGCGGAACGGGTTGCGCCACGAGGCGGGAAACTCGGCGGGGCGGCGGTCATAGAGTGCGGCGTCGAGGTCTTCGGCACCGTTTCCCGCCGCTTCCACCACGATGACGCCGCGGGCGCCGGCGTAGCGAATCGCCGCGAGATCGTCGGGCCACCACTCGATCGCGATGTAGCCCGCTTGGTCCGGCCGGCCCGCGTAGTCGAATCGCGGTCCTGGGCGGTGCAGTTCGAGCAAGATGACATCGCCTGCACCGAGTGCGTCGGCGGCGGTGCGGATCGCGGCGGCCGAGCCAGGCCCGAAGATCGACACCGCGCGGATGAGGGCGTCGGGTGCGATACCGGTGATGCCGTAGGCGTTCACGTCCCCGCTGATCTCGCCTGCGACCGCGGTGCCGTGGTCACGCCAGCCTCGGTCCGGCGAGGGGTTGCCGCCGATCACTCCGCCCTGGCCGATCAGCAGGTCTTCGTGGGTGAACCGCCACGCGCCTTCGATGTCGATCACGCGCACACCCTGACCTCGTCCGCCGGGCATGGTCCACGCCCACCGGGCATCGATGCCCTGCGGTGCGGGATCGAGGTAACCCTGGCGCGCTTGGAAATTCGGGGTGACCGGTGGCGCGTCGTCGGCGCGCGCGTCGGGGGCGCCGTCCGGGGCGATCGGCGGCTCGGCGGGCGGTTTGACGTAGGCGCCGTCGACCTCGTCGTCTTCGCGCAGTCGCGCGGCGACCGCGTCGAGATCCTCAATGACGCCGTGCACGGAGAAATACTGGAGATACGCCGCGGCGACGGGCTCGTGCGCGGTTCCGGCGACGCGAGGGGGGAGGCGGTTGACCGGGCCGAAGATCCGCGCGAGCCGACAACCTTCGGGAAGTAGCGCCGCCAACCGCGCCTCGGTGCTCTGACTCTCGCGTAAGACGGCCGAGGTGAGTGCGGTATCCGCACCGTGGGTGACCACGATCAGCTCGGCCGGCGATCGAAGCGGACGTTGCTGGAATGCCATGATATCCAGTCAACCACCATGTCCCGCTTACCGTCCGAGTCCGCGTCGGGCGGGACATGACGGCCCGCGCGTTCGCACTTCTTCGCCATCGTGTCCCCGTGGCGGTCCCGCCCTCTGCCGTGCGGGCACGGTGGCAGGCGAGGAAACTCGCGATCAGGGATCGAGGCGAACCGCGCGCATCCGCGATACTCCGGGCAGGTCCACCACACCGTGGCGTACCGCAGCCACGCTGAGCACCTCCATGGTCCCGATCAGGATGAGGAACAGTCCGACCACCAGGCCGAGCACGTCCACCGAGTCGAAGGGCAGCACGCCGACGACGATGCCGAGCGCCATGGTGGCCAGGCCGAACACTTCCTGCCTGCCGCCGCCGGTCAGATTGGTTGCCCAGACGGCGACCGTCGCATGGCAGATGCCGCGGATCGACCACGCGAGGGCGATCCAGAACGACAGCAGCAGTGCCGAATTGCCGCCGCTGAAGCACAGCACGGCGAGCAACAGCGACACCACTCCGCTGGCGAAGACGAGCACGCGCAGGGCGGGTGCGATTTTCGCACCGAACGCGACGACCATCTGCAGTCCGCCGTTGAGCAGCAGGTAGAGGCCGAAAAGCAGCTCCGCGGTCGGTAGCGATTTGTGCGGCCATATCGCTATGACCACACCCACGATCATCGAGCAGGCACCGGCCACCACTACGGCCTGCCGGGCACCGCCGGCCAGTGGTTCCGTACGCCCTCCGAGCTCGTTTTCGGGCATAGCTACATGATATGGCCGAGCCGTTGCGTTAGCCGCGTGTTTGCTTTCACTCGGTGCGCCGAGTGCCGATCATCGGGCGTAGTCGGCACTCTCGCGGGACCGCTGGACTCCTCGGTCGGTCGACTCGGCGACGATCGGCTGCGGTAGCCAGACTGTTGCCAGGCAAGCTCTTTGCGGCGGTCAGGCCTCTCCACCGCGCCAGCCGTCCCCGCGTCTGATCGCTCCGAGCGCTGCGGACCTACGGGGCCGATCGAGCCGAATCCGCCACCGGCGCGCGATCCAACCACGCCGTGAACGCGTCGAAGCCGAACGGCCGACCGAGGAAGTCGGCCACCAGGTCCGCTGCGTCCCGAGCACCACCGGGCGCGAGAATCCGATCGCGATACCGGTGCGCCACTGCGGGATCGAACAGGTCATCGGCGTCGAAAGCCGAGAACAGATCCTTCGCGATCACCAGACTCCACATATACGTGTAGTACGCGGACGAGTATCCGGCGAGATGGCCGAACGAAGCCTGAAAATGCGTGCCCGGCAACCCGGGGAGCATGCCGTAGCGTTCCATGGCCTGCATAACCGCTGCGGTGTGATCGGCGGGCCGGTCCCGGTGCAGCAGATACGACACGGCGGCGTAGCCCACCTGGGTCTTTATCGAAAGTCCCTTACCGAAGTCCTTCGCCGCCCGCATCCGTGTCACCAGGTCCGCGGGGATGCGCGTGCCGTTCTCATCGATGGCGAAGGTGCCCAGAACGGCCGCGTCCCATGCCCATTCCTCGAGCATCTGCGACGGCGCCTCGACGAAGTCCCACTCGGTGGCGACGCCGGAGAATCGCGCCCACTCCTGCCGTCCACCGAGCACATGATGAATCAGATGCCCGAATTCATGGAACAGCGTGACGACGTCTTGGTGTTCCATCAGCCCGCGAGGGAAGTTGCACACCAGTACGCCCTCGGGCAGCAGCCGGTCGGTGAGACCACCGACGAGATCGAACTGCGCCGCATGCTTGTATTTGCCCGCGCGTGGATGCAGGTCGAGGTAGATCCGGCCGCGCAGTGCACCGTCGGCATAGACGTCGTACGCGGTGACGTCCTCGTGCCAGCGCGGGACGTCGACCGGCCGGTACTCCAGGCCGAACAGCCGCCCGGTCACCTCGAGCAGGCCGGTGCGTACCCGGCTGAAATCGAAGTAGCGGCGTACCTCCCTGGCATCGACGTCGAATTGTTCGCGTTTGATCAGCTCGGTGTAGTAACCGATCTCGGAACGGTCGATCGTGTCGGTGGGGTCGTCCTCTCGTCGGCGCGCGAGCAGTGCGTCGAGGTCGCGTCGGCCCGCGGTATCAGCGGCGGTCGAGATCCGCTCGATGAACTCGGCGATCGCGTGTCCGGTACCGATCATCTTGACGTCGGCGTCGTAATCGGGCCAGCTGTCGTAGCCGAGGAGCCGGGCTTTCTCGTCACGCAGGTCGAACATCTCGTGCAGGACAGCGTCGTTGGCCGGCCAACCGCGGCTCTCGAACTCGATGGTGAGGGTGCGGCGGGCCTCGGCGTCGCGCGCGTAGGTTCGGAACGGGCGATAGTCCGGATAGTCGGTGGTGATCGTGACGAGTCCGTCGTCGGCGGGCGGATGCGCGGCGCGGAAATCGGCGGGCAGACCCTCGAGTTGCTCGGCGGCGAGCCGAACAGATCGCACGTCGTCTCGGATGGTCCGGCCGAAGTCCTGGTCCAGTACGGTGAGCCGCTCGGAGATCTCCCGCAACCTGGTGCGGGTCTGCTCGTCGCGGTCCACACCGCTGCGGCGGAAGTCGCGCAGCACGTGCTCGCGCATGCGCAGGGCTACCCGGTCCAGTCCGGCCGAGTCGGTGGCGGCGACCACGTCGTAGATCGCACGGTCGAGGTTGCGATCGGTCTTGACCCGATCGATCTGCTGCACGAGCTCCTCGGCAAGGGTGCGTACGTCCGACTCGGGGTGGACCTCGAGGAACAGTCCGGCGGCCGACTCGGCACCGCGCAACGCGATGTCCGCGTCGTTCCACAGGCTGAGCACCGTGGCGGTGCCGCGGGAAGTGCCGTCCTTCAGCTGCTTCAGCGTGTCCGACGCGGACTGCAATCGGTCACCGACGTAATCGGCGAGCCAGGAGGACCAGTCAGCGGATGGCAGAGCAAGCGGCTGCGGGTTCATTCCTCGACAGTAATCGCCGTCGTCTCGGTCGGGCAGAGGTGGCCACTGCCAGATCATTGGCGGCAGTCACGACCACCAGGGGTGCGTCGCAGTCGACGAGACGCTCGGCCCAACGCGGTGGGTATAGGGCGCGGCAAACACCCTGCTGGGTCGGTGGACGGCCTTGCGGCCCATCCTCTTTCTGCAGGTTTCGCTAACTCGCCACGTGACCGTCGAAAGACAGGAACACCCCTCGTACCGAAGTACCGTCCGGCAGCTGCCATGCGGCGGTGACGTGACCAGCGCCGGCCCGGTCGGACGACTCGTCACCGGGTTGCAGAACCCGATTCACCCGCACGATCGCGGTGCTGCCGGGTACCTGAGCACCGACCATGATGTCCGTGCGCGCCGATCCGTCTTCCACCACCGGCTCGGATTTCAGTGTGGGAACGGCGATGTCGGGTGTGGTCACCGTGACCGACTCGTCCACGGTAGCGCTGGCATGCTGCGCCTGCGGCCGTGCCGTTCCGCCGAGCAGAGCCAGAATCTGCGCCACCACCACCGGATCACGCGTCCCGTCGTAGAGCCACCGTTGCCCGAGCACACCGTGCATCGACGTGCCGATCAGCGCGTTCTCGGCGCCGTCGCGCGGTCCGCCACGATAGGCGAACGGCACCTGATAGGTGACCGGCTCTGCGCCCGAAGTATCGGTCACCGCCATGAATTCGATCCCGACCTCTCCGTCCGGATCGTCGAGCCGGAAACCCCCGGTCCGCTCCAGCACCGGGCGAGCGCTTCCGCGATACCACGACCTGGTCGGCAACCACGAGGCCAACAATTCGACTTTGGTCGGCACCATCGTGGTCTGGTGGATCACGGCCATGCTTCGAGTCCTCCTGCTCCGCCTCGCGGCGCTGTCGTGTGTCGAGTTTATGGGACCGCGTCGCTTCGACCGCCGTCTATGCCGTTGACTCTGCGACGATTTCAGGCCTCACCCGCGCAGCTTCATGTTGAGTCGTGCGGCTTGACGGGTCAGATGAACGCGCTCCGGGAGGCTGGTGGCCGACCCGGCAGCTTCGGTGTACAGCCGTGCCGCGGTCACCAAGTCACCAGCCTTTTCGTGCAGGTACGCCGCGACCGCGGTATGCCGGGGCAGGCCGGAGTCGAGCTCCGCCAACGCGGCGAGCCCGGCCCGCGGTCCGTCGGCCTCGCCCACCGCGACGGCTCGATTGAGGCGGGCCACCGGATTGTCGGTCAGCCGCACCAGCTCGTCGTACCATTCGACGATCTGCACCCAGTCGGTCTCCTCGGTGGTCTGGGCGTCGGCGTGCAGCGCCGCGATCGCGGCCTGAGCCTGGAACTCCCCCAATCGATCTCGGCTGAGGGCGGCTTGGAGGATGTCGACACCCTCGGCGATCATCCGGGTGTCCCACAGGCTTCGATCCTGTTCCGCGAGCGGCACGAGGTTCCCGTCGGCGGCGGTCCGCGCCAGCCGCCGCGCATGGTGTAGCAGCATGAGGGCGAGCAGTCCCGCCACCTCCTCGTGCTTGGTCACGACCGCCAGCTGGCGGGTAAGCCGGATCGCCTCGGCGGCCAGGTCGACATCGCCGGAGTAGCCCTCGTTGAACACGAGGTAGAGCACGCGCAGCACCGTGGCGACGTCACCGGCGCGGTTCAATCGGACACCCGACACGGTCCGCTTGGCCCGGCTGATGCGCTGGGCCATCGTCGATTCCGGCACGAGGTAGGCCTGTGCGATCTGTTTCGTGGTCAGCCCGCCGACCGCGCGCAGGGTCAGCGCGACGGCCGACGCGGGCGTCAACGACGGGTGCGCGCACAGGAAGTACAGCTGAAGTGTGTCGTCCGCCGTCTCCGCCGGGCCGGGCGCGGGCTCCTCCTCGAGGAGTTCCTCGCGCCGCCGCCGGGAACTGTCGGCGCGGGCGGCGTCGAGGAACTTGCGCCAGGCCACGGTGACCAACCAGCCCTTGGGGTCGCGCGGCGGATCGTCGGGCCACACCCGCACCGCTTCGAGCAGTGCTTCCTGCACCGCGTCCTCGGCCGCCGCGAAGTCCGCGCCGCGGCGGCCGAGGACGCCGATCACCGCGGGCGTCAGTGCCCGCAGCAACGCGCCATCCACTGCGTGTCACTCCGTAATGGTCGGCGGCGGGCTCCAGAACGGGCGCACCTCGAGCCACTCTTGCACCGGCTTACCACCCGCACCCGGCGCCGCGGACAACTGCCCGGCGAGCTCGATCGCCCGCTCGTAGCTGTCGACGTCGACCACCATCCAGCCTGCGATCAGATCCTTCGTCTCCGCGAACGGGCCGTCGGTGATCGGCGGCCGCCCCTCACCGTCGTAGCGGACGAACGTGCCCTCCGGGGCGATCGCCTGCGAGTCCACGTACTCGCCGGTGCCCTGCAGCCGAGCGGCGAAGTCTTCCATGTATTGCACGTGGGCCGTGATCTCGTCCGGTGTCCACTGGTCCATCGGGACGCCGTTGACCGATTCGGGTGCGCCTCGGTAGTGCTTGAGGAACAGGTACTTCATGAGGTCTCCTTGATGTGGTTCGGCCCATTGTGGCCGGTCTGGTTCAGGGACGGAGTCGCGGACGAGTTTTCGACATCGTGCCGCGAGAATTTCCGGCTCAGGCTTGCTGGCGCTGCGCCCGCTGCTCGATCAGCTCCTCGATCGGGCTCGGCAGATTCGTCTCGAAGTCGATCAGCTTCGCCCACGTCGGGGTCACCACGATCCGGACCATGCTGTCGTACAGCGCCCGGACCCCAGCCTCCCATTCGACGCGCTGCTCGGGCGTCATCTGGTAACTGCCGTTCATCTGCAGATACTCCTCGGGGATACCGTCGACCACGTCCAGCTCGACTCGACCTCGGATGAGCAGCAGTTTCGGCGGATGCACCTCGGTGTCGATCGTCAACGCCACCATCGGGTTATGGCGCAGGGCCGCCAGTTTCGGGGCGTTCGTCGAGGTGCACAGGACGATCTCCGAACCGTTCCAGGTGAAGCCGATCGGGATATTGCGGGGCGTGCCGTCCTTGGCCACGTACGCCAGCCGGGTCAAGTCGCGGGCCAACAGCTCTCGGCTGATCGGTCGGTTCAGCACCTCGGTGATCTCGTTCGGTCGCATGGTCGTCCTCTCGGTGTGGTCGGCCTTTCTGGCCGGTGTATCCCTGGGACGGAGCGGGCGACCGGTTCTCGACATCGTGGCGCATGGGAATTTTCCGGAGCTCCCCGCAGAGTGCTGCACATGCCGGACCGCCCCTTGTCCGTAGCTCTGACGCCGGGACTGACGGCTCTCAAGGCTTGGCCGACGAGCGGAGCCGATGGTGGCGATGTGCGTCGAACGTCGCAGGCGTGCCGCTGCGACGCTGCCGTAGCACCTGCCACTCTCCGGTTGCCTTATGGCGTAACAGCTGGCGAAGAGACGGCTTCTCCGCTGGCCAACACCGATGCTGATGGCCGTCGTAGCCGTTCGGTCCTGACCGGTGATCGATTCGGGATCGCCGAGTACGAACTCACGCCCCCGATCGACTGTCCAGCGCCGTGACAGTTCCTGGCTTGCGGCGGGTTTCGGCGAGGAGTTCGTCGAGTTGGGCCTCGGCGCGTTCGGCACGGGCCAGGGTTTGGGTGCGGGCTTCGTCCAGTGCCTCGATGCGATGCGCCGCCTCGGTACGCGCCTTCTCGATGGCGGCCGCTGCTTCGGCGCGGGCCGTGGCGAGGTCGGCGGCGGCGGTCCGGCGGATCTCGGCCAGTTCGGTGCGCGCGGTGTCGAGTTCGGCGCGGACCCTGCGCCATTCCTCGCGGGCCTCGTTGGCGGCTTCGATGCGTTCCATCGCGGCCTGTTCCGCACGCTCGGTGGCCCGTTCGGCATCGGCGGCGCGCTGGACGGCGAGATCGCGTTCCGACTGTGCCGCACTGACCTGAGCCGCCGACTCGCGTTGCGCGTGCGCGATCTCCGTGGCGGCGCGTCGTTCGGCCCGTTCGACCTGCTCGGCGGCTTCCTTGCGAATGCGATCAATCTCCTCGGCCGCCTCGCGCCGCGCGGTGCGGACCTCGGCTTCCGCTTCGCTGCGCGCGGCGAAAACGTCATCGGCGGCCTGCCTGGTGGCGCGCTCGACTTCGCGCAGGGCGTCGTCGCGGGTGCTGTTGGCGTCGGCGACCAACGCTTCGGCCCGTTCGGCCGCGCCCGCTGCGTCGTCGGCGGCGGCCTCGGCGAGCCCGCGCGCCTCCTCCGCCTCACGTCGCGCCTGTTCCGCGGCGACAGTGGCCATTTCGGCCTCGGCGATCCGCCGGGCCGCATCGGCTTGCACTGCCTGGACCTGCGCTTCGGCAATGGACGGGTCGCCCAGCGTGGACAGTTCGGCGACGGCGGCATTGAGAGTGTTGCCCAATTGGTCGGCCAGCCCACGGAACTGGATGAGCAGCTCATCTGCGCGGAGCCGGGCTGCGGTAACCGGCCCCTGCTGCGTCACAGTGACAGAACCGGCTGGTGCATCCGACTCCTCTTGTAGCCGTTGGCGTTCCCGCCACGCGCGCCATCGCGTGTGATCCGGGTGGTCGCAGTATTCGGAGGGACGGCCGGGTCCCCCGCCGCGCGTGATCGGTCGGGAGCAGCCCGGGTAGTTGCAGACGTTGGACACTGGAGAATCGTAGCGTTGGTTTCGTCACTACTGACGTATTCATACGAAACGAAATGTGGCGCGTCGCAAAGAGACCCATTCGGCGACGCCGCCGTTCTGACCGCCGATAAGTGAACATTATCGGTGGTCAGACACGGCCAGTCCTCCGCAGACTCCTCCGAAGTGATTGGTTTTAATACGTTTACGTTTGGTCGCATCCAACGAAACGTAACGGCAACGAAACCCATTGGAAACTGTGCACCCCTGTACGGACGTACCACTTATCAGTTCGGCACCGTCGGTTCGCTACAGGAGTGGCAATTGATCGGTTGGGTGAGGCCGATCCCCGCAACCAGTTCATCGCTCACCTGATCCACTACGCCCAGACCCAATCGGGGCACCCGCAGTGGACGATTGAGCGGTGCCTCGCCGGAGGCAAGCATCGGGCATCAGACGGAAGCGAGCACTCTGACGTGGAATACGACGGTGAAGTCCGCACGGCTGCCGGGATTGTGCGCGGTAAGTGGGAGAACGCTGTGGCGGTCTTCCGGGGTATCCCCTACGCCCAGCCGCCGGTGGGGGCGCTGCGGTTTGCCGCACCTGCTGCGGCGCGGTCCTGGGATGGCATTCGCGATGCGCTGGAGTTCGGACCGTCGGTGCCGCAAGCAAACGCGGTGTCAGGTGGTGACTGCTTGACCCTCAACGTCTGGTCACCCGACCTCGGTGCCGCCGGTCTGCCGGTGCTGGTGTGGATCCATGGCGGCAAATACCTGGAGGGCACCTCCGGCAACCCGCACCACGACGGTACGACTCTTGCCCGGTCCGGTGTGGTCGTGGTCAACATGAACTATCGCGTCGGCGCGGAAGGGTTCGCCCATATCGACGGCGCTCCGGACAATCGCGGGATTCTCGACCAGGTCGCCGCGCTGCGATGGGTGCAGGACAACGTCGCTGCGTTCGGTGGTGACCCGGGGAACGTCACCGTGTTCGGCCAGTCCGCCGGCGCGGGTTGTATCGCGGCGCTGCTGGCTATGCCGGTGGCTGCGGGGCTGTTTCGCCGTGCCATCGCCCAGAGTGTCCCCGGCACTTACTTCACACCGAGGCTCGCTGCCGCGATCTCGACAACGATCGCCGCGGAAGCCGGTGTGCACTCCACCGTGGACGAGCTGGCCCACATTTCACCGCGCGCTTTGATCGACGCGACCGAAGCGGTCATTCAGAAGATGCCAGCGCATGTCGCATCGTGGGGGCCCACGGCGCTGACGCCTACACCGTTTTCACCCGTCGTCGACGGTGATGTCCTGCCTTCAGCGCCATGGCAAGCGCTCGCCGCCGGTGCCGCACGCGGCATCGATCTGCTCGTCGGGCATACCCGTGACGAATACCGACTGTTCAACACCCAGATGGGTAATGAGGTGACCGATGAACAGGTGACGGCGACACTCGAGCTTCTCGCGCCCGCCTCGGACGAGGATTACCGAACCGCTTATCCCGAGGCCGGTCCGGGGCACCTGTATGAACTCGTCAACGCCGACTGGCTGTTTCGCATGCCGAGCCTGCATCTTGCGAACGCGCACCACGCCGGAGGTGGGCGAGCCTGGACCTACGAACTCTGCTGGAGTTTCAACCCCGCGCAGGGCGCCTCGCACAGCCTCGACAACCTCCTCGTGTTCGGCACGCTCAGCCTCGACGAAGTGCGCAGCTACGGCGGACCGACCGCGGTGGACGAGGCCCGCCACGTCGGCCACGAGATGCGCACCGACTGGCTGAACTTCGCGAGCACCGGCCACCCCGGCTGGACCCCTTACGAGCCGGACACTCGATCAACTCGCGTCTACACCGCCGAGCCGAGCATCAAGACTTACCCCGAAGAACTTTCGCACCGTATCTGGCGCACCCATCGATTCGACGTGCAGGACCTGCGTACCGAGTGAGACTCGCGACGCCGACACCCCGACGCGGTCGATAACCGTGAATTCGACTGCGGCGACGGGACAATGACATCGGTCTAGAAACAGGGAGCTGATCGATGGAAGAGCGCGCCGCTGTCATCGCGATGCCGGAGTCGGTGCGTACCGAGCTGCGCCGTGGCGTGCGCAGTGTGCTCGTGGACGCGGCCGCGCTGCGGTTGGTGCGGGAGCGGTTCGACGACGATCAGGCGGGTTCGCTGCGCCGCTATCTCGAAGCCTCACAGTCGGCGAATACGTTGCGCGCCTATCGAACCGACTGGATCGCCTGGTCCGCATGGTGTCTGAACGAAAGTCGACAGGCGATGCCCGCGGACCCACTCGACGTCGCCGTCTACCTCGCGGCCGCGGCCGACGCGCGCCGCGACACCGGGGAGTGGGCGTTCAGCGCGGCGACGCTGGAACGCAAGTCCGCCGCGATCGCCGCCGTGCACGCCGCCAACGGATTGCCCTCCCCCACCCGCTCCGACGTTGTCCGCCTCACGCTGCGCGGCGTCCGCAAGACTCGGCGCACACAGCCGAAACGCAAACGCCCCGTGCTGTTGCACACGCTCGACCAATTGCTGGCCGGGCTACCCGAACCCGGCTGGCCCACCGAGCCCGCGCGGCGCCGCGACGCACTCGTCTTGTTGATCGGGTTCGCCGGCGCGCTGCGACGCAGCGAGCTCGCCGGGCTGCGCATCGCCGACGTCGAGGTGCAACTCGATCACACCACCGGTGAGCCGGTGCTACTGGTACGACTGCCGTCGACGAAGACCGACCCGACCGGTGTCGCCGAACAACGCGTCGCGCTGCCCCGTGGCCAACGCCCGCGCACCTGCCCCGTCTGCGCCTTCGCCGACTGGGTGCGCCTGCTCGAAATACACACCGCCGCAGGCACACCCGGCCTGCGCGCCCACCTCACCAGCGAAACCACCGACCCGGACATCCACCGCTGCCACGGCTTCACCGGAACCGCCCTCGCCGAGCAACCCGACCTTCCCCTGTGCCGCACTATAAATCGTCACGGTACGGTCGGCGACACTCCGATGTCCGGCCGAGCCGTCGCCGAACTGGTCAAACGCTACGCCGCCCGCGCCGGACTGGACCCCGACCTCTTCTCCGGCCACTCGCTACGCGCAGGCTTCGCCACCCAAGCCGCGCTCGGCGGTGCCAGCGATCGCGAAATCATGCGTCAAGGCCGCTGGTCCAATCCGCGCACCGTGCACGGCTACATCCGCACGGCAAACCCATTGGAAGACAACGCCGTAACCAAGCTCGGCCTGTGAGTTGAAAGGCACCGCGCCGGAAACGTACGGCGCCTAGTCGCCACAGACGGCGCTAGGCGCCGTACGTTTCCGGCGGAAGCAACTGCAAAGTGAGAGCATCCATGGCCCAGGACTCCCACTCCTGGCTGGTCCATCCACGTTCGTGGACGAGCAGCCGGTAGGTCTCGGGAGCGAGCACGGTAAGTGCGATATCGGCGGCCCGGTCCTCGGTTATGCCGTGTCGCAGCGGCGTTTTGGCGGCAAGGGCGGTGGCGAGGCGTAGCTGGACCAGGCGCCGTTGGGCGATATTGGTCTGCCAGAGCTCGGCGAGTTCGACGTCGGTCGACGCGGCCGACCGAACGACTTCGAGCAGCGGGCTGACGCGGGCGTAGATCGTGGCCGCCGCGGCGACTTGCAGACGGATCTGCTCGGCGGGCGCGGCCGCCACGGCTGCGGCGAACCACGGACGGTCCATGGTGGCGACCGGTTCCGTGTCGCCGGCGATCTCGACGTCGAGTAGTTCGGACAGGATCGCGCGCTTGGTGGCGAAGGTGAAGTACAGCGTCTGGACCGCCATGCCTGCCGCATCGGCGATGGCCTTGATGGTGGTGGCCGTGTAGCCGCGGGTTGTGAACAGTTCCCTCGCCGCCGCCAGCATTTTGGCTCGGTTTGCGGTCGTCTTGGCCGCCCGCGCGCCGGTGCTCTTCCCTGTCATGTGTCGAATACTACTTGACTAGAGCGCCGCTCTAATGAATTCTCACTGGAGTATCACTACAGTGAGAGGAGTCGCTCATGGCGAGCAACGGTGCACTAGGGGCGCGAGACCGGTTGATCCTGTTGTTGATCACAGTCGTCGAGTTGGTGATCTTCCTGGACACGACCGTGCTGAATGTGGCGCTGCCCAGCATCGGGGCCGACCTCGGGCTCGACGAGGCGGGCCTGGGTTGGGTGACCAACTCCTATCTGCTCACCTTCGGCGGATTCATGCTGCTCGGCGGGCGCGCCGCCGATCTGCTCGGTCCGCGCCGGGTGTTCGCGATCGGCCTCACCGTCTTCACCGTGGCCTCCGCGCTGGCCGGGTTCGCCACGGAGCCAATGATTCTCATCGCCGCGCGGGCATTGCAAGGTCTCGGCGCGGCGGTGGTCATCCCCGCTCAGCTGGCCTTGCTGGCCACCACCTTCACCGACCCCGCCGTGCGCAATCGAGCCTTCGGCGTCTGGAGCGCCATGGGGGCGGCGGGTGCGGCCATCGGCACCGCGGTTGGTGGACCGCTCACCGACCTGTTCGGCTGGCCGTCGATCTTTCTGATCAATCTGCCCGTGGGGGTGCTGGCGCTCGCGTTTGTTCGGGTACTGCCGCCTGACCCGGCTCGGCCGACCGGGGCCGTGGGTCGGCTCGACGTGCCCGGCGCGATCACCGGCACCGCGGCGCTGTTGCTCGTCGGTTACGCCATCGGCGCGGTCGGCGACGAGTCCGCGCGCACGCTCGCCGGGGTCTTGCTCGTCGTAGGGCTCGCGCTGCTGGGGTATTTCGTCTTCCTCGAAGCGCGTAGTCCGCATCCACTGATGCCGTTGCGGCTGTTCAAGATTCGCCAGGTGAGCGGCTCGGCTCTGGTAAACGCGCTGGTCGGCGCGGCACATGTGCCCACCTTCGCGCTGCTGGCGCTATATCTGCAGAACACACAGCGCTACAGTCCGACCGCGTCCGGCCTCGCGGTGCTGCCGGTCGCCGTGGTGAACATCGTCATCTCCCGAACCGTGCTGCCTTACGCGCTGGATCGGCTGGGCGCTCGGCGAGTGCTGACCGCCGGTCTATTGCTGCAGGCCCTGGCTATGGCCTGGTTCGCCCGCCTGCCCGAGCACGGCAGCTACCTCATCGATGTGCTGCCCGGCGCGGTGCTGCTCGGCATCGGTTTGCCCGCCGCCTTCGTCGGCGTCACCGCGCCCGCGGTCACCTCTGTCGACCAGGCCGACGCCGGGATCGCGGCGGGCATCGTCAACACCGCACAGCGCGTCGGCTCGGGGCTCGGGGTCACCGCCGTGCTGCTGATCGCCGAGCTGGCCACCCGGAACTCGACGGCGAGCGACGCCTACCGAGCGGGCCTGAATCTCGCGTTCGCGGCCGCGGCCGCACTCGCCGCGATCGGCGCCTTGCTCGCTGTCGTCCTACTTCGCTCGGGTCCGGCCTCGGCCGCACCGCCGAAATCGGAGACAGCAGCCGCAGTGCACGACTGACCGACGAGCTGAGGTATGCCGCTGACGCGGCTTCGGAGGGGTGGTCCGCTTACTGCGGACAAGAAAAATGGAAAGGATCGCTCCTTCCCACTCTCACTGTATAGCGCACACCCGGGCTTGCGGCAAGGCCCGGGTGATGCTGCACAATTGCCCGCCTAAGCAGAACCCTGCGGGAATGGGAGTCGTGAAGTGCGTGTGTTGTCTTCGACGGATGGGGACGTCGAACCGCTCGAGGGAGCCGTCGCCGATCAGCCGGGAACGGTCGCCGGTGTTCGCATGGACCGTCACGACATCGTCGAACCAGAACAAACAGTGAAGGGGCACATGCCAACCGAGTGGTATGAAGCGGAATTGCAGTCCGAGCGCGGCTATGTGGCCGGGCTCTACGCGCGGCTCGATGCCGAGCGCGCCCGAGTGAAGGGCAGGTACGCGGCGGCGTTGCGCGGGAACGACGGCACCCCGATGGAGCGGGATTTCGAGGTGCGCGCGCTGGCCAAGGAGGCGATGCGGCTGGACGTGGCCGACAACGGGCTGTGTTTCGGTCGCTTGGACACCCTTGCGGGCGAGCGGTCCTACATCGGCCGGATCGGCCTGTTCGACGAGGCGAACGAGTTCGAGCCGCTGCTGCTCGACTGGCGGGCGCCGGCGGCGCGTCCGTTCTATGTGGCTACCGCCGCGACGCCGGAGAACATGCGTCGCCGCCGCCAGTTCCACACCCGCGGACGTCGGCTGGTCGATTTCACCGATGAGGTGCTCGGCAGGCCGGACGGCGCGGAGCGGGGGGACGCGGCGTTGCTCGCGGCGGTCAACGCGCCGCGCGGTGACGGGATGAACGACATCGTGGCGACGATCCAGGCCGAGCAGGACGAGATCATCCGGCTCGAACACCCCGGCGTGCTGGTGATCGAGGGCGGGCCGGGGACCGGAAAAACCGTCGTCGCGTTGCACCGCGTCGCGTATCTCCTTTACACGCAGCGCGAGCGGATGGAGCGTCAGGGTGTGCTCGTCGTCGGCCCCAATCCGGCGTTCCTGAACCACATCAGCCGCGTGCTGCCGTCGCTGGGCGAGACCAACGTGGTGTTCACGACCACCGGCGACCTCGTGCCCGGACTGCGCGTCACCGCCGAAGACACCCCGCGGGCGGCTCGCCTCAAGGGTTCGCTGAAGATCCTGGATGTGCTCGCAGCGGCGGTCGCCGATCGGCAGCGGTTGCCCGACGAGCCGCGCATCATCGAGTTGGCGGACGTCACGGTGCGCATCGACGCCGAGACCGCGGGGTGGGCCCGAGAAGAGGCGCGCACGAGCGGGCGGCCGCACAACGAGGCACGCGAGGTGTTCCAGGAAATCCTCACCTGGGCGCTCACCGAACGTGCGATTGCCCGGATCGGCAAGGGTTGGCTGACCCGCTCGGACACCGAAGCGTGGGAGCAACTGCGCGAGGACCTGATCGCGGAGCTCGCGGACAACGACGCGTTCACCGCCGCACTCGACGAATTCTGGCCGATCCTGACTCCGGAAACGCTGCTCGCCGAGCTTTATACGTCTGCCGAACGACTACGCGCGGCGGGCGGCGACGAGGCCCTGTTGCGCACCGACGGCGCCGCCTGGACGATCTCGGATGTGCCGCTGCTCGACGAACTGGTCGATCTGCTCGGCCGCGACAAGCCCGTCGACCAGACCGCGGAGCGGGAACGCACCGAGCAGGCGCAGTATGCCGCGGGCGTGCTCGACCTGATGGTCGGCCGCGAGGACATGATGGACGACGAGGACCACCTGTTCGCCCAGGACCTGCTCTACGCCGAGGATCTGGCGGATCGTTTCCTCGAGCGCGACACCCGCGAACTCGCCGAACGCGCAGCGGCCGACCGGGACTGGACCTATCGGCACGTCGTCGTCGACGAGGCGCAGGAACTGTCCGAAATGGATTGGCGGGTGCTGATGCGCCGCTGTCCCGGCAAGTCCTTCACGGTGGTCGGCGATCTGGCCCAACGCCGGTCGGCGGCCGGTGCCACCTCCTGGGACGCGATGCTGCAGCCGTACGTGCCCGGCCGGTGGGTCTACCGGTCGTTGACGGTGAACTACCGCACCCCTGCCGAGATCATGGCCGTTGCCGCCGCGGTACTCGCCGAGTTCGCACCCGATGTGCAACCGCCGGAGTCGGTGCGCGCGTGTGGTGTCCAGCCGTGGGCCAAGCGGCTCGGCGCGGACGAAGTATCGACTGCCATCGAGCAATTCGTCCGTGACGAGGCCGGGCGCGAGGGCACCAGCGTGGTGATCGGGCCGCCGGATGTGCCCGGCGCGGTGGCGGCGTCGGAGACGAAGGGTTTGGAGTTCGACGCCGTCCTGGTCGTGGAGCCGGAACGGATCCTCGCCGACGGGCCACGCGGTGCGGCCGAGCTCTACGTCGCGTTGACCCGCGCCACCCAGCGTCTCGGCGTTGTGCACCAGGGACCGTTGCCGCAGGCCCTGACCGGACTCGCCGAGTCCGGGACACCCGCCCAGGTCGGCAGCCGACTGCGGTAGTTATTGGCGCGACCGTCCCATATCTTCCGATTGCTGGATATATGCTGATCTTGTGCGATCAGCGCCGGCGCCGATGCTGGCCGTCTCCGGGCGGCCACCGGCAGACACCGGCCTGTGGGCGATCGAGATGAAGTGGGACGGCATTCGCGCCATCGGCCGATGGAACGGCGAGCAGTGTCGGCTCTACAGTCGGAACAACCGCGATATCAGTGGTTCTTTTCCCGAGTTGACCACCGCTTTCGCCGGTCTGCTCGATGGCATGGACGTGTTGGTCGACGGAGAGATAGTGGCACCCGAGCCGGGCACCGGTGTGCCGTCTTTCCGTCGGCTACAGCGCCGGATGCACGTGGTGCGCCCCACCGCCGAACTGCTGCGTGAAGTGCCCGTGCAATACCTCGTTTTTGATTTGCTCGGTGTCAACGGAGAGTCGATCATGACGCTCCCCTATGCCGAAAGGCGCGCCCGACTAGACGATTTGGCGATCGATCTACCGCTCACTCGCACCCCGCCCTACTACGTCGACGTCACGGCGGCCACCATGCTCGAGGTCGCCAGGGACCACGGGCTGGAGGGGATCATCGCCAAACGCCTCGACTCCAGCTACCAGCCCGGCCGCCGCTCGCCCGCCTGGATCAAAACCCCGCTACGCAAGACCACCGAGGTCGTCATCGCCGGTTGGCTCCCCGGCAGCGGGCGCTACTCCGGCATCTTCGGCTCCCTCGTGATGGGCGCCTACGACGCGGCAGGCCGCCTCGTGCACATCGGCAACGTCGGCACCGGCTGGACGATGCGAGACCGCAAGGTCCTCCAGTTCCGCCTCAACGAAATCACCCGTCCCGACACCCCTTTCGACATCCCACCCCCGCGCTCGGTCACCGCATCGGCACACTGGGTCGAACCCGAACTCGTGGCCGATATCGAATACCGCGAGGCCAGCGCCGACGGACTCCGCCACCCGAGTTGGCGTGGTCTGCGTACCGATAAGGCGCCGCACGAAGCCAAGACGCCGGAGCTCGGCTGATTTCGGTCGCCTGATCTGATCCGATGTACATCCGGATCCCTTTCCCGATAATCGCGACCCGTCGAACAGGGGCCTGCGCTGGGCCGTTGCGGGATGATCGATGCGGTGAGCATCTACGCCGACCTCGTCTGCACCCAGTGCGACGTCCGCCTGTGGCTGGGTAAGGTCATCCACCACGGTGACGCCAACCCGATCTACTTCCACGCCGGACCCGCCGACGAGGCGCCCAACTGGGCGCGCGATGAACTCAACGCGGTGCTGTGGAAGTTGCTCGCCGAGCACGCGCGCCATCCGCTGCGGGTAGTCGTGGAAGGTGACGCGGACGGGCCACCCACCGACGCCTCCGTCGAGCTCGGGGGTGACCGTGGTGTGGATATCAGCTTCGGGGACTATTTGGCAGGGTGGCCGGGTCTGCGCTGAGTCCCTGACGCTTTAACTTCCCCTTGTTTTCGGCCCCCTGCTTCCAGCAGATGACACGCGGTGGCGCACACATTCGGCATTCGCTCCGGGTGTGCCCATGGATTGGCCGGTATCGAACATGGGACACCGAAGGTGCGGAATACGGGGCCGTGTCACCACCCAGGCTTGGACGGTATGGCGGTTGACTCTCCCGCCACGGGAGAGTCAACCATGATGGCAGCGCGGTTTCGTTGCCGTCCAGGCGTGCGGGTGGTGGCCTGCTGGTGCTGGGCGATCGGGGGCGCTGAGAGCAGAGTTGGATGATCCCGGCCACGGAAGGTGCGGCATAAGCATGGTGATCGACGTTGCTGGCCGCAGTATGCGGCATTGCGAGACAACAGCTTTAGGGGTGCTGCTGCGACAACATGGGCTCGATCTGTCCGAGCCCATGCTGTTCGGTCTCGGCTCCGGATTGTCGTTCGTCTACTGGGACAGCAAGAGCATGGGCTTTCCCTTCCTCGGTGGGCGGGTCAAGCCCTTCGACCTCACCAGAAACCTGGCCACCAGGCTCGGGCTGGAACTGCTGGTCCAGGAGACCACCTCTGCCCGCCGCGCCTGGGAGAACGTGGTTGCCCTCCTCGATGCCGGTCATCCGGTCGGACTGCAACTCGACAGCTACTACCTCGACTACTTCACGTCGAAGGTGCACTTCGGCGGTCACGTCGTCGCCATGTACGGCTACGACGAGCACAACGCCTTCCTGGTGGACACCGATCAGCAAGGCGGAACGGTATCCACCAGCCTGACCAGCCTCGCCCAGGCCAGGGCCGCACGCGGTCCGATGACCGCCAAGCACCGGTCCTTCGCCGTCACCGCCGCGCCGAGCCTGTCCTCACCGCAGAGCCGGATCGTTCCCGCCATCACCGCCTGTGCCGATACCTTCCTCAACCCACCCATCGCCAACCTCGGGTACCGGGGCATCGAGAAGGCAGGCAAACTGGTGCCCACCTGGTTTCAGCGGACCGACGACCCGCAACGAGATCTACCGCAGGCCGCGCTGCTGATGGAGCAGGCCGGCACCGGCGGCGCCCTCTTCCGCAACTTCTACCGCGACTTCCTCGCCGAATGCTCCCAGTTCGTCGACAGCCGCCACCTGCGCACCGGTCACAAGCTGTACACCGAGGCAGCTTCCGAATGGACCCGAGTCGCCGCACTGATCGCACAGGCCGGCACCTCAGGTGATGTGCAATGCCTCGCCCAAGCAGGCCGCACCCTCAGCGACCTTTCCCGGATCGAGCGCGAAGCCATGGAGGCGCTCAGCCGTATGGCGTGAAGCAGACGGCCACTCTCCGTCGCCGGTGGCGGTGTGCGCGGGGGAATTGAGGACGGCATCGCCCGAGAGGCGGTGGCATCAATTGCTTCTGATCGCTTGCCCAGCAATGCATTTCGCATGGCCCATGCGATACATGCCCAGTACCGCGCACGAATAGATGCGCGGTACTGGCGAGTTCAGGGTGAGGTTTCCCTGCATCATGGTGGGCGTGACTGATGCGGGACCAGCATCCGACTTGCTGCGCTCCGGCCATTTCGGGAATGACGCGATCAGGGCGGTCGAGTCTTTGCAGGAGACCGGGCGGGTGGCCGAGTGCTCTGCGTTCACCGATCGTCTGGTGTCAGCGCTGCTTGATGGATTGCGGGAGTTGGACGCGCTCCCCCGTGACGATCCGTTCTGGCGGTCCACCAATGGCATTGCCACCTTTGCCAAGGTACGCAAGCATTTCGCAAGGCGGCTTCACACTACTCCCGAGGACAGCGCGGCCCGGTGGGTGCTGGTCGCAGCGGAGCTCGCGGTCGGTAGCAACGACGGTGGGCTGTCGTGGCTCGGTCCGTTGATCACCGCCGACGCGGGCCTCGTCGTCGACGCCGTCACCATCGCTGACATCCTGGAGAGGCTGCTGGGATTGGATGCCGCACAGGCTCTTCGGCGCGCGTGCACCGGTGTCGACCGCGAGCAGCTGAGGCGCATTGCCTGCGCCGAAGGTAATGCGGCGGCTCAGCGAGTGTTGGCTTTGATCGAGGACGATCGCTGACAGCGAGAACATCAATTTCTTCGGCGCGATCGAGGTCGACATCGACGCCGCACTCGGCCCAACCGGATATCGGCCGTTGCGGGTCCGCGACACCCTGTTCTGATCGCCGCCGCGGGCGGGATTCACAGGGCTTGCAGGGTGTAGAGCGCGTCCGTGGTCACGACGGTCGCGCCGAGGGTATAGCGCAGTGTCGGCGTCCATCTCGGGCATCGGCTCCGGATCCGACTGGCGAGCCCGACATATGCAGAAGTCAGGACTTACTGCGTGCGAAAAGAATCGCTTGCTGAGCTTTCGCGTCCGGGTCGAGCAGCATCTGAGCCTCGACCACGAATCCGGCATCGCGCAGCCAGGATGCCACCCGGTCAGGCCGACGGCAGTGGACATGGACCTTCATCGGGTGACCGCCATAGCCGTCGGTCTTCAACCGCGACTCGTCGCCGACGTGAAACAGCAGCTGCAGCGGTCCGCCGGGACGCAATACTCGGTGGAAGTGCCCGAACACGGTCGGCACCTCGTCGTCAGGGATATGGATCAACGACTGCCAGGCGAGCAGGCCGGCCACCGAAGCGACGGGCAGGTCCAGGTCCGTCATCGAGCCCACCTCGAACCGCAGGCCGGGGTGGTCGCGCCGGGCCACGTCGATCATCGCCGGGGAGAGGTCGACACCGAAGGCGTCGACCCCGAGCTCATGCAGGTGGGCGGTGACTTCACCGGGGCCGCAGCCGACGTCCGCGACCGGCCCGCCGCCAGCGACCCGCACGCTGTCGGCGAACAACGCCAGAGCCGCGCGAAGGTACTGGTGTCCGGCGAGGGCGCCGCGCACTTGGTCGGCATAGCTGACCGCGACCGTGTCATAAGAGGCTCGGGTGTCGGCCAACCAGTCATTCGTGGTCATGACCGGCACGATATTCCATGATCACGACCTCGTGGACGGCCGACGCAGAGAGAACCGATCATCGCCCTGAACTCCGCCGCGTTTCCGCGGCCGCAATGCAAGTTCGTTTCGAGCGTGGAGGCCGACCGACGCTGCATTTCCGACATCCGCAAACTACTGTCGGCGGAACGGCGAATCAATGGGCTTGATGTAGTTCGGGGAGTTGGGGTTCGGGGTGGATCCACGGTAGGACGTTGGGTGGGAGGCCGGTTTCGTGGAAGAACGCGGCGATCTCGCGGTCGGAGTGGCGCAGGCTGAAGTGGGTGAGGATGAACTGGATTTCGGGGTGGGATTCGATGACGGGTCGCAGTCGGCTCCAGACGGTGTGGCCGACGGTGTCGGCGCGGTGTAGTTCGGTGTCGTGCAGGAAGGTGCACTCGGTGATGATGACGGGATAGTCGAACAGCCACGGGTTGCGTTCGAAGACGGTGACGGGGGTGTCGCCGAGGAAGGCGAACAAGCGGTGCTGGGTTTCGTGTTCGACCGCGTGCCCTGCCTTGCGCCGGTCCGCCATGAGCTTGCCGAATTCGGCGCCGGAGAGTTGGCGGCGAAGTTCTTCGAGTTCGGGAAGTAGCGCTTTGCGACGTTCGGCGAAGGCGTAGCCCACGCAGGGCACCTTGTGTTCGCACTGGACGACGCGCACGTGATGACCGCGGCGGCCGAAGGTGAACTCGTCGTTTCCGCGTACGCCGTGTAGACGGTGTCCGGTTGCGCGGGACGGGTCGTAGGCCGAGCCGTGGTTGAGTTCGGCGGAGGCGCGCAGGTAGGACTCGGCGTAGGGAACGGACTCGGCCGGCAGGTAGACCTCGGCGGATTCGGCGAGGAAATCGAGATCCTTGGCGTGGTCGTGGTGGGTGTGGGTGAGGAAGACGGTGCGACCCGCTGTCCTTCGCACAGCCCCGCATCGAGGGAGCATCGCAATTCGGGGATGTGGAAGAAGGTTTTGTCGTTGGCGCGGGAGTAACCGGTCAGCGTGAATTCGGTGCCGGGGATCCGGCTGGTCTTCCACTGCCGGAACGGGTGTCCGCGCTCCAGCCGCTCCGGGTGGCCGACTTGCTGGGCGGCGGTGGATGCCATGGGGAACCCTCTCCGATCGAATGTTCCTGCCAAGGATCGGGGGTGCACGGCGGAATTTCCAGCGAATTGTTCGGCGGCAGTGGCGAATTCCGCGAAGGTCGTCGGCCGATTCGGCGAAGACGCCGTCGGGGTATCGCCCGGCGACCGGCCCGGGTATCCCGAGCCGGTCTGCGGCTTCGTCAGGCGGGTTGGTCCTTCTCGGCGGCGAACCAGACTTGCAGGTTCTCCGGGTTGATCGGAATCGAGATGTGTTCGTGGGTGATCAGCCAGCCGCCGTTCGACCGGTGCAGGCACACGGTCTCGCGTACCCAAATCGAGGCTTGCAGACCGCCTTTGCGGGTTCCCGAGTCCAGGTGCAGCATGTTGGCGAACGCGACGTCGCCGCTTGTCCGCACGGTGCGGTCGTGGGTTTGCAGGCTGATGGGACCGTCGTAGCCGTCGAACCAGCGCAGGAAATTTCGGCGTACTTCGTCGTGCCCGGCGAACCGGAGTGGGGGTACGACGTCGTAGTAGACGATGTCGGGGTCGTAGTGCTGCATGAGTCGATCGATGTTCTTCGACTGCTGTGCCTCGGCACGGGCGGCGAAGAACGCCTCGAGTTCGGAATCGTTGGTAGTCATCGCATCCTCTGTTCGGGTTCCGGCCGGCACCGGTTCGCCCGGCGACGGTCGCTGTGGTTCCGCTACTCCGACGACGCCGCGCGCTGGAATGTGAGGCGCCCCGGCAACATCACATTCCGGACCGCTGTTTCGTCGTAACGATGTGAGTGCAAGCACCAGCGGACGATCGGCGACACGATGACCACCGAACCGGGGCCGGACGACCGGCACGAGCAGAGGCTGGACTCGCTCATGAGCGAGCGTCGCCAGCTGATCAATCTCGCGTATCGGCTCCTCGGTTCCCTCGCCGATGCCGAGGACGTGGTGCAGGAAACCTATGCGCGCTGGTATGCCATGTCCCCAAACCAGCAGCAGGCCATCGCCTCCCCGGGTGCGTGGTTGACGAGGGTCGCGGGCCGCGTCTGCTTGGATCTGCTCGGCTCGGCGCGCGTCAGACGGGAACGCTATGTCGGCGAGTGGGTTCCCGAGCCGCTCCCCGACCGTGGCGAGTGGAGCGAGGCCCGCTCCGGTGACCCTGCCGACCGGGTCACCCTCGACGAGTCGGTCAGCATGGCTTTCCTCGTCGTGCTCGAGTCGATGACCCCGGCCGAGCGCGTGGCGTTCATCCTGCACGACGTCTTCGGCTACCCGTTCGCCGACGTGGCCGAGATCGTCGGACGCAGCCCGGCCGCGTGCCGTCAGCTCGCCACCTCAGCGCGCAGGCGCATCGATGCCGCACGGCCGGCCGCGGCGCCTACCGCCGAGCAGGCGCGCGTCGTCCGCGGCTTCAAGCAAGCGTGGGAAGCCCGGGACATCAACGCCCTCATCGGGTTCCTCGACCCTGCCGCCACGGCGATCGCCGACGGCGGCGGTCAGGTCAACGCCGCGCCGCGGCCGATCGAGGGTAGTGAGCAGATCGCCCGGTATCTCGTCGACGTCTCGGGGAGGATTCGCGGCGTGACGATCCTGGAGTGCACGGTCAACGGCCAGCCCGGCCTGGTGACCCAGATGGACCACACCGTCACCGCGGTGGTGGCGTTCGACATCGCGGACAACCGGATCCGACGCGTCTGGGCTGTCCGCAATCCCGACAAGCTCCGTCGATGGACGACCGGTCAGCTCGTTCGGCAATGACCGCCCGGTGCTGCCACACGCGAACTACCGCACCGTCACCTTTCGATCGGCCCGTCGCGGAGTACACCTCGCACCTGGTCCAGCGATACGGTGTCCGGCTCGAACTCTGCCAGCCACCAGGTGGCGCCCGCCTCGGCGTAGGGCGCCGGGTCGGCGTCGGCGGGAAGCGGGACGGCGATGTCGAACGGGGTCGGCGCGTGCTGACGGAGGGCGGCGAGGGTGGTGGCGATCTCGGCGAGCTGGTCCGGGTGTTCGAGGTTGACGGGGAAGAAGCCGTCGTGGCGGGCGGCGCGACGCAGCGGGCGGAGGTTACCGGGGAATCCCGCAGCCCATACCGGCACACCGGGGCGTTGAATCGGGGTGGGCAGGAAGGAGATTCCGTCGACGGTGTAGTGCTCGCTGTGGTGGTGCACCGGCGCACCGGACCAGGCGGCGGTGAGGATCTGCAGTGATGCGTCGAGCATCTGGCCGCGCCGCCGGTCGTCGGGTTCCTCGCCGGTGGCCGAGAATTCTTCGGCGAAGCGATTGCTGCCGAGGCCGACGCCGAGGGTGAGGCGGCCGCCGCTGAGGCGGTCGAGTGTCGCGGTTTCCCTGGCGACTTTGGTGGGTCGGCGGCGGGCAAGGGGTGTGACCATGGGGCCGAACCGGAGGTTTTCGGTGGCGGTGGCGATCGCGGCCAGCGTGATCCACGGGTCGGCCACCTGCTGGACCGGCTCCCGCCAGCGCACGTGGTCCCAGACGAACATGCCGTGCCAGCCTGCCGCCTCCGCCTCGGCGGCCAGCCGTGCGACCACCACCGGGTCGGCGAGATCATCGAATATCGGCAGCCAGAGCGCCGACTGCAACGTGGTCATGCGAGACCGCCTTCGGTGTGCTGGAGCAGGGCCGGGACGAACACGTCCCACAGCGGCTTCGGTAGGTCGTGCCCGGCGCCTTCGAGGATCAGCAGCGTCGCACCGGGAATCGTGTCACGTAGCGAATATCCGTGTGGGAGTGGGAAGACCGGGTCGTGGTCGCCGTGCACCACCAGAGTCGGCGCCTTGATGGCGGCGAAATCGCGGGACGACCCGTCGAAGCTCATCGCGTAGTGGTTGACCAGGGTGGCGCCGATGTCGCGAGCGCGGGCCACGTCGCGCTCGACCAGTGCGCGCACGGCGGTTTCCTCGAAGTAGGGCGAGCCGCCCGAGTACGACTTCGCCGATGCGACAACGTAATCCACTATCGCGCGAGAATCGGTGGGGTCCGGGTCGGCGGGCGTGCTGAGCTCGTCCGACGATGGTGGAAGTCCCTCCGCGCCCGTGGAGGTGGAGACGAAGGTCAGTGACGCCACCCGGTCGGGGTGGTCTACGCCGAGAATGGCGCCGATGCCGCCGGACATCGAACGGCAGACGACGTGTGCGCGCTGGATGTGCAGGGCGTCGAGCAGGCCGAGTGCGTCCGCGGCCAGGTCGAGGTAGGTGTAGCCCGGATGTCCCTGCGGGTAGCTGACGGATCTGCCGGTGTCGCGGTTGTCGTAGCGGATCACGAACCGGCCGCCGCGTGAGATCCGTTCGCACAGCTCGGTTTCCCACCACAGCATCGAGGCGGCCGCGCCATCGATGAGCAGGATCGCCGGGTCGGCGGGGTTTCCGAAGGTCTCGAAGCACAGCTCGACCTTGTTGAGCTCGACGAGTTGCTCGCCGTGCGAAAGGGAATCGGTCATGGAGGCAACGCTAGACCGCGCGGTTCCGCCCCGACAGCGTCAGTTTTCGATCGAGTCGATCGCGATCAGCAGTGTGTGGTTAGCCCGCGACGGATTCGCGTCTGGTGTGGGACTGCGGCAGCTCAATGCCGCCCGGGCCCGACATGAGCTCAGTCGGGCCGGGCGATCGTGACCCGTGGAGTCGCTAGCCGACGAGCGCCGCGACGTCGTAGGCCGGCTGATAACCGAGCTGTCGGCGCGCTTTGCCGGAATCGTAGACGCGGTCGATGGTGGCCGGCAGTGACCAGCCTTGTCGCCGGAACAGGGCGACGATGTCGGGCGCTCGCTGTTCCAGCAGTGGTCTCGCGTCATGCCACAACTGCTGAGTGTCGTTGGGGCGGAACACCATTGGCCCGGCGATGTTGAATGCGCCGGTAACCTCCGGCTGTTCGGCGGCGAGCCGGTGGGCGCGGGCCACATCACGGACGTCGACCCCGCGGTAGAGCCGGTGGGCAGCCTGGATGGCGGGCTCCTCCGGAAAGCAGCGGGCGATGCGCAGCACGATTGTGGTGAGCGCCCGATTGTGTTCGGCGAGAAGCGTTTCCGCGGCGAGTTTGGTTTCGTCATAGATGTCACGCGGCCGCGGTTCCAGCGTTTCGTCGACCCAGACCGCGCGATCGCTCGGCACCAATGCGTGGCCGTACACCGACGTGCTGCTGGTGTAGACCATTCGCCGGACACCGCATTCTGACGCCTGCGCGAGCAGTGCGGCGGTGGCGTCCACATTGACCGCGCGGAACTCGTCGTCGCCGACTCGGCCGACATGCGGCGCGTGCAGCGCGGCCGTGTGCACGACAACCTCCGCCCCGCGCACGGCGCGCGCCAGAATGTGCGGGTCACGCAAATCACCTTGGTGGGTGGTCCACTCACCGGGACGAACATCCCAGCCGCGCACGTGCCACCCCGCGGTGTGCATTTCCCGCGCGACGGCAGCTCCGACCACACCAGACGAACCAGTAACCAAAACTACCGCCGACTCCACGGAGTCCGACATTACCGCCGGGGTTCACGCCCCGTCATACCTGCTGACCGATACACCGCATACCACTGTCAGGGGCTGGATGGTCAGGCGCACAAGGCTCGGGTGGCGGGGATGACGTCGCCGATCCAGCGACGGAGTTGGGTGTCGTCGGCGGATTCGGGCCAGTAGACGAAGGTGTCGAAGCCGGTTTCGTTGGCGAGATCGGCGAGGATGCGGGCCCAGCCTGCGGCGTCGGTGCGGATCGGTGCTTCGCCGCGCAGGGTGACCTGGCCCGGAGTGTCGGTGATCGTGCCGACGAGTTGGGCCATGCGGGTGATGTCGGCCGGGTTACGCCCCGCCTCGGTCGCGGCGGCGGAGATGATGTCTTGTGTCGCTTGCCATTTCTCGTACGGCAGGTAATGCGGGATGGGTGCGGCCCACCCGTCGGCGATCCGTCCGGTGAGGGCGTTGGCCTTGGGGCCGACGCTGCCGAACCAGATGCCGACCGGGTGTGCGGGCGCGGGCCCGGACTGCACGCCGTGCACGGTGTAGTGCGTGCCATTAACTTTCGCCTTGGTCCCCGGCAGCCACATGGCGCGGATGATGGCGGTGGCCTCCTCGAGTGCTTGCAGCGCTTCGGGATTCGAGCGCACCGGGCCGCCCATGGCGCCGATGGCCGGCCAGAACGCTCCCGCGCCCAAGGCGAGGTCGAAGCGGCCGCCGCTGAGCAGATCCAAGGTCGCGGCTTGTTTCCCGAGCATCGCGGGGCCGCGCAACGGCAGGCTCGCCACATCCGGAAACACCCGCAGCCGTTCGGTTTCCGCGAGGATGGTGGCGATCACCGCGAACGTGTCGGCCAGTCCGCCCGAGTACGGATGGTCCTGGATGCCGAGCAAATCCAGGCCTTCCCGGTCCGCCACCTTCGCCATCGCACGCAACCGCGGCAGCTCGGTCACCGTCGGCGCCCACTGAATACCGAATCGTAAATGCACACCGCGATCATGCCAGCCCGCTCAGCGGTGCTTCTTCGCGCCGCCGCGGCCCGTCCTGCCGGACTCGGCACATCGCGGCGACGAGGTAGCCGCCGCCTCCCGCGATAGCCAAGACCCAGTACAGGTGTGCTCCGTCGAGCAGCAGCGCGGCCGAGGACGTCACCGCGAGCCAGGCGCCGAGCGCGTACTGCACGAGATCACGGTAGGCGACCCCGCCTGCGAGATAGATCATTCCGACGACAAGGCCCGACCCGGTCGGCCATAGCAGGGTCTGCACCCGCACCTCGTGCAGCGCCGACTCCAGGGCCGTGATGATCAGAAACAGTGCGCTGAAGCCGATCAGCCACGAGGCGGCCAGCATGATGCCGACGGCTGCCTCAGCACCGCGGGTGCCGCGCTGTGCTCGGACCGCGACCACGGCGGTCACGACCAGGCCGGTCAGCAGTCCGCCGAGTAGCAGCACGGGCCCGACGGCAGCAGGTAGCGGCAGGCCGGGATCGTCGCCGTAAGTCAGCGCGAACGCGGTGTATCCGAGCAGCCAGGCAAGACCGAAACTCAGATATGACGGTCTGTTGTTCGGAACGGCACTCGCGGTGGCCGCTGGGCGTGGATTGTTATGGGACATGGCGGTCCTCCTCTGTGGACATAGAAAGTAGAACCCGCCCCGTCGAGCCACTCCATGAGCGAGAGTCTCGAACACATAGCCCAGCGTCTCGTTAGTGTGCGTTCCTTACCGCCGACCGGACTCGAGATGCTCTAGTGATTTTTCGGCGAGCAGATATCCCGCCACCCTTGCGGTACCAGCGTCCGCGCTCGATGGTGCGGATAGCACAGGTGGGATCGACGCCTCTGTTAGCTTCGGACGCCTGGCTCAACTTCGGATGCCGAGTGTGCCGGCCCAGGCGGCAGTGTCCAGGCCGGCGCGACGGGCCAGTGCGAACATGGCGGCGATGTCCTCGTCGGTGCGTGGCCGGGCATCGTCGCCGGGGTAGTGCTGCTCGGTCAACCGCGTCATCGAGTCGGCGAACGAGCGGAGCAGGTTCTCGGTGACGGTGCCGCGCTCGGCGGCGTCGATCAGCTGGTCGCACAGCTCGGGCATGCCCGCGTCGGTGGCGTCGAACTCCAGCCGCTCAGCGATCTCGCCGACCGCACCCGCCCGGGTGGTCAACGACGAGAGGCCGCAGTCGAGTCCGTCGTCGGCCAGGTCGTCCGGGTACGGCGCCCGATGCCAGGCACCCGCGTCGAACCAGTAGACACAGCCGACCATGTAGTCATCGATCAGGCCTCGCAGGTATCGGCGCGGCAGCCATTCCGGAGCCCCGGCCAGCAGGTCGATCGCGGGCTCGTGCGTTTTGACCTTGCTCGACTCGTCTTCGCCGACGAGTACCGCGCGGCCGTCGCCGTACCACTTGAACACCCACCAGGTGCAGCCGCTGTCGTCCCAGTGCAAGCCGTCGTCATCGATCCAGTATCCGTACCGATGGCGTGCGGGCTCGCGTTCCTGATCACGGTCGTAGGTCGCGACCGCGACGGCCGCCCACCGCGTCCACAGCAGGTGCGCATCCGGCAGATCGTCGGGGCGCCCTGGGCGGTGCAGTTTCGCCAAAATTGTTCTCCTGATCCGTGTTTCGGGTGTCAGCATAGGCGTCCGAGGCAGCGGTGGGCACGCGCAGTACGGTCTCGGCGGCGCTGGTGGTCGGCACCTCCTCGGCGAACCGTGCAGGCCGCCTCGGCATCGTCGGGGACGGCCGAGGCTCGTATGCAGGACAACAGCGGTCAGCGGGAGTTCGGCGGCCGGCTACGGTGCGCCGCTCGGTTCCCGCACGAGGTCACGCTTACGTCCCGAGCGGCCCAGCATCTTGCGGCGCACCCCGGTGCCGGGCGTTCCGGAGGATCGTCGCCCCGGTGCGTTATTGTCGATGCACAGGGACATGCCAGCTGCCCTGAGAGCCTGTCTGCCTGGCGTCCAGTGCTGACCTGAAATGCGTTGTCAGGGAGGAATTGTGGACATTACCGAGCTGATTCTCGACGACCACCGTGAGCAGCGGCGACTGTTCGCGATCCTGGAGCAGATCGATCGCACCGACACCGAGGTGCTCGCCGCGATCTGGGATCGGCTCGCGGCCTTCCTCGAGCTGCATGCGAAGGCCGAGGAAGAGATCTTCTATCCGGAGCTGCTGCAGGTGGGTATCGCCGCCCGGCGCGCGGACCGGGTGGAGGACGAGACGCTCGACGCGATCCACGACCACAACGAGATCAGGGACGCGGTCGCCGAGGTCGCGCAGCATGAGGTGGGCACCGATGACTGGTACGCGGCGGTCGCGGCCGCGAACCTGGCCAACAGCGATCACATGGCCGAGGAGGAACGCGAGGGCCTGACCGATTTCCGCAGGCTCGCCGGGCTGTCGCGCCGCCATCGGCTGGCCGTCGCCTTCGCCGCCTATGAGGCGCGCAACTACGCCGGTGTCGAGGCCGTCGACGAGGACCCCGCCGGCTATATCCGCGAGGTCGAGAACAAACTGCCGATGACGACCACACCGTCCACCGAGGACCAGCCGGCGGCCGCCGAGAACAAACCGACGCCCTCGAACGGATCGCTGAGCGTCGGCAGCCTGAAGCGGAACTGACCCGCCGCACCCGCATTCCGCACACGGGTCAGCCGACCCGCTCCGTGCCCGCATTCGAGCTGTTGGGAATGCCATACCAACCAGGCCCGAACTGTGACCTGTCCCGCATATGGGGACTGTTATCGCGTTCTCGTGTCCACACCGCTTAACGTCGCCAAGGCACAACAGTTGGTAGGGAAGGTGGCGGCGAGCGTGGTTGATACCCAGGCGAAGCTAGATGAACTGGTCAAGATCCTGGCGATCGCTGCGGAACCCGCAGGTGAGAGCGGTATTGCCAAGCGGGAGAAGAAGGGTATTCCGAGTGTCCGACAGCGGGTGCACATGCTGCTCGACCCCGGGACGTTCATCGAGACCAGTGCGCTGGCCCGCCAGCCCGATCAACCGGACGCTCTCTACGGCGATGGCCTGGTCACCGGTCGGGGGTTGATCGGGGGCCGTCCGGTGGTGGTGATCGCGCACGACCAGACCGTGTACGGCGGATCGGTCGGCATCATCTCTGCCCGAAAGTTCATGCGCGCGTTGCAGTTCGCCTTCGACAACGCCTGCCCGGTGGTGACGATCAACGACTCCGGTGGCGCGCGGATCCAGGACGCGGTGGGCTCGATCGCGTCGTTCGGTGACATTTCGCGGGTGTTGGAGAAGCTGTCGGGTTATGTGCCGCAGGTGTCGATCATTCTCGGCAAGTGCGCCGCGGGTTCGGTGTACGGGCCGATCAATACCGACGTGTTGATCGGCACCAAGGATTCCTACATGTTCGTCACCGGGCCGGAGGTGATCAAGGCCGTCAACGGCGAGGACATCTCGGCCGAGGATCTCGGCGGCGCCGCGGTGCAGGCCAAGCGCGGCACCTTGCATCACGTGGCGGCCACCGAGCAGGAAGCCTACGAATGGGCCCGCCAGTACCTGAGCTATTTCCCGACGAGCTGCCTCGAGCAGCCGCCGGTCGTGAATCCCGGCCTGGAGCCGGAGATCACCGCGACCGATCGGGAACTCGACAAGATCATCCCGGACTCCGATCGCGCCGGCTACGACATGCACGAGATCCTGCTGCGGATCTTCGACGACGGTGAATTCCACGAGGTGCGAACCGAATTCGCGCCGAACCTGATCACCGGATTCGCTCGGGTAGACGGTTTCCCGGTCGGTGTGATCGCTAATCAGCCGCTGGTGCTCGGTGGTTCGATCGACGCGGCCTGTTCGGACAAGTCGACCTACTTCATCCGGCTCTGCGACGCGTTCAATATTCCGCTGGTGTTCGTGGTCGATACGCCGGGCGTGCTGCCGGGTCTCGATCAGGAAGCCAATGGGGTGATCATCCGCGGTGGCCGGGTGCCGCGCGCGATCATCGAGGCCACGGTGCCGATCATCAATCTGGTGGTGCGCAAGTCCTATGGCGGCGCCTACGGCATGATGGCGGCCAGGCAGGTGGGTGCCGATATCAGTTTCGCCTGGCCGACGGCCCGGATCGCGGTGATCGGCGCGGAGAGCGCGGTCGATCTCATCGGTAAGCGGCAATTGGCGGCGGTGCCCGCGGAGCAGCGGGCGGCCGCGCGCGAATTCATGGTCAATCATTACAACGAGACCATCGCCACGCCGTGGATCGCCGCCGAACGCGGGTACATCGACGCCGTCATCGAACCGGCACGCACCCGCCTCGAGATTCGGCACGCGCTGCGCTTGTTGCGTGACAAGCCGCCGGTGAAACCGGAGTTCAATCCGCGCAAGCATTCGGTCTATCCGATGTGAACGCACTCGACGCGGCACCGTGAAGGTGGTTTGACTCGGCCCCTGCTGCGGGGAAATATGGGCGCGGCGGGGGTCCGAGAACGAACGCGGAGTGGATCGGCCGGCGATGGACAGTACTGCAGCGGACTTCGCCGCCGCACGTGGCGCTTTCGCCGTGGACTCGATCGGCCCCGGAGCGGTATCGCGCGGCTTCGATCTCTTCCGGCACGGGTGGCAGACACAGGTCGGCGCCGGCTTTCCGCTGCCGACCTTCAGTCCGGTCACCACCGGCGATTTCCGGGTCAGGAGTCGCGTCGCGAAGCTGCGCGACGTAGCGGTCACCGATCTCGACAGCGCCTCGGTGATTCGCACGGCGGGCACCCCGTACGGCTACGACGACCAGGTGCGGATGTATGTAGTGCGCCGCGGCAGTTGGACTTTGGGCGCGTCGGCCGATCACGACGACTACTCCGTCACGGCCGGGCAGTTCCTGTTGCGGCACGGCCCGCCGCTGCATTTCGGGGCGGCGCCGGACACCACGGTCCGGATCCTCACGCTGCCCGCCGCGGTGCTCGCGCCGCGACTGCGCAACCGCAGCCGCACCGAGGCGGCGGACTCGGCCGAGATGCGCCTGCTGATGGCGCACACGACCATGGTGCACGCCACCGTGGCGGATCTCGGCCCGACCGGTGTGCACGCGGCCCACGGTGCCATGCTCGAACTGGCCAAAGCGGTGACTACGGGTCGGTTCGACGATGTGGAGCCGGGGCTGCGGCCCGCGCTCATCCAGGCGGCGAAAGCCTTGGCGGACAGTCGGCTCGCCGATCCCGAGCTGTCGCCACAGATGCTGGCCCGCGAACTCCATGTCTCCGTGCGCACCCTGCAACGGGCGTTCACCACGGCGGGCGAGTCGGTGACCGGCTACATCCGCCACCGCAGGCTGGAGGAGGCGCGGCTCGCCCTGACCGCCCCGTCGCACCGGCCCACCGTCTCCGAACTCGCCGCGCACTGGCAATTCGCCGACAGCAGCCATTTCATCCGCGCGTTCAAGAAACGCTACGGCCGGACGCCCGCCGAGTACGCCCGCTCAGCAGGGACCTGACGACCTGGCGCGCAATTCGCCCCGCGGCCCGATCGCATCGGCCACGCCGAGGCAGGTATCGCCGAGAAATATTCCGAGCTGGTAATGGACGACGTCGGCGTCGAACGAGCCGACCAGAACGCCGATGTCGTAGTCGCCGGGGTAGGTGACCTCGCCGACGTAGTCGATGCGATAGGACGAGGGTGACAGGTCGGGTACCAGCCCGCCGAGGTCGAGTGCCGACGTCGTGAATGCCGCGACCGCCTCGTCGTACCAGGCGGCCAGGGCGAGGTAATTGACATGCTGATTGAGGTCGACGTCGCTTATCCGGGCGCGTAGCGGAGCGAAATACGCGTAGTGGCTGCGTCGGTGGCGTTCCGCATCCGGCCGGGTTGCAACCGTATCGTCCGAATCCGGCCTGGCCAGCGCGGTGAGATCCGCGACCAACTCCTCGGGCAGGGCGAGCGGTCCCGCGACCCCCAACAGCACGACCGTGGCGTCGCCAGCGCCCACCTGGTTACCGCGGGCGAACACCGCATGTCCATAGGTGAACGACGATCGCCCGATCCGACGAATATCGGTGTGCACTTCGATATCGGCGTCCGTGCGACGGACAGGTGCGAGCCGTTCGACGCTCTGGCCGACGAAAATGATTTGGTAGGGGCCGAATTCACCGGCCGCTACGAGTTGTTCGAACTGCGGAAATTCCAGTCGTATCCGAGCGTCTTCCAGCCAGCGGGCCATTCCCACCGTACTCACCGCGCCGTCGCGGCCGAGATCGGCTTGCCGCACCCGGATGCCGGACCGGACCGGAAATACATATTTCATGAACGGGGACCTTAGAAGGAATTCATGAACCAAGGACTCGGTAGCCGTGCCGATGACGTCGATGTTCCATCCGATTGACGCGGTTGTTCAAGTGCGCAGCCCGCTCCGGGAGCCGCGCGGCATCCGGCCTGGATGCCGCGAGCTCATATGCGGTGCTACTCCGGGAGGGCGGCGACGGCGTTGATCTCGATCGCCGAGTCGTAGTGCAATGCGCTGGCGCCCACCACGATACGAGCCGGGCGGTGCTGGCCGAGCCACGCGGCATAGATCGTGTCGAAGGCAGGCCAGGTCGCGAGGTCGGTGACGTACACCGAGATCGACACCAACCGGGTTCTCGCGGTGCCCGCGGCGGCCAGACACCGGTCGAGGTTGTCGAGGGTTTGCCGGGCCTGGACGTCGAAAGGCTTTCCGGCCAAGCTGTCTCCGTCTTCGTCGACCGGGAGCTGCCCGGAGATGTAGGCGAGCCCGCCGTGCATGGCGACGTGTGAGTAGTGCCCGGCTGGTGGGCGCAGATCGGGACTGTTCCGTAGCTGGATATCGGTCATGTGCTGGGCGGTCCTTTGTTACTTGGCGTAGTTGTAGACGCTGGCGCGGGAGACGCCGAGCAGGTCCGCGATGGTTTGCGCGGAGCCGCTGGATTCGAAGTAGCCGTCGTGGCGGAGTTGTTTGACCAGTTGGCGTTTGGCGTCGGCGGGCAGGCTGCGCGGGGTGTGTGAGCGGGCCGCGGCGAACGCCTCGACGGTCTCGCGCAGCTCGCGGGCGGTCCGATCGCGCAGCGTTTCCAGGACCTCGCCGCCGTGCTCGACCTCGGTGGCCACGAGGTTGGCCAGGGTGCGGGTCAGCGGCGACAACGAGGAGACGTCCAGATTCAGGCACAGCGCCGCGACGTAGCGGCCTTGCCTGTTCTTGATGCCGATCGACGTGCTCTTGACCGGTCGCCCGTCGGGGAATCGGTTCGGGTAGTTCTGGATGACGCTCGGGTAGTCGGGGTCGGCGATGCGAGCCAGTCCGAGCTCGGTGGCCGAGTCGCCCACCTGCCTGCCCGACAGGTTGTTCTCGATGGCGCGGACAGCGTGCTGCGGATTGCGCAGATCGTGGAGCACGACCTCGCACAGCCCGGGAAACATCCGCCCGATCGCGCCCGCGATCTTTTCCGCCTCGGCCAGCAGGTGTTCGTCCTCTTCGGCGCAGCCGCTGTCGCGGACGTCCTTGCCGGTTGTACCGTGGTCGGCGTTCATGTTCACCCCGCTCATCCGTGACGGCTCGTGCGTTCCTCGTCGAAGATGCCTGCCATTTTCTCCGACGACTTGGTGCCCGCGCCGGTGAGCACCACCACGGTGGTCTCGTCGGCACCGATGGCGCCCTCGGCGATGAAGTGGTCCAGCGCCGCGACGGCGACGCAGCTGGTGGGTTCGGCGTACAGGCCCCGAGAGGCGAGTTCGCGCACCGCTTTCCGGATCATCGCCTCCGACACCGCGACCGCCCCGCCGCCCGAGCGGCGGATCGCCTCGACCGCCTCGGGCAGGCGAACCGGATCGGCGATAGCGGCGCCCTCGGCGATGGTGGGAAGGCGCGGCCCGCGCTCGGCCGGATCGAGACCGTTGAGCGTGTCGGCAATGGTCGCCCAGTGCTCGGGCTGGCCGATGAACAGCCGCGGCCGGTGCGCGATCTGCCCCGCGCCGAGCAGTTCGCTGAACGCGATGTCGCAGCCGAGGACGTTGCTGCCCGCGCCGGCGACGAGTACGACATTGTCGGGCGCCCGGAATCCGAGGTCCTCCCACATCTCGTAGGCCACGGTCTTGGTGCCCTGCAAGAAGAATGGGTGCCAGTTGTGGCTGGCGTACCTGATCTGTTCGGACTGGCGGATCGCCTCCTGCGACACCTCCTCGCGGGTGCCCGCGACGAGCTCGATCTGGGCACCGTAGGCGCGCACCTGCAGAATTTTCGCGGCCGAGGTCGACTCGGGCACGATGATCTTGGCTCGGATCCCGGCGGCGGCGCTGTAGGCCGCGACCGCGGAGCCGCCGTTGCCGGAGCTGTCCTCGAGCACCGAGTCGGCGCCCTGGCCGAGTAGATGCGAGACCATCACCGCCACCCCGCGGTCCTTGAAACTCGATGTGGGGTTGAACCATTCGAGTTTGAAGTGCACGCGCCGGCCCGCCCAGTCGATCGGCACCATCGGGGTACAGCCCTCGCCGAGACTCACCCGGTGGCGCGCATCGACCGGGAGCGCCGCCTGATAGCGCCACAGCGACCGCTCCGAGGTGACGATCTCGTCGGCCGTGAGGCCCGGCAGCGCGCTCATCGTCAGCGCGGTGCCGTCGGCACCACGCCAGCGTGGGTCCGTGATGTCGTAGCGGTGGCCGGACCGGTCGTATAGGAACGCATCGGCGGTGGGTGTGTCGGTCAGGGGCACAGTCTCGATCCTTCTTGCCGGTCCAGGGATTTCTAGACTAGCAGTCTAGATTTATATTCACAGTCTAAGCGAGGTGCTGACGCCGCCCAGCACGCCGTATCAGCGCCGTGACAGCCGTATGTCAGGTCGTTCCGCGACCGTGGTGAGCACAACAGCCACGAAAGGAAACCCTGATGACTCAACCGGTTTCGATCCCGAACGGTCTCCCCACGGCGCGCGATGCCAGCCCTTTCGATCCGCCCAGCGAGATCAGCCGGCTGCGCGAGACCAACCCGGTCTGCCCACTGATCTTTCCGGACGGGCACCAGGGCTGGTTCGTCACCGGGTACGACGCGGTCCGCCAGCTCATGGCCGACACCCGGTTCAGCTCGCGCCAGGATCTCGGCATCATGCATGTGCCGTACGAGACACCGGGCATGCCCGCCGCCACCGAACCGTCCCCGCAGATTCCGGGCCTGTTCGTCGCGATGGACCCGCCGGACCACACCCGGCTGCGGCGCATGCTCACCGGCACCTTCACGGTCCGGCGGATGAAGCAGCTCGAAGAGCACATCATCGAGATCGCCGAACAGCAGCTGGCGCGGATGGCGACGTTGAGCCCACCGGTCGATCTGGTCAAGGAGTTCGCGCTGCCGCTGCCGTCGCTGGTGATCTGCGAAATGCTCGGCGTCCCTTACGCGGACCGGGAAACCTTCCAGGTCAACTCCGCCAAGTTCCTGGTCAAGGACCAGTCGCTCGACGAGAAGATGGCCGCGTACGGCGCGATGATGGGTTACCTCGCCGAACTGGTCACGGCCAAACGCGCCGAACCCGGCGACGACCTCCTGTCCGACCTGGCCCGCAACGACGAGCTCACCATCGAGGAACTGACCGGCATCGCCTTCCTGCTGCTGCTCGCGGGCCACGAAACCACCGCGAACATGGTGGCGCTGGGCACTTTCGCGCTGCTCGAGCACCCGGACCAGCTGGCCGAACTGCGCGCCGATCCGGAACTGGTGCCCGATGCCGTCGAGGAGCTGCTGCGCTATCTGTCCATCGCCGACATCTTCTATCGCTACGCCACCGAGGACATCGAACTGGGCGGTGAAACGATCCGCGCGGGATCGACCGTGGTCGTCTCGCTGCTGGCCGCCAATCACGACCCGCGCCGGTTCGACAATCCCGACGCCCTGGATATCCGTCGGAAGGCGCGTGGTCACCTGTCCTTCGGACACGGGATTCACACCTGCCTTGGCCAGCAGCTGGCTCGCATCGAAATGCGAGCCGGATTCGCCGGGCTGCTGCGGCACTTCCCGACCCTCGCGCTCGCGATCCCGGCGGACGAGGTGAAACTGCGGACCGACATGAACATCTACGGCGTGCACGAATTGCCGGTCACATGGACACAACCAGCCTCGTAAACTGTTGACCACGAAGGAGATAACGATGACACGGCTTGTGGCGGATCGGGAGCGCTGTATCGGATCGGGCATGTGCGCGCTGATCGCACCGGAGGTGTTCGATCAAGACGAGGACGATGGACGGGTGCGGTTGCTCGATCCGAGCCCGCAGCGCGATCACGCGGCGGTGCGCGACGCGGTGGACGCCTGCCCAGCCAGGGCACTCGACATCGACTCGGATTAGCGGACATCGGAGCACGCCACCGAGCCCGGCCCAGCGCCTCGGTGTCGATCAGCCGGGCGGCGCTTGTCGGGTGCACCGCACACCACCCCGTCGACTCCGGCTTCAGCCGGGCACGTCGTCCGGCGGTGACCCGATCAGGCCGAGGTGCAGCGCTTTTCGGACCGCCGTGACGCGATCGTTGACGCACAGCTTGCGATAGAGGTTTTCCGTGTGTTTCGTCGCCGTCGCCGGACTGATGCCCAGGCGCGTGCCGATGGCGTGGGCGGTCAATCCTTCGCAGAGCAGCCCGAGGACCGCGAGTTCGCGGGGCGTGATCCGGTATTCCGCGGGGTCGGCCACGCCGGGCCGGGCGAAAGCCGCGGCTTCGTGTGCCTCGACGGTGTCGAGCAATGTTCGGGCCAGCTCGGCGTATTCGAGGTCGCGGTCGGCGAAACCGTGCCTGCTGCGGCTCACGATGACGCCGCGAATCCGGCCGGGCGGCGATCGCAGCGGCAGTGCCAGTTGCCGGTCGATGCCGATGGCCGCCTTGCCCGCGTGGTACGCCTCGCTCTGCCACCAGCGGTCGTCGGCTACCTCGTCCATCGCGAGCGACGTTCGGGTGCGGGCCCGCGCATAATGCCGCAGCAGCGGGTGTGCGCGCATATGTGAGTGGATGAGCGCGTCCAACGGCGCCTCGTGCAGCCAGTCGGGCGCTCCGGTGAGGGCGTGGCCGGTGCCTGCCGCCCAGTCCAGATCGATCAGCACTGCCAGGTCGCAGGGTAGGTCGCCGGTCAGGCGTTCCATCAGCAACGGCCAGACCTGGACCGGTTCTTTCTCGGTGAGGATCTGCATCGCCAGATCGCGGATGCGCGCGGCATCTCCCCCATGCAAAGCCGTCATCACCGAATTGTCCCGAAGGACGCGGGCGGAGCGGGTCGGTATGAAGTCCGGTATACGAAGTTCTGCGTATACCGGTGGCCGCGGCCGGATCTTTACCGTCGAAGCAGGACACGATGGTGGAGGAGACGCTGTCCATGAGGAACAAGACATCGGCGATGTCGTTAGCACGTAAGACAATACGGTTCAGACCAGCCGGACGGGCACGCATGGTTGCGGCACTGATCATGCTGGCCGCGACGGTCTCGGTGTCGTCGACTCCGGCGGGCGCCGAACCGGCGGCGCCCCCGGATACGACGAATCTCGAGCGTTGCCAGCAAGATCCTGATCCCGACTACTGGACTCCCGACCTCACCCGTGTCGTCAACGGCGGTGAGGGGTGGTGGGACGGGATCACGACGCTGAGCCCGGGGCAGGCGGTTCGGGTCGCCGCGTTGCCGAGCTCGCAGGTCAAAACCACACGGTGGCCGTGGGATTCGGGCTATGGACCCAATGGCGACGGCACCGCGGCCGGCGCGGACTTCCCCGCACCCGGCGTTTCCCGCTACAGCGTGGTCGGTGGCGTACAAGGAGATCTTCGGCTGATGGGGACGGGCCCCACCTGCTACGTCAATACGACGGGCGTGACGAAGGGATTTCATCTCACGGTGAACGACAGCGAACGTGGCGACAACTCCGAAGGATTCGTCGTCACCCTGCGCACCTATGCCACCGCGAAGCCGGACTGCCCGGTGATCGGCCAGAGCATCGGCGATCAATGCCCGGCCTATTACGAACGCCGCGGCTACGATCCGGCCTACGCGCTGGAGCGGTGTCAGCACAATCAGTACTCCGAGCGCCAGATCACCGAGGATTTCGGTGCGGGCGACGGCTTCGAACCGGTTCGCGTCACGCTGTTTCCCGGCGAGTTCTACCGGGTAGATGCCCAAAGCAGCACCTGGTCGCTGGCTCCGGTACCCGGCTACGGATCACGACCGGGTGACAGCGGAGAAATCCCGCCGAGCATTAAAGTCGGCTCCTGGCCGTGGGATTCGAGCTACGGGCCGGACGGCGCCGGCGCGGCGCACCCGGCGCCGGAGGGTTGGCCCGCGCCGAATCTGCCCAAGTACGGCTTGATCGGCGCGTGGGAGGGGCAGCCGGGCTACCACTGGGTCGGCAGCGGCGGTTGCGTCCAATGGGAAGGGGCGCTTCCGGTGACGCTGGCGTTGACCATGAACGACGAGAACATCGGTGACAACGAGGGCGTGTGGCGGTTGCGAGTCAAGATCTACACCCCCGATCTGCTTCCACCGGCGTAATAGCGTCGGGCGGGAGCGTGGCCCGGCGGTGCCGTACCCCGAGCGGTGCCGCCGGGCTATCGCGTTGTCCGACATTCCGGTACCGGTGGGCCCAGCAGTCACGGTGTGCACGTGGCTGGTCCGGGTCGGGTGGTGGCGACGCCCCTGCGGATTCGGAAGCGGCGCACCTCGACCACTGCCGCCTCGACCACAGCCTTCGTCACAAAATGCCCGACGGCGGTGACCACGAAGGTTGCCACGATGAGGATGGGGGCCCAGGACCAGGTGAGGGCGAGGACCATGCGTTCGAACGTACCGCGGGGTTGCACGACGGGTTCCCAGCTGTTGAGGCGGGTCCAGCGGCCGAGGAAGACGCCTACCGCGCAGAGCAGGTGCAGGCCGACGGTGATCGGGGCGCGCCAACGGGTGTGGCCGATGTGGTCGAGGTAGCGGCCGAGTTCGGCCAGGGCGAGGTAGTAGGCGAGGAAGCCGGAGGCGATGAAGGTGACGTAGACGGGCAGGACCGTGGTGACCACCGGGCCGTCATCGAGGAAACGGATGTCGTCGCGCAGGTGCACCAGATCGGTGACCACATAGGGCGCGTTGGGCAGGAACAGCACGAACAGCACCGCGCCCGCCCACCACAGCGGCGAACGCGAGACCTTGCGATCACTGCGCCGCGACCGAAACACCAACAGCGCCAACACCACTGGCACCCAGGCCAATATGGTGTTCCACACCAGCCAGACGAAATCTCGCCGAACCACATCCAACAGGCCCGGCCCCACCCGATCGAGTACATCCATGGCGCCATCATGCCGCTCGGACCGGCCGCGGCGCGTCCTCCGAGCAGGCGGACACCACATCGCTACAGGTTCACCACACTATCTCCACAGCCGCGGGAGATTTCGTGGTCAGCGAGTCAGGAAGGACTGCAATGCCGCGATCAGCGCGGCCGGATTGTCTTCCTGCACATTGTGTCCCGCGTCCGGGACGACGACGAGCTGCCCGTCCGGGATGCGCTCGACCAGACGTTCGGCGGCGGACTGTGGCAGCACTCTGCTGCGACCGCCGCGCACCAGCAGCACCGGCACGTGGGCCAATTGAGCGGCCAACCGTTCGAGGGCGGCGAGGATGGCCGGGAAGTCGGGTGGGCTCAGGTCACCTTTGGGCACCCAGCCGCCGTCGGCGGTGCGGCGGAACAGTGTGCTCATGCGGTAGGTGACGCCCGCGCGGTCGGCGCGCGGACTGACCCGCATCGCGGAGTCCACCACCGTGTCCAGTTCCCGGACCGGGCCGAGGCCGAAGATGAATTCCCTTACCCGCCGGGTACTTTCGAAGTCGGCGCCGGGCGCGACATCCACGAGCGCGACCCGCTCCACCAGCTCCGGCCGGGTATCGGCGATGTGGGCCGCGACCACACCGCCGAGCGACATGCCGACCAGTCGGACGCGATCGAGACCGAGATGGTCGGCCGTGGCGACGACGTCGGCCGCCATCGTCTCGATCCGGTAGTCGTCGGACCATTCGCTGTCGCCGTGACCGCGCAGATCCAGCGCGACCAGCCGGGCGGCGCCGCGCAGGCCGAGGCAGACGAAATCCCAGGTGTGCGCGGTCAACGCGCCGCCGTGCAGCAGGATGGTCGGCAATCCCGTTCCGCCCCAGTCGAATCCGTGCAAGCGGCAGCCCGCGCGGGAGAAGCGGAAATCGCGGGGTGGTGCCGGATCGTGGATCGGAACACCCAAGGTGGCCGCCCGCTCGATCATCGACGGGATCGTGGTGTGTCCTCGCACGGCGCCACCTTCCTTACCTTGAGTATCCAAGGTAACGGATACTACCTTGGATACTCAAGGTAATATTTGCGGATGGCCACCCGAGTGCGACGCAAACCCGATGACGCCAAACGATTGATCCTCGAGGCCGCGGGCAAGCTACTCGCCGCGGGCGGCCCGTCCGCCGTGCAGGTGCGCGCCGTCGCCGCCGAGATCGGGGTCTCCGACGCCGCGGTGAACCACCACTTCGGTACGCGCAACGGACTATTGGAGGCCCTGCTGCGCTTCGGCGGCGCCAAGCTGAAGGCCGAACTGCACACGGTGCTCGCCACCTGGACCGACGGACCCATCGACCCCGCCGAGCTGGTGCGCGCGCTGGCCGCGCTGTACGCCGACGGTTACGCCGAACTCGCGCTCGCGCTGCACCGCTCCGGGTGGCGCGACGCCGGTACCGGATTGCTCGACGAGGTGGTCGACCGGCTGCACAGTCAAGCCGAGCAGCGCTGCACGGCGACCGGCCGAATTCCGCCGCCGCGCGAAGCGATCCAGTTGACGATCGCCGCGCTACACCAAGCTATGGCGACGGACCCGCTGTTCGGTAACGAATTCCGTCGCAGCGTCGGCCTGGACGCGTCGGCTCGTGAGCGGATGCTCGACTGGTGGACCGAGATCCTGCGCGCGACGGTCGCGGGGACCGAGCGGGCGACCTCGCACACGTCGAGCTAGCGACAGCTGGTTGCCGCTCGGACCGGCGTCTCAGGCCGTCATTTCGGCGCGATGGACGAGTTCGGCGATGTGGCCGGCGAAAGTCGGCCACAGCTCCCTGGGCAGGTGGTGTCCCATGCCCTCGACGATCACCAATTCAGCCCCGGGGATCGCCGCGGCGGTGGCATGCCCGCCGCTGACATCGCACATCAGGTCATCGGCACCGTGCAGCACCAAGGTGGGCACCCGCAGTGAATTCAGTTGTGCGGTGCGGTCTCCGGAGGCCAGCACGGCGACGAACTGCCGCATCATCGCCTCGTGGTCTCGTCCGCGGTCGTAGGCGCGTCCCGCCGTCGCGGCCACGGCGGCCTCGTCGAACGCGAATCCGGGAGAGGCTGTCGCCCGCGAGAACCGGACCTGCCAGTCGAGGTAGCTCTGCCGGTCGTGCGGCTCGGGCCCGAGCGGACCGATCGCGCCGAAATCAGCGTCGCCCACGCCTGGGGCGCCGGTGCGCGAACTGATGGAGGTCAGCGAGCGGACCCGGTCGGGATACTCGATGGCGACGGTCTGCGCGATCATCCCGCCCATGGACAGCCCGACCAGGTGCGCGCTGTCGAAACCGAGTGCGTCGAGTAGACCGACGGTGTCGGCCGCCATGTCCGACAGGTCGTATGCGGCCGTGGCCATGTCCCCCGCCAGCGCTGCGGACATGTCGACCACCGGCGCGTCGGACATGTGCGACGAACGCCCGGCATCGCGACTGTCGAAACGGATCACCTGCAGGCCACGATCTTTCAATTCGGCGCAGAACCCGTCCGGCCAATGGATCAGCTGTGCGCCGCCGCCCATGATCAGCAGCACCGGCGGAGATTCGGGGTCGCCGAGCCGTTCGTAGGTGATGTCGATCCCCGACGGACCGACGTTCAGGATCTTGTCCTCGGTAATTTCATCCTCCATCTCGATACATCCGCGCGCCTACCGGTCGGCCGGAGCAGCGTCCGAATTTCGCGCGGGCCTGCGAGTATGCGGCACCACCGTGGCCTTGCCGCAAGCCCACCCGCGCGATGTATGGTGAAAGGGGAAGAGTTCCGCGCCGACCAAATCACCTCCATTCCGGCATGCGATGCCGATGTGCACGAGCCGCAAATTGGTAGCGACGTAGCCGTTCACTTGGTGACCCTCCCGAAAACCCCGCCGTAGCGATGCCCTACACGGCATGATCGTCGGACTTTCTGCATGCAATGCCGGATTGCGCTCGCTGCCAGCGCCTTCGATACCGATCCGGCCTAGTCGTCGACTCCGAGAATGCTGATCGGATCGGCGTCGGTCGGGAAGTGCTGACCCGCGAAGATGCCAGGCCCGGTGGCACGGGCGACGAGGTTCGCCGACATCGGGCCGATTGTCGCCACAACGCTCAGGATGGCGCTTTGTAGCGGGTGGCGATCGTGGTGGCGCGGTCATGCAGGGCGGTGCGCAACCACGATGGGGACAGGGCTTCGGCGTTGGTGGCGAGCTGCCAGAGTGCCCATTCGGCGTGGCGGCGATCTTGGAAGGTTGCCTCGAGTCGTAGCCAGCCGTTTGCTTCGGTTTCTTCGGCGCGGACGGTCAGTGCGGTGTCGACCAGTTCCTCTCGACGGACCGGATCGAGGCGTAGTAACACGGTGACTTGGTCGCCGCCGGTTCGGAACTGCGTGCTGCGGTCCTGCCAGGCCTTGGAGAGATCGACGCGGTCTGGTCGCTGGGCGGGTTCGGGGAGTTCTTCGGCGGCCAGGATCCGCGATAGTCGGTAGGTGCGGTCCGCGCCGGACTTGGTGGCCAGCAGGTAGCCCTGGCCGCGCACGGTGACCAGGCCGATCGGATCGACCGTGCGCCAGGTCGGGTCCTGGTCCACGGCCGCATAGTGGATGCGCAGTTTGTGTCCGGCGAACACCGCGCGCCGGACCTCGGTCACCACGGAGTGGGGTACTTCCTCGGTGACCAGGCGGCGGGAGAGCAGGTCGGTCTCCGGTTCGATGAGCAAGCGCTGGGCCGCGTCGCTCGCGGTGGCCCGATAGCTGTCGGGAAGCGCGTCGACGACCTTACGCATCGCCGACGCCATTGCCGCGCCGAGGCCGAAGGCCTGTGCGCCGCGCCGTGATCCGGCGACCAGCAGGGCGAGCGCCTCGTCGTGATTGAGCCCGGTGAGCTCGGTCTGGAAACCGGGCAGCAGCGCGAATCCGCCGTGCCTGCCGCGTTCGGCGTAGACCGGAACACCGGCTGCGGACAGCGCCTCGATGTCGCGCAGCACCGTGCGGGTCGACACCTCCAGCTCACGAGCCAGCGCGGTGGCGGAGAGCCGGCCATGCCGGCGCAGCAGCAGCACCATCGAGACCAACCGGTCGGCGCGCATGCGTGAAATTATGCCAGGAATACACGACATAGGATGTCGTGATTCGTTGGGAGGCTTATGCGTATGACAAACAAGAATGTGGCCACCGACCCCAACGACCTGGGCAAGTACTTCATCGAGCGCGCCAACGCGGGCGACGTCGACGGACTGGTGGCGTTGTACGAGCCGAACGCCGTGCTGGCGTTCCCGCCCGGCAACCTCGCGACCGGACATGCGGAGATCCGCAAGGTGTATGAGCAGTTCGTCGCGGCCGCGCCCGTGCTCACGCCGGGTCGGCAGCATCCGGTGCTGATGAGCGATGACCTCGCGCTGACCGCCTCCACGCTGACCACCGGCGAGGTGGCGGTCGAGATCGCCCGTCGACAGCCGGATGGGTCGTGGTTGTGGGCGCTCGACCAGCCGGTACTCATGCCGTAGCGGACGCGGGCGGTGGGCTCGGGCGAGCCCACCGCTGTGCGGGCATGGAGCAGCGGCGTCGAGCTGACCAACTGGTGCTCCGGTGCTGCGATCTGGCCGTGCCGCGTCAAGTGTCAGATAGGGCTGGGCTGTCGGCGCCGATGGCGGCCGCCGCATGCCCACGCTCGGTTCGCAATCCACGCGACGAGCGTTTCGCTATCCCGGCGCGGCTTCGCGCCCCCGAGTTCGGGCAGGTACTGATGAAACGTTTGGCGACGATCGGGGTCTACGGCTTCACGGCGGAAACCTTTATCGAGCAGCTCACCGACGCGGAAGTGGGATTGCTACTCGACCTGCGCCAGCGTCGCGGCGTTCGAGGCGCTGAGTACTCCTGGGCGAACTCGTCGCGGCTTCAGCAAGCGCTCGCCGCCGCGGACATCGGCTACCGGCACGTGCGGGAACTGGCACCGACGACCGAACTGCGCCACCTCCAGTACCGCGAGGACGACCGCCGGGGTGTCGGCAAGCGCAACCGCGTCGCGCTGGCCGCCGAGTACGCCGAGCGCTACACCCGGGAGATCCTCGACCCCTTCGACCTCGGCACGCTCGTGACCGAACTACCGAGCAACGCGATGACCGCGCTTTTCTGTGTCGAACGCGACGCGCAGGCCTGCCATCGATCGCTCGTGGCCGCGCGTCTGCATGCCGAACACGGACTGCCGATCACGCATCTGCACCCGCACTGAGCCTCGCTGTGCTCAGCCCGCCGAGGACAGCACGCGTACCTCCCCGAGCGCGTCGGCGAGCGCGACCAGTGCACTCGAGCAACCGGCGTCGAGGATGCACGTGGCCAGGTCGTCCCCGCGGGTGGTCCCGTGGTTGACGATCACCACGGGCCGACCGGTTTTCGCCGCGTGCCGCACGAACCGCAATCCCGACATCACGGTCAGCGATGACCCCGCGACCAGCAGCGCGTCCGCTTCATCGACGAGTTCGAACGCGGCCGCGACGCGCTGCTTGGGCACGTTCTCCCCGAAGTACACGATGTCGGGCTTGAGCATTCCCCCGCAGCTCGCGCAGTCGACCATCCGGAAACTGTCGGTGTCCGCGACGACCGCGTCTGCATCAGGGGCGACCTCTACCCCGTTCGTCGTCGCTCCCTCGGCGAAACCCGGATTCGCGGTTTCGAGCCGCTCCGCCAGCGCCATCCGCGAGATCAACGCCTCGCACCGCAGGCACCGGACCCGCGCATAAGTGCCGTGCAGGTCGATGACCCGCCGGTGTCCGGCTTTGGTGTGCAGCAGATCGACGTTCTGGGTGATCAGTCCGGTGACCACACCCATCCGCTCCAACCGCGCCAGCGCCCGATGCCCCGGATTCGGCCGCGACGCGTCCATGCGCCGCCAGCCGATGTGATTGCGCGCCCAATACCGCTGCCGGAATACCGGATCGCCGACGAACTGCTGATAGGTCATCGGGTTGCGCGGCGGCGAGGCAGGCCCGCGATAGTCGGGGATGCCGCTGTCGGTGGACACGCCGGCACCGGTGAGCACCACCACCCGGCGCCCGGCGAGTACCTCGACCAGCCGCTCGACACCCGGCTCCGACATGTCCGACATCAGTTCAGCGTACGACCGCCCGGTCAGACGCGGCGCATGACCGAGACCACCTTGCCGAGCACAGCGGCCTGATCACCGTCGATGATCTGGGAGGCGGGGTTGCGCGGCTCCAGATACACGTGCCCGTTGCGCCGTCGGTACACCTTCACCGTGGCCTCGCCGTCGATCATGGCGGCCACGATCTCGCCCGAGTGCGCTTCGTTCTGCTGGCGCACCACCACGATGTCACCGTCGCAGATCGCCGCGTCGATCATCGAGTCGCCGCGCACCCGAAGCCCGAACACCGTGCCGCGGCCGACCAGCTGGCGCGACATGGTCACCATGTCGTCGGTGTGTTCCTCGGCGAGGATGGGCGTGCCCGCGGCGATGTCGCCGACCACCGGCACGGCCACCGAGTCCTCGTTGGTCTCCCGCGGCGCCGACCCTTGCAGGAACATCCGCACATCGATCGGGCGCGACATCGTCTCGCTGCGCCGCAGAAAGCCCTGCTCCTCCAGGCTGTTCAGATGCTTGGACACCGACGACGACGAACGCAACCCCACCGCTTCCCCGAGCTGGCGGGAGTTCGGCGCGTAGCCGTGCCGCACCACCCAGTCCCGAATGGTGGCGAGGATCCGCTGCTGGCGCTCCGGCAGCCGGGAAGTGTCGAGATGCTCGAGGTCGTCGTAGGTCACCGGGGCATCGTAGAGGTCGACGCCGATCGCGCGGCCGCACAGCCCATTCCGGTGGAGTGTCGCGCCCTCAGCCGAGACCGCGTTCGGATGTGCTTCGCTCGACACAGAATTCGTTGCCTTCGGGATCGCGCAGGGTGACCCAGCCCAGACCGTCGGCGCTGCGGTGATCCTCGAACAGTGTCGCGCCCAGCCCGATGACCCGCTCGACTTCCTCGTCACGGGTCCGTTCGGTGGGCACCCAGTCGAAGTGAATCCGGTTCTTCACCGATTTGCCCTCCGGAACCCGGATGAACAGCAAACCCGGCACCGGCTCGGGCGCGACCAGCAAAACCTCGTCATCGTCCGCTGCGTCTGCGTCGGATACGTGCCAGCCGGTGACGTCGCTCCAGAACGAGGCCAGCTTGTACGGATCAGCGCAGTCGATGGTCACATGGCGCAGCAGCATGGCAGCGAGCCTATCGGCGCCCCGAGCGCCGATGCAGCACAATAAAATCGCCGCGCTGTACCGGCCGATGTGCGTCGGCGCGCGCCGTGCATAGCAGGATTGCCGCGTGCATACCTTCGTCCTGGACCGGGTCGGGCTGGTCGTCGATTCGCTGCCGCTGCTCGTCGACCTCGACGTCACCATGCCAGGGGGTCGGTGCACCGCGGTGGTCGGGCCCAGCGGCACCGGCAAGACCACGCTGTTGCGGTTGCTCAACCGCCTGGCCGAACCGAGCAGCGGACGAATCCTGCTCGACGACGTCCCGATCACCGAACTCGAGGTGCCCGCGCTGCGCCGCCGGGTCGGGCTGGTACCGCAGCGCCCGGTGCTGTTGGCCGATGTGGTGGCCGACGAGCTGCGGGTGGGGCGTGCCGACCTTTCGACCACGCAGGTCACCGGACTGTTGGCGCGAGTCGGGCTGCCGGATTCGTTCGCCGGACGCCGGTGCGCGGAGTTGTCCGGTGGTGAGGCGCAACGCGTGTGCCTGGCTCGCGCGCTGGCCGTCGAACCGGACGTGTTGCTGCTGGACGAACCCACCTCGGCGTTGGACGCGGCCGCCGCCACCGCCGTGACCGAGCTGATCCGCGCGCACGTCGACGCGGGCGGCACCGTGGTCCTCGTCAGCCACGACCACGGTTTCGTCCGCACCACCGCCGACGACATCCTGATCCTCGACGACAAACACCTCACCCCAGACGGGCAAGCCGACCAGGTCGATCGGAAACCGTGATGGCGGAAGGGCTTTCGGTACCCGACTGGACCGGCGTCTCGGCTTCGCTGCTGCTGGTCGCGCTGGCCGCCTTCATCGCCTACCGTCAGCGGCTGAACCTGACCCGCGAGCTGGTGGTCGCCGCGATCCGGGCAGGCGTCCAGCTGGTCGCGGTGGGTGCGATCCTGCTGATCGTGTTCCGGCACACCGCATTACCCGGCGCGTTCGCGTGGGTGATCCTGATGGTGATCATCGCGGGGCAGGTCGCGGGGCGTCGAGGTGCGGGGTTACCGGAGGCGCGGCGATCCGCGACGGTCGGCGTTGCGATCGGTGCCACGATCACCCTCGGCGCGCTCGTGCTGCTCGGGGTGATCTCCACCGAACCGCGCGTGGTGGTGCCGGTCGGCGGAATGGTCGTCTCCGGCGCGATGCAGGCCACCGGCATCGCGTTGCGCCGGATCCGGGAGGACGCCAGGCAAGCCAGGCCCGCCATCGAAGCCCGGCTGTGCCTGGGATTGCCCGCACGCCAAGCGTTTCTGCCGCATCGGCAGTCCGCCTTGCGCACCGCCCTGGTACCTGCGATCGATGCCACCAAGGTGGTCGGCTTGATCAGCCTGCCCGGCGCGATGACCGGACTGATCCTGGCCGGGGTCGACCCGCTCACCGCGATCCGCTACCAGATCGTCGTCATGTACATGCTGCTCGCGGCCACCGCACTGGCGGCGCTCACCGCCGCGCGGGTTGCTGAACGCGCGTTGTTCGATGACGCCCAGCGACTAGTGCCGCTCCCCGACTGACCGACCGCCGCTAGACACCACACGTCGGCAGCGTCGCGCCGCCACCTCGCCGCGCATCCTCGCCGCGCATCTGAGGAGCGCGAGCGCGTACAGCCGACCGAGGTAGGCGCTACCCAGTGCCGCACTTGTGAGCTCCGGTCCGAGTCTGGTCAGCCCCAGCCGAACCGCACCGAACGCGTTGCGCCACTTACCGAATCGTGAGCGGCGGACGATCGACAGTCAGCTCCGGCACCGCACCGGTATACCGCTCGATCTCGACCAGCGACAACTGACCGGTGCAGCCCTGGCTCAGCTTCGAGGAGGGTCGGTCCGCGATCAGTACGTTCGGATTGCCGTGGCGGCAGAACGCGGGATCGGCCGGGTCCGGGTCGTACCAGGCGCCGGTGGACAACTGCGCTACCCCCGGCCGGACCGCGTCGTCGACGATCAGCCCGGCCAGGCAACTGCCGCGCTTGCTGACGATGCGGACCACATCACCGTCGTGCAGGTCCCGCGCGGCGGCGTCCTCGGGATGCAACCGAACCGGTTCACGACCGGTGACTTTGCTCGACTGGCTGTACGCGCCGACATCGAGCTGACTGTGCAACTTGGCGTGCGGCTGGTTGGCCACCAACTGCAACGGGAACTCGGCGGCCGCCGCACCACCCAGCCATTCCTCGGGCGCGAGCCACACCGGATGACCGGGGCAGTCCGCGTACCCGAAGCCCTCGATGGTCTCCGAGCAGATCTCGATCTTGCCGCTCGGCGTGCTCAGCGGGAACTGCTCCGGGTCTGCCCGGAAGTCCGCGCCCAGCACCTGATTCGGGTCGGGCACCGGTAATTCGAGATGCTCGCTGGCCCAGAATGTGTCGAAATCCGGGAGGTCGTGCCCGGCGTGGCGCAACCGCCACTGCTCGTACAGGTGCCGCAGCCACTCGGCGACGGTGCGGCCCTCGGTGAATTCCTTGCCGACACCGAGGCGTTCGGCCAGCTCACCGAAGATGGCGTAGTCGTCGCGCGCGGTGCCGTGCGGTGTGGTGAGCGCCTTCATCGCGAAGAACACCCGATCCCCCGCACCGTAGTCGTCGCGCTCGATGGTCATGGTCGCCGGGAGCACGATGTCCGCGTGCCGCGCGGTCGCCGACCAGAACGGGTCGTGCACCACCACGGTCTCGGGCCGGGCGAACGCCTCGCGCAGCCTGGCCAGATTCTGATGGTGATGGAAGGGATTCCCGCCCGCCCAATACACCAGCCGGATATCGGGGTACACCAGCCGCTGACCGTCGTAGTCGTAGGACTCGCCAGGATTGAGCAGCATGTCGGCGATTCGCGCGACCGGAATGAACGTATCGACCCCGTTCGGCCCCTGCGACAGCCGCGGCGGCGCGAACTCCTGGGCAGGCTCGCCCAGGCTGGCCGCCGAGCCATATCCGTGCCCGAACCCGCCACCGGGCAGCCCGATCTGGCCGAGCATCGCCGCGAGCACCACCCCCATCCACAGGGGCTGCTCACCGTACTGTGCACGCTGCAACGACCAGCTCACCGTCACAAAGGTCCGCGCACCCGCCATTTCACGCGCCAGCGCCCGGATACGGTCAGCGCTCAAACCGGTGAGCGACTCGGACCACTCCGGCGTCTTGACGATCCCGTCGGCCTCGCCCCGCACGTAGCCGATGAAGCGCTCGTAGCCGACGGTGTACTTGTCCAGGAATTCCGTGTCCGCCAAACCTTCCGCGTCCAATACCTGCGCCAGCGCGAGCATCAACGCCGTATCGGTGCCCGGCCGCGGCGCCAGCCACTCCGCCTCGGCCTCCGCCGGGATGTCGTCACGCAGCGGCGAGATCGACACGAACCGGCAGCCCCGCGCCCGCGCGGCCCCGATCCACCCCCGAGTGTTGTGCCGCGACACACCACCCGGCGACACCGCCGAGTTCTTCGGCGACAACCCGCCGAACGCCACCACCAGCTCCGCATGTTCGGCGAGCACCGCCTTCGACGTCGCCTTCTCCAGTACGAAACCGAGGTCGCCGAGCACATGCGGCAGCAAGACCTGCGACACCCCGAGGCTGTAACTGTTGACGTGCCGCACATACCCGCCGAGGCAGTTCAGGAACCGGTGCACCTGGCTCTGCGCGTGATGGAACCGTCCCGCACTCGCCCACCCGTAGGACCCGCCGAACACCGACTCCGCACCGTGCTCGCGATACACCCGCCCCAACTCACCGGCGAGCAGATCGAGGACCCGCTCCCACGACACCGGCACGAACGGCTCGTCGCCACGCCCCGCCGCGCCTGGACCGCGCTCCAGCCAGCCCTGCCGCACATACGGTTGATCGATCCGGGTCGGATGGTGCTGCGCGGAGGCCACATTCTCGATCAGCCGCATCGGCTCCGGGTCCTCGCGCCACGGTCGGACGGCCGTCAAGCGTTCACCGTCGCTGTCGGCCTCGAAAGCTCCCCAGTGGGTCAGATGCGTGGTCACCAAGACACCGTAACCCGCCCCTCCGACAAAGTGGCCGCCACGTCTATCGCACCCGAAACAAGCGACTTCCCGGCGCTGCGAACACTTTTCGAGCGACCACCCGCGCGAGTCGAGTCACATGCGGCGCAGTTCGAACATCCGAAACTGGCGACCACCGGAGAGCTCGTACTCCATCTCGTAACCCGGCCAGAACTCCACCGCCAGATCCCAGGCCGGTTTACGGTCGACACCGGTGAGCTCGGTGACGCCGACAGTGAACTGCTCGCCCTTGTGCCGCACGGTCGCGGTATCGGCGGCCCGCAGATTCGCCGACCACACCGGATGCTTGGGACTACCCCAATTCGATCCCAGCACGAGGAAATTCTCCCCGCGCGGCACATACAACAGCGACGTGGTCCGCGGTATCCCCGTCTTGCGCCCCGGCACCGTCACCTCGATCGAAGGCAGACCCACCACATCGAGCACGCCCATCCGCCCGTCGGTCCAGCGCCGAACCGCGCGCTCCACCGGAACGACGACCGGTGCGGTACGCATGACCCAGCGCTGTTGAGCCAGCCGTCGGGCAATCGGAGGCAGCGGGTTCGACACCATCCTCGAATGGTGACACGTCGCCGTCCCACCACAGCATCGGCGGGCCGGACCGAGGGACAGATCACACCGGGACGCCGCAAAGCCGTTCTCGGACAACGCGTCAGCGCCCCGGATGCATACACTCGGCAAAATCCTTGGCCCAGCCGATATTTCCTAGCAAAACTCTCAGGAAGATCGCCGCGCACCGCCGGTACTTTGGAGAGCGCGCACCTCGGGCGCGACCACCGGAAGGATGCAATCTCTTGATGATCGGTGCCCTCAGGCCGCTCTCCGCACCACCGACCTGTCCGCACTTACGAAGAGCCGCCTGATGTTCGCGCACTGGGGAAACTTCGTCTACCGGTTCCGATTCGTCGTCATCGGCCTCATCGGCGCGCCACTGCTCGCACTCGGTGTGTACGGATCGGACCTGTCCGGACACCTCAGCTCCAGCGGCCTGGACGACCCGACCTCCGAATCGGCCGAGGCCGCGCGAGTATCCGACGACGCGTTCGCCCGCGACCACCGCGCCGACGTCCTCGTGCTCTACACCGCACCGCCTGGCGTCTCGCTCGACGACCCCGCGTTCAGCGGCAAGATCGTCGACAATCTCAACAGCCTGCGCCCCGAACACCCCAACGAAATCCTCGCGATCAACGGCTCGTATTGGCGCACCGAGACCGGCCAACAGCAGCGCAGCGCCTTCGGCCGACCCGAACTCAACCGCGCCTTCGCCTCCATCGCCATCAAAGGCGACACCGACACCGAGATGGTGAACAACTTCCGGAAAGTGAAGGACGTCTTCTACATTCCGGGCGTCGACGTGCAGGTCGCCGGCCTGCAACCGGTCGCGGGCACCCTCACCGACTCACTCGACGAGGACATCCACCTCCTGGAAGTCGTCGCCTTCCCTGCGGTCGCGGTACTGCTGTTCTTCATCTTCGGCGGATTGGTCGCCGCCGCACTGCCGCTGGTCGTCGGCGGGCTCACCGTGCTCGGCGCCAACGGCATCGTCCGGTTCATCACCGAGTTCACCGACGTCAACTCCTTCGTCTCCGGCGTCGTCTCGCTGATCGGCGTCGGCCTGGCCATCGACTACGGCCTGTTCATCGTGAGCCGATTCCGCGAAGAACTCGCCGAGGGCTACGACACCCGAACCGCGGTACGCCGCGCGGTCATGACCGCGGGCCGCACCGTCGTGTTCTCGGCGACCATGATCATCGCCAGCCTCGGCGGCATGCTCCTGTTCCCGCAGGGCTTCCTGAAATCGATGGCATACGGCTCCATCGCCACGGTGTCGCTCGCCGCATTGACGGCCCTCACCGTGCTGCCCGCGATGCTGAGCATCCTCGGGCCACGCGTGGACATGTTCGGTATCAAACGTTTCGGCAGAACCAAGACCGCCGAAGAGGTGGAGAACAGTTTCTGGGGCCGATCCACCCGATGGGTGATGCAGCACCCCAAACGCATTGCCGTCCCGATCTTCCTCGGCCTGCTGCTGCTGATCATCCCGGTGAAGAACATCGCCTTCGGCGGCTTCAGCGAAACCTATCTACCCCCGGACAATCCGACCCGGCTCGCCCAAGAAGCGTTCGACGACACCTTCCCACTCCGTAAAGCCGATCCCGTGCAACTCGTGTTCATCTCCGAGGAGAAGAACACCCGCGGCATCAGCGATGTCGTGAAGCAAGCGAATCGGGCGCCGGGCCTCGTCACGCCCCCGGCCGCCTCCGGGCCCTTCGGTACCCCCTCCCCCTCGACCATCCGTCCGGGCGTCTATCGAACAGAGGCGACGCTGTCCGTCGAGAACGCCAACACCACCATCGATTACCTGCGCGCACTCGACATACCCGACAACGTCACCCTCCTCGTCGGCGGCCAGCCCGCCATCCAAAAAGACTCCATCGACGGACTTTTGGGCCGCATCCCGTTCATGATCGCCGTGGTCCTTTTCCTCACGACAATGCTGATGTTCCTCACCTTCGGCTCGCTGATCCTGCCGATCAAGGCCGCACTGATGAGCGCGCTCGGCCTCGGCACCACCCTCGGCATTCTCACGTGGATATTCGTCGACGGGCACGGCGCGCAATTACTCAACTTCACCCCGCAGCCGATCCAAGCGGCCATCCTCGTGCTGATCATCGCCATCATCTACGGCCTGTCCACCGACTACGAGGTATTCCTGCTCTCCCGCATGGTCGAAGCCCGCTCCAAAGGCGCGACCACCACCGAGGCCATTCGCACCGGCACCGCGCACACCGGCCGCATCATCACCGCCGCCGCGCTGATCCTGCTCGTCGTCACCGGCGCGTTCGCGTTCTCCAAACTGGTGATGATGCAGTACATCGCCTACGGCATGATCGCCGCACTCATCATCGACGCCACCATTCTGCGCATGCTCCTGGTGCCCGCGGTGATGAAACTGCTCGGCGACGACTGCTGGTGGGCACCCGCCTGGATGAAACGCGTCCAGCAACGGGTCGGGCTCGGCGAACCGGTCCTCGACGACGAACACCCCGCCACCCGCGACATGACCGACCTCGTCGAAACCACCCCCGTCACCGACCCGGTCACCGCGCGGCTGCCCGTCGTCACCGCGGATCAGTCGCGTCGCTGAACTCGAATTCGCCCTCAGCGGAACCACTTACCGCCGGCGATCGGCGGGATTAGCGTGGGCAGCTCGAAAGGAGGTCGAGCATGAACGCTCCGATCAAGTTCTCCATGACGGCCAATATCATCGACGTAGCGTCCTGGCCGGACTTCGCCAGCGGATGCGAGCAGGAGGGCTTCGACGCGCTGATGGTGCCCGACCATCCCGGCTCGTTCGCCGCCCCGTTCGTTGCTCTCGCCGCTGCCGCGACGGCCACCGAGACGATCCGGCTCGGGACCAACGTGGTGAATGCTGGGATGTGGGAACCGTTTCTGCTCGCCGGCGAGGTCGCCACCCTCGATCTCGTGTCGGGCGGGCGGGCGCTGTTCGGGATCGGCGCGGGACACACCCCCGCCGAATGGACCATGCAGGGCCGCGAGCATCCGTCCGCGGCGGCGCGCGTGGCCAGGATGGTCGAGGTCACCGACACCACGCGGCGGTTGCTCGCCGGTGAGACGGTGACCTTCGCGGGCGAGCACGTCCAGCTCCGGGACGCGGTCCTGGCTCGACCACGGCCGGTGCAGGAGCAGGTGCCGGTTCTCGTGGGTGGCAATGGGACCCGCGTGCTCCGGTATGCCGCCGAAACCGCCGACATCGTGGGCTTCTCCGGGCTCGGGCGGACCCTGGCCGACGGCCGCAACCACGAGACCCGGTGGGGCCTCGATCAGATCGACGCGCAGGTCGATCTCGTGCGGGACACTGCCGCGGCGGCGGGCCGGACACCCGCGTTCGAGGCGCTCGTGCAGCACGTGGAGATCACCGACGATGCCGAGGCGGCCTGCGCGCGGTTCGCCGAGGATGTGCCGACCACCAGTGTGGCGGAGTTGCTCAGCTCGCCGTTCGTGCTGATCGGCACCGTGGACGAGTTGGTCGCCGAGTTGCGTGCACATCAGAAGCGCTGGGGGTTCGAACGATTCGTCATGCGGGCCGCCGCCCGTGCCGCCGGTGCTCAGCTCCTTGCCGCCCTTTCCTCGGCAGAGTCGTAAGAGTCCGTCAGGCATAGCCCGCCCCCTTTCCTTGCTGGTGAGCGGGCTGTGTCGGATGGTTTTGCAATGGTGATTTGTGGTTGGTTCCGAACTGAAGGTTACATATATAGATGCGCATATCTAAGTAACCATATACAATTTCGGGACTTCTGTGCTTTCTTGGAATCAGCCGCCCGGTGCCGATGACGAAATACCCACTGCCCGAGCCGAAGTCGCTACACCGACCACCCCTTCCCTACCTCGACGGAGAGATGGGCCCCGCACCCCCTCCCCTATTCCGCGGCACTTCAGCTCGACGCACCCTCGACAGATCCGCTCGAAACGGACATCCGACCAGTTACGCTGTCCCCCAGGTCCATGGCCCCGGTCACTTCGTTGAACAGGAGCTCGATGCGATCACAGCGCCCCCGCCGCATCTTCGCCGCCCTCGCGGCCGCCACGGCCACGCTTCTCGTCGCAAGCACGGCGGTCGCCGCCGCGCGCCCGGACCCGCCGGACCAGGTCGCACCGCTCGGCGCCGACTTCCTCTGGGGTGTCGCGGCATCGGGGTACCAGGCGGAAGGCCATGCGCCCGACAGCAATTGGTCCCGCTACGTCGCGGCCGGGAAAACCACTGACCCATACGGTGATTCGATCGACTTCGTCCATCGGTACCGCTCGGACATCGCCCTCGCGGCCCAGCTCGGCGTACAGGTCTACCGAATCGGCTTGGAGTGGGCGCGAGTACAACCGCGGCCCGGCGAGTGGGACGAGGCCGGACTCGGCTTCTACGACAATGTGATCGCCGCCATCACCGAGGCGGGCATGCGGCCGATGCTCACGATCGACCACTGGGTGTATCCGGGCTGGGAGGTCGATCGCGGCGGCTGGCGCAACCCCGGGATCGTGGCGGACTGGCTCGCCAACGCGCGCTTGCTCGTCGACCGCTACGCCGCTGAAGACCCGCTCTGGGTCACCTTCAACGAGCCGATGGTCTACATCGTCAACGAACTGCGCAAGGGTGGCCTGTCCCCCACCGACGTGCCGGCCATGCACGACCGAATCGCGCAGGCGCACAACGGCATCTACGACTACATCCACGGCGTGCAGCCGGGCGCGATGGTCACCAGCAATGTCGCCTACATCCCAACGGGCGAGGACGTGATCAACAAGCCGCTCATCGACAAGATCGGCGCGCGCCTCGACTACATCGGCATCGATTACTACTACGGCCTCTCCCCCGAGAGCCTGCTGGCCGGCCCGCCCGACTTCGAAAAGCTCTGGACCCAGCCCCTACAGCCCGAAGGCATCTACTACGCCTTGCAGCACTACGCCCGCCAGTTCCCCGGCAAGCCGCTCTACATCGTGGAGAACGGCATGCCGACGGAGAACGGCGCACCGCGCGCTGACGGTTACACCCGCGCCGACAATCTGCGCGACACCGTCTACTGGCTGCAACGCGCCAAGGCCGACGGCATGAACCTGATCGGCTACAACTACTGGAGCCTCACCGACAACTATGAATGGGGTTCTTACACTCCACGTTTCGGCCTCTATACCGTCGATGTGCTGACCGATCCGACGTTGACCCGCAAGCCCACCGACGCGGTTCCCGCCTACGCCGCCATCACCCGAGCGGGCGGTGTCGCTCCTGACTACCGGCTCACCCGGACACCACAGAACTGCTCGCTCGTCGACGCCGCGGCCAGTTGCCTCGATCCGATCACCGTCCCGCGATGACCGGATCGCACGAAACCTTCGACGCCACAGCGATATTGCGGCGCTGGGAGGCGTCCGGCGCCGTGTGGCGGGTGCTGCGGCGCAGCGCCGATCAGGTAACCATCGGTCTGTACGAGTGCACGGGTGGTCAAGAAGTCGACCGCTTCACCGCGACCGATCCGGCGCTACTGCGATTTCTGGGCGATCGGTCGAGCAGCGAGGACCTTGCCTGATCCGGTGGTGCGGTTAACGGGAAATGAACAGCCCGATCGTCGAATGTCCGAGCCGGACAGCACATCGCATACTCTCCCTCAGCTGACGACCGGTGAACTTCCCATCCGGCGCAGCGCCCGACAGGAAGAGGACGGCCCGCGACTCACATGACCACCACAAGACGCCGTGTACTTACCGGCACGCATGCACCCGACGGGGTCGTGGACCACCGCGTCGTACTCGTCACCTTCGCCGGTCGTCGCGATCGAATGGAATTGCTGACCCGCTACGTGGCGGAGGCGATGCGGCGCAAGCTGATCGACGAGTGGCATGTCTGGAACTTCGCTCGCAACGCGGCCGACGATCGCTGGCTGCGCGAACAGTTCCCGATGATCGGGCGGTCACCGGACAATCAGGTGTACTTCCCCGCCGGCCGGGTGACCGTTGCGGGCAATGCCCGCTGGCGTTGCCGGGTCCGGGCGGGGCACGACGTCCACATCGCCTTCGGACCGCATCGCGGGGACGGTGCCGCCCCGGCCTACGAGTTCGTGATCGGTGGCTGGTCCAATCAGCGGACCGTGCTGCGCCACGTCGACAATCGGGATCTCCTGGTCCTGGACCACGACGACCGCGCGATCCGGCGGCCACCCATCGCAGCGGCCGCGACCCCAGGAATTCTGTCTCCCAACACCTTTCGGGACATCGAGCTGTCGATCGACCCGACCGGGGTGGTTCTCTCGGTCGACGGCGCGGAGATCCTCCGCAGCCGCACGCCGGTCCCGGCCGGAATGTACGACGTTCAGGTGAAGACCGGTTACGGCTCCGACGGCGAGTGGCGTTTTCCGGGCGTCACGGAGTATCTGTACAACACCGATGGGCCGGGGTGGGGGCAGGTTTATGATCTGTACTCCGCCCACGCCCCGTACTACGCGGACGCCGTCTTCCTGAAATGCGACGACGACGTCGTCTATCTGCAGCTCGACAAACTCGCCGACTTCCTCCGGTTCCGGATCGACCAGCAGCGCTACTTCCTGGTGACCGCGAATGTCGTCAACAACAATGTGTGCGCCTACTACCAGCAACAATCGGGAGCGATCCCGGCGGACCTGATGACGCTGGAACTCCCGCCCGGTGGGTTGCGCGGCAGCCTCTGGGAAAGCCCCGAGCTCGCCAGCCGCCTGCACAATCACTTCCTGAACAACCCGGATGTCTTCGAGCAGAACACGACCGCGCCCATTCCCTGGCGCGAACGGCTGAGCATCAATTTCGTCGCGTGGCTGGGCCGGGATCTGTCCTACATGTCGGCGATATCCGGGGACGGGGACGACGAGCGCATACTCTCGGTCGATATCCCGTCCTACCTGCAGCGACCGAACTGCATCTACCCGGGATTCGTGGCCAGTCATCTCTCCTATTTCCCGCAGGAAGCCACGATGGATACGGCCGCTCTCCTGTCGAGGTACTGGCGGCTCGCAGCGGAGCGCGGCCTGCTGACGCCGGAAAGGTCGATGGAGCTGGCCGTTCGCTGACCGAGCCACCGTCGGCCCGCAGGTCAGCACTGGTATTAAGCTGATTAATTCACTGGCGTGCGGCGATAGCCTTGTCGACATGGCACGGGATGAGCGCGGCGTGACCGCTCAGAGCGCGGATTTCGCCACCTGGTACAACGAGCTGGTCATCAAGGCTGGCCTCGTCGATCGTGGGCCGGCCAAGGGCACCATGGTGATTCGACCGTACGGGTACCGGATCTGGGAGCTGCTCCAGGCCGAGCTGGACCGCCGGATCAAGGAGACCGGGCACGAGAACGCATACTTCCCGCTGCTGATCCCGCAGAGCTACCTCGAACGCGAAGCCGACCACGTCGAGGGGTTCGCCCCCGAGCTGGCCGTTGTCACCCACGCGGGCGGTAAGGAACTCGAAGAACCGCTGGTGGTACGGCCCACCTCCGAGACGATCATCGGCGAGATGATGGCGAAGTGGATCTCCTCGCACCGAGACCTGCCGATGCTGCTCAACCAGTGGGCCAATGTCGTCCGCTGGGAGATGCGCCCCCGAATGTTCCTGCGCACCACCGAATTCCTGTGGCAGGAGGGCCACACCGCGCACGCCGACGAGCCGGAGGCGCGCGCGGAAATGGAGCTGGCCCTCGACATCTACACGACCGTCGCGCGGGAGTTCGCGGCCATGCCGGTCGTGCCGGGCCGGAAGACGCCCGGTGAGCGGTTCGCCGGTGCGGTCGAGACGCTCACCATCGAGTCGATGATGCGCGACGGTAAGGCCCTGCAGGCAGGCACTTCTCACTATCTGGGCACCAACTTCGCGCAAGCCTTCGGCATCCGCTACGCCGCCGCCGACGGGCGAGAAGCGCTGTGCCACACCACCTCGTGGGGCATGACCACCCGCATGATCGGCGCCGTCGTGCTGACCCACGGCGATGACCGCGGTCTGGTCTTGCCGCCGAGGCTGGCGCCACACCAGGTCGTGATCGTGCCGATCATGCGCGGTGACAGCGCCGCCGCGGTCCTGGCCGCCGCCGAGGAGCTCGCGCAGAGCTTGCGCGCCAAGGGGATTCGCGTGCACGTCGACGATCGCGACCAAACCCCCGGGTGGAAGTTCAACGAGTGGGAGATGCGCGGCGTGCCGCTTCGTATCGAACTCGGTCCGCGCGACCTCGCCGCGGGGACCGCAGTGCTCGTACGCCGTTTGGGCGACGAAGGAAAGCACACCGCGGACCTGGCCACGCTGCCCGCCACCGTTCCCGCCATCCTCGACGACTTCCAGACCTATCTGCTGACCCGAGCCGCCGACTTCCGCGACGAACACACGCACCAGGTCGATGACTGGCCATCGTTCGAGGCAGCCGTCGCCACGGGATGGGCTTGCGCGCTGCACTGCGGAAACCCCACCTGCGAAGACGAGATCAAAGCCCGCACTGCGGCGACGCCACGCTGCATCCCGCTGAGCGCGGCTCCCGACTCAGGCCCCTGCGTCCGCTGCTCCTCCCCCTCCGCCTACGGTAAGCGCGTAATTTTCTCGCGCGCTTACTGATTCGAGCGTAGGCCGACGCCGTCCGCCACATTTCGGGCCGCTATCCGGGCGCCCGGTACCCGAGCATGTCGAGCAGACCGTCGAGTTGGTGCTCGAAGAGTTCGTCGCGGTCGGCAAAGGTGTCGGTGCCGTACATGTCGAAAACGTCTGCGCTGACGATGCCGAAGAGGCTCGCCCAGAAGGTGATGCCGCGAGCGAGCAGCCAATCGGGGAGGTCGAGGTGGAATTCGTCGCGGATCTGGGCGAAACTCGCTGCGAGAGGCGCGGTTACGCGTGGCTCGGCGGCGGGCGGATGCAGTAGGTCCGCCTGGTAGGCGCGGGCGAAGAGTTTTTGCAGGGTGGTGATCACTCGCGTGCCAGGGGCCATCGTTTGCTCGGCCGGGGCTTGGTAGCCGGGCACGGGGGTGCCGAAAAGCAGTCCGTAGCGGGCGGATTCGGCGTGCGCCCAACCACGGACGGTGCGAGCGAGAACGCGTAGTTGCTCGATCGGGTCGTCGGGGGCGGTGGCGAGGGCGGCGTCGACGGTATCGCCGAGGGCGTTGTAGCCGTCCACCACCAGCAAGGTAAGTAGCTCGTCGCGACTGCTGACGTAACGGTAGACCGCGGACGAGACGACGCCGAGATCGCGGGCGACCGCGCGCAGCGAGAGGGCGGCGGCACCGTCGGTGGCCAGGTGTTCGCGGCCGATGCGGACGATGTCGTTCATGGTCTGAGCCCTGGCACGGGCCCGCGGGGTCGTCGACATGCCTCCACGGTGCAATATTCAGAGAGCATTGTCAACAACAGTGAGCACTGCTCTTGACAAGAGCGGAGTGGGTACCGCATGCTCGTTCACATCAGAGAGCACTGCTCTCCAGAGAGCAAAACGGGCCACCACGGCCCCACGGAAGGGATTCATCAATGTCTGACCTGCACATCGTCACCGGCGCCGGACCGGTCGGCAGCACCATCGCCGAGCAGCTCGCCGCCGCGGGGCACCAGGTACGGGTACTCACCCGCTCCGGCCGCGGTCCCCGGCATCCGCTGATCGAGCTCCGCCGCGTGGATGTCGCCGCGCCGGAGCACCTTTCGCACCAGTTCGACGGTGCCGTCGCGGTCTACCACTGCATCCACGGCTCGAAGTACTCCGCGAAAGTCTGGCGCGCCGAACTGCCCGGCGCCGAGCAAGCGGTCATGGACGAGGCCGGAAAAGCCGGCGCGGTAGTGGTTTTCCCGGAGAGCCTGTACTCCTACCAGCCGACCGAGGGCCCGATCACCGAAACCTCGCCCCGCACCGGGCGTTCCGGCAAGGGCGCGGTGCGCGAAGAACTGCTGCGCGCCCGTGCCGCACACCCCACGGCGACGGTCAGTGTCGTCTCCGCCGACTTCCTCGGGCCGTACGTCCACTCCTCGTTGGCGGGTGACCAGATGGTCGCGCCGATTTTGGCGGGCAAGCGGGTCAGCGCGTTCGGCAACATCGACCTCCCGCACTCGTTCACCTACATCCCGGACCTGGCCGCCGCCATGATCCGTGCGGCAGCCGACCGGTCGGTGCACAACACCGTCCTGCACGCACCCACCGCACCGGCGATCACCCAGCGTCAGCTCATCGACGCCATGGCCGACGCCGCGGGCGCGCCACGTCCGAAGATCTCGGCCATCCCGGTATGGATGATGAAACTGATGGGCGTCGTCAGCCCGCTGATGCGCGAGCTTGCCGAACTCGGCCACCAATTGGAGCGGCCGTTCGTCCTCGACTCCACCGACAGCGAGCAGAAACTCGGCCTGCGCCCCACGCCCCTCGACGAGGCCGTGGCCACCACCGTCGCCTGGTGGAAATCGCAGTCCTGACACCGGGTCAGCGGGTGGCGGCGGCACACCGTCACCCCACCCGCCCTGGTTCTGCGCACAACCTACTCGGTAGTAGTGTTAGCCGAGTCACTGGCGACCCGATCGAGGAGCTTCCTATGGACCAGCGAGCAACGGACTTCGACGTTCTCATTGTCGGTTCTGGGTTCGGTGGCAGCGTCACGGCGCTGCGGTTGGTCGAGAAGGGCTACAAGGTCGGCGTCATCGAGGCAGGCCAGCGGTTCGCCGACGACGAACTGCCCAAGACCAGCTGGGAGCTGAAGAAATTCCTCTGGGCGCCCAAGCTCGGCTGCTACGGCATCCAGCGCATCCACCTGCTGCGCGATGTCCTCATCCTCGGCGGCGCCGGTGTCGGTGGCGGGTCGCTGAACTACGCCAACACCCTGTACGTGCCGCCGGAGCCGTTCTTCCGGGACGCGCAGTGGCGCGACATCACCGACTGGCAAGACGAGCTCGCGCCGTACTACGAGCGCGCGCAGAAAATGCTCGGCGTGGTGCGCAACCCGCACATGACGCCGGCCGACGAAGTGTTCAAACAGGTCGCCGACGATCTCGGGGTCGGCGACACCTTCGTGCAGACCCCAGTTGGCGTGTTCTTCGGTGAACCGGGAAAGACCGTGGCAGACCCGTACTTCGGTGGTGTCGGACCCGAGCGCACCGGCTGCATCGAATGCGGCGACTGCATGGTCGGCTGCAAGTACGGCGCCAAGAACACGCTCGTGAAGAACTATCTCTATCTGGCGGAAAAAGCCGGGGCGCAAGTCATTCCGATGACAACGGTCACCGATCTGCGTCCGCATCCGGACGGTACCTGGGACGTGTCCACCGCGCGCACCGGCGCGTGGGTGCGCAAACACCCCAAGACCTACACCGCGGCGAACGTCGTGCTCGCCGCGGGCACCCGCGGCACCCAGAAATTGCTGTTCGCCATGCGGGACAAGGGCGCGTTGCCGGAGCTGTCGGATCGCCTCGGCCAGCTCACCCGCACCAACTCCGAATCGATCGTCGGCGCGGCGACCAAGAAGGTCACCCCCGGAGTCGATTTCACCAAGGGCGTCGCGATCACCTCGTCCATCCATCCCACCCCCGACACGCACATCGAGCCGGTCCGCTACGGCAAGGGCTCCAACGCCATGGGCCTGCTGCAAACACTCATGGTCGACGGCGGCGGGCGCATCCCGCGCTGGCTGCGCTTCCTCGGCGTCGTGCTGCGCCATCCGATGGACCTGCTCGGCTTCCTCAGCACCAAGGACTGGAGCGAGCGCACCATCATCTCGCTGGTCATGCAGCACTTGGACAATTCGATCACCACCTACACCAAGCGCGGACTCTTCGGCCGCAAGCTGACCAGCAAACAAGGCCACGGCGAACCGAACCCCACCTGGATCCCGATGGGCAACGACGTCACCCGCCGAGTGGCCGCCAAGATCGGCGGCATCGCAGGCGGCAGCTGGGGCGAGATCTTCAACATCCCCCTCACCGCCCACTTCCTCGGCGGCGCGGTGATCGGCGCCGACCCCGAACACGGCGTAATCGACGGCTACCACCGAGTTTTCGGCTACCCCACCCTCAGCGTCGTCGACGGCGCGGCAGTCTCCGCCAACCTCGGCGTCAACCCCTCCCTCACCATCACCGCCCAAGCCGAGCGCGCCGCCGCCTACTGGCCGAACAAAGGCGAGGTGGACACCCGTCCCCCACTCGGCACCACCTACCAGCGCATCGCCCCCATCGCCCCCACCAAACCGGTAGTCCCCGCGAACGCCCCGGCCGCCCTCGTCCTTCCCATCGTGCAGATTCGAGAGACCCCCGCCGCAGGCTGACCTCGACCGCACCAGATCAGACGCCGAGTCCCGTGCGACCCGACCGCGCGGCAACGCGTCTCGGCAGCACGCGCAAGATTTCATGCCGCGCGGTATGAACCGGAACTAGGGCAGTCGCGGCACCGTCCGCGATTCACATCGGGTTCATACTGTGCTGCGTGAAGCCGAACTCCCGCGGATGGCTCGCATTCGGAGCCGCGCTCCTCGTTTCCGCGGTCGCCCTGGTGCTGTCGACCGTACTGAAAGACCACAGCGCAGTCCTGTTGTGGATCAGCATGATCGGTCCGGTCGCGGGCATCGTCGGACTGACCTACGGGATCTATCACACCGAGCCCACCGATCAGCGTGCCGCGGCCGACCCGGCACAACCGGCGGTGGCGGAGTCGACGGCGGCCGCGACGAGCCGAAGCGGCTCGGCCGCCGCCCAATCAGCCTCCATCCGTGCGTTCATCAACCTGGGCGACATTGTGCTGCCCTCCGTTCCTCTTCCCGCCGCGAATCCGCGGGCACGGAAGGCAGTTCCGTTCTGGCCGATCACCGGGATCGTGATCCTGTGTCTCCTGCTTACCGTGCAAGCAATGGCCCTCTGGTCCAGTGCCCGCTCGACCTACACAAACCCACCCGCCGATCTCACTCCGCCACCGATAGCCTTGGATTCGGGGAGGTCGGTGCCACAATCCACCGATGTCACCCAGATCATCGAATCGCTCCCCTGCGTCGGGACTTGCCGCCGGATTCCGCTCGACGTCGGTGTCGAAACCGATGTGGACGGCGATGGCACAGCGGACGTTTTCGTCGTCGACGCGATCAAACTATTGGCGACCAACGGCTCGGGGATCATGCCGGGCGATGTCGGACCGATAGACGCACGGCGCTGTCAACCACACCGAATGCTGTACAGCCCGACTCCGACCGACACTCCCGCGGTGCCGATGTGCCTGAGTACCAGCGCGGGAAAGTTCATGATGTTCGTTCGCTACCAGAACGGCCGGACGGACTACGCGCTGATTTCAGGCGGGTGAGACATCCACGCGGTGCGACACGGGAAGTAGGTAGGCGGCTTCAACACACGGCGGCGGAGTGATGTTGGCGGCGGTGTTGTTCCCAGGGGGCGTGTTGTTGCTCGGGGGTCATGGCGAGGAGCTTTCGTAGTTGTGACCACTGGGTTTCGTTGGTGGGGGTGTAGATCTGGACCCAGGCGCCGGCTACGGCGGGGAGGGACATGCTGGTGATGAACATTTCGAGTTCGCCGATGGCGAGGTTGCGGATTTGTTTGACGCGGTTGGCGGGGACGGCGACATCGTTGCGGGCCCACAGGGCGGCGAAGTCGGTGCTGGCGGTGCACATTTCCTCGATGAACTCTTGCCAGGTCGGGTCGTCGAGGTTCTTCGCGTAGGCGCCGCGCAGGTAGGCGACCATGCGGCGCAGGTCGTCCCAGCTGTGCTTGTAGGTGTTGCAGCACTGGGGGGTGAGGAAGACGCGTCGGGCGATATTGCGTTCGCCGAGCAGGAAACCGGGGCAGAGTGCCGCGTAGGACTCGTTGAACGCCAGCAGGTCGTACTTCGCGCCCAGCACCGCGGCGGGCAGGGGTGTCAGGTGGTCGAGGATGGTCTGCATCTCGGCGGGTAGCGCGGTGTTCGCGTGCGGACTCGGCACGGTCGGCACGCCGGCGAGCCGATAGAGATGACCGCGCTCGGCGTCGTCGAGCGCCAACGTCCTGGCTACCGCGTCGAGCACCTGCACGCTGACATTGATCCGACGCCCCTGCTCCAGCCAGGTGTACCAGGTGACCCCGATGCCGGACAGCTGCGCGACCTCCTCGCGGCGCAGTCCGGGCGTGCGGCGGCGCGGACCGGGCGGCAACCCGACGTCTTCGGGGGATATCTTGGCGCGCCGCGACTTCAGGAAGGTTCCCAGTTCCGCGCGGCGCGCGTTGCGCACCGCCCGCACGTCGAGCACTTCGGTCATCAGCTGATCGTGCCGGATTCCGCTAACGGTATCCAGGTGCTGCTAGTACCCGTTTTACGGAATCCCGCCGGGATTCGTGCGCGACCCGAGACCTCGGGGCGTGCTCGAGCTCGAGTTATTCGGTAAGTTGATCACTTGTGCCCAAGTCCCGCATGCTGGAATTTCCACGCACGGGCCCAACACTTTTCCTACTGGCCGCAAGCGCCGCTCTCGCGGTGATCCTGCTGTTCACCACGGTCGACCCGTGGCTCGAGCGGGCAGGCATCCTGGACGGCGGGCTGGACGTGCACGTATATCGGGACGGCGCCTGGCGCATCCTGCACGGCCTGCCGCTCTATACCGAGCCGACCATCGCTGGGCTCCTGTACACCTACACGCCCTTCTCCACCATCGCCTTCATCCCTATTGTCGCGATCCCGTGGTTGTACGTCGCCAACACCTGGCTGGTGTTGAATCTGCTGGCGCTCTTCGGTTGTGTCGTGATCTGCTGGCGCATCCTCGGCTACCGGATCAACGCCCGGCTCGCCGCGGTCAGTGCCCTGTTGGCGATCACGTGCGTGTTCGTCGAGCCCGTCCGGACCACGCTGTTCTATGGGCAGATCAATCTGATGTTGATGCTGCTGGTGCTGTGGGACTTCTCCCGCGCCGACGGCAGCAAGCTGCGCGGCATCGGGGTCGGACTTGCCGCCGGTATCAAGCTGGTCCCCAGCTATTTCGTCGTGCAGTTCCTCGCGCTGCGCCAGTGGCGTTCGGCGGCGACCGCGGTCGCGGTCTTCGTCGCCTCGGTCGTCCTCGCCTGGATCGTGCTGCCCACCGATTCGCGGCAGTACTGGACCTCGACGTTCTTCCAGTCCAATCGGATTGCGGACGACATGCACCCGTCCAATCAATCCCTGCGCGGCGCCATCGCGCACCTGACCCACCATCCGGCGCCGATCTGGCTCTGGGTTTTGCTCGCCGGGGCCGTCGCGCTGGTGAGCTTGGCGATCACGGCGGGTCTGCACCGGCGCGGCGAACGGCTGCTCGCCGTGACGCTCGCCGGCCTCACCGCCTGCGCGGTGTCCCCGTTCTCCTGGGATCACCACTGGGTGTGGTTCGTTCCCCTGTTCGTCTACCTGGTGCACAAGGCGCAGTCGCAGTGGCGCTGGTGGATCGCGATCGCGGCTCTTTTCGTGTCGATCGGCGCGTGGACGTGGGAGTACGACCCCGACTATGTGGTGGTGGGGCTGTTCCTCTTTCCGCCGTGGTGGCCGGGTGCGCAGCTTTTGATCAACAGCTTTGTCATCGTGTACGCCGTGGTGCTGATCTGCGCCGGAGTGCTACTGCTCCGGCTCCGACGCCGAGGCGTCGAGGTCACCGATGAGGCACGAACAGTGAGATGAGACAGGTATGCGTGTGCCGCCGGAAGCCGAAGCCGTACTCGACGAATTCGCCGCGGCGATCAGGTCCGTGGCGGATATCGTCGCGCTCCAGGTGGGCGGCTCGCTCGCCAGCGGTGACTATCGGCACGGGGTCAGCGATTACGACCTGGTTGCGTTGCTCGAACGGCCGTTGAGCGCCGAGCAGCGGCGCCGCCTCGCACAGTTCCATCGCGGGTTCATCGCCCGCCGTCCCGAGGCCGCGAAACTGCACTGTGTCTACGTTCCGGTGGACGAGCTCGCCGCGGTCGGGGCACCGCATGTGACGTGGGCAGCGCAGATGCTCTTCGACCGACCGCTCACCGGGATTGCCCGAGCGGAGTTGTTGCGCTTCGGATTCGCCGTGTTCGGAGCTGCGCCGGAGGACTCGATCCCGCAGGTCACCGCGGCTGAGTTGGCAGCAGCGGTCCGCGGCGACCTCAGCGGGTACTGGGTTCCCGCGCTCCGTCGCCCGTGGATCTGGTTGCGCGACGAGTACATCGACCTGAGCCTGTTCACCCTCGCGCGCGCCGAGGTCACCTTGGCAACCAACGAGTTGATCACCAAGCGCGAGGCTTTGTCCCGGCTGGCGCGGTTTCATGTCCCCGCCGAGCTGATCGAGCAGATACGACAGCGGCGAGACGGGCATACGGTGCCTATCTCGCCGCTGTCGCGGCTACGCCGGGCCATATCGGTGCACGGCCTGGTCTCCGACGGACTGCGAGTCCTGCTGTCCTACTGAGGTTTCAGAGTAGGTGCAGAAGGCGCAGATCGCTCACGTACTTGTCGATCAGTGCCGAGGACAGATGCGGAATGTCGTGCTCTGGCGTGATATCCGAGGTCTGCACGGCCGCCTGGAACTTCTTGGCAGGCAGCAGCGAGCCCCGAACCGGCGGCCGCTGACGACTGTAGGCGCGCAGCAACGGCAGCACCGAGGCGTTGCGTTGCTTGTCCGGCAGACCCCGGATCGCGGTCTCGAATCGACTGAACCACTCGTCGTAGTCGGTGATCCGCTGGATCGGCAGGCCAGACTCGATGAGCCAGTCGACGAAGGAATCCAGGGAAATTCCGTCGTCATACGGGTTCAGCACGTCGTAGGTCTGGAAGCCGCCGCCCGCTTGGCTACCCAGCGTGGTGATCGACGCCGCGGTGAAATCGGCGGGCAGACCCTCGTAGTGCGCCCGCTGCCGGTTTCCGGCGGCGTCGGTGACGTAGAACGAGTACGGCGCAACGCCGGTGGCGACCAGGCTGAGCACCAAACGGGTGAACATGTCCTGGACATTGAGCTGGCCCGCGTACCGGCTGTGTGCCAGGATCATGTCCGAACGGAACACCGCGACCGGCAGTCCGCACAGATCGTGCACCGCACGCAGCAGGACCTCACCCGCCCACTTGCTGTTGCCGTAACCGTTGGCGTATCCGTCGTTCACGGCGCGCACGGCGCTCATCTCGCGGACATCGCTGTCCTCCTGGAACAACGCCGGATCGACCTGATCTGCCACTCCGACGGTCGACAGGTACGTGACCGGCTTGCGCTGCCCCGTGATCGCCAGTCGAATGATCTCGGCGGTGCCGACGACATTCGGCCCGAACAGCTGGCTGTACGGCAGCACGTGATTGACCAGTGCGGCGGCGTGCACGATCAGGTCGACGGTGTCGGCCAGCCGTTGCCAAGTCTGTTCGTCCAGACCGAGATTCGGGTCACCGATATCGCCGGCCAGTACCTCCAGATGGCCTGCCGCCAGGCGCCGGTAGTGCTCGAGCAGTTCCGGATCGCCGCTGTCGAACGCCGCGTCGAGCCGCTTTCGCGCCGCGGCCGCGTCGCTGCCGCGCACGATGCAGATCAGTGTGCCGCCGGTCTTCTCCAGCCGCTCCAGCCATTCCAGTGCGAGGAATCGACCGAGGTAACCGTTGGCGCCGGTCAGCAGGACCGTCCGCGCGGGAACGGGCGCGGCCGGAATGCTGTTGGCAGCGGCCAGGGTTGGCGCATCGATGAACTTGTCGAGGGTGAGCTCGGCCGCGCTGACTTGCGCGTCGTCGCCGTGCACCGAGCTGAACGTGGGCCGTTTGGCCCCCGAACCACGTTGCGCCTCGATGTATTTCGCGATCTCCGCGAGATTGTTCGCCGGGCTGATGATGACGTCCACCGGCACCGGCACACCGAAGGTCTCGTCGAGCAGATTCGAGAACGACAGCGCCGACAGCGAATCGCCACCCAGGTCGGTGAAGTGCGCGTCGGGGCGCAGCTCGGCGGCGGAGATGTTGAGCATGGCCCGTGCGGCGTGACTCACCGTGTCGAGCACCGGCCGTTCGCCGGCTTCGCGACGCAGCTCGAGTAACTCCGCGGACCGCAGGTCCGCCTGCTCGGAGTAGATCCGTTCGAGGCGAGCGCCGTAGCGTTCCTTGAGCTTGGGGCGCAACAACTTCCCGATTCCGGAGAGCAGACCGTTGGCCGCGGTGAACGGCTCGGTCTCGATCAGGAAATCGCGAGGAATTTCGTAGGACTGCAGGTTCGAGTCCTTCGCCAGCTGCTGTATGGACGCGGCCAGCTCGGTCTTCAAGGCTTCCGGATCGTGGTCGTGCAGCGCGCCCTCGGTGGGCACGATCACCGCGAGCAGATAGGCACGTTCGCTGTTGCCGTAGATGTAGATCTGGCGGATGAGCGGGCTGCTGGCGTACACCGCTTCGAGGTGGGCGACGGTGACGAACTCGCCTTGGGAAAGCTTCAGCACATTGTTGCGCCGATCCACGTACATCAGCTCGTCCGGCCCGAGTTCGGCCACGATGTCACCGGTCTTGTAGAAGCCGTCCTCGTCGAACACCGCAGCGGTAACCTCGGGCCGCTTGTAGTACCCGGGAATCTGGTTCGACGTCTTGACCAGCAACTCACCTCGGGGGTGCGGCCGATCGGTACGGAAATAGCCCAGCTCGGGCACGTCGACCAACTTGTAGTCGAGCACCGGCGGCCGCTGCACCCGGTTGTCCATGAGGACGTTCACGCCGGCCTCGGTCGAGCCGTATCCGTCGTGCAACCGCAGCTCGAGGACGGACTCCATGAAGGCGCGCATCTCCGCGCTGATCGGGGCACTGCCGACGACCACGCCAAGCATGCGGTCGCCCAGGAAGTGCTGCCGCAGATCGGCTTTCACCTCGCGATCGAGCACCTCAGGGTCGACGCCCGCGCCGGAGCGCCGATCCATCTCGCTGCGGTAGCGCTGAAAGATCATGTCGCACACGCGCGGTACGAAGAACACCTCGACGGGGCGCACCAGGGCCATATCCTCGAACAGCGTCGACATGTCGCTCTTGGCGGCGAAGTACGCGGTGCCACCGCGCGCGAGCACGCCGGTCAGCGACAAACGACCGGCGATGTGACTCATCGGCATGTAATTGAGATTGATCGCTACCCCGGTGGCGGCCGGGTGCCACGTCGAACTCAACAACCGCTCGGTGTACATCGCGCCCTTGGGCGTGCCGGTGCTACCAGAGGTGTAGATGAGCAACGACAGCGGGTCCTCGCCGGCGGCGGGCACGAACATCGTCGCGGGTTGTTGCGCGGCGCCCCGTTCACGCACCGCGTCGAGGGTTTCGACGATCACCGAGCTGCCCGCCTCGGTCAGCCGGCGGCGGGCAGTGTCGAAGGCGGCGCGCTGGTTATCGTCTTCGGGGTGGTAGTCGAACACCACCAGGCGCTCCGGCGAGGTGCCTGCCAGCAGGCAATCCACGGCCGCGCCGAGGTGTTCCGGCGTCGAGGCGAGCACCCGAGGCGAGGTCTCGGTGAGGATCGCGGTGAGTTGCGGCACCGCCGCGCCGGCCTGCAACGGGACGGCGACCGCGCCCAGGTAGGTGGTCGCGAGGTCGAGCGTCGCGTAGTCGATGCTGGTGAAGCCGACGGTGGCGATGAAATCGCCTGCGCGCAAGGGCTTCTCGGGATCATGCTGCCACGCGGCCGCGACCGCGCCGACGCGCTGCCACAGCTCGCGATAGGTGATCGTGTCGAACCTGGGCAGCAGCCGTAACGAGGTGCGCCCGGTCGCGGTATCGGTGGCCGGTTCGAACGCGCGCTGCCCGACGGCGGGACGGTCGGCATAGCTGTCCATCACGGTCGCGATGATCTGCCCCAGGCGCAGGCCGGGTTCTCGTATCGCCGCGGACACCGCCTCGTCCGGCCGCGCGGCCTTGACCTGTTCGTCTTCGGCAAACAACTGCGCGATCCGGCGTTGTAGCCGTTCGTCCCGTGCATCAACCGCCATGGCACATCTCCCTCGTTGACAAAGTAGAAACGCCCTGCATCTCTAAACAGGTTAGCTTGTCTAAGTATTTCCGGGAAGACGCTGCTCCGAGGACTGAACAAGTGGCGTGCGCCACAGTTGACCGTAGCCCTCTTTTGCATGAGTGAAAACTCCCGAATGCCCGAATCGGCTATCCGGGTGTTGCCGATACCAGTGTCAACGGGCTCCTGTTACCGGTGCTGCCGAGCCAGCAAGCTCGAGGCATGACGCAGATCTTGTCGCCGGATGCGACAGCCGCCCAGCCGGTTGCCGCTCCCCCGGCCGCTCCACCCGCCGCGTACGGTGCGCGGCGCACCATGGCCATCCTCATCGTGATTCTCACCGGTCAATTCATGGCCGTGCTCGACGCCTCCATCGTCAATGTCGCGATTCCGTCGATTCGCAGTTCCCTGGACACCTCCGGCGCGGCCTTGCAGCTGATCGTGGCCGGTTACGTGATCGCCTACGCCGTGCTGCTGGTGACCGGCGCCCGCCTCGGCGACCGGTTCGGTCAGCGGCGGATGTTCATCGCCGGGCTGGCGCTGTTCACGCTCGCCTCGCTGGTCTGCGGGCTGGCCTGGAACGAGGCATCGCTCATCGTGTTCCGGTTCGCCCAGGGTGTCGGGGCGGCGGCGATGGTGCCGCAGATCATGACGCTCATCCAGCGCACCTTCACCGGTAATGCACGAGCCAAGGCGCTGAGCGTGTACTCCGCGATCATCTCGGGCGGCATGGTCGCCGGGCAGGTGCTCGGCGGGCTCATCGTCAGCGCCGATCTGTGGGGCAGCAGTTGGCGCGGAGTGTTCCTGGTCAATGTGCCGATCGGGGTGGTGCTACTGGTGTCGGCGCCGCGGATTCTGCCGACCGTGACCGAGCGTTTCGACCGCAAGCTCGACCTGGCCGGGCTCACCGTGCTCACCGCCGCCGTGCTCGCGCTCGTGCTGCCGCTGGTGCTCGGCCGCGAGCTGGGCTGGCCGGTGTGGTCCTGGATCTCGTTGGGCGCCTGCGTGCTTGCCTTCGCCGCGTTCGTCGGGATCGAGCGGGCCGTGGCGGCGCGCGACGGTGAGCCGTTGTTCTCGCACCGGGTGCTTGCCGCGCCGGGGCTGCTGCTCGCCGCCGCGACGCTGTTCGTGATCATGGCGACCTTCGGCGGCTGGATGTTCGTGATGGCCATCCACCTGCAGAGCACGCTCGGGTACAGCGCGCTGCACGCCGGGCTGCTGTTCATTCCGATGGGCGTCACGTTCGCCGTCACCGGGCTGAACTGGGAACGCATCCCAGACCGCCTGCACGCCAAGATGATTCCGTTCGGCCTCGTGCTGGCCGCGGCGAGCATGGTGGCGGTGGGCGCGTTACTGCGCAACGGTGCCGACGTAGGACCGCTCGCGCTGACGCTGCTCGGGGTGTGCGGGGTCGGCAACGGTCTCGCGTTCAGCCCGCTGATGACGCGGACGCTGGCCAAGGTGCCGATGAGCCTGGCCGCGGACGCCAGCGGAATTCTGGTGACCAATGTGCAGCTGGGGATCGTGGTCGGCATCGCCTCGTTCGGCACGCTGTTCCTCGCGCTGGCGGGCAGCACGACGCTGTCGGCGGCGCACGCGCTCGGTGGCACGGCCATCGCGGAAGGAGTGACGGTACTGGTGGCGGCCGCACTCTCGGTCCGCGCGGCGCGATAACAAAAGGTGCGCGGACCCCGGCCCGGGGTTCGCGTTATCGACTGCTTGGTAACCCCCGAACGCCAGGAACGCGGGCCTACCCGCACCGACTGTCGGGAGCTGCACCCACTACGGACCCCAACAGCCAGTGCCGATCCTGAGAACCGGTGCGGCTCTTGCGCTCAATGTGGCAGTGCGACGTGCACGCGATGGTCGGCGCCGTAGTGGACGCCGGTGCCTACGGCCAGGAAGCCGAGGCGGGCGGCCAGTTGGAGACTGGGCTTGTTGTCGACATGGACGAGAGCCCAGACCGAGTGCAGGGCGAGATCGGTGAGGGCGTGGTGCAAGAGGGCGGCCGCGGCCTCGGTGGCGAGCCCGCGCCCGCCGTGGGCAGGGCTGAGGTACCAGCCGATCTCAGGCAGGTTGCCGGGTAGTTCCCACGACGGGCGGAGGTGGCCGATGCCGACGACGGTGCCGCAGTGCAGGAAGGCCCAGTGGCCCATGCCCGGCGGCCCGTCGAAGGCGAGCCGCTGCCGCATCATTGCCCGCGCGTTGTCCGGAGCGCTGATGTCGAGGTCGAGGTAGGTGCTCATGCTTTTGTCTGCGAAGATCTCGACGACGGCGTCGGTGTGCTCGGCGCGCAGCGGCACCAGTGTCAGTCTCTCGGTGCCCAAGGTGGTTTGGCCCATGCATCGATCCTGCACGCCCACAACGGGTCACGGCGGTGCGACTCCTGGTAGTCCGGCGAACAGGATTTGGAAGACCTTGGGGGCGTTGACTTTCAGGGTGGTGGAGGGGGCGTAGGGGGTGTTCTCGGCGGTGTCGGTCACGATGTACGGCGCGTGGGAGCCGGGGATGCGGTCGAGGATGCCGGTGCAGCGCGGGCCGCCGGTGGCGTTGACCTTGGGGAGGTCGTCGGGGTAGGCGTAGGGCTCGCCGCCGTACATGAAGCCCGCGTTGAAGACGGCGCCCGGTTGGATGCCACCGACGAACGATTCGGCGGCCGGTAGCGTTTCGGCCAGGCCGAGGACAAGGCAATTCAGTACCGGCTTATACGTGTTCAGCAGACCGGTGGTGGGGCGGAGCAGAACGAGGGTCGCGGCGAGGTGGTGTTCGTTTTCGGTGAGTACGGCGTGGGTGGTGTCGGCCAGCCCGATGACGTTCAGCAGCACCGCATCCAGGTCGGCTGCCTGGCCGATGAGGGTGGCGCCGGTCGTGGTCATGTTGGCCGCGGTGTGCAACAGTTCGTCGACGGTGTCGGCGTAGAGGCCGGTGACCTCGGCTGCGGCGATCGTATCGCGGTGCAGGGCAGGCAGACTGGGATTGATGTCGCGGAGATAGGTGGCGGCGCGGACCAGTAGGTCGCCGAGTATGTCGCCGCGCCCCTGTAGTGCGGTGGACAGGGCGGTGAGGGTGGCGTTGAGCCGCTCCGGCGCGATCTGCTCCAGAATCCGCGTGAGCTGTTCGAACAAGGTGTTGAATTCGACGGTCACCGCGTCCGCGTGCACGGTGGCACCGTCGCGCAACCGGTCGATCGAAGGATGCGGCGGGACAACGAAGTTCACGTACTTCCCGCCGAAGATCGTGGTGGAGCGGATGTCCACCCGCACATTCGCCGGAACTAATTGCAGGGACTCGGGATCGAGCGCGAGCCGCAACCGCACCCGGTCGGCCAGCCGCCCCACCGACTCCACCCGCCCTATCTCCACTCCGCGCAGCTTCACCTTCGCCGCGGGATCGAGCACGAGTCCGCTGCGCGGCGCGTCCACGGTAACGATGGCGGTCGCGACGTACCGGCCGGTGAACATCGAAAGCGCCACACCAACTATGGCGACCAGCACGACGACCATGGCGGCACCGGCCAGTTTCCACCGAATGGCCGACCACAGCGACCATCTTGCCCGGTCACCTGTGTCGTAGTAATGTCCAGACACGTGTCCATGATAGGTTCGGACCGCGATCCCCGGGAGGGTTTCCGATGACTCTGGTTACGCCGCAACGCGTTTCGGGCGCACAGCAGGAACTGGGTCATCTGCCGGAGTTCCGGACCGACCCGATCGGATTGATGCGCAGGGTGCGCGCGGAGTGCGGCAATGTCGGGTCCTTCGACCTGGCGGGACGACAGGTGATCCTGCTGTCCGGCGCGGAAGCCAACGAGTTCTTCTTCCGTTCCGGGGACGAGGATCTCGATCAGGCGGCCGCGTATCCGTTCATGAAGCCGATCTTCGGCGAGGGCGTCGTCTTCGACGCACCGCCAGAACGCCGCAAGGAGATGCTGCACAACCAGGCCCTGCGCGCCGAGCAGATGCGCGGCCACGCGGCGACGATCGCCCGCGAGGTGGACCGGATGCTGGCGCGCTGGAGTGATGCCGGCGAGATCGACCTGCTGGATTTCTTCGCCGAACTGACCATCTACACCTCCTCCGCCTGCCTCATCGGCGTCAAGTTCCGCGACGAGCTGGATGAACGATTCGCCCGGCTCTACCACGATCTGGAGCGCGGCACCGACGCCCTGGCATACGTGGACCCCTACGCCCCCATCGAGAGCTTCCGCCGCCGCGACGCCGCCCGCGCCGAACTCGTCGAGCTGGTCCAGGGCATCATGGACACCCGCGCCGCGAATCCCCCCGCCGACAAGGACGATCGGGACATGCTCGACGTCCTGGTCTCGATCACAGACGAGCACGGCACCCCGCGATTCAGCGCCAGCGAGATCACCGGCATGTTCATCTCGATGATGTTCGCCGGGCACCACACCACCTCGGGTACCGCGGCCTGGACGGTGATCGAACTCCTGCGCCACCCCGACCACCTGCGCCGGGTGGTCGCCGAACTCGACGACCTGTACGCCGACGGCTCCGACATCAGTTTCGGCGCGCTACGCCGGATCCCGAACCTGGAGGCGGTACTCAAGGAGACGCTGCGTTTGCACCCGCCGCTGATCGTGTTGATGCGGGTGGCCCGCGGCGATTTCGAGGTGTGCGGGCATCACATCGCGCCGGGCGACCTGGTGGCCGCCTCCCCCGCGATCTCCAACCGGATCGCCGAGGACTTCCCGGCTCCGGACCTGTTCGACCCCGAGCGCTACGCCGACCCGAGGCAGGAAGACATCGTCAACCGGTGGACCTGGATCCCGTTCGGCGCCGGACGGCACCGCTGCGTCGGCGCGCCGTTCGCCCTGATGCAGTTGAAGGCGATCTTCTCGATCCTGCTGCGGGACTGGGAGTTCGAGATGGCACAGCCCTCGGCGAGCTACCGCAACGACCACAGCAAGATGGTGGTGCAGCTCATGCAACCCTGCACCGTGCGCTACCGCAGACGGCAACGCTGACCCCCGAACATGATTCGAGGCCCGTCCACCTAGACGGGCCTCGAACATGCACTCAGAGCAAAGATTCGATCGATGCGACGAGCGCCGCCGCGTCGGGGGCGACGGTCGGGCGGAACCGCCCCGCCACCTTGCCGTCGCGGTCGATCAGGAACTTCTCGAAGTTCCACTGCACGTCACCGGCCGCACCGTCGGCGTCGGGGGTCTCGACCAGCGTCCGATACAGCGGGTGCTGGTTCTCGCCGTTGACGTCGGCCTTGTCCAGCAACGGGAAATCGACGCCGTAGGTGGTCGAGCAGAATTCCTGGATCTCCTCGGCCGAGCCGGGCTCCTGGCCCATGAACTGGTTGCACGGCACCCCGATCACGCTGAAACCGCGCGGGCCGTAGGACTTCTGCAACTCGACCAGCCCGGAGTACTGCGGCGTGAGACCACACTTGGAGGCCACGTTCACCAGCAGCACCACCTTGTCGCCGACCAGCTCGGACAGTGTCGTGGATTCCCCGCTCAGCGTCTGCAGCGGTACGTCTCGAAGACTCATTCGTATCGGACCTGCCAATTCTTTATTCCGTTGATCCACCCCGACCGCAACCGTACCGGATCTGCCACCTCGGTGATCTTGGGCATGGCCTCGGCGATGGCGTTGAACATCAGGTCGATCTCCAGCCTGGCCAGGCTCGCGCCGACACAGTAATGCGCGCCGGTGCCGCCGAAACCGACATGCGGATTGGGATCGCGCAGCACGTCGAAGGTGAACGGATCAACGAACGCGTCCTCATCGAAGTTGGCGGAGCCGTAGAACAGTCCGACCCGGTCGCCTTCCCTGATCCGGGCGCCGCCGATCTCGGTATCCGCGGTGGCGGTCCGCTGGAACGCGGTCACCGGCGTCGCCCACCGGACGATCTCGTCGGGCGCGGTGCGCGGGCGCTGTTGTTTGTAGAGCTCCCACTGCTCCGGATGATCCACGAACGCTTTCATGCCGTGCGTAATGGCATTGCGTGTTGTTTCATTACCCGCCACCGAAAGCAGAATGACGAAGAAGCCGAATTCGTCGGAGCCGAGCGACTCACCGTCCACATCGGCGTGCACCAGTTCGGACACGATATCCCCGGCCGGATTACCGCGCCGCTCCTCGGCCAGATTCCAGGCGTAACCGAGAATTTCGGCCGAGGCCAGCGCGGGGTCACCGTAGTCCGGATCGTCGTAGCTGAGCATCTGGTTCGACCAGTCGAACAGCTTGCGCCGGTCCGCCTGCGGCACGCCGATCAGCTCGGCGATCGCCTGCAGCGGTAGCTCGCAGGCGACCTGCTCGACGAAGTTCCCGCCGCCGGTCTTTTTCGCCTCGTGCACAATGGCATGCGCGCGTTCGGTCAATGCCGCGCGCAATCCCTCCACCGCGCGCGGGGTGAAACCCTTGGTGATGATCTTGCGGAACTTGGAGTGCTTCGGCGGATCCATGTTCACCAGTAGCACGCTCGACGCCGCCTGCTGCTCCGGCGTGATGTCGTCGGACAACCGGATGATCGAGCCCTTCCGCGCCGAGGAGAACAGCTCGGAATTCCGGGAGATCTCCTTGACGTCGTCGAGTGTGCTCACCACCCAGTAGCCGCCGTCGCGGAAACCGCCGGAGTGGTCGTCGGGTTGCGGATTCCACCAGACCGGCGCGGTCCGGCGCAGCATCGCGAACTCCTCGATGGGCCTTCGCGTCTCCCACAGCGCCGGATCGGTGAAGTCGAATCCGGCCGGCAACGACGGTGTCGCCACGGCTACCTCCTCGGGTGGTACTGCGAACCGCGCCGAATCGTGCTCAGCGCAGCCTGGTTCGGCGCATCAGCCGCAAGGACATCAGCGTCATCTTCAATTGCTTCTCGTAGGGCTGGCCCGAGCGGGCCGACAGCACCTGACGCTTGAGCACGCCGATATTGACCGTGTCGGTGTACTTGAGCAGCCCCTGGTCCCCGTGCCTTGTGCCGACGCCGGACTGCTTGACCCCACCCGACGGCGTTCCCTTGGCGGCGTAGGTCGCCACGAAACCATCGTTGATGTTGATGTTGCCCGCCTGGAGTTGGGCGGCAATGCGGCCGGCGCGGGCCAGGTCTCGGCTCCACACACTCGCGTTCAAGCCGTACTCCGTGTCGTTGGCGAGCCGGATGGCCTCCCGCTCGTCGTCGAACGGGTACACGCTCACCACGGGCCCGAAGGTTTCCAGCGTCGCGTGCGTCATATCCGGGGTGACGCCGGTGAGCACCGTCGCCTCGTAGAAGGCGGGCCCGATGTCCGGACGCGCCTTACCGCCGGTCAGCACGGTGGCGCCCTTGGCACGGGCATCCTCGACGTGGGCGGCGACCCGGTCCCGGTGCTGCTCTGACACCAGCGAACCGAACTCCGGCGTGTAGTCGTATGCGGCGCCGATCTTGCCGTTCAATTCCTCGGCGGCAGCGACCAACCGGCGCACGAACTCGTCGTGCAGACTGCGGTGCACGTAGATCCGTTCGATGTGCATGCACGCCTGGCCGGAGTTGGCGAACACCGAGAAGGCCGCGCCGGGCACCACCTCGTCGAGGTTCGCGTCGTCCAGCACCAGCATCGGGTTCTTGCCACCGAGCTCCAGGCTGCACCCGATCAGGTTGCGCCCGGCCTGTTCGCCGACCACGCGGCCGGTGGCGGTCGAGCCGGTGAACATGACGAAGTCCACGCTGTCGATCAGGGTGGGTCCGATGTCGGGGCCCTCACCGCAGACGACCTGGACGAGGCCGCGCGGCAGCCCGGCCCGGTGCAGCAGCTCGACGCCGTAGAGGACGCACAGCGCGGTCTTGTTGTCCGGCTTGAGGATTACGCCGTTACCCGCCATCAGCGCGGGCATCGCATCGGACAGCGCGATCGCGAACGGGAAGTTCCACGGCGCGATCACCGCGACCAGCCCCTTGGGCCGGTGCTCCTCGGTCGAGGTGGTCACGATCGGCATCGGACCGCCGCGGCGCTTCGAACGCAGCACGCGGCGTGCGGTTTTCAGGTAGTGGCTGATGACCATCGGCACGTCGCACGACTCCTCGACGGCCATCCGCCGGGTCTTGCCGCAGCCGATCTGGATGAGATCGGCGATCGTCTCGACCTCGCCGAGGATCAGTTCGTGCATCCGCCCGAAGACCCGCAGCCTGTCCCGCAGCGGTAGCGCGGACCATTCCTGTTGTGCGGCACGGGCGGTCGCGGCCGCGGCGCGGACGTCCGCCGGGGTGGACTGCGGGAGCTCGCCGACCGAAGCGCCGGTATAGACCTCCGTCATCGAGTACGGTGCGGCGGTACCGTCGGCGACGACCAGCTCGGTCAATCGGTCGATCAGTGGGCCGGTGATCCGTGCGGGCAGCGCGGCGGATGGGCTCTTCTCGGTCTCAGTACTCATCGGGGCTTCTCCATGACATGCGGCATCGCCGCAGGTATCGGGCCGGACCTTGCCACCGAATTAGAACACGTTCCTATTGTGTGGCGTGGGTGTTCGCGCAGGCTCACGATTCAATCCGCGCTGTAGTCCGGGGCGCGCTGCGCCGTGATGTCCTTGGCCCACCGGTAGTCCGGTTTCCCGCTGGGGGCTCGGACCACGCTCTCGGCCACCCAGATCTTCTTGGGCACCTTGTATCCGGCGAGATGCCGGCGCACCTGCTCGGTCAGCGCCGCGAAGTCGACCGGTTCGGCGACGGAGACCACCGCGGCGACCTGCCACCCCCACCGCTCGTGCGGGACACCGACCACCACCGCGTCGTAGATACCGTCGTGCGCCTTCACCACGCCCTCGACCTCTTCGACAAACACCTTCTCGCCGCCGGTATTGATCACCATGTTGCCCCGGCCGAGCAGCGTGACCGACCCGTCCGCCTCGATCCGCGCACGATCGTCGGTGACCACGATGCGCACCCCGTCGACCGTCTTGAACAGCTTGTCGGTCTTCACCGGATCCTTGTAGTAGCCGAGCGGCACGGACCCCGTCTTCGCCAGCCACCCTTCCTCGCCGGGCCCTACCGGACGCCCGTCGTCATCCACGACCACCGAACCGCGCCCCGTCTGCACGCGTGGCCCGCGCCCGGGATTATCGTCCTTCTGCGCGAAACCTATTCCGCCGAAACCGGTTTCCGACGAGCCGATCGAGTCGGTGACGACCAGCGACGGAAACAGTTCCAGCAGTGCGTTCTTCACCGGCTGTGACAGCAACGCGGCCCCCGAGCCGATGGCGATCAACCCCGACGCGTCGACGGGTGCGGCCCGGTAGGCGTCGATCAGCGGACGCGCCATGGCATCACCGGTGATGACCATGACCTGCGGGCGGTGCCGAACGACCGCCTGCCACACGCGATCGGCGTCGAATCGTGGTTCGAACAGCACGGCATTGCCGGACCACAGCGCGGTGAAGGTCGGCATCATAGCGGCGGCGTGGATCAGCGGCGGCAGCACGAACCAGGTGCTCTGCTGCCCCTGCGCGCCGACCCTGGACTGCTCGTACTCGTCGGCCACCGGAACGCCGGTGTAGAAGTCGATGCCGCCGCCGAGCACCCGCCACATGTCTTCCTGGCGCCACATCACGCCCTTCGGCAGACCCGTGGTGCCGCCGGTGTACATCATGAACAGGTCGTCGGCGCTGCGCTCCGGGAAGGCTCGCTCGGCCGAGCCCGCGGCGAGCGCGTCTTCGTAGCGCACGGCATCGACCGGTGCGACGGTGCCGTCCTGCACCACTATCCGGTGCCGCAGCGACGGCAACCCGGCCGCGGCGGCGTGCACCGCCTCGGCGTAGCAGGCGTGATAGACCAGCGCCGCGAGGTCCGCGTTGTCGTAGACATACCGCAGTTCCTCGACGCCGTAGCGGTAGTTGATATTGATGGGCACGGCGCGGATCTTGAAGCAGGCGAGCAAGGTTTCCATTGTTTCGATGCCGTTGTGCATCTGGAACCCGATGTGGGTGCCCGCACCGAGATCGGCCGATAACAGGTGCGCGGCAAGTCGATTGGCGCGCGCGTCGAGCTCCGCGAAGGTCAGGCTGCGGTCACCTTCGCGCAGTGCGACCCGATCGGGCATCGCGTCGACGGAATGTTCGAACAGGTCGGCGAAGTTACGGGCCACGGCGAATCACTTTCTCGATACTGGTCACACCACCGTCAGCGGTAAGGGGATGCCGCGATCGGTGAAGGTAAAGGCGGCGCCGGTGCTGAATCGGGTCAGCGCGACCTCCGGCGACTCGCGAAACTCCTTGTCCGTGCGAGTGATCGCCACGGTCAGCGCACGGTCGCTGGATTCGGTGGTGTGCGCGGCGAATCGGGGGTTCACCGCGCGGGCCATCGCGTCGATGGGCGCCAAGTACTCGGCGTCGATCAGCGCGGGCCAGACTCCGTCCGATACGGCACCGCTGGCACGCGGAATCGTCAGCTGGACGTTGTCCTCGGTCTGCAGCACCCGAACACCCGTATAGGACAACGGGTTCCACGCCGGATGTAGGCGGAGCACGGTGGCCAGCGCAGCCAGGTCGTCGCCGAGACGCAGCTCCTTGCGCAACCGTTCGGCGGTGAGCCCGGCGATGCCCGCGAACTGCTTGCGGCCGATCTCGATCGCCGCGTCCGCCTCGAGCCTGGCTCGCACCGCGATCAGGAAACCCATGGCCAGCAGATGATGTTGCAGGCACACCTCGTCGGCCAGGCGGACCAGCGCCGACTTCGAGAAGTCCGCGAAACGCAGATCGCTCAACAGCGGGCCCGCGTAGTCGGCCTGTCCCTCGTCGTCGGGATCGATCTCGGCCAGCTCCAGCCGCGCGGCGGCGGAGCCTGCCACCAGGTCCGCGTTCGCGGGCACCGGTGGCGGAGCATGCGCGGCATCGATGGTGACCGTCCACGCGCACATGGGTTTCCGGTCGGCCGGGCGGCGCGGCGGCCGATGGATCGGCCGCACCCGCGCGTGCGGGTTGGTGGCCAGCGCGGTGGCGTCGAAGGTCGGGTCCTCGATGTCGTGGCACATGCCGACGACGAAGTCGTCCCCCATCGGCTCCACGTCCAGCAGCGCACCGCAGTGGTCGAGCCAGAACTCGCCATGGTCGCGATCATCGACGCGGAACCGGAAATCCATGAATTGCGGCGGTGCGCCGATGTCGAGCTGTAAGCCCTTGAAGATGGTCACCACGTCGTCGCCGGTGAAGCCGAACGCCCGCTGCATGCGCCGGGTGTAGACCGGGCTGGCGAGCTGCCACTCCTCGATCGCGACGGCGGTCATCTCGGTCCGGCCGAAGGCGGCGATGGTGTGCGCCATGCCGGACCGGTCGATCAGGTGCCCGCACAGCAGCAGTTCGGGCAGCAGCGTCGCGAGGCGCGCCCGCGACAGCTGGTCGAAGTTACTCGCCGACATCTCGGTCACCACAACGACGCCGGGGCCTGACCGATGGGATACCACCCGGGCAGCGGCCCGGCGACCGACCGTTCGATGCGCTGCTGCATGCCCGCGGGCAGCACCTTCCCGGTGATCATCTCCATGAACATGTGCGAGACATTGCCGAAGTCGAAAAAGTCGCGCTGCCAGGACCATTGGAAGTCGCCGCCGTAGCGGAACCAGCTGCCGCCGATGCCCTCGGGTGAATAGTTGCGCCCGTCGGGGCGTTGCACCTCCGAGATCTGCTTCCAGAAGCCGATGACGGTGCCGCTGCGGTCGTCGATGACGAACTCCTGATACGGGTAGGTCCAGCCGTCGAGGCCCTGCATCTCCTGCCCGAGCGCCAGGTCGCGGATCTGCGCGCGGCCGACCGCCATGAACTCTTGGGTCGGCCCGTAGTTCCAGCCGTAGGTGGCGTCCTCGGTGTACATCTCCGCCAGCGGTTTCCAGTCGCCCTTCTCCTCGCAGCGCTGGTTCTCCAGCCGCCACCGCCGGACCATCTCGTCCAGCTCGTCGCGCGCGAAACTCGCCATTACCGTGCACCTTCCGTGGAAACGATCGACAAGGCCCTGGTCGGGCAGTACTCGACCGCGCGCTCGACGTCGGCGCGGGCGGCGGGCTCCGGCGTCGCCGCCAAGATCTCCACCTTGCCGCGCTTGGGCACCCGGAACGCCTGCGGCGCCTCGTCCTGACACACGGCATGGCCCTGACACAAATCCAGATCGGCGATGACTCTCACTTTTGGCTCCCGCCTTGTTCGTTCGACAGTTCCCGCAGCGGCGCCTCCGGCTGCACCTCGACCAGCACGAGGTGGGCACCGCGCGGCGCGGACACGACGGCCACCACCGCGGCGGCCAGATCGCGCGGGCGCAGCATGTTCGGATGCCGCGCGAAACCCCAGTCCTTCCACGCGTTCAGCAACGGGCCGACGACCTCCGGGGTGGAGTCCATGCCCATGCCGGTGAGCGTCGGACCCGGACGCACCACGCAGGCGCGAATACCGGTGCCCTCCAGCTCCATTCGCATCTGCACCGCCATCGCCTCCAGCCCCGCCTTCGCCGCGCTGTAGGCGCCGGTGCGCGGCCGGGGCTCCGGTGCGCAGTCCGAGCCGATCAACACGACGTCGCCGCGGCGCCGCTCGAGCATGCCTGGCAGCACCCGGTGCACCAGCCGGTGCGCGCCGACGAGGTGCACCTGGACCTGCTGCAGGAACCGCTCCGGGTCCATCTCGTGCACCGGGGAGAACTCGATGTCGCCTGCGCTGGACACCAGAATCTCGATGGGGCCCAGCGCGTTCTCCGCCGCCGCCACGAACTCGTCGATCGATGCGGCGGCGGTGACGTCCAGTCGGTGCGCGAAGGCCTCGCCGCCGTCGGCGCGAATCTTGTCCGCCAGTTCCACGCACTGCTCGACCCGGCGCGCGCCGAGCGCGACCGGATGCCCGAGCTCGGCCAGCGCGACCGCGGTGGCGGCACCGATGCCGGAGGACGCGCCCGCCACCAGCACCGGCCTGCGCGCGGGATGGGGTTCGAATCGGGCCACTATCTCGCCTCCACCACGATGGGAAGGTGCGCGAAGCCGCGCACATTCGAAGAATGCACCCGCACGATGCCCGCCTCGGCGACGTCGTAGGACCGCACCCGGGCCGCGAACTCACGCAGCGCGACCGTCGCCTCCAGCCGGGCCAGGTGCGCGCCGAGGCAGTAGTGCACGCCCGCACCGAAACTCGCCAGGCCCGCCTTGTCGGCCCGGTCGATGCGGTAGGTGTCGCCGTCCTCGAAGACGGCGGGATCGCGGTTGGCCGAGCCGATCAGCAGCAGCACCTTGGCGCCCGCCGGGATGGTGTCGCCGTAGTAGTCCAGATCGACGGTGGCCGAGCGCGCGATCACCTGACTGGAGGTGTCGTAGCGCAGCGTCTCCTCCACCCAGTCGGTGACGTGCGCGGGTTCCGCCGCGACCTTGGCGTACTCCCCCGGGTTGCGCGCGCCCCAGTACAGCGCGTTGCCGAGCAGCTTCGTTGTGGTCTCGTTGCCCGCCACCACCATCAGGAACAGAAACCCGATGATCTCCTGGTCGGACAGTGTGTCGCCGTCGATCTCGGCATCGAGCAGCGCCGAGGTGAGGTCGTCGGTCGGCGTGCGCCTGCGCTCGGCCACCATCTCGGTGTAGTAGGTGAGGAGTTCGATCGACGCCGCCACCGCCGCCTGCGGAATGTCGAGCACCCCGTCGTCGCGGTGCACGACAAGGTCGGCGAGCCTGCGGATCTCGACGCGGTCGCTCGCGGGCACGCCCATCAGCTCCGAGATGACGTCCATCGGCAGTTTGCCCGCGACCTCGTCGATCCAGTCGAAAGCACCGGACGCCACCGCGGGTTCCAGGTAGGACAGCGTCAATTCCTTGATCCGGCCCTGCATTTCGGCCACCCGCTTCGGCGTGAAGCCCTTGTAGACCAGCCGCCGCATACGCAGGTGCCGCGGATCGTCCATGGCAAGGAACGACATCACCCGGTGCGCGTGCGGACCCCAGGCAGCCGGATCGAGCGAAACCCCGTTGGCGCTGGACAGCCGGGCGCTGTCGCGGAAACCCGCGGTCACGTCGGCATGCCTGGACAAGGCCCAGAAATCCAGCTCGGCGTTGTGGTAGAGCGGCGCCTCGGTGCGCAGCCGCTGATACGTCGGGTACGGGTCCTCATGAAACCGGTAGTCGTAGGGATCGAACGTCAGGGGTTCCAACGCGGCCGTCACCACAACCACCTTGTCTTCGAGAACAAGTTCTCCCGACCGATATCGGGCCGTCCTGGCGGTCGAGGCAGATAACTGGACATGTGTCTGGACAGTACCACCGGCACACACCTCCGACAACGGTTCCGCTGGTTTACCAACACCATTGCGCATAATTCAGCCGACTCGCCCGGGAACCACGGAGATTCCGCGACCGCTGCGCCACGAATGCATCAGACTGACTGAGTTAGAACGTGTTCTTGCCAGAAATCGTCGCCTGAGACTACATTCCGTACATGTGTCCAGACAGCATCGGAGCAACGCATGAGTAGCCTGCTGCCCGCCGACGGCGCCCGCCTGCTGATCGGCGGGAAGCTGGTCGAAGGCGGCGGCGGAGTCTTCGCCACCGTCGACCCCGCGACCGAGGAGGTGCTCGGGCACGCCGCGAACGCCGACGCCGCCGACCTCGACGCGGCGGTGGCCGCCGCCCGCACCGCGTTCGACGAGAGCGACTGGTCCCGCGACCCCGCCTTCCGTGCGCACTGCCTCGAACAGCTGCGCGCCGCCTTGCAATCCCACGTCGAAGAACTGCGCGAGCTCACCATCGCCGAGGCGGGCGCGCCCGCCATGTTCACCCGCGGCCCACAGTTGGAGAGCCCGATCGCCGACCTCGCCTACTCGGCCTCGCTGGCCGAAACCTACCGCTGGGAAACCGATCTCGGCACCGCGACGCCGATGGGCATCGAGACCCGCCGGGTGCTGCGGCGCGAGCCCGTCGGGGTGGTCGGCGCGATCACCCCGTGGAACTTCCCGCACCAGATCACCTTCGCCAAGCTCGGCCCCGCCCTCGCCGCCGGAAACACCGTGGTGCTCAAGCCGGCGCCGGACACACCCTGGTGCGCGGCGGCGGTCGGCGCGATCCTGGCCGAGGAGACCGACATTCCGGCCGGGGTGGTGAACATCGTGACCGGCGCCGACCACGGGCTCGGCGCGCGCCTCACCGAGGACCCCCGGGTCGATCTGATCAGTTTCACCGGCTCGACGCAGACCGGACGCGCCGTGATGCGCGGCGCCGCAACGACACTCAAGAAGGCGTTTCTGGAACTGGGCGGCAAATCGGCGTTCATCGTGCTCGACGACGCGAATATCGCCGGAGCCTGTGCGGTGGCGGCCTTCTCGGTGTGTGTGCACGCGGGGCAGGGCTGCGCGATCACCACTCGGCTCCTCGTCCCGCGGGCGGCCTACGACGAGGCGGTGCAGGCGGCCGCCGCGACCCTCTCGGGTATCGAGCCGGGCGACCCGGCCGATCCACGGACGGTGTGCGGACCGCTCATCTCGGCGCGCCAACGCGACCGGGTGCAGCGCTACCTCGACATCGCGCGGTCCGAGGGCGGCCGCATCGTGGTCGGCGGCGGTCGGCCCGCGAATCGTGCGCGCGGCTTCTTCATCGAGCCGACCCTGATCGCGGATGTGCCGAACAGCGCGACCGTCGCGCAGGAGGAGATCTTCGGCCCGGTGCTGGTCGTCATCCCCTACGACGGTGACGACGACGCCATCCGGCTGGCCAACGACTCCCCCTACGGACTGTCCGGCTCGGTGTGGGGCACCGATCAGGAGCGGATCCGCCACGTCACCAACGGCGTACGGACCGGGACGTTGAGCGTGAACGGCGGCGTCTGGTACTCCGCCGACGCACCCTTCGGCGGCTACAAGCAGTCCGGCATCGGCCGGGAGATGGGCATCGCCGGGTTCGAGGAATACCTGGAAACCAAGCTGATCGCGACCGCTGGATAAGAGGAGCACACCGTCATGGCCCGTTTCACGGGAAGATCCGCTATCGTCACCGGCGCCGCGCAGGGCATCGGCGCCGCCTACGCCGCCGCGCTGGCCGCCGAGGGCGCCAAAGTCGTTGTCGCCGACAAGAATGCGGAGGGCGGGCAGGCGACGGTGGAGAAGATCACCGCCGACGGCGGCACCGCGCTGTTCGGCATGGTCGACGTGTCCGATCCCGAATCCGCTACCGCCCTGGCCGAATTGACGGTCGCCGAGTTCGGCGGCATCGACCACCTCGTCAACAACGCGGCCATCTACGGCGAGATGAAGCTCAACCTGCTGCTCACCGTGCCGTGGGACTACTACAAGAAGTTCATGAGCGTGAACATGGACGGCGCGCTGAACATGACCCGCGCCGTCTGGCCGCACATGCGCAAGACCGGCGGATCGATCGTCAACCAATCCTCCACCGCCGCATGGACGTACTCCAGCTTCTACGGCTTGGCCAAGGTCGGCGTCAACGGCTTGACCCAGCAGCTCGCCTTCGAGCTCGGCGGCTCGAACATCCGGATCAACGCCATCGCACCGGGCCCCATCGACACCGACGCGACCAAGACGGTGACGCCCGCGGCCATTGTGGAGGACATGGTGAACCGGCTGCCGCTCAAGCGGATGGGCACACCGGCCGACCTGGTCGGCGCCTGCCTCTACCTGCTGTCCGACGAAGCGGGCTGGGTCACCGGGCAGATCTTCAATGTCGATGGCGGACAGGTCTTCCGCGCATGACCGACGCCACGATCGGCTTCATCGGACTCGGCGCCATGGGTGCGCCGATGGCGAAGCGTCTGCTCGAATGGCCGGGTGGACTGGCGGTCTGCGACGTGCGCGCCGACGCCGTGCTGCCGTACACCGAGGCCGGTGCGGTGGCCGCCGCCGCACCCGCCGAGCTCGCCGAGCGAGCCTCGGTCATCTCGATCGCCGTGGTCGACGACGCACAGGTGCGCGACGTCATCACCGGCCCCGAGGGCCTACTGCGCGGCGCCGCCGCGGGCACCGTGGTGGCGGTGCACTCGACGATCAGCGACCGCACCGCCGAGCAGCTGGCCGCCGAATGCGCCGCGCACGATGTCGAATTCGTCGACGCACCGGTCAGCGGCGGCGCACCGGGCGCGAAGAAGGGCACCCTCGCGGTCATGGTCGGCGGCAGCGACGCGGCCTACGAACGCGTCCGCGCGCCCTTCGAGTGCTTCGCCGATCTGATCGTGCACGCGGGCCCGGTGGGCGCCGGTACTCGAATGAAGCTGGCCCGCAATCTAGTGCATTTCATCGCGTTCACCGCCACCACCGAGGCGCAGCGACTGGCCGAGGCCGCGGGACTCGACCTCACGGTGCTCGGCAAGGTGGTGCGGCACTCCGACGCCGTCACCGGCGGCCCCGGCGCGATCATGCTGCGCGACCGCACCGCACCGATCGAGGACGGCGACTTCTGGCTGCCGATCCTGCGGCATGTGCGCGATCTCGGCGAGAAGGACCTCGGTCTCGCGCTCGAACTCGGTAACCGGCTCGACATCCCACTCCCCCTCGCCGAACTCGCGCTCGAACTGCTCGGACCCGGGCTCGGCGTCGGCACCTCCGAAAGGCAATCCACATGAGCGACAACGGTTCCGCTGAGTCGGTGCGCCTGCGCGGCCTGGCCAAGATGGCCGAAGTGTACGGCACCGAGTTCAAGGACTACCCGGGCAGCCACTTCGCGGTGACCGCCGACCACCTCTTCGCCGACATCTGGTCGCGTCCCGCGCTGTCCATCCGGGACCGGCGGCTGCTGCTGCTCGGCGCGCTCACCGCGCAGGGCGCCATCGACACCGCGGGCATCCAGATCGGCGCCGCACTGCGCAACGAGGAGCTCACCGAGGAGCAACTGCACGAGATCGCGGTCTTCCTCTGCCACTACGTCGGTTGGCCGAACGGCACCAAACTGGACCTGTTGGTGGGCACCATTGTGGCGCAACAAAAGAAGGCCGCCCGCAAGCAAGAAGCCGACCGCACCGAGTGAAGGACCCGAAACATGTCTGATGCCAACACCCTTCGGCCGCTGCGCGCGAGCAGCGTCACCGAGTGGGACCTGCACGCCGACGTAGTCGTGGCCGGTTACGGCATCGCCGGGGTCTGCGCCGCGATCGAGGCCGCCCGCGCGGGCGCCGAGGTGCTGATCCTGGAACGCACCGGCGGCTGGGGTGGCGCGGCCGCGATGGCGGGCGGCTTCATCTATCTCGGCGGCGGCACCCCGCTGCAACAGGCCCTCGGCTTCGAGGACACGCCGGAGAACATGGAGACCTTCCTGCTCGCGGCGCTCGGCCCCGGCGTGGACAAGGCCAAGATCGCCGACTACTCGCGCGGCAGCGTCGAGCACTACAACTGGCTCGTCTCGTGCGGTGTGCCGTTCCGCGAAGCCTTCTGGGGTGAGCCGGGATGGGAGCCGCCGCACGACGAGGGCCTGATGTACTCCGGCGGTGAGAACGCCGCCCCGTTCAACGCGATAGCGAAACCGGCGCCGCGCGGCCATGTTCCGCAGTTCGCCGACAAGAAGATCGGCCGCAAGAGCGGCGGCTACATGCTGATGAAGCCGCTGGCCGAGACCGCCGAAGCACTCGGTGTCGCCGTCGAATACGACCTGCGGATCGGCAGGCTGGTGGTGGACGACGCCGATCGCGTGGTCGGGGTGCTCGCCAAACGCTACGGCAAGGACGTCGCCATCCGGGCCGACCGCGGCGTCGTCCTGGCCACCGGCAGTTTCGCCTACCACCAGCAGATGATCGAGGGGTACGCGCCGCGTCTGATCGGCAGGCCCGCCGCCGCGATCGAGGAGCACGACGGCATCGGCATCCGGCTCGCCCAAGCGCTCGGGGCGGAGCTGGCGCACATGGACGCCACCGAGGTCGCCTTCTTCGGCGACCCGCAGCTGATGGCGCGCGGCATCCTGGTGAACGGGCGCGGCCAGCGGTTCATCGCCGAGGACACCTACCCGGGCCGGATCGGCCAGGCGGCGCTGATCCAGCAGGAGAACCAGGCCTTCCTGGTGATCGACGAGGCGTCCTACGAAGCCGGGCTGGCCACCGAGACCGCCACCCCGTTCTTCCGGCAGCCACCGACGTGGGCCGCCGAGACGGTGGCGGAACTCGAGTCCGACATGGGCCTGCCGACCCTGGCGCTGCAAGCCACCGTCGACTGCTACAACCTGCACGCCGCCGACGGCAAGGACCCGCTGCTCGGCAAGAAGCCGGAATGGGTTCGGCCGCTGCGCGGTTCGCTGGCCGCGTTCGACATGCGCGGGTACACGGCGGGTTTCACCCTCGGCGGCCTGCGCACCGATCTGGATTCCCGGGTGCTGCACGTCTCCGGCGAGCCGATCCCCGGGCTGTTCGCCGCAGGGCGCTGCACCTCCGGGCTGTGCGCGGGCGGGTACGTGAGCGGGGCTTCGCTGGGTGACGGTAGTTTCTACGGCCGCAGGGCGGGCATCGCCGCGGCGAAGAACTGACCTGCCCGTAGTAGTATCCAGACACATGTCCGAATCCGATCCCGTCCTGGTCGAGGCGACCCGCCGCAGGCTCTCCGGCAAGCAGGCCGACACCGTCGACAAGCTCACCAGGTCGGCGGTGGAAGTGCTTGCCCGCGAAGGGTTCGCGGGCATGACGATCCGGCTGGTCGCCGCGGCGGCGGGGGTCGGCACGGCCACCGCATACACCTACTTCTCCTCGAAGGAGCACCTGGTCGCCGAGATCTTCTGGCGGCGTTTGGTTTCCGCGCCCTCGCCGGCCAGCGAGGACCCGGACCCGACAGTCCGGGTGGTCGCCGAACTGCGCGATATCGCCATGCTTGTCGCCGACGAGCAGGAGCTGTCCGGCGCGGTCACCAGCGCGCTGCTCGGCCGCGACCCCGATGTGGTGCATCTGCGCGGTCGCATCGGGACCGAGATCCGCAAGCGGATCATGCGGGCGCTCGGCCCGGACGCGGACCCGGATGTCGTCGAATCCCTGGAGTTGCTCTACGCGGGTGCGCTGGTGCGCGCGGGAATGGGCTACGCGTCCTACTCCGAGATCGCCGATCGAATCGAGAAGTCCGCGTTGCTCATCCTGAAGTAACGGCGCCGAGCACCAGGAACAGCGCGATCAGCACGTCGATCACCGCGCAGAACTCCGCGTACCAGCGCGGCACCATGCGGTCGGCCCGATGATGCGCGAAATCCCAGATGCCGTGCGCGAGGAACCCGGCGGCGAGCAGGTAGCTGCCGAGGGTGACGTCGACGAGCAGGATGACCACGGCCAGTCCGACGAAGGCCACGAAGGCGGCGCTCTGCACCAGCAGCACGGTGCGGCCGTGCAGGTGACCGCGGTACAACCCGAAGGCCGGATACGCTACGGCGGCGCCGATCAGGACCGTCACCCCGATCCAGGACACCTCGGGTGCGGCGAAGGCGAGGGCGAGCAGCACCCCGGCCACCGTCGGCCATCGGCGTTTCAGTACTGCGAGGAGGGCGTTGGCGGGTGGTGCGGAAGTCGCGACCGCGGGCGCTGTTTCGAAGACCATGGCGTCACCGTGCCCGCAGGGCCCGCCCCTGCACAATGCACGGAACCCGCGATGTCCGAAAACTTGGGAAGCCTGTCATTCGACGTAGGCTGGCGGCGTGCACGCGCGCGAGGTCGTCATCGTCGGGTATCACCAGAGCGAGCTGGTCGAGATCTCCGGAGTGTCCAGCTGCATGGACGTGGCGAACCGGATCGGCGTCGACCCGCCCTACCGGGTGCGGCTGGCCACCCCGGGCGGTCACGACATCACCAGTCAGTCGGGTCTGGTGTTGCGCGGCGAGTACAGCCTCGAACGCCTCACCGGCCCGCTCGACACCCTCGTCGTCGCAGGCGGATTCGGTAGTCGCGCCGCCGCGAACAACGCCCGGGTCGTCGGGCATGTGCGGCGGCTCGCCGGGGAGAGCGCACGGGTCGCCTCCGTCTGCACCGGGGCCGAGATACTCGCCGCGGCAGGACTACTCGATGGCAAGCGGGTGACCACCCACTGGCTGTTCGCGGACCGGATCGCGGCCACCTACCCGAAGGTCACCATGGACCCGGGGCCGATCTATATCCGCGCACAGAACGTGATCACGGCCGCCGGCGTGACCAGCGCGTTCGACCTCGCACTAGCGTTCATCGAGGACGATCACGGCGCGGAGGCCGCGCGCGAGGTGGCCCGCGCACAGGTCACCTATCTGCACCGCCCGGGCAACCAGGCACAGATGAGCATGTTCATGGCGGCACCACCTGCCGAGCACGACCTCGTCCGGCGCGCGGTGGCCTATGTCAACAGCCACCTGGACCAGGATCTGTCCACCAGCACCGTCGCGGCCGAGATCGGCGTCAGCGAACGACATCTCACCCGATTGTTCGTCACCGAGCTCGGCCACACTCCTGGCCGCTTCGTGCGCCGATCCCGCACCGAGGCGGCGGCCCAGCTGCTGGCGGGCACCCGCCTGCCGGTCGCCGCGATCGCCACCCGGTGCGGTTTCGGCTCGGCCGAGACCCTGCGCCAGGCCTTCGTCGACCGCTACGGCACCTCGCCGTCCCGCTTCCGGGTCGCGTATGCCGACGCGGGCGTTCCGGACGTCACCGTCCGCCCGCGACGTCGATGAACGTGCCGGTGACATACGAGGCCCGCTCGGACAGCAGCCAGACAATGGCTTCGGCGACCTCCTCCGGTCGGCCGCCGCGACGCATCGGCAGGCTCGGCGCGATACGGTCGACGCGGCCCGGTTCGCCGCCATCGGCGTGCATGTCGGTGTGGATGAAACCGGGGCGCACCGCATTCACTCGGATGCCCTCCGCCGCGACTTCGACGGAGAGCCCGCGGGTGAAGGTGTCCAGGGCACCTTTGCTCGCGGCGTAGTCGACGTACTCCCCCGCCGAACCAAGCCGGGCCGCCGCCGAGGACACATTGACGATCGCGCCGCCTTTACCCCCGTGCTCGGTGGACATGCGCTGGACGGCGTATTTCGTGCACAGCATCGGGGCGACGACATTCACCGTCATCACACGGTGCAGCCGTGCGGCGTCGAGTTCGACCACCCGGCACTGGGTTTCGAGCGTCGCCGCGTTGTTGACCAGGCCGCGGAGCGTACCGAGCTCGGCGTCGACGGTGCGGAACAACGCGTCGATGTCGGCGGGGTCGCTCATGTCGACGCGTACCGCGAGCGCGCTGCCGCCTTCTTCGGCGATGTCGGCGACCACCGCCTCCGCCGCGGCACTGTCGGCCCGATAGGTCAGGCAGACGCGGTGGCCGGCCCGCGCCAGCAACCGGGCCGTTGCCGCGCCGATACCCCGGCTACCACCGGTGACGATCACTGTTCCCACGTCCACTGCCGCGGTACCTCCATACTCGAGTGACTTGCGTCCGGTTGTACCGAAAGCGAACCATCGGCACACCTGATCCTCGTATCTTTGCCGTAGGCAGCGCAGATCGGAGTGGGACAGTGCAACCAGGTGGGCTTACCGCGGACTACGTGATCGTCGGCGCCGGATCCGCGGGCGCCGTGCTGGCGAACCGGCTCAGTGCCGATCCGAATACCTCGGTGGTGCTGCTGGAGGCGGGCCCCCAGGACAAGAACAAGTTCGCCCACATTCCGGCCGGCTTCGCGAAACTCTTTCGCACCGAGGTGGATTGGGACTATCTCACCGAGCCGCAGCCCGAGCTGAAGAATCGGCAGATCTATTGGCCGCGCGGCAAGATGCTCGGCGGCTCCTCGTCGATGAACGCGATGATGTGGGTGCGCGGCTTCCGCGCCGACTACGACGAGTGGGGTTTGCTGGCGGGCGAGGAATGGGGCTTCGCGGCCGCGGTCGAGCAGTTCCGCCGGATCGAAAACGTCCAGGACGCACAGTATCCGGACGAGGGCGCCAACGGCCCGTTGCACATCTCCCGGCAACGCAGCCCCCGCGTACTGACCGCTGCGTATCTGACCGCGGTGCGGGAGGCGGGTTTCGAGGTCGAGCCGCCGAATCGGCCGGAGCCGGAGGGCTTCAGCGAGACCATGGTCACCCAGCACGGCGGCAGGCGGTGGAGCACCGCCGACGGGTATCTGCGGCCCGCGATGCGGCGGCCGAACCTGACCGTCCGCACCGAGGCCCCGGCCACCAGGGTGCTGTTCGAGGGAACCCGTGCGGTCGGTGTCGAATACCACCAGGGCGGCGGCCCGCACACGGTCACCGCCCGCCGCGAAGTGGTGCTGTGCGGCGGCGCGATCAACAGTCCGCAGTTGCTGATGCTTTCGGGCATCGGCGATCGAGACGAGTTGGCCCGCCAGGGTATTCGCGCGCTGCGGCACGTGCCCGAGGTGGGCGCCAACCTCCAGGATCACCTCGTGGCCGGCGTCGGCTACGGCGTCGCCGCCGACTCGCTGTTCGGCGCCGAGAAGCCGCGCCAGCTGCTCGACTACCTGCTGCGCCACCGCGGCATGCTCACCTCCAACGTCGGTGAGGCCTACGGATTCATTCGCAGCAACCCAGAACTGGACCTGCCCGACCTGGAGCTGATCTTCGCGCCCGCGCCGTTCTACTACGAGGGCCTGGTGGACCCGACCGAGCACGGCGTCATCCTGGCGACGGTGCTGCTGCGCCCGCACAGCCGCGGCCGGATCACCCTCGCCGCCCCGGACCCGGCCGCCAAGCCGGTGATCGACCCACGCTACCTGTCCGACAGCGCGGGCGCCGACCGCGCCGCCCTCATGTCCGGCCTGCGCACCTGCGCCGAGATCGCCGCCACCCCGGCCATGAAAGCCGTACTCGGCCCGATCATCTACCCGCCGCAGGCCCCTGCCCAGCTCGAAGCCACCCTCGAACTCGCACTGAACGGCTACTCGCACACCCTCTATCACCCGGTCGGCACCTGCCGGATGGGCACCGACCCGGCCAGCGTCGTCACCCCGCACCTGGAAGTGCGTGGCGTACAAGGCCTTCGCGTCGCCGATGCCTCGGTCATGCCGCTGCTCATCCGCGGCCACACGCACGCGCCTGCGGTCTTCATCGGCGAGCAGGCGGCGAAGTTCATCCAGCAGGGGTAGCGCCGGTCAGGCGAGCACGAACAGCACCAGCGACGCCGCAGCCAGTGCCAGATACGGCATGGGGTAACCGAGGTCGCGGTAACCGCGGGCGCGGGCGATGGTGAAGATGGCGCCGAGGAAGTAGAGGACCAGGCAGATGGCTGCGGCCAGCCCCAGCGGCGGAATGGCCAGGCCGACGAGCAGGCCGACGGCGCCCGCCGCCTTGATCAGGGCCAACGGCCGCAACGTCCAGTCCGGGATGCCGTACCTGCGCATGTTGTCGCGCACCCATTGAGCACGAAAGACATCGACGCCGGACGCGATCAGCATGGCGGCCGCGGCGACGATGGTGACGATGACATAAGCGGTGGACATGGGTAACACCCTCCTGATGTGTGCTGCGACCGGTCTGCGATCGTGATGTGACGCCTCGGCGGCGCCGCACCGCGACGACCGGGCGCGGTGGATTCCGTCAACCAGGTGACGGCGGGCGGAACGGAAAGGTGACCGATGCGGGCGCAGGACGTGCTGGCGCAGCGATTCGAGACCCAGCGCGGCAGGCTGCGCGCCGTCGCGTATCGGATGCTCGGGTCGCTGAGCGAGGCCGACGACGCCGTGCAGGAGGCCTGGCTGCGCCTGGCGCGGCAGGACAGCGACGAGGTGGCGAACCTGGCAGGCTGGCTGACCACCGTGGTGTCACGGATCTGCCTCGACATGCTGCGGTCGCGGGCCGCACGGCGCGAGGAACCGGTCGACCTGCTCGCCGAGCTCGGCGACGCCGCCTACGACAGCGACCCGGAACACGAGGCGGTGCTGATCGATGCGGTGGGCCGGGCATTGCTCGTGGTGCTGCATACGCTGGGTCCCGACGAGCGGGTGGCGTTCGTGCTGCACGACCTGTTCGCCGTGCCGTTCGATCAGATCGCGCCGATCGTCGGGCGCAGCACCGCGACCACGAAGAAACTCGCCAGCCGCGCGCGCCAGCGGGCGCATGGCGAAACCACCGCCAGCGCAGCCGAACTCGCCGAGCAGCGTCATGTGGTCGAGGCCTTCCTGACCGCTGCCCGCGGTGGCGATCTCGACGCGCTCCTCGCGGTGCTCGCCCCCGATGTGGTTCGCGTCGCCGACCCGGCCGCGCTGCCCGCGGGCATGTCGGCCGTGGTGCGCGGCGCCCAGGCGGTGGCGAAGGAAACCGTACTGCTGCAACGTCGTTCGCGGGTGGCGACGCCGGCGCTGGTGAACGGCGCGGTCGGCATCCTCGTCGCCCCACGCGGCAGGTTGCTACTCGCCCTTGCCGTTACGGTGCGCGACGATCGGGTTGCGGGTTACGAGGTGATCGCCGATCCGGCTCGCCTGCGCGCACTCGATATAGCGGTACTGGCGTAAACGCGAAAGGTTCGCACACACCGGATGGTATGTGGCATGGCGGGCATCGAAACGCTGTGACGCCGCACAAGGACCGACCGACCAGTCTGCAAGCCGCACACAGAACCTTGCGAATCGATCCCACGCCGGAATACAACGATTAGTGTGAATGCGCCGCACAGTTATATTTCGGGGGCGGAAGGAGTCGTCAATGTCGATCGACAACTCGGCCCGGCAGAGCCTGACGCTCGCCGGCAAGCCGATGTCGTCCCCACTCAAGGACGTTCGCGCGTTGTCGCGCCAAATGGTCGGGCACTTCGTCGAAAATGTCATTCCGTGTGGCACCCTGCCCGCGGACGCGATCTCCGGCGACGTCACCACCATCACCAGGGTCTGCCTCGAGTTCGCGGTGAGCATGCTCGACGGCCAGGACATTCCGGAGAAGTTGCAGCGCCTCCAGGACGCGGCGGCAGGCTGGGCACGCGAGGGCGTGCCCATCGACACCATCCACCACTCCATCCACGAGGGCTTCAAGATGGGACTGGACCTGGTGGTGTCCGACGCGTCCATCAAGGATTTCGACAGCCTGGTCGACGGCGCCAAAATGGTGCTGGAGATGCTGGACATGATCAGTTCGGCGATCTCGGTCGCCTACATCAAGGAACTGCGCTCGGTGGTCAGCGAGCACCACACCGCCGTGCACACGCTCACCTCCGCACTGCTCGGCGGGCACAGCACCTCCACCATGGCGCGCGAATGCGGCATCGCCATCGCGGCCTCGTATGCCGTACTCGCCGTGGCGATTCCGCCGCATCGCGAGGAACACAATCCGATGCTCGACAGCCAGGTCGTCGCGCGCCGCAAGCTCCGCCGGGTGCAGGCCGAACTGGCCACCCGCTGCGGGGACAGCGCGCTGTCGCTGCTCAGCGTCGACGGCGGCACGATCCTCATCCCGTCGCCCACCTTCGACAACGCGGGCTACGACGCCCTGGTGACCCAGCTGTCGCACGCCGCCCAGGTCGGCATCACCGCGACCATGATCGAGGCCGCACCCGAACAGATCCCCAACGCCGCCGACCAGGCCCACGAACTGCTCGACATGGTGCAGCGGCTCGACGCGGTGGCCGGGCTGTACCGGTTCGACGAACTCGCGCTCGAATACCAGCTCACCCGCCCCGGTCCGGGCCGCGAGTACCTCGGCCAGCTGCTGGACCCGCTCGACGAACACCCCGAGCTATTGGAGACCCTCCAGCGCCACATCGCCAACAACCTCAACCGTCAGCGCACGGCCCGGGTCCTGCACGTGCACACCAACACCGTGGACTACCGGCTCAAGCGCATCGGTCAGCTCACCGGCTTCGACCCGTCCCAACCGTCCGGCCTGTGGTATCTGCGCTCGGCGTTGGTCGCCCGCAGCTATCGCACGACATGAGGTCGGCCGCGAAACGCGCTGCGGCATAACGGGTCATGCCGAGCGCGGAGCCGATGACGACGCGCCGGCCCGCCGGACCGGCGTCGCCCGCCACGCACTGCTCGGTGACGAGCGCGTCCACCGACGCGCTCAGCCAGGGCAGCCGCTCCTCCAGCACGGCGGTCGGACGACCGGAGTACACCAGCAGATCGATCGCGCGGGCCGACTCCGCTCGCCACGTGTTGATTCCATCGATCAGCGCACGCAGCGCCGTAGGCCGATCGGTCGGTTCGCCGCCGCAGATCGTGACACCATCGATCCGGTCGCCGGGTAACTCGCGCAGCCAATCGAGTACCGCGCCGACACCGCAGCGGGTCGATTCGTCGAACACCCAGGTGTTGTCCGCGAGGCAGTCGCGGCAGAAGATCCGGCAGCCGGGCAACCATATCTCCGCGCGCATTCCATAACCGATGTCAACCACCGGAAATCGCAGCCGCGAGACCAGCATCGCGGCGCTGTCCGGGTGCCGGCTCGAGTGCACGTCCTTCTCCCTGTGTCATGCCGCCCGGTGGCGTGCGGTCATGCCGCCGGGCGACGGAAGCCTCATCCAGTGAGTCTGGTGGCACCGGTGCCCACTGTCTGTCCGTTGAACACTCGACGCCTATGTCCATGGTCGGGGACCGGACGCGTCACCATTCGCGCCTCGGCGAAGTCAAAATAGATAATTCAGAGCAAATCCGGGAATTAATGCGCGCATCTCGCACACGTCGAGTGATGTCCGATACGCATGTGAAAATGCGTAATTCGAATCAGCATAAGTCGGGTGCCGAAACCCGAGCGACATCAGTGGCGCGGACGATCGCTGATCACTACTGCCACAACCAGTTTCATCGCGTCCGACACCGAACCGACCGGTCGATATCAGATTACGTTGTACGACACGCAATGCCGGACCGGCATTCGCTCCCGCCAATCGATCACCGCCACCAGGGGCGAACACCGAATAGCCGAACGGATTCACTTGGAACTTTCGAGACCGAGTGATTTAATGCCATTCATGGTGCTCCGTCGACTGCTCACAATGGCCGGCGTCGCCGTCACCGATCTGCCGGGTCCCTACGCGACACCGGGAACCGTCCGCCGCATCGGCATCGTCGAAGACCACCAGGCGGTCGCGGTCGGCCTGGCCGCGATCCTGTCCGACCAACCCGATCTGACCGTCGTCGCGATCGCGCCGACGGTGCCCGCGCTGCTGGAGCAGGCCACCGATCTGGACCTGGCCGTGCTCGATCTGCGGCTGCCCGACGGTTCCAGCCCGCGCGCGAATGTCGAACTGCTGCACAGCCTCGACATTCCCTGCCTCGTCTACACCACCGGCGACTGGCGGGACCTGATCCGCTCGGCCGCCCGCGCCGGCGTGCTCGGCGTCGCGCTGAAAAGCGATCCCGCCGAACGCACCACCGCGATGATCCGCGCGGCCGCCTCCGGCAGGCAGGTCGCGACGATGGCCTGGGCCTCGGCCATCGACAGTGACCCGGCGCTGACCAACATCGATCTGCCGCCGCGGCAACGAGACGTGCTCGAGCACTACGCGAACGGCGAGACCGCCGCCTCGGTGGCGCACAAACTCGGCCTCTCCGAACACACGGTCAACGACTACCTGAGCCGGATCCGCCGGCGGTACGCCGAGGCGGGCAGGCCGGTCCGCTCGCGCGTCGATCTCTACCGCGAGGCCAAGCGGGACGGCTTCCTCGGCGGCGATCCCCGGCCCCGATGATCGAAACGGCCGCGCCACGGCGCAGCGCCGAATCCCGACTCGTCCGTGGCGCAAGCCTGTTCGTCGGCGTCGGCGGCCTCTTCTACGCCGCCCTCACCATGCCCACCGCCCTGGACCAATCCGCACTCGCCGCGCCGTGGTGGACACCGTTCGCGCTCACCGCGATCTACCTGCCCACCGTCGGTATCGTCATCGCCGCGGCGCGCTGGCGCTTCGATCTGGTCCGTTACGCGGTCCTGGCTTTCGCGCTCGGCTACCTGCTCGCCGCGCTGAGTTGGCTGGCGGTGCGCGCCGACACCCTGGTGCCCGCCGAGAAATCGTTGTGGATCACCTGGATTCCGGGCCTGCCCGCGCTGGCCCTCTGTATCTTCTGGCGGCTCATGCCATTCGGCTACCTCACCCTTGCCGCCACCCTCGCCCAGATCGCCGCGGCGTACGCCCGAGGACCGGACGCGGGCAACCCGATCGTGCCGGAAATGCTGTTCGCCGTGGCTTATTCGGCGCTGCCCTGCGCCGCGTGCGTGGTGCTGGTGCGGGTCGGGCGCACGCTGGATCAGACCTCGCACGCCGTCCGCGCCAAGGCCACCGCCACCGCCGCGGCCGAAGCGCGCCGATTCGAGCGGCGGCGCTTCGACGCCCTGGCCCACGACTGGGTCATCGCGACACTGCTGGAGGCCTCGCGCGCGCCGAACTCCACCGTCCTGACCCATCACGCGGAGGTGACGCTGCGCGATCTCGAAAGGCTGCGCACCGGCCGGCTCGAGCCGGACACCATCGACCTGGACCGAGTGGTCGCCGGTATCCGCGCGACGGCGGCCGAGGTCGACGACTCCGTGCGGCTGCACGCCGACCGCCGCGCGGACGTCGCACTCGCGGTGCCGAGCGACGTGGCGACCGCGCTGGCCGCGGCGGTGGGTGAGGCGCTGCGCAACTGGCAGCGCCATGCCGGTTCGCACACCCGCGCGGCCGACTGCGAGGTGCGGGTGACGGCGGATGCGAACTCGGTGCGCGTCGACGTCACCGACGACGGCGTCGGATTCGATCCCGCGACCGTCCCGCCGGACCGAATCGGTCTGCGCGCAAGCATCACCGATCGGCTCGCCGAACTGCCGGGCGGCTGGTCCGCCATAGATGCCGCGCCGGGTCGCGGCTGCCGGGTCAGCGCCGGGTGGGTGGCGCAGTGACGAACCGGACGGTCCGCGACGACGTGCGCGACATCCTCGGCATGCGTACCCCGGCGGCCTGGTTGCTGTCGGGCCTGCTCGCCGTCGCGGTCTGTTCGATGGCGCTCGCCGCGAACGACGGCCTCCGCGATATCCGGTTCACCGCCGTTGCGGCGGTGCTCATCCTGGCCGCCGGCGCGACGATGATCCTCGCCCCCGGCGATCCGCTGCCGGTCCGGTTCGCCGCGCCCGCCGCGCTGGCCGCCCCGCTCGCGGCCGCGCTGGCCATCTGGCAGTTGCCGATTCCGATGGACAACTCCACCCAACTCTGGTTTCTCGGTGCGGGTTCGGCGTATCTGAACTTTCTCTGCGTGCGCGGGGCGCCGCTGTGGGCGTGGTCGGGGGTGCTCGGGCAGATCGTCGTCTGCGGCTGGTGGACCGCGCGGACCGGTCAGGGACTGCTCACCGGCGTGGGATTCTCCTTCATCAACCTGACCCCGCTGCTGATGGCAACTTTCTTCGCCAGAGTGGTCCGCCCCCTGGCGCACTCGATTCTCGCGCTGCGCCAGCAAGATACCGACCGCGCCGCCGCCGAAGCCGCGGCGCAGGCCGCCCAGCAGGAGCGCGACGAGCGCGTCGCCCGGCTCGATCGCGCCGCGCGGCCACTACTCGAGGTCATCGCGTCGGGACGCACGCTCACCGCGCACGAACAGGCCGAGTGCAAGCTGGTCGAGGCGGAGTTGCGCGACGACATCCTGGGTGGTCTGATGATCGATGCCTCGGTCGGCACCGCGGCCCGCTACGCGCGTCAGCGCGGCGTGACGGTGGTGCTCGACGACGGCGGTGGGCTGGACGAGGTCGACACCGACCTCCGACAACAGGTGCGCACCGTCTTACGCGACGCGCTCGACTATGCCGACGGCGGCACCGTCACGGCCCGGATACTGCCGCCGGGCCGCGCGACGCTCGCCTCGATCCTGTTGCGCGACAACGGCGAACTGCGCATCGAGGTGCAGGCCGACGGCGCGGTACGGTCCGACCTGGACGACCGCGGACTCGTTCGCGATGCGAAACAAGACCCCAGACCTGAGGGCTGAAAGCTGGGGAATTCCCAGCGACTACCGCAGATCGTATATTCAGTGGGCACATCGGTTATTGGTCTGCAACCTTCGGGGAGGTGCGGCACCGGGGCCGACTTGGTACTGCACGAAGCGGGAAATACAGATGACCTCCATCGTTCCGGATCCCCGATCACACCCGATCTCCAACCCGATCGCCTTGTGGCGCGACCCGCACCTGTCGGCGCGCGAACTCGAAGTGCTGGTCGCCTGGGTCAAGTGTGACTCGAAAACCCAAGTGGGCATGCAGCTCTACCTGTCGATCGGTACGGTCAACACCCACATCACCCGGATCCGCGCCAAGTACGCGGCGGTCGACCGGGCGGCCAACACCAAGGCCGCGCTGGTGGCCCGCGCCCTGCAGGACGGTCTGATCACCTTGGACGAGTTGTAGTCGCATTGCGCCACTGTCTTTCGCTCACTTCGACGCTAACACCGCGATAGTCGAAGCGAAGTCATTCGAACGGTGGATGCGATCCGGCAAAGCCCACTACCCCCGACGGGGGGTGTCGGACATTTGACCGACAGACAACGATGCGAAATCGTGACATCGTCAGGGTTCGCGGACGGAACAGACCACGGCGCTCGGCACGCACCCCGCCGTCGGGTGATCGGTTGCGCCCACGATCTTCTCGGGCATTGCTTGTTCTGGACTCGGTCGCCGGTGCGACACCTCGCGACCACACGCGGAAGGTGTGGGCACCTATCGTGAACCGTCGCTATACCTATGAGGTGACCGTCCCCGCCCCCGCGTTGGACGATCTCATCCTCGCGGTGCACGAGGCCGTCGGGCAGTCCGGCGGGCGGTCGCCGCGCCGCTGGCGCTACGGCAACGTGGTCGGCATCAGCACCCCGCGGGTGCGCGACCTGCCGCTGGCCACCGTGCAGGTCAAGCATTGCGTCCAGCGCCGGGCGATCGCGGCGATCACCGTCACGGTGCACCGCAAGGTGGCCGTCGACGTGATCTTCGCACTGGACTGCAGCGTGGCCTCCGCTCAGTTCCACTGCACCACAAAGAAGTCCGAGATCGCCCTGGCGCAGGAGCTGTCCTGGGCCGAGCATCTCGCGACGAAGACCTCCGCGGCGCTCACCGCGAACTACATCGAGGCCAGACTGTTCCACGCGAGCGCCGCCGAGTCGGCCTCAGAGGTGTCCCCCGCCGCCGATCAGCCACGGGTTGAAGGTGCAGACGAGGTCCGGGTGCTCGGCCGGGTCAAGGGCGCGCAGGGCGATGGACAGGGCGCGGGGTGAGTACATCAGCGTCTGATGGTCGGAGAGGTCCTGTTCGCAACCATCCTGGAGGGTGATGTTCTGGACCGACGCGTCCCGGCCCGGGCGCAGGAAGGTCAGGTGGTACGGGGTCATGATCTCGTCGTAGCGGGTGCCGACGATGGTGTAGTCGATGCCGGGGACGGTGTCGCCGTTGGCATTGAGCTGGTTGACGAAGTCCGAGCCGATGGTCTGCTCGGCGACCGCATGACCGACCACGATCGAGCTGGCACCGACGATGTCGGCACCGATGTTGTTGATGGCCCGCCCGAGCGCCGCGATACCGTCGATGGTGGAACCGTGATGTGTTGCGCCGTAGGTGATCAGGTTCCGCACCTTGGCCGCGCCGCCCTCGAACTTGGTGTACCAGTTAGCCATCGCGCCACCCTGGGAGTAGCCGATGATGTCGACGGCGGGCGCGCCGGTGGCCGCCAGCACCCGGTCGACGAAGGTGGCCAGTTGCTTGGCCGAGATCTCGATGTTGCCCGTGCCCATCACGCCGGGCAGCAGCGGCGGCAGGCCGCCGCCCTGCGTCGGGTCGGCGCGGCCGTAGTTGAACGCGAAGGTGCAGAAGCCCGCGTCCTTGATCGGCTGGCTCATGAACGCGAAGCTGTTGTAGGCGTTCATCCAGGTGCCGTGCAGCAGCACTACGGGGCGCGGGTACGCGGCGGTTGGCTTGCAGTTCCAGTCGTTGGCGCCGGGCGGCGCGGCGTCCGGGTGGGTGAGGCCGTAGCCGAAGGCCGCCAGCCATGCGGGCAGCACCGGGCCGGAACCGACTGTGTCGCTGGCGAATCCGCCGGAGAGACCCGCGCTGAAGCCGTAGTCGGCGACGGCGGCGCCCGGTCCGCTCGCGTCGATCCGGTCGGCGATGCGCTGCTCGATCGACGCGTCCGGTGGTGCGGCGTTCGCGCCCGCGCCCGCGACGCCCATGAGCAGCGCCGAGACGCCGAGCAGCGCCGCCGCCATCGATAATCGGCTGGAGGTCTTTCGTTTCATCGACATGCCTTCCTGCGTCGAGCGCAGTGTTCGGGATACACGGAAACGGCACAGTCCGGCACGGGAGAATCCGGGGCGGCTACCCCGAACAAACCCGTGCCGGACGGTGCGACCTATAGGCAAACAGCGACTCATGGAGCGGATATAACCACGCGACCAATGGCGCGTAAATTTCTTCCAGGTTCACTGAATCTGTTCCAGTTTCGATGAAAAGCACAGTGCCCACCGGGCGGCGCGTGCGGTCGCCATCCGGTGGGCACTTTCGCCACGGCCGACATGCGCTACGGAACAGAGAGGCGGGGTTGAAGATCTGTTCTGTGCGTATCGGTTGCGTGACGATGGCGCATCTGTCGGAACAGGTTCGGAGGGTTGGGGTTCCACCTGTTCGCCGAGATGCACGTCATCGAGGTGCTATAGCTGACCGCCACCGCCGATCAGCCACGGGTTGAAGGTGCACTCCAGGTTCGGGTGGCCGACAGGGTCCAGCGCACGCAGCGCGATGGACAGGGCGCGAGGCGAGTACATGATCGTCAAATGGTCCGAAACGTCCTGTTCGCAGCCGTCCTGCAAGGTGATGTTCTGCACCGACGCCCCCGGTCCCGGCCGCAGGAAGGTCAGGTCGTACGGGTTGGTGATCTCGTCGTAGCGGGTGCCGACAATTGTGTAGTCGACGCCGGGAATGGTGTCGCCGTTGGCATTCAGCTTGTTGACGAAATCCGAACCGATCGTCTGCTGGATACCGGCGTGGCCGACGAAGATCTCGATGAAGCCGAGTATGTCGATGCCGAAGTTGTTGATCGCCCGGCCCAGCGCGCCGATGCCGACCAGGGAGGTGCCGTGATGGGTGGCGCCGTAGGTGATCAGGTTCTGCACCTTGTCCGCGCCGCCCTCGAACTTGGTGTACCAGTTCGCCATCGCGCCACCCTGCGAGTGGGCCATGATGTCGACCTCGTCGGCCCCGGTCGCGGCGAGCACCCGGTCGACGAACGTGGCCAGTTGCTTGGCGGAGTCCTGGATATAACCGGTGCCCATCACGCCGGGCAGCACCGAGCCGAGGCCGCCGCCCTGGATCAGGTTGGACCGGCCGTAGTTGAAGGTGAAGGTGCAGAAGCCGGCGTCCTTGATCGGCTGACCCATGTACGCGTAGCCGTTGTAGGCGTTCATCCAGGTGCCGTGCAGCATCACCACGGGTCGCGGATGCGCCTCGGTGGGCTTGCAGTTCCAGTCGTTGGCACCGGGCGGCGCAACGTCCGGGTTCATCAGGCCGTGGCCGAAAGCGGCCAGCCAGGAGGTCATCGGCGGGCCGTAACCGACTGTGTCACTGGCATATCCACCGGACAATCCGGAGCTGCTGCCCGAGCCGCCGTAACAGTCTCCCGAGCCGTTGCCCGAACCTGCGCCGCTGCCGGAATTGCAGGCGGAGCCCGACGCGCTGCCGGACTCGGCGACCGGCGCGGCCTTTCGGCCTGCGGCGATGTAATCGGCCAGGGTCTGTTCGGTCGGCGCGACCGCCGGATCGGCGCTCGCACCGACGCCGGCGATACCCATGAGCAGCACCGAGACACCCGTCATCGCCGCCGCCGCGAGCGACGATCGGCCGAAGGTACTTCGTTTCATTGCATGCCTTCCTACGTCGAGCAAGAATTGGTGTCACAGTGCCGAGGGGGATGCCGTTCGGCGGCACCGAAACTGCGCCAACGCTAAAACCGGGAAGGCCACCGACCGGCGGGACAGCGCGGTTACTGGACAGCTCACCAAAGCCGCTGTCGCGGTTAGGTATACGGCACAGTCCGACCCGGCAAATGGACCGATGAGGAATGGTCACAGTGCGGCGGCGCCATATTTCCGGTTTCACACAAAAGGCACGTGCTTTTCTCCGAACCGCGACGGCGCCCGACGGTGAGGTCTACAGACAACAAACGAATTGTGCGGCCGATCCGGGCGAATAGCCGAGCATGGGGGAATCTTTCCCCCTGTCCGCAGCCTGCTGATCCTCGGAGCTGCCCATGTTCGCCAATCCCTTTCACGGACCGTTGTGCCCGGCGCGGCGTACCGTACGCACTCTCTTCGGCGCGATCGCCGTCGCCGTCGCGCTCGTCCACCTTCCGGCCGCGCTGGCCGAGGGCACCGGCACCGGCTCGGCCGATCGCGCACTACCTGACGTGCTCCGGGCTTTGGTCCCGCCGGAGCCGGAAACCCTTCCGGCGCTGCACGGTCCGGCGACCGCGATCGTGGTGCTCGGCTACGGCCTGCTGCCCGACGGGTCGATGCGCCCGGAGCTGATCGACCGCCTGCACGCCGGCTTCGTCCAAGCGCTGCTCGCGCCGGCCTCGCCGATCATCGTGACCGGCGGCAATCCGCACAACGGCATCACCGAGGCGCGCGCGATGGCGGATTGGTTTGTCGAACACGGCATCGCGCCCGAGCGGATTCATCTGGAGCCGGAGGCGGCGTCGACAGTCCAGAACGCCGAACACTCCGCGCGGATCATGCGGGTAATCGGCGCGCGCGACGCGGTGGTGGTGACCTCGGCCGACCATATCGACCGGGCCGTCGGCACCTTTACCGATGCGGGCGTCGCGGTGGTAGGCACGGTGACCCCCGATCAGATACCGCCGCTGGCATGGCAATTCGGTCCCGGTTCGTAAGGCAGGAGCAATGATGCGCGACCTTTCCGTCACACCATCCGACCAGGTCGGTGCGCTGGTGAACCACCGGTACCGATCGAGGACCGCCTACGCGGTCGATCGTGCGACGATTCGCGAATTCGCCCGTGCGGTACAGGATTATCACCCGGCGCACTGGAGTGCCGACGCGGCCGCCGAGCTCGGCTTCGCCGGACTGCTCGCGCCGGCCACGCTGTCCTCGATGATCCTGCACCGGGTGCAGCGCGAAATACTGGACACCTTGATCACCGGCTACCCGCCGACCCAGATTCTGCACGCGGACCAGGTCCTCGACCTCGGCAGGCCGCTGGTCGCCGGTGATCGGCTGAGCTGCGACATCTATTTCGAGTCGTTCCGGCAGTTCGCCGACTACGACGTGCTGGCGATCAAGAGCGTGCTGATCGATCAGCACGGCGAGACCGTGCAGACCGGCTCGACCGCGCTGCTCGCCAGGACCGGCCTCGCCGCGTCGGCCCAGGGCTACTCCCCTGTCCGGCCGGGTCCGCGGCCCGGCAACCTCCGGCCGGTAGCCGCGGCCCGGGTAGCTCCGCCGTGTGCGACGCGGATGCCCCACACCACCATCGATTTCGACACGCTCGCCGTCGGCACCGAGCTCCCCGCGCGCACAGTGCATCTCACGCGCGGTGATGTAGTGAACTACGCGAGGGTGGTGGGCGACGCCGACTCGGCGTCCTACGACGAACGGACCGCGACCGGTCTACCGTCGGTGGTCGCCCCCGGCATGCTGAAACTCGGTCTCGCGGCGAGCTTTCTGAGCTCTTGGCTCGGAGATCCCGCCGCTGTCCGCACGTTTCGCGCGCAGTTCGCCCACTTCGCGCACTCTCTGCGGGTACCGACTCGCGCGACGAGCGCCATCGAGTTCAACGGCCGCATCACCGCCATCGATCCGCGCCGTCGCTGGGCCACCATCGCGATCGACGCACGGTCCGACGGTCGCAAGCTGTTCGGCTATGCCGCCGCGGAAGTCCGCTTCCCGCCGGTCGATTGAGCCGGGGGCTACACCGCCGCGGTGGCGGGCGCCGAGCCGAGCAGCCCGGTGAGCCGAGCGAGCCTGCGGTGCGACTCCAACCGGGCCGCCCGATCGTAAGTGCTGGTGTGCACCAGGATTTCGTCGGCACCGGTGCTGAGTACCAGCCGCTCCAACTGATCGGCGACCTCGTCCTCGGTGCCGTGTACATGACCGCGCAGCGAGTCCTCGAAGATGCGCCGCTCCCGCTCGGTCATGGTCATGGCCTCGATCTCGGCGGGCGGGATCAACGTCGGGAATTCGCCGCGGGTCCGCGAATACGCGTTCGACCATGCCTCGGGCAGCAGCAGCCGGTGCGCCTCCTCGGTGGTATCGGCGATGACGACCGACCCCGACACCATCACGTACGGCTGCGTGCCCCAGGCGGTGGCGCGGAACTCGGCCCGGTAGCGCTCGATCGCCTCGACCATCCGGTCCTGTCCGCCCACCGCGGCGATCACCAGCGGCAGCCCGAACCGCGCCGCCCGCTCCGCTCCGGAGCCGGTTGCCAGCAGGAAGGCCGGAATCCGCAAACCCTCGGCGGGCCAGCCGTGCACGCCGTTGCGGCCGTGGTCGAAGTAGTCGAGCAGCTCGGACAGCTGGGCGTCGAAGTCCTCGGCGTCGCGCTTGTCGTGGCCGAGTGCGCGGCGCACCCCGTCGGTGAAGCCGACCGAGCGGCCCAGGCCCATGTCGATCCGGCCCGGATACAGCGATTCCAGCACGCCGAACTGTTCGGCGACGATCAGTGGCTGATGGTTGGGCAGCATCACCCCGCCGGTCCCGATCCGGATGCGCTCGGTCGCCGCCGCGGCCGCCGCGGCGAGCACCGTCGGCGCCGACCCGGCCACACCGGGCACGCTGTGGTGCTCGGACACCCAGAAGCGGTGATAGCCCCATTCCTCGGCGAGCCGCGCGAACTCGACCGTGTCGCGCAATGCCGCGGGATGACGCTGCCCGCGCCGAACGCGCGAACGGTCCAGTATGGAGAACCGGACGGAGGGAAGTGCCGAGGTCATACCTGTATCAACGCAACGACCTGCTGCTGATTCCACCGCCTACCGCACAGCCGCACCCCTGCTCGGGACCCGCACCCACTGCGAGCGGCCCCAAGCAGTGCGGGTCCCGAGAAAAAGTGCGGATCTTCCGGCGGCGGGTCAGTAGAGTGCGGAGGTCAGGGATTGCCAGGCCTTAGGGAGTTGGGCTTCGAAGTCCGGCCAGGTGTGCATGCCCGCGGTGTCGTAGTGGACGGTGGCGGGGATGTTCAGTTCGGTCAGGCGTCCGGCGAAGCGCTCGGTGCACGAGCGGGCGCCGGCTTCGAGCGCCGCGCCGCCGCCCGCCAGCCGGAGCGCCTCGACGAGGGTGGGCGACTGCGCGACGGCCACCAGGTCGGCGCCGGTCGGCACGCCGGTGGCGGCCGAGAGGTAGATCGCGGTGCCGCGCAGCGCCTCGGCGCCGAGCAGGCTGTCGTGGGCTGCCCACTCCGGTGAAGTCGGTGGGCCCCAGAGGTTTTCGACATTGCCGCCGCGCGAGGCGACGGTAATCGTGGTGACGGCGCGCCCCAGTGGATCCGCGGTCGAATAGCATCCGCTCATGCCCGCCACGGCGTGGTAGCGGCCCGGATGCCGTTGTGCCAGCATCATCGCCGCCTGCGCGCCCATCGAGACCCCGGCGATGGCGCGGCGCCCGCTGGACCGCAGCAGCGACTCCACGATCGGCGGCAGTTCGTCGGTGAGGAAGGTTTCCCACCGGTTCAGGCCGAGGGCGGTGTCGTGGCGGACCCAGTCGCTGTACATGCTGCCGGTGCCGCCGCCGGTGAGCACCACGTCCACGGGTTTGTCCGCGAAGAACTCCGCCGCGCCGCCCTTGCTCAGCCAGCCCGAGGTGGCCTCGCCGTCCACGCCGTCGAGCAGGTACAGCGTCGGGCGCGGGGCCGCGCCGGTGCCGCGCAGCACGTCGACCTCGATCACCCGCCGCATGGCCGCGGACGAGATCCGCAGCCGCTCGCGCTGCGGGCCGACGCTGTCGATCGAGAGCAGTCCGGTTCTGGTCATCGCCGGGTCGACGGCCGGCGGCGGGGTGCTCGGCACGCCCGGTGTGTCCGCCACCGCGGGCACAGTGACCGTCGCGGCGATGACCGCCATCGCCGCCGCGCTGATCGGACCACGGAGTCTCATTGTTTCGCGGCGGCTCGTTCTGTCTGTCTGGCCGCCACCCGGTCGCGCTGTTCTTCGAATCGTGCTGCCTTCTCGGCCAATTCGTCGAGGTAGGCGCTGAGCTCGTCGCGGGCTCGCTCGCCGTCGCCGGATAGGTCGGTGCGCTCGAACACATTCCATGCTCGCAGCACCGGACGCACCACCACATCCAGGTGCTGGCGGAGGTCGTAGATGCCGTGTTTGGCGAGCACGACCGCGTTGCGGCGGAAGTTCGGCTGGGTGAGGCCGGGCATCTGGAAGCGCGTGACGACGTCGGTGATGGCGCGCAGCGTCTCGTTGGGCATCAGGTCGAGAGCCGCGGCGCTGATGTTGCGATAAAAGATCATGTGCAGATTTTCGTCGGCGGCAATCCGTTGCAGCATACGCTCGGCGATGGGTTCGTCGCACGCGGTTCCGGTGTTGCGATGACTGATTCTGGTGGCCAATTCCTGCAGCGTGACATAGGCGACCGAACGCAGGAACTGCGGGCCCTGCACGGGTTTCGCGATACCCGTGGTCATATGCGCCATCCTGGCCTGCTCGAGCAGCACCGGATCGACCGCGCGGGTGACCACCAAATAGTCGCGCATGACGATGGCGTGGCGATTCTCCTCGGCGGTCCAGCGACCGACCCAGGTGCCCCATACACCGTCCAGGGAGAAGGTTTCCGAGATCTCCCGGTGATAGGACGGCAGATTGTCCTCGGTGAGCAGGTTGGTCACCATGGCGGTCCTGGCCACCTCGGTCAGCCGCGATTGACCGGGCTCCCAGTCTATTCCGCCGAGGGCGGCGAAATTACGACCGTCGTCCCACGGCACGTAATCGTGCGGATTCCACGCCTTGGCTTTGCGCAGGTGCTCATTGAGCAAACGTTCGGCGACGGGTTCCAGTTCGCACAGAATATCGCGATCGGTCAACGCGGTGGTCACACGGACTCCTTATGCTCGGCGCGGCGGAATTCGACCATAAGGGCGAGATGTCATGCGGAACGGCCGATTTCATGATCGTTGGGCGAGGTGACGACAGGAATCCGGACCGGCTGGGCCGGGTCACAATCGGGCGAATCCTGCGGTTCGGCCACCCGGTAGAGCCCGGGTGCGCGGTCCGCGCCGCGAATACGGTCCAGCAGATCGTGTGTGCGCGCGGCGAGTTCGGGAATGCGCGCGGTGGCGCCCGCGGCCACCACGGCGGTCAGCGGCACCTCGGCGGCGTCGCTCAGCATGGCGAGCACCTCCGCGGTCATCGCGGGCGAGCCGATGCGGGCGGGCCGGACGTCGGTCGGCACCAGCACGGTGCCGCCCGCCGCGGACAGCAGCGACAAGGCCCGCGAACCCAGCGGTTTGGCCAGCGCGGACTGCACTCTGCGCAGTTTGCGCCGGGCCGCGGCGGCACCGAGGCCGGGTCTTCGCTCCTCGGGATGGGCCGGAATGCTCAGCGCCACCACCTGATACGCCGGCGCGACCGCGATCCCGGTCTGCAGCGCGAGGTCGCCGACGGCATGGCCGCCGAGCAGCGCGGACACCAGAGTCTGTGCGGCGGTTTGGTGTTCCCTGGCCACCACCCGATGCTCGTCGACATAGGCGGTCGAGGCCGTGAGCGTCACCATTTCCAGGATTCGCAAGATCAGTTGTGCCCCTGCGACGACGTCGTCACCTTCGGTATCCGCGGCGACGAATTCGAGCCCGGCGCGAATTTCGTCGTGGTAGGCGGCCAGCACCGTTTCCAGCGCTATCCCTTCCCGTGCCCAACGCGTAGCAGTACCGGCGATTTCGGGTGGCTCGGCCACGCGCGACGGTGTCCGCGGCGCAAGCAACCGCACCGCGGCGGCCACACAATCTCTGGTGGTAGCCGTGACCTCGCCCGGCAGGCCGGCACCCGCGTGCCCGGCTAAGTAGTCGAGCAGTTTCGACGCCAAACTCGCGGAACTCGAACTCACCTGCAATGCCGTCATGACTCATGAAGGCTAGCGCCGGATCGTGATCAAATCGGGATACGAGCGCGAAATCGGGGATCTCATCAGTGATCTCGCCACGCATTGGGCGAATTCACAAGCCACCGAGTGAGTTTCGGCACGTCAAACGACCATCCGAGCATGATTTCGGCGGCGACCGGGTATCCGGTCTGCCGGGGGTATTTCACCGCACCGCGGCCGCGCGCCACCAAAGAATGTGTGACGCAGCGCCGACCGCGCATCCCGGCGCTGCGTCGGCGTCACCTTAACGTCACCGGAAGGTCCTCGAACAGACATCCGGGTGAACCTCGGGACCGGTCATCGGCGCGGCCCACGCAGACTGGTAACTTGCACAAACACCGTGCCCCTCCGCAAGCCGTGCGGGGTGTCCCCTACACCGGGAGCCGGCGGACCAAACCTGTGAGCTGTCCCATCGGATGTGACGAAGAACTGTGCAGTAGCTCTCACCACGGATAGCATCGAGCGCTGCGCCCCCGTACGGCGACGCTGCAGAGTTTCGAAGGGCAAAACACTACCTATGACCGGTACGCGAGAGAAGCTGGAAGAGCTGCGGGGGATCCTGGAGCTCGCTGAGGAACCCGCCGGCGAGACCGGCATCGCGAAACGCAAGACCAAGGGCATCCCGAGCGCGCGCGAGCGGGTGCGCGCGCTGCTCGACCCCGGCAGCTTCGTGGAGATCGGCGCGCTCATGCGCCAGACGGCGCAACCGGGCGCCATGTACGGCGACGGCGTGGTGACCGGCCGCGGCCGCATCGACGGCAGGCCCGTCGTGGTGATCGCGCACGACCAGACCGTGCACGGTGGCTCGGTCGGCGAGATGTTCGGCCGCAAGGTCGCCACCGCGATGGAGTTCGCCTACGAGAATGCCTGCCCGGTGGTGGCGATCAACGACTCCGGCGGCGCCCGCATCCAGGACGCGGTGACCTCGCTCGCCTGGTACGCGCTGATGTGCCGTCGCCAGGGCGACATGTCCGGCTATGTGCCGCAGGTGGCCATCATGCTCGGCAAGTGCGCGGCCGGTTCGGTGTACGGCCCGGTGAATATGGACGTGCTGGTCGCCACCGACAAGTCGTACATGTTCGTCACCGGCCCCGAGGTCACCAGGGAGGTGACCGGCGCCGACGTGAGCGCGGACGAACTCGGCGGCGCCGCGGCGCTGGCCCGCAACGGCACGGTGCACCATGTCGCGCCCGACGAGCAGGCCGCCTTCGACTGGGTGCGCAACTACCTGAGCTTCCTGCCGTCGAGCTGCCTGGAGCTGCCGCCGGTGGTGAATCCCGGCCTGGAGCCGGAGCTGACCAGCCATGACCTGGAACTGAACTCGATCATCCCGGACTCGGACAAGGTCGGCTACGACATGCACGAGATCCTCGTCCGGATCTTCGACGACGGCGACTTCCACGAGATGGGCGCGGCCACCGCACAGAACCTCATCACCGGTTTCGCCAGGGTCGACGGCCGCAGCGTCGGCGTCGTCGCCAACCAGCCGCAGGTGCTCGGCGGCGCGCTCGACGCGCAGTGCTCGGACAAGGCCACTCATTTCATCCGGCTCTGCGACGCCTACGGACTGCCCCTCGTCTTCGTGGTCGACACCCCCGGCGTGCTGCCGGGCATCGAAGAGGAGCGCAGTGGCGTGATCAAGCGCGGCGGCCGCTTCTTCCGCGCGGTCATCGAGGCGACCGTGCCGATTGTGACGGTGGTGACCCGCAAGGCCTACGGCGGCGGCTACGCGGTGATGGGCTGCAAGCAGCTCGGCGCCGATATCAGCCTCGCCTGGCCGACCGCCCGGATCGCGGTGATGGGCGCCGAGAGCATGGTCGGCATCGTCGGCCGCAGGCAGCTCGACGCCGCCCCGGTCGATCAGCGCGCGACGGTACGCCAGCAGATGATCGATTTCTACAACGCCACCATGGCCACGCCGTGGATCGCCGCCGAACGCGGCTACATCGACGCGGTCATCGAACCGTCGCAGACGCGCCTGGAGATTCGCAAGGCCCTGCGGTTGCTGCGCGACAAGAACACCGCCAAGGCGAATCCGCGCAAGCACAGCCTCTTGCCGGTCTAGTCGAGCGCGTCCGGTCGCGTTGTGGCACAACGCGACCGGAGGCGTACTCGCCTCAGCTGTGGCTGCCCCAGCGCAGATCCGTTGCCGCCCACTCCATCTCCCACCTCCGCAGCCGCCTGCGGTCGAGGCTGCCGCGCAGCGCGAAGTAGCACCCCGCCGCCACGGCCATGGTGCCGAGCACGGCGCCGGTGGTGAACAGCACCGCCTTGCTCAGCGCCTGGCTCGGCGACGGCGGTTCGACGATCTTGCCCGCGCTGTTGCGCCAAATGGTCACGGCCTGACCGGGTTGCACGACGGTGGTCGATTGGTAATCCTCGTTGTGCACCACGCCGTCGGCATCGGTCCACCGGACCTTGGCAGGCATGATCGGCGCGTACAGCGGCGCCTTGCCGGTCTCGGTCACCGTGGCCTCGATCCGCTGCAACTGCGCCGTTTTCGCCTGCACCACAGCGGTTTCGGTGTGATAGACCCGTGCGCCCACCGACATCACCAGCACCGGAACGAGTATCAGGAACACCAGCGCCAGCGCCACCCCGGCCAGAGTTTGCATGCGGTCTTCTCTGCGGCGCATGGGATTTCGATCCAGTCCGACGCGACGGCACGTCCTGCGATACATATTCACCGACCCTGTGGTCATGATGGTGACTCCTCGGTCCGGAATTCGGTGGTGAGTGCGACGAGTGTGTCGAAATATCCCTCGATGAGGTCGGGTAGTCCGCTCGGATCGTCCCCGGCGGCCCAGGTCTGCAAGGCCGAGATCAGCAGGCCGGCACCCGCGGCCACCGCGGTGGCCGGGCGCAGGTCCCGCTCCGGGTCGACGCCGAGCCGGGCGGCGATGATCCGCACCGATTCTCGCTGACCTTCGATGCGGATGCGCTGATATCCGGCGAAAAGTTCGGGTTCGTCCTCGAAGCGCTGGAACAGCGCCCACCGCCTGGCCAGCAGCGCGGCCCGTTCGCCGCCGTACTCGGCGTCGAACCAATCGTGCACGGCGTTGCGGTAGGCCACCAGCGGTGATTCGTGCGCCGGTCGGCGGCAGAGCGCCTCGTTGAACAGGTGAACGTCTTGGTCGACCTCGCCGAGGATCGCCTCCGCGATGGACGTGAAATGCCGACTGAAGGTGCGCCGGGTGACTCCGGCCCGCGCCGCGATGTCCTCGACGGCCACCGCGCCGAGCCCCCGCTCGGTGAGCAGCTCGAAGGCCGCACGCGACAGCGCTTCCCGGCTGCGTCTGGTCCGCAGCCTGCGGCCATCGAGATCGACACCGGTGTCGCTCATAATGCCACTCTACCACCTTATTGTCCCATTGGGACAATACTTCGCGCCCTGCGAAGACTCGGCTTCGCCGGTCACCCCGGACCGACCCCGGCCGAGCGCGCTACAGAGCGCGAACGTCCAGTCTTTTCGAGTATCGGGTGCCCAATCGAGCCGAGCCGAATCCACTTCGGCCGAGCGGAATCACGTGACAGAATGCCGTCAGACGCGGCGGTTGCCGGCCGGCTGATCGAGGATCGGCGGCTGACGGCGGCGCAGCGCCTCCAGCAGCGAGACGGTGTACTCCGGCGGCGCGGCATGCACCGAGAGTTGGTTGGCCACCGCGCGATACGCGTCCACGTCGGCCTGCTTGTCCAGGTACAGCGCGCTGGTGAGCTGCTGCAGATAGACGATGTCGGGCAGGTCGGCCTCGGCGAAGCGGAGCATGGTGAACGCACCGTCGGCCAGCGCGGGTCCGCCGACATGGTCGGCCAGCACCTGGACGGTGACGTTGCGTTTCTCGACGACCTTCAGCAGATGATTGATCTGGGCGTTCCACACGGCGGAACCGCCGATCGGCCTGCGCAGCGCCGCTTCCTCCACGATCACCCACAGCTGCGGCGGGTGCGGACGGTCCAGAATCTCCTGGCGGCGCATCCGCAGCGCGACGCGGCGTTCGATATCGGGCTGGGGTTCGCCCGAGTGGGCCAGCGACAGCAGCGCGCGGGCGTACTCCGGAGTCTGCAGCAGTTCGGGCACCGCGCGCGGTTCATAGGCGCGGACCAGCGTGGCCGCCTGCTCCAGGCCCAGGTACGTGTCGTACCACCTGGGTAACCAGTCGTTGTCGCGGTGCCACCAGCCCGACTGATTGCCCTGCCGCGCCAGCTCCAGGAATTCCTCGCGCTCGGTCGGGTCGGTGACGCCGTAGAGGTCGAGCAGGTCGGTCAGGTCCCGCACCCGGAACCCGGTGCGGCCGAGCTCCAACCGGCTGATCTTCGAGTGCGAGCCGCGAATGGCTTCGCCCGCGTCTTCGCGGCTCATCCCGCAGGCCTCACGGAGTTTGCGCAGCCTGCTGCCGAGCATCATGCGCAGCACGGTCGGTGCGCCCGCCGGAACTGCCCCGCTGATCAGCGGGGAATCAACCGACTGACGCACCTCCGAAGGACGCATAGATCGAGTCTGCCATGCGAAGCTTGTCTGTTTCTACTGACGAAAGACCCTGTGCCCGGCACCCGGCCCTCGATACAGCGAAGCCGGAGCGCGAGATCAGCGCAGCGCGACGTCCGCCGTCGCGCGACCGAACAGCTTGCGGCCGTCGCAGGTCGCGGTGAGGGCGACGGTCGCGGTCCGCCGCTGCGGGTCGAGCGACTTGATCTTGCCGCGGAACTCGATGGCACTCGCTGTGGTCGCCGCGACCGGCGCGAATCCGGCGAATCGCACGCCGTAGCTGGTGACCGCGGCGGGATCGCCGAGCCACGAGGTCAGATAACCCGCGCCGAGACCCATCGTCAGCAGCCCGTGCGACACCACGTCCGGCAGGCCCGCGCTGCGTGCGACGGTGTCGCTGAAGTGGATCGGATTCGAATCACCGGACACCCCTGCGTAATTCACCAGATCACCGCGCGACAGCGGCATCGACCGCACGGGCAGCTCCATGCCGACGGAGAGTTCGTCGAAACTCGGCACGGTGCGTGGGGTCCGCTCGCGGTCGATCGGGTCGGTGCGCACGGGCTCGTCGAAGCACTCGACCACACCCGCCTCCTCGCCGAGCGTGGCCCGCTGCGCGGCGGCGTCGTGCCGGTCGGCGGTCGACTGGCCGGTCATGATGACGCCGTCGACCGCGGAACGCAGCTCGGTGGCGATCTCCACGCCGGTCTGCGCGACGGCGGTCGAGGTCGCGATCTGCAGCAGCTCCTTGTGCTGATTGGTGAGCACGTTCTTGGTCACCATGAAGTCTTTGTCGCCGAACTGCCGGAACGACTCGATGTAGGAGACGCAGTGCAGCTGGTCGCCGGACAGCACCGGGCGGTGCACCTCGATGGACTGTTCGGTCTGCAGCACCTGGCCGATGTCGTAGGCGGTGAGTACCGACTCGAACATCTTGCGCTGCATCAACATCAGCACGATCGAGGTGAAGGTCAGCGGTGCGATCAGGGCGTCGTAGCCGAGCTCCGCGGCGGCCGCTTCGTGCCAGTGCGCCGGATGCCGCTCGTGCACGGCACGGGCGAATTCCCGGATCTTCTCGCGCCCTACTTCGTAGTGCTCGGTCATCCGGTAGTGCCGCCCCACCAAAGCCATGGCCTGTTCGGACGCGGTGGTCGTGATGTCGTTCATCTGCCTCTTTCGAAAAATCCGGGCGTCGAGCCCGCCCGGACCGGCCCACAATACCGAAACACGACAGAGTCGCATCGCGCGGGAGGCAAGTCCGGGCGTCGCCCGACCGACATCGGGAAGGGGTTCTGATCGGTCATAGATCGCGACAAACGCGGCAAACGCTAACCGCAATAATTCAGTGGGCTTGACGACACGCCGGGGTTCGGCAAATCATCAGCACTCATTCGGTGCGGGCACTCCCTGCAGCCGATCATCGAGCCACAGCATCGCCTCCGGATAACCGAGCCCGCCGGCAATGATGTGCTCGCCGAGCACACTGCGATACACCGAGGGAACGCCGAGCCCGCATTGCTCGAGATAGAGATTGCGCGCGCCTTCGGCCGGGATCCAGAATTCCTGCTCGCCGTTGTAGATATACAGCGGCGTGCCCGACTTCATATCTTCCATCCTGGTCACCCGGTAGATCTCGGACGCGACCTCGGAGTGCAGCGGGTCGGGGATATTGGCGGCGATATCGATCGGCAGCATGAGCACACCGATCGCGCCGAAGGTGCTGCCGCAGAGGTTCTTCACCGGCGAGGTCGCCACCCACTGCGCCAGATTGTTCATGCGCGCGAGGATCTCCGGGCGCTCCCGGCCGATGCCGAACACCGCGCCCATGAAGATCGCCGAGGCCAGGTTGCCGTTCATGCTGCGCGCCAGGATCTCGTAGTCCGCGGGCACGCCGCCCAGCGCCGCGCCGACGATGACGCCCGCCAATTCCGGTGCGTACCCGTCGATCAACTTCACCGCGCCGTGCGTGGCGATGGCGCCGCCGGAGTAGCCCGCCATGCCGAACTTGCTCGCACCGAACTCGTCCGGAAGCAGGCCGCGCACCGCGCGGACGCCGTCGAGCACCGCGTGCCCCGCGACGAACGGCTCGGCGTAGGCCATCCGCGGGCCCTCGTGGTCCGGGATGAGCACCGCGTAGCCGCGCACTGCCGCGACGTAGCTGGTCGGCGGGATGAAATCGGTGATGCTGGTGTCGGGGTGCAAACCGTGCGCCAGCGTGTAGCCGGGCGTGCAACTGCGGCCCAGCGCGTCGATCGGCAGATTGTTGACCACCACCGGTCGAGGACCCTGCCCCGGCCAGGCCGCGCTCGGCACCACCAGGGTCGCGGTGGCGAAGGACGGCGCGCCGTGCGCGTCGGTGGTGCGGTACTTGAGCAGCTGCGCGCGCTGGATCGGCAGCACCATCAGCGGGGCTGCCGTCGCGGTGATGTCCCTGACCTCGATGATCTGTCCCGCGGCCAGCTCCGCCAGGTCAGCGGGCCAGGCATCGAACATCGGATCACCGACGTTCGCGGGCATCGACGCGTCGCGCAGGGCGACCACCGACGGCCCCAAGCTGCTGGCCTGCCAGCCGGGCGTGGACGACTCGGGGGCGGGCGCGATCGGCGGCGGCGGGATGACCTGATCGATCAGCTTCTGCACGCCGGGCAGCAGTGAACCACCGTCCGGCGGTGGCGGGAACAGCCCGGGGAACTCCGGGAGCGGGGGCAACGGCAACGCGGGCAGGCCGGGTGGCACGGGCAACGGCTCGGCCGTCGCCTGCCCCAGTGTGGTCGGGCAGACGAGCAGCAGTGCCACGGCAATGGCGGGTAAGCATCTCATGGCACACGCCTTTGGGTGCGGATGTCGGGTTCACCTGGCGCGCAGGGAGATGCGACGTGCGCCCCCGAAAGGCCCTGTTGTACCAGACAGTCAGGCTAACCCGCCGGACGCGCTGCGCCGCGCCGAAACGACCGAGTTGTCGGTGACACGTGGCCGAACCGCAACAACCGAGGCGAATGCCGCTCGTGGCGAGTCGGGTTCACCCTCGGTGTTGCGCGTGTTTCAGCAGTTGTTGGGTGCGGGCTCCCCTCGGAATCGGGCGTCGAGCCAGTTCAGCGCCGACGGGATGCCGAGCACCGCCGCGGTGAGATGGTCGGGCACCGGGATCTGTTCGGACTGCACCGCCGCCCCGGCGGCACACCAGCGCTTGGCGGTGTTCACCACCGCGTCGATCGGGATCAGCCCGTCGATCGGCGAATGCCACTCGAAGACCGGTGTTTTCGGCACACCGTCGTAGAGCTCGAGGCTGTTCTCCTCCACCACGGCGCGGGCAGCGCTGTCGTTGATCATCGACGTCGACTTCGCGAAGTCCAGCGCGCCCTTGCCCGCGCCCGCGGAGAGGATGTCGTTGGTGCAGCTGTTGGCCATCTTCGCGCGGGCCGCGAGGCCACGCTCGTTCAGTTGCTCGCTGAGCGGGAAGCGCTCGGGATATTCGCGTTCCAGGCCGAGACCGGCGGCCAGCGCGAGCCCGAACACCGGATGCGCGCCGAGACCGAGGCCCTCCAGCATCTTCACCAGGTTCATCGGCACGCCGCCCATCGCCGCACCCGCGATATCCAGGTCGGGCGCGTACTTCGGGGCGAGCGCGGCCGCCCAGGCCGTTGCCATGCCGCCGCCGGAGTAGCCGACCATCGAAACGGGGCTCTGCCGCACCTTCAGTTCGGCCACCTGCTTGACCGCGCGGATGCCGTCGAGGGTGATCTGGCCGCCCAACTTCGCGGCGCCGTAGGCGAAATTCGGGCCGAGGTGATCGGGCAGCGCCACCGTCCAGCCGCGTTGCAACAGCACGTTCCAGCCCGGCGCCTCGCGGACGACCAGGTTCGGGTCGGCGGTGTAGAGGACCTTGGAGACCGAGCATTCGGCGCCGAGTCCGTTGATGATGTGCTGGAACGACAGCAGCGGCCCGTCCTCGACGTGCGCGCGCGGCGTGAGCACGGTGGTGGTCGCCGCGATCGGCTTGCCCTCGGAGCTGGTGGAACGGAACCGCACGACCGTCACCGTGGTGTCCGGGAAGATCAACAGTGGCGGCATCACCCTGGTCGCGAGGACATCGCCGGGCTTCTTGTCCGCGATATCGGCCGGGGTCGAATAGAAGGGGTCGGGGTCGGGTGCGGGATACAACGGGGAGCCGGTGCCCGGTCCGGCCGTCGTGGCGACGAGCGCCAGCCCGACGGCCATCGCGCCGAACGCGCGGATCACTCGGTGACGGGTCGCTCCCCTGCCCATGGAACGTAGGGCCTGACTCATCGATAGATGCCTCTCGAATGGGTCCAACGTTGTGACTCATCCTCGGCAATTTCGCCGACAAGCGGCAGATAGGGCGCAGATCATGTTGAGATCTCACAAGTTTGGAGCGACCGGTCTGTGATGGTTGTCCGCATTCGCTCGTGACACGACCCCACCATCGCGCGGCGGTCCTGTGACATGTCCAGCCAACGAGGCGGAACATGTTCCGGTCCATGGCCTGGCCTTACCTTCACATTACCGGCGCGGTTGCCGCGCCCGGTCCGGAAGGAGACGGTGGCATGGACGGCACTGTGCGCAGACTCGCTTACCGCGAGAACATCGACGAGGCGCCGACCCGACGCGTCACTGTCTACTTCGACGGACCGACCCCCGACGACGCGCTGGTCCTCGAGTACGCGGCCAGCAGCACCGAGGCCTGGGAGTTCACCGCCGCGGCGGTGCACGCGGGACTGACGGTGACGGTGGACGGCATGGTGCGCCCCGGATTACGCCGACTCCCCTGCCGATCGCTCTGGCGCTGAGGGGATTCCGCCGCGCATGCGGCGGAAGCCACCGCGTTTCAGCACATTCCGCAGCCCGGCATCGCACGCCAGTCGGCATCGAGTGCAGTTTCGGACACCGCGGCTAGGCCGGATCCAATACCCGATGCAGGAAGGCCACCGCATCGGGCAGCGCCGCCCGCGCGGCACCCAGATGATCACCGGGATAGAAATGGGTCTCCAGGTCGGTACCCGACAAGCGCAGCTCGGCAAGCAGTTTGGCGGTCAACGGCGGCGGCACCTCCATATCCGTCAGGCCCTGCCCGACGAACAGCGGCAGCGTGTACCCGGCGGTCGGTATCCGCATCATCGCCCGCGCGGCGGCCCACAGCGCCGGATCGTCGAGCGGCTTGGCCAGCATCGCACCGATCGCGACATCGGCCAGCCTGGCATTCGCCTCGGTGATGCACTCCGACTCCACCACGCGCAAGGCCTCCTGGCCGGTCTCGGTCAGGTAGCTGTCGACGTCGAGTTCCGGTGCGCTCGCGCGCAATCCGGCCAGCAGCATGGCGACGTACGCCGGTGTCTTCTCCAGCGGCAACCGCGGAATCCACGGTCCGGCCAGCGGGATGAGCGACTCGAGGTTCGACGGCGGGCCGGTCGCGGCCGCGCCGCGCAGCTGCAGCTCCGGTGCGTCGGCGGGCGCGAGATACGCGGTGAACAAAGCGGCTTGCGCGCCCTGCGATTGACCGAACACCGCCCACTCGGTGCCCAGCGTCGGTGCGACCGCCCGCGCGGCGCGGACACCGTCGATCACGCTGCGGGCCTGTGAGGGTCCGTCCAGGTAAGGGTGGGTGCCTGGGGTGCCGAGGCCGACGTAGTCGGTGACCATCACCGCGTATCCGGCCCGCAGCAGTTCCGGGTACAGCGTATCCAGGTAATACACGCGGGGTTCCAGTGTGAACGCGCAGTGATCGGCGATGCCGGTCGTCCCGTGCGCGTAGGCGACGATCGGCCAGCCGCCCGGTGGCGGCGTGCCTTCGGGCACGTACACCACCCCGGTGCTCTGCATCGCCCCGCGTGGTCCGCGCGACCAATAGGTCAGCCGCTCCGCCGTTGCCGCGCCGTCCACTCGGAAGCGCCCGGTGAGTTCCACCAGATTCGTCACCGTGCCCGGTGCTTCACCCACTGCCGCCACCGCGGGCGTCGCGAACGCGAGGCCCACCGAGATCACGACCCCGGCCGCCCCCGCCATGATCCGTGTACACATCATCGAACGACTATCCCCATCCGGGCATCCAGGAGCAAGCCACCACAATCAGTGGCCTCACCGGGGGAAGCATGCCATTTGCCCGATGGTCACCGGGGTGCGGCCCGGCGGCGTCGCGGTCGACGCAGATGCCCGAGGTACCGGGCGGTCGCTAGGCTCGGAGGGCGGGACCGGATCACCGACGGCCCGAACGCGACGCGGAAGGAGCCGGAGTGGGGCACCCGAATCGGCCGGCTCGCGCGGCGCGGCGGTCCGATATCGCCCGTCAGGCCAGGACGACCGTGCTGCTGTGTGCCGCACTGCTGCCGACAGCCTGCGGGTCGGACGCCCCCGCCGATCGGTCGGCCACCACGCCTTCCGTCACGACCGCCACGTCACTGCCGTCCCGGACGGCCACGGCAGTCCTACCCCCTGCCTCGATGGCACCCGGCACATCCCGGGTATCGACCACACCCACCGTCGACCCCTACGCGGGGCTGCCGCTGATCGATCACGTCGAGTGGACCGAGACCGTCGACGGGTCACGACTGCGCGTCTACCCGACGACGGCCGGCCGGCAGACCACTTTTCCGGGCACCGATGAACGCGCCTGGCAGGAAGTACGCACGGAATCGCCGGACGCGGACACGCCCGGCATGCGTGATCAATTCATCTGCCATTGGATTTGGGCTCGACTGGTCGAGCCGAACAAAACGAGTTGGAATTTGGAACCCTGGCGTCCGGCGGTCGGTTATCAGGCCACCGTCGATGCGCGCTGCAACCCGGGTGGCCCCGAACGCTGAGTCCGGCGCCGCCCCCGATCGGAAGGACCGACCAATGCGCATTGTCATCGCAGGCGGACACGGAAAGATCGCCCTCCTCCTCGCCGACCTGCTCACCCGCCGCGGCGACGAGGTCGTCGCGCTCATCCGCAACCCCGATCACGCGGCCGACGTGACCGCCGTCGGCGCCGAACCCGCCGTGCTCGACCTGGAACAGGCGGCGACGGCACATCTGATGGATACCGTGAAGGGTTCGGACGCAGTGGTTTTCGCGGCGGGCGCGGGACCGGGCAGCAGCGCCGAACGCAAGTACACTGTCGACAGGGACGGCTCTGTCCGGCTGGCCGACACCGCCGAACGGGCAGGCGTACGGCGTTTCGTGCAAATCTCCACGATGGGCGCCGGTCAACCTCCCGCACCCGGGAGCGACGACATCTGGGCCGCCTACATCGATGCCAAGACGCAGGCCGAAAACGACCTGCGCGAGCGCGTTCTGGACTGGACGATCCTACGGCCGGGGCGCCTCGTCGATACCGCGGGTACCGGACTCGTCACCCTGGCCGCACCCCGCGTTCCGCGCGGCGACATCCCCCGGGCCGACGTTGCCGCCGTGCTGGCCGAGCTGCTGCCCGCGACACACACCGCGGGCGCGACACTCGAACTCGTCTCCGGCGACACGGCGATCAGCCGGGCGGTAGCCGAGCTCGCCGACCCCGGCGTGTCGGAAAATGCTGCCCCCCTTGCCGATTGACCATCGCGTTCTCGTTAGGAGAGAGCAAACTTGTTCAGCCGCATCGTGTCCATGAAAATCCGGGAGGGATCGCGCGCCGACTTCCTCGACGCCATCTCCCGCAGCGCGGTGTCGGCCCTGCGCGAGGAGCCGGGTTGTCTGCGCTTCGATGTCTGCGCCGACCGCGTCGATCCGCATCGATTCTTCCTCTACCAGCTATATATCGATGACGAAGCGGCCGAGGCGCACCGCTTCACCGAACATTTTCTGGCCATGCGGGCAGCGGCCGACCGGTATGTAGAACCCGGCACGCAGATTCACTACAGCACAGACGTCCTTTTCGACAACTGATCGTCTTATCGGGACAGCGTGTCAGCAAACTTGCAGACGCCAAATCCCGCACGTGCGCTTGCAAATCGATCGTGCAGATGTACTTGCATATGAAAGGCACAGCGACCTAAACTCAGTCGCGCAACGCTTTACAGGGGACAACCAGGGGAGGCCGCATGGTCGAGCCGAAGGCCGAAGTCGCCATGGGTCCGCTGCCGCCAAACGTCAGGGGCGTTCGAATGAACCAACCACTTTCCGCCGGCGGTCGGCTCGGAATAGCCGCCGCCGCTCTGGTCGACAAGCCAGCGAACGGTACACACATGAGCACACCGTCGGCCCGTAGCGGCCAAAGGAACACCGCGTACTCGCGGGAAACCGCCGTCGCGTTCGTCATCGATGCCGTCGAATCCAAGGGTGCGGCCACCCGACATGATTTCGACATCGACCGGATCGTCAGCACGGCGCACGACGTCGTCGACGACTGGGACTTCCACACACTGCAGCCTGCGACGTTCTGGCGGATTGCCTCCAGCTTCATCAGGCAGTAACACTTCCGGGCAGCTCGATGTCCGGCGGACACCGAATTGCCTTGTGCCGCAAGCGCTGAGCCACCATGCTCCACTGGCGATGATCTACCCTCCGGCGCAGAGCTTGCGGCACAAGGCATTACGGCACAACGCCGATCCGAGCTGCCCACCGGCGCACCCGGCCTCGACGCCGAACCACCGCGCTCCCACGCCGAAGCACCGCGCCGCGCCGCCGAAGTGTCGCACCGCACCGCCGAAGGCCTACGTGCCACCGCCGAGTCACGCGGCACCCCCGCCGAGACACGCAGCGTCCCCGCCCCGTCGATCAGCGCCCGCGCTTCGTCGCCCAGCATCCGCGCCCAGCTACCCCGTGCCCGATTGCCCAGCACCGGACCTGGATTCGCTATCTGCCAAGTCGAGTCGCTCAGCGCCTCTGCCGGACTACCCTGTACCTCCGCTGAATCACGCGGCACCTCCGCCGGATCGCTCAGCACCTCCGCCGGATTACGCGGCACCCCGGCCGGATCGCGCAGCACCTGCGCCGCATTGCGCGGCACCTCCGCCAAATCACGCGGCCTCCGCGACGAGTCGCTCAGCGCTCGCGCTCCGTCACCCCACTGGCCCGCCGCAGCGCCCAGCCTCATCGCCCAGTTGCTTTGCGCCCCTAACGAATTGCACGACAGTCTTTCCCACTGGCTCAAGACCTCCGGCGAATCTCGCGGCGGGCCCGCCGCGATACCGAGCGCCCCTACCGTATTGCCCGGCTCCCGCGGCCGGTTGAGCCCGCACTGCCAGCCTCCCAACGGCTGATGACGCGGCACTCCGGGTCTGGACCTCCACAGAGCCTGCGGCCCGGCACCCGGCGCCTGCGCCCGATCACTCAGCGGCCGACTTTACCGCGTATCTCGCACCCGCATCCGAATATCCAGCGCGCCAGTCGAATTGCGAGGCGGCCAAGCCATGTCGCCCACTGTCCACGCCGAATGACTAGGCCCGCCAGCACAGTCCCAGCCCGCCCAGCCGCCGCCATGACGTCCGGCCACACTCGGATGGCGTTCGCGAACGAGGTATGGCAGCGCACCTACTCGATAAATCGCGCTGCGGTATCCGACTGGCCGCGGACAACCCGCGCGGGCGAGACATGGCGGTGGCCCCACTGGGTGGGTGCGGCCGTTGTGTCCTGTTGGTAGCTGGTGAAATTCACGGGTGCTCGGCATCCGCGGCCAGTTGCTCGGTGTCTGCTTCGGATGGTGCGCTTCCGACGCTGCGTTGCCCGGTGCCGGTGTTGGATCGCCGCGCGTTCGCCTTGGCTTGTTCGCCTTCGGGGAGTTGGCGAGGTGCCGTGACGTCGGCGCGGCAGGTGCTCCTGAATCGAGCTTCGGTGCGCCCAAGGTGGCCTCGCCCCGCGACCGACCGGCGCGGGGCGCGGCCACGGCGACTGGTCTCGAATCATGGGGCATCGCCGACGAATAGCTGTTGTTCGGGTGTGCCCGCATGGTCCCCTCGCCGGGGTGATCAGCGATCGTAGCCTTCGTAGCCCTCGGCGTACTTCGCTAGGATTTCTATCGACTTCTCCGGCCGCTCGGCCTGCACGCTCAGTCGGTCCATCACCGAGAGATACAGTGCGAGGTCTTGTCTGCGGTCCAGGTAAAGGGCACTGGTGAGGTGCTCCAAGTACACGATGTCGGGGAGCTCGCTCTCGGCGAAGCGCAGGATGCTGAACGAGCTACCCGCGGCGGCGTGTTCGCCTGCCGAGTACGGCAACACCTGTACCGTGACGTTAGGGAGGTCCGCCAGTGTGATCAGATGCTCCATCTGCTCGCGGTGCACCCGCGGACCGCCGACCGGCCGATGCAACGCCGCCTCATCGATGACCGCCCACACGATCGGCGGATCGGAGCGGTGCAGAATCTCTTGCCTGCGTTGCCGTACCTGAACCCGCCGATCAGTGTCGGCATCTTCGTAGCCGAGGGCCACTACCGCCCTGGCGTATTCGGGTGTTTGCAGTAGTCCGGGAACAAGATGCGCCTCATAGGTGCGGATCTTGCTCGCCGCCTGTTCGAGACCCAGGTAGGTGCCGAACCATTGGGGCAGCAGGTCGCTGTAGCGGTGCCACCATCCTGGCTCGTTCGCCTGCCTGGCCAGTTCGAGGAACCGCTCCCGCTCTTCGGGGTCGTCGACGCCGTACAGCGACAGCAGGTCCCTGATGTCACGTTCCTTGAAACCGGTGCGGCCCAGTTCGAGACGACTGATCTTCGCGTGCGAACCACGAATGGCGTCGCCTGCTGCTTCTCTGGTGATGCCCTTGGCTTCCCGCAGCTTGCGCAACTGGCCGCCCAGTGCGATACGCAGCACCGTCGGACCACGTTCCGCTACAACGGGTTGCACCAGACCGTCGTCGTCGGGTTCAGCGATCATTGAGTTCGTCTCCGATACTCGAAGTTGACCACGGTGTGTCACAACCACCTGTCGCGAAACACACCGCACCGATCGCCAATGGTACCGCTCAACTCGTCAGATAGTCGAACTCCCCCGCCTTCGCGCCGCGCACGAACGCGTCGATTTCCGGGCGGGTGTAGAACAGCACCCCGCCTTCGGGATCGCGGGAGTTCCGTACGGCGACCTGGCCGTTGGTCGCCTCGGCGACTTCGACGCAGTTTCCGCTCGGATTGCTGTAGGTGCTCTTTCGCCACGAGCCAGTGATCTTGTTGGTGGATGTATCCGACATGTTCCCCACTCCTCGGTTACGCCAATTTTCGGCTGATCAGTTCGTGCAGATGCACGCTCAAACGTTCTTGCATTTGCACCAACAGTTTGGACGATAGCACGAAGTTCGCCGCCGCGCGCCTACTAATTCGGACCATCCGGTCCGGGTTCTGACGTGCCGATGTTTCGCCTCGAGAACGCCCTGCTCAGACAGTTGATCGCGACCATCCAGAGAGTTGAATCTTGTACTGTCGCAGGGCAGATCGGATGTTTCAGTCAATCGCGACACCACCCCGGCGCACACCAGCAACCGGTGCCGCACCGGCGCTTCTGAGGAGCCCAATCCATGCCACACACGGACAACAGCCCCGTGATCCGGACCGACATCCCGCACTCGGCGCGCATCTGGAACTACTGGATGGGTGGCAAGGACTATTACGAAATCGACAGGATCGCCGGCGACGCCGACATCGGCGTCGACCCCGAGATCGTCACCATGGCGGTGCAGTCGCGCCAGTTCCTGATCCGCACGGTCGGCTACCTCACCGGCGCGGCGGGCCTGCGCCAGTTCCTCGACATCGGCACCGGCCTGCCGACCATGCAGAACACCCACGAGGTCGCCCAGGGCATCGCCGCGGCGTCGAAAGTCGTTTACATAGACAACGATCCGATGGTGCTCGTTCAGTCAAGGGCCCTATTGACCAACACGACCCCGGAAGGCGTGACCACCTATATAGAAGCCGACTACAACGATCCCGAGCGCATCGTCGCCGACGCCCGCAACATCTTGAACTTCGACAAGCCGATCGGTGTCATGTTCATGGGCGTGCTCGGCCACGCCGAGTCCTACGCCGACGCGTCTCGCATCGTGCGGACAGTGCTGGCGGCCGTGCCATCGGGCAGCTACCTCGTTCTGTGGGACGGTACCGACGACAGCGCCGATTTCGTGCAGCTCTGCAACAACTACACCAGCACCGGCGGCGCGCCGTACGTGCCGCGCCCCAAGGAACAGCTCCGCCGACTCTTCGACGGACTGGAACTCGTTGAGCCAGGCTTCGTTCCGATCACGCAGTGGCGCCCCGACAGCTCCGAGACGGCTCTGACCAGGCCGATCTCTGCCTACTGCGCGGTAGCCCGCAAACCCTAGCCTTGTCGACGACGATAACGGCGGTCGATAAGGGCCGCCGTTCCGTCCGATTTCGGCTCCTGTTCATCGACGGCGTCCGTGCAAATGTACTTGCATCTGTAAGCGACGCAGGCATAGACTCGTACCCATATCGGGGAGGTACGCAGGGAGTTCGAGCCGGCGGCGCCTACACAGCAACTCCCCACACGCCACACGCGAGGGGCGGTCGAATGAGCCAGCCATTCCGGACTCCCCGCCGGGTTGCCGTCATCGGCACCGGCGTCGAGACTTTGCGGCAATGTCCCGCTCCGGTTCCGGTATCCGACTGCACTGTCGAACCACCCGGCCTCACCTATCGGCAGGCGCGAGATATCTTGGCCGCCCATGAGGTCCACGGCCCGCAGTGCAGGCAGTGGCTGGCCGCGGCCGCCTACCTCTCCGCCGGTCTCGACGACGAGTAGTCGCTCGAATCCTTTGGCACCGATCGATGTTCGAACGCGTCGACTAATCCACCCGGCCGAACATTCCACGGAGCATAACGTCTTTCCGCGTGGATGTTTCGCCAGTAGTGGTATGTCACGAACGGGTCACCGCATAATGCCGTAGGCTCCCAAGGGATCTCGCTGATAACTTCCCACGCGCAGGACCCTTTCGTATAGTGAGCCGAACGATTCGGGCACAGTTCTATTACGCCCGACGTGGCAATGGAGCGACCCGAATGACCTTCTCCGCGCTGCATCTATCCCCCGATTCGCCGGAATCGGCGCTCGAAATCGGTGGCCAGTTGGCTTCGGTGCCACTGCAGAACACCGACCGCGTCGCCTCGCGGATGGTGGGTTACTTCGCCACCTGCATGGCGCCGTGCCGCACGCTACCCGGCGAGCAATTGCGCGGTGACGTCACCAAACTGACCCGATCCTGTTTGGGATTGGTGGCCGAAATGTTCGACCGGCGCACCGTTCCCGGCGATGAACAGTTCGGCGAGGTGCGTGAGGCCGCCGCCCAGTGGGCCCGCGAAGGCGTCCCGCTCAGCACCATTCTGCGCGGCTACCACGAAGGCGTGCGCATCGCGTTCGGCCTGGTCACCGCGCCGGCCAGAGCCGATGACGTCAACGAACTGCTGGTCGCCACCGACCTCATGCTCGAGCTACTCGCCGCCGTCACCGCCGCGGTCGCCGACGCCTACGTCGACGAACAGCATCTGGTCGCCAAGGAACACCAGACCGCCGCCCAGACCCTGGCCTCGGCGCTGCTCAGCGGGCGCGGCAGCTCGGCCCTCGCCAGACAGGCGGGCATCCCGATCGCCGACGCGTATCAGGTAGTGGCGCTGTCGCTTTCGGAACACCCCGACGAACGCGACCCGCGGGTCGACGCGAACGTCGCGGCCCGACGCAAACTACGCAGGCTGCAATCGGCCTTGGCCACCGTGTTCGCCTCCCGGGCGCTGGCGTTGCTCAGCACCAAGGGCGGCACCATGCTCATCCCGGTCGACGACGGCGAAACCCCGCTCACCGCCGAGACTCTCGCGCAACTGGCCGAGGCCGCCGAGGTTCCGCTCACCGCGACCGTCGTCGCCTGCGACACCGACGAGATCCCCGAATCCGCGGACCAGGCGCACGAACTGCTCAATCTGGTTCGGGTGGGTGGCAAGCCCCCTGGCCTTTATCACATGGCCGATCTGGCGGTGGAGTACCAACTCACCCGCGGCGGCCCGGCGACCCGGCGGATCGCCACCATCCTCGACCCGCTGGAAGCGCACGCCGAGCTGTTCGAGACCATGCGCGCCTATCTCGGCAACGATATGAACCGGCAGCTCACCGCACGTCAGCTCTACGTGCACCCCAATACCGTCGACTACCGACTACGCCGCATCGCACAGCTCACCACCATTGATCTCGCCACCTCGGCCGGGATTTCGCAGGCCGCCATCGCGCTGCTCGCCCGCGATCTGGACCGCAGCGTCACCCGCCGCCTGTGACCAGTCCGTGACCCCGTAACTGATTCGTGCTGGTCACCAGCGCCCGAACTTGGGATCCTGAAACTGCCGCAGACATCTGGATGGGTGACAGTATGCGAATAGCCGAGATCTTGCGCAGAAAAGGTAGCGACGTGGCAATGGTCGCACCCGACACGACAATTCGAAGCCTGCTGGCCACGCTGGCCGAGCACAATATCGGTGCGGTTGTCGTGTCACGTGACGGCGAAGGGATCGTCGGGATCATCTCCGAACGCGACGTGGTGCGCAACCTGCACGCGCGCGGCGCGGAGCTGCTCGATACCCCGGTGTCGGAGATCATGACCACCGACGTGCGCAGCTGCGCTCCCGACGACCGCGTCGACGGACTACGAAATACGATGACAGAGCATCGAATTCGGCACCTGCCGGTGATCGACCAGGGCAGACTGGTCGGCATTGTCAGCATCGGTGATGTGGTGAAGAGCGCGATCTCCGAACTGACCACCGAGCGTCAGCACCTGGTCGAGTACCTCCAGGGCAAGTACTGAGCCGACCGGCTCACACGCCGCCGAGGTCGGCGGACAGCCAGTGCTCGGGCCGCAGGTACACCACAACCTGATCGCCGAAGCCCTCCGCCTGCTTCAGGTAGTTGTCGACGGCATCGCCGGTCAGGTAGCGGTGCACCATCTCGAGATGCAGCTCCTCGGTGAGCGGGATGATCTTGGCGACCGGACCCTCCACCGCAACATACCGAGTAGTCGGTTCTATCCGTTGCACCAGCAGTGTGAACCGGCCGGCCTCCTGGATCAGCCGCAATTTCCGCGAATCGGCCCCGGTCATCACCCACGGCTCGCCGCCGGGCTCGTATTGATACCAGATGGGCACCGACAGCGGGCCCCGGTCGGGACCACCTGCCACCGACAGGGCCGCCACGTGCGGCTGTGCGAGGAACTCTTGACGCTCTTTCAAGGTCAAAGCCATGGCTCCACCCTAGTAGGTGAAACCCGTTGCCCATGAGAATCCTTCGAAGACCTACCAAAAGTGCGTATCGTTGGTGGCGTCCAACGCACCTTGTGAAGCGGTTTTGCGGAGGGAGCGTCACGTTGCGATCCCATGCCTCGCGGCCGCATTTCGCGCGGGCAGCGGCCGGGCGACTATCGTCGTCGGCGGCGCAGGCCCCCGCCGACATCCGCAAGCTCTTTCCCGCACTCGCCGACTCCACCGAGATCTATCTGGACAGCGCCGCGACCACGCAGAAGCCGCTGCCGGTCATCGAGACCATTCACCGCTATCACAGCTCACGCACCGCCAACGCCGGGCGCGGCACGTACCCGTGGGCGACCAGCCTCACCACTCGCCTGAGCAGGATCCGGGACCGCACCGCGGCCTTCATCGGCGCCGAGCACCCGGACGAGGTGGTCTTCACCGCCGGCGCCACCGCGGCACTCAACGCCGTCACCCTCTCCTGGGGCCTGGCCGTCTTGGAGGACGGCGACGAAATCCTCTACAGCCCAGCCGATCACGCGTCGAACGTACACCCGTGGCATCACCTGCGCGGGCTGCTCGCACGCTTCGGGCGTCGGATCGAGCTGATCCCGTACCGGGTGACCGCCGGTGGCGAGGCGGACACCGCCGACATCCTGGCCAAGGTCACCCCGCGCACCCGGCTGATCACCACCAGCCACCTGCACCACGTGTACGGCGGGCTGACGACGCTGGCGCCCTTGCGCGGCAAACTGGACCCCGAGATTCTGCTGTGCGTCGACTGCAGCCAGAGCGGCGGGCACGTGCCGGTCGATGTGACCGAGCTGGGGGCGGATTTCGCAATCTTCGCCGCGCACAAGATGTTCGGCGCACCGGGAACCGGAATCCTCTACTGCCACAGGCGAGTCCACGATAAGCTGGTGCCCTTCCTGCCCGGCGGCAATTCGGGGGTGCTGGTGAGCGAGGCCGGGCTTGTCCCAGCGGCGATGCCCGCGCTCCTCGAGGGCGGTACCCACAATATCCCCGGCATTCTCGCGTTCGGCAGCGCGCTCGAGGTGCTGGAATCGTTCGATATCGGCGCCATCGCGGCGCACAATCGCGAGCTGACCGTGCGGCTCATCGACACCCTCCGGCCGATCGAGGGCCTCGAATTCCTGCCGGGGCCTGCCTATACGGCATCCTCGGTCGGCTACGGCATCGTCTCGTTCACCCTCGACGGGATCACCGCGACCGACCTCGGCTTCGTGCTGAGCGAACTGGGTTTCCTGGTGCGCACCGGCCTGCACTGCACGGCCGCCGACGGCGCGCGGTCCGACGACTCGGTGCGAGTCAGCACCCATATCTACAACACCGCCGACGAGATCGACCGATTCACCAAGTGCGTCATGACGATTGCCGAGGAGGTCAGATGACAATGGACACCCCGCGCTACGACCGGCGCGCCGCGTCCCGGGTGCTCGCCGAGCTGGCACAGCCGGGGCTGTTCGCGACGCCGGTGGCCGTCCCCGATCGGCGCAGGTTCGAATTCACCTGCACGGCACTGCATACCGAGCCGAACAGTCACCTGACCTACTCGCAGCGGTTGTACCTGGAGCGGTTCATGCGGCCGTGCCGGCCGTATCAGGTCACCAGCGCCACCCACCGCATCACCTGGACCGACAGCGACGGCATCCCGAACACCGGTCACTACCGCGCCGACGGCCTCGGCCCGCTGGTACCGATCGCCATGCGCGAGACCGTGCTGGCGCTGTGGCACGCGTTGGACGCCAATACCGCGTTCGCCGCACGCGTCTCCGCGCTCGGCCCGCGCGAGCACGCGGTCCTCGACGGCACCACCACCGATCACGAGCCGATGGATATCTTCCGGGTCGGCGTCGAGGCTGCCGGGCGGGCGCTGGCCCAGCATGCCCTCCTGGCCAGGCAGACGCCGTATCGCAGCGCCGTCGAACTCGCCATGGGCATGCGGGAATCCGGCCTCTTCTCGGCCGTCGCCACCCGCTGGTACTGGGAGTTGCAGGCCTCGACCTATCGGCGCGGGATGATCCCGGTGACCCTCATCGCGCAGCCGGACGGCACGGTGCGCTACTCCGCCGAGACCGTCGCGACATTGCGGGCGATGAAGGACGCGACGATCGCCGACGCGCACACCGTCATGCGGCGGGCCACCCACGTCGAGGGGCTCAGCATCCCGGCGGCGCTGGCCAAATACCACGACGACCTCGACCTCATCTCGCGCCAGTACGCGCTGCTGCCCGCGGGAACCCGGCCCGCCTGCCTGGCCGCGATGCCGCATCACCTGGGCGGCGGGCACTACACCGTCCTGCCGGTGGTGGTCGATCAGTTCGTCACGGTATTCAGCAAGGCCGTCGCCCGATGCGAGCTCGTCGAGGTGAGCGCCGCGCTGGACGAGGACACCGCCGATCGCGCCGCCACCGCCGAAGACCAGGTGTTCTATGTGCCGGACATGACCTGTAAGCACTGTGTCCGGACCATCGGCGGGGTGCTGGAGTCGATGGACATCCGGGTGGTCGAGATCGATCTGATCAGCAAGCGGGTGATCGCCGAATTCCGTAGTCCGCGCAACCGGGCCAGGGCCTTCGAGGCCATCCGGGACGGCGGCTACAACCCGGTCGCGGAGAAGCCGGAGCGGGCGGCGGAGGGTGCCAGGGCCGCCGAGCCGTCGGAAACCGCGGTATGACGGCACCGCTACCGGCGCTACCCGCGAAGCTTCATCCGCTGGTGCGCGCCTTCCTCGATACCCCGGACGCGGTGGCGGAGACTCTGATCCGGTTCGGCGCGCCGGTACACCTGGTGTTTCCACAGGTCTACGCGGAGAACGTGCGGCAGTTCCGCGAGGTGCTCGACCGTGCGCTGTCGCGGCATCGAATCTGCTACGCGCACAAGGCCAATCAGTCGCGCGCCTTCGTCCGCACGGCCGAGCACGCCGGGATCTGCATCGATGTCGCCTCCCCGCAGGAGCTGGCGAGCGCGATCGGCGGCGGATTCGGTCCGATGCGGATCGAGGTGACCGGGCCGAAAGGCGAAGTGTTCCTGCGTGATCTGATCGACTGCGGCGTCACGATCAATGTGGATAATCTGTGGGAGCTCCGGCGCATCGCGGAGCTGGCCGGTGACCGCGCCGAAGTGCCGGTGCTGCTGCGGGTTTCCGGCTTCGACGCGGGCCAGGTCAGCCGTTTCGGGGTGCCGCTCGCCCATATCCAGCGCGCGTTCGATGTGCTCTCGGCGCACCGCAGCCGAATCAACCTGCTCGGCTTCGCCTTTCATCTGGACTCCGGCGAGGTCGGCGAACGGGTCCGCGCGATCGACGCGTGCCTGGCGCTGATCGAACGGGCCTACGGTTACGGGCTGTCGCCGACCGTGCTGAATATCGGCGGCGGATTCCGGCAGGTCTTCACCGAGGACGCCGATCGGTTCGACGGCTATGTGCGCGCGCTGCGCGAATCGCTGGTCGGCCGCGGTGCGCCGATGAGCTGGGGCAGCAACACGTTCGGTTACCACGTCGCCAATGGCGCGGTGCACGGAACTCCGGTCTTCCACAAATACGCCAACACCGTTGCGGCCACCACCATGCTCGACGATCTGCTCACCGCCCCGCTGGAGCGCCACGGCGGACGCACCGTCGCCGAGGTCGCCTCGGACAATCTGCTCGAGGTGTGGCTGGAGCCGGGCAAAGCGCTGCTCGACCACGCGGGCGTCACGGTCGCCAGGGTCGACTTCGTCAAGGAGCTCGCCGACGGCAGCGTGCTGGTCAATGTCGATCTCAGTCGCGACGCGGTGACCCCGGCCGACCAGGAGGTGATGGTGGATCCGATCGTCCTGCCGAGCACCGCGCACCGGCCGTCCCCGCCGCTGCCGCCCGACGGCGCGGTGGTGCCGACCCGTGGCGCGGGCGACACCGCGCCCAGCCTGCATCCGGTGACCGAAACCGGGCCTGTCGGTGTGTATTTCGCGGGCCGACTCTGCCTGGAGCGGGACCTGATCACCAATCACAAGGTATGGCTGCCGGAGCGGCCGCGCTCCGGCGATCTGGTGGTGTTCCCCAATACCGCCGCCTACCACATGGACCTGTCCGCGGCGACGGCGTCGATGCGGCCGCCGCCGATCAAACTGGCGGTGGCGCACCGGGCGGGCAGCTTCCAGGTGTACCGCGACGCCGACTACGAACCGCACCGCTCGGTCGCGCCGCCGCAGCGACACACCCCGCCGCGTGCGCCGTGGCGACCGCCGGTGCCGCGACGACCCACCGAGGCGCCCTGATGCGCTACGACCACATCGCCGAACTCATCGGCAACACTCCCCTGCTGCGGCTCGATCCCGCCGTGCACGGACTGCGTAACGTCGAGTTGTACGCGAAGCTGGAGTCGCACAACCCCTTCGGCTCGGTCAAGGATCGGGTGGCCTGGGGCATGATCCGCGACGAGCTCGACGCCATCCGGGCGAGCGGGCAGAGCTTCATCGAGGCGTCGAGTGGCAATACCGCGAAGGCGCTGCGGGTGCTCGGCGCGATGCACGGCATCGGCTTGCGCGCGGTGACCAACCGGATCAAGGTCGCCGAGGTACGAGAACTGTTGCAGCTGTTGGGGACCGAGATCGTCGAGCTGCCCGGCCTGTCCGAGTGCCCCGACCCGACCACACCGAACGATGTGTACTCGGTGATCGAGGCGACGATGGCGCAGCAGCCCGACGCCTACTATCACGCCTCGCAATACACCAACGAGAAGAACATCGAGGCGCACCACCTCGGGACCGGGCGGGAGATCCACGAAGACCTGGCCGCCGACGGCATCAACCGGGTCGACTATCTGATCGGCGGGCTCGGCACGACCGGGTCGACCAGGGGCACCGCGACCTACCTGCGCAAGCACAACCCCGAATTGCGCACCGTGGCAGTGGTTTCCGACCGCGCCGACTTCATTCCCGGGATCCGCTCGGAGAGCGAGATGTGGGATGTCGGCCTGTTCCAGCCCGACTTCTACGACGACATCGTGACCGTGGAGTCCGGCGTCGCGGTGGACGCCGCCCTGCGACTGGCCACCGGCTACGGCATCCTGGCCGGGCCGACCAGCGGCGCGAGTTACGCCGCCGCGCTGGAAGCCCTTGCGGTACCGGACATTTCGGAACAACGGCCGGACGGGCCGATCGTCGCGGTGTTCATCGTCTGCGACCGGCTGGAACCGTACCTGTCCTATATCAAGAAGCGCAGGCCGGAGCTGTTCGACCGCGCCGAGCGCCGACCATCCCCGAGCGCGGCCGAGCAGGCCGCCACGCCGACCTTGACGCCGCACGAGCTGGCCGAGTTGGAGCGCACCGGCAAGCCGACCATCGTGGACACCCGCGGCGCGATGGCCTACCGGATCGGGCATGTGCCCGGCGCGCTCAATATCCGCGACGATCAACTGGACGAGATGTTCGCCCATGGCGTCCCGTTCCCCCGCTCGCGCCCGGTCGTGTTCGTCTGCCCGGTCGGCGAGCTGTCGCTGCGCTTCGCCACCCGAGCCGCCAAGGCCGGATACGACGCGAGCAGCCTGGCCGGCGGCATCGTCGCCTGGCGCGACGCGGGCCTGCCGCTGGAGAGTGGCGGGTGACGCGCGCGAGACATCCGGCCATTACGGGCGTGTCTGTTTCGCGACGCGCGGAGACTACTCGAGAGCGCGGATGCCCGCGCCGTCGCCATTGCACGCCCGAGAGAGAAGATTCCGCATGTACCGGTCGAAGAAATCCGTCGCCGCCGCACTGACCTCCTTCGGTGCCATGACCGCCGCCCTGGTGCTCACCGCACCCGCCGCGCCCGCCGCCGTCACCGCTGTCGGCGTGGCGCCCGGCCTGAGCTTCGGCAGCTCCACCGCGTTCGGCACCAACTGCAGCTATATCGCCACGGCCACCGCGACACCCGGTGACGTCATCGGCTTCTTCGACGCCACCGGCACCTTCGATCCCGGCGGCTGGATCACCGTGCCCGCCTCCGGCACGGTGACCGCGCGGTGGACGCCGCTGGTCCCCGGCAACCACACCGTCTACGCGGTGCACAATTCGGGAGCGTTCGTCTCGACCGCAGCCGCGGTCGGCAACGGGGTGAACCTCGGCCCCGTCTGCGTCGTCCTGCCCTGACCGACGCGCCACCGGCGGGCCCGGCGACCCGCGCGCCGAATCCATTTCGGCTGGGCCCTGTGTCGAAGTCCGGCCGGATCCAGCCCCCGGAGGCGCCGGAGCGGACTTCGACACAGGGCCCAGACCCGAAGTCGGGCGGTGCGGGTCGGCGGGCTCGCCGCCGACCAGGCACTAGTCTGGTGCGGTGCAATCAGGCCAGGAATCAGACGACGACGCGGGCCCGCGGATCTGGGGCGGCACGACCCTCACCGAACGCAGAGAGGCCCGCCGCAGCGCGCTACTCGAGGCCGCGCTCGATCTGATCGGCGAGGCGGGCGCCAGCGGGGTGACCATGCGCGCAGTCTGTCGCCGAGCCAACCTCACCGACCGGTACTTCTACGAGAGCTTCACCAGCCGCGACGAGCTGCTCGATGTGCTCTACCGGCAGGTGGCCGAGGAGTTCCTGGAGCCGATGACCGCGTTCGCGGCGGCCGACGAGCCCTCGCGCGACCGTGAGCTCGCGCGGATCCTGGTGGACAAGGTGCTCGCCGACCCGCGCAAGTCCCGGCTGTTCCTGGTGGAGCCGTACTCCAGCACCGGCCTCGGCCAGACCACCATCTCGGTGATGCCGGTCTTCACCCGGCTCATGCAGGACCACCTGTTCTCCCACATCGACGATCCGGTCAAACGCAGACTCGCGGCGGTGACCATGGCCAGTGGCAACGCGGGCATGTTCTCCGCGTGGCTCAACGGGTCGCTGCGTGCCACCCGCGACGAGATCATCGACCACTGCGTCGCGATGATCACCGCGTACCGCTCGCTGTACCGGTCCTGATTCGGCCTCGGGCGCAAGAGGATTCGTACCGAGGTGCGACCGCGCTCACATCTGGGTTGCCAATGTTTCCATTCGGGTGTTTACTGACCAGCGCAAGGTGCCGATCGTTCGCTGAGGCTCCTTCACGGAAACAGGCCAGCGACCCCGAACGTCGAGAGACGCCCCGGGTCAGGACAGATCTCCCCGGCTTAAGGGGTGATCCCGATTGGCTCCCGTACCCACCGGGTTTACGCCGTGAAGTGCCAAAGGTCTAACGAGGACGGATGCTGACCGGCGTTTTTATCGGTCATTCGTGCTGCGCTCTGCAACGATCAAGTATGCGAAGCCCGGCTTTTGTCGTGCGCTGATGAACAAAGGAGGTGAGCCGGATGCCCGGCGGTAATAGTCCGTATCCCCCGTTAGCCAAATATTCACCCGGTGACACCTCATCAGCCGATTTCGTTTCGGGAAATACCCCGTAACCTGCTGGTCTCGACGGTGCGCTGACGATTGTTCAGGGAGTGCGGTCATGACAACAGTGGAAATGATCCTCCGGCTGCTCGCCGGCGTCGGCCTCGGCGCCGCCATCGGCTTCGAGCGGCAGTACCGGGCCCGGATGGCGGGCCTGCGCACCAACGCGCTCGTCGCCGCGGGCGCCACACTGTTCGTGCTGTTGTCGGCGCACGGCTTCTCCGGCGGCACCGCCGACCCGACCCGGGTGGCCGCCCAGATCGTGTCGGGCATCGGCTTCCTCGGCGCGGGCGTGATCATCCGCGACGGGCTCAATGTGCGCGGCCTCAACACCGCGGCCACGCTGTGGTGCGCGGCGGCGGTCGGCGCCCTCGCCGGTGCGGGCATGTTCAGCACCGCGGCCGCGGGCACGGTCGCGGTGATCGTGGTCAATGTCGCGCTGCGGGCGGCGGGGCGCGCGGTCGACAAGCAGCCCGAAGCCGGACACGAACAGCCCGCGTCCTACGAGTTCGTCGCGGTCACCAACGACGACAACGAAGCCCATGTGCGTGCGCTGCTGGTGCAGGCCTTGACCCGCACCGACTTCCAGCTGATCTCGATCTCCAGCGCGAACACCGGCACGCCGGGCCGCGTCGAGGTGCGGGCCGAACTGTTCGGTGACCAGCGCGACGACCGGCAGATGGAGACGGCGGTGAGCAGGCTCAGCCTGGAGCCGTCGGTGACCAGCGTCGGCTGGCACATCGCGACCTCGGATGTGAAGGGGCCGCAGGCATGACACTGCTTCGTTCCTACCCGGCGGGCACCGCGCTGGATCGGCCACGCAACCGGTTCGCCGATGTCGTGGTGTTCGTCGGCGCCGCGGTGCTGATCTGGCTGGTCGTTCGGGTGTCGGCGAGCGCGAACGCGCCGTTCGACCAGGCCGCCGCGCCCGCCACCGTCTCCACCGATCCCGGACAGCTGCCCTACTACGCGGCGCGCTCGCTGCTGCGGATGTTCGCCGCGCTCGGGCTGTCGATCCTGTTCACCTTCGTCTACGCGACGGCCGCGGCACGGCTGCGGCGGGCCCGCACGGTGCTGCTTCCGCTGCTCGACATTTTGCAGTCGGTGCCGATCCTGGGGTTCCTGTCGATCACCGTCGCCGGGTTCATCGCGCTGTTCCCCGGCTCCGAGCTCGGTCTCGAAAGCGCCGCCATCTTCGCGATTTTCACCTCGCAGGCCTGGAACATGGCGTTCGCGTTCTACCACAGCCTGGCCGCACAGCCGCGCGAGCTCGATGAGGCCTCGCGCAACCTGCGGCTGTCGCGCTGGCAACGGTTCTGGCGGGTCGACGTGCCCAGCGGCATGATCCCGCTGGTCTGGAACGGGATGATGAGCTTCGGCGGCGGCTGGTTCTTCCTGGTCGCGTCCGAGGCGATCAGCGTGAACAACCACGAATACGCGTTGCCCGGCATCGGGTCCTATGTCGCGACGGCCACCGGCGACGGCGATCTGAGTAAGGTGTTCATCGCGATCGGGGTGATGATCGTGATGGTCGTCGGGGTGAACTTCCTGTTCTGGCGACCGCTCACGGCCTGGGCGGAGCGGTTCCGGGTAGAGGACACCGGCGCCGCCGACGCGCCACGCAGCGTCGTGCTGAATCTGCTGCGGCGCTCGCACATTCCGCTGCTGCTCGGCAAGGTGCTCGGCCCACTGGTGGCGCCGCTGGATCGGCTGATGAGCGTGTTCGGGCTCGCCGAGTACCCACTGCACGCCTCGCCGGTGCGGCGCCGGGCAGGCGATGTGGCGTTCGCCGTCGTGGTCGGCGCGGCGGTCGCCTACGGCGGGTATCGCGTGGTCGGGTACATCGAGTCCACCGCGGGCTTCGGCGAAGTGGGGCATGCGTTCGGACTCGGCTTCCTCACCTTGCTCCGGGTCGTGGTGCTGCTCGTGTTCGCCACCGTGATCTGGGTGCCGATCGGCGTGTGGATCGGGTTGAACCCCAGGGTGTCCCGGCTCGCGCAGCCGGTGGTGCAGGTGCTGGCCAGCTTCCCGGCCAACTTCCTGTTCCCGTTCATCACCGCGGTGCTCGTGTGGAGCGGGGCCAGCCTCAACTGGGCGGGCACCATCCTGATGGCCCTCGGGGCGCAGTGGTACATCCTGTTCAACGTCATCGCGGGCGCGAGCGCGGTGCCGACCGATCTGCGGGAGGCCGCCGCCAACCTGCAACTGCCGCGAAAACTGTGGTGGCGCAGGCTGATTCTGCCCGCCATCTTTCCCAGCTATGTGACCGGGGGGATCACCGCGGCCGGCGGCGCGTGGAACGCATCGATCGTCTCGGAGGTCGTCGACTACGGGTCGACCACGCTGGTCGCGGCGGGGCTGGGCTCCTACATCCACGAGGCGACGAAAGTCGGTGACTCGCCACGGATTCTGATCGGCGTGCTGGTCATGAGCATCTACGTGGTCGGCATCAACCGACTGTTCTGGCGGCGCCTCTACGCACTGGCCGAACGGCGGTACTCGCTGTGACCACCGGCTACCGCTGCACTAGTTCGACGGGAGATCGATCATGACCGTGACCACCACCGAGGCCGACCGCGCTGTGCTGCTGGACATCTCGGGCGTCGGCAAACGATTCATCGGCGCCGCCGGCGACGAGTTGCGGGTGCTCGACGGTATCGATCTGCAGTTGCGCAGCGGTGAGATCGTGGCCCTGCTCGGCCGTTCCGGCTCAGGCAAGTCCACGCTGCTGCGTATCATCGCCGGGCTCATCGCGCCGTCCGACGGCGAGGTGACCTACCGTGGCACGCCGCTCAACGGCAGCAATCCCGGTGCCGCGCTGGTGTTCCAGTCGTTCGCGCTGATGCCGTGGCTCACCGTGCAGGACAATGTCGAGCTCGGGCTGGCCGCGCGCAACGTGCCGCCCGCCGAGCGGCGGCAGCGGGCGCTGGCCGCCATCGACATGATCGGCCTGGACGGCTTCGAATCCGCCTACCCCAAGGAGCTTTCCGGCGGGATGCGCCAGCGCGTCGGCTTCGCCCGCGCGCTCGTGCTCGAACCGGATCTGCTGCTGATGGACGAGCCGTTCTCGGCTCTCGACGTGCTCACCGCGGAAAACCTGCGCACCGAGTTGGTGAACCTCTGGGCCACCGAGGGGTTCCCGACCAAGGCCATCTGCGTCGTCACCCACAACATCGAAGAAGCCGTGCAGTTGGCCGACCGCGTGCTGGTCCTCGGATCCAACCCCGGTCGCATCATCGCCGAGATCCACGTGTCGCACCCGCGCCCGCGGGACCGGCGCGCACCGTGGTTCGAGGCCATGGTCGACCAGATCTACGGACTGCTCACCGGACGCGACACCGAACCCGTTGTCGCGGAACCGGATAAGGCGACCCCGACCGCGCAGCCGCTGCCCGACGCCTCCGTCGGTGGCCTGGCCGGTCTGGTCGAGCTCGTCTACGCCAACGGTGGCCGCGCCGACCTGCCCGACATCGCCGACGAACTCAACTTCGAGATCGACGATCTGCTGCCGCTGGTCGACGCCGCCGAAATGCTCGGCCTGATCACCGTCGAGGACGGCGACGTGCTGCTCACCGACATCGGCTCGCGCTTCACCACCGCCGACATCCAGGAGAGCAAGCGCATCTTCGCCGAACAGGCCCGCCACCGTGCGCCTTTGGTCCGCACCATCTGCAAAGGCCTCGCCGGTAGTGCCGACGGCAGCCTCCGCGCCGGGTTCTTCCTCGACCTGCTCCGCCGCGGGTTCGGACCGGAGGACGCGCGGCGCCAACTCGACATCGCCATCGACTGGGGGCGGTACGCCGAGCTGTACGACTACGACACCGATTCCGACAAGATCACCGCAGACCCGGCCGCGCAGGTGTTCGCGGGCGTGCGCGGGAAGTGGACGTCGTAGCGGTCGACCCCGGGGTCGATTACCTCCGAGGTAATCGACCCCGCCTGGTCTTTCGTGGACCCTCGTGTTCATGGCAACGAACACCACGCCGGCTCACTCCCCGTTGGCAGGCCCGCTGCGCGGACTCGCCGTCGGTCGCATCGTCTTGGGCGCGGCGGCTATCGCCCTGCCACGAAAACTGTGCGCGGCTCTCGGCATTCGCTCGACGCCCGAGCTGACCTATATGACGCGAATCTTCGGCGCACGAGCCATCGCCCTCGGCGTCGGCTACCTCACGGCCCCCGCCGAAGAGCGGCCGCGCTGGCAACGCGTAGCCCTCATGGTCGACATCATCGACACCACGCACGGTGCCGCCCACGTCGCCCGCGGCGACGTCCCCCGCCCCACCGCGGTCGCCATGACCGTATTCACCGGAAGTTACATGGCGGTCGGCGCGACCCGGCTTGCGCGGGATCTGCGGTAGCCACGCCGCTCGCGTCGGTAGCACGGCCCCGCCGCCAGAAGCTAATGGCGGTCGGCGTGACCGACTCGCCCGCGGTCTTCGGTAACTACACCGCTCGCATCGGTGGAATGTTCCTGCGCCGAGGACAATATTGTGATGGCGAGCGCACCGACACGGCCGCGATTCAATTCGAGCTGGGCGCCGGGTTGCATTGAGGACTCCTACTCGCGGAGACGCGAGCTCCACTGCGCCAGTTGATCTCGGGTCACCTCGGTGTCCCGATGATCCGCACCCAACACTCGCTCTCGATCGTCGAGCAAGCGCGCGAAATCGGCTACCGCGCCCTCGATATCGCCGGCGTGCGCGCGATACGCGGCGAGGTTGTTGCGGGTGAGCAATGTGTCGGGGTGGTCAGGGCCGAGTATCCGGAGGCGGTCGGCGAGCAGCTGCTCACTGTCGTGCACAGCGCGCTGCACGTCGCCCGCCCGCTCGCGGTACGACACGAGGTTGCTGCGTGTGACCAGTACATCAGGATGGTCTGGGCCCAGGACGCGCAGTTGATCGGCGATGACCTGCTCGGCTTCGGCGATCGCACCGGCCAAGTCGCCGCCGCGTGCCCGCAGAGACGCGAGATTGCCTCTGCTGTAGAGGGTTTCGCGATGATCACCGCCCTGTACTCGAATCCGGTCGGCCACCACGTCTTCCAGCTCGACCACCGCACGCGCCAAGTCGCCGGCTCGTGCGCGATAAGCCGCGAGGTTCGTGCGCGTCGACAGCACGCTCGGGTCGTCAGGTCCGTGCAGGCGAAGTTGTTCGGCCAGTACGGATTCGGTCTCCGCGATCGCTCCCGCGATGTCGCCGTCGCGCGCTCGCGCGGTAGCGAGTTTCGCGCGCGTCAGCCGCACCCGGCTGTCGTCGGGCCCCAGCAGCTCGAGCTGATCGGTGAGCAGCTCCGTCAGCTCCGCTATAGCGCCCGCGGAGTCGCCGCTCTGGCTCAGATAGCCCGCGAGGTTGCTGCGGGTCGCCATGGTGTCGGGGTGATCGGAGCCAAGGATGCGGCGCTGATCGTTCAGCAATTGTCGGGCCGCGGCGATGGCGCCGGACAGGTCACCCCGCAACGCCTGGAGTGAAATGAGCCTGTTCCGCGTCGCCGATGTCGCCTCATGGTCCGCGCCGAGCACTCGACGCCGGTCCGCGAGTACCCGGATCAACTCATCCGTTGCCGCCGCCGTATCGCCGGACTCACCGCGACGTACGGCGAGGTGGTGGCGAGTGGCGAGAGTGTTCGGGTGGTCCGGGCCGAGGACCGAGAGCTGATCCTCGAGCAGGCGCGCGTAGTCGGCGATCGCGCCGGACAGATCGCCGCTCTCCGCCCGCCGCAGTGCCAGAAACCCCCGCGCCTGCAACGCATCAGGATGAACCGCACCGACCGCTGCCTCGATCGATGGCAACCACGCGGCCCACAGATCGCGGTTGTCGGCGGCACGCGGCGTCTCGAGCGTGGTGAGGTAGGCCAGCGCTCGGCCGCTGTCGCCGCATTCGAGATAGTGGCGGGCGGTCGAGCCGCGGGCGTACTCGACGGCTCGGGGGCCGGTGCACCGCGTCGTGGCCGCGATGATCGCGCGGTGGGCGTCTTCGATATCCACGTCGAACCACGCGAACTGCGCTGTCAGCGCGGGCAGCAGTGCGGTGTGGGCGATGCCGAAGGATTCTTGCGCGGTACCGGGATTGCCGCGCGTGATCAGTGCGCCGAGGCTGACCGTGATGTCGTGGATGCGGACCGAGGTGATGTCTTCGCGGAACGACGACATCGCGCTCTCCAGCAACTCGATGGGTAGCACCGGGCCTGCCCCGGCCGCGACGAGGATCGCGAGCATGGGACCGATCGAGCCGGCCGTCGCGGATCCGGCCGTGTACATCGCGGTCCGAACTCGCTCAGCCACAATGGATTCCAGTTCGGTGCCAGCCGAGACCGCGCGCTCGACCAACGAGGGCAGCACTTCGCTTTGCAACCGGGCAAGCAACCAGCCCCCCGCTACCGGCGCTGCCGCCGCGGCGCGGGGGCGGGCCGGACGGCGGTCCACGGCACCCGGCGCACTGGCGGGTTCGTCCATGGACCTGCCCGGCGGCGGCGTACCCCAGACCGGGCCCGGGTCCGACCTGTCGGTCTCGTCGAGCCAGGGCGGGAGCCCTTTGTGGGTGGGCACTGCGCCGCTCGGCGACCTCCTCGGTTCACCGAGTTCGGCGGGCGCGTCGGATTGACCGAACGGACCCGTCGGGGCGACTGGCACGGACTCACGCCACCCCGCACGAACGAGGGCCGCGACGTCAGCGGCGGTCGGCTCGGGCAGCGCGACGCGATGCATGTGGGCCAGGGCCGGGTGCCGTTCGGTGCCGGATCCCTCCCGGATTGCGGCGATCACTCGGACGTGTCGCAGCTCCGCGCGACCGGTGAGTTCGGCTACCGCGGCCACCAACAGCTTTCGGCTGCCCGCTGCCGGTTGATCGAGACCGTCCAGCACGAGCGTGATCCGGCTACCCGGCCTCGACACCTCGGCCAGCGGCCGCCGGACCCAGATATCGAAGACATCGGACTCGGCAGCGTCGGCACCCCCCTGAGCTGTGCGTAGCGCTTCGGCGTACCCCGGTACCCGCGCTGCCAGCTGAACGGATAGTTCCTCAGCGACCGATTCGAGCGAGCTGCTCGCCGTGAGAAATACTGCGGCGGTGACATATTCGGGCGCGATGGCCAGACCATCGACCACGCTGGGCCGGATCAGCAGGGCCATCAGCGTCGATTTGCCGGAGCCCGGCGGGCCGACCACCGCGCGCAACCGTTGGCCACCCGCATCGATCACCTCGGCGAGACATTCGCGCATCGTGTCGGTGAGCAGCACGCGGCGGGTCAATTGATCGACGACACCGGCCGCGGGTCGGCCGGTGAGCGCGTCCCTGCGCCGAGCCGCGTTGGGTACCAGCCACAGTCCGGCATCACCGACCGGACTGGTCGATACCGTGCCCGCGGTGAACGACAAGTGCAACGGCTGCTGCAAGGCACAACCGCGCGCGACCGGATCGACCAGGTCGTACGGCAGCAGATTCTCGCCACGCAGCGGCAGCCCGGCGCCGAAGGTGGAAAGCATTGTGCGCGTGAAACATCCCGCATAGGCGGGTCCGTCTCCCGCCGCCACCAGCAGCTCCATCCGCCCCGCCGACCGCGCCAGCGGCCCGGTCCACAGCCGGGCGGCACCCCGCACCCCCTGCTCGGTCTCGCACGCGTCGACCAGCACGATCAACCCGTCCAGCGCCGAGGTATTGAGCCGCTCCCTGATCCCCTGCGTCAGATGAAACGCGTTGTCCGACCGTGGCACCAACGGCGAATCCCGCGCCATCAGATAGAAGTCACCCGAATTCGTCGCGGTCCCATGCCCGATGAACGCCACCAACAACGTCGCCCGCTGCGCCGAAGCGCGCTCGAACGCCGCGTCGATCGCCGTAACCAATTCCCCCGCAGTCGGGTCGAGCACCGGCGCGTCGACCCCCGTCGCACTCCCCCACCCACCCTCCTCTCGCAGCCGGCCATACAGATCAGTGGCCAGCCGATCCGTGAAGCCCAACTCCCCCAGCGCCGCACACTCCGACCCCATCACCAGCGCCAACCGTCCTCCCATGCAAGGGAACATACTCGTTCACCTGCGCCCGACGGAGGCCGCGGACCCATCAGGTGACGCCCGCCGCGGTCGGCAACGCCTGCTCGCAGTTACGAATTGCCCGGCCCGGCGCCAGAAAGGTCGCCACTTCTCGCGGCCCAGTACGCGAGTCTCGTTTCGGCGGCAAGGGTATCCGGATGACCCGATCCGACGGCCGCAGCGAACAGCGGCGACCATACGGCCCACAGGTCGCGGTTGTCGGCGGCGCGCGCCGTCTCGAGCGTGCCGAGAAACGCCAACGCAGGGGCGGACTCGCCGTACGCGAGATAGTGGCGTACCGCTGAACCGCGGGCGTAATCGTCCGCCCCGACGCCGCCACCCGCCTCGATCGCCGCGATGATCGCCCGGTGCGCGTCCGCGATGTCGATGGCAAGCGCGGCGGTCAGCCCGGGCAACAGTGCTTCATGGGTGATACCGAGCGATTCCTGCGCACTGCCCGGCCGGTCGCGCGTGACGAGGACACCGAGACTTACTGCGATATCACGGATTCGGGCCGTGCCGGTGGGGGTGCCCAACGCGACCATCGCGGCATCCAGTAGTCCGATGGGCAGTACGGGTCCGGCACCCGCCGCGACGAGAACGGCGAGCAGCGGGTCGATCGCGCCCGCCACCTCTGCGATCGGTGTCGCGGTCGCCCGCCGAACACGCCGAGCAACAACATCGTTCAGCGCCGTTTCGCCCACGACGGTGTTGTCGTACAGCGTGGCGTCGATCTCGACGAGGAGCCTGGCCAGCAGCCAGCCGCCCGCGTCGGGCCCGACCCTCGGTCCGTCGCCCGGCCCCATGGTCACCGGTTCCGCATCCCACGGTGCCGGGCCGTACGGCGGCCGCACCCGGCTGGCACGGACGATGGCAGCCAGTGCGCCGTCGGTCGGCGCGGTGAGCGCGATGCGGTACATGTGCGCTAGTTCCGGCGAATGCTCGACGCCGGTGCCTGCTCGGATACCGACGATGACCCGCACGTGTCCGAGGTCGTGGCGGCGCGTGAGATCAGCGATCGCGCCGATCAGCAGCCGCCTCGTCCCTTCCGCCGGCTGGTCGAGTCCGTCGAGCACGATGGTGACGCGCACGCCCGGCCGCCCGACGTTCGCCAGCGGCTGACGGACTTCGACATCGAAGACTTCCGAGTCGAAGCCCTGGCTGTCGGCGAAGTACCTGGCTTCTTCGACAGCGTCTGCGTACCCGGGCAGGCGGTGGCTGAGCTGCGCGGACAGTTCGGCGGCGACGGCTTCGATGGAGCTGTTGACCGTGAGAAAGATTGCCGCGGTGACATACTCGGGCGAGATCGGCAATCCCTCGGCCAGGCTCGGCCGGATGAGCAACGCCAGCAGGGTCGATTTGCCACAACCCGCGGGTCCGACCACGGCACGGAGCCGATGACTCCCGGCGTCGACGACATCGTCCAAATGGCCGCGGATGGCGTCGGTGAGCAGCAACCTGCGGGTGAGCTGATCCACGAACCCCGCCGCCGGTCGCCCCGTCAGCGCGTCGCGCCTGCGTGCGGTGTTCGGCACCAGCCAAAGGCCGGGATCACTACCCGGAGCCGTCGAGATCATGCCCGCGGTGAACGACAAATGCTGCGGAAACTGGTAGCGGCACGAGTGCGCGATCGGCGCGATCAGATCGCCGGGCAACAGATTCTCGCCGCGCAACGGCATCCCCGCGTCGAATGTTTCCAGCATTGTCCGGGTGAAACACCCGCCGTACGCGGCGTCTTCGTCCGCAGCGACGAGCATCTCCATCCGACCGTACGACCGGGCAAGCAGGTCGGCCCAGCGGCGCGCGGCGCCTTGCACACCCTGCCCCGTCTCGCAGGCATCGATCAGCACGATCAAACCGTCCAGCGCCGAGGCGCCGATCCGTTCCCTGATGCCCTGCGCCAGGTGAAAGGCGTTCTGCGAGTTCGGTACCGCGGGTGAGTCGTGGGCCAGCAGGAAGAAGTCGCCGTCGCCGATCGCCGCGCCGTGCCCGACGAACGAGATCAGCAGGGTCGCCTGTTGCGCGGATGCCGCGCCGAAGGCTTCATCGATCACCGAGACGAGTTGCGCGGCAGAGGGATTGAGTACCGGTCCCGCCGCCGCCGTGGCAGGCAACCACCCGCCCGTGTCACGCAGCCGCCCGTACAGCTCGGTGGCCAGCTGATCGGTGAACCCCAACTCCCCCAGCGCCGCACACTCCGACCCCACCACCAGCGCCAACCGTCCTCCCATGCAAGGGAACATACTCGCGTGCGCGGCTACGTCGGCGCGTGCACCGAGTCTCTGGGACCCGCACCGCTACTGGATGCCCCTGACAGTGCGGAGCCCGAGGATCAGTGCGGAGCCGCCGTAATCACCGCTCGAGCTGGTCGCGCCAGTAGGCGAGGGTGGATTGGGTGCGGATGGTGGCGGCGTGGGTGGGGCCCAGGGCGCGGAGTTCGGCTACCAGCAGAACTTCGAGTTCGGCTACGGCGCCGGGGATGTCGCCGTTTCGGGCTTGCCGGTCGGCGAGTTCGTTGCGGGTGGCGAAGGTGTCGGGGTGATCGGGGCCGAGCACTCGGAGGCGATCGGCAAGCAGGCGGGCGAAGTCGGCGATCGCACCGGGGAGGTCGCCTGCGTCGGCCCGGTAGCTTGCCAAGGCGCTTCGGGTGGTGAGGGTGTCGGGGTGGTCGGGGCCGAGCACTCGGAGGCGATCGGCGAGCAGGTGTTTGAACTCGGCGCCCGCGCCGGCCAGGTCGCCGCTGCGGGCGCGGAAGGCGGCCAGGCTGTTGCGGGCGGCCAGGGTGGCGGGGCGGTCGGGGCCGAAGACGCGCTGGCAGTCGTCGAGGATCTGCTCGAAATCGGCTCGGGCTCCTGCGAAGTCGCCGGTCTCGGCGCGCCAATAGGCCAGGCTGTTGCGGGTCTTCAAGGTTTGCGGATGCTCGGGGCCGAGCACGCGGGATCGGTCGGCGCGCAGTTCCTCGAAATCGGCGATGGCGCCTACGAGGTCGCCCAGGTCGGCACGGTTGGACGCCAGGTCGTTTCGGGTGCGCAGCGTGTCCGGATGGTCCGGGCCGAGCAGGCGACGCTGGTCGCTGAACAGCCGCTTGTATTCGGCGCGGGCACCGATGTAGTCGCCGCAGCGGGCCCGGTAGGTGGCCAGGTTCGCGCGGGTGCCAAGGGATTTCGGGTGATCGGGACCGAGGATGCGCAGGCGGTCGTCGAGCAGCAGCTCGAAGGCGGTGATGGCGCCGACCAGGTCGCCGCTTTCGGCGCGGTGGTAGGCCTCACGGCTGCGGGTGGTCAAGGTGTCGGGATGGTCGGGTCCTAGCGTCTCGAGGAAGGCGGGCACCCAGGCGGCCCAGAGATCGCGATTGTCCGCGGAACGCGCGGTCTCCAGCAGTTCCAGGAAGTGCAGTGCGCTGGCGGAGTCCCGATAGGCGAGGCAGTGCCGCACGGCCGAGCCGCGCGCGTAGTCGGCGGCGCGGTCGCTGGTGCTCTCCTTGATGGCGGTCACGATGGCCCGATGCGCGTCCTCGAGGTCGACACCGAGCAGCCTGCACTCGTTGCGCAGTCCGGGCAGCAGGGCACTGTGCGTCACCCCGAGCGACTCGCGCGGGGTGCCCGGCCTGCTGCGCGTCACCAGCGCGCCGAGGACCACCGTCATATCCCGTATCCGGGCGATGTGGAAGTCCACGCCGAGCGCGGTCATCGCGGCATCGAGCAGCTCGATCGGCAGCACCGGCCCGACCCCGGCGGCGACCAGCACACTGAGGAACGTGCCTGCCGCACCGGAGGTTTCGGCGGACATGCCGCGCAGCGCCCCCTCCACCCGCAGGGCGACGATGCGGTCGAACCCGATGCCGGCGGCGACCGCGCCGTCGGTGATGCTCGACGCCACCTCCGCCAGCATCCGTGCGAGCAACCACCCGCCGGAGACGACGTGCGACTCGTCCCCGACGGACGTCGGCGTCTCCGCGAGCAGCGACTGGATCCAGTTCACCCAGTCCGCCGGGTCGGCCGGCGCTCCGCTGCCGCGCGCGGACCCGACCACGGTGGCGATATCGTCGGCGGCCGGTTCCCCCACCTCGATCCGGTGCATGTGCGCCAGCTTCGGCGACCGCTCGACCCCGGTCCCGTCCCGGATGCCGACGATGACCCGCACGTGCCGCAGATCGTCGCGCCTGGTCAGATCGGCGATGGCGGAGACGAGCAGCCGCCGGGTGCCTTCCTGCGGCTGGTTCAATCCGTCCACCACCAGCGTGACCCGCCTGCCCGCGGTCGACAGCCGCGCCAGCGGGTGCCGCACCGACAGGTCGAAGATGTCGAACTCGTCCCTGGCCCGGTGCGCGCGCACCGTCTGCGCCGCCTCCGCGAACCCGGGCAGCCGCGCGCTCAGCTGCGCCGCCAGCTCGGCGGCCACCGCCTCGATCGAGCTGGCGGCCGTGAGAAATACTGCGGCGGTGACGTATTCGGGCGTCACCGCGAGCCCTTCGACCAAGCTCGGTCGAATCAACATGGCAAGCAGGGTTGACTTACCCGCACCAGCGGGACCGATCACCACGCGCAGGCGATGGCTGCCCGCGTCCACGATCGCGTCGAGATGCTCACGAACGTCCGGCGTCACCAGCAGTCCTCGGGTGAGCTGGTCGACGAATCCCGCTGCGGAGCGCCCACTCACGGCGTCTCGATGCCGCGCGGTGTTGGGCACCAGCCAGAGCCCCGGATCCGCGGTGTGCGCCACCGAGACCGAACCGGAGGTGAACGAAAGATACTGCGGCTGTTGATGAACGCAGGAGCCGGCGATCGGGTCGACCAGATCGGCGGGCAGCAGGTTCTCCCCACGCAGCGGCAGCCCGACATCGAACGTGGACAGCATCGTCCGGGTGAAACAGCCGGAGAACGCGGGCCCCTCGCCCGCCGCGACCAGCATCTCCATCCGCCCGGCGGACTGCGCCAGCAGATCGGTCCACCGCCGCGCCGCGCCGATCACGCCCTGCCCCGTCTCGCAGGCATCGACCAGCACGACCAGGCCGTCCAGCGCCGACTGGTTCAGCCGTTCCCTGATCTCCTGGGTTAGGTGAAAGGCGTTGCGCGAGTTGGGCACTGCGGGCGAGTCGTGCGCGAGCAGATAGAAATCCTCGGCGCTGGTCGTCACGCCGTGGCCGATGAACGCGAGCAGCAAGGTCGCCTGCCGCTCCCCGGCCTCCGCGAACGCCGCGTCCATCACCGTCGCCAGTTGCCCCGCAGTCGGATCCAGCACCGGCCCGTCCAGCTCCGTGGCCGATCGCCAACCACCGACCTCGGTCAGACTCGCGTACAACCCCGTGGCGAGTTCGCCGGTGAACCCCAGTTCCCCCAGCGCCACACACTCGGACCCGACAACCAACGCGAGCCGTCCTCCCATGCAAGCAACATACCCGTGGGCTATCGACGCCGATCACACACCCGCAACCTGGGCATTCCGTCGTGACAACGATCGCGTTACGGGCGCCGCCACCGTTCGGATACCGAAACGTGCTGTGCGGGACGTAGTGTGGCGGGTCTGGCGGCCCGCGGGAGGAGATCGGTGCGATGAGCGACCCGGTGGTCGGTTTGACGGGTACGCTCACATCGCCGATCCGGGGTGCGGGCTTGCTCGGCGAGGTGCTGATAGCAATTCGAGGGGGGACAGAGCTGTACATCGCACGCGCCGCCGAGCCGATTCCGGCGGGCGCGACCGTGTTGGTCATCGAGGTGAATCCGGGCCGCATCCTCGATGTGGTGCCCTGGATTCCACTGACACCGGAACCGAACCGACCGTTCTGAAGCAGTTCTGAAACAGTAAGGGAGACAACCGTGCTGGGTTACCACGTACCCAACCCGGACGAGGCGATGCTGATCAGCGGCGCCAAGAGCAAGGACAACGCACCGTTCAAGGTGGTGATCGGCCGCGGCAGCTGGGTGATTCCACTGTTCCGCAAGGTCAGCTACCTTTCGCTGGCCATGTTCGAGGCCGAGATCAAGGAACGCTGCGTCACCAAGCAGGCGATCCAGCTCGAGGTCCGCGCGGTGATCGCGTTCAAGGTCGCCAACGACACCACCTCCATCGTCAATGCGGCACAACGCTTCCTGTCCGAACAGGAAAAGGAGATGTCGGTGCTCACCGGCCGCATCTTCTCCGGTCACCTGCGCTCGATCGTCGGCTCGATGACGGTCGAGGAGATCATCCGGGAGCGCCAGAAACTGGCCGACGAAGTGCTCGTCGCCTCGAAGGTCGAGATGGGCAATATCGGGCTCTGGGTGGATTCCTTCCAGATCCAGTCCATCGATGACGGCAACCTCGGCTACATTCAGGCGCTGGCCGCGCCACACAATGCCTCGGTGCAGCGCGACGCGCAGATCGCCCAATCGCAGGCGGCGCAGCTGTCCGCACAGGCCGAACAGGAGTCGCTGCGCAGGCAGGCGGAGTACCAGCGCGAGACCGCGATTTTGCGCGCGCAGTATCAGCGCGACATCGACAAGGCGAATGCCGAAGCGGCACAGTCGGGTCCGCTCGCCGAGGCGATGGCGATGCAGGAAGTGCTTACCGCACAGGCCATCCAGGCGCGCAAGGAAGCCGAACTCCGCGAGCAGCAGTTGCAGACCGAAGTGGTGAAACCCGCTCAGGCGGAGGCGGAACGGGTGCGCATCCTGGCCGAGGCGGAGGCCGACCGCACCAGGATCCAAGCCGCGGCAGCCGCGTCGAACAACCGGATCGCGTTGGACCAGTTGTTGATCGAACAACTTCCGGAAATCGTCAAGCAGGCCTCGAACGGACTGGCGAACGCGAATCTGACCGTGCTGAACGGGCCGGACGGAGTGAGCGAACTCGTCAACGGAATGGTCGGTCAGGGACTCACCGTTTTCAATTCATTACAAAAGGCGCTTTCAACCAACGACAGCGATAACGCGGGCTAAGGTGGCCGGGTAGCGACGGCGCGGCGAGGAGCGGGTGTTGGTGTCCATCGGGAAATTGGTGTCGTTCGACAGCTCTCGGGGATTCGGTTTCATTCGACCGGAAGATGGCGGGCCGGACGTATTCGTGCACGTCAACGACATCGGTCTGGACGAAGACGAGTTGCGCCAGGGGCGGGTGTTCGAATTCGACATGACAGAGGGTGATCGTGGGCCGAAGGCCGTCAATCTGACCGTGGTGGCAGGTCAGCCGGGCCCGCCGCCGGCACCGCACAAATCCAAACATCGGTCGAACTCGGGACAGCTCAACGCCAGCGAACACAAACGACTGATCACCGAGCTGCTCCTCGACGCGAGCCCCGCGCTCACCGCGGGGGAGATCCTCACCATCCGCGACCGGCTCACCGTCTTCGCCGAACAGCACGGCTGGTTGGACAGCTGAGCGGTGCGCCGCCGCGCGTTCGATGATCTTGTCGGATGCGGCGCATACGATCATCGGCGAGGCCACTACCCGCACCGATGAATTTCGCACGATCGCGGCGTCGGTACGGGTAAGCAACGAACCCGAGGAGGATCGCGTGGACCTGCCGGTCATGCCGCCCGTCAAGCCGATGCTGGCCAAAACCACCTCCGGCGTGCCACGCGAGCCGGGGCTGAGTTACGAGCCCAAATGGGACGGATTCCGTTGCGTCGTGTTCCGCGACGGGGACGAGGTGGAGCTCGGATCCCGCAACGATCGCCCGCTCACCAGGTACTTTCCCGAGGTCGCCGAGCTGCTGAAGCAGGCGCTGCCGGATCGGTGCGTCGTCGACGGCGAGATCGTGGTGGTCACCGAACAGGGCCTCGACTTCGACACGCTGCAGAACCGGCTGCATCCGGCCGCCTCGCGGGTGAACAAGCTGGCGGTGGAGACGCCGGCCAGCTTCGTCGCCTTCGATCTGCTCGCCCTCGGTGACAAGGACCTGACCGAGGAGCCGTTCGCCGAACGCAGGCGGCTGCTGGAAACCATCTTGGATACCGCGCTCGCGCGCGTGCACCTCACCCCCATCACCCAGGATCCCGATGTCGCCGAGGACTGGTTCACGCGGTTCGAGGGCGCGGGTTTCGACGGGGTGATGGTCAAGGGCAACAACCTCACTTACCTGCAGGACAAGCGGGTGATGCTCAAGGTCAAGCACGAGCGCACCGCCGACTGCGTGGTCGCCGGATTCCGCTGGCACAAGGACGGCGAGGGCGTCGGTTCGCTGCTGCTCGGCCTGTTCGACGACGAGGGCAATCTCAACCACGTCGGGGTCGCGAGCAGCTTCACCGCCGCGCGGCGCAAGGAACTGGTCGAGGAACTGGCCCCGCTGCGCGAGAACGCCCTGGAAAACCATCCGTGGCGGGAGTGGGCCGATGCCGCGGCGCAGGCCAGGGCCGACGGCAAGATGCCCGGCGGGGTGAGCCGCTGGACCGGCGGCAAGGACCTGTCCTGGGAGGCGCTGCGCACCGAACTGGTCGCCGAGGTCCGCTACGAACACGTGCAGTCCGGGCGGCTGCGCCACGGCGGCAGGCTGGTCCGCTTCCGCGCCGACCGCACCCCGGAGTCGTGCACCTACGCCCAGCTCGACGAGGCGCCGCCCGCCGAATTGAGCGCGATCTTCACCGAGGCGAAGGTCCCGGCACAGGGGCCCGCGAAAGCCGATAGCGAGGCGAGGTCATGACCGAGTCGGTCGATATCGAGCTGGACGGCCAGACGGTCACCATCAGCAATCCCGACAAGGTGTATTTCACCAAGCGGGGCGAGACGAAACTCGATCTGGTGCATTACTACCAGGCGGTGGCCGAGCCGTTCCTGAATGTGGTCGGCGGGCGCCCGCTGCTGTTGGAGCGTTATCCCGACGGCGCCTCCGGTAAGTCGTGGTTTCAGAAGCGGGTGCCGAAAACCGCGCCGAAGTGGCTGCACACCGTCGAGGTGTCCACGCCGAACGGCACCACCGCCGACGCGCTCGTCGCCCACGATCTCGCGCACATCCTGTGGGCGGTGAACCAGGGCTGCCTGGGTTTTCACGTCTGGCCGAACCGGGCGGACAACCTGAAGATCGCCGACGAACTGCGCATCGACCTCGATCCCTCCCCCGGCATCACCTTCGACGACCTCAAGCACGCCGCCGTGCTCACCCGAGAGTTGTTCGCGGAGTTGGGCATCGAGTCGCGGATCAAGACGTCGGGCTCGCGCGGCCTGCACATTTACGTTGCGCTGGAACCGAATTGGGATGGATACCAGGTGCGGGCCGCCTCCGTCGCGCTGGCCAGGGAGCTGGAGCGTCGTCATCCCGAGCAGATCACCGCGCAGTGGTGGAAAGAGGAGCGCGGCAACCGCGTATTCGTCGACTTCAATCAGAACGCCCCGCACAAGACGGTGTTCGGGGCGTGGTGTGTGCGCCCGAAGGTCGGCGGGCAGGTCTCCACGCCGATCGCCTGGTCCGAATTGGACACGGTGGTTCCGGACGAACTGACCATCGCCACCGTGCCCGCGCGGCTGGCCGAGCAGGGTGATCCGTGGGCGGACCGCGCCCCGCAGTCGATCGCCCCGCTGCTGGAAATGTCGGAGCGCGATATGGCCTCGGGTCTCATGGACGCGCCATGGCCGCCGCAGTATCCGAAGATGCCGAACGAGCCGCCCCGCGTTCAGCCGAGTCGCGCCAAGAAAGAGGAGTGAGGCGCTACTCGGTCCACAGCACCCAGGTGCCGCTGCGGCCGGAGATCTCGCAGACCAGCGCGCGCCCGTCCGCGGTGCGGCCCGTCTTCGCGGTGCTGCCATCGCATTTGCCGCCGGCCTGCTGGATCGCCGTCGACACCACGAACGGGCCCGACCACTTATAGCTGCCCGAGCTGAGCAGGCAGATGAGCGTGCCGCCCTCGGCGCCGCTGCCGATCTGGCCGACCTGGCTCTCCGTGCACGACGCACCCTTCTTCAGGTTGCTCGGCTCGGTCGTGCTCGCACCGGTCGTGGTGGTCGCCGCCGCAGTCGGCGCGACGGAGGTGGTCGGCGGGGGTAGTCGATCGGCGGTCGAGGGCGCGGACAGGCTCGCCGTCGTCGGCAGCCGGTCCGCGCGAGTCAGCGAGTCCGGCAGCATGTTTCCCGACAGCACCACCAGCCCGGCGACGGCGGTCACCTCCGCGACACCGATCAGCAGCGCGAACATCGCCATCACCCGGCCCCGCGGATGCGAGAACGCGATGAACCCGAAAACGATGGCGACCGGAAACAATCCGATCAACGCGGCCACCAGCGCGACGATCGCATAGGGATTCACAATGGGCGGAATCTCCACCCGCAACCGGCCGGTCCTGCGACGCGGCGCCTCCTGCCAGCGCTCCTCCGGCTCCGGCTCGACCCACTGCTCTTCTTCGGCCGCCGGCCACCTGTCGTCCTGCGCTGCCGCAGGCCAACGTTCACTTTCACGGCGATCCGCCCGTGCCATGCCAGGTCCCTCTCCACACCAACCACCGTGCAGGAACCTCGGACTGCCCGGACCCGCCCCGATATCCCGACCCACAATAGGGGCACGGCGGCGCGACATCATCTGAAACGTCCAATTGCTGGCTGTTTTGCCATTCGAGGTTCATGCTGATCGGAAAGTGTCACTGATCTTGCGCTGACTCCCCAGGAGGAACCATGTTCGGTAGCACCACCCCCGACGACGGCGAAAACCGGCCGTGGCACGCCCAGGCCGGCGATCTACTCGGCGACAATTACAACGTTCCCGGCCTCATCCTCTGCGCGCTCGGCATGGTCGCGCTGGCCTGCACCCTCACCGCCGCGGGCTACGGCTTCAGCGAGTGGACCCAGATCGGCGCGATCGCGACGGCCGCGCTGTGGATCCTCGGCATCGGCGCGCTGCTGGTCGAGCATCGGCGCGAGGAGGTGCTCGAACGCAAGTACGGCAGGCTCGGCCACGCGCCGGGACACCGGCGGCCGGTGCGCTACAGCATGGAACAGGCCGCTTCCGGCGAGGCCGCACCGGAGGCGCTCGGCTAACGGATACGGGCCGCCGTGCGCTCAGCGCCGGCGGTCCACCTTCGGCAGCGACTCGGTGACCAGTGTCATCAGCATGTCGGCCAGCAGCTCGTGCACCTGCGGGCGGGTCAGGGTGCCGCGGGTGATCCATTCGCGCCCCGCGACTTTCACCAGCCCGCCGTACGCGCGCACCATCGCGCGCAAAGCCGCACTGCGTGCCGAATCGGCCAGTCCGACCATGAGCAACAGGCGCTCCGCGGCCGCGTCGTCGGCCTGATCGAGGATCTGCTGCACCTCGGGGTCGTCGCCGACGCCCTCGTGGCTGGTCACCTTCACCCAGGTGCTGCCGTGCTCGGCGATGGTATCCAGCAGCCAGTGCACACTTGCCTCGACGCGCTCGCGCTCGGTGCCGGTGGGCACGATCATGTCGTCCAGCTTGGGCAGCGTGACCATGCGACGCACCACCGCGAGATAGAGGTCGCGCTTGTTGCCGAAGTAGTGGTTGATCAGCCCGCGGGCCACCCCGGCGCGCTGGGCCAGCTCGGCGGTGGACACGGCCGCGTACGGCCGCTCGCCGAACATGTCGATCGCGCAGGCCAGGATCTGCGCCCGCCGCTCGTCGGGTTCGAGCCGACGCCGGCGCGGCAGCGCGGCAGCGTCGGTGTCGTCCCGGCGAGCGGTGGGCTCGCTCGTCGTATCAGAGAGACCGGGCAATGAGATCCTTCATCACCTCGTTGCTACCCGCGAGGATGCGCAGGACGCGGGCGCCGGTGTAGAGCTGCGAAATCGGATACTCCGTCATGTAGCCGTAGCCGCCGAACAGTTGCAGGCAGCGGTCAACCACGATACCCAGCTGATCGGTGAGCCAGTACTTCGACATCGCCGCGGTGGGAATGTCGAGTTCGCCGCGCAGATGCTTGACGATGCAGTCGTCGAGGAAGGTGCGGCTGACCTTCGCGATGGTGGCGCACTCGGCGAGCTCGAACTTGGTGTTCTGCATCGCGAACAGCGGCTTGCCGAAGGCCTCGCGGCCCTTGGTGTAGTCGATCGTCAGCTGCACCGCCTGCTCCATCATCACGACCGCGATGATGCCGGTGACCAGGCGTTCCTGGGCCAGCATCTGCATCATCTGATAGAAGCCGAGGCCCTCGGCCTCGCCGAGCAGGTTCGATGCGGGCACCCGCAGTCCGTCGAAGAACAGCTCCGCGGTGTCCTGCGCCTTGCCGCCGATCTTGTTCAGGATGCGGCCGCGCTTGAAGCCAGGGGTGTCGTCGGACACGTCGGCGAAGATCAGCGAGACGCCCGAGGCGCCTTTGGTGGGGTCGGTCTTGGCGGCGATGATGATGCCGTCGCAGAGCCAGCCGTTGGTGATGAAGATCTTCGAGCCGGTGATGACGTACTCGTCGCCCTCGCGGATCGCGCGGGTCTTGATGTTCTGCAGGTCGGAGCCGGTGCCCGGTTCGGTCATGCCGATCGACAGGACCATCTCACCGCTGGCTGCTTTGGGCAGCACGCGCTGCTTGAGTTCCGCGGAGCCGAATTCCTTCAGGTACGGCGCGATGATCGAGGTGTGCACCGGCATGCCCATCGAGCCGTCACCCGCCCTGGACTGCTCCTCGATGATCGCGGCCTCGTGCGCGAAGGTGCCGCCACCACCACCGAATTCGGTGGGAATCGCGGTGCACAGCAGGCCGAGCTCGCCGGCCCGGTTGTACAGCGCGCGGTCGGGGTGGCCCTGTGCGACGAACTTCTCCTCGTGCGGGACGACCTCCTTCTCGAAGAACGCCTTCGCGAGGTCGCGTACCGCCTCGACCTCGTCGTCACTCCATGCGGCGCGTGCCATCATCGGATCCTTTGCTCGCTGATCTCCGGCCTCGGTGCCGGTCGCTCGACACCAGATTCTCGTACTATTGGCAGCGTGTCAACAAAGCGGGCGCGCGTCGGGCCGACCCGGTGCGATGGATGCCGGGAAACGTCAGCTTGCGGGCTGCTGCGCCTGATTCACGGCGGCGAGCGAGGTGAAGATCGGCGTCTCCGGATCGGCGGAGATGCCCTGCCTGCGCAGGAAGCCGTCGATCAGGCCCCAGACGAATTCGGTGGCCTGATCGATGAATTCGGCCGTCCGGTCCGGGTGCGGCACGGCCGAATCGGCCAGCCACAGGTCGGTGATCGCGACGACAACGCCGACCACCGCGCGCGAGAGATAGTCGATGCCCGCGGTGTCGATCGGGATGGACTCGGCGATGTCGCGGGCCTGCCTGGCGAAACGGTCCGAGGCCGCACGGCCGAGATCGAACTGCAGCACCGTGCCGTCGGACTGCTGGGTCACCTGCGCCTGGCCCAGGAAGCGAAAAACGTTGGGATGCTGGAGAATGCTGTCGGCGTATCCGGTGAGCACCCGCCGCAACGCGGTTCGCGGGGGTTGCAGCATGAGCGTCAGATCGTTGCCCGCGGCGGCCGCGGCGGCCTTGGCCATCCGGTTGCCGATCTCAGTGTAGAGATCGGCCTTGTCGGCGAACTGCCGATACAGGCGGGGTTTGGTAATGCCCGCTTCCCTGGCGATGTCGTCCATGCTCGGCCGCGGCCCGTCCCGGTCGATCACCCGGATCGCGGCGTCGACGATCTCCGCGCGGGAGGTCGTCGATGAACGAACGCTGGGACGGGGCACGACCGCAGCATACACGTACCGCCGGTACGGTTATCAGCGTGAGCTACGCCATAGTCTGCGGCTAGGCCTCCCGTTGCCGGGGTTTTCTTCGTACTGTCAGTATCGGAAAACGTACTAGCGGTACGGGACGCCGTTTCCGAGCCACCCGACCGACGAACTGCGTGCACGGCCGGCCGCTCGCACCGAACGAGGCAACAACATGACCAACCTGCTCGACACCGACACCCCCCGCCCGGACCGGCAGTGGACGGTGACCGCCGACGGCACCGAACTCGCGGTCTTCGAGTGGGGTGACCCCGCCGCCTTACCCTTGGTCCTGGTGCACGGCCTCACCGACACCCACCGCGTGTGGGCCACGGTGGCCGCGCTGCTCACCGACGGCTTCCGCGTGATCACCTATGACGTGCGCGGCCACGGCCGCTCGACCAGCCCCGCACTGCTCGCGGACTTCCGGCTCGACCGGCTCGCGGCCGACTTCTACGCGGTGATCGACGCGGCGAGCCCGAAGCGACCGGTGCACACCTGCGGGCACGGCTGGGGTGCGGTGCAGCTGTGGGAGGCGGTGTGCGATCCGCGGGCGAACACCCGAATCGCCTCGTTCACCGCCATTTCCGGCCCGAACCTCGACCATCTCGGCCTGTGGTTGCGTGCGGTCGCACCGCAGGCCAAGCTGCGGGCAGGCGACCTCGGCTGGTGGTTGCGCAGCGCGCGCGGCACGCTCAGCCCGGTTCCGGTGGCGCGCAGGCTCTACCCGCCGCGGGTGCGCACGCTGCTGCTGGAGCGGCTCGGCGGGCTCTCCCCCGTGCCCGCCCGGATCGCGCGCACCTGGCGCACCGATCTGCTTGCGGGCGGGCGGATCGCGCAGGCCAACCTGCTGCATCATCTGCGGCGGCCGCGGGTGCGGCGCACCGCGGTGCCGGTGCAGCTGCTCGTCGACAGCACCGACCCGTTCGTGCCCGCCGCCCTCTACGACACCTCGACCCGTTGGGTCGACCGGCTGTGGCGCTGTGCGGTGCCGGCCGATCACTGGCTGCCGGTCACCGAGCCGCTGCTGGTCGCCGAGGCGATCGCCAATTTCGTGGACGACATGCGCGCCGATCGAGCGGCGATCACCCCGCGCAGCAGCTGACCATTTCGACAACTCGACACCGATACGGAGATCTCATGCCGGACGCTCTCAGCCGCACCCTCGGCGCACCACTGCCCGACGAATTCGACCGGCTCACCGACTCCGACCTCGCCGAACTCGACCGTTTGCTGCGCGACGCGGTGGCCGCCCGCGGCGAGCGCCTCGGCGCGGCGGTCGAGTCCTCGCTCCAGCTCATTCCCCGGCTGATGCGGCCGACCGTCAAGAGAGCGCTCGGCTTATGAGCACCCACCTGATGGCCCGCGCCGAGACCACGAAACTCGCCCGCCTGCTGGATATTTCCGATCCGGCGCAACTCGACTTCCTCAACGGCCTTTCACCGGAGGCCATTCGGGCATTCCGCGAGCGGGCCACCGACCTGCTGTTCGACGGCGACGCCGCCCGGATGAAACGCGTTGCCGCAGCGACGAAGTTGGTACCGACCGCGATCAGCGCCAAGGCCGCAGAGCGCGCGTTCGGCCCGGTGCTGTGCGCGGCCGTCGCGGGCGCGGTGGAACCGTCGCGCGCAGTCGATATCGCCAAGGCGCTGCCCGCGCGGTTTCTCGCCGAGACCGCCATCCAGCTCGATCCCCGGCGCACCGCCGACATCATCGCCTCGGTGCCGCCCCGACTGGTCGTCGAGGTGGCCCGGGAGTTGGTGCGCCGCGCCGACCACGTCACCATGAGCCGGTTCGTCGGCGTGGTGCCGGAGGAGTCGATGCGCGCCGCGGTGCCCGCGCTGGGCGACGCGGATCTGCTGCGCGTCGGCTTCCTGATGGAGGACAAGTCCGCCCTCGACCGGCTGATGGGTCTGGTCACCGACCGGCTCGCCGGCGTCATCCGCGCCGCGCACGAACAGGATCTGTGGGCCGAGGGCCTGGACCTGCTCGACAGCGTCGGCCCGGCGAATCGGGCCGCGCTCGGCGATATCGCGGCCGGGCTCGGCGGCGACGTGCTCGACGGCCTGATCGAGACGGTGCGGGCGCTGGACGCCTGGGAATCGCTGTTGCCGATCACCAGCGCGATGAACACCGACAGCCTGCGCGTCTTCGCCGAACGGCCCGCGGTACAGGAGGAATCGGTGCTCGCCTCGATCATGAATGCCGCACTGAACAAAGGGTTCTGGCTCGATCTGCTGCCGCTCGCCGTGCACTTGCAGCCCGCGCAGCTTGCGGTGCTGGCCGCGCGGCTGACCGACAAATCCGACGAGGAACTCGGCGAGCTTGTCACGCAGGCGGATTCGGCGAAGCTGTGGGATGCCATGCTGCCGATCGCGCTCGCCATGACCGATGCCGATCGCCGCCGGATGGCCGGCCTGCCGATCATGCGTAGCCCCGAGGTGCTGCGCGCGGTAATCGACACCACGGCCGAGCACGAACTCTGGTCGCAGGCACTGCCTTTGGTGGACGCGCTGCCGGAGTCCGCGACCCCGATCCTCGCCTCCTGCCTCGGCGATCTCACCAGGGAACAGCTGCTCGCCGCCGTATGCACCGCCGCGCGCAGCGACAACATCGACACCCTGGTCGATATCGCGCTCGCCCAGGACACCGCGGGTCGTGCTCGCGTGCTCGACCTCATCGCCGGGATGGACGGCCTCGACGAGTTCCTCGCCGCGTTGACGCCGGAGACGCCGGATGTGGTGTGGGCGGGGCTGATCGAGGTGCGCGCGGAGATCCCCGCCGAGTTGCGCACCCGGCTCGCCGACCGCGCGGACAGCTGTGGCCGCGGCGGCGAGGCGGCCGGTCTGCGCGGCGAACAGGGCTGACCCGAACGACCGGCGGCGCCGACGGCGAGGTGATACTTTCGCCCCCATGACGGGACCGGCGGGTCAGGGGCCTCCGCGCCTCAGCAACGCCGGCTGGCTGCATCAACCGTTGGCGCCGATCGGGCCGATGCGGCCGTACCCGGACGGCCGGGTGCCGCCGCAACCGCTCGGGCGCTGGAAACAGCCCGGCGGCAACCGACTACGCGCGCTCGGCGCCGTGGCCGGGGTCGCGACGCTGGTAATCGTCGGCGTGCTCGGCGTTGCCGACAGCGACCACCGTGCCGACCCGGCGCCCGATCTACGGGGTTATCACTACGTCGACAATCTGTGCGCGATCACCGATCCGGCGCCCTACACGAACGCCGGATTCGTTGTGGCGCCGTCGAGTTCGACCGGTCCGAAGTACCCACTCCACCAGACCCTGCTGCACAGCGCCGTCGACTCGATGACCTGCACCATTCGGCTGGCGCCGCCGGGGGCACGCGAACGGTCCAAAGACACCACGCTCGAGGCGAGTGCCGCGGTGCACAAGCAGACCGATCCCGGTCCCGAGTTCACTGCCCGCTTCGAAACCTGGAACAAGTCCGAGCTCACCGAGGACGACGACGTCACGAAGATCGACGGTCTCGGCGACGAGGCCTATGTCGTCCGCAAGGAGTCCGAGTACGCCCCGAACACCGGCGTCACCGTCGCCGTCCGCGATGGCTGGACCACCTACGAGATCAGCTGGCTGCACCCGCCCTCGCTCGACCCGAACACCGACCTCACGGTGGACACCGTCATCGAACTGCTGAAGGAAACCGCCGCCACGACCATGGCGCTGCTGCGCGCGTAGGCCACCGGGCGGTAGCCGGGCGGCGGGGTTTGCGACAATGGTCGGGTCGATTTCCCAGCTCACCGAAGGATGCCTGTACCACCGATGGCCGAAAGCATGATCGATCCGGACGACCTCGCGACCTGTCTGCGGGTGCTGGACCAGGCCGGACGGCTGGAAAAGGAGCATCCCGACTCCGTGGCGGTGCAGCGCGCGGTCGGCCACATGTTCAAAAAGCTCAAGCAGCGGCGCCGGATCGAGGCCAGGACGGCGGTGGCACAAGCCGACCGTGAGGTGATCGCCGCGACGGCCACCGGCTCGCCGCAGCGGATCGACGACGAGACCGCGGGCATCCCGCTGGCCTCCACCGCGCGCGGGGCGAGCGCGGGCACGCTGCTGCGTGCGCGCCCCTGCTACATCTGCAAGCAGTCGTATACGCAGGTCGACGCGTTCTATCACCAGCTGTGCCCGGAGTGCGCGGCGAGCAGCCACGCCAAGCGGGACGCCCGTACCGATCTGACCGGTCGGCGCGCGCTGCTCACCGGCGGGCGCGCCAAGATCGGCATGTACATCGCCTTGCGGCTGCTGCGCGACGGCGCGCACACCACCATCACCACCCGCTTCCCGAACGACGCCATCCGCCGCTTCGCCGCCATGGACGACAGCGCCGACTGGCTGCACCGGCTGCGCGTCGTCGGCATCGACCTGCGCGATCCGGCCCAGGTGGTCGCCCTCGCCGACGACGTCGCGGCGCAGGGCCCGCTCGACATCCTGATCAACAATGCCGCCCAGACCGTGCGCCGCTCCCCCGGCGCCTACAGCGCGCTGGTCGACGCCGAGTCCGCTCCGCTGCCCGCGGGCGCGCTACCCGACGTGGTGACGTTCGGCAAGACGATGCAGGCCCACCCCACCGCGCTCACCGCCTCGCTCACCCCGACGCTGAGCGCCGCCGACGTCGCCGAGCTCGCGCTGGTCGCGGGATCGGCGACGCCCGAACGCATTTCGCGTGGCGTGGCGATCGACGCCGGCGGCCTGGTGCCGGATCTGGCGCACACCAACAGCTGGGTGCAGACCGTCGCCGAGGTGGACCCGACCGAACTGCTCGAAGTGCAGCTGTGCAACTCGGTCGCGCCGTTCATCCTGGTCTCCCGGCTGCGCCCGGCCATGGCCGCGGCACCCGCGCGGCGCAAGTACATCGTCAACGTCTCGGCGATGGAGGGCCAGTTCGCCCGCGCCTACAAGGGGCCGGGCCACCCGCACACCAACATGGCCAAGGCCGCGCTGAACATGTTGACCCGCACCAGCGCGGGCGAGATGCTCGAGGCCGACGGCATTCTGATGACCGCCGTCGACACCGGCTGGATCACCGACGAGCGCCCGCACTACACGAAGGTCCGGCTCGCCGAGGAGGGCTTCCACGCGCCCCTCGACCTCGTCGACGGTGCCGCGCGCGTGTACGACCCGATTGTCCAGGGCGAGAACGGCACCGACCTGTACGGGTGCTTCCTGAAGGATTACCGGCCCTCGCCCTGGTGAACCCGCGCGGATCGCGAGTCGATGGCTAGGCTGGTGGAGTGTTGTACCGGTTGCTGGCCGACGTCACCGCCGCGGCGCATTTCGTGTTCGTGGCGTACGTGGTCGTCGGCGGGTTCCTCGCGTGGCGCTGGCCGCGCAGCATCTTCCTGCATCTGATCGCGTTCGGGTGGGGGTTCAGCACCATCTTGTTCGGACTCGACTGCCCGCTCACCCACGCGGAGAATTGGGCGCGGCATCAGGCAGGCGACGCCGGACTGCCGTCGAGCGGGTTCATCGACCATTACCTCACCGGGGTGATCTATCCGGAGAGTGCGCTGGCGACCGTGCGGGTGCTCGTCGCGGTGTGTGTCGCGGTGTCCTGGGTGGGGTACGGATGGCTGCGGTGGCGGGCCGCCGGGTCGGCAACCCGCCTGCAGGCATCCCACTAGTTACACGCGTGAAACAGTCTGGGCCGGAATAGTTTTCATGCGCGCGTTCGGTCGCGTGCGAGGTGTCGCGTGACCACCTCGGCCACCTCGGCGGGGCGCTCGTCCAGATAGAAGTGGCCGCCGGAAAACGTTGCGCGATCGAAGGTTCCGGTGGTGAAGTCGCGCCACTCGTCGGCCTGCTCGGGCGTCATCGTCGGGTCCTCGGTGCTGACCAGGGCGGCGATATCGGCGGCCAGCGGATCGCCCTCGGTGTATCGGTACGTCTCCACGGCCTGGTAGTCGCCGCGCACCGCGGGCAGCACCAACTCCGCGAGACTCGGCTCGTCGCGCAGCATCTGGATCGGCGCGGGATCGGCGGCCAGCCGCTCCAACTCCGCGATCAGTTCCTCGTCGGAGCCGAGGTGCACGCGCTGGGTCTCCACGAAACTCGGTGCGGGACGGCCGGACACGAACAGCGTCGTCACCGGCTGCCCCTTGCGTTCCAGCCGTCGCGCGGTTTCGAAGGCGACGCTGGCCCCCATGCTGTGGCCGAATAACGCGAGCTGGTCGATGATTCCGTGCCGCAGCACTTCCTCAGCAATCCGGTCGGCGAGCGCCGTGAGTTCGGTGATCGGCGCCTCGCCGAGCCGGTCCTGCCGACCCGGATACTGCACCGCGGCAACGGCGATGCCCGCCCCGAAGTGCTGGGCCAACTCCCGGTACGCCGTCGCCGGGCCGCCGCCCGGTGGGAAACACAGCAGGTGGTGGCGGGGAGTCGCCTCGGATCGCAGGATCCGCAGCCACTCACCGGACTCGATTGTTCGGCCCACGTAAATCTCCTTCTCAGACGGAACTATTACGCTCTTTCGGGTGAACGCGCACACACGGCTGGTCCACGACTACGAAGCCGGAATCGGTGTCACCCCCTCTGTCATTACGCCGTCTCCCGATCCTGGCAGCAATCTGGCTGCGACACTGCCGGTCTGGTCGCTGGCCGCCGGGTCGGTCGCCGCGCTCATCGCCGCGGCGAACCGGATCCGCGTGGTCCGTGGACTCGATCCGGTCGCGCATCGCATCGACCCCGCGCGTATCACCGCCGCGTTCTGCAGCGAACGTTTATTACTGATCAACGGTCGCCCCGCCACCCTATTCGGCGACCTCTCCGGATTCTTCCCCACCTTCGACGGTTGGGTTCGCACCCACGCCAACTATCCACACCACCGTGATCGCTTGCTCACCGCGCTCGGCCTGCCCACCGACGCCCCCTTCGATCTCGCCGTGGCGCACATGGCGATGAGCCGCGCGGCCGATATCGAAGACCACGCCGCCGCGCACGGCGCGATCGCCGTTCGCGTCCGCACCGAACAGGAGTGGCTCGGCAGTGCCGAAGGCTGGGCGGCCGCCACCGGACCCGTGGTGGCCATCGAGCCGCGCGCCGATCGCGGCGAACCCGGATTGCCGATCGGCGCCGCCCCTTTCCAGCCGCTGCGCGGGCTCCGGGTGCTCGACCTGACCCGGGTGATCGCCGGGCCGGTCGCGACGCGGACATTGGCGCTGCTCGGCGCGGACGTCCTGCGCGTCGATCCGCCGCAGCTGCCGGAGATTCCCTGGCAGTACGCCGACACCTGCCAGGGCAAACGCTCCACCCTGGTGGACCTGTGGACGCAGCTTCCGTTGATCAGGGACCTGCTGGCCTCGGCCGACGTGCTGGTCACCGGGTATCGGCCGGGGTCGCTGGAGCGCGCGGGGCTCCTCGCCGCCATGCGACCCGGTCTGGTGCACGGCCGGGTGAGTGCCTGGGGTGAGGAAGGGCCGTGGGGCGGGCGGCGCGGATTCGACAGCATCGTGCAGGCCGCGTCGGGCATATCGATCGCCGAGGGTGCGCCCGCCGTGCCGAGCGCGCTGCCCGCCCAAGCCCTCGACCATGCCTCCGGCTATCTGCTCGCCGCGGGCGTGATCGACGCGCTGGCCGCCCGCGCCGTGGACGGCGTCGGGCGTGATGTGCGAGTTTCCTTGGCGCGCACCGCTTCCTGGCTGCTCGCCGCGCCGGACCGCACGCCACGTCATCCGCAGGCGGCGCTGCCCGATCCGACCGAGGTGACGTCGCACGGGGAGGTGATCACCGCTACGCCCGCCATCGCCGAGTACCCCGCGTACAACTGGCCTGCCCCGGCCTACGGTGGCGATCGGCCCGCCTGGCCGTTGAAGACCCACTAGTCGCTGCCCGCGTGCCGCGCACGGTTCGAGTGCACGGCACGCGGGCGCGACCCGAAAATCGTTTGCGGTTTCTGACCGGTGACCGATGAGATAGACGTGCCGTGTTCGTCTGAACAGGCATGAGCCTCATGGACACCGCGGAAGGACACCGCACCGTGGACAGCACCCTCGACCGGACCTCGGACCCGGTGCAGCCGCGCGCCGGACGGCGGGAGTGGATCGGGCTCGCGGTGCTCGCGCTCGCCTGCCTCGTCTACGCCATGGACCTCACGGTGCTGCACCTGGCCGTGCCGATGCTCAGCGCGGATCTGCATCCGACCAGCGCGCAGCTGCTGTGGATCATCGACGTGTACGGGTTCCTGGTGGCCGGGCTGCTGATCACCATGGGCACCCTCGGCGATCGGATCGGCCGGCGCCGCCTGCTGCTGGCCGGCGCGGCCGCGTTCGCGGTGGTGTCGGTGATCGCGGCGTTCGCCCCCACCGCGGAGCTACTGATCGTCTGTCGGGCGCTGCTCGGCATCGCGGGTGCGACGCTCGCACCGTCGACACTGTCGTTGATCTTCAACATGTTCCGCGACTCCAGGCAGCGCTCGGTCGCCGTCGGCGTGTGGATCGGCGCGTTCTCGGCGGGCGGTGCGGTCGGCCCGCTGTTCGGCGGGGTGCTGCTGGAGCAGTTCTGGTGGGGCTCGGTGTTCCTGCTCGCCGTGCCGGTGATGGCGTTGCTGCTGGTGATCGGGCCGAAGGTGCTGCCGGAGTTTCGCGATCCCGAGGCGGGCAAGCTCGATCCGGTCAGCGCGCTGCTCAGCGTGGCCACCATGATCGCGGTGGTGTTCGGCATGAAGAAGATCGCGCAGGACGGGGTCGGCGGCGCCGCGCTGCTGGCATTGACCGTGGGCACGATCGTCGGCGTGCTGTTCGTGCGCCGCCAACTGACCAGCCCCGATCCGATGCTGGATCTGCGGCTGTTCCGGCTCGGCGCGTTCCGGCTCGCCTTACTGATCAATATCGTCGGCATCTTCGTCGCCTTCGGCTACTTCTTGTTCGTCGCCCAGTACTTCCAGCTGGTGCTCGGGCTTTCGCCGCTGGCCACCGGTGCGGTACTCGCGCCGTCGGGTATCGGGTTCATCGTCGGTTCGCAGGTGTCGCCGCTCATCATTCGGCTGGTTCGGCCCGCCTATGTGATCGGCGTCGGCATGGCGATCACGGCAGGCGGGTTGCTGATGATGACGCGGGTGGGCCTCACCGGCGGCGTCGCACTCACCATCGCCGCCTCGGTGATCATCTCGCTCGGTCTCGCGCCGGTGTACGGCATCACCACCGAGCTCATCGTCGGCGCCGCGCCACCCGAGCAGGCGGGTGCCGCCGCCGGCGTCTCCGAGACGGGCGCGGAACTCGGTGGTGCGCTGGGTATTTCGATTCTGGGCAGCATCAGTATCGCGCTGTATCGCGGCGATCTGGCCGCCACGTTGCCCGAGGGACTACCCGCCGAGGCGAGTCGAGCGGTGCGCGACACGTTGGGTGCGGCGGTGCAGACGAGTGCTGAGCTGCCCGGGCAGCTCGGTGAGGCGGTGTTGCTCGCGGCGCGGGAGGCGTTCCTGCACGGCATGCAGGTCACCGCGGGAATCACCGCCGTTGCGGCGGCCGTTGTTTCGGTGATCGCGGTGGTGCGGTTGCGGCATCTGCCCGCGGGGGTCGGTGGCGAGTTGCACTGACCGGGGTCCGGCAGGCGGGGTTTGCCGCAGTCGCTCGCCGCGAGGCGTTGCCCGCGCTCGGCTCGCCGCGTCGGTGGACCGGCGTCCAGCCTTCGGGCGCGAGGCGAGGCAGCGTTAGTCTCGTGAGGTGCGGCAGAAGATCATCATGGATGTGGACACCGGGGTCGACGATTCCCTTGCGCTGCTCTACCTCCTCGCCTCGCCCGAAGCCGAGATCATCGGGATCGCCTCGACCGCGGGGAACGTGCCCGCGCCGCAGGTGGCGGCGAACAATCTCGCCTGGCTGGACGTGTGCCGCGCGCCCGAGATCGAGGTAGCGCTCGGCGCCGTCGAGCCGTTGGCGATACCGCTGCGCACCACCGAGGACACCCATGGTCCGCAGGGCGTCGGCTATGCCGAGTTGCCGCCGTCGGACCGGGTGCTCTCGTCGCGTTCCGCCGCTCAGATGTGGGTCGATCTGGTGCGCGCGCATCCCGGGGAGATCGTCGGGCTGTGTACCGGGCCGCTGACCAATCTGGCGTTGGCCGTCCGGCTCGAGCCCGCGCTGCCGACGCTGCTGCGCCGACTCGTGATCATGGGCGGTGCGTTCAACCATCCCGGCAACACCACCCCCACCAACGAGTGGAACGTGCACGTCGATCCGGAGGCGGCCAAGGAGGTTTTCGACGCCTTCTCCGCCGCGCCGCCGGACCGCAGGCCGATCGTCTGCGCGCTCGACATCACCGAGACCATCGAGATGCGGCCGAAGCATCTGGCGTTGCTCGCCGAACGGGCGGGCAGCCTTCCCGTGGAGGCGGTTTCGGAGATCGATACGCCCGAAGCGCGTTCGGTGACGAGCAATCCGATCGTCCGGCATGTCACCGACGCGGTGCGCTTCTACTTCGACTTCCATCGGCTCTACGACCTGGGTTACCTCGCGCACATGCACGATCCGTTCGCGGCGGCGGTCGCGTTGGATCCTTCGCTGGCCGTCACCCGGCCGGCGACGGTCGACGTCGAGCTCGCCGGGACCTTGACCCGAGCGACCACGGTGGCCGACTGGGCGGGCATGTGGGGCCGAGAACCCAACGCGGACATCGTAATCGGCACCGATCAAGAGTTGTTCTTCGACCGGCTGATCAGCAGGATCGGCGATTTCGCACGGGCGCTGTACCCGTACCAGGCGGGAGCGCCCGAATGACAGGAGAAGCCGTGACCGGCGAGCAAGACGACCACACCTACCTCGCCGACTTCCGCCACCGGCTCGGCCTGCCCGGAATCATCGACGTACACACGCATTTCATGCCGGAACCGGTCATGCGCAAGGTATGGGCCTACTTCGACTCGGCAGGCCCGCTCACCGCCCGCGCCTGGCCCATCGCCTACCGAGCCGACGAGCAAGTCCGGCTGAAGACGTTGCGCGACTTCGGCGTTCGCGCCTTCAGCGCCCTGGTCTACCCACACAAACCCGAGATGGCCGCCTGGCTCAACGAGTGGACCGCCGAGTTCGCCGAGCGCACCCCCGACTGCCTGCACACCGCGACCTTCTACCCCGAGCCGGGCGCCGAAACCTATGTGGCGGAAGCGATCCGACGCGGTGCGCAGCTGTTCAAGGCGCACATCCAGGTCGGCCGCTTCGATCCCCGCGATCCCCTGCTCGACCCCGTCTGGGCGCTGATCCAGGAAGCGAGCATCCCAGTCGTGATCCATTGCGGATCCGGGCCGGTGCCAGGCGAATTCACCGGGCCCACACCCATCGAAGCCCTGCTACACCGTTTTCCACGCCTGCCCTTGATCATCGCGCACATGGGCGCCCCCGAGTACACCGAATTCTTCGACCTGGCCGACCAGTACCCGGCCCTGCGCTTCGACACCACCATGACCTTCACCGACTTCTTCGAAGAGGTCGACCCCTTCCCCGCCCACGAACGCCCCCGACTCCTCGCCTTCGGCGACCGAATCCTGTTCGGCAGCGACTTCCCCAACATCCCCTACACCTACGGCCACGCCGTCGCCGCACTCGAACGCCTCGACCTAGGCGACGATTGGCTGCGCCGAGTCTGCTACCAGAACGCCGCCGACCTGTTCGGCATCGAGTAGGGGCTCAACGTGGCGTACTGCTCGGGGACGACGTTTGCGGCGGGACGCTCGGGCTGGACGGAGCCGAAGTCCTCGATGGCACCGGAGCTTTCGACGGAGCCGTACCGGTTGCCCCCGATGGCGGGAACGGAATTTCGCGCGCGATCGCATCCTTCATCCGATTGCGCACCTCATCCCGGTTCTCGGGCGGCCGGTTCAGCTTGGCACGGGGAGAGCCGTTGCCCGTGACGGGGATATCGCCAGCCACCGGAATCACCGTGTACCAGTCCTCGTCTGTGCTGAAGCGCGCCGCGATCAGGTACGACTGGCCCAGCACGAGCAGCTCGTCCCCGGATTCAACGACGACTGTCCCGTCTTTGAGTCCACCACGCTGATTGACGGTGACTCTTCCCGCGGCATTGCCCTTCAACCGCTCACTTATCTCGAGGGAGAACTGCGACTCCAACTGCCCGCGCCGTTCGGTCGATCCGATCGACTCGACGACCTGGCCGAAAAAGATGTCGGTAGCCGCCCCGGCGACCGCTGCCGGATTGTTGCGATCGATGACGCTGCTCGAGTTGAGATAGGAGGTCTCCGGCGGCGCGGTGCTCGGCACGATGGGCGAGCCTTCTCCCGGTGAGCACCCCACCATGGCCCCCAGCACCGTGCCCGCCGCCGACACCGACAGCAGTGCACGTGCCATCCGCCGGGCGGATCCCGCAGTCCACTTCTCCGTCATGTCACCATCCCCACCTGTAGCGGTATACAGCCTTATCGAGGTCCTGCAATGTGCTGGCTGTCCGAGTCGAATCAGAGGGGCCCATGATCTGTGAATCGCACGAATGATCCAGTCCTAGTGCATGTCCGAGCTCGTGCACGAACACGACCCGGCGCTGCGTACTGGTGTATGAGTCGGTGTAGGCGCGATTGAGCTTGATCTGGTCCGGCAACGGTCCGAAATTCTGATACTGGCCCGAGTAGGTCTCATCTGGGAGATTCACTTCGTTGACCGTAAGGTCATAGCCGACAGCTCCGGACTGCTTGACGTTGATCGCGTTCATAGTGTTCCACTCCCTGACAGCGTCCCGCCACGCGTCGATCGATCGCTGGTCGGTGAACGCCGCCGAGTACGCAATCTCCCGCCCGTCAACCGAGTTGTACGGAAGTAGGTATCCCTCGATTCCGGTCACGAGGATCCCACCCTGGAACCTTTGAGCATACCGGCCACACCCCACCTGCTGCGTGTCCTCGATCGGGTACCCGTAGACACCATTCTCCCAGTCCGCCGCCGCCCAATACTGCGCGATCGGCGCACGGACCACGCGCGCACCGGTATCCGGATGCCAGTAGATGAGCCCGCCCTCGAATCCCTGTCCACGGCCGTCGTTTTTCGTCACGTATTCATCGGACTTCGGGAATCCCAGCACACCGTTCTCCAATCATTTTCACCCCATTTATCCCGGATCAGTCCCCACGTAGCGTGCACGCCGGTAGAACCGGACCAATGGACCGAACCGCCCTCGAAGTTGTTGAACCTTCCGGGCTTGCGGGTCGGTAACTCGCGAGTTGTCGGATACTTGAGAGCGCCGTTCTCCCAACCGAGTTCGCCCCATTTGTCACGGATCGCGCCGCCGACCTGGTTGGCCCGACCGTTGGAGACCAGTGGGTGCCAGTAGATCGAGCTGCCCCTTTCGAACCCCTGCCACCGCCCACCCCTGGCAGCATCCGATTCAGGGTTGACCGCGTTGCCGAAGAATGGAAAGTCACCTGCCGAGCGGTACTCCGCGAGGATGGCTCCTCCGACACAGTGGCCGTACCACGGGTCGTCATTCGGACATCGTGGATCTGCCAGAGCGGTTGGGGTGATCGCACCCAAGATCCCAAGCATTGCTGTAGCTATCGCCAGTGCAGCCACGCTTCGGGAGCGGTGACGTATGTACGAAGTTCGAATCATTTGTCGCCGAGCGAAAACCATGAGCCCCTCCCGTTTGCGTTCATCGCATGGAACTCATGAGACCAAGGAGAGCTACTTACGCGACAGACTCTGGACTGGAGTACAACAACTGGGGACCGGCGGTTGTCGCTCTGTCGGCCCCGGGAGCGTTCAGGTTGCGCCGACGGTGAATCGGGTGCGGGGGTGGGTGGGGTGTTCGGCCTCGTCGAGGAGGGCGACGGCGAAATCTTCCATGGAGATGGTGGATTGGCCGTTGGGGTCGGTGAGGAGTTCGTCGGTGCCGGTGCGGTAGGTGCCGGTGCGCTGGCCGGGGTGTAGGTCGGCGGGTGGGCTCAGATAGGTCCAGTTCGTGGTTGTTTCGGCTCGGCACAGGGCGAGTTGGTCGGCGCAGGCTTGGGCTATGGGGCGCAATTCCGCTGGGAAGTTGGGGGTTTCGTGCAGGGTGGTGCCGTTGGTGCCGGGGACGAGCAGAGTGGACGCGCCGCCGACGAGGAGGAGGCGGACTCCGGTGTGGCCGAGGGCTTTCAGTAGTACGGCGGTGATTTCGGGGAGTTCGTGTTCTCGGCCCACAGGCGGGCGGGTTGCGGTGATCACGAGATCCTGTCCGAGACTGAGGGATACGACGTCGTCGAGGTCGGCGGCGTTCCCGATGCGGACCTCAGCGGCGGGGGGTACGGCGGCGGCGCGTGCCGGGTCGCGGATGACGGCGAGTACCTCGTGGCCGCGGGCCAAGGCCTCGGTCACCACTCGACTGCCTACCTCACCTGTCGCGCCGAATACCGTGATGCGCATGATTCGTCCTCCTGTCGGACCCGAGCCCGTGTCGATTGCTTAGCACTAAGTAACTTAGCTTAGCGCTGAGCAATTCCCGTAGCGAGGTACCTCACCGCTGAGGTATTCGCTAGAGTGCGGTGGTGACCGATCACGTCGACCAAGTGCTCGCACAATGGCGGGAACAGCGGCCCGACCTGGACGTATCTCCCATGGCGGTACTCGGGCGGCTGTCGAGGCTGACGCAGTTGACCGGTGTCGAGCTGCGCAAGACGTTCGCCGCGCACGGGTTGGACGCCGCATCGTTCGACGTGCTCGCCACCCTGCGGCGCAGCGAACCACCGCACTCGCTGACGCCTACCGAGCTGATGCACTCGGCCATGGTCACCTCCGGCGCCATCACGCAGCGCCTCGATCGACTCGAGGAGCGCGGGCTGGTGCGGCGGACACCCAGCGAATCCGACGGCCGTGGCGTCCGCGTCTTCCTCACCGACGCGGGGCATGACGTCATCGATGAAGCGCTACCCGATCACGTCGCTACCGAGGAGCGCATCCTGGGGCCGCTCACGCCGAAGCAGCGCGATGCACTCGCGGATACGTTACGCGTGCTGCTCGAATCACTGGGCGACACAATCTGATCGGCGCGTCGGCCCATCGCCCATCGCCCATCGCCCATCGCCCATCGCCCATCGCCCATCGCCCATCGAGCATCGAGCATCGAGCATCGAGCATCGAGCATCGAGCATCGGAACAGACGATCCCGCCGCATCTGAACCTCCGGCCGACCTTCGTCGCAATGCATGCCTGATCGCCAGCGTTTCCCCGCACTCGAACCCGGTCCCCTTCGCGGCAATCCGCGCCAGCTCAAGCGGCAGGCAAGGCGGCGACCAATCCGCGGATGTAGTTGACGCGCTGTTCGGTGTCGACGACCTGGGCGCGATCGGTGATCTTGACCTGGGTCGCGTAGTAGAAATCCCCTCCTTGCACGCTGACCTGGACGAATCCCTGGATCTTCTCCTCCTTGACGGCCAGGAACACCAGGCCGAGCAGACAGAAGACCATGAGCAGCACCGCGAGCACGATCGCGTAGGACGGGATGCGCCGGTCGACGGTGGTCTGGTTGGTGACAATCCAGACGGTGCCCGCCAACGGACGCTGCCCGGACGGCGTCAACACCCGCGTCGCCGTGCATCCGATATCGCCGACGGTCACCAAAACCGGCTCCGGTGGGAACGAATTCCACTGCGGTGGTGGTGGTTCCGGGCCGGAGATCCACTGCGGCCGACCCATCTCGGATTCGGGCGGTTGAGCAATCGCGTCTTCGGACATCGCCAGGCACCTCCTTTGCCTGCGAAGGGGACGAACCCCCCGCATCACGTCGGCCGGCGAGTCCTCGTTGCCGCGTCGTCGCCAGCTGAGGAACCTTCCACGCTACTACTCGTCAATGCGGGTCGACAACTAGTAGACGGTCAGCAAATAGGTAGTCCGGACGAGGACTACGCAGGTAGAGCGACCGGCGCGGGCGGTCGAGGCGGCGGTCTGTGCGCCGCCTCGACCGGGCTGGCGACCGATCAGCGCTCGATGCGCTCCCAATGGAACGGGCAGTGCGTGCCGCCCAACCCGATGGTGGTGGCGCGGTCGAAACGGAAACCGTGTTTCAACGGGTCGATGGCGCGGATCCAGTTCGCATCGAACTCACACATCACCGGCGTCAGCTCGGACGCCGAATGCGCAACCAGCACATCGTGATAGAAGCACTGGACGACATCCACGTGATACCGCTGCTGGTCGTCCGCGGGTCGCGCGAAGGTGAATCCGGCGCCGAAGGCGTGCTCCTCGCGCGACTTCGAGACCGCGACCATGGCGGCGAACGGGTCGTCGGCTGCATCGAGCATCGACCGGGTCGCGTCTTGAACGGCCTCGCCGAGCGGTTCGACGAACGCGTCGCGCAGCGCGGCAATGGTGGCGTCGCGTCCGAGCCGAGGGAGCAACGCCCGGTAGGCGACAACCAAAGCGAGGGTCATCCGCAGGTTGTAGCGCGCAGGCTCGTCCACGCATCGATGCGCCTCGGCGGCCGCCAATTCCGCGAGTTCCCGCCGCATATCGGCGAACAGGTCCTCGGTCAGGTCCGCCTCGGGCAAACCTGCCGCGAGGTGGTCGAAAAACGCGTCGACAACGGCTGCCGAGTCGCGCGCCGGATCAGGCACGTAATCATTTCCGGCAAGGTCGAAGGGGTCGGTGTGCATACTGCGTCCTTTCGAGACATCGCCGGTCTCCGAACACAGCACAACCACTAGGCAGGGGTCGGCCGTGCCCGTCACCGACGGGCACGCCAACGCGCTCCACCGACCTACCTGGCGCTGACGATATTCTTGGATTGCCCCGCGGCTGCGAGACATTCGCAGCATCCCATGCGCGACAACCCCTTGTCCAACAGCCCTGGTACCGAACCCTTTTCGCAATTCGGCAGGCCAACGCGGGCAGCAGGTGGCACATCGGATCCCATCGGCCGTACCCCAAGGGTCGACATACCCGATCTGGTCTGTCTAGACTGTCCAGATGGGGACACTTCAGCTAGACCAGGAGGCAGAGACGGTGCAATGGCAAGTTCAGGAGGCCAAGCAACGATTCTCCGAGGTATTGCGCGCGGCGGAATCGGACGGACCACAAACCATCACCCGCCACGGTGACGCGGTGGCTGTAGTTCTGGATATCAACGAGTACCGCAAGCTGACCCGCCCGGACATCAGCTTCGTCGACCATCTCCTGGTGACGTTCTCGGGTCTCGGCGACGATGTGGCCGACGTACTCGACGAAGTCGAGAGCGCGCGACAGCACAGCATGCCGCGCGACGTCGACCTGTTCGACGACGCGGCCGGGTAGTCGTGAGTTACCTCCTCGACACCAATGTGCTGTCGGAAATAATGCGGCCGAAGCCCGCGCCCGCGGTGCTCGACTGGTTGAGCAAGGCCCGCCTCGCCGACCAGTGGCTCAGCGTCGTCACCGTCGGTGAGCTGCGCCGCGGCGTCGCGCTGCTACGACATCGGGGCGGGACAGCGCGGGCGCAGCTGTTCGAGCAGGCGATCGCCGATATCGAAGCCCGGCACGGCGATCGGATCCTGCCCGTCACCACCGAGATCGTCCGCGTGTGGGCCCGCATCAGCATTCACTCGATCGACATGGCGGACGGGCTCATCGCGGCGACCGCGGTGACGCATGGGCTCGCGGTGGTCACCCGGAATGTGAAGCACTTCGAGGAGACGGGGGCGGCGGTGATCAACCCGTTCGGGTGACGGGGGTCAGCGGCTGTCGAAGGCGCGCAGGAGTTCTTCGGCGGCCAGTGCGGCGGTGAGGGTTCCGTCGCGGACCTGCTTCTCGACCTGGGCGCGAATGGCTTTCACCTTCGGGTTGTCGGCGAGGCGGCGCAAAAGCTGATCGTGCACCATGGTCCAGGTCCAGTCGATCTGCTGGCGGCGGCGCTTCTCGTCGAATTCGCCTGCGTCGGTGAGGACCCGGCGGTGTTCGAGGACGGTGTCCCAGAACTTGTCCAGGCCGATACCCTCCAGTCCGCTCATGGTGAGCACCGGCGGGCGCCACAGCGCGTCGTGCGGGTGGATCAGCCGCAGTGCGCCGGATAGTTCGCGGGCAGCGGACTTGGCTTCCATCTCGTGCTTGCCGTCGGCCTTGTTGACCGCGACCAGATCAGCCAGCTCCAGCACACCTTTCTTGATGCCCTGCAGCTGATCACCGGTCCGGGCCAACGTCAGAAAACAGAAGACGTCGACCATATTGGCGACCGTCACCTCGGACTGACCGACCCCGACCGTCTCCACCAGGATCACGTCGTACCCGGCGGCCTCGAGCAACACGATGGTCTCCCGCGTCGCCTTGGCCACGCCGCCGAGGGTGCCCGCGGTCGGCGACGGCCGGATATAGGCGTTGCGCTCCACCGACAACCGCGCCATCCGCGTCTTGTCGCCCAGGATCGAACCGCCGGTCCGAGTGGACGACGGATCGACCGCGAGCACCGCGACCCGATGCCCCTTGCCGATCAGATCCATCCCGAGCGCATCGATGAACGTCGACTTACCGACCCCCGGAACACCGGTGATGCCAACACGATTCGACACCACCGTCGTCTCGGAGCTGTGCTTGTCCGGCGTCAACTTCAGCAGCAACCGCTGCGCTTGATCCCGATGATCCGCCCGGGTCGACTCCACCAGCGTGATCGCCCGAGCCAGCGCGGCCCGCTCCCCCGCCCGCACCGCGTCGGCCATCGCATCGATGTCGATCGCCCGAGCGCGTCGAACGGGTTGAGCGCCCTGCGCGCTCAACCCGCCGGCGACATCGGCCGACCCCTGGCGACCTACACCGGACGAGTCCGACCGAAGGCCGCCATGGACCGGGGTGACCGCGGGATCGCGCTCGCTCATTCGGCCGCGGCGGAATCCTCGGCGCCGCTGCCGCTTTCGGGTGACAACTCCGGGTGGCCGAGCTCGGTGGCGAGCTTCTTCAGCAGATCGATCGCGGCGTCGGCGATGACGGTGCCTGGCGGGAAGATCGCCGCGGCACCGGCTTCGTAGAGCGCGTCGAAGTCACCGGGCGGAATGACGCCGCCGACGATGACCATGATGTCGGGTCGCCCCGCCTCGGCCAGCGCCTGCCGCAGGGCGGGCACCAGCGTGAGGTGGCCCGCCGCGAGCGAGGACACGCCGACAACGTGCACGTCGTTGTCGGCGGCCTGCTGCGCCACCTCTTCCGGGGTCTGGAACAGCGGGCCCACATCGACGTCGAAGCCGAGGTCGGCGAAGGCGGTGGCGATCACCTTCTGGCCGCGGTCGTGCCCGTCCTGCCCCATCTTCGCGACGAGGATGCGCGGGCGACGACCCTCCGCCTCGGCGAAGGCCTCGACCAGATCGCTCGCCTTGGTGATGTTGCTGACCTTGCCTGCCTCGTCGCGGTACACACCGGAGAGCGTACGGATCTCGGCCTGGTGCCTGCCGTATACCTTCTCCAGCGCGTCGGAGATCTCGCCGACGGTGGCCTTGGCGCGCGCGGCGTCGATGGCGAGGGCGAGCAGGTTGTTCGCCATCCCGCCTTCGGAAGAGGCTGCGGCGCGGGTCAACTCGGCCAGCGCGCGCTCGACCGCGTCGGCGTCGCGATCGGCGCGCAGCTGCCGCAGCTTCTCGATCTGCTCGGCGCGCACTCGGGAGTTCTCCACCTTGAGGACCTCGACCTGCTGGTCTTCTTCGGCCTGATACTTGTTGACGCCGATCACCGGCTGCTGCCCGGTGTCGATCCGCGCCTGGGTGCGCGCGGCGGCCTCCTCGATGCGCAGCTTCGGGATGCCCTCGCCGATCGCCTGCGCCATGCCACCGTGCGCCTCGACCTCGGCGATGTGCGCGCGAGCCCGGTTGGCCAGCTGATGGGTGAGCCACTCGACGTAGTACGAGCCGCCCCACGGGTCGACCGGCCGGGTGGTGTTGGACTCCTGCTGGATCAGCAGCTGGGTGTTGCGGGCGATGCGGGCGGAGAAGTCCGTCGGCAGTGCGAGCGCCTCGTCCAGCGCGTTCGTGTGCAGCGATTGGGTGTGCCCCTGGGTCGCGGCCATCGCCTCGATGCAGGTGCGTGCGACGTTGTTGTAGGCGTCCTGCGCGGTCAGCGACCAGCCGGAGGTCTGCGAATGTGTGCGCAGCGACAGCGATTTCGAGCTCTTCGGCTCGAACTTCGCGACCAGCTCGCTCCACAGCAGCCGCCCGGCGCGCAGCTTGGCGACCTCCATGAAGAAGTTCATGCCGATGGCCCAGAAGAACGACAGCCGCGGCGCGAACTTGTCCACCGCCATGCCCGCGTCGATGCCGGCCCGGATGTACTCGACGCCGTCGGCGAGCGTGTAGGCCAACTCCAGGTCGGCGGTCGCGCCTGCTTCCTGAATGTGGTAGCCCGAGATGGAGATCGAGTTGAACTTCGGCATCTTGGCGCTGGTGTAGGCGAAGATGTCGGAGATGATCCGCATCGAGGGCTTCGGCGGGTAGATGTAGGTATTGCGGACCATGAACTCCTTCAGAATGTCGTTCTGAATGGTTCCGGCCAGCTGCTCCGGCGCGACGCCCTGCTCCTCTGCCGCAACGACATACAGCGCGAGGATCGGCAACACCGCGCCGTTCATCGTCATCGACACACTCACCTGGTCCAGCGGGATGTGGTCGAACAGCTGGCGCATGTCGAGAATGGAGTCGATGGCCACACCGGCCATGCCGACGTCACCTTGCACGCGCGGATGATCGGAGTCGTAGCCGCGGTGCGTGGCGAGGTCGAAGGCGACCGAAAGGCCCTTCTGCCCGGCCTGAAGGTTGCGCCGGTAGAAGGCGTTCGAGTCCGCGGCGGTGGAGAAGCCCGCGTACTGGCGGATGGTCCACGGCTGATTGACGTACATCGTCGGGTACGGGCCGCGCACGAACGGCGCGACGCCGGGCACGCTGTCGAGCGGATACCCCTCGGCCGCAACGGCATCCCGGTCGGCTTTGGTGAATACCGGTGGCACGTCGATGCCTTCGGGTGTCGACCACTTCAGCTGCTCGGGCGCGTAATGGTTGGCCGCCGCGGCCTCGCGCACGAAGGTCTCGACCTGTGCGGCGTCGACGGCGGCGGGCTCGGGTGCCCGCTCGGTCAGCGGCACCTCGGCGAAACTGCCGATCAGGTGCTTGATTTCACGAGTAGTCATCAGGCTCCCACCTTCTCCAGCAGGCCGGACAGCGCGGCGACCGCATCGATCTTCGCCGCGAGGAATCCGTCCGGACGCTGTGCGTCATCCAGCTCGGCGATCGCCTTCGCGGCACCCGCGAGCAACACCGTTTCCACGCCGGCGGCGCGCAACTGCCGCACCGCCGCACCGGCTTCCGCGCCGTAGCGCTTGTCCGAACCACACAGCACCGCGATCGGCGCACCGGCTTCGGTTGCCGCCGCACCGATTCCGTCCACCGTCAATGGTCCCGGATTGACCGACTCGATACCACCGGAGGCGAGCAGATTCGCGATGAAGGTCACTCGGACGTTGTGCTCGGCGACCGAACCCAGCGGCACCAGCAGCGCTTTCGGGCGCGCGCCGTGCGCGGCCAGGTAGGCGTCGGACCGGTTGCGCAACGCCTCGAACGTGGCGCCGTAGCGCGCCACCTGATCGGCCTGCCGCGCCGCCTCGGACAGCGGCGGCTCGGCCAGGTTCGGGAATTCGTTCACCCCCGTTACCGACGTCTTCCGGTGGGCCACATCGGTATCCCTGGCCGCCTTGGTCGCGGCGATGCGCTCGGCGATGAATCCGCTGTCCAGCGCGGCGAGATAGCCGCCCGCGGCCTCGATCTCCTGCATGAACTCCCACGCCTTCGCGGCGAGCGCGCCGGTCAGGTCCTCGACATACCAAGAGCCTGCGCCGGGATCCTGCACGAAGCCGAGATGGGACTCCTCGAGCAGCAGCAGCTGGGTGTTGCGAGCCATCCGGTCCGCGAAGGACTTCGAGACGCCGAGCTCACCGGCGGGCAGCGCGGCATCGAACGGCAGCACGGTCACCGTGTCCGCCCCGCCGACCCCGGCGCCGAACGCCGCCAGGGTGGTGCGCAGCAGGTTCACCCACGGGTCGCGCTGGGTCATCATGGCCGCGGAGGTCACCGCGTGCTGGGGGGCGCCACCGAAGTCCGGTGCGCCGCACACGTGCGCCACCCGCGCCCAGAGTTGGCGTGCGGCACGGAATTTGGCGACCGTGGCGAACTGGTCGTCGGTGGCGGCGAAGCGGAAGCTCAGCTGTTCCAGCGCATCCGCGATATCCAGGCCCTCGGTGAGGGCGCGCAGGTAGGCCAGGCCCGCGGCGACGGCGGCGCCGAGCTCCTGGGCGTCGGAGGCGCCCGCATTGTGGAAGACGGTGCCGTCCACCGTGATCGCGCGCACCGTCTCCGCGCGCGCCACCGCCGCTCCGGCCAGCGTCACGGTCTCCGGCAGCCCGATGTCGGCGGTTCCGGCGAACCGGCTGGTGAGTGGCGCCGCGCCGAGCGAGACGTGAATGTCCTTGCGGGAAGCCGTGTCATAGCCGTCGAGCACGGTGTACAGCCGCGTCGCCGCGTCGACCGTGGCGGTGCCCGCATCGAGGGTCACCGGCGCGAGCTCGAACAACACCCCGGCCAGGGCGGCGGGCAGATCGGCCGCCGGTACGCCGCGCTCGCCGACGCCGAGCCAGACGGCGCTGATTCCACTGCCGAGACCGGCCAAGATCTCTCGGTTGACCGCGGCCGCATCGGGCCCGCCGAACTGCGCGCTGACATACCAGCCGCGGTGCACGTCGCGGGTGGCGTCGCTGCCGCGGACGAACGGATATGTGCCGGGCAGCGGCTGCTCGGGCAGTTCGTCCTTGCGCGTGTACAGCGGGGCGATGGTCAGCCCGTCGTAGGTGGTTTCCGCGAGCAGCTGCTCCGGTTCCGCGGGCAGGTCGGCGATGTCGACCCGCCGGACCTTGGCCAGTACCCCGGCCACGCCCTTGCGCCACGCGGCGAACTGCGGAACCGGATCCGCGCCCGTTGGCGCCGCGTCCGGCCCGGGCTCTGAAGCAATCGGCATAGCTTGCTTTCCTCTTCCACTCGACTGCAGGCGCACCCGTGGTGTGTGCCGAAACCGCCGCATTCGCCCAGTTCAGCGACTACTTTGGTTAACGAGCATTCGTCCCGTTTCTTCTGATGCTAGCGGGGCCTCCGCAACACGTTGTCCCCCAGTACCACTACCACCCGGTAACCTGGCCCCGGTGACCAGGCTGATCCGTGACCCGCGCGTGCTCGCGACGATCGTCGGTGTCGCCGCGTTGTTCGTCGCCGCGCTGCTGGTCCCACTGCCGAGTCCACAGCAGATCCAGGACTGGGCGGGCTCGGTCGGCCCGATTTTTCCGCTGGTGTTCTTCGTGGTGCACGCGCTGGTGACGGTGGCGCCGATCCCGCGCACCGTTTTCACGGTGAGCGCCGGGCTGCTGTTCGGTCCGGTGCTCGGCATCGCGCTGGCCGTCGGCGCGACGACGGTCAGTGCCGCGCTCGCCGTCCTGCTCGTACGCGCCCTGGACCGCGAACAGGTGGCCTCGCGCCTCACCCACCCGGCCGTTCGCTCCGTCGACGATCGGCTGCGCCGGCGCGGCTGGCTCGCGGTCGGCTCCCTGCGCCTGATCGCCTTCGTGCCGTTCTCGGTGCTCAACTACTGCTGCGGACTGTCCTCGATCCGCTTCTGGCCGTACATGGTTGCCACGCTGCTCGGCGTGCTGCCCGGCACCGTCGGCACCGTCATCCTCGGCGACGCCCTCACCGGCAACACCCACCCGGCCTTGATCGTGTTCTCCGGGGTACTGATCGCCATCGGCGTGCTCGGGTTGGTCGTCGACGCGCGCTGGAACAGCGGCGAGAGTGTCGTACCGGCCGAGGAACCCACACCAGCCGCAGTCGCCAAGTAGCCCACTGACGCGGGAGCTCGTGCGGATCGGTTGGCGATTCACCGACAGCCCGGCGATCAGTGGCCGGTCGATTCAGTCGACGGTCAACTCGATCGGTACCGCAACCACGTCGACCATGGCACCGTTGCGCAGCACGGTGACCGGTAGCTTGACCCCGATCGCGTCGGCGAACAGCCGGCGCTGAATGCCCTGTGCGTCCCGCACTTCGGCGCGTCCGACGCTGAGGACCAGATCGCCGCGGCGCAGGCCGGCCTGCTCGGCCGGGCCGCCGCGGACCACCTCCATGATGCGGACACCGGCGGCCTGTCCGGTGCGGGCGGCGACGGTGGCGGGTAGCGGCGCGGGCATGCCGACCAGGCCCAGGTACGCGCGGCGCACTCGGCCGTCGGTGTGCAAGGTATCGATGATGCGCCGCGTGGTCGCGTTGATCGGAATCGCCAGGCCGAGCCCGATTCCCGCGACGGCGGTGTTGATGCCGACCACCCGGCCCGCGGAGTCCGACAGCGCGCCACCGGAATTGCCGGGATTGAGGGCCGCGTCGGTTTGGATCACGTCCTCGATGACCCGTCCCGCGCGGCGCGAGGCGACCGGGACGGCGCGGCCCAGCGCGCTCACCACTCCGGCGGTGACCGATCCGGCGAGTCCGAGCGGGCTGCCGACGGCCACCACCAGCTGGCCGACGACGAGTTCGTCCGCGTCGCCGAGGGTCACCGCCGGTGGCGCGCCGTCGGCTGAGTGCAGCACGGCCAGGTCGGACAGCGGGTCGATGCCGACGACGTCGAACTTGGCTTCCACCCCGTCGGCGAAAACCACCTCGCCACCGCCGGCCGACCCGATGACGTGCGCGTTGGTCAACAGGAACCCGTCGTCGGTGAACACCACCGCCGACCCGCTGCCCCGCCGGGTGCGCACGCTGGCCACATGCGGCGTGACCGACGCGGCAACCCTGATCACCGTGCGCGAATAGGCATCCATCGCGGCGTCATCGTCCACGTCGATCACCACCCCTGATTACACGTCTACACCAACCCCTCCAGCATGCCCGCACTCCGGCCGGGGCGCACCGTGTTCACCAGAGCCCCAACCACATCGACCACGCGCGCGGGGGTGTCGGTCAGGCGGCGGGGCTCATGGTGGCGCCTTCGAAGAACTCCGACTCCGTCATGCCGAGGCGGGTGGTGATCAGCTCGAGGGCGAGGCGGAGCACTTCCGGCGCGGTCGGCGCGACGACCTGTGACTGTTCGAGCCGCGTGGTCCCGCATTCGACGCGCACTCGGCAGCGCCAACCGGTGCCGTTGGGATAGGGCTTGGGTCGTCCGATCGCGACGTACACCGGCACGCCGTCGTGCAGGAACTCGTTCGTGGCCAGCAGATCGTCGGCCGGCGTGATCATCACAGCCATGTCAGCCACGACCGATCACAAGCAATGTTGCAGCTACAAGTCGGTTCCGCATCGGATGCTCCCGGTAATACTCATCAGGCAGGGCACTTACGACTATCCGTTTGGGATGAACCTAGCTCGATCCCGGACTCTCCGCAACATTTGAGCAAACATTCAGTCACGGAGGTTGAACCATTCATCTTCGGCGAGACCGCCGCACCCGTCGTGCGACCGATCCGAGCCGAGCATTACCAGACACAACAGGTCAACAGGCACAACGGAATTGCGCCTACCTGCGGCATTCGAAACACCTCTTGCTTCCCCTGTCTGAGACGGTATCGTACTAGTAGTACCGCATACTGACGGTACCGAGCTCAATGAGGTGCGAGATGACCGAGCAAAGTGTGCGAAGCAAGGAACGCACGGGCAGCGGATATCCGAGGGCGCGGCGAATCAGATTCCGTTTCGGCGAGCCGGTGCCCATGTCGAAGTACTACGCGGGCGGCGACATGGTGTTCAGCCACTTCATCGCCGGACTCTCCGCGGGGTTCCCGCCGGGCGAGGAGTCGTTCATCCGATCGGTGCGCCGATTCGCCGACCAGATCACCGACCCGGTGCTCAAGAAGCGAGTCGCCGGGTTCATCGGTCAGGAGGCGATGCACGGCCAGGAACACCGGCGGCTCAACGAGAAACTCATCGAGATGGGCTACCCCATCGAGTGGCTGGACGCACCGGCGGCCATCGAACGGCAGAAACGCCTCGAGCAGCGCATCCCCGCGCGGTTACACCTGGCCGCCACCGCGGCGGCCGAGCACTACACGGCGGTGCTGGCCGAACGCGTGCTGTCCAGTCCCGAGATCCAAGCACTCGCCGGCGATGACGAAGTGCGAAACCTCTTGAACTGGCATGCTTTCGAGGAGCTGGAGCACAAGTCGGTGGCGTTCGACGTGTACCGCGCGGTCGGCGGCACGGAGACGATGCGCATCCTCACCATGGCGACCCTGGTGGCGCTCACCCTCCCACTCACCGCCGTCGGCCTTACCGTCTCCCTCGGTCGGGATCCGGACGCACGGCGTTATCCGTTGAGTTTGGCCAGAGAAGCTCTCACGCTGTTCCGCGGGCCGGTGTTCCGCGGCATCGGCCGCGAACTGGTGTTGTATCTGCGGCCCGGTTTCCATCCCGACGACATCGATTCCCGAGAGTTGTTGCAGCGCTGGCAGAAAGAGCTGTTCGGCACCGACGGCACTCTCGTCGACCACCTCAAGTAGCCCTTTCGAACCCGGAATCAATGGAGATTCACATGACTTCCAGCGTGCAACCCACCGGCGCGGGCAGCTACCCGAAGGTGCGGCGGATGAAATTCCGCTTCGGCGAACCGGAGCCGATGACCAAGTACTACGCGGGCGACGACATCGTGCTCAGCCATCTGTTCGCGCTGCTGTCGGCCGTCTTCCCACCCGGCGAGGAGTCGTTCATCCGATCGGTGCGCCGATTCGCCGACCAGATCACCGACCCGGTGCTCAAGAAGCGAGTCGCCGCCTTCATCGGCCAGGAGGCGGTACACGGCCAGCAGCACGGAAAGTTGAACGAGCAGCTGTTCGCGCTCGGCTATCCCCTGCAAGAGGTCATCAGCCGACAGCACCGACTCGTCGAGCAGGCCGAGCGGCTGGCACCGCGGGCCGCGCACCTCGCGATCACGGCGGCCGCCGAACACTACACCGCCGTACTCGCGGCGCGGGTGCTCTCCAGCAGTGAAATTCAAGCTCTCGCAGCCGATCCCGAGGTGCGTAACCTGCTCAACTGGCACGCCCTCGAGGAGTTGGAACACAAATCGGTGGCCTTCGATGTCTACCGCGCGGTCGACGGGCCGGAGTGGCTGCGGATCGCCGTCATGTCGGTGCTCTACGCCTTCACGATTCCGGTGGTCGGGCTGGGCGTGCTCGCCTCGATCGTGGCCGACCCCGCCGCATGGCGCCCGATCGCCGTCGCCAGGCAGTCCTATAGTTTGGTACGCGGGCCCATCGTGCGCGGGTTGCTCAGCGAGATCCGGGTGTATTTGAAACCGGGCTTCCACCCCGACGACGTCGACACCGCGGCCCTGCTGCGGCAGTGGCAGACCGAATTGTTCGGCGCCGACGGCGCGCTCGTGGATCGTGTCCGATGAGCGCGGCGGCGCCCGACCACGAAGTGATCGTGGTCGGGGCGGGGTTCGGCGGCATCGGCGCCGCCATCGCCCTGCAACGCAAGGGCATTCACGACTTCGTCATCGTGGACAAGTGGGATCGAGTCGGCGGGACCTGGCATGCCAACACCTATCCCGGTGTCGCCGTGGATATCCCGTCTTTCATCTACAGTTTCTCCTATGAGCAGCGCGGCGACTGGTCACGAATCTTCGCGCCCGGCACCGAGTTGCGCGACTACGCCGAGAGCATGGTCGACAAGTACGGACTGCGGCCGAAGCTGCGACTGAACACGACGATCGTCTCGGCGGTGTTCGACGCCGAGGACAGCGTCTGGTTGCTCGGCACCGACGGCGGCCGCACGCTCACCGCCCGCTACGTGGTGATGGCGATCGGCGGGCTGGAACGCCCGAAGATGCCCGACATCGCGGGCCTGCACGACTTCCGCGGCACCCTCATGCACACCGCGCTGTGGGACGACGACGTCGCGCTGGCGGGCAAGCGGGTCGCGGTGATCGGCACCGGCGCGACCGCGCTGCAACTGGTGCCCGCCATCGTCGACGAGGTCGCGCACCTGAGCGTCTTCCAACGGACCCCGATCTGGGTGTTCCCGAAAACCGATGCGGCGGTAGGCCGGATCGGGCGCGCGGTGCTCGAACGGCCCTGGGTGCGTTCCGGTATCCGCCTGGTCGGCACCGTCGCCACCGAGATCGGCATGGGCGGCATGGTGGCGGGCCCGACCTGGCTGTCCGACGCGGGTCGGCGGCTGGCGGAGATCCCGGCGCGGCGGTGGATGCGCAGCCAGGTGCACGATCCGGTGCTGCGCGAGAAGCTGATTCCCGCCTACGGGCTCGGCTGCAAACGGCCGTCGATGTCGAACGACTACCTGTCGACGTTCAATCGGCCGGATGTCAGCCTGGTCACCGAGCCGATCGGGTCCGTCGGCGAGCGCGGGATCACCACTGAGGACGGGGTCGAGCACCCGGTCGACGTGCTGATCTGCGCCACGGGATTCAAACTGTGGGAGAAGGATTCGATACCGCCCTTCCCGGTGACCGGCCGCGACGGCCTCGATCTCGGCGAGTTCTGGGACCGGCATCGATTCCAGGCCTACCACGGCGTCTCGGTGCCCGGATTCCCGAATATGTTCACCATCACCGGCCCCTACGGCTTCGTGCTCGGCTCCTACATCTGGATGATCGAGGCCACCGCAGCGCACCTGAGCCGGGCCATCGCCGAGACCAAGCGCCGCGGCGCGACCGAGTGCGAGATCAGCAGGCAGGCGCACGACGAGTACTTCGCCAAATGCCTACGCCGCCAGCGGAAGAACTTCCTGTTCACCGATACCTGCACAGGATCGAACACCTACTACATCAACAGCCACGGGGATTCACCGTTCCGTCCGTCCACGCATGGCGAGATGTACTGGCAGAACCGGCATTTCGACCTGGACGACTACCACTATCGGAATACCGTTCCCGCACCGCGGACCGGCGCGATCCTCGAGGAATCGGTATGAAACTCACCAACATCGAGCCGAACCTGGTGGTGGTGACCGGCGCGGGCAGCGGCATCGGCCGGGCCATCGCTCTCCGATTCGCCAGGGCAGGCGCGCATGTCGTGGTCTCCGACCTCGACCTGGATTCGGCCCTGGCGACCGAGGCGATGATCCACGCGCGCGGCAGGCGGGCCACCGCGGCCCGCCTCGACGTCACCGATCCGGCCGCGTGGGAGGCGTTCGCCCGGGACGTGCTCGCCGACCACGGCGTGCCGGACGTGCTGGTCAACAATGCGGGAATGCTGGTCAGCGGCAAGTTCGTCGACCTCTCCCCGGCCGCCTGGGACCGTCAGCTGAGCGTGAACCTGCTCGGCGTGGTGCACGGCTGCCGCGTCTTCGGGCAGCAGATGATCGATAACCGTCAGCGCGGGCACATCGTGAACATCGCGTCGGCGGCCGCGTTCACCCCGACGCCGGTGATGTCGGCGTACTCGGTGTCCAAGGCCGGGGTGAAGATGCTCACCGAGTGTCTGCGACTCGAGTTCGGGCCCAAGGGCATCGGGGTCAGCGCGATCTGTCCCGGCGTGATCAATACCGATATCGGCCAGCACGCCGTCACCGTCGGGGTGGATCAGGACCTGATCGAGCGCGGCAGGGAACTGACGCGGCGCGTGCAGGACGCGGCCGCGAAACTGCCGTTCTCGCCGCTGAGTCCGGACCTGGTCGCGCGGGCGGCCCAGCGGGCGGTGCGCTACGACCTCGCCGTCGTGCCGGTGCGCGCCGAGGCGTGGCTTGGGTACTTCATGCTGCGCCTCGCGCCAGGGGTGAATCGGCGGATGACCCGACCGTTCGATGTGCCACGGCTCGAACGGATCGGGCGGCGGGTGCTCCGGCTGATCGATCCGGTCGCGGCGACTCCGGCTGCCCAGCCCATGGCACCGCCGCTCGAGGTGTCGAGGTAGCACGATGAACGCGGACAACGGCGTGCGCGGACATGTATTGAAGGTCGGTGCGGTGATCGAGGAGACGGCCGACGCCCGCACCCTGGTCTTCGAGGTGCCCGACGAGCTCAGCGAACGCTTCCGCTACCGCCCCGGCCAGTTCCTCACCCTGCGGGTGCCCAGCGAGCGGACCGGCTCGGTGGCGCGGTGCTATTCGTTGTGCAGCAGCCCGCACTGTGACGACCGGATCGCGGTGACCGTCAAGCGGATCGCGGGCGGCTATGCCTCGAACCTGCTCTGCGACACCGTCGCCGTGGGTGACCTGATCACGGTGCTCGAGCCGTCCGGTTCGTTCGGACCGCGCGATCTGGATGCCGATGTACTGCTGTGCGCGGCGGGCAGCGGCATCACACCGGTCATCTCGATCGTCAAGTCCATGCTCGCCGGCGGCAGCGGGAATATCGTTGTGCTGTATGCCAATCGGGATCGGCAGTCGGTGATCTTCGCCGACGCGCTCGACGAGTTGGCGGGCCGCTACCCCGGCCGTTTGGCCGTGTTGCACTGGCTGGAATCCGAGCGCGGGTTGCCCTCCGCGGCGGCCGTCGCCGAACTCGTACGGCCGTACTCGGATCGTGACTGGTTTCGTTGCGGGCCCGCTGGATTCATGACCGTGGTCGGGTCGGCGGCCGAGGCGTTGCGCGTGCCCGCGACTCGGTTACATACCGAGGAGTACCGGTCTTTGCAGTCGAATCCGTTCGACGAACCCCGCCGCGCCGGCGAAGCACAGACCGCCGCAACAGATGTCGTCATTGCCGAGGTGGAGATCGACGGCACGACCCACATCCTGAATTGGCCCAAGCGCACTCCCCTGCTGGATGTGCTGCTGGACAACGGGATCGACGCGCCCTACGTCTGCCGCGAATCCGCCTGCGGCACCTGCGTCTGCTCGGTGAAGCAGGGCCGCACCCGAATGCGGCAGTGCGAGGCCCTCATCGACGACGAGATCGCCCTGGGCCTGACCCTGGCCTGCCAAACCCTTCCGGAGTCACCCCGGGTACACATCGCCTTCGACCAATAACGGTTGCCGCCGACGACGATTCAGTCCGGCGCGAACGCGAGGTGAGCCGGCTTGTCCACGTCGATGGACAGGTTGTTGAGTTCGGCGACACCGTCGAGCATGCCGCGGGCGATGGTGCTCACATGCTCGGTGAATCGCTCGGCCGACATCACTTCCGCCCTGGCCCGATTCGCCCCGAGCCACCAATCGGTGGCCGAGCCCACCGCGCCGAAGATGGCGTAGGCGGTCAGCTCCAGGCTGCCGGTGTCGACGTCCTGACCGGCCAGCCGTTCCTCGATCAGTTGCGCCGCCAGCAGCGCCGAGCGCTGCGCCACCTCGATAGCCCGTTCCGGCTGTTCGGCCTGCTGCGCCATTCGGCTGTGCACTAGGAAGCGGAACACCTCGGGCTCTTCCTCCACCACCGCCACGTACTCGGCGATCGCGGTGCGCAGCAATTCGGCCACCGGATCGGTGGTCAGGCTGATCTTGGCGAGCACGCGCTCCCACAGCATGCTCTGCACCCGCTCGAGAATCGCCAGGTACAGGTCGGTCTTGTCCGCGAAATGCCGGTACAGCTTGGGTTTGGCGCACCCCGCGGCCCGCGCGATGTCGTCCATGCTCGCGTCGGGTCCGTGTTCGGCCAAGGCACGGAACGCGGCATCCACGAACTCCCCACGCACCTGTTCCCGATGCGCACGCCATCGTTCGGTCCTGGCATCCAGGCGCGGCGCGGCGGAGCTGCTACCGGCGGCCGTCATGCCAGTCATGATATTGAATGCCGCGCTCGGCCAAGCCGCGCGGGCCGAACGCCGCCGTCAGCGCAGCCAGCCCTTTCGTTTGATGTAGGCGAGCGGGATCACCGCGGCCACCAGGGTCATACAGGTGGTGGCGACGAAGCCGTGTTCCCACTCCAGTTCGGGCATCCAGGTGAAGTTCATGCCGTAGAAGGTGGCGATGAGGGTCGGCGGCAGGAAGACCGCGGTGATGATGGTGAACACCTTGACGATCTGATTCTGTTTGACGTCGAGCCAGGTCATGACCGACTGCTGCAGGTAGCGGACCTTGTCGTGCTCGAAGCCCGCGTGCTGCTTCACTCCGTCGATGTCGGCGATCAGGATGGCGAGCAGGCTCTCCAGTTCGGCGCTGCGCACCGTGCTGTCGGCCATCAGATGCCGTGCGGCGCGGGCCAATTGGAGCTGGGTCTCTTGGGTGCGCGAGACGATCTCCTCGGCCGCGTTCATCCGCGACATGGTGCCGCGCATGTCGGCGACGCCGATCTCGCGACCGCGCTGGTCGTAACCGTTGGTGGCCATCTCGATCTCGTCGTTCATCGCCTCCAGCGCGTCGCTGGCGTAGTAGATGACCCGCTCGGACGCCTCGTTCAGCGCCCATAACAGCGCGTACATCACCCCGTGCGCGGAGCCGGTGAGTGCCGGGTTGCGGCGCATCTTGGCGATCGCCTTGTCGAACGGCACGAAGTGCTCGTCCGGTTGCAGCGTCACCAGGAATTCCGAACCGAGCGCGAAGACGATCGTTTCGCGTTCGATGGCGTCGCCGCGCTTGTAATTGGCGACGACCGGCAGGTACAGAAAGTTGTCCGTCTCCCAGACCCGGTTGCGCGCGGCGGCGAAGTCGACACCGAGCCGCTCACGCAGCACCGCGGCGGTGTCGGCGTCGGCCGCCGCCAGCGGAATCCAATGTTGTTGCAGGACTTCGGTGTCGAACCGGTCGGCGGGCACGGCGCTACTGAGGGCAGGCATCGCTACCGACCGTAGGACGAGTGGGCGGGCGAACCCGACGAGGAACCGACGGGCCCCTGCGGGTGGGCGTAGTGCATGGTCAGCAGTCCCGCACTGATCAACAGGTAGAGGCCGACGGTGAACCAGATCGACTGCCGCTCCAGATTCGGTGCGCGGTGCGATGTTTCGGCCTTCTTGAACATGATCGCCATGGCGGAACTCCCCTACTTCGTTACCTCTGGTGCTGACGGTGCCTGGCTCGCAGGCCGGAGTCCGTGCGCGGACAGATCGCACCGCGCCCGGACGTCGGCGCGCCCCCTGTGCACAGTCGCGCCGGTGAGCGCCCTGTGCGGCCTCCCGCGCTCGCGCTTGCCAGCCGTTTGTCTTCGGCTCGCGTCGACAAGTGCTACGTGGGATGGTCGCGCCGACTGGACAGGCTGACGCCGCATGCGCCGACCCGTCGGATCGAAAAGATCGAATTGGTGCCGCGTCAGGCGATCGACCGGCCGCTCGACACGGCCACCGATCGCGCGGGCAGATCAACGACGAACCGGCACAACCCGTTTCGCTAGGGAGAACCGGCCAGAGACGTCGATACTGTCAACCGGCATCAGCCGCTCACCCCGCTTCGTTGGTGGTTCATTTACGCGGATTCGCGCACTCATTATTAGAAACCCGCTGCCCTACATCCGTCAATCAGTTGCGCAAGTATTCCACTCCGTGCCACGCTACCGGCAGGTTGGAGGCGGACGTGATCGAGCGCGGCGAGCCGGGACCCCTCCCGGCGACTCAACTGCATGACGCGGCAGCGGTTTTCGGTATGCTCGCCGCCACCGCCCGGCTGCAGATCCTCTGGCTGCTTGGCCAAGGCGAACGCGATGTCGGCACGCTGGCCACCGAGATCGGCCAAACGGTGCCGGCGGTGAGCCAACACCTCGCCAAACTCAGACTGGCCGGTCTGGTACGCATGCGCAAAGAGGGCAGGCGCAATGTGTACACGATCGCCGACCCCGGCATCGCCGATATCGTCCGCCTCGCCTTCCGTCACCACCGGCTGCACGGCAGCCGACTGTCCGACGGGGTCGACTGAGACCAAGATCGCCCCTGCTCAGGTCGCATAACGACAGACCGGTCGGTACTGTGGCCTGGTCCGACCCCTTGATGATCCAGAAAGGGAGCGGTGATGACCCCGTTCTCTGCCCGCAAAACCGGATTCGCCGTACTCGCCCTCGCCGGATTGGTGACGGGATGCGGCAGCGCCCCGGACGCCGCCCCGGCAGCACCCACCACCCCGTTCGCCGACTGTGCGCCGGTGACCATCCAGCAGCTCACCGACGCCGTCCACGCCGACAGCCTCACCGCGCACCACACCCCGCAGGCCTGCTTCTGGGAGGCGCAGGTCGGTGCCGGCGACGCGGGCATCAGCTTCACCTACTCCGCGCGAGACTCACTCCAGCAGCTGTGGGACCGCGCCAGAGCCGGCGGCTTCCAGACCGAGCACATGGTGATCACCAAGCACGCCCTCGGTACGGTCACCGCTACCGCGTTCTACGTACGCAACCCGCTCGATCCGGGTGACTGCGCGGTCGTCGCCGCGTCCAACGGCGCGATCACCTGGCGGGTCCAGAACCGTTCGCGCACAACACCGCTCGACCCATGCGCGGCCGCCTTGCAGCTGGCCACGCTGATGGTCGACCTCTCCCCCTAGAACAGGAAATAACGCTGCGCCATCGGAAGTTCGGTGGCGGGCTGCTCGGTCCAGACCTCGCCGTCGATGCGCACGGTGAAGGTATCCGGGTCGACTTCGATGCGCGGCATGGCGTCGTTGTGCGGCATGTCGGTTTTCTTACGATCCCGAACGTTCTTGACCGGAGCCAGCTTTCGGTTGATCCGCAGCCGGTCGGCCAGGCCGTCGTCGATCGCCTGCTCGGCGACGAAGTGCAGCGAGGTCGCGGCAGCGACGAGCGGTGCGGCACCGAACATGGGGCGGGGCAGCACCGGCTGCGGGGTCGGGATGGAGGCGTTGGCATCTCCCATCGCGGCCCAGGCGATGGCGCCGCCCTTGAGCACCGCGTGCGGGCGGACACCGAAGAAGGCGGGCTCCCACAGCACCAGGTCGGCGAGCTTGCCGACCTCCACCGACCCGATCTCGTGGTCGAGACCGTGCGCGACGGCCGGGCAGATGGTGTATTTGGCGATGTAGCGCTGCACCCTGGCATTGTCGGCGGCGCCGTCGCCGGGCAGCGCGCCCCGGCGGCGCTTCATCACGTGCGCGGTCTGCCAGGTGCGCATGACCACCTCGCCGATGCGGCCCATGGCCTGGGAGTCGCTACCGATCATCGAGATCGCGCCGAGGTCGTGCAGCAGATCCTCGGCCGCGATGGTGGACGGGCGGATCCGGCTCTCCGCGAACGCGAGGTCCTCCGGGATGGACGCGCTCAGGTGGTGGCACACCATCAGCATGTCCAGATGCTCGTCGAGGGTGTTCACGGTGTGCGGGCGAGTCGGGTTCGTCGAGCTGGGCAGCACGTTGAGATGCGCTGCGACAGTGATGATGTCGGGCGCGTGGCCGCCGCCGGCGCCCTCGGTGTGATAGGCGTGGATGCCGCGGCCCGCGATGGCGCCGAGGGTGTCCTCGACGAAACCGGCCTCGTTCAACGTGTCCGAGTGCAGGGCTACCTGCACGCCCGCCGCGTCGGCGACGGTGAGGCAGGCGTCGATCGCGGCCGGGGTGGAGCCCCAGTCCTCGTGCAGCTTGAAACCTGCTGCGCCGCCGCGCAACTGCTCCCACATGGCGTCGGCGCTGACGGTGTTGCCCTTGCCAAGCAACACGATGTTCAGCGGCCAGCCGTCGGTGGCCTCCAGCATCCTGGCCAGGTGCCAGGAACCGGGCGTGACGGTGGTCGCCTTGCTGCCCTCGGCCGGGCCGGTGCCGCCGCCGATGAGCGTGGTGATGCCGCCGCCGAGCGCCTCGTCCATCAGCTGCGGGCAGATGAAGTGCACATGGCAGTCGATCGCGCCCGCGGTGAGGATGCGGCCGTTGCCCGCGATGATCTCGGTGGACGGGCCGACGACCAGGTCGGGGTGTATGCCGTCCATGGTGTCGGGGTTGCCCGCCTTGCCGAGTGCGCAGATGCGGCCGTCGCGGATACCGACGTCGGCCTTGATGACGCCCCAGTGGTCGATGATCACCGCGCCGGTGATCACCGTGTCCGGCGCCCCGTCGGCGCGGGTCGCACGGGACTGGCCCATCGACTCGCGCAGCACCTTGCCGCCGCCGAAGACGGCCTCCTCGCCCGCGAGTCCCGGTCCGCCGCTGCGGTCTTCGGTGATCTCGATGAAAAGATCGGTGTCGGCCAGCCGAATTCGGTCGCCGGTGGTCGGCCCGAACAGCTCCGCGTACCGTGCGCGGCTCAACTCGCTCATCGTGCCCTCTCCGGGTCGCTGCGCTTGCTCACCGGGGACCGTCCAGGTGGCCGGGGGCAGGCAGGGTGATGCCGTGGACCTCGCGGGCGCCGCCGATGGGGACCAGCGAAACGCGTTGTCCTAGACCGGGTTCGAAACGAACGGCGGTACCGGCCGGGATGTCGAGCCGGTAGCCGTGCGCGGCGGCGCGGTCGAACCGCAGCGCGGCGTTGGACTGCGGGAAGTGCACGTGGCTGCCGACCTGCACGGGGCGGTCGCCGGTATTGACCACGTCGAGCTCGATCCGGACGGCGCCGGCGTTCAGCTCGATAGTCCCCTCGGCGCAGCGGTATTCGCCGGGAATCATGCCGCGCGCACCCGGCCGTCGGTTTCGCGTCGTTGTCTCATGCGGCGCTCCTAGCCGATCGGATGGTGGACGGTGACCAGCTTGGTGCCGTCGGGGAAGGTGGCCTCGACCTGGACGTCGTGGATCATCTCCGGCACGCCCTCCATCACGTCGGCGCGGGTGAGAACCGTTCGCCCCGAAGACATCAGCTCGGCCACCGAGCGACCGTCCCGCGCGCCTTCGAGCACGTGGTCGCTGATCAGCGCGACGGCTTCGGGATGGTTGAGCTTGAGCCCGCGCGCCTGCCTGCGCCGGGCCAGCTCGGCCGCGTAGCTCAACAGCAGCCGTTCCTGCTCGTGCGGCGACAGTCGCATCCGGGCTCCTCACCGGGTCGGGGTGGTCGGGTGACGGGTCATTCTGGCACGCCCGTCCCGCGAGGCGGGACGAGCGCCTGGTCAGTCCCTGGCAGGCAGGTTCTGCAGCCGCACCTGGCCGCGCGCGACCACCCGCTCCTGCTCGTCGGTGATCACCACCTGCCACAGCTGCTGCAACCGGCCGCGGTGGATCGGGGTCGCCTCGCCGTAGAGGGTGCCGTCGCGGACCGCGCGCAGGAAATCGGTGTTGTTGTTCACCCCGACGACCGTGCCCTTGCCGCCGTACCAGACCCCGCCCGCGACACTGGCGAGCGTCTCGATGACCGTGCAGTAGACGCCGCCGTTCTGGATGCCCGCCGGCTGGTACAGGTGCGGTTTGACGGTCCATTCGCCGCGCACCCGGTCCGGGCTCAGCTCGGTGTACTGCAGGCCGATCAGGTCGCTGAACGTGCCTTCGCTGGCCTCGGTCATCTGCTCCGGCGTGATGGTCGCGAGCCAGTCCGCCGCCGGCTTCTCCTGATCTGTCATGCGGTCCACTTTTGCACAGCGGTTTCGGCCGATTACCGCTGGCTCACCCGCCCGCCAGCGTGACCGGTCGTCCGTTCAGCGGCTGGGTGGGGCGGTTGCTGTGCGGGAACAGCGTTCGGAACCGGTCGACGCCGGCGGTGGCGACCGGCACCGGGTGTTCGAGCACCGTCCACGAGACGCCTTCGCTGCAAGGTGGCGTGGTGAGCGAGCCCTGGTAGCGGAACTGGTCGAGGTCCGCGGGCAGGAGTGCGCGCAAGTCGGTCGGGGTTTCCACGATCGTCTCGGCGTCCACCGTTGTCGGTGCCGTCAACAGTATTTCGTCGAAGGCCGAGGGCGCGTCCACCGCTTCCAGGAGAACGCCCAGCACCGCGAGTTTGCCCGCACTGCTCTTGTGCACCAGATGCAATTCCATGGCCGTGCCGCTGCCGTCGACGGTGTGTTCGCTGGGCAGGTGGAAGTGGAATTGCGTGAGCTCGTACGGCACCGCACCGACGACGAGGCGATTTCCGTTGCCCGCCTGCAGGTTTGCCTGCACGGTATGTCCGTTGTCGACCAGCCGCAGCGTCGGCACCGAGCCGTAGTCGAGGGTGATGTGCTCGGCCGGATCGAGCCTGGTGTGGCTCGGTAGGTCGATCGGCGACTGTTCGTGGCCGCTCTTGCAGGTGAGGTAGTCGTGGTCGAGATCGGCCCAGTGGTCAGGGCCTTCGGCGTCGTAGTCCCAGTGCGGCGCGGCGTGCGCGGCCGCGCTGACCGGATCATGGCTGTGCGATTTCGGCTCGTCGCCACAGGCTGCGGCAAGCAGCAAGGCCGTCGCGGCCGAGGCCGCGGCGACGGAACGGAGACGGGATGGTTCGGCGAGCATCCGGCACACTCCTCGGTACAGGATGAGCGACGGCGAGAACGTCTGCCGGACAAGGCAAACGCCGACGTCGGCGCCTCGGCAGCGGTGCGGCGGCGGTCGCACCTGAGGTCGGCGGCACGGCACCGGACAGCTCGGCCACGCGGCGGTTTCCGACCCGCCGTGCTGTCCGAAATGCGACGAATCACCCAGGGGTTCAGGGGATTTCGCTTTCGTGTCGGCGTCACAGTAGACCCGCGAAATCGCGCCACGCCAGAAAACGAAAAGCGAGATAGGTCACACCTGGGCAAAGCGAAGGGCTCCACCCCTAGGGGTGGAGCCCTTCGCGGCAATGAATCGGGGGTCACCGCAGCCCTCGGGACTCTCGACCAATCCTTACGCCGGTTATGAGTATAGGTCAGGCTTACCTAACTTAGCAAGGCCGTCGCGCGGCGAACCGGTAATCCACGCTGCTCCAAGGCCGCCAAGAGGCCTTGACCACGCCGCGTGCCCACTACGGCATCGGTGCCGGCCAGATCCGGCACGTATGTCGAAGCGCCCGCGATGGATTCACCCACCAGCAACCAGAATCGGCGCGCACTCAGCCCGGAGTAGCGGGCCATGCTCGACTGGATCAGCGTCAGCGAGGGCTCGCAGCGATGCGCGAGCCAGACATACATCGCGCCCTCGCACGGCAGGCTCACCACGCCGGACTCCTCGGCCAGCGGGTCGCCGTCGAGCACGCGAATGGTGGTGTCGCCCAGCCCGGCCCAGTCGATGCCGCCGTCGTTGTCGGTGTGGATCCACAGGTTCTCCAGGCCAGGATCCCAGGCCCGCCCCTCGGCCACCAGCAGCGCGATCACCCGGCCGACCACCGCGTGGATCAGCGCGGTCGCCACCACCTCCGCCGCGACATCGGCGCGGATCATCTCCGCGGCATGCCTGCGATACATCCGCTCGATGCGCCCTTCGCGCACCCCGTCGGCGAGCCGCCACCATCGGCGCTTGCCCTGCTCGACCATCGCCGCCACCGCATACACACGCGGATGCTCAGGCTGCAGCGCGCGCAGCCTGTCACACGTGCGATCGAACGCCAGGTACGTATGGCGCGGCGGGCAGGTGGTCATGAGCTCGGGCATCGAACCTCCTCGAGGATTGGCCGTAGCGGTGCGTACCGCAAGATAGGTTAGGCTTACCAGACCAACCAGTACTCTGCTACAACGAATCTCAGGAGTAGTTCGTCACCGTGACCACGCTTGGCAACGCACGGCGGCGTCGGCTATCCGGCCTGCTCGTCCTGACCGCTCTGCTCCTGCTCACCGTGGTTGCCAGCATCGCGATCGGCACCAGGTCGCTGGCGCCGGGCACCGTCTACGACGCGCTGCACAACGCACTCACCTGCCAGGGCGGACCGTTCAGCTGCCCGGCCGGCTCCACCGCTGAGGAAATCGTACGTGGACTTCGACTCCCTCGCACGGCACTGGCGCTGGTCACCGGACTCGCCCTCGGCATCGCGGGCGCGCTGATCCAGGGCTACACGCGCAACCCGCTCGCCGACGCGGGGCTACTCGGACTCAACTCCGGCGCGGCGTTTCTCGCGGCGCTGAGCATCTACCTGTTCGCGTTCACCGCGCCGGAGCAGTACATCTGGTTCGCCTTCGCCGGAGCGCTGATCGCCGGGGTGGTGGTGTTCAGCGCCTCGGCCATCGGCGGCGGCAAGGCGAGCCCGTTGAGCCTGGTGCTGGCCGGCGCGGCAGTCACCGCATTTTTGCAGGCGATGACGAACGCCATTGTGCTGCTGGATCCCGCGGCGCTGGATACCTACCGGTTCTGGGTCGTCGGCACCGTCGCCGGCCGCGACGCCTCGGTGTTATGGCAGGTGCTGCCATTCCTGTCCCTCGGCCTGGTGCTCGCGCTCATGGCCTCCCCGGGCCTGAATCTGCTCAGCCTCGGCGACGACGTGGCGCGCGGGCTCGGCGTGAACATCGGCCGCAGTCGTGCGCTCGGACTGGCCGCGATCGTGCTGCTGTCCGGCGCGTCGACCGCGGCGGTCGGGCCGATCGCGTTCCTCGGCCTGGTGGTGCCCCACCTGGCCAGGGTGATCACCGGACCGGACTACCGCTGGCTGGTGCCCTACTCCGGATTGTTCGGCGCGCTGCTGCTGCTGATCGCCGACATCGTCGGACGTGTCGTGGCCAAGCCGGGCGAGTTGCAGGTCGGCGTGATGCTGGCCGCGGTCGGCGCGCCGTTCTTCATCGCGTTCGTCCGACGTCGGAAGTTGGTGAGCCTGTGACACTGTCGCTGAAGACCCAGAGCGCACGGCCCGCACTGCGGGTCGGGCCCGCCTCGGTGGTGTTGCGTCCGGTGATGGTGCTCGTCGTCCTCGCGCTGGCCGCGCTGCTGGTGCTGTGCTTCTGCCTGGACATCGCCACCGGCGAATCGCACATCCCGCTCGACCGGGTGATCGACGTGCTCACCGGCGGTGGCACCCGAGCCCAACGGTTCATCGTGCTCGACTCCCGGCTGCCGCGGGCGCTCACCGCCCTGGTGGTCGGGGCCGCGCTCGGGCTCGCGGGGGCGATCACCCAGTCCATCCTGCACAACCCGCTCGCCGCACCCGACATGCTCGGCATCACCAGCGGCGCCAGCCTCGGCGCGGTCGCGGTGGTGGTGATCGGCGGCGGGGGTACCGGGCTACTCGCCACCTTCGGCGCGCCGCTGGCCGCGCTGGGCGGCGGTCTGCTCACCGCCGTGGCCATCTACCTGCTGGCCTGGGGCCGCAGTCCGACCGGCGATCGGGGCGTCACGGGTTTGCGGCTGGTCTTGATCGGCGTCGGCATGAACGCCTTGTTGCTGGCCGGCATCAGCTGGTTGCTCACCCGCGCCACGCTGCAAGACGCGCAGCGAGCCCAGTTGTGGCTCAACGGATCCCTGAACAACGCCGATCGATCCGGTTTGCTCCCAGCGACATTCGCGCTGGCCGTGGTGGTGGTCGTCGCGCTCGGCTCGGCCCGCACCTTGGCCGCGCTGCGGCTCGGCGCCGACACCACCCGGTCGCTCGGGGTGCGCATCCAAACCCAGCAGGCCATCCTGATCGGCGCGGCGGTGGTCGGCGCCTCGGTGGCGACCGCGGCCGTCGGGCCGGTGAGTTTCGTCGCGCTGTCCGCGCCGCAGATCGCACGGCGACTGCTGCGCACCCCCGGCGAACCGCTGATCGGGTCGGCGCTCACCGGTGCGATCCTGGTGGTCGGCGCGGATGTCGCGTCGCGCTCGATCTTCCCGGCCGACCTGCCCGTTGGCATCGTCACCGCGGCCTTCGGCGGACCGTTCCTGCTCTACCTGCTCGTGCGAATGAATCGGAAGGCGACCCTGTCATGACCACAGACGCTGCGACCACCGCGGAATCGGCGCCGACCCGGCTCGCCGCCGACGACGTCACGCTCGCCTACGGCGACCGGGTGATCATCGACGGGCTGACCCTCGATATCGCGCCCGGCGTGATCACCACGGTGATCGGCCCCAACGGCTGCGGCAAGTCAACCCTGCTGCGCTCGCTCGGCCGGCTGCTCCGCCCGCAGATGGGCCGAGTGTTGTTGGACGGCAAGGCCATTTCGACGATGAAGACCAAGGACGTGGCCAGGGTGATCGGCATGCTGCCGCAGTCGCCGGTCGCGCCGGAGGGACTGACCGTCGCCGATCTGGTCGCGCGCGGGCGGCATCCGCACCAGTCGTGGTTCCGGCAGTGGTCGGCCGCCGACGAGGACGAGGTGATGACCGCGCTCGCGCAGACCGGCATCGCCGATCTGGCCGACCGCGCGCTCGACGAGCTCTCCGGCGGACAACGCCAGCGGGCCTGGATCTCGATGGCGCTGGCCCAGGGCACCGACATCCTGTTGCTCGACGAGCCGACCACCTATCTCGACCTCGCGCACGCGGTGGACGTGCTCGACCTGGTCGACCGGTTGCACGCCGAGCTCGGCCGCACCGTGGTGATGGTGCTGCACGATCTCAATCTGGCGATCCGCTACAGCGACGAGCTGATCGTCATGCGCGAGGGCCGCATCGTCGCGCAGGGCAAACCCGCCGACATCATCGACGTCGCGCTGCTGCGCGAGGTTTTCGACCTCGACGCCTCGGTTCTGGAGGATCCGGTGTCGGGCAGGCCGATGGTGGTGCCGATCGGAACACGCCACGTTCTCGGCAAGGCAGGCGGGCCCGTCATGCCCGAATCCACCACCGTATGACAAATACCACACCAGCTATTCCATAGTTACGACACCCTGTAGTACGCATGCGCGTCGTTGAGTCCGTAAAATTGTGGAATGGCAGGACTTGGTGAACTCGAGAAAGCGGTCATGGACCAGTTGTGGTCGACCGATGAACCGCAGACAGTCCGGCAGGTGCACGAGGCATTGGCCGCACGCCGCGAGCTCGCGTACACCACGGTGATGACGGTGCTGCAACGACTCGCGAAGAAGAACCTCGTGGTCCAGCAGCGGGACGACCGTGCGCATCGCTACGCGCCCGTGCACAGCAGGGACGAATTGGTCGCCAGCCTCATGGTGGACGCACTACAACAGGCCGACGCCGCGGGCAGCCGCGCCGCCGCGCTGGTGCACTTCGTGGAACAGGTCGGCAAGGATGAGGCTGCCGCACTTCGCGAAGCACTCGCTAAGCTCGAAGCGAACGAGGACACACCGCCCCCGCAGTAGACTCCTCGCGACCTTGCCCCCAACGCAGTGAGCTGAGTCGATGAACGCAACCGCGCCGGTATTCGCCGGACTCGCATTGCTTCTCGCGGGGCCTGCCCCGGCCTTGCTCAGCCGGGCGACCTGGACATACCGGACGCCCCGTGCCGCGCTCGTGCTCTGGCAGGCCATCGCGCTGGCCGCCGTGCTCAGCGCGTTCGGCTCCGGCCTGGCCATCGCCGCCGAACTGCTGGTGCCCGGACCCGACGGCAGGCCGACCACCGCACCCACCCGCGAGATCGACGCGCTCGGGTTACCGCTGTGGCTGGCCTACGTCTTCGTGTTCGCGCTGACCCTGCTGGTCGGCGCGCGGCTCTGTTACGCGATCGTCCGCGTCGGCGTGCACACGCGGCGCCGACGGGCCAGGCACCGGATGCTCGTCGACCTGCTCGATCAGAGCGGTCCGCGCCGCCGCGCCTCCGATATCCGGGTGCTCGCCGCGACCGAACCGATCGCCTACTGCCTGCCAGGTCTGCGCCAGCGCGTGGTGATCAGCGAAGGCACCCTGACCAACCTGGACGACGCGGAGATCACCGCGATCGTCAGCCACGAACGCTCACACCTGCGCGCCAGGCACGATTTGGTGCTCGAGGCGTTCACCGCGGTGCACGAAGCGTTTCCGCGATTCGTGCGAAGCAAGGCCGCGCTCGGCTCGGTGAAGCTGCTCATCGAACTGCTCGCCGACGACTCCGCGGTGAAGGTGACCGGGCCGAAGCCGCTGGCGCGCGCGCTCGTCGCCTGCTCGAAATCCACCGCGCCCCAGGGCGCGCTCGCCGCGGGCGGGCCGACCACCCTCATTCGCATCCAGCGCCTCACCGGGCGGATCGGTGACGTCCGGGTCGCCACCGCCGCGTATCTCGGCTCGGCCGCCATCCTCGTCGTGCCGACCATGGCCGTCGCGGTGCCCTGGCTGGTGGAGCTCGAACGCCTGTTCCGCGGCTAGCGGTTCGTAGGACGTATCCTGGACACTTGGCCTGCTACTCGGCCGGCCGCATCGTCTCCTCGCGCTGCTGTTCTTCCGCAGCGCGCGGTGCACCCCGCACCGCCCCACCGAACAACGCGTTGTCCGAGCACGAGCGCGTCCTACGAAAGGCACACAGCACCCGTGACCCCCTCGACACCCGTCGCCGCGGCGCCCACCGTGACCTTCATGGACCTGGGCCTGCCCGCCGTGCTCGTGCAGGCACTGCGCAACGACGGCATCGAGGCACCGTTTCCCATCCAGGCCGCGACGGTGCCGGATGCGTTGGCGGGCAAGGATGTGCTCGGCCGCGGCCCGACCGGGTCCGGCAAGACCCTCGCGTTCGGGCTGCCCATGCTGGCCCGGCTCGCCGGCGGCTCGACCAAGCCGGGGCGGCCGCGCGGGCTGGTGCTGGTGCCCACCCGCGAGCTGGCCGCGCAGATCGAACGGGCGCTGGACGGACCCGCGCTCGCGACGGGCCTGCGGGTCGCCTCGGTGGTCGGCGGCGCGCCGATCCGGCGGCAGGCCGAGCGGCTCGCCCGCGGCGTCGATCTGCTCATCGCCACACCGGGACGACTCGCCGATCTGATCGCGCAGGGCTCGGCGGGGCTGTCCGATGTGCGGATCACCGCGCTGGACGAGGCCGATCACATGGCCGATATGGGTTTCCTGCCGCAGGTCACCAAGCTGCTCGATCAAACGCCGAAAGACGGTCAGCGCCTGCTGTTCTCGGCCACGCTGGACGGTGAGGTGGACAAGCTCGTCAAGCGGTACCTGCGCTCCCCCGTCACCCACTCCACCGCGCCCGCGTCGGCGTCGGTCACCACGATGACGCACCACCTGCTCTTCGTGCGCGACAAGCTGGCCAAGCGGTCCGTCGCCGCCGAGATCGCCGCGCGCGACGGGCTCACCATCATGTTCGTGCGCACCAAACACGGCGCCGACCGGCTGGCCAAGCAGCTGCGCGGGGCAGGCGTCGCGGCGGGCGCGCTGCACGGCGGCAAGGCGCAGAACAACCGGACGCGCACGCTGGCGGCGTTCGCGGACGGGTCGGTTCCGGTGCTGGTCACCACCGATGTCGCGGCGCGCGGTATCCACGTCGACAATATTTCCCTGGTGGTGCACGTCGATCCGCCCGCGGAGTCCAAGGCGTATCTGCATCGCGCCGGGCGGACCGCGCGGGCGGGCGAGGACGGGGTGGTCGTCACGCTGGTGATGGACGAGGAACGCCGCGAGGTCGAGGCGATGACTCGCAAAGCGGGTGTCGAGATCGTGGGGATCGATGTCCGGCCCGGCGATCGTCGGCTGATCGAGATCACCGGCGCGCGCCAGCCTTCCGGGATTCCGGTGGCCGCCCCCGCGCCGCCCAAGCAGCCTGTCGCGGAGAGTAATTCGGGAACCGGTCGCCGACGCTCCGGCGCGGGGCGGCGCTCGGGTGAGACGCGCGGCGGGGGTGCGCCGGTGCGGGCGGAGCATGCGGCGGCCGATCGACGTAAGGATGGTTCGGCGAAGGGGTCGTCGCGCGATCAGGGTTCGAAGGGCCGGTCGGGCGCGGATGGCTCGGGCGGTCGCGCTGCCGGTTCATCGACTGGCACCGGTTCGAGCGCGCGTGGGGCCGGTTCGAGCGCGCGTGGGGCCGGGTCGAGCGCGCGTGGGGCCGGGTCGGCCAAAGGCGGGGGCGGACGGAGCCGCAGGACCGGCTCAGGTGGGACCACCGGCGGCGACACGCCCGGGAACGCACGGCGACGCGCCGTGCGCCCGGAGCACTCGCCGGGGACTCGCAACCGTGGGGCAAACTGACGGTCGTGACCAACCATCCGGTGGGTGCGGTGGCTTGCGCACTGCTGGCAGCGCTGTTCTTCGCGGTGGCCGCGGTCGCGCAGCAACAGGCGGCGGCCGCGGTCCCCGAGGGTGATTCGCTCGTCCGGGCACTGCTGCGCAGCCCGCGCTGGTGGGCCGGCATAGCCGGCGATGTCGGCGGATACGCGATGCAGGTCGCCGCGCTCGCGTTGGGCTCGGTCCTGCTGGTGCAACCAATCCTGGTGAGCGCCTTGGTATTCGCGCTACCGCTGGCCGCCACACTCAACGGCCGCCGGATCAGCGCACGCACCTGGGCGACCGCGCTCGCGCTCACCGCGGCCCTGGCCTGTTTCCTCCTCGTCGGCAACCCGTCCGCAGGCAATATCGATGCGCCCCTGCACCATTGGCTGCTGCCGCTCGCTGTCCTGGCCGCGCTCATCGGAGCAACCACGCTCATCGGCGTCCGCAGCGCCGCCCCCAGCCGCCGCGCCCTGCTCCTCGGCGCCGCGAGCGGTTCGCTCTACGGCGTCGCCGCCGCCCTCACCTCCTACGTCACCGCCCTGTTCGAACACGGCCTCACCGATGTACTCGGCAGCTGGCAGACCTGGGCCCTCGCCGCCGCCGGCCTCACCGGCGTCTACCTGCAACAGCGAGCATTCCAAGCCGGCCCCCTCGCGGCGTCCCTGCCCGCGGTCACCATCGCCGAGCCACTCGCCGCAGCCTTCATCGGCGTCACCGTCCTCGACGAACGCTTCCGCACCAACACCTTCGGCCTCGCCATCACCGCCCTCGCCGTGCTCGTCATGTGCGCCACCACAATCCGCCTATCGAGCGCCCAAGCCACCGCCTGACCCCCACTCCATGCCACGGCGGATGGCTCCGGTTCGCTGTGGGCGCGCTCCGACGTTGCGGGCGCCGATGGTGGGCCGGTCGACGGGGCAGGCGACGCCGTCCGCCCTGCCAGCGTGCCCGTCACGCGCTGTGAGGTACGTCTCCGGCGAGTGCTGGAGAATTGCGCGCTACCGGCCGGACTTGGTTATCATCGGTTAAGTGCAGTTTCTCCCTGGCCATCAGCCGCCGTATGACCTGACCTACGACGACCTCTTCCTCGTCCCTAATCGGACGGATGTCGCCTCACGGTTCGATGTCGACCTCTCCACCGTCGACGGGTCCGGCACCACCATTCCCATCGTCGTGGCCAATATGACCGCGGTCGCGGGTCGTCGGATGGCCGAGACGGTGGCCCGCCGCGGCGGCATCGTGGTGCTGCCGCAGGATCTGCCGATCAGCGCGGCCGCCGACACCATCGCGTTCGTCAAGAGCCGCTCGCTCACCGCCGACACCCCGGTCACCCTCGACCCGGAACGTTCGGTGTCCGAGGCCGTCGCCCTGATGCACAAGCGCGCCCACGGCGCCGTCATCGTGGTCGACGCGGGCCGCCCGGTCGGGGTCGTCACCGAGGCGTCCTGCACCGATGTGGACCGGTTCGCCCGGCTGCGCGACGTCGCGATCACCAATTTCGTGCAGGCCCCCGCCAGCACCTCCCCGCGCGACATCTTCGAACTGCTCGAGGCCAAGCATGCCCAGCTCGCGGTGCTCACCGCCGAGGACGGCACGCTGGCCGGCGTGATGACCCGCACCGGCGCGGTCCGCGCCGGGATCTACCAGCCCGCCGTCGACAACCAGAGCCAGCTGCGCGTCGCCGCCGCGGTCGGCATCAACGGTGACGTGGTCGCCAAGGCCAAGTCGCTGGTCGACGCGGGCGCCGACGTGCTGGTGATGGACACCGCGCACGGCCACCAGGCCAAGATGCTCGAATCCCTCAGCGCCGTACGCGATCTCGGCCTCGGCGTGCCGCTGGTGGCGGGCAATGTGGTGTCCGCGCAGGGCACTCGCGATTTGGCCGCCGCCGGCGCCGACATCATCAAGGTCGGTGTCGGCCCCGGCGCCATGTGCACCACCCGGATGATGACCGGCGTCGGCCGCCCGCAGTTCTCCGCGGTCGCCGAATGTGCCGCCGCGGCCAAGGAACTCGGCGTGCACATCTGGGCCGACGGCGGCGTGCGGCACCCGCGCGACGTCGCGCTGGCGCTGGCCGCGGGTGCGTCCAACGTGATGATCGGCTCGTGGTTCGCAGGCACCTACGAATCCCCTGGCGACCTGCGCCTGGACCGGGACGGCAACGCCTACAAGGAAAGCTTCGGCATGGCGTCCAAGCGCGCCGTCGCGGCCCGCACCGCCACCGACAGCGCGTTCGACCGGGCCCGCAAGGCCCTGTTCGAGGAGGGCATCTCCAGCTCGCGCATGCGCCTCGACCCCGAGCGCCCCGGCGTGGAGGACCTCATCGACCACATCTGCTCCGGCGTGCGCAGCGCGTGCACCTACGCGGGCGCCCGCAGCCTGGCCGAGTTGCACGACAAGGCGGTGCTCGGCGTGCAGTCGGCCGCCGGTTTCGCCGAGGGACGCCCGCTGCCCAGCGGTTGGTGAGACACGCCGAGACGGCACGACCACCGGCCCACGCGACTCGACGCGTGGGCCGGTAACATAGGGGTTGCCGGTCTCCGGCAACACATCTTCGGCTTGCGAAAGGATCCAGTTGTCACCCGCGTCCGAGGGCGCAGCACAGGAGGGCTCCTCTACCGAGCCGGGTGACAAACCCGGCGTCCTCCTTCCCCCAGCCCCATTCCGCGCCGTGCGGTTCCCCGTCTCGTTCGGCGGGTGCTGACGATGTCCGTCGCACTCACGGTGCTCAGCCTGCTGGGGTTCATCGCTCTCACGGCAGGCACCGCCCTCTTCGTCGCCGCCGAATTCTCGCTCACCGCGCTGGAACGCAGCACCGTGGAGGCGCACGCGCGCGACGGTGACGTCCGCGCGCGGATGGTCCGCCAAGCCCATCGGACACTGTCGTTCCAGCTGTCCGGCGCGCAGCTCGGCATCACCATCACCACACTGATCACCGGCTATATCGCCGAGCCGGTGCTGGCGCGGCTACTGAACCCGCTGTTCACCGGCGTCGGACTGAGCGACGGCGCCGCCCGCGGCGTCTCCCTGACGCTCGCCCTGGTCCTGGCCACCTCGCTGTCGATGATCTACGGCGAGCTGGTGCCGAAGAACATCGCCATCGCCAAGCCGCTGGCCACCGCGCGCACCACAGCGCCGCCGATGGTCGCCTTCTCCGTCATCTTCAAGTGGCTGATCCATTTCCTCAACAACACCGCGAACTGGGTCGTCCGCAGGCTCGGCGTCGAGCCCGCCGAGGAACTGCGTTCGGCGCGTTCGCCGCAGGAACTCGGCTCGCTGGTGCGCACGTCCGCGCTGCGCGGCTCGCTCGACCAGCGCACCGCCCTGGTGATCGACCGGTCGCTGCAGTTCGGCGAGCGCAGCGCCGAGGAACTGATGACGCCGCGGGTGAAGATCGAGGCGCTGGACAAGCTGGACACCATCGCCGACCTGATCGACGCCGCCCGCCGCACCGGCTACTCCCGCTTCCCGGTGATCGACGGCGACCTGGACAACACCCTCGGCGTCGTGCACATCAAGCAGGCGTTCACCCATCCCGCGAACGTGCGCCGCACCATTCCGCTGCAGATGCTGGCCCACCCGGTCCCGATCGTGCCCGCCAGCTTGGACGGCGACGAGGTGCTCGAACGAATCCGCGCCGACGGCATGCAGGTCGCGCTGGTCGTCGACGAGTACGGCGGCACCGCGGGCATCGTCACGATGGAGGACATCATCGAGGAGATCCTCGGCGACGTGCGCGACGAGCACGACGAGGAAGAACTCGATGTGCGCCGGGTCGCCGACGGCTGGGACTGCTCCGGCCTGCTGCGCATCGACGAGGTCTCCCGCGCCACCGGATACGACGCCCCCGAAGGCGAGTACGAGACCCTCGGCGGGCTCGTGCTCACCAGGCTCGGCCGCATCCCGGAGGCCGGTGACGAGGTCGTGCTGCCGAATCCGCGTTCCCAGCAATGGTCTTCGGGCGACCAGCCGAGCACCGGCGGGTGGATCGCGCGGGTAGAGCGCATGGACGGACGCCGGATAGACCGGGTCCGGTTGCTGCCGGTCGCCCCCGACGACCTCGCGTTCCGGCAGCTACAGGCCGAGCCGGAGCAGGAGCACAGCCATGGGTGACCTGTTCGGTGTCCTGCTCACCGTCGTGCTGCTCGCAGGCAACGGCTTCTTCGTCGCCGCCGAGTTCGCGCTGATCTCCGCGCGCCGCGATCGCCTGGAAGCACTCGCCGCGCAGGGAAAGCGCAACGCCGACATCGTGATTCGGGCGGGCGAGAACCTGTCGATGATGCTCGCCGCCGCGCAGCTCGGCATCACCATCTGCTCGATCCTGCTCGGTCGCGTCGGCGAACCCGCGGTGGCCCACCTGCTGGAGGGTCCGTTCGATTTCCTCGGCATGCCCGAGCAGCTGCTGCATCCGATCGCGTTCGCTATCGCCCTCGCCATCGTGGTGGTGCTGCACATCCTGTTCGGCGAGATGATTCCGAAGAACATCGCGCTCGCCGGGCCGGAACGCAGTGCGCTGCTGCTCGTTCCGGTGCACCTGATGTGGTTGCGCGTGGCCCGCCCCCTGATCGCCTTCTACAACCTCTGTGCGAATCTGACGCTGCGGATGCTGCGGATCGAGCCGAAGGACGAGTTGCAGGCGACCGTCTCCTCGGTGGAACTCGCCGAGATGATCGGCGAGTCGCGCTCGGAGGGCCTGCTCGACGAGGAGGAACACCGCAGGCTCACCCAGGCGCTCGGCACCAGCGAACGGATGGTCGCCGATGTGATGGTGCCGTTGGCGACGACCAGGACGGTCCCGTTGCGCGGCAACGGAACCACCCTCGGCGACATCGAGAGTGCGGTCGCCGAGACCGGGTTCTCCCGCTACCCCGTGCGCGCGAGCGACGGGTCGCTGGTGGGCTACATGCACGTCAAGGATGTGCTGGACAAGGTCGCCGACGAGAACGCGGGGCCGACGACGCCCATTCCGCGCACCGACATTCGGCCGTTGCCGACGCTGAGCATGCACACCCCGCTGTACGAGGCGTTGGCCAGGTTGCGCCGGACGAACAGTCACCTGGGTCGGGTCGTCGATGCCCGCGGCAACACCACGGGCATTGTGGCGCTGGAAGATCTGGTGGAAGAGTTCGTCGGCACCGTCCGCGACGGGACGCACCGGATCATCGAATGACCGGGTCGGAGGTTGTCGTCCTGGCCGAAGCGCAGTGGCGCGCGCAGGCCGCGGCGCACCTGGATCGGGTGGAACGATTGGTTGGCCCGTATGTCGAACGGCGGGCGGCCGGGTCGTCGCATCCGGTGATCGACTTCCTGTTCACCTATTACGGGCACAAGCCCGCCCAGTTGCGGCGCTGGCATCCGGGGTTCGGCGTCGGACTGGCGGGTGCCCGCGAATACGACGGGGCGCGCGGATACCACCGGCTCGATGCGGATTCATCGATTTTCACGGCGGACCCCGGCTATCTCGCGCGTCGTCGCGACACCATCCAGTTCATCGCGAACCTGTTGCGCGCCACCGCGGCCCGGCCCGCGCAGCTGTCCTGCTTCGGATTGCACGAATGGGCGATGGTGTATCGCACCGACGATGTCCGGCATCAGCAGGTGCCGCTGCGGCTGGGCCGGTCCGGCACCGACGAGGTGGTCGAGTCGATGTCGCTGCGCTGCACGCACTTCGACGCGTTCCGGTTCTTCACGCCCGACGCGGTGGGGCGCAATATCGAGCCGCTGACGCGCGCCGATCAGGTCAGCCGGGAACAGCCCGGGTGCCTGCACGCGAATATGGACCTCTATAAGTGGGGGTTCAAGCTGGTCCCACTGGTTTCCTCCGCGCTGATCCTGGACTGCTTTGAACTGGCTTGCGCCGCACGGGAACTGGATATGCGGGCCAGTCCTTACGATCTGGCGGAGTACGGGTATGCGCCGGTGCGTATCGAGACACCTTCCGGGCGTGCGGAATACGTGCGGTCGCAGTCCGTATTGGCGGAGCAGTCGGCGGAGTTGCGGCGGGCGCTGCTCGCGGCCTGCGAAGATCTGCTCGCCTACGACGTGGCGCAGCGGCCCGCAGATTGACCCCTTGCGAGTTGGCCGGGTCAGACCTTTCGCGTATCCGCACCGACCCTTCCATCTTCCGCCCCAGACGGTGCCCCAAGACTGCCCCAACCAGCTAGTTCGTCGAATTTCCGCAAAACCTCCCGCATAAGTTAACGGTAGTTACTACCATTCAGTCAGTTCCCCGAGCTGTCCCAGTCAGCGGAGGGATGACAGAAGCAACACCCGATGAAGGTTGGGGAGTCCGACGATGCGCTCATTGACGAGCCTGCGGCGTTTCAAACCATTGGCCCTGGTCACGGTCGGCCTGGCCGCCGTGTTGACGCTGCCGAGCAGCGCGTCGGCCGACCTACAGTCCGACATCCAGAACGCGGTCCAGGAGTTCCTGGATGTCGGCCGCACCTCGGTCCCCCGGGCCGACTGCGGGCCGGGCTCGCTCCCGGAGAACGGCATGCAGGGCGACGTCACGGCGGCCGACCGGGACAGTGGACGCAGCACCCAGGGCTACCGCTGCAACATGTCGTTCGTTGGCGGCTTCGCCGGGCGCGGCGCGGGCATCACCTCGACCAGCTTCGAGCACTGCTCCTACATGGGTTCCTTCTTCCCCGGCGACCTGATCAGCGAGGGCCGCGGCGTGCAGGTCGTCGACGCGTCCGACCCCGCGAACCCGCGACCCACCGCCAACCTCACCGAACCCGCGATGCTCGCGGGGACCTGGGAGAGCCTGAAGGTCAACACCGCGCGCAAGCTGCTGGTCGGCACCGGCGTTCCGGTCGGCACGGGCGTCGGCTACCTGTCGGTCTACGACATTTCCGACTGCGCGCATCCGCGCCTGCTCAATCCCGGCCCAGGCACGAATATGCTGATGCCACTGCCGATCACGACGCACGAAGGCGGCTTCTCCCCCGACGGCAACACCTACTGGGCCTCCGGAATCGCCCCCGGTTTCGTCAGCGCGATCGATCTGTCCGACCCGGCCAACCCGCACGTCGTCTGGCAGGGCCTGACCGGGATCGAGGCGCACGGCTTCGGCATCAGCGCGGACGGCAACCGGATGTACATCTCCGCGCTCGGCGGCTTCACCGTGCTCGACATCAGCGCGGTGCAGCGCCGCGATCCGAACCCGCAGGTCTTCCATATCGGCCGGGTGTTCTGGACCGACGGCTGGGCGACCCAGCACAGCATTCCGGTGACCTACGACGGCAAGCCCTACCTCTACACCGTCGACGAAGGCGGTTCGGGCGGTGTGAAACTCATCGACATCTCCGACGACACCAAGCCGAAGGTCGCCGCGAAGATCAAGCTGGAGATCAACCTGCCGCAGCACATCGACAGCAATATCGGGTCGTCCATGGGCGGTTCGGCTTTCGCCTACGAATCGCACTACTGCACCGCCGACCGCCGGGACAATCCGACGGCGCTCGCCTGCGGCTGGATCTCCTCCGGTATCCGGGTTTTCGATGTGCGCGACCCGTTCGACATTCGGGAGATCGCCTACTTCAACCCGCCGGCCCGCACCGGCCAGAACCTCAGCCTGTGGAATTCACCGCACGCGCTCGCCTCGATCATCGGGGTGCCGTTGATGAGTGCACCGCCCGCGATTCGCGCAGTGCTGGAAGGGCAGTTCAATCCGTCGGACGCGCTCACCCCGCGCACCGGCAGGCTCGCCTTCGGCGACGTCTCCACCGACTGGTGCCTCTCGCCGCCGGAATGGCGTGGCTCGCAACTGTACGTCACCTGCTCCGACAACGGATTCATGGTGTTGCAGCTGGAGAACGACGTGTATACGCCGCCGGCGGACCAAGAGTCGATCGTCGGGTCGTAGCGATGCCACGCTGGATGCGCGGCGCCGCGCTCGCCTCCCTGGCCTTCGCGCTACTGGTGCTCGGTGCCGCGCTGCGCCCGCTCGTCCTGCCGGAAGCACACACGGCCGCACCGGTTCTCAGTGCCGTCGAGATCGGCTTCGTGCAGGACATGACCGCGCACCATCAGCAGGCGCTGATCATGGCGCAACGCCTCGATCGCGCGGTCGACCCGGCGGTGTCGCGGTTGACCCAGCAGCTCGACGACACCCAGCGGCTCGAGATAGGCACCATGCTCGGCTGGTTGCGGTTGGCCAACGCCTCGCCGGTGCCCGCGCGGCCGATGGCGTGGATGCACACCGATGAGGCTCTGCCGCACCAGCATTCGGCGCCGGTCGCGCAATCCGTGGCGAAGCCGTCGGATAGCGTGATGCCGGGGATGGCGACCATGGCGGAACTCGATGCGCTCGCCGCCGCGCGCGGCCGTGACGCCGAGATCCTGTTCCTGCAGTTGATGTTTCGCCACCATCAAGGCGGGATCCTGATGGCGCAGGCCGCCGACCACCTGCTGCCCTCCGGGCCGGTGAAGGAGAGCGCGCGTTCGATGATCCACGCGCAGGGGCAGGAGGCCGGGCTGATGGGTGTGCTGCTCGCCCAACGAGGTGCCGCACCACTGCCCTGACGCGTTCTACTGGGCGACGTGCAAGCCGAATCCAGTGGAGCCAGGCGTTCCCTGCCGTTCGCCAATCGCAGGCTTCGGTCGTAATCACCGCCGCGGGCGCCGCTAGGTCAGGACTCTTCGGTGAAGCGGTACCAGTTTCCTTGGAAGTGTTCGTAGCCGATTCCGGAGGTGGGGGTGCCGAGGTAGGGCGGGGCATTGTCGGGGAAGTAGGCGAAACCCTTGGCGGAGTTGGATTCTTCGCCTTGGGTGTAGAAGAGGCAGCCGCCGTCTCGGCGGGTGATGTAAGTGATGGTGTAGACGCCCAGGCGGGTTCGGTTGCCGGGGTTGGCGCAGTCGGTGGCTTGGGTTTGCAGGATGTCGCGGGAGAGTTTCCAGCCGGTGGTTTCGGGGAGGTCGTACCAGACGACGGCGGCGAAGACGGCGATCACGAGGGGGGCGATCAGGCTGTAGAAGAAGGAGCGGTAGCGGAACAGGCCGATGAGGCCGAACAGCAGCGCGACCGCGCCGAGTATGCCGATGGCCGACCACAGGACTACCTGGACGGGGAAGGTGCCTTCGGCGGCCAACTGCCAGAACAAGGCTAGGCAGCACACGACGATCAGGGCTGTCAGGAGCCCCATCCAGAGGGCGAACCAACTCGGGGTGCGGCGCGCGGTTCCGGCAGTGCTCACGGTGCTCAACATACGGGGGGTATACCCGGATGGACGGCGAAATCCCTAACCCGGCGGCAATCAGTAACTGCCCAGCAGATTCTCACGCCGCACCAGACCGCGAGGGTATGCCGCAGGCGGAAACGCGAACGCCCCGGTCGAATGACCAGGGCGTTCCCAAACTATCCGTTCAGCGTGCAATCACAGCGGCGGGAACCCCGACGACCCGGTGGCCATCCAATTCCAGAACATCGCCGCACGATTGGCGAGCAACGCGACAACGTCGAGGACAACGCTTCCCATAAATCTTCCTCACATCCGACAATCTCCAGTGCAGCGCCCAGGGTAGCCGATCCAGCCTGCGCCGACCCGGACGCCAACGACCATCCCCCGCCGCACCACATCGGACCAGCGGATTCCCTGCCGTCGAGAGACTCAGCGAGTCAGCGCGACGCGGTGGGCGGCGGCGATCAGGGTGGCCAGTTCCTGCTGCTCGGCCTCGTCGAGCACCTCGAAGTAGGGCTGCGCCAGGACGTCGGTCAAGGCCTCTGCGGCCGACCAGCGATCGCGCTGCTCGGCGGTGATCTCCTCGAACGGTTCCGGCCAGCCGAGCAGACGGGCTTGATCGGGCCCGTCGAGCATGGGCGACCCGGCGATGAGGACCGCTTGCGAGGGCGTCAGCCGGTTCGCGGCGAGCGCCATGAGATGCAGCCCGCCACGCAGTTCGCGAAGGACATGCACCAACTGCAGAACTCTGGCAGAGCCGTTCTGCGGCAACGGCATTGCTCGCCAGCCTGCGAACAATGCCAGCCCGGCAGGCGACCCCGCGGTCACGACCGCCTGCAGTAGTTCCGCCAGCCTGTCCGCGTCCGGGAACGCGGCAAGCTTGCGCTTGCCGAAGTCCTGGCAGGCGGCGAGGTAGCCGGTGGCGGCGTCGGCGGGCGGGATCGATACCGATTCCCAGGCCGACCGAACCCGGTCCGGCGCGAAGAACCCGAACGCCGCGGTGACCACATCGGCATCCACGTCACCGAGCACGCCACCGCGGCCACGGGTGTAAGGGCCATGGAATCCGTCCACCCCGGTTGCCTGTCCGAATTCTCTTGCCTCGCGCGACATCATGAACGCCCCACCGAGCTCCAGGATGTGCTTCTTGACCGTGACCGCTGTTGCCATATCCGTCTTCCCCGCATCCGATTCGCTCGATCTCACAGACTATAGTTAACCATAGTCAGAATGAGCGGTCATCACTCAGCGAACAATGCGCTCCGTGATCGCCGCGCCGCGAGGTTCGGGCGCCACGAGCGAATCGCCGCCTCCCAGTGCCGATTCGGCCGATTGCACCGTGCTCGCGGATCGCCCAGCCCACACCGAGCCGGGACGCGTACACGGAGCGGTCCACCGCGCACGGCGCGCTGCCACCGCAGGTCAGGTCTCGACCGATGTTTTACGGCAACGGTCGACGAGTCGGACTGGCCGTACCGATGCCCCGCCCGCCGAATGCAAATGCAAGCCCCGAATATCGGGGTGCTATTCCTCCTCGACAACGCCACCCTATCCGGATTCATCTAACCCCGAACGCTTCGGTGCATTCATGCTGTACGCATAAATACGCGAACTCGCTACCCGCCGGCGATTCCAGACATCTCGGTTTGTTTCCATTGCGGCGCAACATAATCGACGTCTCACTCTTGACTCGGCTACAGGTGCGGCCGTATGGTCATCGCACGGCCGATCAGGGCCGCACGGGGGGTCGGTGGGGTTACCAACCTCCTCCAGCAGGGGTGCAAACACGTTTCGTTGACAATTGAGTCAACAAATATGAGCACGACGCCGATGCGAGGCCATCACCACGGGTTGGCGCGTGAAGTTCGACGAGGCACGTAAGCACAATTGGACAACCCTTTGGGGGGTAATATGACAGCGTCGATACTCATCGGCCACAATCTTTCGGATATCGTTCAAGAAATCCAGCGCGGCTCCGCCAGATCCATTCATGAGCAGTTCAGTGGAGACGCCGCGGCCGAGTCGGCGAAAATCCTGAGAGCAATCGCCGAGGAGACCGTCGAGCGAGCACGCGAAGGTTCGATCGATGCCGTGACCGATTTGCATCTCGCACTGGAATCCATTCACAGTTCATATTTCTCCAAGCCGCGCCCCAACGAGTCATGGTGCAACCGGAAGGGCATTCTCGATCCGGTGCAGGCCATCCTCGAGGATTTCGTCATCGAGTACGAAGAACAATGGATGGACGAGGGTCACGTTCCGCTCACCGACGACCCGGATAAGTTTGTCCAGCAATTGAAAGAAGCGGTCCGCGCACACCCGGCCAACCGACATCCGTTCTACATCGACTTTCTGCCGTCCGCGGCTGGAGTCGCGGATATCCGATACTATCTCGCCCAGGAAACCGCCCTGGATCCGCGATTCGACGACTTCATCGCGTTGATGCAGTTGGGCTGCGACAACCAGCAGAAGCTGGAGTTGGCCGGCAACTACTGGGACGAGATGGGCAACGGCAACCCCGCCCAGGTGCACACGTCGATGTTCGAGAGCGCGATGCGCGAGGTCGGAGCGGATCCCGAGTTCGTCCGCACGCATCGGCTGGTGGAGACGCTCATCTGCGGGAACCTCTCGGCGACGCTGGCGGTGAATCCCCGGTTCTACTACCGCTCCATCGGCAGCTTCGCGGTGACGGAGTTCCTGTTCCCGCGTCGCTGCGCGCAACTGCTCGAGGCGTGGCGTCGGAACCACCTCTCCGATCGCAACGGCGAATACCACAAGGAGCACATCGGCATCGACGCCAGGCACGCGAGCGGGTTCTTCAGAAATGTCATCAAGCCGGAGATTCGTAAAGACCCGAGCGCCACCGGTGACATCTACTGGGGAGCGATAGCGCGGATGAATACTTCGCAACGCTATCTCGATGCGCTCCTGAACGAGCTCGTCTCATGCTGATCGCCGCCGACGAAACAACGCTGGCGGTCCGGAAGGGCGAGATCAACGTGGAGTCCGCTGCGTTCCATGAATGGTGCCTTTCCATCACTATGCAGACCGCGGAGCTACGTGTTTCGGCCACGACGGCGGATCTCGACGAGAACGAAAGAGATCTCGTCGTCGCCATCACCGAACTCTCGGATGTGTTCGACGTTCCGTGCACCATCACCGTCGCGCCGTCCTGCGCACAACTGATCAACCAACTGCCTTTGGCAGCCGACTTCGTCACCGTGCGTATCGCCGGCTGACCGGGCCAGCCCAACGTCGAGCGGGCTGCACACTGAAAGGAAGACCTGTGTCCGAACTGCAAGAACGTGGCTTCAAGTTCGTCGCCCTGCCACCTATCGGTGCCGACGTACTCGCCAGCTACGAAGAAATCGAACTCGATCCTTATATGGCGCACGGCACCAGGTACAAGCGGTTCTCCCAGTATCGGCTGACATACTCCGGTGACGAGGGATGGCAGTTCGAGCTGCTCCCCCACCGGGCTTACTCGGCTTTCAAGAAATTCAATAACGTCGCGGGCGGCATCCTTCGTGAGTACACGCCGATCGCCGTCGACTTCGTCAGCACGATCAAACACATCGTCGACCAGGAGCGCTTTCTCGACCAGACTGTCGACTGGCAGATCAATGTCCACCAGAACCGGAGCAAGACCACGACCGACAAGTCGGCGGAGCTCACGCCGGAGGGGATACACCAGGACGGTCACGAGTTCGTGATCATCTCGATCCTGAGCAGGAACAATGTGCGGGGCGGCGAAATGCGTCTCTGGCCCGCGAAGGACGCCGACCCGATCTGGCGCGGCACGCTCGCGGCCGGCGACGCCGTCATCCTCGATGACCAGCGCGTCTATCACGACGTGACGCCGATCGAACCGGACGGCTCGACCACCGGTACCCGCGACATCCTCATCGTCTCCTTCTCGCGGTGGGACGAACGCTGGTACGGCGAGGAACACGAACAAGCGGTCCTCTCCGATGTCAGCTGACCCCGGTGGCGTCGCCTCGGTTTCGTCGGCGATAAAGCTGATCCACGGTGCCTGTCCACTGGATTGCCCCGACGGCTGCAGTTGGACGGTCACCGTGGACGGCGACGAGCCGGTGAAGCTGGCCGGGCGCAAGGACCACCCGTTCACCGCGGGTGCGCTGTGCGTCAAGGTCGGCCAGTACCTCGAGCAGGCTCGGTCACCGTCGCGGCTGCTGAACCCGAAACGGCGGGTGGGACCGAAGGGGTCGGGCGAGTTCGAAGAGGTCGACTGGTCCACGGCGATCGACCTGATCACCGACCAGTTCGAAACCGCGATCGAGCGGTGGGGCGGGGAGTCGATCTGGCCCTACCAAGGCACCGGGAATCTCGGCTATATCCAAGGCCTGCAAGGGAAGTCGGGCCGGAGGCTGTGGAACGCGATCGGCGCGTCGCGCCATGACATGACGATCTGCTCGATCGCCGGCCAGGAAGGGCTCGCGCTGTCCACCGGTACCTCGTTGGGTATCGACCCCGAATCGTTGGCGGCGTCCCGGCTGGTGCTGATGTGGGGCGTCAACACCGTGACCTCTGGGCACCATCTCTGGAAATTCGTCCAGCAGGCGCGCAGGCACGGCGCGTGGATAGTCGCGATCGACCCGATCAGGACCCGGACGGCCAAACTCGCCGACGAGCACATCGCGCCTCGCCCCGGCACCGACGCCCACCTCGTTCTCGGTCTGCTCCACGAACTGGTCGCGCACGACGCGGTCGACGCCGACTACCTCGCGACAATGACCAACGGGTGGGCTGATTTCCGCGGCCGCCTGCCCGAATTCACGCCTGCCGCCGTCGAAAAGACAACTGGCGTATTGGCATCGGTGATCACGCAGCTCGCCGCCCGGATCGCGTCGTCGCCCCCGGTCGGCATCCGTGCGGGGATGGGGTTGCAACGCCACGCCGGCGGCGGCAACGTCCTGCGGTTGCTGGCGTGTCTGTCGGCGGTGACCGGCGACTGGGGGCGCTACGGCGGTGGGGTGTCCTATTCGACCGACGGATATTTCGGCCTCAACCGGGCAGCCCTCGACCGCGACGACCTGCGGACCCAACCGGTGCGCGGGCTCTCCATGACCCGGCTCGGTGACACGCTCAACGATCCGAACCTGTCGCCGCCGGTGAAGGTGCTGTTCGTCTACGGCGCCAACCCCGTAGCCAGTGCGCCCGGCCAGGCCAACGTCGTCAGAGGATTGTCGCGGGAAGATCTGTTCACCGTGGTCGTCGACCACTTCCAGACCGACACCTGCGATTACGCCGATATCGTGCTGCCTGCGACGATGCAGACCGAGCATCTCGACATTCACGACGGCTACGGCCATATGTACATCGCGTGGAACGAACCCGCGGTCGCCCCGGCGGGCCAGGCATTGTCGACCACCGAGATATTCCGTCGCATCGCCGCCGGGCTACGTTTGCGGGAACCGTGTCTGTACGACAGCGACTTCGACATAGCGTGCCAGTTGATGGACTCCACGCATCCTTCGCTGGATGGCATCACCGTCCGATCGTTACGCGAGCACGGCTGGCAGCGTCTGAACTACCCCGACAAGTTCATCCCCTTCGCCGACGGTTTCCGCACCGTGAGCGGAAGGTTCGAATTTCCGACGAGCGACTTCAGCGCGGAGGTTGCCGCGGAAACGTCGGGAGCGAACGCCCGATATCCGCTGTCCCTACTGGCAACCGCCTCGCATTACACACTCAACTCGACATTTCTCAACAATGAGCTACTGGCCGGCAAGTCGAGCGGAACCGCGGTCACCCTGAACCCGGCGGATGCCCGCCCGCGCAGCATCCGCGCCGGGTGCCGGGTCCGAGTGTTCAACAGCCGCGGCGAATTCGACACCTGCGCCGACATCAGTGACGCGGTCCCACCAGGTGTGGTCGCGATGACCAAGGGAAGCTGGCCCAAGATCGTCGGCGGTCCCACCGTGAACGCCACGGTCGAGGAACGCGACGCCGATCTGGGTGGCGGAGCCGTCTTCCACGACAACAGTGTCGACGTTGCACTACTCGACCGAGAGGACACCGATGCTTGACTGGAGTTTGTTCTGGCCGTTCATGCTCGCCGCGGTCGTCCTGGTGATCATGCCCGGCCCAGATATGATTTTGATCGTCACGCTCGGCACTCGGCACGGCAAAGCCGCGGGGGTGGCGGCGGCCGCGGGCGTCGCCGCCGGACTCGCGGTCCACATCGTCATCACGGTGTTGGGATTGTCCGCGCTCGTGCATAAGTTCCCCGCCGTCTACCAGGGCTTGAAGTGGCTCGGCGTCATTTACCTTGTCTACCTTGCGATTTCGTCGTTTCGCGCGGACCCCGAGCCGCCGGCCGGCGAGGCTTCCGCCACGAAAATACTGCGCAAGCCGGTGCTGGCATCGTTTCGGAGTGCGGCCATCACCAACATATTGAATCCCAAGGTGATTCTTTTCAATCTCGCATTCCTGCCCCAGTTCACCAATCCAGGCCTTGGACACGTACCACAGCAACTCGCCGTTCTCGGGCTTGTCCTCGTCGTAGTCGACTTCGCCATCGACGGCCCCATCGGTTACCTGTCGGGCATGTTCGGTAACCGCATAGCCGAAACCAGCAACAACTACAGTCGCCGCATCAACAACGTCGCCGGGGCGATATTCCTCTGCCTGGCGGGCTGGCTGGCGACGACGTGAATCCGGAGTAGCGACCAATGGTCCCCTTCACCAAGATGCAGGCACTCGGTAATGATTATCTCGTGGTCGAACCCGACCAGCTAGAGCGTCCGATGGACAGCGACCTCGCCCGGCGCTTGTGCGACCGGCACTTCGGTGTCGGGGCGGACGGAGTCCTCCTCGGCCCGACCAACCGGATCATCGAGCGCGGTGCGGAAACATCAATCAGCTTGCGGATCTTCAACTCCGACGGTTCCGAGTGTGAAAAAAGCGGCAACGGCCTGCGCATGTTCGCCGCATACTTGCGCCGCAACTATCTGCGCTCCGATAAATTCATGCTCGAAGTGCTGGCGGGTGCCTGCCCCGTCGAGATCCTCAGCACGGACCCGTGGGAAGTGTCGGTGGACATGGGAATGGCGAAGTCCCTCGATGAGATGACGTTGGAAACTCCCGAGGGCACGATTGTCACCTTCGATCGCGTCGACATCGGCAATCCGCACGCCGTCGCCTTCGTCCCGGACGCCACCGAGGAGTTGGCGCGCGGTGTCGGCGCCTGGGCGGCCCACCACCGTGCATTCGGTCCGCACGGCACCAACGTTCAACTCTGTACCGCCGTCGACAGGCAGACGTTGAAACTGCGGATTTGGGAACGCGGCGCGGGCTATACGCTGGCATCGGGCAGCAGCAGCTGCGCGGCCGCGTATAGTGCCTTCCGCGCAGGCTACGTCGACCGGTCGGTCACGGTAACCATGCCGGGCGGCGAGGTCACCGTGCTCATCGATAACGACCGTATCCATTTGCAGGGGCGCTGCGAGTTCGTCGCCCACGGCAGCATGTTCGACAGCTAGCGCGCAAGCGATCATCTGGGCGACGGGCAACGTCGCCGTAGCGAAAGGGACGCTCAGATTTCGGATACCGGTGGGGTTTCGGTGGCAAGCGAAATGAAGCTGTATGTCGTGATCAACCGGGTGCTCCGCGAGGACCCCGGACGGGCGATCAACGTCGCCGCCCACGCGATGGCGGGACTCGTCGCCAAAGCCGCATCCAAGGCGCCCGACCTGCTACAGGCGATGGCATTCATCGACTACCCCGACGCGTCGGGCACCTCGCACGACTTCATCTCCGCCCACGGCCTGATCGTCCTGTCGGCCAAAACCGGTCAGCTGAAGACACTTCGGCGCACCTTCACCGAGCAGGACGTCCACTCGATCGACTTCTGCGACGGCATGCTCGACGGATCGACCGAGGAACAACTCGCCCGCGTCGCGGCAACACCCGAGGACGACATCATCCCGCTGTGCGTCGCGGCGTTCGGACCGGTAGAAACCATCGACCCGCACACCCGCCGATTGTCTCTGTGGCGGTAGCACAGTCCCTGTTGCGCAATTAGCTACGGCCGCAACATCCGTCAGCGAGCTCGGAGGCATATGCCTGTGCTTCTCGTGTTGCTGCCGGAAAGTCGGGCGGTTCATCCTGCGCGTTTTCGCACCGGCTGAGGGCGTCGACAAGAACAAGACTGTTTCTTCTCGGATTGCCCCGGCATCCTGGCACAGCGGAGCCAGCGACAGGAGAACCAGCGATGACGACCACGCCCAAACCCGACCTCCCCCTGCACCTTTCGGGGAACAACGCACCGGTCGCCGAAGAGGTGACGACGGAGCAGGCCGAGGTGATCGGAGTGATTCCCGAGGAGTTGACCGGGACCTACTACCGCAACGGTCCCAATCCGCGCGCCGGTTGGTCGCCGCACTACTTCGCAGGCGATGGAATGGTCCACGCGGTCGCCCTGGACGGCGGCCGGGCCCGCTGGTATCGCAACCGATACGTGCGGACCCCCCTGTACGCATGCCCGGGACAGTCGCGCTTTGCCCTGGCGTTCGACCAGACCACGGGACAGGTGGATTACCGGGTCACGACAGCCAACACTCACGTGGTCGCGCATGCGGGTCGGTTGCTCACGCTGGAGGAAGGCGGCTTCCCCTACGAGATCACCCCGGAGTTGGCGACGGTGGGGCCGTTCACCTTCGACGGCGCGCTGCACACCCCGATGACCGCCCACCCGAAGATCTGCCCGCGCACCGGGGAGTTGCTGTTCTTCGGCGTCCGGCTGCGTCCCCCGTACCTCACCTACTATCGCGCCGCGCCGACCGGTGAGCTGCTCCATGCCCAGGTGGTGCGGATTCCCCGTGCGACGATGATGCACGATTTCGCGATCACCGAAACGTCCGTGGTCTTCATGGACCTTCCCGTGGTCTTCGACCCGGTTGCTGCCGCGGGCGGTATGCCATGGCGGTGGGACGACGGGCACGGCGCCCGGTTCGGCGTGCTGGGTCGCGAGGGCGGGGACGTGCGGTGGTTCGACGTAGAACCCTGCTACGTGTGGCACACCATGAACGCGTTCGAAGCCGACGGCGTGCTCACGGTAACCGGCACCCGGGTGCCGACACTGTGGCGAGCGGGCTCCGATGACATCGGTGGCGGACTGCCCCGGCTGCACCAATGGCGGCTGAACCTGAGCACGGGCGCGGTCGCCGAACAGCCGCTCGATGACGCGACCGTCGAGTATCCCCGGGTCGCGGATGCCGAGATCGGACAACGCCACCGTTTCGGCTACGTCACCAGCTTTTCCCTCGACGCCGAACCCGAGTACTCGACAATCTACAAATACGATCTCACCGACGGGGCGTCGCGCCGCATGCACCGGCTACCCGCGGGGCACACCTGCGGCGAAGCGGTTTTCGTCCCCCGCCACAACGCCTCGCGCGATGACGACGGCTACCTGATGACCTTCGCGCACGACCGCGCGAACGACACCAGCTATCTGACGATCCTGGACGCCACCGACCTGACAGCCCGGCCCCTAGCGCAGATACACCTACCGGTCCGCGTCCCGGCCGGCTTCCACGGCAACTGGGTGCCCAGCCGCTGATCGAGTCCTCGACGGGGCCGCATGCGCGGGGACTGTTTCGAGTTACGCGACATACGAGATCGTGCACTGGGACAGCGGAGAATCGATCCCATCCGTCGATCGTTTCCAACGAACGCTGTCGGCCAGCCGAGGTCTGCGCCAGGAGACCCATCCGTATTCCCGCTGGGTACGAATCGGATATGTAGTCCATTCTTTTGGATGTCCGACGGAGGGTGCGACACCACGCCGAGGCACGAGGTCGGCCCGCGGGGCGGTTCGGGTCTGGTACTGGTGGCCGACGAAGGAGGAAGTATGAACGCCTCACGTAGCTTCAAAACTGTTGCCTTGGCAGGAGCGTGCGGGGTGGGACTTGCCGTCGTCGTCGGCGCACCGCCGGCGCAAGCAGGCCCGTCGGATGGCTGGTCCCGAGTCGATCCGGACGATGCCCATATACAGGAGTTGGCGAGTCTCGCGCTCGACTATTTCAACATCCACTCCAACGACTCTTCGTACCACAGGCTGATCAAAGTCCTCGACGCCCGATCTCGGGTGGTCAGCGGGGTGCAATACAAAATTGAACTCCTCGAGGGCCGGACCGAGTGCCGCAAGAACAGCACACCCGCAACGGAGAGCCATCGATGCCCGTTGCAGGAGGGTGGAACGACGTACCGATGCACTGCGGAGGTTTGGGAAAAGAGTTGGGAGAACTTCAGGGAGGTGTCATCGTACGACTGCCGGTAAGTCGTGGCGGTGCGTCGGCGTCAACATCCCACCCTCGACGCGACTGAATCACCGACGCCGGATTCGAGGTCACCCGGCGGCGTGAACCTGTGCGGCAGAGTCACTCGGCGACATTCAGTCTTCCTCGTACTCATCCTCGTCGTTGGGCAGGTCCAAATGGAGCATGCTCGCCGCCAGTTCGACGTCGTGGTCGCCGGTTCGTCTGAGGAACCTGTGCAGGCATGCCTCGACCCTCGGATCGCTATCCCGGAACGGGAGCAGCGTTTTCACCATATTTTTATAGGCGTGCGCCCGGTTGCGAGCCGCGAGTGTCGAGGGATTGTCGAGCAGGTGCAAGAAGGCGTCTACGCATTCTGCTCTGCACCGCGCTATAGCGACTTCTATGTCCCAAGAAGACAATTGGGGGCGGGCGAGCACATCGAGAAGTGGGCGGCGTACCGCCTCCGAGTCGAGTCCGCCTGCGATGAATACGAGATTGCCTCGCGCGACCAGTCCGCGCGGATCGGCGTCGTAGGTCGGATCGCGCAACGCGGCGATCACCGGCTCTGTCATGGTGGAGACGGGCAGGTCGTGTTTGCTGCGCGTGCGAGGGTTCACCAGCTCCCGCAGGATCGTCGTGACCAGTTCGCGCCGCGGCATCGGGAGGCTGGAGTCGACGAGCTCCGCCAGCAAGCGGGCCAGGACAGCTTCGGTGCAGGTATCGATGACCACCCACGCCGCCTGGAATCCTTGATCGGGCGGACCGACGAACGAATCCGCATGTCCGAGAACGTATTCGGCGAGCTCATCGGCGATCACGTCGCGTGACGTGCGCTGGATGGTGAGGGCAGTCAACAGGTACCAGCAGGTCGCGGGCGGAGTCGTGCGCAGTGTCTGCCGGAGAGCTACGGCCATATCGGGGTCATCAATTCCCTCGACCACCGCGAGTACCGCAGCGCACGCGGCGGCCCGCGTATCGGTCAAACCGGCGGCGAGAGCTCGGCGGGCCACCGCGGTGTCCGCCTGCCGCAGGAATTCGACGGCGGCACGGTGGATCCGCATGTCCCGATCGGCGATCACCGCCCCGAAGGTCACGTCGAGTTCGGGGGCGCGCAATCGGCTCAATGCCTCGGCGATCACCGGCCGAGCCGGCGCGGTCCGGTCGAGCAGCACGGCAGCCACTCCGGCCGCGTCTCGGGCGCACAATCTGTGGCCTTGGCATGCAGATCGAGCACCCGCTGGGCGAGGTTACGAACGGCGGCGCTGCCGTCGCGCGCGACGATCCCGCCCAGCAGCGCCGTCGTGGTTGGCTCGATCCAGGCACCTGCGGCATGCACGGTTGCGATGCGATCCGGCTCGGGCACAGACTCGTCGAACGACACGAGCAAGGTGGCGATGGTCCCGATATCGCGCAGTGCCGCAAGCGCATTGATGATCGCGTGCCGCACCGCCGGTACCGGGTCGGACAATGCGGCGCGGAGCGGCTCGATGGCGTCGCTGTCGCCGAGTTCGCCCAGTGTTCGCGCCGCGACTTCGCGGACCGCGTCGCTGTCGTCGTCGAGCACCGCGCACAACGCCCGCACCGCGCGGGCGTCCTGCCGCCGCGCCAGTTCCTCGACGTAGCCGAGCCGGAGCTCGCTCTTACGCTCGGTAGGCAGCTGTGTGGCGAACCGCTCGACGACTCCATAGTTGTAGTAGAGACCAGCCAGCGAGTGAAACGCGCTGCGCCGCACCGAAAAATTCGGATCTGTCGCATTGTGGTGCAGATCGTTGTCTATTCCCGAGCCGCCGTAAACCTTGGTGGTATGCATGGTGTGGCCCTCCTCCCGTGCGCCACCGTAGCAACGGGTACCGACACCACCTCCGCCGGGCCGCGACGGCAAAGTCTCACGTGCGCGCCGGGATCGGCGACCTCGGACAGGCCCCCGCTCGCGCAGCGACCGCGCGTTCCGAGCGGATTGTGGCCGACCCGTTCGTAAGGAGCGCTCAGCGTTGGCGCACGACGATCATCGGCACCTCGACCGAGTGCAGCAGCGCGTTACTGGTGGAGCCGAGGACCATGCTGGCGAATCCCCCGCGGCCGTGGCTGCCGACGACAACCAGCTGAGCATTCGATGATTCGTCGAGCAAGGATCGAACCGGCCTGTCGGCCAACACGATTCGACGCACCGCGACATCAGGGTATCGGTCGGCGTAACCGGCCAGGCTCTCCGCCAGCACAGCCTCGGCGGACTGTTGCGCGGCATCCCAGCCCGCGACCGGCAGATCGAAACCACTGGTATCACTCCAGGCATGCAACGCGGTCAGCCCGACCTTACGGCGCGAGGCCTCCTCGAACGCCAGCTCCAGCGCGGGCACACTGTTGTCGGTGCCATCGACCCCGACCAGCACCGGTTGAGTCGCCGAGACGGCATCGATCGCGGCATTCCCGTGGATGACCGCGACCGGACAGTGCGCATGATGGGTGGTAGCGGTACTCACCGAACCGAGCAGCCCACGCTGGAACGCACCGATCCCCCGGCTGCCGACCACCAGCATCCGCGCCTGCGCCGAACGCTCGATCAACATCGGGATGACCAACTCGAACGACACTTCGGTAGTGATGTGCGGAGCCGCACCGGGAGCCGCCGTACGGGCCACCCTGGTGGCCTCGGCCAAAATCCGCTCACCGTCTATCCGCAACCAGTCCAGCTCGGTCTCGCCCAGCGCGAGGCCGGGCCCGAAGCCGGGTTGTACCGCCATCGACGTCAGCACATGCAGTCGGCAGTCGTGCAACACGGCTTCCACCGCCGCCCACGCCGCCGCCTGATACGAGCTCGCGGAGCCGTCGACGGCCACCAGGATCGTCGGGTCTTGCGTTGTGTCCGAAGCACTTTCGGCTGCCATGGTCATTCCTTTCGGCACAGATTCACTGGTGGGACCGGGTACGATTACCCGGTGCGGTCTTGGCGCCGTTCCCATGCCAATACATCATTGCGTGTCCTCTCTGATCGGGCGGCCGAGCTGCCGCCACTCGGTGTTCCACGGGTCGCGGCTCAACGACCAACGGGAGAGCCGAACGGTTCCAGCACGTCCTCGACCGCGCGGCGCGGTGTCACGGGCAGCGGCGCGGCGCCGGTCGGGGCCCAACCGATGCGAATGATGCCCTGGGGGAAGGCATTGTCGTCGAACGCGCCGATGCGGACATCGCGGCGTAGCTCGGGGATTTCGAGCGGTTCGGTGAGAACGCAGGTGGCCAGGCCCACATTGGTGGCGGTCAGCAGGACCGCGCTCAGCGCCTCGCCGGCCCGCAGCCGGGACAACCGATCGTCGCCGGCGGTGCCGAGGACCAACAGCTGCGCGGAATCGGGCTCGTGTGCCGTGTCGATCAGTTGCGGGGCGATGAATGTCCGGGCGGGTAGCTCGTCATCGGCTCGTGGGGTGGGGGTATTTCGGGCGGGCACACCGTCCGCGGAGCTGTGCCTGCCGCTCCAACTCGCCAATTCGAAGCGGTATTCCGCGTCCATGGCATGCCGGAACGCGGCGGCGCGAGTCGCCTCGATCAACCGTTCCCGCGACCGATCGGAGACCCGGCACACGAGCGCACCCAGCGCCGCGGCCCGCTCGGCGGCCAGGCCGAGGTAGCCCGGTGGGACCTCCCACGAGGTGAAGGGCCTGCGGTCGGTGTGCCGATGCGAGATGGCCGCGCTCAGCGCGACCTCCATCGGAGTTGGCCGATGCCGCAACAGTTCCACCGAGGCCAGATGGTTCGGGTCCGCCGGATTCGGCAGCCGATGCACCACCGCCGACCAGCCGAGCGCGGCCAGGGCGATGCGCAGATGATGCAGTGCGGCACCGCAACTCAGCACCAGGTCGCGCTGGTCGGGGTCGGCCGAGGGGAGCGCGCGCTCGGGATCGAGGTAGAGGTGGATGGAGCGGTCGCCGATGCGCCACCGCCACGGTTGGATGTTGTGCACCGACGGCGCCCGCACCGCGAGCGCCAGCGCTGTCTTGACGGTGTTGTCGTCGGGCAGTCCGCGGTCCATGATGTCGTGCCTTCCTTTCGTCTCGATCCACCGTCCCATCGGGTGTCCGACCCGGGTAAGAGCCGGATGGCCTCTGTCAACGGGACTTCGGGGCACCTGGACAGGCCCCGGATCGACCGTCGAGGTCGGACCGGAAGACCCTGCGGATCGAGGACCCGCGGCCGTGGAAAGCAAGGGACTTAAGTCCTCGAAACAGGGTCCAACTCCGTCGGGTCGCGCCGAGTAACTCCGTAGGCTGAGGAGGTCAAGGAGGTGTCCCCATGGTCACAGTGTTCCTGGTCGACGACCACGAGATCGTCCGCCGCGGTATCGGCGACCTCATCGGTCTCGAACCCGACCTCGAGGTAGTCGGTGAGGCAGGCAGCTACGCACAAGCCCTCGCCCGCATCCCCGCGCTACGTCCCGACGTAGCAGTTCTCGACGTGCGACTACCCGACGGGAACGGCATCGAGCTGTGCCGCGAACTTCTCACCACCAACACCGGCCTGCGCTGCCTGATCCTCACCTCCTTCACCGACGAGCAGGCCATGCTCAACGCCATCCTCGCCGGAGCGAGCGGCTACGTCGTCAAAGACATCAAGAGCCTCGAACTGATCGACGCCATCCGCGAGGTCGGCGCGGGCAAATCCCTGCTCGACAACCGTGCCGCCGCCGCACTCATGGCCAAACTTCGCGCCGAAGCCGAGACCAAAACCGGCCCACTGGCCAGCCTGACCGACCAGGAACGCGTACTGCTCGGCCTCCTCGGCGAAGGCCTCACCAACCGCCAAATCGCAAGCCGGATGTTCCTGGCCGAGAAGACCGTCAAGAACTACGTCTCCCGACTACTGACCAAACTCGGCGTCGAACGACGCACCCAGGCCGCCGTCATGGCTTCGAAGCTCGCCCAGCCGAAGACCGCAGAGTAGGTCGACCAGCCCTACCGCGCGAGCGGCAACCGCAGGGATCGGCCATGGAAGAATGCCGCGTATGGATCGAGAGGCGACCGGTGGGCCGTCGAGCGGACGAACACCGGTGACCGAAACGTTGTCGCAGCTGCGGCTACGGGAGTTACTCGGCGAAGTCCAGGACCGTATCGCCCAGATCGTCGACGTCCGCGACCGGATGGATCGCTTGATGGAGGCGATGTTGGTGGTCACGGCGGGGCTGGATCTGGACAATACGTTGCGCACGATCGTGCACACCGCCATCGAACTGGTCGACGCGGGCTACGGCGCACTCGGCGTCCGCGAAACCGACAAGGCGAGCCTGCAACTGGCCGAGTTCGTCTACGAAGGCATCGACGACCGCACCCGCGTGATGATCGGCGACCTCCCGCGCGGGCACGGGGTGCTCGGCTTACTGATCCAACAACCCAAGCCGATCCGGCTCACCAATCTGTCCGATCACCCGTCCTCGGTCGGGTTTCCCCCGCACCATCCGCCGATGAGCACCTTCCTCGGCGTTCCGGTCAAGGTCCGCGACGAGGTGTTCGGCAATCTCTATCTGACCGAGAAGGCGGGTGGACTGGAGTTCACCGAGGACGACGAGGTGGTGGTGCAGGCGCTGGCCGCGGCGGCGGGCATCGCCATCGAGAATGCCAGGCTCTACGAGCAGTCCCGGGTGCGGCAGCAGTGGCTGGAAGCGACCCGTGACGTCGCGACCGAACTGCTGGCCGGCGGTGAGCCCAACGAGGTACTCGAACTCGTCGCCGACCGCGCCTTGGCACTGTCGGAGTCGGCCTGCATCTTCCTCGCCCTGCCCGAAGACCCCGACATCCCATCCGACGAGCTGACCGAGCTGGTGGTGGTCACGGCGAAGGGGCTGGGTGGCCGTGAACTCCCAGGGCAGCGAATCCCCCTCGGGGACACCCAGTTCGGCGAGGCATACCAGCATCGCCGCGCGGTCGCGATCGACAAGCTGGCGCACAGCGAACTGTTCGACTCCGACGCCGAATTCGGTCCTGCGCTGATTCTTCCGTTGCGGGCCGGTCAGTCCGTCATCGGCATTCTGACCACCTTGCGTCCTGCGGGCATGCTCCCGCTGGACGCCGCGGCGCAGTCGATGATGGCCGCGATCGCCGACCAAGCCGCGCTGGCCCTGCAGCTGGCCGACACCCAACGGCGGATGCGCGAACTCGACGTGCTCTCCGACCGGGACCGGATCGCTCGCGGCCTGCACGATCACGTCATCCAGCGGCTGTTCGCGGTGGGACTCTCGCTGCAGGGCACCGTGCAGCGTGCGCGTGCGCCGGAGGTCAAGTCGCGCCTCACCGAGACCATCGACGACATCCAATCGATCGTCCAAGACATCCGCCACTCCATCTTCGACCTGCAGAGCAACACCACCGCCGACTCCTCGAAGTACCGGAAACACTTGCACGGCATCATCGTCGACATGACCGCCGACACCGGCCTGCGCACCACGGTGCGCCTCGCCGGGCCGGTGACGGTGCTCGCACCGCCATTGTCCGACGATGTCGAAGCTGTGCTCCGCGAAGCGGTCAGCAACGTGGTGCGCCACGCGTCCGCGACCACGGTGTCGGTCGAGCTCAAGGTCCGCGACGACGTCACCATCGAGGTCGTCGACGACGGAACCGGCGTACCAGAGGACATCACCCGGCGCAGCGGGCTGGCCAACCTCGCCACCCGCGCCGAACAGGCCGGTGGCAGCTTCAGTGTCGAGAACCGACCTGACGGCGGTGCCGTCCTGCGTTGGTCGGCACCGCTACCGTGAGGCCGCCGGGTTCGGACGGACTGTAGCCCCGCCGAGGTCGCCAGCAGCGCTTGCGGATCGATCAATCCGACCGGTCGGCGACGATGCATCGAATACTCCGTTGCACGGGGCAACACACTCCTGTCGGTGCCCGCTTCGCGCGTGACGGACCGCTGTTCGGCTCGCCCATCGAGCTCACCACCATTGGGTGATGTAGCCGATCAGGCGGGCGAGTTCGGGTGCCAGGGAACGGGCGTAGCTGGCGGTGAGGTGGTGCTCGTCGCGGTAGATCAACACGTTGCCCTCGACGGCCAGGCAGCGGTCGGGGCGGCAGATGGCGTCGGACAGGTCCAGCGGAAAGACGTTGGGATACCGCGAGGCCGGCAGATCGGCGGGGTTGTCCGGGGCGAGGGCGGCCGCCCGGTCCATCCCGCAACTGAAGGGCGTCCCCCGGTCCGCAAGGCAGTCCACGGCCCGGTAGTGCACCTCGCCGCGACGCAGCCAGGGCACATCGCGGATCGCGAGGACGTTGAGTCCGCGGTCGGCCAAAGCGGTCCAGATATCGATGAATTCCAGTGGCACGTGGTCGCCGTCGTCCCAGCGTGGCCGCGTGCCGACGGTGAAGACCCACTCCGGGCGGTGTTCGGCGAGCAGATCCAGCACCTCGATGGACCATTCGCGGCATTCGGGGAATGGCGCAAGGGAGTAGGAGGGCTGGTCGGCCAAGGTGAGCGGACAGCTTTCCTTCAGATAGGTCACGATGCGGAACTCGTGCTCGCGCGCGAGGATTTCCAAGGGCGGCAACCAGTGTTCGGAGTGTGAACCGCCGACCACGGCGATGGTGCGGGCGGCAGCAACATCACCATAGGTGCAGACCCGGACTTCCCGGTTCGGGGTGATGCAGCCGTCGAAGGTCGGGGCAGGCGCGTCGCGCGGGCCTTCGAAGACGGTCGGCCGCATCGGCTCCGGCGCGACGGCTGCTTCCTCGAAAAGCGCTGCCGCGCCGGGATATCGGTTGATGGCCAGCTCGGCCGCCGGGCGAGCGGGGTTCGCCATGCCCACCGCTTGCCAACCCAGCGCGGCCGCCAGCACGACGATGCCGAGTACCGTTACCAGCGCCCCCACCCAGCGCTGGTAAAGCGCGGCAGAACCGGTCCGGATAACGTTCGGGCGCAATCGAAGCGGTGTCTCGATCAGCCGCTGCGTCGCGACCGCGAGGGCGAGCGAGACGGCGATGACGAGAACTCCGCCGTCGATGCCGGGACTGCTCTCGCCGTATTCGGCCAGGTAGAAAATCAGCACCGGCCAATGCCACAGATACAGCGAGTAGGCCAATGCGCCTAGTTGCACGAGCAACGGTGTCGCCAGCAGACGGTTGGTCCACGGGTGCGCCGCGGTTCCGGTGTTCATGCCGGACACGATCAGCGCGGCCGCGCCGAGAACCGGATACAGCGCGGCGGGGCCGGGGAATTCGACGCCACCATCGATGAGCAGCCCGCAGGAGATCACCATGGCCAGACCGAGAACCGCGAGTATCGCGCGCACCGATTGGGGAATCGAAATCCATGGCGCGGCAACGGCCAATGCCGCGCCGACGAGCAATTCCCAGGCACGGGCGCCGCTGTCGTAGTACGTCCACGCCTGATGCTGCGCCGAACCGGCGGCCGCGTACCAGAACGATGCCACACCGAACCCGGCCAGCCAGGCGAGCAAACGCCCACGGAACCGTAGCGTCCACGACCAGATCCCGACGATCAGCAGCATCAGCAGGTAGAACTGTCCCTGCACCGCCATCGACCACACATGTTGCAGCGGGCTGACCGACGGATCCGGCGCGAGGTAGTCCAGTTCGGCCCCTGCCAAATACCAGTTCTGGTAATACAACGCCGAGGCGAGCGTTTGAGCCGAGACGTCGGCCCAGCGCGTGTACGGCTGGGCGATCACCGTGGCGGCCAGCACCGCGGCGAGGACGAGACACAGCGCGGGCAACAGCCTGCGTAAGGTCCGGCGCACGGTGTATCCGAGGCCGATCGCATCCGTGGTCTCGATGCGGCGCAACAACATTGCGGTGAAGAAGAACCCCGACAGGACCAGAAACACGTCCACCCCGCCGGAGACCCGGCCCATCCACACGTGGAACACCACGACCAGCGCTATCGCCAGACCACGCAGACCGTCGAGGTCGTGCCGATACCCGGTGCCGACCGCCACGGACCGGTCCCCCGCACCACCGGATTCGGTCGACCTCAGGCGCGTAGCGCCGTGGACCCAAGTCAACATGCGCCACCACCTCTTACACCGTGCACCGGCTTCGCCGCCGACCTCAGCGTGAGCACCGTCCGACTCCCACCATCGCTATGACCGACCCGCCGACCGGGCCGGGTTGCCGGCCAGACCTCCCGGCACTCCGCCCGCAAACCATGCCGCAGCGGGCACCGTCGAATCAAACCGGCAGCAACACCCGGTGCCGAATGCTGCGGATCGGTTGCCTTGGCGCCGAGGATGTTCAGGATTCTCGATACCTGACGGAGATTCCATCGCAGCCCTCGTGTTCGATGATGACGCGATAAACCTGATTACGGAACCGCAGCACCACGGTGGTCGCCAGCGCGACGGCACTGCAGCCGACCGATCTGAAACATCACCTATCTGGCCAGGCGAGCCGCCGCGCCGGTAACGAGCCGCGTTCCCGCGCCGAACGGATGCGGGCCCTGCACGCCCAACCGGTTTCCGCCACATCGACCGCCGCGATCACCATCCAGTCGTCACCGACGTCGCTACTGCTCCCCGCGCTCACGACGTGGTACGGGCTTACCCGCAGGGAACGCTCGATCACCGAACACGCTGCCCAAGGGCTGTCGTCCACCCGGATCGCCTTGCCCCGCGCCGCAGGTCAATTTCGCGGCGCGACAACAGTTCCGAGAGTCACATGCTCATCGCGGGTTCCCGCATCAGCGGTTCCGGCAGGTCCTCGGCGTGAATGATGCGCAGGTTACTGACGGCTCGGGTGAGGGCCACGTAAAGCCGTTGCAGGCCACGTTCTTCCGATTCGGCGATGCGGGACGGTTCGACGACTACGACGGTGTCGAACTCCAGGCCTTTGGCCAGGGTGACCGGAACCAGGCCGAGGCGCACCGAGTCGATGCTCGTTTCGTCGGTGCCCAGAACTGCGTGCGGTAGATCTTTTTCGGCAAGGCCGCGATGTAGCTCCGGGATATCGCGGTCGACGGCGATCAGTCCGATCGATCCTGCCGCGGTCAGTGCGCCGGCGCATGCCGCGAGGACAGCCTCGGTCAGATTCTCTGCCGTGACCCTGGTGATCTGAAGCGCGTCGGCCGACTGCCGATAGGAGGCCGGGCCGCGCAGTTCCGGGGCAATATGCGGGAGTAAGCGGGCGGCGTAGTCGATGACCTGGGCCGGGACTCGGTAACCGCGGGTCAGTTCCTCGACCTGTCCGTCTGGTCGGCCGAGGTGGGTGAGCACGGTGGTCCAGTCTTCGGCGGCGGCGGGGCTGGTGGCCTGGGCCAGATCACCGAGCACGGTGCAGGCACCGGCGACGCGACGGCCGATCGCCCGGATCTGCATCGGACTGAGATCCTGGGCTTCGTCGACCACGATATGGCCGAGCTTCGCCGGGCGCTCGATGAGGGCCGAAGCCTCATCGATCAGCGCCAGATCAGCACTGCTCCAGCGCATCCCCTTGAGGCCGCGTGGGCGCGGTGTGCAGAGGATGGCAGCCTGCTCCTCGGCGGACAGGATGCCGTCGGCCGCACGCGCTAGTAGGTCCGGATCGGTGAGGAGCTCGAAAACCACACGTCGAGAATCGGTCTCGGGCCACATCTGCTGGACGGCCCGCACGATGCCCCTGTTCCGGCGGAGTTGCCCCGGCGTGCTCGTCGCGACAGTTTCGCCGCGCCGCTCCATCTGGCGCACCACGAGCAGGGCCAGGCGCTGGGCGAGCAACTCGATACCGCTGCGGTAGTCGGTGCCGCGGTCGCGGACCTCGTCGAGTTCGTCGGCGATCTGGTCGGGATACAGGTGCCAGGTGCGTTGCAGATACTTGACCTGCACCACCTCTTCGATCGGCCGGATTCGTGAAAACAGGTGCCGCCGAACGACTTCGGCCATCCGTGCACCGCCCTTGATCCGCTCCGCCTGCGCTTCCTCGGCCCGTGCGACGGTGACATCCGCGTCGATGAGCTCGTCGATCGTGGTCTGCAAGACCTCGACCTCGCCGAGGGCAGGTAGCACGTTACGGACATAGGCAAGAAAGGAACGGTTCGGCCCGATGACAGCGACTCCACCCTCCCGCTGCAATCTTTCCCGTTCGGTGAACAACAGATAAGCCAGCCGATGCAGCCCTACCGCGGTTTTCCCGGTACCGGGCGCACCCTGCACACACAGCGTGCGCTGCATCGGCGAACGCACCAGACCCATCTGCTCGGGCTGGATCGTGGCCACGATGTCGCGCATCGGCCCCTTGCGCGGCCGTTCGATCTCCGCGGCCAACAAATCATTACCCGCGCCCCGCGCTGACCGAGAGTCCAGCGATTCATCCTCGAAGGCGGTCAGCACACCGTTGTGGTCGAAACCGAAGCGGCGGCGCACCCGGACCTTCATGGGCTCCTGGTGGCCGGCTTCATAGAACGCGCGGGCAAGTGGGGCCCGCCAGTCGACGATCATGAGCTCGCCGGCCTCGTCGCTGACACCGCGACGACCGATATAGACACGATCACTGTCCGGTGCGGCCGAAGGTGAACCGAGATCGCGGATTTCGTCGTAGACATCGCCCAGCGGGAAGTCCAGCCGACCGAAGAACAACGGCACATCGTCGAGGCCGGACAGCTCCTCGATCTGCTTCTTGTGGAACTGTCGCGCCGCGTAGTTCTGCATTTTGTCGAAGACATCCCCCTCGCCCTTGCCGACGGCAAGTGCGGTGACGGACTCCTCGCGCATGCGAGCAAGCGCCGCGCGGCAGGCGCCCAGATAGTCGCGTTCGACGCGGATCTCGGGCTCGACTCGGTCGTTCTCGGCATGGTGCATGGTCACGGCAACTCCCCCACCTCGAAACGGATTTAGCTTAACTCGGTAAAGTATATAACTGAGGAAATTTGTAGACCAAATCAGACTTGGCTAGTCTGGAGCGATGGAGGCACCCGGGCTGCGTGAACGCAAGAAGCGCCGCACGCGCGAAGCGATTGCGGAGGCCGCCTTCGCCCTATTCCGGGAATCGGGGTTCGACGGCGTTTCGGTCGCCGACATCGCCGCCGCCGCCGAGGTGTCCAAACCCACCCTGTTCGCCTACTTCCCCACCAAGGAAGATCTCGTCCTGCGCCGGTTCGTCGACGGCGGCAGGGGATCCGCACTCGTCGTCCGGGAGCGCCCGCCCGGCACCGCTGCCCTCGACGCCCTGCGCAGGCACTTTCTCGACCTACTCGCCGAGCGCAATCCCCTCACCGGGCTCAACGACGGCGCCGAAGCCATGACGTTCCACCACCTGCTGTACTCGACGCCCGCCCTGATGGCTCATTTGGCGGGCTACATGGTCGACCAGGAACGCGATCTCGCCGACGCGTTGCTCGCGTCGGGCGAACCGAGCGACGAATTCACCGCGCATCTTGTTGCGGCACAAGTCTTCAGCGCACAGCGAATCCTTACCTACCACAACGCCCAGGAGATTCGCGGCGGCCGCAGCGCCGACGACGTCTACCCCGCGGCGGTCGCCCGCACCGAAACCGCCTTCGAACTCCTACGGAGCGGTTCGGCGACGAGTTCTCGAAAATCCTGAGCCGCGCGACGGTTGTGGATCGCTACTTCACGATCGGTGCGATGTCCAACGCTGACGGGGAAGCAGGTCAACCGGCGTCGACCGCCTCGCGTAGCGCGCGGAACTCCGCGGCGAGAGCGTCGAGGGTGTAGTGGGCGTTGAGCCCGCTGGGGTTGGGCAGCACCCATATCGCGGTATCACCGATCCGCTCGGGTTGCGGCCCGACTGTGGTGCGCGGGCGACCGAAGGCTGTGCGGTAAGCGCCGATACCGAGCACGGCCAGCACCCGGGGCTGATACTGTTCGACCCGATCGACCAGGGCGAGGCCACCGGCGCGCAGTTCCTCAGCGGTCAGTTGCTCGGCTTTGGCGGTCGTGCGTGCGGCCACATTCGTGATCCCCAAACCCAGCCCCAGCAGTTCCTCCCGTTCGTCGGGCCGCAGCAGACGCGGCGTGAAGCCGGACCGATGCAGGGCAGGCCAGAACCGATTCCCCGGACGAGCGAAGTGATATCCGGTGGCCCCCGACCACAGCCCCGGATTGATTCCGCAGAACAGCACACGCAAGCCGGGCCCGATCACATCGGGAACAGTCTTGTCCAGCGCCGCGGCCAGGTCCGCGGGCGACGGTCGAGCTGACGATCCAGAACCCATTCCCCCACCCTCACACACCCTCCGCCGCCGAGTTTCGGCCCCCTCGGCAAGCCGATTGACGGTTGTCGCGACCCGATGCCTTACCCACACGCTCGCGTCTGCGAGGACCGCGTCCTGAACTGCCGGGTAAGACTGGCCATGGCCGGTGTCAACACTCGCGCGCGGGCCACCCTTGATGAATTTCCCGCTGCCCTCGAGCGCGTTTACCTGATGGTGGTGGGTGACGCCCAGAGTGGTGGCGCCTGCGACGGCACCCACGCGGTATCAGCACCGACCCTCGTGTGCCCGATCTTCTGCTCGAGCATGTCGTGCAACAGACGCCGGTATCACTTACCCCGACTCGTGTGCGAAATCGGTGATTACCCCGATGCGGACGCCGCCCTGGTGGCCTAGAGTCTCCTCGCGGGGCCCGAAACATCAACGGGCCGATACTTTTCGAACAGTCCGGGGGGGTCGAGGTGACAGGTAATCGTCGGTGGGCGACGACCGCTGCCGCGCTGTACACCGCGTGGGGTGTGCTGCACATGGGGCTCGGCGTCTCCATGGTGATCGGCGACCTCGCCGACGGCGCGCCCGACACCGAGTCGGCGGCCGAAAGCCTGCTCTACTTCCTTTGCGTGACCACGCTGGGGGCGCAGGCCATCTTCGTCGCGGTGACCATGAACAGGGTCAACAGTCGCCTGGGTTTCTGGCTCAACGCCGTCGTGCTCGGCGTGGTCGATCTGGCCTTCCTCGTGCTGCTCGCAGCGCCTGGTTACGTCGATCTGATCGGCGCGATCGTGGGACCGGTCGTCTGGCTGCTGGCCACCGTGTGCGCGGCCGTCGCATTGCGACACCCGTCCACCTGATATCCGCGCAGCCCTGCACGGATACGACGAAACGTGCATCAGCACCGAGCAATTCGAACGCCGAGTCGTCCGCCGCCGACGTGTTCTGCTCCAGTCCGAGATAGTGCGTGGTGGCGGCGTCCCCGACACATATGCCGGGGACGCCGCCGCATACTCAGCCGAGGGTGAACGTCGCGCGGCCCGCGATGTGCTCCAGATCCACATTCTGCGGATAGACCTGGGAGTACGTGTCGATCCACGCCTCCACCCTGCCGGCGCCCGGCCCCATGCCCATGCCGGTGATCACATTGTCCGGCAGGCCGACCACCGACTCGCCTTCGACACGCTGCGACTGTCCGCTGGTCCGGCCGGTGTCGAGGTTGCGCCAACGCACGGTGACGAAGTAGGCCCCGCAGAACTCCCCGGTCTGCGTGATCTTCACCCGAACACCGAACACACCGGACTGCGGCTGCGGCACCGTCTCGGCATTGATGATCGCCGCACAATTGGGCCCAGGCACCCGCGTGAGAGTCGAGGTGAACTGCGCAACCGGATCGTCGGGGTTGGCACCGGCCGACCCGGCGAACCCACTCGCCGCGGCCACCATCGCCGTCGCGACAACACCTGTACGGAACATGAACCGTTGTAGGAAAACGTTTTTCAGTCTCATACTCCCTCTGTCGCCCGGCACGGCGGCGGCGTTATCGCTGCCCCGAGCCCTCAAACTCGGGGGCTGGACAATGCCCGCCACTCGGTGGCGAACGGGACGAAGCGTTCGCTTCCTCGAAGGTTCGGTGAATCCGATCGGTCGCGCCGGACCAGGCGAACTCCGCGGGCGGCGGCCGCCGAGGATGCGGATTACCGCGGCACACAACCGACTACGGCACCGCAGAGCAGCTTGCCGTGGTGGACCAGGGGGTCCGAACCGATGAGCCGACTTGGGAGCTACTGAAAGTGGCCTGCGATCGCGCGCCGTCCCAGGTCGAGCAGCGTGCCGGGCTGAGCAGCGTGCCGGGCTGAGTCGAGTCTGCAATGAGTCCCCATCACCCGATTAATGATTCGTTCGTGTTGTGCCGGAATGCGCTGTGCTGCGTGCCATTCGACGTGCGCCCGCCGGAACTGACGAAAGTCACTGCGCCGGAGTAACTGTGGACTACACACACAGCAACGGCGAACCGCAGCAAGAAGAATGATCATCTTGGCATTCAGCAGAATTGGCGGTCACGAATACCCGACAATGGGGAACACCGGAGTTTCGTTACCGGTCAGTGGCCGACAGGAGAGCCCGATGACTCAGCTCGAATCCCCTTCCACCGCACCTGATTCCCCCGAACCCGACAAGCCCGTGGCAACCAGCGTGTTCGTCAATGGATACCTGCCGCGGCGGCGCGGGTTGGTCCTTCTGCTCGGTGTGCTCGCCGGGTTCCTGCTGACCGTGGTGTGGTCGGCGCCGTTCGTGGACACCACGATCGGCGGCACGGTGGCCGACGGGCTGCTCGGCCACGACGCCAAGGAGACCGCGATCACCGGCATCGGCGCGGGCATCGTCTTCGCGTTCGTCTCCGGCCTGGCGGGCACGTTCACCGCGTGCAATATCGCCGTCTTCGGCGCGGTGGCGCCGCTGGCGGGCAGCGCGGGCGGCTGGTGGAACCGGGTGCAGGCGGTGCTCCGGCCGCTGCTGTGGATGGCGGTCGGCATGGTCGTCGTGTCCGCCGCCTACGGCGTCGTGGTCGGCATCTTCGGGACCGACATGCCGCAATTCGACACCGCGCCGAGCCGGGCCGGGCAGATCTCGCCACGCCTGATCCAGTCCATGGTGGTGTTCGGCGTGATCGGGGTGATCATGACCTACCTCGGACTCGCCGTGCTCGGTCTGGTGCGCGACCCGTTCGCCCGCATTGCCGCCCGCTTCCCGAACGCACCGTTGGTCGTTTTCGGCGGCCTGATCGGCGCCTTCCTCATCGGACGCCCGTTCCCGTTGTTCCGCAAGCTGTTTCGCGACGCCGCCGAAGAGGGCAACATCCTTTACGCCGCGAGCGCCTTCGTCCTGCAGTCCATCGGCAACATCGTCATCCTCGCCGCCCTACTGATCCTGACCGTCCTCGTCGGCGGGCGCCTGCAACGCTGGTTCCAACCCGACCCACGCCGCGTCAGCATCCTCAGCGCCACCGCCCTACTCACCGTCGGCGTCTTCACCTTCCTCTACTGGGATGTGCGCCTGCTCGCCATGCGCGACATCATCCCGTGGTACCCGGTGGCACCCTGGGTGTAGTTCGCGACCGCAAAGCCCTTACTTGCTGTGGCACAACGATTCTCAGCCCGGAGATTCGGGGTTACCGCCACCGACCATCGTCGCTTTACATTTCTGCCAGCCTTCGGAGGTTCCGAGGCCGAAAGGAACAGATGCGACACACCATCCGAACAGCTTTGCGCGTCGGCACCGGCACAGCGGTGGCCGCCGTGGCCATAGCGGCCGGGCCGGGCTCCGCCGCCGCCCAAATCCCGCTGGAAGCGCCCGGTGCGGCCGAGCCCGGGCCCGTTGCGGGGCCCCAATACTGCCTCGACACCGACCCCAGAAACTTCGGCATCAACATCGCGGCCTGTTTGGCGAGTATCTCGGCATCGCTTTCCAGTTCCAAGGGTTAGTACGCGAGGAATCTCTGGCCACCTGCCTGCAAGGTCGCCTGCGACCGAGAGCGCCTGGACGAGGGTGCTGCCGGAAAACAGTTCGACATAGCCCTTTTCGACGTCGATGATTCCGCTATGCCCGACGGACCGAGTTCACCATTGGTTTCCGACGATTCAGCCGAGGCACTCGACAAGACCGCCGACCCGTGGGCGGCATACGATGAGACGGTTGCCGCGACCGGCTTCTGGACAATGGCCCGCCAGTTACCGGCCACCTTCGGCCGGGTCCTTCGGGAGTGCTGGCAGGTAAGCCGGCGCGACACCGCCATGTTGGTGCTGTGCACACTCATCGCCGAGATCGGTACGGCGGTCGGATTGTTGGCGACGACATCGATACTCGATCATCTCTTGACGGGCGGCCCGACGCCGGATCGGATCCGCGCGGCGGCACCCGCGCTGCTCCTGGTGACGGCGATGCTGGTCGGTCGTGGCGTCATGCGAGAGGTCGCGAACTGGACCAGATCGCGACTCACCCCGCAGCTGCGCCGTAGCCTGCAGACCCGATTACTGAGGCTGACAACCAGTGTCGAGCTGGTGGCCTTCGACGACGACACCTTCCAGAACACGCTGCACCGAATCCGCCTGCGCGCGCCTCACGCGGTGGAGGCCCTGCTCGACGGTGTCCTTCGGCTGCTGTCCGCCGCCATCGGCCTGGCCATGATCGCCGGCGTCCTGGGCGTCCTGCATCCGGTACTGGTGCCGTTGTTGCTGCTCGCTCTCGTCCCGACCTGGTGGGCGGCGGTACGGTCGGCACGAATGAGCTATGAGGTCTACGCGGCGACCAGCGGCGCCGAGCGCAGAATGGAGACCCTCACCGACCTCATGGCCGACCGAGTGCCCGCCGCCGAGATCCGCGCCTACACCATGCGCTCCTTCCTGCTCGGCGAGTTCGATCGGCTGTCCGCCCTGGTCCAGCGACGCGCCTTGCGCCTGGAGCGCAGGCAAGCCGAGACCCGCGCCATCGGCGGGGCGCTCGCGAGCCTCGGTGTCGGACTGGTCTATGCGGCACTCGGGCTGCTGTTGTTCACCGCCGCAATGCCGTTGGCCGTGGCGGGAACCGCGGTCGTCGCCATCCGCACCGCCATGAACTCCCTGCGGGAACTCGTGGACAGCATGAACTGGAGTTATGAGAACGCGCTGTTCTTCCGGGACTACCTCGAATTCCGCGACCATGCCGCACAGCGACAGGAACGCAGCGGCGGCACGACCGCACCCGCGGACGTGGACAGAATCGCCGCACGCGATGTCACATTCACTTATCCGAGTGCGGACCGGCCCGCGTTGAACGGTCTCAGCATCGACATCGAACCCGGGGAGATCATCGCCATTGTCGGCGAGAACGGCTCCGGGAAAACGACTCTCGCCAAAATACTCAGCGGCCTCTACCAGCCCGACAGCGGATCGGTCACCTACGGCGGTGTGCCATTGCGCGAGATCGATCTGGCGTCGCTGCGCGACCGGATCGCCGTGGTGGCCCAGAATTTCACCCACTGGCCGTTCTCGGCACGACAGAACGTCACCATCGGCCGCCACGACCATCCGGAAGCCGACGCCGGATTTGCCGCAGCAACCAGCGCACCCGGCGCCGACGAGGTTTTCGCCGGACTGCCCGAAGGCGCCGATACCCTGCTCGACCCGACCTATCGGGGCGGCGTCGAGCTATCGGGCGGGCAATGGCAGCGCATCGCCGTCGCGCGTGGCCTCTATCGCGATGCCCCGCTGCTGATCTGCGACGAACCGACGGCCGCCCTCGATGCGCGCACCGAGCACGCCATCTTCGAGACGATTCGCAAGCACGCCGCTCAGCGCACCGTCGTTCTGATCACCCACCGCCTGGCCACGGTCCGCTACGCCGACCGAATCTTCGTGCTCGAACAAGGCCGTGTCGTCGAACAGGGCAGCCACGACGAGCTGATGTCCCACGACGGCATCTACCGCGAGTTCTATTCCCTGCAAGCGCAGGCATACCAGGACACCTCCGCCTGAGTTGGCACAGACCCCGCGCCGGCTGTCACCGTCGCGGCGCTACATGGCCACGCGTACGGGCTCGCACACACCAGCGAGGTCGCAGCCTCGCACGCCTCCCTTGTCTCGCAACCGGTCGCCGTCACGACGTTCATCGAGCAAGCCGCTCAATGCGGAGTTTCGCCATGACACACCCTCGAAGATCGGTCAGCACACGCTCGATCAGATCGTCACTGCCAACGAAAGTGGCCGAACACCAGTAGTTTTCGTACACGGACTGTGGCTGCTCGCCCGCAGCCGGGTCCGCTGGGCCGAGCTGTTCTAACGCATCGACCGGGTTCAGCGTCTGCGGCGTCAGCTGTGGCCCTTCTAAGTGAGGGAGTCCCAGCCGCCGGACCAGACCACCAGCACACCCAACCAGCAAGCGGACCCGCAGCCGTCCACCGACGAACCTCTGATCGAGGACGGCAAACCGTCTACCTGGCAGGACTTCATCGACGATTCTCGCAAAGGCAGTTCGCACAACGGTCCTCCCGCAGATCTCGGTCCTGCCACGACCGGCACGGGCTCGACCGCGGAACGAACCAACGAATAGCCGGAACCTACGGAGCCGACCATCGGCGACTCTTCGACCCCGCAGAGACACAATTCGGTGCCGACCGCCCTATGGATGGGTTGAGCTCACATCCACGACGAGCCGGAAGCGATCCGAATACGATGTGGCTGGCGGTCATGGGAGTTCTCGCGGCGGTGGGGTTTTGCGAGACGGCGTCTGCGCCCGATCAGTGTCCCCGCTGGTCGGTGAGGCTCAGTCCCTCTTTGGCTTTGATGCGCCGGTGCTCGAGCAGTAGCCATAGGACCCCGGCGCCGGCCAGTGCTGCTGCCGCGATGCCGCCGATAAGCGCCCAGCCCGCGAATCCATAGCCAGCCGCGGTCAAGCACAGCGCCAGTGCGACGATCCCCAGCGCACAGAGGACGATACCTGGAACGTTGTATCCGTCTTCGATTCCCTCACCCGCATGGCTTCTGGTCGTGCGGGCATGGTCGGGGACCTCGTCGCTCCGAGCGAACGCCGGGAGCGGTTGGTTGGAGACGGTCATCAGAGCTCCTTCCAGGGTCAAATCCTGTCTTCGCCTTCGTTGGCCGAAGGGTTGCCGGTCGATAGGTCTGTGCGGTGCGGTTTGTTCGACCGCTTGCGGTACAGCACGACCGCGGCGACGAGCGCCACAAGCACGACGATCACGAGAATCTCCATACTCGGACCGATACCCAGCACACCGGCAGTTATTCATAGGAATTCTGCGCCGAAGATGCGGCGGTAGCTCCGTGTGGCGTTGTGCGCCTGCCCTGCCAAGACGATCTGCAGGCGCGGCTATCGCTCGAGCCGCCCGCCGATGCGCGTGGTGTCAGTCGGCGAAGCGAGTCGCGCTATCGGCGGCCCACCGTTTTCCTGCCCGCCGTCTGGCACCAACGCCCCCGAAACCATCAGTGCGCAATGTTGCGGCGGCCCTTGCCCCGCCGTCGATCGGACGATATTCAAGGTCAGGCCGCGGAAATGGATGTTATGCCGGGCTGGTCGCCGGTGACACCAGGCCGAGAATCCCGGTGAGGTCGCGCAGGCATTCTTCGAAGACCGGTTCGAGGTCGGAGTACGCGAAGTCGAGCTGGTGCAGGACTTCCATGCACAGCAGGCCGTAGAGCCGAATCCAACAGGACAAGAAGACATGCGCGGCCGCGGGTGGCAGTTGGTCGCCGATGCTTGCCGAGTAGGCGATCAGCTGCTCGTGTAAGGACGCGGGCAGATCCGTCAGCGCGGGGACCGGGAACGGGCGCGTCTGCCAGAGTTCGATCGTCAGATCCAGCAGGACCCGTTCGAATCGTTGCCCGGCCTGGTGACGTTCGGAATCCGGTTTCTGGTTCAGTGGGGTGATGGGGGCGGCAAAGATCCAGCCGAACTCGGCCGGGTGAGCGATCGCCCAGGTGCGCATGGCGCGGCAGACCGTCAGGATGCGTTCGCCGACAGGCGCTTCGGCACGGGTATCGCGGGCTTGTTCCATCGCAGTGGCCAGCTCATCGAAGAAATCCGCTGTCACCGCGCCGACCAGCGCCTCGTGGCCGGCGTAGTAGTGATACAGCGACGGACCGCTCATCCCGACCGCCCGGGCTACCGCGTTGATCGTCACCGCGGCGGCCCCCTGCTCCACCAGTAGTGTGCGCGCTGCCTCGTGGATTTCCTGCAAGGTCGCCTTGCGTAGCCGCTCGCGTCGCCCACCGGTCTTCGTCGTCATCGTCGCCTTTCCGCTGTACCACCGTCGTTGACATCCTAGAGCATCTATGGTGTTTTAATATCCCTAAATTATCTAGATCTTCTAGGGAGCGGTATGAGACGTTGGTGGCGGCTGGTTCTGGCAGCCGCGCTGGTCGTGACGGCGGAGTGGTGGCGGCAGTCCCGCGCTGCTCGGCTACGCGGTGGCCGGCCGGTCCGTGATCGCAGGAGTCGGCGATGAAGGCGCTCGTCGTGGGTGGGGGTATCGGCGGGCTGGCCGCTGCATTGGCGTTCCACCAGCGGGGCTGGACGGTAGAGGTGCTCGAACGCGCACCGGAAATCACTGAAATCGGTGCGGGGCTCTCGATTCAACCCAACGGGCTGCGCGCCCTGGACGCGCTCGGCCTCGGCGACCGACTTCGCGCCGGCGGGCCGGCCGGGCCGCCGCAGGGTATCCGAAATTCCAACGGCACCTGGCTGATTCGCAACGACACCGAGAACTCGAACAACGTTTCGGTCCGTGGGCGATCATTCACCGAGCCGCACTGGTCGACATCCTGCGCGCGGCCCTGCCCGCGTCTGCACTGCGACCGGGAACCACCGTGCGAGAGGTGTTGCCCGACGGCACAGTCCGTTACGACGGTGGCACCGCCACGGCGGACCTCGTGATCGGCGCCGACGGCGTGCACAGTGTGACCCGGCGCTCGATCTGGCCCGACGCCGCCGGTCCGCGTTACCTGGGTTACACAACCTGGCGCCTGCTCACCGCGCCTTATGAGGTGGCGGGCAGTATCGAAATATGGGGTAAGGGTGCACGATTCGGCTATATTCCGATGCCGGACGGCCGTGTCTACTGCTATCTGATGGCCAACGCCCCGGCCGGAACCCGTACGGGGCTGGAACAACTGCGCGACCGTTTCGCGAGCTGGCACGACCCGGTCCCGGCACTCCTCGCGGCCGCTTGCCTCGACGAGGTCCTGCAGCACGACACCTACGAGCTACCGAATCTGCGCACCTACGCCCGCGGAAACGTCGCGATACTCGGGGACGCCGCCCACGCCATGGCACCCAACCTCGGTCAGGGCGCCTGCCAGGCACTCGAGGACGCCGTCACACTCGCGGCAACCGTGGGCACTCGCGGCATCGACGCGGGATTGGCGGAGTACGACCGCCTGCGCAGACCACGCACCCAGATGATCGCCCAGCTCTCGCGCCGCGTCGGCACACCCGCACACTGGGATTCGACTCTGGCCATCGGCCTGCGCAACACCACCCTGCCCCTGCTGCCCAGCGCGTTCCTCGGTCGTTCGATCACCCCCGCCTACTCCTGGACGCTCTGAACACCCACCCGGAAGACGAAACAATGCCCTTGCCTCGAACCGTGATCGCCGCTGTCGCGGTGATCACGATGGTCAGCCCCGTCCTCGCCGACCTGGTCATCCCCGACCTGGCCGCACAGCACGCCTTCAACCCGAACTGGCCGCCGCACGCGAAGTTTCACGACGCCCAATACATGGTGATGACAGTGCTGCTCGGCCTCATCGGCCTGGCGCTCATCCTGCGGCCAGGCCGGGACGCACACCGCTCGACACTGTGCGCGGCAGCCGTCGTGGCCACCCCATGGCTCGGCATGGCCGGCGCGCTACTGTTCCCCGAGACCGCCACCCACGACCCGGAATTCGCCGACAGAACCGTCTTCGTTCTCGGTCTGCACGGACAACTATTCCTGGCGCTGATCCTTCTAGCAGCCCTGCTCGGCGCGCTCGCAGGGTCATCGCGGCGCGCTATTCGACCGGTCACCTACCAGCCGCCCAGCTGAGGTCGCAGCGGCATCCAAGCAGAGGATGGGTACGTGACATCACCCGATATCTGGTGTGGGCTTCGAGCTGATCCCCAGTAATGAGAGAGGCCCCGCACCGAGCGCTCCGGTGCGGGGCCTTCAAGTCAAAAGTGCTGCTAGGAGCTACCTTTCAAGCACTGAACGTCACCTACTTGCAGGCCTCCTTGGCCTCCCGCCGCCGCCGATGCAAATCGGCTCGGCGTAGCACCCCAAGCCGATCACTTTCTCTGACTTGCGTTTTCACATGCGATCTCGCAGCGTGTGGCTGTTTGTGCAAAGCGTCCGCACAGCAGACCACTCCATCGGACACGAACACCTCGTATGCCACGCATTGCGCCGGTATTCATCGGGTGAGCCGCTCCAGTAGGTAGATGAACGACTCGTAGGTGGCGCCGGTCCCGCGGGACAGGCCGATTTCGCACGGCCCAGCCGCGGCGCACGTCGACGAGAATGCCGTCGCCGACCGCCTGCCCGCTCGGACTCGTCCCGGCGGCACGGAACGTGACGGTCAGACCGCTGGTCCGCGCATACCGGAGCACGGCCGCGACCTCTTCGACGGTGCGCGGGTTCACCACGACCTTGGGGATGAGCCGATATGGACTGCCCATTGCCGGCATATCGCACCAGATCGATGGCGCGCGAGTACACCTTGTCCTTGCCCGGGGCGAGGGTGTCGGGGGTGAAGGAGGGAACGAATTTCTGCTCGAAGGATTCGGCCACGTGCAGCGCGTCGGAGTTGTCGGCGCCGCTTTCCACGGCATTGCCCAATGTCATGCCCGGCCCGGTGGCCAGGATCCGCAGCCAGCGCCCAGGGTGATCGGAACCTGCCGAAATTGTCCGTATCACCCCAAGGGTAGAGCTGAAACCACAGCGGGCCAGCTGATTCCATCGCGATACGGGTGACCGAATAGCTCGACGGTGTGCAGACGGTGAACAGGGTTCCGGCCTCGCGCGCGGCCCGCACGGCCGCGAGTTCGGCATCCGGGTGCTGGATGCCGGGCATGCCGGTGGGGCCCAGGATAATTGGCAGCTCGATCTTGCGGCCGAGCACGGCGACCGATTTGTCGCGGGAGGTGACGTCGCATCACGTCTCGAGCCAGCGGGCCGGCCAGCGACCCGAGCCCTCCGAATGCGTTGCCTCCCATGATCACTCCCTCCTCGGACTGGTGTGCGTAGATGCGCTCAATCGAACATTCCGCTTGCCACGGCGGTGACCTTCGCCTGGATCAGATGCGGACCAGGGGTGGACAGGGCCTTGTCGAGCGCCATAGCGAACGTATCCGCCTCGTCAATAGCGGTGCCGGGGATGCCGTAACCCTGAGCGAGAGCGACGAAGTCGAGGCCTGGCAGGTCGAGACCGGGCAGTTTCGGTGCGTCCAGCCACTCGCCGAATTCCTGGAGCGCCCGGTAGGCGCCGTTGTCGATGATGACGTAGGTGATGTCGAGGCGGTGCTGAGCGGCGGTCCATAAACCACTGATGCTGTAGTTCGCCGACCCGTCTCCGATCAACGCGATCACCGGCCGATCCGGTTGCGCCAGTGCGCATCCCACCGCGGCAGGCAGCCCGTAACCCAGACCGGCCGCCGCCGGATAGAGATAGCTGCGGGGTCGAGTGATCGGCAAGTCGTCCCAGATGGCACTCAGCGACGGGGTCTCGTTGATATAGACCGCGTCGCGCGGGGCGTGCGCCGCGAGCACCTCCACCACCCGCTTCTGGGTGAATTCCGCTGTCTCGATAGATGTTCGATGCGATCGATCGGCCAGCGGCCGGGTGCGGGCGCTGGCGTAGTCGGCCAACCGGGACAGCGCATCTGCGGGGTCACCGACGAGCGCACCGCCGAGCGGGCTGCGGGCCGCCTGATCGGCGTCGGCGGTCACCAGCACCAGTTCGGTACCACCGGACACGTAGGGCCCGGGCGTCCAAGCGTGGTAGGGCAGCACTGCTCCCCCGACCCAGAGGACGAAATCATAGGCAGCCAGCTGCTCACGCGCCTGATCCACCCGAACACCCAGCGTGCCTTGATAGCGAGGGTGACCGGTCGGGAACCCGAGGCGATGGTATTCGGCGGTGCCGATCATGACCGGCAGACCGGCCTTGTCGGCCAGCGCGACCGCGGCCTTCCATCCGGCGTCGGTATCCAGTTGCGGGCCGACCACCAGAACTGGGTTGCGAGCGTGGTCCAGTCGCGCGGCCAGTTGGCGCAGCGTGGTGCTGTCGACGATCGGCCGTCCGGCGACGGCACGACCGACCGCGAATCCCAGATTGTCGGTGTCCGCGGGCTCGTTCCAATCCTCCAGCGGGACCGACACATAGACCGGGCCGGTGGGCGCGGTGGTCGCGCACACGATGGCCCGAGCCAGCACCGCGGGCACCGACTGAGCCGAGGGCGCCTCGAAACTCCACTTCACCAACGGCTTCGGCAACGTCGTCGCATCCACGTTGGCCAGCACACCCTGCAACGTCAGCAACTCCCGCCGCTGCTGACCGCTCAACAACACCAACGGCGTCCCGGATGCGGCGGAATTGACCAGGTTTCCCATGGCCTGTCCCACCCCGGCCGCCGAATGCAGACTCACCAGCACCGGCTCCCCGATGGCTTGGGAATACCCGTCCGCCATACCCAGCGCAGCACCCTCGTGCAACGCGAGCACATAACGGAAATCGTCCGGAAAGTCTTGCAGGAACGGCAGTTCATTCGATCCGGGATTACCGAACATCGTCGTCATCCCCGCCGCCCGCAACACCTCGAACGAGGCCGCACGCACCGTCTTCACAGCACACCTCCACATCCGCCAGTTGTGTACCGGCCACCGACGTGATCGCGCGGGTTCGCGCATTTCTCGTTCGTGTTCGGTCGAGAAGTCACCGCCGTGGTCCTTTCCACAGCTCTACTTCACTCTCCAAGATCGAAAATCCGTGTCACGCGGACGGGTCGTTGGCGACGGAGCCGAAATGTTGCCTCCAGTCAATTAAGCGATCATAACCCGCACGACGTGGTGAAAAGCCGACACATCCAGGTGAAAATGGCTCACACAGCGTGGCGATCATTTCGTCGGCGTATGCGGCGCGAATTTCGTCGTCGCTGTACTCGGTGACATCGACCGGTAATAGCCGAATACCGCGTGCTACATCCGTACCGGGTGGTTGCTGTCGCTACTAATCCTTTCGGGTGAGTCGGGTGATCGCGTCCAGGAGGTCGTCGACGTCGTCGGTGGCGGTGGCGAAGGAGGTGACGAAGCGGGCGATGCCGGACCCCCAGCGGTCGGCGTGGAAACCGAAGCCGCGGCCGTACAGACCGTCGATGATCGGTTGTGGCAGTTGGCAGAACAGGATGTTGGCCTGTGGGTTGCCCAGTACGCTCACCGCGGGAATCTCGCGCAGGCCGGTGCGCAGGCGGGTGGCCACAGCGTTGGCGTGGCGGGCATTGCGCAGCCAGAGGTCGTCGTCGAGGTAGGCGTGGATCTGCGCGGCTTGGAAACGCATCTTGGCGGTGAGCTGTCCGGCGCGTTCGCTGCGATAGGTGAGTTCGAGCGCGAGGGCGCGGTCGAACAGCACGATCGCCTCGGCGGTCAGGGTGCCGTTCTTGGTGGTGCCGAACGACAGCAGATCGATGCCCGCCTTCCAGGTCATCTCCGCGGGAGTGCAATCGAGAGCCACCAGCGCGTTGGTGAACCGTGCGCCGTCCATGTGCACCCGCAGGCCCGCATCCTTGGCGATCTCGGTGAGGTGGCGGATCTGGGGCACGGTGTAGACGTTGCCCGTCTCGGTGGCCTGGGTGATGCTGAGCGCGGCGGGCTGCACCTTGTGCGGATCTCCCGCCCCGCGACCGACCGCGGCCGCCAGCTGCTCGGGATCGATCGTCGTGTCGCGGCCACCGATCGGGACGAGTCGGCCTGCGCCCGTCGCCAATTCGAGTGCGGTGGACTCGTCGTTGATCAGATGGCTGTCGCTATGGTATCGGCGCCGTACGGCGGCGCCGTTCCGGTCGCCGCGGCGGCGACGGCGTCGAGGATCTGCGGCAGCGCGCCCGCGGAGTTGTCGCTGCCGAACTCGCGGTTGATCCCGATCGGCGGCTTGGTGTCGGTCATCGAAAGCCCTTTCCTACAGCAGGATCAGGATCAGGATCAGGATGCGGTGGCGGCGGCCACAGTGTCCGCGCCGAGTGTGTTCTTGTAGATCCGGCCGTCTTTCATGATCACCGACAGGCTGGTCTCGGGGCTGGCGAGCAGGTCGAGGTTCTGTAGCGGGTTGCCGCGGACCAAGAGCAGGTCGGCCAGAGCGCCGGGGCGGATGACGCCGAGTGCGCCAGGGTAGGGATTGCGGGGTCCGCACATGGCGACGGTTTCGGCGTTGGCGGAGGTCACGGTGCGCAGCACGGTGGCCGGGGTCTGCCAGCGCCCGGTGGCCGCGAGCATCGCACCCTGCTGGGCGGTGGCCTCGGCGTCGAACAGGATGTCGGTGCCCCAGGCCAGCTTCAGGCCGTATTTCTCGGCGAATCCGTAGGCGCGTTCGGTTCCTTGGGACACCTCCGAGTACCTGGCGCGCTGTCTGGGAGTGAGGGCGGCCAGTTGCGCGGTATTGGTTCCGAATGGTTGCAGGCTCCAGCGGATGTCGTGTTCGGCCATCATGGCGACGGTTGCCTCGCTGAGCAGGTGCCCGTGTTCCACGCACCGCACGCCCGCCCGAATCGCTTGCTGCACAGCACGGTCGGTGTAGGCGTGCACGGTGACGTAGGTGCCCCAGTTCTCGGCCACCGCGACCGCGGCCCGCAGTTCGTCCTCGGTGTATTCGGTGACATCGAGCGGGTCGTACTCCGACCCCGCACCGCCACCGGCCATCACCTTGATCTGCGTGGCGCCGCGCATCAACTGCTCGCGCGCCGCGCGTAAGACCTCGCCGACACCGTCGGCAATCGCGGCGACACCGCTGATTTCGGCCCGCGCGTAGTGATTGCACACCCCGCGTGGGAGTTCGTAACGCATGCGGGAGTCGCCGTGTCCGGAGGTCTGGGAGATGAACGCCCCGGAGGGATAGATCCTCGGCCCTTCGATCAGCCCGTTGTCGATGGCTGTTTTGATTCCGAATACCGGCCCGCCGGTGTCCCTGATGGTGGTGAAACCTCGCATCAGTGTCTGTCGGGCCGCGAGGACGCCACGGATCCCGATGTCGTCCAGTCCGCCGGTCAGCATCTCCTGCTGGGGCACGGTCGCCAGCGACAGGTGGTAGTGGGCGTCGATCAGGCCGGGCATCAAGGTGTGTCCGGTGCCGTCGATGACGGTTATCGTCTCCCCCGCTCCGTTCGGTGTTCCCGTATCCCGGTCGCCGACGCGGGCAATCATGTTGTCGCGCACCAGGACAGCGCAGGCCGGGCCGAGAGTGTCGGTGGCACCGTCGAAGACCCGGACATTGCGGAACAGCGTCGATGTGCCGACTTGTGCATCGTTCACCGTGGGTCCTTTCGATAGGGATGGCTATTGTGGCTTGCCTCGAACAGGATGTGAGACCTGCTGATCCGGCGCGTACAGCGGCGAACGGTTCGCTGCCAGCGCTCCGGCACGTGGTTGTGTAGACGCGAAATATGCTGGGACCACACGGGACTGGTGAACAGTCCGGAGCCGACCTGAATGCCGAGAGCGATCGCGATCATGGTCAGTAGCGTGGTCGCGAGGACATGGATGCCGAGGCTGGTTTCGTGACCCGCCAGATCCGACAGGCCGGTGAGCCCCAGGCTGCCGGGGACGAGCATCCGAAAGCCGAGTAGGAACGAAGCCTGCACGGCGGGCGCGTCACGGTGGCTCGCGATGAGCATCGCCGCGGGCGCGAGCGTGAGACCGCCGAGGAATACCCCGAACAGGCTGCCTGCCCGGCTACCGAGCGCCTGCGCCGCGTACGTCAGGTACAGCACGAACAACATCCATGGGATCGATCCCGTGGGAGCGCTGTACTGCCACGACATTCCGAGCCCGATCAGCGCGACGCCGACCACGGGAGCCCACCAGCCCAGAGCAGGGTATGGTGCCGGGTCGGCGATGGAGGCCTTCCCGATGATCTCCAGGCCGACCAGAATGCCGAAACCCAAGAGCAGCAACACATTGACGCCGGAGGCGACGCGAGCCGCACCGGAGATCATCGCGCCCTCGGCGAGCTCGCGCACACCGGTAGTGAGCACACTTCCTGGCAGCAGTGCGGCGACCGGCGGCACCAGCAGCTCGGCAGGATGCCCACCCGACAGCGGCCCCGACAGTCCGAACGCCAGCATCGTCACCGTCGCGGTCGCCAACACCGGAAGGGCAAAACTCAACCTCGGTAGCTGACCGACCGCACTGATCAACACCTGCACCACGAGTCCGAGCACCACATAGCCGGGCAACGCCCGCGGCGACGGATTCAGCGTCATGCCCATGCCGACGGTCAGCACCACGTTGCCGAGCAGCAACTGCCACATCGGCGTCGGTTGCGCGGAATCGAGCACCCGGCTCAGTTCCGCAACGGCTATTGCCGGCGCGGGCAGCTTCCGCTTCACCCGGTCGATTAGCCGGTACAACGTGTCGATCTGATCCAACCTCAGCATCGACGCGTCGGTGTCGAGCAGATCGACATGCACGACACCGCCTCCGTCGACCACCCGCACGACCACGCTGGTGGGCACGACGATCACCCGCACATCGTCGTAGCCGTAGCGATGTGCCAGATGGGTGACGATCTCGGTGACTCGCGAGGTCGTCTCGACCGACCGGATCAGCGCCACCGCGACCCGGCGCAGCAGATCGAGGACATCGGCGGGTGCGGGCGGCACCGTCGTCACACCACACCTCCCTATCCACTGGCCTTTGATGGCCTCGCGCGGTTCTGTAGTCGTTCGAGAGCACGGTGTCGGTTGGTTCGCACGACGCGGTAGACGGTGCTGCGGTCGGCGGCGAGCTGATCGCGGGGTGGGGTGATGCCGGGTGGCAGGCGCAGTGGGTCGAAGTCGAGATCTTCGTCGTCGGTTGGGGTTTCGAGCCGGAGCTCGCCCAGGCGCACCAGCTGTGGTGGGTCGGCCCAGAGTGCGGTCGGGTCGTGGAGCGGGTCACCCGCAGCGGGCAGGCGCGCATACAGCGTCATGGTCGCGGGCAGGCGGCGGGCCAGGTCGGTGGTGAGGTAGTCCGGCGGGAGCTTGCCTGCTTCGTGCGGGTCCAGTGACGGCAGCGTCGCGGTGGGGTGCCATTCGAGCCGGGCCCACGTGATGTGCCCGGCCGCGTTGGTGAGGCCGAAGGCGTGGATGGCGTAGTACTGCTGGCCGAGGTAGCTGGCGGGGGCGCGGTCGGTGGCTGCCGCCAATGCGGCGGCGGATTCGGGGTGGCGGCGCCGAAACTCGGCGAGGGCGGCCGGGTTCGGTTGTCCAGTAGCGGGTTCGGGTGAGCTGGCGGTGATGAAGTCGAACATGTCCGCACCGGTGCGGACGAAGAACACCGGCAGCGTGAACGTGATCAGGTCCGAAGGCGGGCCGTCGGCTGGGGTGAAGCGGACGGACAGGCCTTGATCACCGGTGTAGGCGTCGTGCCCATCCGTGCCGCCGCGCGTGCCGGAGAACCGCAGACGAACCGGGGCCGGTTCGGCGAACAGTGCGGCCGTGCTGAGCGTCGCGGCGGCCGGGTCGGGATGAAATACGCCGACAGCGCAGGCACCGCGGCGGTGCTGTAGGCGTTCACCCGGCGCGGCCGGGAGTACTTCGGCCAGGTGTTCGCCCACTTCGGTCGGGGTGAGGGGCGTTTCGGTCACGGTGGGGGCTCCTTGTCCTCGGGCGGCGGGCCGGATGCGACCGGACGTGCGCGAGCCGGGTCGGCTCCTGACAGTGCCAGCACAGATCATCGGTAGGTTGCGTCTTGCATCGTTGCGAGCACGCCGTCTATTGGGAGTCACAGTTCGGCCGCGATGTGTTCGGCGGCCATGATGACCGTGGCGTTGATCGCGACGCAGACGGCGTCGGGGAAGATCGACGCGTCCACTACCCGCAGGCCCTCGACTCCGCGGACGGCGCCGACCCGGTCCACGACGGCGGCCGGATCATCCTCGGCGCCCATCGGCGCCGTCGAGGTCGGGTGATGGTAGGTGTCAAGGGTGGTCAGCACCGACGCCTCGATCCCGGCGTCGGTATCGACATCGTCGCCGGGAGTCAGTTCATGGTCGATCAGCTTTGAAAGTGGTGCGGTTCTGGCGATTCGGCGACTCAGTGCGATCCCTTCCAGCAGACGTCGGCGGTCAGCGGCATCGGCCAGGAAGTTCAGATCGATGCGGGGCGCGACGTTCGGATCACGGCTGGCCAGCCGCAGCGATCCCACCGACCGGGGACGGGTGAGCGCCACCGGGAGCACGAATGCGGCACCGGTCGGGCTGAGGCTCTGGTCGATCAGATGGGTGGCGGCGACGTGCAGGTCAAGCTCGCCTTCCGCGGCTTCCGTGCTGGCCGTCCACAGTTCCACCCCGATCACCGGATGGCCGTCGCCCATCCGCTCGGGGTGAGCGGCGTAGGCGTTGTAATAGAAGGGGTGGTCATAGAGGGTGCTGCCCACCGGAAGGTTCGCCACGACCGGAATCCCCAGTGCGCCAAGGTGTTCAGCAGGGCCGACGCCAGAGCGCAACAGCAGCGCCGCGCTGCCGTAGGTACCGGCGCTCAGGATCACCTGACCGGCGTGCAGCCGCTCACCGTCGGCGAGCAGCACACCGATGGCCCGATTTACGTTGCGGTCGAACAGGACTCGGTCCACCAGCTCGTCGCCGCGGATAAGCAGGTTCGGCCGGGCACGAACGGCGTCGGTGAGATATGCCATGCCGGTGTTGATCCGGACACCGTCGACCACGTTCATCGCCTCCGCCGCGACGCCGACCGGGTTCGGGCCGTTGAAATCGTCGGTCGCCGGAACGCCGGCCGCCAGTGCCGCGTCGTAGAACGCGCGCTGCACGGTGCTGAGATCGTCACGGGTGAGCTGGCGCACCGGTAGCGGACCGTTGCGCCCGTGCCACTCGTCGCTGCCGGCTGTGGTGTTCTCGAGTTTGCGGAAACTGGGGAGCACCTCTGCGAAGGACCAGCCCTTCAGCCCGCGGGCGGTCCACCGCGCGAAGTCGGCGGGCAGCGCGCGAGCGATCACTGCGCCGTTGACCCCGGAGCTACCGCCGAGGATCTTGCCGCGGGGTGTCTGCACCGGATGGCCGATAAAGCCGGGCTCGGCCGAATAGCCCCAGTCGTAGCCGGTGTCCGCGCCCAGCAGGCTGCTCGATGCCACCGACTCCGGATAACCCTCAGCGGGAAACAGCGGCCCCGCCTCCAGCAACAGCACGCGGCGGTCGGGATTCTCGCTCAGCCGCGCGGCCAGCACGGCCCCTGCGGAACCGCCACCGACGATCACGACATCAGGTTCGAAGTTCGACATGCGCACTCCTAGGGATCCGCAGACACTCGCGGACGCGGGCGGTGCCGCCCAACCTTTCGCATCGCCGAGCGGTCACCGCCACCGCGTCCATCTGTCCGGACACGAGGTAGCCGAAATGTCCAATTGCCGTGGCGCAGAGGCACTTCAGCTCTGCAGGTCCATTGCTCACCGGTGTTGCTCGCGGCCGACTCGACGGTCGCTTCGCCGAGGACAAAGGCATGGACGCCACCACCGCTACCGGACTGCCGGGGTGGCGTTGTGGGTGAACGACTGTCCCTCTTCGGCATTCAGCGACGGTGTCGGCGGGTGGGCGCCCAGGTGGTCCAGGGCCCGGCGAATGTCGTCGGCCAGCAGATCGGCGGTGTCGTGACTGAAACCGTGCCGTAGTACCGCGCGCATGATGACTTCGTCGTGCCGACCGGCGGGGAGTGGATAGGCCGCGATGAGCCAGCCTCTGGTGCGCAGCCGGTCCGACAGATCGAACAGGTTGAACGATTGTCCCGGCTTCAGCCGCCAGCACACGGCGGTGATGCCCTTGTGTGGGTCGCCGTCGTGCAGCAGCTCGAAGACTCCCATCTTGTCGATCTGTTCGGCCAGATGGCGGCTGGCCTCATAGATCGCCGACTGCACCCTGGTGTATCCCTCGCGGCCGAGCCGGATGAACTCGTAGTACTGGGTGATGGCCTGGCCACCCGGGCGGGAGAAGTTCAGGTTGAAGGTGGCGATGTCACCGCCGAGGTAGTCGACGTTGAAGATCAACTCGCGCGGCAGGTCGGCGCGCTCGCGCCAGATCGCCCACCCGGTGCCCAGCGGGGCCAGGCCGGTCTTGTGGCCGGAGGCGTTGATCGACTTCACCCGCGGTAACCGGAAGTCCCACACCACATCCGGTGCGGTGAACGGGGCGAGGAAGCCGCCGCTGGCCGCGTCGACGTGCAGCGGGATATCCAGTCCGTGCTCGGCTTCGAAACGATCGAGCGCGTCGCTGATCTCGCCCACCGGCTCGAACAATCCGGTGAAGGTGACACCGAAGGTCGCCACCACCATGATGGTGTTCTCATCGCAGTGCGGCGCGATGTCCTCGGCGGTCAGACCCAGTTTCCCGGGACTCAATGGCACCTGCCGGATCTCCACGTCGAAGTACCGGGCGAACTTCTCCCAGCACACCTGCACCGGCCCGCAGACGAAGTTCGGCTTGCCCGGGGTGCGCCCGGCCGCTTTCTCTCTGGCGAGCCAGCGGAACTTCGCCGCCAGCCCGCCCAGCATGGCCGCTTCGCTCGACCCGGTGGTGGAGGTGCCCCAGGTCGTCGCCGGGTCCGGGGCGTGCCACAGGTCGGCGACCATCCGCACGGCCCGTCGTTCCAGCTCCGCGGTCTGCGGATACTCGTCCTTGTCGATGATGTTCTTGTCCAGCGTCTCGGCCATCAGCATGCGCGCGGGCTCGTCGACCCAGGTGGTGCAGAACGTCGCCAAGTTCATTCTGGACACGCCGTCGAGCATCAGCTCGTCGTGCACCAGCTGAAACGCCGCCTGTGGGAGCATTTCCCGTTGCGGGAAGCCCTCTTTCGGTGCGCCGTGCGCGAGTTCGGGGGTGGCGAAGATGTCGTCACGGAATTCGTTGTCGCTCATGGCCGCTCCTTGGGCAGCAGGGCCAGGAAGTTCTCCTTGGCGATCTGGTTTGCGGTGCCCGCGTCGAGTTCGTCGAGCAGCAGGTCGTAGCGGGACATGGTCTGGACGTAATTGCTGGTGTCGCCGACGGTGTCGGACCCGATCATGAACCGCGTCGGGTAATCAGCAAGCAGCGCAACCCATTTCGGATTCGGCCGCCCGTCACGCACCAGCTGGATGTCATAGAGCACCCAGGACAGATCGACGCACAGGTTCGGGTACTCCTCGAGCATGTCGCGCACGATGGTGGTCAGCGCGGGCGGATCCAGCCGTCGGCTCATGCCCGCATGGCACCAGATGAACTTCGTGGCCGGGTGCGCGGCCACCGCCTCACGCAGCTCGTGCAGATAGATCGATCCGCTGCTGTGCCATACCGAGGTGATGTCACTGTGCACCGAGACCGGCAGGTCATATTCGGCGGCCAGGTCATACACCGGCCCCAATCCGACGTGGTTCGCGCGCCCGGGTTCACCCTCCTGCATCAGGGCGGTCAAATCGTCATGGCGGGCGAAGATTTCACCGATCCCCTGCCAGAAATTCGGGAACAGCTCGATCATGCGCCGGACGTGATCGACGGCGTTGCGGTCGGTGGAATTGAACCCGCAGATGAACGGGTGGAACCGGGACTGCGCCTCGGCGGGCAGTGAGGTGACCCGGTCGTGCACCAAAACGTCTGTGGCCGAATAGGTGTAGACCTTCGAATCATCGGACAGGTAGTAGGTCGGCTCGACCGGATCCCATTCCGACCATTTCTTGCACACCCCCATCCCGTTCACCATGATGCTGTCCACCCCGGCCTGGTCCATCCGGGCCAGCGTCTGCTGCGGCCCGTCGTCGACCTGGATGAAATTGAACATATGGAAGTGGGCGTCGGTCTTGCGATATTTCGTCTGCACGAGTTCAGCAGTCATCGTCGTCCCTTTCCGGGTTGTTCGCCGTAATGGCGGATAGTGGTGCTCGGCGACGTTGCCGATCGTGGCAGTTCGGGTAATGACTCAGGCGAAGAGTCGTGCCATGAACGGAATGCTGTCGGGCAGCGAAGCATTCACGTCGCGAGGTGGTCGCGGCCTGGATAGGCCAAAGGATTGGTGTCGGTCGGTCCGGTCACCCGGTCAGGTCAGTTCGGTGAGCAGGTCGATGATCCGGGTGGTCAGTTGGTGCTGGCGGGCCACCGAAATTCCCTCGGCGGGCTGCACTACATCGATGGTCAGTCGCCCGCGGTAGGTGTACACGGCATACATGGCCGCGTTGGTCGGCCGGCCGGGGCCACCGAAGCGGATGTCGGTAATGACAAGCTCCGCAGGCGTTTCGAACTCCGGGATCCGTCCGACATTGCTGATGTAGGAGACCGGTGCCGCCTCGGCTGCCATCTGCGGTGTCGGAAAGTACCCGATGCTGGAATACATGGCTCGGCCGTCGGCGATGCGGGCCTTGATGTCTTCGACGACGGTTTCACCCAGAGCCAACGGTGTGTCGCGGCTCCCGACGAACTGGCCGGTGCAGACGACGCCGACGCCGTTGGTGATATCGAGCACGTCGATCGGGGCGGGCAGCAAAGCACGAAAGTCCACCGACGATCGGACCACCATCGGCACCGGCCCCGCGGTGTCGATCAAGCTGCGTTCCGCCGCGATCACCGCACCGGCAACGGCGGCGTGCATCGTGGTACCGCGTGCGCGCACGGCGGCGAGGATCGCCGAGGTCGTTTCCGCGGAGAGCACGATGGTCTCCACCCGGGGCGAGCTCGCCGCGCCGTTCAGATGTGTTGCGGGGCTGATGAATTCCGGCGGCGGGGCAGGAACGGTTGGCGCGTCGGCCGGGTCGAGGAGCTGATGCGGCCCGAACGGGATCGGCCGCGGCGGGCTCGCGACGAGCTCGCCGGTCTCGACGAGTGCGGTGTAATTCGCCCAGAACTCGTGCAACAGCGCGCCGGCGGCGTTGCCGTCGACAACCGAGTGATGGAACGTGATACCCACGGCCGCAACGTCTTCGCGTTGCACCACTTGGAGCCGGGCGACGTGCTCGGACTGGTCGAGCGGGTCGGCGGGGGCGGCGAGGAATTCCTCCGGATCGCCGCGGCGCACCTCGAACGGCACCATATACGGGGCCCTGGGCTCCAGGTAATATTGGTCCCCGTCCTGCCCGATTCGGGCGTACAGCACCGGGTTACGGTCGGTCAGCGCGGCGAATGCCGTACGGAGCCGATCGATGTCGAGTTCACCCACGGCGAGAACGCCGTATTTCAAGGCCATTCGGCGGCCGGCGAAGTATTTCTCGAACGCACCGAGCGGGCGATGCGGCCCGGCCATCTTCAATATGACAGTCATTCCAGTCCCACCTTCGACTATCAGAGCTGCGGTAGTTCCCCCAGAACGAACGATTTTCGTTGCGCACGGGCCACGCCCCATCCGGGTTGCCCACCGCCGGGCAACGTTGGTGCGATGGGCAACACGAATGTGACGTGGCCCGCGTCTTCCCGGACCCAGCGAGCTACGGTGTCGCGATTTGCGTCTGCAGGTGTGCCGGGTCGGGAAGTTTGTGGGTGCCGTAGAGACGTTGGGCGTTTCTACCGAGAATGTTGTTGCGTGCTGTCTCGGAGAGCCCTTCGATGGTCATGATGCGGGCCGGTGGGTCGAAGTCCCAGTGCGGCCAGTCCGAGGAGTACAGCAGCGTGTGTTCGGCATCCATCATCTCCAGGGTCTGCGCCAAGGCTTTCGGGTGCAGGACCTCGAGCGGCTGGGAGGTGTAGAACATCTCACGCATGTACTCGCTGGGGAACTTTGTCAGCAACGGCGCGTCGGAGCTACGCAGCAGGAATTCGTGATCCAGTCGCTGCATCATGAACGGTATCCACGCAAGGCCGCTTTCGATCCAGATCACCTTCAGCTTCGGGAACCGTTCCGGCAGACCGTTGAACAGCCAGTTGCTGAGATGGGTCATATTGCAGGTGACAAACGACATCGCGTGCACGCTGGTGAAGCGGTTCATCGTTTTCGTCCACGAATCACCCCAGTTCGGGCCCGCGTGAAAGCCCAGTGGCATGCCGAGCCGCTCCAGTTCGGCGAACACCGGCATGTTCTGGTTGTCGTGGACGCTGAAGAACCGCTGGCTGGTGATCAGGAACCCCAGGACATCGGGGTGATCGTGGTAGAGCTTGATGGTCTCCAGTGCCGCGTCCGGGTCGGTAATCGGCAGGGCCAGCATGGATTTGACGCGCGGGTCCTTACCGAGCACGGTCTTGACGAACCATTTGTTGTAGGCCATCGTCAAAGCCACCGCGATGCGCTGGTTCGGGTGCATGCCGACATCGAGCATCGTCTGCGGGAACACCACCTGATAGTCGATGCCGAAGGTCTCGATCGCCCGTTCGGTGACGGTGAGGGTGTGTTCGGCCCCGGCCGGCACCGGTTCGTTGCGTTCGCCGCCATGCGGGATCCGTCCGCCGACCTCCTGAAAGTGCAGACCCGGCACATGGCTGGTGAGCGCGAACTGGGCGCCGCCGGGAAACGCTGTGGCGATTCCTTTGCCGTACTCGCGAAGGACCTCGTCATCGAGGTTATCGAGGACCTCGCTCCACTCCAGGGTTTCCTCGTGGTGGGAGTCGACGTCGACGATCAGGCGACTGCGCAGATCGAAGGTGTCCACATCGCGTGCGGCGTTGGCCAGCATGTCGCGGGTATCGGACTGCGGGGTCAACTCCTGCACCGGATTCACGCGGGTGCGCGGCCGTTCGGGGGCTGCGGTCATCACGAGGCTCCCTTCGTTTCGCGGTCCAGTTGATGCATCCACAACGCCAGGTCGAAGGTGTTCAGGTTCTGCGCGCGCATCAGGGCCGCGATCAACATCACGGCCTCGGTCGCCGTGATCGACCCGGGATCGATGTCGAGCTCGTGCCCGGCCGCTGTAGACGACGCCGCGTAGAGGCGTGCGGTGTCGGCCACCAGCCCCGACAGCGCCGTCGAGGTCAGCTCGGCCGAGCCACCGTCCCACAGGTGCTGCACGCACTCACGCAGATCGGCGGTCACCTCGAGCAGCTTGTTGTTCGCGGTAGTCTCAGGCGCTGACATAGATCTCACCGCCTCGCTCCTCGACCTCGATGGTCGTGAGCCGGACGTCGGGAGCAACGGCGTGCACGCCAGTGGTGATGACGTATTCGGCGCCGTGCCACGGGCAGACGATATGCATTTCGGAACGGTCGAAAACCATTCCGCGCGCCTTCTTGTCCGCGTCGATTTTTTCGCGCACTTTCGGCATGATCTTGCCTTGACATACCGGTCCGCCTTGATGCGGGCACGTATTCTCATAGGCATAGAGACGCCCCTGCACCCGGAAGATGCCGATGGTGCGGTCGCCTACATCGACGACCAATCGCCCGAGCTCGGCGATATCTTCTGACTTACCGACCAAAATTGCGGTCTTTCCGATAGCAGTCACCGTGAATCCTCCTCCAGTTGATGGGAGACACTCATAGCGTGGAACCGGTCGCTGTAGTCAATCTATGCGATCATGAAGCGCATGACAGGGTGCATAGCGGACGGATCGAGGTAAAAATGGGTCACGACGCGCTCCGCAGGATCCCTGCACCCGTGGACATCGAGGTCCTCACAATCGCCGCACTTCGTGACAGGACCCCTCCAGGAAATTTTTCCATCCCCTCCATCGTCGGATTCGACGTACTGATGCGGATCGAGCACGGCCGCGCCGAGAACATGCTGGATTTCAACGAATACGTACTCGAAGTCGGCGACATTTGCTGGGTACATCCCGGACAAGTCCATCGATGGGGAAACGTCAACGATATCGAGGGAACCATGGTTCTCTGCGACCCAGGCGCCATGGACGAGCGAACCAAGAAGATCATCGACACCACCACAGCCACCACACACAACTTCTGGCCAGCGCTCGGAAAATCCGAGCAGGCGGCCGGGCGGATCCTCGACTTATTGCGCGCCACCGAATGCGAAGCAAACCAAGTCGAGCCGCGGGCTCAGGCTGCGGCAAGGACGCATCTGGTCGCCACCCTGATGCTCCTACTCGCAGGTTCAACGCCCGCCGGAGCCCCGGCGACTCGACCCGAAGACGAAGTATTCCGCTGGTTTCGTATCGAGGTCGACAAGCAGTTCGCTACCGAGCATTCGGTCAACGGCTACGCCGCCAAACTCGGTTACTCCCCCAGGACGCTCAACCGCGTCAGCCGATCCAACGCAGGTCTCTCGGCCAAACAATTCATCGACCAACGCGTCATCCTCGAAGCCAAACGGCTACTCACCCATGGCGACCTGCCGATCCACCGCATCGCCGACATCCTCGGCTTCAGCGACGTAGCCAATTTCAACAAATACTTCCTTCAACGCGCGGGCGTTACCCCGGCCGCGTTCCGGCACAGCATTCTCCATCTGAACTGATCGCGTCAGGCCTTTCGCATGGCTGATAGATCAGGTTTGCCCTGCTCGGTCAACGGGATGTGGTCGACGACAACGACGGTGACGGTCACCCCGAGGCCGGTTTGCAACTCGGTCATCAATGCGCCGGGATCAAGCTCGGCGCCGGGCTGAGCAACCACGAGCGCGCGGAACTGGTTGGTATCGGCGAAGACTGAGGCCAGACGCACGCCGGGCTGCTGGTAGAGTAGGTCTTCGACCTGGGGTGGAAAGACGTTGTCGACGATGTCGGCGCGACGACCCAGAATATGTAAATCGCCGTGGTCGTCGACGAATCCGACGTCACCGGTGCTGATCCAGCCGTCGGCAATGGCGGCGTCGAGGTCGGGCCGACCCCAATAACCGCTGGCGATATAGGGACCGGTGACCGCGATATCGCAGGGCTCACCGGGAGCGCCCGGGGAACCGTCGGGGCCAGTGAACCGCACCCGAGTCTCAGGCAGTATCGGGCCTGCGGTGTCGAGCCGATCGGCGGTGTACTGGTCGGGATCGAGCACGGAGGCCAGGCCGATTTCGCTACTGCCGTAACCGTGACAGAGGACCGGACCCAGTAGCCGCAGGGCTGTTCTGCGGGCTGCGGGAGGCGCGGCAGCACCGAGGTGCAGCAGCCTGCGCAGGCTCGATACGTCATAGCGGGACAGCTCCGGATGGGTAGCCAAGGCGAACAGCTGCGGCTCGACCAGGAACAGATTGGTGATGCGGTGCCGTTCTATCGCGGCGAGCACGAGGCCGGGGTCGAACTCCGGGGACGACTCCAGCAGGACAACCAGGCCCTCCGCGGTCAGCGCGGCGTCGACCAGGTTTTGGGCCAGGTAGGCCAGTGGCGTCACAACGAGCAGCCGTGGGCGTGGATCGCTGATCGCAGCGGCGAAGGTTTTCTGGACGGTGTGGGTGTGGCAGGTCGCTTTCGGATGGCCAGTGGTTCCGCCGCTGAGCGTCAGGTAGGACACGTCGTCACCGGAGGCCGGGCAACGGATCGGGGTAGCAGGCATGTCACCCGCCATGGCCAGTAGATCGACGCATCCGGCAGACTCACCGAGGGTGTAAGCGCCGGTTATGGGCGAACTCGGCTCGGTCACAAGGACATCGGGCGCCAACTTGGTAATCAGCTCATCATTCGAATGGGCTGGCACGATCATGGCACACCCACCGCTGAGCTGGGTCGCCAACCGCAGCGCAATGACCTCGGGGCTGTTCTGCGCGCGCACCACCACGAGCCGACCGCCGCTGACCCCGATCTCCCGCAACGCCGCAGCCATGCGATAGACCAGATCAACCAGGTCGGCCCCCGTCACGTGCCGCTCGCCATGGATCATGGCAACATCGTCTCGACGCCTGGCACATGAGTCGATCACTTGCTCAACCATCAATGTTGCCGTGTCCATCGATCACTCCTGTCCAAGCCTGGTCTACTGATCTATTGCGGCGACCGCTCATCGGAATAGCGGAAGCAACACCCATTGATCTCCGGTCAGACCGTACGGTCTCGTAGATCGGCGCTCAGGGAATAACTCGCCGTGGCGAGATGCCGCACAGTAGCAGTTAATTCATTCCGCACTTCGGCGTCCTCCCACGGTCGCTGGACGGCGAATCGCTGCGCGATGCGGCCGAAGTGTAGTCCCGCCTCTTCGACGACATGACCGCCTGCGATACCGACCGCTCTGACCGCGTCCTGGTAGGCCCATTGGCCCGCGTGCGCACTGATCGACGCGCTGACTATGGCTACCGGCTTGCCTTGGATAGCGCTGGTACCGTACGGCCGGGAAATCCAGTCGATGGCGTTGCGCAGGACCGCGGGTGCCCCGCCGTTGTATTCCGGGGTGAAAAGCAAGAGACCGTCGGAACCAGCGACAGCGGCACGAAGCTCTCGAGCCGGCGCACGGTCCGCCAGGCATGGCACATCGAGATCCTCATCGTAGAAGGGCACGCGGCGCAGGGCTTCGTAAATGCGCACCTGAATACCGTCGGGGGCGACCTGTACGGCGGTCTCGGCCAGCTGATGATTGAACGAGGCGGCCCGCAGACTTCCCACAAGCGCGAGAATCTGATATCCAGCCACGATTGTTCTCCTTCCAGCCAGGATCGAAATGCCCGAGTACGGAGGACGTCTCCTTCAATTCCGCCGGCAATAGAGCGGGCGCGGCGTAGACGCTGGCCCCCGTTCAGGGACATCCTGGATCGAATTCCTTGTGTTCCAGCAGCCGCGCGGCTATGGCAGGATCACCAACTTGCCTCGGGTGTGTCCGGCACGGCTGACGTCGAGCGCCTCGCCCACCTCGTCCAGCGAAAAGGTTTGGGCCACTTCGACTGTCAGCACTCCCTGCTCGGCCAAAGTGCCCAGCTCCGCGAGCTTCGCGCCACTGGGGCGCACCGAAAGCAGATGCCCGCCATGCTCTTCGACCGCCGGGTCCGCCGAAGACACATGCCGTCCACCCGGTGCGAGCACCGCGAGCGTGGTGGCCAACTGATCGCCGACCAAGTCGGCCACTGCGGTCACCCCGCCCGAAGCGAGCGCGAGAATCCGCTGGTGCTGACCCTCTCCGTAGGCGACCGGTTCGACACCGAGCGAGCGCAGATAGTCGTGGTTGCGCTCGGCGGCGGTGCCGATCACGCGAGCGCCCCGATATCGGGCGATCCGCACGACCATGCCACCGACACCGCCAGCCGCGTTGTACACCACCAGCGTGTCTGCCGAGCCGATCTGCAACCGGTCCAGCACCCGCAACGCGGTCAGTCCGGCCACCGGTAGCCCACCGGCCTGCGCCCAGTCCAGCACCTTCGGTTTACGCGCGACCGACTCGGCCGATACCGCCACATATTCGGCGAAGGTGCCCGCGTGCTCGACATCCTTGCGAACAAGGGCCATCACCTCATCGCCGACGGCGAACTCCGGGGTATCGATACCCAGCGCCACCACCTCTCCGGCGACGTCCCAGCCGGGGATCACCGGAAAGACCGCCATGGTCACCGAGTCGAGGTAGCCCGCCAGCACCTTCCAGTCGATCGGGTTCACACCGGCGGCACGCACCTTGATCAGTACCTGACCGGTACCGAGGCGTGGGACGGGCACCTCACCCACCTTCAACGTGGAATTGTCCGGGGCATAGGCATCGTAGACAGCGGCGCGCATCGACTCAGTCATGCTCATCCTTTCTATCGCACAATGGAATTCACGAGCCGGACGTGACGGAATCCGGTTCTATCCGACTAGCGAAGAACGGCGATATTTCCAATAGAGCCACAGCCTCTCCCCGCCGACGGGGCGGAGACATCGACAAGGTGAATCCTGCCGGGCCGTTGAGGTCAACCTATGCGATCGCGGCCGATACAACATGGTGTAAAGCCGACGGATCGAGGTCAAAATGAGCCAGCGGCATACACACCAATCATGCTCATGTCCCGCCGCCTCGCCCGCAGTCGGAAATGGGCAGTCCCGGAGCAGGTATCGACTGCGCATCGTCCGGTACACGGGCGGCCAGCGCTACTGCTCTTTTGACTGCGAACGTGATCCACACGTCGCCCCTGGCTGAACTCCACGGTGAAGCCGTCCGAATCCCGCACCTGCATCTGGCGCTCTCACGGCAGATTTTCGGTCGGCGCACCGGCAGCCCACTGGACTTCGATCCCGGCGGAACACATTAGGAATGTGGATGTGATCCTGCCGTGGCCGCATGGCGGTTTGCGCGCCGCACGACGAAATTTGGTTCGCTCCGATTGCGCTTTTAGTCCCACTTTCACCTCGATTCGTCGGCTTTACACCAAGTCAGGCAATTGATGATTACTTAGATTGACTACAGCAGTCCCTGGAACGTCGATGCACCGCAGTCAAGGAGGTAAGACCGATGACGGAAACGATAAAAGATGTCGAGCGCACCAACGGCAGTGCAGTCCCTGAGACCGGAGCCCCGATGGGCTGGGCCACCGCCGCGGGGGTGGTCGCGCTGCCACCGGCCGTGGTCGGCGAGCCCCGTGACGCGCTGGACCGGCTGATGATCGCCGATCGGATCGCCCGCTACGGGTGGGCCTTCGACGAAGGCGACCGTGAGGCACTCGCCGATTGTTTGACCAGCGATGTCGTCTACGGATGTGTCTACGCCGGACAGTTCCGCGGCGGAAAAGAGCTGCCCTCGATCCAGGGCGTGTCCGCGGTTGTGGACGGACTGACGAGCGTGTGGCCGACGTTCCCCCGCCAACCACGCCACATCTACACCAACGTGGTGGTGGGCGACCTGGCCGATGACCGGGCCATCGCCTACGCCTACATGCCGTCGATCATCGCCGACGACACCGCGCCCCTGCTCGCCCACTGCGAGTTCCTCCGGTTCGGCTTCCAGCGAACCAGCGACGGCCTCTGGCGCATCTCGAACCTCATGTACGGCATGGATGTCGACACCCTGGTGCTCCCGCCCGGGCTCGAACTGTAACCGTCCCGGACGACCATCAGCGGAGGCGCCCGATCCGGGTTGACACAGATCGGGCGCCTTCGGACCAGTGCGGAAGCCTGGCCATAGCCGCCTCAGGTCCTCCCCGTCGGACACCATCGGAGTAATCACCCGCTACGCCCGCGCGGGCGGCTCGCAGCAGTGGCGGCAACCTGAGCCAACTCCTCGGCAGCAGCGGAGGTCACCTCGAGGACAGGATTCGCTCCTTCGACTCTGCCGCCGCAACCAGACCCGACAAGTCCAATCCGAACAAGAAGCCGCTGCCGCACAACTCATCGCGATCGAAGCTTCGGCCAAAGCACGTCCCACATTGAACAGCAAACGAGATTCGTCAACTCGTCAAGTCCTTCGGTGGACTGATGAAGATTCCGCGAGCCACCGTTCCCGCAGACAAGCTCGAGGTCTCAAGCGCACCGGCGGTCGGCGCCGCGTCGACCAGCCGATCCAATTCTGGTGTGCTCACTTCGAGTTCACGCAGCAGTGCGTGAAATTCGGTCATCCGTGTGCCCAGCGCCCGTGCATCTCTGGCCGTGAGATCGCGTAGTGCGAGCTCAACGATGTTCACCGGACTATCGAGGCGTGCGCGTGCGGCGTTTGGATCCCAACGTAGCGTTTTTCGCCACCGATTCAACTGCTTTTTCGCGTCGACCCCATCACGCCGGTGTCAGCGAGAACTGCCACCGCGTCGATGGGGTGACCGTGCAGTCCCGGATCGGAACCGGATGGGCCCCGCAGCAGTCACTGTCGCAGCGTCTATGCCGCTGGCGCGGCCGTGCTCTCGCTGCTCGCCGCATCATTGCACCAGTTCGAACAAGAACTCGGGTCCAGAGGTGCGCCGACTGCGTCGGCCACGGCCCGGAACGCCGCTGCCGTACACGCCGCGCTGGCCCCAGACCCCGGGCCGAAGGAATATCACCATAGACCCGCACCTCGACCAATGCACGGCCCAATCCCCACCGCTGCAACGCGGCCGCGACCGCTACAGCTGCGCCAGCCCGGTTAATTTCGGGGGCTTTCGGTGAAGAGAGCATCCGCATTATGCAATATGCGGTTCTCGCGCATCCTGTACTTGGCAGTTTGACAGACTTCTAGATGACGGGACTGCATCTCAGCGGTCTATTTGACTGCCCGGTATCGAGGGGAATGTTGATGCCAGTCCAGGTTTCCGCGGTTCCACGCTTCCATCGCCTCGACGAATCGATCAATGATTGCGCGTTCGCCGGGGAGTGTGTGACGGTAGAAGTCAGACATTTTGAGCGCGCGTGTGGTCTGCTGGCAATGTGTGAGCGTGTCTGCGATCATGCCCTCGACAGTGTGCGCCGCTTCGGTCCACGAACAATTGTTCTTATTGGCTAGAACGTGGACTATATTATCTGTATTTCCTTCGTCCCACTCTTTACGAGCGGAGAACAAGTCGTTGGTGAACATTACGATATCTACCCGACCTTGTCGCAGCGTCATCAGGTATGGATCCTGGTGTGCCTGTGGCGACAGCTCGTAGTCGCTGGTGGCCTCCACCCAGTCCAGGGCGATATCGATCCCTGCAGTGCCGCGGCGCATCTCGAGATACTCGTCGAGCGGAGGGATGCGTTGGGCGGCGTTGTTCGTGGCTTCCTGGAGGAATCCACTGAAAGCGTTCTCCCAGTGAACTTCATGGCGGTGTCTCCAGTGTTCGGTAGTCCGATCGTTGAATTGTAGACAGAGTTCCCGGAAAGTCGCGACCAACGGGATCTCTGCTGTACTCGGTGGCCGGCCGTAAAGGGCCTCGCGGTAGGCGTCCAAGATACGTCTCGCCCATTTGGGTGACGCCTGACCAGGGCCGGGTTTGTCGATCGAGTCATCCCACAGCCAGCTCCAGCATATTGCATTGATGTAGAGATCGAGGTCCTCGCCGGTCGCCACGGGGTGAGTCAGCGCACAAATTAACGGTTGGTCGACAATTCGGTAGGTGGCCTCCGCCGCTGCGGACTTCCATAGGCCGCGTTCAGCGACCCATGCCATGTGCTGAGACCTGCTTCGTTCGATATCTGGGCTGATCCTATAGGGGAACGGCATCGACAGGTCGAAACTCTCAGGCAATACCTGGGAGGGCAATACGAGTTGCGCGGTATCTACAACGGGGCCGTTACCGGTCGCGCTTGGACTCCGAAAATCGTCCGTCGTCATGCGAGGCACCTGCTCTTCTAATCTGTCAGTCATTCGCCGAAGGAGTCGGCGGGACAGTGGGCGCAGCCACTGCCCTTTGGGAATATGGTTTTTAAAGTTCGATTCGGTGATGGACCTGGCGAGGTAGAGGCACCGAGCAGCGATCAATTAATAATCGTGCATCGTCGTGTGTTCAATGATAAATGTGGCCACGATCGCCGGATATACACCACGCGCATGGCGAACATGCGCGCCGAGACCACCGGAGGCATCAACCGATGACAAGCATGCGCGTAACGCCCTGAATCGCGTCACGGGGAACGCCGCCCTTACCTGTGGACTAGTTATCCGGGTGGGTGCGCGGAAGCGACTCAGCGAGTGGAACCGAGGGAACGCAGACCTACCAGGGCAGTGACCTGTCGTGCATAGATCGAGCGACCGACGGCTGCCTGACCGAAACCCGGACTGACTCTGACCAACAATCATGATCAATGCAAGGTCGGTAACAGATCAGCGGAGGCGTGAGTATGCGTCGCGCGTTTGGCCTTCATACACCACATGGGCTTCCGCCAGCCCGCTGGTCGTTCGATGCTGGGGTCAGTGGACGCCCCGGTTCTTCCCCTGTTCAACCCCCAGCGCCACATCGCTACCACTGCAGAAGTGCCGGAAGACCGGCCGCCCGTGACCTATTTCGAGTCCATACCGAGCATCGGGGAAACTTATGGTGGCAATTCCGCTGGCAACCGGTGATTCCGGAATTCCCACACGGTTCGGGCCTGGTCGAAACGACCCCCGGTCGCTCAGGTTCTCGACGAGATGCGACTACTGGTGGAACCGGCCCTCCAGGCGACAATCGATGGTTTGCCAACGGCCTCGGCCCGTGTCGCCCATTACCACATCGATTGGTCGGATACCGACGGCAATCCGACACAATACCGCGGCAAGACGATACGACCGGCGTTGGCGGTGCGATCAGCGCGCGGCCGGCGATGACGCCGCGGACTTAGTTGGGCTAGCCGCTCACCTCGCCGAACGGACTAGTTGACATGGCAATGAAGAGACGTACGGCGGACGCCGATGCCAACGGCTCGACCGGAGTCCCCCATGGCGAGGCCCGGCGGTCGATGCTCACACGCTGGTATCCGTGGAAACCAACACAACATCACCGGCCCGCCCAAATCGAGCGCCGGTCCGCTCGTGACGTGAACACCGCATCCGACCTCGTCAGAAAGAGCAGGTGGGCAGTCATGTCGCCAGCGCGACGCCTTACCGAGTCATGGCGCGAAGCGGGAGTACACGGCGGTCCGCCTCGTTCGCTGCCCGACTGCGACGTGCGGCTGCCGTACCCCAACAGCTGGTACAGCGTCTGCCTGTCCACCGAGTTGCTGCCGGGGCGGTTGGTGCGCCAGCGGCTGGCTGGTGAAGACCTCGTGGTGTATCGGACTCGGTCAGGGCGGGTGTGTGCGGTGCGCCCGTTCTGCCCGCATCTAGGGACACACCTGGGTTACGGCGGGCGGGTGGACGGTGAGGATATCGTCTGCCCGTTCCACCATTTCGCTTATGACCCGTCGGGTGCGTGCGTGCGTACTGGCTACGGCACCGCGCCGCCGACGGCGCTGTCCCTGACACTTGTGCCGGTGCGTGAGGTGGACGGCATCGTTGTAGTGTGGTATCACGCGCAGAACGAACTGCCGGACTGGACAATCCCGGACGCGCTCCCGCCCGACCTCCGCCCTACAGTTGTCCGAACGGATATACTTGTCGACCATCCCCAGGAGTTCATGGAAAACGCATTCGACATTGGGCATTTCCAGCCCGTCCATCATGCCGAAGTGGCATACTCCGAGTTTGATTTCAACAATCAATTCTGCAATATATCGATTGGGTTTCAAGGTCGAGGAATAACATTCTCTACGATAGCGCCAGTACATTTGAAGGCGACGGTCTACGGCCTGGGAATTGTTGCGGTCAAAGCTGAGATCCCAGCGTTTCGTACTGTGTTCCGATTTTGGGGTATGTCTACCCCGGTAGACCCATTTCATATCGAAATCAGGTGGGCGCTGCGGTTTGAAAGGCTGTTCGGGTTTCGTGCGCGCATCTCGTTGCGATGGCTCGAACGAATCATTCTCCATATGCTCCGCTCGGATGCCAAGCGCGATTATCCCATCTGGCAGAACAAGAGGTATCTGGCGCGACCGCGCCTCGCTAAGGGGGATGGCCCGATCATGAAATACCGTCGATGGGCGCGACAATTCTACAGCATCGAACAGGAATGACATGCCTTCCTCGGCATCGAAGGGGGAAACTCGGCAGCAGGCGGTCTACGGCGACGAGTGCCGCGCGGACTGGCCGGGCTCGAGGCCGGCGTATTCACCGGCGAGGAACAGCTTGCCCGGGCCCGCCGAGTGATCATCGAGCGATCACCCCGATCACCGCCACGCCGGGACTCGAATGAGCGATCCGGACCGCGAGCAATTCCTCGACTTCGCGCAGCGCCGCCACCACTCGTTGCTCGTACCCTCTGGCGCAGCCGGACCGCGACGTTCGGTCCGGCATCGATGGTGCTGTATGCGGGGATTCCGGTAGCTCGCAGTCGCTCGATATGGTCGAGCACACGCCGCGAGACCGGCGACAGGTAGCGGATCGAGGGTCGCGCGGCCAGCAGCGCACCGCATGTAGACCGAGCGCGTCGTGTTCGGCGATCTGCCCGGCCCGCACCAGATCTCGCAGCGCGATCGCCTCACGCATCGCGATCAGATGCGGTCGCGTGGCGCACGCCCACGGCAGATACGAGGGCGAGGTTGTCATCGACTGCCGCATCGCGGTACGACTGGACACCTGCTTGGGTCCGGCATCGACGATCGCGTTCACCAGCGCGGCATCCGGCCCGCTCGGCAACGGTTCGCCATAGCCGCTGTCATCGTCCGCAACACCGAAACCGGTTCCGGCATGCCGGATCACGAAACCGCCGTAGACCGGCACGCAGATCCCGATCCGCGCCGCGCCAGCGCCCGCGTGTCCCAAGCAGTCCATAGGCGGCCGACGCTGCCGCGGCGAGGGCCGCGAAGCCGCTGGCCGAGGACGCCAACTCGGCGCCGGTCGGGACGGTGTTGGTGTTGTCCACCCGCGCACGCTCCGGACGTCCGGCCAGCGCCCGCACCGCGTCGAGGAAACCTTCGACCAGGATCCGGGTGTGCGGCTGCGCGGGGCGAACGTTGAGCACGATGTGATCGGTGGTGGCCCGTGGTAGCAGTGTCACTCGGGTGGTCGTCGGGAAAATATCGAGTGTCATCGACAGGTTGCCGGTTACTGGCAGGATCAGCGGGTCGTCGCGTTTGCCCCAGTACTTGACCAACGCCGTGTCGGGGTACGCGACCGCCGTGGCCGAGCAGATACGGATGGCAGCGGGTGTCGCTGCGCGAGTGGCGGTTTCGGTGATTCTCGGTGGGCCGGGTGAGTGCGAGCATACATCCACCGAGCCCGCCCCCTGTGAGTTTGGCCCCCAAGCGCACCGCGGCGTGCGCGGCTGCCACCAGTCGATCCAATGCGGTTGTACTGACTCCGAACTCACCCGACAAGGCATGGAAGTGACTCATCCGCGCACCCAGCGCGCGGGCGTCTCCAGTTGGAAGTCGGCCAGCGCGCAATCGATGATGTGCAGTGCGCTGTCGAGTAGGGCTCTCGCCCGCAACGGATCTCGATGCAGCATCGCCTCGACCGACCGGACTGCCTGACGGGTCGAGCCTGGCCAGCCCGTGTCGGCGAGAACCGAAATCGCACGTCGATGAGTCCGCCGATGTCGGTTCGTCGGACAGCCCGGCCGTCGAATGGCAACGCACCCGACGACCAGCGCGCGGTCGCCGTCACCGGCACCGGAATCGCCACGGCAGACGAGCCGTAGACGACAGTGTTCTCTCCGATCAAATTCGCTTTGCCTCTCGCGCTGCCGATGCCGCTCCTGCCCTCGACTTCGGTTGACGCGGTGGTGTTCTCGCCGGTCGTCGCACTCCCGAGGGTCGAGCTGCCACCGAATTCCATGCCGATCACCTCCGTGGCTTCGTACGGGTCATCGAAGTCAACACCGCGAACTTCGTCGCGACGGAGGAGGTACTCGCACGAATGCCGGGCATTCCTGCGGCGCATACGGATCGATGACCGAATGTGCACCGGGGACATGTCCGACACGGGTATGCATGCACGACATCGTGGCCATGCGGGGGCAATGACGTTCAACCGCAACCCTATTCACCGATCCTGGGGGGAGACTCTCGATTCGGTGGCCGATGCGCAGCAATGCGAGAAAGGACGGGCCCCATGACCGACACGTTGAGCGTGACGTTCTCCGGTCGCGGCGCTGCGTTGTTGTCCCAGGCGCGTCGATTCTGCGAGCCTGGTCTACGCGAGGCCGTCACAGCACTGCCCGATCCGATCGACCGAATGGCCAACTACCACTTCGGCTGGTGCGACCGGTCGGGCAAACCGACGCGGTCGGGATGGGGCAAAGGTCTACGCGCCGCACTGGTATTCGGGGCGGCCAAGGCGTGCGCGGCCGATCCCGCAAATGTCGCCGCGGCCGCCGTCGCGGTGGAGTTGATGCACAACTTCACCCTCGTCCACGACGACGTCATGGATTGTGACCGGTTACGTCGAGGGCGGACGACGGTGTGGGCCGTGTGGGGAACAGCGCAGGCGATCTGTCTCGGCGACGCGCTACATGCGCTCGCGGTGCGGGTTCTCGCCACCACGTTTCCGGGCCGCCTCGGCAGCGAGGCAGTGGCGCGGTTGGAGTCTGCGGCAGTGGAATTGTGCCGAGGTCAGATGCAGGACTGCGCATTCGAGACCCGGCCGATCGTCGGGATCGAGGACTACCTCACGATGGCCGCGGGCAAAACCGGTGCGCTTTTCGGATGTGCGACGGCCCTGGGCGCTCTGTGTGCGGGTGCGGACTCGTCGACGACCGCCGGGCTCGCGAGCTTCGGCCGCGAACTCGGTTTGGCGTTCCAACTCGTCGACGACGTCCTGGGAATCTGGGGTGATCCGGCAACGACCGGTAAACCCGCCGGTGGCGACCTGATACGGCGCAAGCAGTCATATCCCGTCGTCGCGGCTCTGGCATCGGAAACGCCTGCGGCAGAAGAGCTGTCACAGTTGTACCGGTCGAGAAGACCGATCACCCAGACCGAGGCAACACATGCCGCCACCCTGGTACAAGCCGCAGGAGGCCGTCGATCGGCCGCCCGCCAAGTCGAGCAACGAATTACGGCCGCGATCACCGCACTGCCCCACCCCATGACCGCGCGGGACCTGATCGACTTGGCCCACCTTGTCGGCCATAGAGATCGCTGAGGCAATCCGAAGAACCTGGATCGAGATTCACAGACTAGAAAGTCGAGTACCTATGACACAAACCCAAATCGATACCCGCTACCCAGGGGGTGCTGCTGGTACCGTGCCACGAGCAAATATCTCCACCCGAGACTCATCGCCTGTGTCTCCGGATGGGGCCGATCTCGTTGATAGTGTTGTTCATTGGATTCGTGCCCTTGGCGGGCTCGTGCCGAATCCTGGCCGCGACTGGTCGGCTGAGCGACCTGTGCGATGGCTTTTCCGGCCACCATGTCGAATTCTAGCTCGGATGCATCTTCACGATCGTGTCCGCAGCGCTCTTCTGCGTCGTGGGCAGCTGCATACACGATCTGGATGCGGTATACCGAGGAAGTATGCGCCGACTGGTTCTCGGTAGAGGTGATGGTCCTTTTCGAGCGCGGGGCAAAGGTTTCCTTGTGGGGCATACTTTTATGGAGCACCGGCGGGCGGCACCAATGCTGCGCATTGCCTACGCGGGTTGGTTGTTCAGCGACCTACGTGATCATCATCGTTCTCGGAATCGTGAACTATTGAACCGAAACCGTTCAGCTATGCGAGAGTATTCCGCAGGATGATCCGCAGGTGCGCGGCGTGGTCGTGTGCGCCGCTGGCGTGCAGTTCCCGCATAACCCGGTACAGCTCGAGTTCGGTTCGAGTCGAGCGTGTCTCCGCGACGATCTGCAGGGCGTGCTGGGCGACGTCGAGAGCTTGGTCGGGTTGTCGGATTCGGGCGAAGGCAAGTGCGAGCAGCGCCAGGCCGCGGCCGAGGTCGCGTCGGTTTTCTTGGTGCCAGCAGGAAAGTTGGGGTTCCAAGGCGAGGATGGCCTGTTCCGGACGGCCGAGTTCGATGAGACAGTGTGCGGCTTCCATGGCGATGTATTCGACCGTGCAGTAGCCGGTGAGGTCGTCGTCGTCATTGTCGTCGGAACGTGCCGCCTGTTCCTTGGCGAGTTCGATGGCGCGCACGGTGTCGGCGCTGTGGCCGAGCCGGGCGTGGCCGTAGGCCAGTTGACGCAGCGCCATCGCTCGTTGGCGCGGGGGGAGATCGGGAGCGGCCTGCAACGCCGCTCGGGCAAGAGTGATGGTGGTGCGCGGGTCGCCGGCATCGGTGGCGAGGTTGCTTTGCCGCATCAGAATGTAGGACAGCAAGCGGTCGTTTCCCGTTTCGCGGGCCACGCGAGCAGCGGTGGAGGTCCATGCGGCGGCTTCGGGAAGGTTCCCGCTGTCTTGGTGCAACCAGCCCAGGAACTCGGCGAATCGGGCATGCATGAGGCGTAGCCGTGGCTGGGCGAGGCCGCGGCTGGTGCGCGCGAGGCGAGCGGCGAACTTCACCTGCTGGGTGACGATCGGCAGCAGCGGCTGTGGACCGGCGACATTGTCTGTGCGCACGTACTCCTTCAGCGTCCCTTGGAGCGAGTCGATCAGCATCGGTTCCAGGGGTGCTGGCGCGAGGACTGCCCCGTTGCGCAACCGCAACGCGTGTGGCGTAGGCGGCGATGCCGGTGCGGGATCGTCTGTGTCGAACCACAGTAGTTCCGCCGGAACGGCCAGCATCCGGGCGTATCGGATGAGCTTGTCCAGATCACGTACTCTGTTGCGGCCGTTCTCGATTCGACTGAGCTGGCCTTGGGTGATGCCGAGCCAGCGAGCCAATTCCGTCTGCGGAACGGGGCGGGGTCCGTGGGCCCGATGATGTCGCCACGCGTGAAGCACGCTGCCGATATCCTTGCTGTGCAAGGCTTTGCGCATATCCTCGGCCCGCCAGTCCGTCGCACGCAGTCGCGGGACCCGCTCCCGTGTCCTGTTGCAGGGGCGGCAGAGTATGCCGCGGTTGTCGCGTGCCAATTCCGCGTCGCATCGTGCGCAGCGTCGTGAACTGTTGTCCGGCGCGCTTCGGGCGAGCTCGGATTGCGCTCGCCCGGCGTCGCGGTTGTCGGGTAACGATATCATGTTCACGGGCAGCCCTGCCGACGTTCTTGCACACGTGGTGAGAGGGTGAAGCGCTTGGCACACAATCGGTTTCGCAACACTGCGACCGTAAGTATCCCTCGATGATAGGCAGGCGCGTCACGATCGCAGTCGGAAATCGTGGCCGCGCATGGGCGATATGCCGCCGGTGCATAATTCGATCGACCGGGCACGTCAGCGGTCTATAGTGCAAAAAGCGGCTCGCTTTTTCGAGCTGGTATCTACAGCCCTGGCAGAGTTGATCGTTTGGGAGTGGTGGCTGTGTGCTCTTTTTTCCTACGACGACGTCGGCCGACGAGGTTCGTTCCATGCGTAAGGCATCCTGTTGGAGCACGCTTTTACCGTTCGGAGTGAGCCGGTAATACCGGCGCGGGCCGCCCGTCCACTATCTCCTCGTGTTCGGTGGCCACCAGCCCGGGCCTCTCCATTCGCTCCGTACAACGTGCTCACCGCAAGCCTGAGCCTGCCATCGGCCGCACGGTCGGTAGCCTTGATGATTCCGTATCCGTGCCGCGCGCACTCCAGTAACGCGGCAAGGATGAAGCACTGCGGTTCGGTCAACGCCTGCGGTCGCTTTCGCACACCAAGAACACACATCGGCGATCGAAGTATGTATATCCGCGCTCGAAGTACGCGGGCCTCGCCAGCCCGCTACATCTGTTCGGCCAACCTGATCGTCCACGCAATCGAAAACCGTTCCGATGCCGGGTGTTCCAACTCCCCGGTCCGCAGAGTTAGTGGAGGTAGCGTGCGGAAATGTTGTGTGTGCGGGCAATCTTTTCCGCGCCGAGTTCCGCCGCGAGTTCCTCAGCGGCGGCGGTCATCTGAGCTATGGGTCCAGCGACCAAGGGGTGCAGTGGGCTGCGCCGCGGTGGGGCCAGTGCGGCACGGATTCGGTCGACGGGCAGCCCGAGCCTATCCAGCGGGATCATCGTCGGGGTGGCTCCGCGGCCACGCCAGTGGAGTTCATCGGGGCAGTCGATATACATCCTGAACAATCTGCCCGGGATGTTGACCCATTGATGACCGGCATGGTCTAGCAGCGAGGTGTTCATTTCCTGCAGGGTCAGCGCGAGCAGCGGAGTCGGTGAGCCCCGAATCTGTTTCGCCGTGCGCCGAAAGCCGGAGGCGCAATTGCGAACGATGTTGACCAGCCCGAAACTCCAAGCGTCGAAGCGTGCCTCGACCGCGCCGCTATCCGGGGTGTGGGTCATGTAGGACGGCGCTGAGGCCTCGCGGACGAACGCGGCGACCGCTTCGGCTCGGTCCTGGGGATCGAGTCGGCCGGTATCGAGAACGACTGCCATCCCGTCTTCCTGGCACAACCCGGTTCCGCGGAGGTCAAGGGTCGTGCACGCACAGCCAATTGTGCAGCGATCGTGCACCGTATGGTGCGTATTGGGTGGATTGACCGCCGTACAGCATTGAGCCGCCGCGCGACGGCAATCCGCCTGCCCGGCCCCCCACTCCGGGCAGACCTTTCGGTCGGCAGCGGCGCTCCGCGCGGCTGGCAACGAAGCCACCAGTGCAGCGCCGCTGCGTTCATGATGGCGCCAGACCGGCGGGATAGCCCCGCCAGCCACCCGCGCGATAACGCTCCGATCGAGCAGCTCCGTCAGCCGGCAGGAAGTCATTCGGCAGATCCCGCAGAAGCATCGGGTCGCCACCTGGCCCGCCGGCTGGTTCAAGATGGTGAAACGGTGATCGACGTGCCACGAATCTGTCGGCACAGGTGCCTGTGTTCAGAAAGCATGACCTGGCGGCCAGCCTCGGCCGACGCGTTTACTGGACCGATTGTCGCCATCGGCTCGGGGAGATGCCGTAAGTGTCGCGGAAGCGCCTGGTGAAATGCGAGGGGTCCTTGAATCCGCATTCGCGGGCGATCGCGGCGATGGTGCGGTGCCGGGTGTCGGGTCGGGCGAGTTCGTCGCGCGCTCGCTCCAGGCGTTGGGTGATGATGTGTTGTTCGAGGCTGAAACCTGTCTGGGCACAGAGTTTGTAGAGGTAGCGTTCGGAAATGTGGTGGGCGCGAGCGATCTGTTCCGGAGACAGGTCGGGGTTGAACAGTTCGCGCTGGACGTAGTCCCGAATCCGCGCGAGCAGGATCTCCCGGGGAAGCATTGCCCCGTCGGTGCTACCGCCGCTGGCCGATATGACCAGTGCGCGGGCCATCTCCGTACACGCGTGGCCCAGTTGTCCTGCTGCCGGGTCCGTCGCGAGTGCGTCGGCCGTGGCGGCCATCTGTGCGATCTGCTGGGCGATCATGGGTTGCAGCGGGCTGTGCTGTGGCCAGGTCACGGCGGCGTGGATCCGGTCGACGGACAGGTTGAGCCGGTCCAGCGGAATAAACATCGAGGTCGCGCCGCCGCCGCCCCAGTCGAGTTGATAGGGGCTGTCGATGTGCATCATGAACAACTTGCCGGGGGTGGTGCGCCACTGGTGGCCGACATGCTCCAGTAGGCAGGTGCTCACCTCCTGCAAGGTGAGTGCCAGCAGCGACGCCGGCGCGATCCGGATCTGTTTCGCGGTGCGGGTCAGCCGGAAGCCGGAGGCTCGATTGCGCACCAGATCGACGGGCCCGAATGTCCAGGCGTCAAAACGCGCACCGATTCTGCCGTCGGACGGTGTAGGTGTCATATAGGACGGCGCGGAAACCTCTTGGATGAACGTGGCGACCGCGTCCTCGCGGTCGCCGGGATCGAGTTGCTCGGTATCCAGAATGAGCACCATATCGCTGTCCCTCCCGAATCCCTCATCGACCAGCCTGCGCAGCCTGGGCTGAGATGTGTGCACGCACAGTCAATTGTGCGGGGCCAGAGCGTCGTACGGTGCCCATCGGGCGAATTCCTCGAGCGATTTGCAAGGTCGGCCCTTAGGTTGGGATCCCGGCAGCGAGGACGTATGTAACTGACCGCCTGTGACCGTTTTGAGCGTACGGACCGGTATTTGAGCTGATCTCCAGTAATGAAGAGGCCCCGCCTCCGGGTGTCTCCGGTGCGGGGCCTCCGAGCAGGAAAGAGCTGCTAGACGCTACTTTTCAGGCACTGAACGGCACGCTATTTGCAGGCCTCCTTGGCCTCCCGCCGCCGCCGATGCAAAATCGGCTCGGTGTACCCGTTGGGCTGCTTGGTGCCTTCCAGGATCAACTCCTTGGCCGCCTGGAAGGCGATGCTGCCTGCGAAGTCCGGCGCGAGTGGCCGGTAGTTCGCGTCGCCGGTGTTCTGCCGATCCACCACCGGTGCCATCCGTTCCAGGCTGGCCACCACCTCGTCGGCGGTGACGATGCCGTGGCGCAGCCAGTTCGCCATGAGCTGGCTCGAAATGCGCAGGGTGGCACGGTCTTCCATGAGGGCGACGTCTTCGATGTCGGGAACCTTGGAGCAGCCGACGCCCTGGTCGATCCAGCGCACCACGTAGCCGAGGATGGACTGGGAGTTGTTGTCGAGTTCCTGCTGCTTCTCCTCGGCGGACCAGTTCGGTGCCGCGGCCAGGGGGATCTCCAGGATCTGGTCGACGTTCGCGCGCGGGCCGCCCTTGATGATTTCCTGCTGCCGCTCGAGCACGTTCACCTGGTGGTAGTGGGTGACGTGCAGGGTGGCGGCGGTGGGCGAGGGCACCCACGCGGTGTTCGCGCCCGCCTTCGGGTGTCCGATCTTCTGCTCGAGCATGTCGTGCATCAGGTCCGGCATCGCCCACATGCCCTTGCCGATCTGTGCCTTGCCGGGCAGTCCGGTGGCCAGGCCGGTGTCGACGTTCCAGTCCTCGTAGGACTTGATCCACTGCTGGGCCTTCATGTCGGCCTTGCGGACCATCGGCCCGGCCTCCATGGAGGTGTGGATCTCGTCGCCGGTGCGGTCGAGGAAGCCGGTGTTGATGAACACGACGCGGTCGGCGGCGGCCTGGATGCAGGCCTTGAGGTTCACCGTGGTGCGGCGCTCCTCGTCCATGATGCCGACCTTGAGGGTGTTGCGCGGCAGGCCGAGCACGTCCTCGATCCGGCCGAACAGTTCGGTGGTGAACGCGACCTCGTCGGGGCCGTGCATCTTCGGCTTCACGATGTAGACCGAGCCGGTGCGGCTGTTCTTCAGCTCGGTGTCGCCGCGCAGCGAGTGGGTGGCGATGAGCGAGGTGACCAGGCCGTCCATGATGCCTTCCGGCACCTCGTTGCCTTCGGCGTCGAGGATCGCATCGCTGGTCATCAGGTGACCCACGTTGCGCACGAACAGCAGCGAACGACCGTGCAGCACAAGGTCACTGCCGTCGAGCGCGGTGTAGACGCGGTCGGGGTTCATGGTGCGGGTGAAGGTCTCGCCGCCCTTGCTGACCTGCTCGCTGAGATCACCCTTCATCAGGCCCAGCCAGTTGCGGTAGCAGAGGACCTTGTCCTCGGCGTCCACCGCGGCCACCGAGTCCTCGAAGTCCATGATCGTGGTGATCGCGGACTCCAGCACCAGGTCCTTGACGCCCGCGGTGTCGGTGCTGCCGATCGGCGACTCGGGATCGATCTGGATCTCGATGTGCAAACCGTTGTGCTTCAACAACACCGCGGTCGGCGCGGCCGGGTCGCCGAGGTAGCCGACGAGCTGCGACGGATCGGCGAGGCCGATCTCGGTGCCGTCTTCCAGGCCGACCTCGAGCTCACCGTCGACGATCTTGTAGGAGGTCGAGCCGACGTGCGAGCCGGTGATCAGGGTCGCGGAGTCGTCGAGGAAGTTGCGGGCCCACTCGATGACCTTGTCGCCGCGAACCTTGTTGTAGCCCTTGCCCTTCTCCGCACCGTTGGCCTCGGAGATGGCGTCGGTGCCGTAGAGCGCGTCGTAGAGCGAGCCCCAGCGGGCGTTGGCGGCGTTGATCGCGAAGCGGGCGTTCATCACCGGCACCACGAGCTGCGGGCCCGCGGTGGCGGCGATCTCGGTATCCACATTCTGGGTGGCGATCTGGAAATCGGCGGGTTCGGGGCGCAGGTAGCCGATTTCGCTCAGGAAGCTCTTGTAAGCAGCCTTGTCGTAGTTCGCGCCGGGGTGCTCGGCGTGCCAGGCGTCGACCTTGCCCTGGATCTCGTCGCGTTCGGCGAGCAGCGCACGATTGCGCGGTGCGAGATCGTTGATGACCTGCTCGGCTCCGGCCCAGAACGCGGCGGAATCTACGCCGGTTCCGGGGAGCGCCTGGTTCTCGATGAACTCGTGGAGAACGCTGGCCACCTGAAGCCCGCCGACCTGAATCCGCTCTGTCATCTACTGCCTCACTTCTGAGAAAGCCGGGTGGGAAAGACGCATCCATGTTACCCGTGGGTAGTGATAACACCCCGTAGCGGGTCGAACGCGGCCTCTCGCCGTTGCAATTTCGGCACGCCGATCGTGAGGGGATCGATCAGTCGGCGCGTCGCGGGGTGTCGGCGGTCGGCCGGACAACCCCTTGATTGTATCGCCGCCGCGATTTAATGTACTGATCGGAACATTTTCTGATCTGGCGGGAGTATGCGTGTCGCTCAGGGACAAGGTCGTCGTGGTGACCGGCGGGAGTCGGGGCCTCGGCAAAGAGATGGTGCTCGCGTTCGCCGCGGCCGGTGCGGACGTGGTGATCGCCAGCCGCAAACTCGACAGTTGTGTGGCGTTGGCGGATGAGGTGCGCGGCACCCACGGCCGCCGCGCCCTGCCGGTGGCCTGCAATGTCAGCGACTGGGCGCAGTGCGACGCGCTGGTGGAGACCGTGTACGCCGAGTTCGGCCGGGTCGACGTGCTGGTGAACAACGCGGGCCTCTCACCCCTGTACCCGAGCCTGGACCAGGTCTCCGAGGCACTGTTCGACAAGGTGATCGGCGTGAACCTCAAAGGGCCGTTCCGGCTCTCCTCGCTCATCGGCACCAGAATGGCGGCCGACGGCGGTGGTTCGATCATCAACATCTCCTCGATCGAGGCGGTCCGGCCCGGACCGTTCGCCCTCCCCTACGCCGCGGCGAAGGCCGGATTGAACACGCTCACCGCGGGTCTCGCGCAAAGCTTCGGACCGACGGTGCGGGTCAACACGATTCAGTGCGGAGCATTCGCCACCGACATCTCGAAGGCCTGGCCCGACGAGATGCGCACACACCTCGACACCCTCAACGCCCAGCAGCGAGTCGGCCTGCCGCACGAGATCGTGGGCGCCGCAATATTCTTCGCCACGGACGCCGCTGCCTTCTGCACCGGCGCCACCCTCGCACTGGACGGCGGTTGGCGATGAAAGCACTGACTTACCAAGGCCCGCGGCAGATCTCGTACTCCGACGTGCCCGACCCCACCCTCACCGCGCCGGACAGCGCGATCATCCGGGTCACCGCGACCGGCATCTGCGGCAGCGACCTGCACATCTACGGCGGGCACGGCTTCACCGACAAGACCGGTTACAGCGTCGGCCACGAAGCCGTCGGCGCGATCGTCGAGATCGGGCCCGAGGTGCGTCGGCTCGCGGTCGGCGACCGAGTGCTGGTGGCCGCCTCGGCCGGGTGCGACCGCTGCGCCCAATGCCGGGTCGGCATCGTGGCCGCCTGCGAGCGCACACCGCTGGCGATCGACGCCTGCTACGGGCTCGGCGGCGCATTGCCCGGCGGGCAGGCCGAACTGCTGGCCGTCCCGCACGCCGACGGAAACCTGGTGCGGCTGCCGGACGAAGTCAGCGACGCCGCCGCGGTGGTGCTCACCGACAACGCGCCGACCGCCTGGTACGGCGCCCGGCGCGCGCGGATCGCGCCCGGCGAGACCGTCGTGGTGATCGGACTCGGTCCGGTCGGGCTGATGGCGATCCAGTCGGCGTTCGCGATGGGTGCCGCGCGGGTGCTCGGCGTCGACCTGATCCCCGAGCGCCGCAAGCAGGCCGCCGAACTCGGCGCCGAGCCGATCGAGGCCGAGGACCCGAAGCTCGCGATTCGCGAGCTGCTCGGCGGCGGCGCCGATGTCGCGATCGAAGCCGTCGGCGCCGACGCCACCATCAAGCTGGCCATCAGCGCGGTCGGCCATCGCGGCCGGGTGAGCGTCATCGGCGTCAGCCAGAACCGGGCGTATCCGTTCCATATGCCGCTGGCACAGGTCAAGGAGCTCGAATTCCATATCGGCCTGTGCTCGATCCAGTACGAGCTGCCCACCTTGCTGAGGCTCACCGCGGCGGGCAGGCTTCGCCCCGAAGCCGTTGTCACCCATCCGTTCCCGATGTCCGACGGCGCGGACGCCTACCGGTTGTTCGCCGAACGCGCCGACGGGGTGAGCAAGGTCGTGCTGGATCCGGCCCGATGAGTGCCCGGGTGCCCGATGTCGCACCGACCCGCCGCCGCGGCCGCCCGCCTGCCGCCGAGTCGACGGCGGGCGACACCCGGCAACGCATCGTGCGCGCCGCCGTGGAACTGTTCGCGGAGAAGGGATTCCACGGCACCGGGGTCGCCGAGATCGGCGACCGCGCCGACGTGCAGCGCGGCGCGCTGTACTACCACATCGGCTCCAAAGAAGAGCTGCTCTGGCAGATCCTGCACGACTACATTCAACTGATGCTGGTCGACGCCGAGCGCATCACCGCGAGCAGCGACGACCCGATCACCAAGCTGCGCAAGCTGATCCACAGCCACGTCGGCCTGATCATCGATCACCGCCGCGAGGTCGCGATCCAGCTGCGCGATGTCGGCGCGCTCAGCGGTGCGCGCGGTGCGGAGTTGCAGGAACTCCGCGACCGGGTGCAGCACTGCTGGCAGCGGGTGATCGACGCGGGCCACGCCGCCGGGCTGCTCCGCACCGACGACCATGTGGTGACCAACAGCGTGCTCGGCATGCTGAACATGGTGACCTTCTGGTATCGGCCGCACGGCGAGCACTCCCCCGCCGAGATCGCCGACATCCTCGCGACCACCTTCCTCGACGGCGTGGTGCGCACGTCCGACAATCACACGAAAGGCTGACCATGGCTTGGGATTTCGAGACCGACCCGGACTTCCAGCAGAAGCTGGACTGGGCGGCGGAATTCGTCCGCACCGAGGTGGAGCCGCTCGACCTGCTCTACCCGAACCCCTACGACCGCACCGACAAAGAGGCGATGGCGCTCATGCGCCCGCTCAAGGAGCAGGTCAAGCAGCAGGGACTGTGGGCCTGCCACCTCGGCCCGGAACTCGGCGGGCAGGGCTACGGGCAGATGAAGCTCGCGCTGCTCAACGAGGTGCTCGGCACGTCGTTCTGGGCGCCGTCGGTATTCGGTTGCCAGGCACCGGATTCCGGCAACGCCGAGATTCTCGCGCACTACGGCACCGCGGAGCAGAAGGCGAAATACCTGGAGCCGCTGCTGGCCGGGGAGATCGGCTCCTGTTACGTGATGACCGAGCCCACCGGCGGGTCGGATCCGACGACATTCAAGACGCGCGCGGTGCGCGACGGCGACCACTGGGTGATCAACGGCGAGAAGTGGTTCAACTCCAACGCCCAGTTCGCCAGCTTCCACATCGTCATGGTGGTCACCAACACCGAAGTCAGCCCGTACCAGGGCATGTCGATGTTCATCGTGCCCGCCGAAACGCCCGGCCTGGAGATCGTCAAGAACTTCCACGTGCAGGGATTCAGCGAGCACGAGGGCCACCTGCGTTTCACCGACGTCCGGGTGCCCGCCGACCATCTGCTCGGCGCCGAAGGCCAAGGCTTCATCGTCGCGCAGACCCGCCTCGGCGGCGGCCGGGTGCACCACGCCATGCGCACGGTCGCGTTGGTGCGCAAGGCCTTCGACATGATGGCCGAGCGCGCCGTCTCCCGCCCGATGCGCAAGGGCCCGCTGGCCGGCCTGCAGATGACCCAGGAACGCATCGCGGACAGCTGGATCGAGATGGAGCAGTTCCGCCTGCTCGTGCTGCGCACCGCGTGGCGCATCGACAAGGAACAGGACTACCTGAAGGTGCGCAAGGACATCGCCGCCATCAAGGTGGCCATGCCCAAGGTGATGCACGACATCGCCCAGCGCGCACTGCATCTGCACGGCGCGATCGGCGTCAGCACCGACCTGCCTTTCGTGGACATGATGAACTACGCCGAGGTGATGGCGATCGCCGACGGCCCCACCGAGGTGCACAAGATCACCCTCGCCAAGGAGGTCCTCAAGGACTACGCCCCGGGCGATCCCGTCTACCCCAGCGGCTACCGCCCGGCTCTGCGTGAAAAGGCCCGCGAGCTCGTCGCCCAGCGCCTCGAACACATCGTCGGCAACCTGTAAACGTGCGACCGGACCTCGACGCACACCGTCGAGGTCCGGACCGCCCTAGCCGTTGACCAGGCACTCCAGCGCACCGGGCAGCGCCGCCGTCAGCACTTCGATCACGTCGGTCTCGGTGACCGAGCCCCCACTGAACGCCTTACCCGCCGCCTTGTCGATCGCTTCCTCGACCTCCGCCGGGAAATCGGACTTCTTGTCATACAGGGCGCTGCCGATCGCGACGGCATCGCTGTCGTTGAGCTTGTCGATGGCGAGGAGCAGGTTGCCGAGACCCCGCGCCACGTGGCCTGCCCCGATGTCCTGGAAGACCTGCTCCTGCACGTCCGTCGACAGTGCCTCCGAGGCGCTCAACGACTCCTTGATCGCCGAAGCCTGCTTCTCGCAGGAGGACTGATCCTGCTGTGCCTCGGCATGCGCGCCGACCGCGACAGCGCCGCCGAGTAGCAGCGCGACCACGGCAGTCAATACGCCGATCAGCACAGTCGGCTTGGAATGGAACCTGGCAATCCTGCTCATGCTCGTCGTAACCTCCGTGTCAACGGAACTCGCGAATAGGGTCGGATACCTGATGCCATGGCTTGCTGCGACGACCCAGCCTATGAGATGCGCAAGGCCAAGTCCCCTACCCCGCCATTACGGCGGGGTGTCGCCAGGCCCGTGAACCATACACAGACCGTCCAGGCCACCAACATCGACAGGCGAGGGTGAGCTGACACTTATCCATCGCGTAACGCGGTTCGCCGTACGAGCCTGCTCGGGACCCACCTCCGTCGGTTAACGAATCCCCTGTCGGCCCCCATGACCGGATAGGGGCGAAAAGGTCCTGCGGCGGTGTTGAATGACAGGACGGTCGTTCCGAGGAGGTAACCATGGTGTCCGTACGCAGGATCGCGCGTTCTCCGATCACCTGGACGCTGGCCGTGCTGCTGGTGATCGGGCTCGGTGTGGGGTTGGCGCTGACCCAGCCGTGGCGGCTGTTCACCAACACCACGGTCAACGAGGCCGCGCCCTCGGTGACCGCTCCGGCCGCGCCGGGTGAGCCCGCGCAGCCGCGCACGCTCGCGCGCGGCAGCCTCATCTCGCACGAGCACCAGACCTCGGGCACCGTGCTCGTCCTGCAACTGCCCGACGGCAGCCGGGTGCTCCGGCTCGAAGATCTCGACACCTCCGACGGCCCCGACCTGCACGTCTGGCTCACCGACGCCGAGGTGATCGAGGGGAAAGCGGGCTGGTTCGTCTTCGACGACGGCTCGCACACCGATCTCGGCAGCCTCAAAGGCAACAAGGGCAGCCAGAACTACCCCATCGCCGCCGACACCGATTTGACGGCACTGACCAGTGTCACGATCTGGTGCGAGCGATTCCGGGTCTCCTTCGGCGCTGCCCAGCTCCAGAACGCCTGACCCCCCTGAGTCGGTCATGAAATAAATGACCCGACAGCGGTAGGTCCGTTATGTCACCATGGGATTCGACGATGATCACCAGGTAGCGGTGATCCACGAGCACGTGGAAAGGAGGAGGTGGCGATGATTCCGATGAAGGCGAACGATGCTGCGGCGCACCGGTTGTCGGCCGACAAACCCGCGTTCTGCCGTCAGCTGAGCTGCGGACGTGAAGACGGCCACCTCCCGGCCGGTCGCTGACCGCCCCCACCTCCTCGCCCGCTCGACCTCTCCCGAAACATGGTGATTCCCATGCCATTCCGCCATGCCGCCGACCCTGCGGCACTCACCGCCGACAACTGGATACGCACCGGGGTCCTGGTGCTGAACGCCTCCTACGAGGCGCTCGACATGATCAGCGCCGACCGGGCCGTCGTGCTGCTGATGGCGGGCGCCGCGGAGTCGATCGCCGACCGGGCGCCGCACTTCCCGGTCCGCTCGAAGCACGTCGAGGTACTGCTACCGGAGACCATTCGGCTGCTGCGCTACGTGTACATCGAGCACAGCGCGCGGGTCGACGACGAGAGCCGGGCCACGCTGGCCGGCGTCCTGCGCCGCGACCGCAATCGGTGCGGCTACTGCGCCGCGTGGGCCCGCACCGTCGACCACATCCGGCCGCGCAGCCGGGGCGGCCCGAACACCTGGAGCAACCTCGTCGCCTGCTGCGGACCGTGCAACACGACCAAGGCCGACCGCACCCCCGAGGAAGCGGGCATGCGGCTGCTGTGGCAACCCAAAGCACCCAACCACGACGTCAAGCAGCAACGGCGGATCTGGAAGCAACTCGCCGCCACCTGACCCACCGAGAAAGGAGAGATCGCGATGACCGTTCGCAACCAGACCAGTGCGGTCGTGGAGCTGACCCTGGCCGAGCTGCTCCCACTCTCGGACTCCCGAGAGTGGCATCGGGCGGCCTGCCGCGGTGACCCGCATCACGAGGCGTGGTTCCCGTACCCGTCGCAGGACTTCGACTACGCCCGCGGTGTCTGCGCGGGCTGCCCCATCCGTGCCGCCTGTGCCGAATTCGCCGCCCGCACCGGACAGTCCGGCGTTTGGGGTGGTCACGAGTTCGACCGCGGGCAGCTGATTCGCCCCTGACCACCGCCGCCGTGCCCGCCGCAGGCACGGCGGCGGGCGTTTCGCCGCGGCTCGCCGAGCTCGGCGAGCCCGCAAACCGCAGGTGAACATACACTGTGCAGCGTGGGCACTCATCGCAGCGGAGCCAGATCCCGAGGCATCAGCAAAGGTCCGGTTATCGCAGTGGTCGCCATCGTGCTGCTGGTCGCCGGGGTCTTCGCGTGGCTCCAATTACGGGACAGGGCGGCCGACGAGGACAGCGCCGCCGCGGCGGAGTGCGTATCCGGCCCCTCCACACTGTATGTGACCGCCGATCCGGACATCGCCACGCTGGTCCGCGCCGCCGCGGACCGGTACAACGCGACCAAACCGCGGGTGCGCGACCACTGCGCCCAGGTAGCGGTGACCGCGCAGCCCTCTGCCTCCGTCGCCGCCGCCTTCACCAGCGGCAAGCCGTGGGACCAGGCCCTCGGCCCGCAGCCGGTACTGTGGATCCCTGATTCCTCGCGCTCGATCGAGGCCATGCGCGTGCCAGGGCTGATCGAAGGCACGCCCGCCCCGATCGCGGTGAGCCCGATCGTGCTCGCGGTGCCCGACGAATTACGCGGCGCGCTCGACCAAGCCAAGACCGGCTGGGCGGATCTGCCACGCCTGCAACAGGGTTCACTCGACGACATCGGCTTGTCCGGCTGGGGCGGCCTACGCATGGCGCTGCCGCCCGGCGACGCCTCGCTCGCCGCGGCGGTCGCCGTCGGGTCCGCGATCTCCGGCGCCGAGCCGCTCACCGAGCAGGCCGCGCAGTCCGGTCAGGCGGTGTCCGCCATCTCCGGGCTCGCCGCCGACGCGCCCGACGCACCGCACACCTCGGCGGCATTCGGCATCATCGCCAGTGCTCCGCAGACCGCCACCGTACACGCCGTCGCCACCACCGAGCAGCAGGCGAAAACCCAAGCGGGACTGACCGTCTACCAGCCGACCGGTGCCGCACCGGTCGCCGATCACCCCGCCGCGCTGATGTCCGGCCCGTGGGTGGACAAGACGCAGAATCTCATCGGCGGTCTCTTCGCCGACTACCTACGCGCCCCCGAGCAAGCCCAAACATTCACCGCCGCAGGCTTCACCACCGCGCCGGCGAGCACCCCCGTACCGTCGCGGGCCACGCTCGACAAGGTGCGCGACATCATGGCCAATCCGGTCCTCGGGGTGCAATCCACTGTCCTGGTCGATGTCTCGGCCTCCATGACGACCACCGACGGTTCGATGACCCGGCTCGCGAACGTGCTTGCCGCCCTGAACTCCACGATGACCGTGATGCCGCCCGACTTCGGCCTCGGCTTCTGGACCTTCGGCAAGAACCTCGACGGCACCACGCCGTACAAGGTGCAGGCCGCCACCGCCCCGCTCACCAATGATCAACGCACCAAGCTCAGCACCGCGTTGACTGCCGTGCGGGCCAGCGATCTTCGCGCCGATCAGGCGTACCCGACCCTCATCGCCGCGTACAAGAACGCGATCAAGGGATACACCGCGGGCCGCACGAATTCGGTGCTGCTCATCACCGACGGGCCCGAGGACGACTCGACGGTCACCGGCGCCGAACTCGCCAGCGACATGGCCGCCGCGATCGACCGCGCCCACCCCGTTCGCGTCGACATCATCGTGATCGGCGGGCAAGGCACCCAGACGCTGAAGAGCATCTCCGAGCAGACCGGCGGCACCTACACCCGCGTCGCGACCTCCGACGATCTCAAATTCGCCTCCGCCGTCGTGCAATCCCTCACCACGCCGTAGCTCCCCACGACTCTCGCTCCCCCGCAACGGCTTTCGCATGCAATGCGGTGCACAGGCGAGCCGGTGCGGAACCCACCACGCCGTAGCGCCCACGGCTATTGCTCTCACGCAGGGACTTTGGCGTGCAATGCGGACTGCGGGCGCAGCGAGCCAATGCGGAACGCACCGCTCGGACGACCGAAGGCGCCCTCCGCTGATCTCAGCGGAGGGCGCCTTCGGCGTGCGTTGTTCGAGAGAGACCGTGATCGAGGCCGCCTCTAGTTCACCTGGCTACTCGGCGTACGCCTCCAGCGGCGGGCACGAGCACACCAGATTACGGTCGCCGTAAGCCCCATCGATCCGGCGCACCGGCGGCCACACCTTCGCCCGCGCATGACCGAGACCCCGTGGGTACACCGCGGTTTCGCGGCTGTACGGGTGCTCCCACTCACCGACCAGGCTGGCCGCGGTGTGCGGCGCACCGCGCAACGGGCTGTCGGTGACCGGCCAGACGCCGGCCGCCACCTGATCGATCTCCTTGCGGATCGCGATCATCGCCTCGATGAAATCGTCCAGCTCGGCCAGGTTCTCGCTCTCGGTGGGCTCCACCATCAGCGTGCCCGCCACCGGGAAGCTCATGGTCGGCGCGTGGAACCCGTAGTCCGCCAGGCGCTTTGCCACATCGTCGACGGTGACGCCGGTCTGCTTGGTTATCTCCCGCAGGTCCAGGATGCACTCGTGCGCGACCATGCCGTGCTCGCCGGTGTAGAGCACCGGGTAGTACTCGTCCAGCCTGCGCGCGATGTAGTTGGCCGACGCGATCGCCGTCAAGGTGGCGCTGCGCAGCCCGTCCGCACCCATCATCCGGATGTAGGCCCAGGTGATCGGCAGGATCGAGGCGGAGCCGTAGTTCGCGGCCGACACCGCGTGCGAGTCGGTCACCAGCGGATCGCCCGGGAGGTACTGCGCCAGGTGCGAGCGGACCGCCACCGGGCCGACGCCGGGACCGCCGCCGCCGTGCGGGATGCAGAACGTCTTGTGCAGGTTCAGGTGGCTCACGTCGCCGCCGAACTTGCCCGGACGGGCAAGTCCGACAAGCGCATTCAGGTTCGCGCCGTCGACGTAGACCTGACCGCCCGCGTCGTGCACCAGCTCGCACAGCTCGGCGACCTCGTGCTCGTAGACGCCGTGCGTGGACGGGTAGGTGATCATGATGCAGGCCAGCCGGGCGGCGTGGTCGGCGATCTTGGCGCGCAGGTCGTCCAGGTCAATATCGCCGTTCTCGCGGCACTTGACCACCTCGACGCGCAGTCCGGCCATCGCCGCCGAGGCCGCGTTGGTGCCGTGCGCGCTGGACGGGATCAGGCAGGTATCCCGGTGCGTGTCACCACGATCCAGGTGATAGCGCCGGATCGCCAGCAGGCCGGCGTACTCGCCCTGGCTGCCCGCGTTGGGCTGCAAGCTCACCGAGTCGTAACCGGTGATGGCGCACAGCCACTGCTCCAGATCGGTGATCACCTGCAGCAGGCCGGGGGCGTCCTCGACCGGGGCGTACGGGTGCACGCGGGCGAAGCCTGGCCAGGTGATGGCCTCCATCTCGGCGGTCGCGTTGAGCTTCATGGTGCAGGAACCGAGCGGAATCATGCTGCGGTCCAAGGCAATATCCTTGTCCGACAGCGACCGCAGGTAGCGCAGCATCGCGGTTTCGGTGTGGTACTTGGTGAACGCCGGGTGGTCGAGGAACCCGGAGGTGCGGTTCTCGATCGCGGCGACCGGGGCCGGCCCGCTCTGCTCGGCCGACAGTGTGGTGCCGAAGGACTCGAGCACGGCCGCGACATGCGCCTCGGTGGTCGCCTCGTCGCAGGCGATGCCGACATGATCGGCGTCGACCAGGCGCAGGTTGATCCCGCGCGACTTCGCCTTCGCGACAACGGCTTCCGCACCGCCTGGCACGTGCGCGAGCACGGTGTCGAAGAACGTGTCGTGCACCACCGCGCCGTCGAGCCCGGCCGCGATGGTGGCCGCGTGCCGGTGCACGCGGCGGGCGATCTCGCGCAGCCCGTCGGCACCGTGGTAGCTGGCGTACATCGCCGCGACGATGGCCAGCAGCACCTGCGCGGTACAGATGTTGGAGGTGGCCTTCTCACGCCGGATGTGCTGTTCCCTGGTCTGCAACGCCAGCCGGTAGGCCACGTCGCCGTCGGCGTCCACCGAGACGCCGACCAGCCTGCCCGGCAGCTGCCTGGCATACGCCGTGCGCACTGCCAGATACCCCGCGTGCGGCCCGCCGAAGCCGAGCGGCACACCGAAACGCTGGGTGGTGCCGAAGCACACGTCCGCGCCTTGGTCGCCGGGCGAGGCGATCAGCGTCATCGCCAGCAGATCCGCGCCGACCGCGACCAGCGCGCCGCGCTCGTGCGTCGCGCCGATCAGCGACGTCCAGTCGACTACACGCCCGGACGCGCCGGGAGCCTGCACCAGCACACCGAAGAACTCGCCTTCGGGCAACTCGCCGCCCGCCAGATCCGCCGGAACGAGCTCGATACCCAGCGGCTGGGCCCGGGTGGTCAGCACGGTTTTGGTCTGCGGAAACAGGTCGGTGTCGATGACCAGGCGCGCCGACTTCGACCGGCTCGCCCGGTGCAGCAGGGTCATCGCCTCGGCGGCCGCGGTGGCCTCGTCGAGCATGGACGCGTTGGCCACGTCCATGCCGGTCAGCTCCGACACCATGGTCTGGAAGTTGAGCAGCGCCTCGAGCCTGCCCTGGCTGATCTCCGGCTGGTACGGCGTGTAGGCCGTGTACCAGGCAGGGTTCTCCAGCAGGTTGCGTACCAGCACCGGCGGGGTCAGCGTGTCGTAGTAGCCGAGCCCGATCATCGAGGTGGCCACGGTGTTGGCGTGGGCGAGCCCGGCGAGTTCGGTGAGCACCTCGTGTTCGGTTGCCGCGGGCGGCAATCCGGCGAGTCCGGACCCGTCCAGGATGGTCGCGGGCAAGGCCTTCGTGGCGAGCTCGTCGAGCGAGCCGACGCCTACGACGTCCAGGATCCGGGCGAGTTCGCCCCGGTCGGGTCCGATGTGGCGGTCGGCGAATGAGCGAGTCACGGCAGCTCCCATTGGGTCGGGCGGGTCGACGGGGGTCGACGAGTACCAGCCCTCCCCCTCTGTTTTTGTTGCCTGAGAGATTCGGACGCCGCGGCCTACGAGTAGGCCGAGCCCCTTTCCCCATCGGCGGGCAGCCCGAAGCCACCGCTTTCCAGAGGCGCCCAAGCCCGCACGGTCCCTGTTGCCTGAGAGATTGACGGGGAGGTGCTGCTCCTTCGGCGCCCGGACTCTGACGAACCCGGGACTCTCCCGCACGGCGTTGGCGCGCCACCAGTTTAAGCCGATGACACGCCGGAACGTGGCACTGGTCCCGTCCCGGCGGTGTCGCGCTCGTCACGTGCAGGTCAGGACGGTTTCAACAAAGACATAGCTAGATGCGCATATCTACTTAACAACATGTTTTATGTGGTGCCATAACCCTAGGCGGGCATCCCTCCCCTCTGCACCAAAAATCAAGTGCCACACAGCACAACACCCCGCTACCCTCGATTCGTCGGGGAGGCGGGGTGTTGTTTCGGTTGGCTATTCTTATCCGGTCTTGCGACTCATCCGTGCCTTGCGCCGGTAGGACAGCTCGTCCTCCGGGCGCTCGGTCACCGCGGACGCGCGTTCCGCAGGGAAGTTGGCGATGGCGCCGGTGAGTTCATGCATGGCTCCGCTGATGGCGATTCCGAAGACGCCTTGCCCGCCCTGCAGTAAATCGACTACCTCCTCGGCCGAGGTGCACTCGTACACCGAGGTACCGTCGGAGAACAGGGTGATGCCGGCGAGGTCCTGCACTCCCCTGCTGCGTAGGTGGTCGACCGCTATCCGAATGTTCTGTAGCGAGATGCCCGCGTCGAGCAGCCGCTTCACGATCTTGAGGACGAGGATGTCCTTGAACGAGTACAGCCGCTGGCTCCCCGAGCCCGCGGCGCTGCGGATGGAGGGCACCACCAATCCGGTGCGCGCCCAGTAGTCGAGCTGCCGGTAGGTGATCCCGGCCACCTGGCATGCACTGGGTACCCGGTAGCCGACCAGATCGTCGGGAACCGAGTCGTCCGGGAACAGGCCTGGCTGTACCACATCCTGCGATTGCTCTGCCACTGACCACTCCCTTGCTTCGCCGACGGCTAGCCTCATCGATGACCCGGCTCCGTTTCGACCACTGCGTGTACTGACGATCTGGCCAAAACGGACGTGGCCCAACTATCGAGATTACTCCCCTTGATTGTCCAGGGAGCACCATCGTGGAGCCAAACGCGACGCGCGGTTAAAGTCTCGACCTCTGGTTCAGCTCCGCGCGTCGTCGGCGTGGCGGCACCGGGGCGGCGGATGGGCCGCTCAGCTGTCGGTGGCCTTGAAGTCGTCCGGTGAGACGGACTCGAGAAATTCCTTGAACTTCTCCACCTCGTCCTCGCGCTCGTCCGGCATCACCAGCCCCGCTTCCTCGAGCACCGGCTCCTCGGCGTAGATCGGGCAACCGACCCGCAAGGCGATCGCTACCGAATCCGACGGCCTGGCCGAGATGTGCAGATCATTCTCGAACACCAGGTCCGCGTAGAAGGTGCCTTCCTGCAGGTCGACGATGCGCACCTCTTTGAGGGTGTGCCCGAGCTCGGTGATCAGGATCTTGATCAGATCGTGGGTCAGCGGGCGGATCGGGGTCACCCCCTCCTGCTCCAGCACGATCGCGGTCGCCTCCGCCTGCCCGATCCAAATCGGTAGGTACCGATCCCCCGACACCTCACGAAGCAACAGCACGGGTTGGTTCTGTGGCTGCTCGACACGAATGCCGATAACGCGCATCTCACTCATGCCTGCACCTCGCTGACGACAATCAGCCCCGGCACGCGCGACACACGCTGTGACATGATTCGTTCGCTACGCTCACTCATCGCACTGCCTCCCAATACTCGCCGGCCGCCCGGCACGACCACCGCCCAGCTCGCCGTACCAACGAGTCTAGGCGAACCCGCGCGGGTGCAGTGATCGGTGTGCACAGCCGAAATCGGCGTGTTGGATGACCGAAACATGACACCGATCGCGCATCGCCGGTCGAACGGGATGTTCAGCCGCCCAGCGACGTCCGCACCGACGACTTCACCAGACAGGTGTGCAGCGTCAGCGACAGCGCCGCGAGTTCGCGCACTGTTTCCTCGGCACGGGCGCGGGCACCGGCGTCCCGGCTCTTCGCGATGGGGGCGGCGATCTGCGCGACCAGCGCGGCCTCCCGATCGGCGGCCAGCTTGAACGCACGCAAATGCCGTGCCTCCAAACCGAATTCGGCCATTGCCTTGGCCGTCTTGGCGAGCGTCACCGCATCGCCGTCGAAGAATCCGGCCGGGCCCGGCGTGATGAGGTTCGCGCGAACCAGGTCGTTGAGGAAGGTCTCGTCGATGTCGGCCTGCGCGAGCAGATCCGCGCGGGTGAGCCGTATTTCATGATCGAAACGCAGATCGTCGGGGGAAATCTCGCTGGGCACCACGCCGAGCCTCCTCGGCGCCGCGGCACCGTTCCGATTCCCGCCGGATGTATCCGAGTGCTCGGAGTCGGACGCTGCCGACTCCGACGCACCCGTGCGACCGGAGTGCGCCCGGGCGCGGGCTTCCCGCACGCCGAGCGTCGCCGCACCGCTGTCGATCGCCTCGAGCTGTTCCTTGATCACCTTCAGCGGCAGGTACTGATCGCGTTGCGCGGTCAGTACGAACCGGAGCCGTTCACAATCGGCGACGGAGAATCTGCGGTAGCCCGAGGGCGTGCGCTCCGGCCGGATCAGGCCCTCCGCTTCGAGGAAGCGGATCTTGGAGATGGTGACGTCCGGAAAATCGGGGCGCAGCAGGTCGAGCACGGAGCCGATCGACATGCCTCCGCGGGCCCACTGCGCCGCGCCCGTCACTGCGCCGAATCCGTCACGACACTCATAGGCTGCCTGCACCCGCAGACGGCTCGTTCACCTGGGCCCGCGGTCCGGTGAGGAACACGAGACGGAACTTGCCGATCTGTACCTCGTCGCCGTTCTGGAGTTCCGAGGAGTCCACCGGCTCCCGATTCACATAGGTGCCGTTCAGGCTGCCCACATCGACAACCTGGAACGAATCGTCGTCCTGGCGGAACTCGGCATGCCGACGGCTGACGGTGACGTCGTCGAGAAAGATGTCACTGTCGGGGTGGCGGCCCGCCGACGTCGTCGGCTGATCCAGCAGGAACCGCGAGCCCGCGTTCGGGCCGCGCTTGACGACCAGGAGGGCCGCGCCAACGGGCAGACCCTCGACCCCTTGGACCGGCTGTTCACCGGTCGGCTCTCCGGAGCGCGACGCGTCGACCTCGTTCAGGAAATCCGCGCGGAAGACCGACGTCGTCTCGGCCGCGGTCTCCCCGTAACCCGGGTCTTTGTTCTCGCTCACCGTTTCTCTCCTCCTCGAACCTGATTATCCATGCAAGCAGGTGATACCTGTGGCACCACGACCTGCCGTCGAGTCCCTAGATTCCCGACCATGACTGTCGGCGCATCTGTTGGCATTGACCGTACCCTGCCAGGGCGTGCCCGTGCAGGTAGAACCGGGAAGGCTGATTCAGCCCCCGATAACTCCTTGATAACCTGCCGCATCCAGCAGTTCACCGAGGGTGGTGTCGAGGCCGGCGGCGTCCGCGACCTCGAGTTCGAACAGCCATCCGTCGCCGTACGGATCGGTGTTCAGCGTTTCCGGCTGCTGCACCAGATCCTCGTTCACCGCAACGACTTTCGCGGCGATCGGGGCGTAGATGTCGGACACGCTCTTGGTCGACTCGACCTCGGCGATGCTGTCCGCGACGGCGACGTCCTTGTCCGTCTCGGGCAGCTGCACGAACACAACGTCACCGAGTTGAGACTGTGCATAGTCGGTGATGCCTACCCGAACCCGGGTCGGGCTGATCCGCTGCACCCACTCGTGCTCCTCGGTGTAGCGCAGATCTTCGGGGGTCTGGGTCACAGGCCGTCCGTCCTTTCCGTTGTGATCGTGTGGGCGCAACTCTATGCGAGGGTCGAGACAATGTTCGACTCGACGCCGTCGGTCAGGTCGAGCGGTGTGGCACAGCCGGTATCGCGCGGGCGACGGCGATCGCCTTACCGGTGTAGAGCAAGCCGGTCCATACATACACCGCCGTGCCCCAGACCAGTAATGCCCCACCGAAGGCGCGTCCGAAACCGTCCAGCGCCCAATCCATCTCCCCGGCCAGCAACCAGGGCAACGCCGACATCAACGCGAAGGTGGCCGCCTTGCCCAGATAGATGACCTCGGGCGGGGGTAGATCGCGGCGTTTGTAGACCGAGAGTGTCAGGGTCAGCACCAGATCGCGGCCGACCAGGATGACCGCGACCCACCAGGGCAGCAGCCCACGGATCACGAACGCCGCCAGGGTCGTCACCAGGTACAACCGGTCCACGAATGGATCGAGCAGTGCGCCGAGGCGCGAGGACTGATCGAGCAGCCTGGCCAGCTTGCCGTCCAGGAAGTCGGTGACCCCGCTGGCGATCAGCAGCACGAACGCCCAGCCGTCGGCGTGCTCGACCAGCAGCAGCCACAGGAACAGCGGAACACCGAGCAGCCGCACCACACTCAGGACATTCGGGACGGTGAGGATGCGGTCGTCGAACACACCGCCTGCCGCGCCGTCGGTGTCGGCGCGCTCCCCCGGTTCCGTGGTGCCCGATTCGGTTGTCACGCCCCGTGCTTACCGCACCGACCCCGATCGACGCCATCCGGGCACGCCGGTTTCCGCGATATCGCCGGGTAAGGATGGTTTCCGCCACAGCCCGCGCGGTGACAGAATGAGTATGAAATCGTCTCATCTGCCGGTACGGTGAATGACCGGCCCCGATGGGCCGGTGAACGAGAGGAAGTCATGCCCGCATTCGACTACGACGTGGTGGTGATCGGCTCCGGATTCGGCGGCAGCGTGAGCGCGCTCCGGCTGACCGAGAAGGGGTATCGGGTCGGCGTGCTCGAGGCGGGCAGACGCTGGCCCGCCGAGGAAATCCCGAAGTCGAATTGGAATGTGCGCAAATCGATTTGGGCACCGCGACTCGGTCTGACCGGACCGCAGCGGATCAGCGTGCTCGGCAAGTGCGCGGTGTTCTCCGGCGCTGGCGTCGGCGGCGGCTCCCTCATCTACGGCAATACTCTTTACGAGCCCTTGTCGAACTTCTACACCGACAAACAGTGGGCCCACATCACCGACTGGCGGGCCGAGCTGGCGCCGTATTACGACCAGGCCCAGCGAATGCTCGGCGTCGCGCCGAACCCGCGGCTGACCCCGGCCGACGAGGTGATCCGCGAGATCGCCGAGGACCTCGGCGTCCCCGAGACCTTCCATCCGACCAATGTGGGTGTGTTCTTCAACGAGAGCGACCCGGGCACCGAGGTGGACGACCCCTATTTCGGCGGCGTCGGCCCCCGCAGGCGCGGCTGCGTGCACTGCGCGCAATGTTTCACCGGCTGCCCGCACAACGCCAAGAACACCACCACCACGAACTACCTCTACCTGGCCGAACAGGCCGGCGCCGAGGTGCATCCGCTGACCACCGCCACCGAGGTCCGGCCGCTGCCCGAGGGCGGCTACGCCGTGCGGACCGAGCGTTCGGACCGCTGGGTGCGCAAGGAGCGCAAGACCTTCACCGCCGAGCAGGTGGTCTTCGCAGGCGCCGCGCTGGGCACCCAGAAGCTGCTGCACAAGATGCGCGACGAGGCGGTGCTGCCGCATCTCTCACCGCGGCTCGGCGAGCTGACCCGCAGCAACTCCGAGGCGATCCTCAACGTGGTGAGCCGCACGCGCCGCGACTTCGCCGAGGGCATCGCGATCACGTCGTCGATCCATCCGGCCGAGGACACCCACATCGAGGTCTGCCACTACGGCAAGGGCCAGAACGCGCTGTTCCCGATGTCGGTGCCGATCGTGGACGGTGGCGCGTTCCGGTTCCTGCGCTTCCTGCTGGCCATCCTGGTGCATCCGCTGGTGTTCCTGCGCAGTCTCAATGCCAGGCGGGCCTCGGAGAAGTCGGTGATCCTGCTGGTCATGCAGTCGCTGGACAATTCGCTGACCTCCTTCCGTAAACGCGGGCTGCTCAAGACGAAGCAGGGCACCGGCGAACCCAACCCCACCTGGATCCCGATGGCGCACGACATCGGCCGCCGCTTCGGCGAGAAGGTGCACGGCGATACGCACGGGCTGGTGATGGACGTGTTCAACATCCCGGCGACCGCGCACTACATCGGCGGCTGCGTCATCGGCGACACCCCGGAGACCGGCGTCGTCGACCCGTATCAGCGGGTGTACGGCCACCCCGGCCTGCACGTCGCGGACGGCTCCGCGGTGACCGCCAACCTCGGCGTCAACCCGTCGCTCACCATCACCGCGCAGGCGGAGCGGGCGATGGCGTTCTGGCCCAACAAGAACGAGGCCGACCCGCGCCCGGAACTCGGGGCGGCATATCAGCGGATCGCCCCGGTGGCGCCGAAGCGGCCGGTGGTGCCCGAGTCCGCCCCCGGCGCGTTGCGGCTGCCGATCACTCCGGTCGAGCGGACCGTGCCCGCCACCTGAGACCGCTGGTGTCGCAGCCGACAGCTGGGGTTATAGGCGGCCGAACGTGGTGAAACCGACACCATCGCAGGCCCCGGCAACCGCTAGCGTCAGCAGCGTGTCAGACAGTCGTATCGATCTACGCTCCTACGTTCCTGCGGCGCAGGTGCGCGCTCGCGGCCAGGCGGTGCGCGAGCGCGTGCCCGTCGACGCCAGGGATCGGGCCGCCGAGGGCGCGCGGCGGCCCGATGTGCTGGAGTTCATCGCCGCCAGCAATGCGGGCAGGCTCACCCACCTGGTGCCGCTGCGGATCGGCCGGATGATGGCGTCGCCGTTCACCTTCTACCGCGGCGCGGCCGGGTTGATGGCCGCCGATCTCGCGGACGGGCCCGACACGGGGCTCACCGCCCAGCTGTGCGGCGACGCGCACGCCGCGAACTTCGGCCTGTACGGCACACCGCGCGGCGAGATCATCATGGACATCAATGATTTCGACGAAACCATCGTCGGCCCGTGGGAGTGGGATCTGGATCGCCTCGCGGCCAGCCTGGTGCTGGCGGGCCGGGAAAGCGGTGCGGGCGAGGACGACTGCCGCACGGCCGCCCATGACGCGGCCCGCGCCTACCGCCTCGTGGTGGCCCAGCTGGCCGAGCAGCCGTTCCTGGAATCATGGAGCGCGCTGCCCGACGAATCGGTGCTGGATCAAGCCGCGGCGCACGACCTGATCGACGACTTCAAGAAGGCCGCCAAGAAGGCGCGCAAGAACACCAGCGCGAAGGTGGTTGCCAAGTGGACCGAACACCTCGATGATCACCGGACCGGCATCAAGAAGCACCGATTCATCAGCGACCCACCGATTCTCACCGCGGTCGACGATCGGGTCGCGGCCGCCGTCACCGACGGCCTGGAGCGCTACGCAGGCACCCTGCGCGAGTCCCGGCGCAACCTGCTCGCCCGATTCGCGGTGTCCGACATCGCCTTCCGCATCGTCGGCACCGGCAGCGTCGGCCTGCACACCTATGTCGCGCTGCTGCACGGCAACGAGGGTGAAGACCTGGTGTTGCAGCTCAAGCAGGCGAATCCGTCCTCGCTCGCGCCGTTCCTGCCCGCGCCCCGTCCCAAGCACGAGGGCAAGCGAATCGTGCAGGGCGCCAGGCTGGTTCAGTCCGAAACCGACATCCTGCTCGGCTGGACCAGCGTCGACCCGACCGGCGACGGCACCGAAATACCGTTCATCGTGCGCCAATTCCGGAATCTGAAGGGCAGCATCGACCCAGCCGGGCTGTCCGCGTCGGACCTCGACGACTACGGCAGGCTGGCCGGCGCGCTGCTGGCCCGCGCCCATGCGCGCTCGCTCGATCCGCGGCTGCTGGCGGGCTACCTCGGCGACGACGAGCGGTTCGAGAACGCGGTGGCGAATTTCGCGGTCCGCTACGCCGACCGCACCGAATCCGACCATGCCGCACTGGTCGAGGCGGTAAAAGCGGGCAAGTTCGCGGCCGAACTGCCGCAGGGTTAGCGGCACCAACACGCCGACTGTTGCCATCAGGGCGGCGAACTCGCCCGCGCACCTCGTATCCTGTGCACTGTCGAGTGTCGACGTGAAGGGCGGTCGTCAATGCTGGTGCGAGTGCAGAACGCGGCGGGCACCAATGCCGAGCGGGCGCTGATCGATTGGCTGCGCACCTGGAAGGATCCGGGTAGCCCGCACGGTGTCGCCACCATCAACTGCAGTCTGTTCCACCGGGATCGGCTGCACCAGTTCGACGCGGTGGTGTGGACACCGACCAGCTGTGTGGTGATCGAGGCCGAGGCGCTGGTCGCCAGGCAGGACGGCGTGCTGGAGATCCCGCTCAACGGTCAGTGGACGATCAACGGCGACCCGGCCGCCATGGAGGGCAGGGACCGGCGCACGCCGCTGGAGAAGTCGCGCGAGCACACCTTCGCGTTGCAGAGCTGGCTGGCCGACCGCGGCCTCGGTCAGCGCGCGGTGCACGGCCTCGCGCTGGTGGTCCCGCTGCGCGGGGCCGAGCTGACGATCAAGCAGGCCTGGAGCGACCCGAGCTTCGACGCCATCCTCGGCGACGACCCCGGCAGGCTGCGGCATTATTTCGACTCGCTCGCCGAGCAGGAGAAGCACCTGTGGACGGCCAACGATGTCGCCATCGCCTTCCGCGGTCTCGGCATCCTGCCCTACCTGCCCGCCCCGCAGGAGCTGCTGAACGAGGGCTTCCTCGGCCCGATCGACATCACGCTGTGGCACGGCGGGCCGAATCAGGCGCAGGCCGAGGCGTATGCGGAGGAGCTGGCGCAGGCCGAGCGGGAGGCGCACAAGCCGGTGTACGCGGTCGCGGCGCCGTGGTACAGCCCGTGGAAGTTGTATCCGCGCGAGACGCGCGACATGGATTTCGGCCGGGCTTTCATGCGGATCACGCTGGCGGTGGGCATGCTGATCGCCTTCGCGTGGGTGCTGTGGTTCGTGATCAGCGTGGTGCTGACCTACGGGCCGTGATCCGGCTCGTGGTTATGTCTTGCGTGCCACTGTGATTCGCGGCAGCTCGCCCGTCTGCTCGTAGACCGCGGGTTCGCCGCGTCCCGCACTCTCCCCGGGTTGGGAATCTCGCTCCACCACCAGCGCGACGTGCAGCCGTGACGGACAGTCCAGCTTGAGCATCACCTGACGCACGTGATTGACGACGGTCCACTCCGAAATCCCCAGCTGAGTGGCGATCATCCGGTTGGTCAGGCCGGTGGCGACCAATCGGGCGATCTCGCGCTGCCGGTTGGTCAGCGCGGCAAGCGGCGATCCGTCCGGGTTTGGCAGCGTCGGGCTCGCCCCGGCGTAGGCCACCGCGTCCGCCAGGGTCATCTCCCCTGCTTTACGCATGATCTCCCGGAACCTGATCTCGCCCAGGGCGTTTCGGTGCTCCGCTTCCCTGGGCGCCGGATCGCCCGCGCCCAGTTGCGGAATGCCGTGGGTGGCCCGCAAGTGCCTGGCCGCGAGCATCAGCGTCACCGCCGGTTCGGCGTACTCGACACCGGCCGCGTCGTAGGCCATGGCGCAGCCCTCCAGCGCGACGATCGCTTGCAGCGCATGAGTTTCCAGATCGCCGTCGGCCAGATTCTCGCGATAGAGCGACTGGGCCCGATCCGCGGTCAGCGGGCCGATCTGCGTGCGCGCCAGCGTGTTCAGTCCGATCAGCCGCGCCGTGCTGTCCAGACGGCGGGCCCGGCCGCACAAACCGGCCAAGACCTCGGAGTCGCGGGTGGGCGGGTCCGGAATACGCAGCAGCATGGCCGAGCCACGCAGCCGCGACGGCCACGGACCATCGAGTTCGTCGGCATACTGCGACACCACGGCCAGTTGGGCTTCGGCCGCCGCCCGCTCCCCGAGCCCGATCAACACCGCGATCAGCACCACGGTGACCCGGGCCGCGTCGACGTGGGCGTCGACGCGGCGGTACGCGGCAGCCGAATCCGTCAGCAGCTCGACCGCCCGCCGCAACCGCCCGGAGCGGCCCGCCCAGGTGCCGAGCACTTCGAGGCACAGCGGCGCGGTCACGCCGGGGTCCAGCGTGCTGCGGTCGCTCATCTCCAGCGCTTTGGCCAGCACCGACTCCAACTCGGATTGGTAGCCGTGCTGGATCCACGCCGACTCCAGCCGGGCCGCCAGGTGCGCGGCACGTTCCGGGCGCCCGGTGTCGATCAGATAGTGCACCGCCGAGAGAAAGTCCACGATCTGTTTGCCCGCGGCGTCCAACGCGTCCGCCCGGTGCCGGCGCTGGTCGAAGCGGGGCCCGATGAGCTCGGCGAGCCGGCACAGCCGGTCCACATGGTCCTCGCGGATCGCGTTGGCACGCAACGGATCAGCGGCGAGCACCTGCCTGCAGTAGGCCCGCACGGTGGCGAAGAGCCGGTAACCGTGCCCGTGCGGCCCGCTGGACAGATGGTCGAGCAAGCTGCGCTGGACCAGGTCCGCCATCGCGATGGTGGTCTCCTCCTCCGGCTTGCCCGCCACCAGGCAGGCCATGTCGGTCTCGATCACCGACTGATACAGCGACAGGCGCAGCAGCAGGTCCAGCACCTCCGGGGCGACACCGCCCAAGCCCCACTCGACCGCGCCGTGCAGCGTCCGGTGCCGTTCGGGCACGTCGACGAAGGACGGCGACCGCAGGTCCGCGCCCGCCTCGATGCGGTGCAGGGTGCGTACCGGGCCGATCCGGGCGATCGAGCCCGCGGCGAGTTCGATGGCCAGCGGCACGCCGTCCAGCTCGCGCACGATCTCGTCGATCACCAGCCGATCGGCCACCGCGGCCGTGCCCCGGTAATGGCTGTCGATGCTGTCGAGCAACAGCTGGGCGGCGGGCGCGGAGCCCGGGTAGTAGTCGACGGTGTCGCAGCCGGTGCGCAACGGGCGCACGCACAGCACGCACTCGCGGTACAGATTGAACGGGACGCGGCTGGTCGCCACGAGGACCAGGTTCGGGCAGTGCTCCAGCAGCCGCGCCACATCGGTGGAGATCTGCTCGACCACCCGGTCGCAGTTGTCCAGCAACAGGATTGCCCGGCAGGTGCCGATCCTGGAGGCCAGCACCGCCAGCGCCGTGTCCGGGTCGAGGTCTTGCGGTGCACAGCCCAGCGACCGGTGGCTCGCCTTCTCCAGCACCGCATTCCAGGCACTCGCCCGATCGGCACACTCGCTCAGATCGGCGATCGTGTCGAGGCAGCCGTGGAACTCGCTGTCGGAGAGCGCATCCCGAGCCAGCCGGGACTTGCCGACACCGGCGGTCCCGGTGAGGGTGAGCAGCCGGACCCGGCGATCGATGAGCAGTCGACCGACCTCGGCGAGCTCAGCCGCCCGCCCGACGATGGTCGGAAGCCGATATGTGCCGGCCAGCGTAGGCCGGACCTCATCGCCCACCATGGGTACCTCTCAGTCACCTGCCACGGACCGGACGACCGCACGAAATACGCCCGAGCCACGTTGCATCCAGGCCGACCGAGCCGAGATATCGATCGGCGAACCGGAATGTTCACTGATCGAATACGACCATACCAAGACCTCGCAGCGTCGCGAGGTGTTAACACACATCTCCGAGTTGACCTGGGGCTGCGGAGGTTTCGACGGCCAACCGAGTTCGGTCGAATGACCATGGACTTCTCGCACGGCCCTCGGTCGGGCAGCAAGAAACTGTCAGTAGTTATGGTCGACCGGTGTTCGGACTACGGCAAGACGTCAGCACCGGGGGCGCGCTCCGGCTCGGCGGCATCGCGTTGGGCGCCGCCGTCGCCGCCGTCCTGCCCGCGACCTTCCCGCCGGACGGCGGCTCGACGTCGCTCGATCGCGATCTCGCGGCCCCGATCCACTCGGCGCTCGATACCCGGCCTGGCCTCTATCAGGCGTTGGTGATTCCCAGCAACGCCTACATCCTCTTGCCGCTGCTGCTGCTCGCCGCCGCCTGGTTCGGTTACCGCGGCCGATGGCGGCACGCCGCGATCATGGTGGTGGTGCCCGAAGTCGCACTCGCGGTGAATACCTGGCTCTGGAAACCGCTCTGGGACCGGCATTTACACGACTATCTCGCCTATCCCAGCGGGCACACCGTGCATCTGGTCGCGATCGCGACAACGTTCATCGTGCTGATCGATTCGATCCGTGCCCGGCTCATCACGCTCGCGGTGGCGGTGGTGGCGCTGCTCGCGGTGGCCGTCGGCATGATCGGGCTCGGCTACCACCTGCCGACCGACATCATCGGCGGCATGGCGGCGGCCATCGCCATGGCGCTCGCGCTGTGCCTGCTTGCGCAAACCCTTGGTGCCGATCGAGAAAGATGGTAGAACTTGTTCTAATTCAGCCGATGGGAGCGTGTGCGGTGCGGTACGGAATTGTGTTGTTCACCAGCGATCGGGGCATAACGCCCTCGGCAGCGGCGGCGGCCGCCGAGGATTCCGGTTTCGACACGTTCTACGTGCCGGAGCACACGCATATCCCGGTGGTGCGGGCCGCGGCGCACCCGCAGACGGGCGACGCCAGCCTGCCGGACGACCGGTATCTGCGCACCCTCGATCCGTGGGTGGCACTGGCTACCGCTGCCGCCGTCACCAGCCGGATCGGCCTGTCCACGGCGGTGGCGCTCCCCGCCGAGCACCACCCGATCACGCTGGCCAAAACCATCGCCTCGCTCGACCACCTGTCCGGCGGCCGGGTCAGCCTCGGGGTCGGATTCGGTTGGAACACCGACGAACTGGCCCACCACGGGGTGCCCGCGGGCAAGCGCAGGACGGTGCTGCGCGAGCACTTGGACGCGATGCGCACCATCTGGACCGAGGAAGAGGCCAGCTTCGCAGGCGATTTCGTGAACTTCGGCGCGAGCTGGTCATGGCCGAAGCCGATCCAGAAGCGGATACCGGTGCACCTCGGCGCTGCGGGCACCGAGAAGTCGTTCACCTGGCTGGCCAAGCACGCCGACGGGTGGATCACCACGCCCACCGAAGACGGGGTGGACACCAAGATTGCGTTGCTGCACCGGATCTGGCGCGAACACGACCGGGCCGGCACGCCGGAGGTCATCGCGCTGGCCGGTCGGCCGGACCCGGCGCAGCTGGCGCAGTGGGCCGAGTTCGGCGTCACCGAGGTGGTTTTCGGGGTGCCGGATCGTTCGGCGGATGAGGTACTCGCCTATGTGGGCCGGCTCGCCGGGAAACTCGGCATCGGCTGACGAGCGAGCGCACCTCGTCGCGGTTGGCTGCGCCTATGCTGCGGTCGCCCGTCGCCCCACCTGCCGATGGCCCCCGCAACCCCGACGCCGGCCCGCGCACCCTGTCGAGCGCACGGGCCGGACACCGCGGCATCAGCGCAGATCGCGCCTGCGGAAGGCGACGATGCCGACCGCGAGCAACGCCGCGGCGATGCCGAGCAGCCACAACACCGGGGCCGCCTGGAACTGCGCACCGGGCAACTTCGGCGGGTGAACGAACGGCACGAGATCAACCAGCCACTGCGGCAGCCCGTCCAGCGAGCCGATGAAGAAGATCACGATCAGCACGCTCAGCACACCCCAGGCAATCGGAGTGAAGCGCGGAGCGATGCCGTAGATCGCCACCGCGATACCCGTGAAGACCCACACCGCGGGCACCTGGACGGCCGCGGCACCCATCGCGTCGGTCAACTTGCCCGCCATATCGCCGTCGGTCGCGCCGTAGACCACGCCGATCGCCAGCGCGGCCACCAGCAGGAGCAGCGCGGGCCCCAGTAGCGCGAAACCGATGTGGCTCAGCGCGTATCGTTCCCGGCTCACCGCCCCGGCCAGGGTGGATTCGGCCCGCTGACTGGATTCCTCGTCGTGCAGCCGCAACACGGCCGAGACGGAGTAGGCGGCGGCACCCGCGGCGAGCAGGGTGAGCGCGAGGGTGATGAACGAGTTCTGCAGCATGTCCGACCCGCCCATCCGGGTGACCAGATCCTGCACCGTCGAGTTGTCGTCGACCATGTTCCCGACGCTGCGCACCGCCCCGCCCATCAGCAGCCCGTACAGCAGGAAGCCGATGGTCCAGGCCAGCAGCGAGCCGCGTTGCAGCCGCCAGGCCAGTCCCGTCGGGCCCGCCAGCGCGGGCGCCGCCGCCGGTGGGCCCGGTCGCTCGGCGAGCAGGCCAGAACCGGTATCGCGCCGACTCAGCAGCACGTAGGCGGCCGCGGTGGTGAGTGCGGCCAGCACGAGCAGCGGGATCAGGACCCACCAGCGTTCCTGGGCGAAGGCCCGCAGCTGAATACACCAGCCGACCGGTGAGAACCAGGACAGCACACCGTTGCCCGCATCCCCGATGGCCCGCAGTGCGAAGGCCGCGGCGAGCGCGCCGAGCGCTAGACCGCGTGCGATCCGCGCGCCGGTGCTCACCTGGGCGGCCACCGCCGCCACACCGGCCCAGGCCAGGCCCGAACAGGCCAGCGTCACCGAGAACGCCGCCGACCCGGTGAGCGGCAGGTCGTTGCTGTACAGCATTGCGGTGGACAGGATTGCGACGACCACACAGCCGAACGCGGTCATCAGCAGCACCGCGGTGAGTCCGGCGAAGCGGCCGATGCTGGTGGCGCCGACGAGTTCGGCTCGGCCGGTCTCCTCCTCCACCCTGGTGTGCCGAATGACGGTGAGGATGGTCGCGATCGCGATCATCGCGAAGTACGGCCCCGCCTTCCACAACGCCATCGAGCCGATATCGGTGCTGAACACCGGCCCGTACATGGCGACGAGCGCCGGGCTGTCGGTGATGGTCTTCGCGTAGTTGTCGAGATCGGCTTGGGTGCCGTAGACGCTCTTGGTGCTCGCGACATAGAAGGCGGGCAACAGCCCGAACGCGATCACCCACAGCGGCAACACGATTCGGTCACGGCGCAGGAACAGGCGAAGCAGTTGACCGGTCCCCGCGTAGTCGGCCGAGCCACGCACTTCCGGAGCGGCATAGTGCCTGCCCGCGGTTGCGGTAGTCATGCGCCCACCTTCTCCCCGCTCTTCGTCGCGTGCGCCGAGGCGTCGCCGTCGACGTGGTAGTGCCGCATGAACAGCTCTTCCAGGGTCGGCGGTGCGCTGGTCAGGCTGCGCACGCCGGCGTCGCCGAGTACCCGGATCAGCTCACCGAGGTGCTCTCCGTCCACCTGGCAGCGCAGGGTCGAGCCGTCCCGCTCGATGTCCTCGACGCCCGCGATGCGGCTGAGATCCCCTGGGTCGCCCAGCAATTCGGCGGTGATCGAGGTGCGGGAGAGGTGCCGCAACTCGGTCAGCGAGCCGCTCTCCACGGTGCGTCCGGCGCGAATGATTGTCACCCGATCGCAGAGCACCTCTACTTCGGACAGGATGTGGCTGGACAGCAGCACGGTGGTGCCGCGCTGCTTGGCCTCCTCGACACATTCGCGAAACACCTGCTCCATCAATGGATCCAGGCCCGAGGTCGGTTCGTCGAGCAGCAGCAGCCGCACATCGGACGCGAGCGCGGAGATCAGCGCGACCTTCTGCCGGTTGCCCTTGGAGTAGGTGCGCGCCTTCTTGCGCGGATCCAGGTCGAACCGCTGGATCAGTTCCTCGCGCCGTTCGGCGTTGATGCCGCCGCGCATGCGGGCGAGCAGGTCGATCGTCTCGCCGCCGGACAGCGACGGCCACAGCGTGACATCGCCTGGCACATAGGCCAGTTCGTGGTGCAGCGCGACCGCGTCGGACCACGGGTCGCGCCCGAGCAGTTCGGCGCGGCCGGAGGTGGCGCGCAGGATACCGAGCAGGACGCGGATGGTGGTGGACTTCCCCGCGCCGTTGGGGCCCAGAAAGCCGTGGATCTCGCCCTCGCCGACCGTGAGGTCGAGCCCGTCCAGTGCGGCGACATGACCGAAAGTCTTACGGAGATTGTTGATTTGGATGACCTCGGACATCAATGCTCCTCGATGAAAGTGTCCAATAGCGTGGGGTCGGTCAGGATGCCCTGGGTGTAGAACTCCAGGGCTGGGGGTGTGAGCTCCTCCGTCAGCTCGCGAATCGCCTTGCGGAAATCGAGCTTCTCGCCGGGCTGCTGATGCATCTGCACCCACAGCAGGGTCGCGCCGACGTTGAGCGTCATGAGATATCTGGCACGCGCCGCCGGGTCGCGGCTCGGTTTGAGCGCGCCCGCATCGACGCCTTGTTGGATGTAGATTTCGGCATCGGCGACCATGTGCTCGAAAAGCGACTGAGCCATCGGCCCCCCTGCTTGCAGGCTGCGCACCATGTAGGCAACGAGCGGTCCGTATACCTCGATCTCGGCGAGCGCGGACAGCATGCCCTTCGCCACACTCTGCGCGGTGATCGCCTTGACCTTCTCGTCGCGGATCAGCTGAAGCACCCGCTCGTCACAGGCGGCGCGCAGGCCGTCCTTGGAGCCGAAGTGATGGTTCACCAGGCCGGGCGAGACGCCTGCCGCCTGGGCGATCACGCGCACGCCGACCTGGAAGCCCTGGTCGCCGAAGACCTCGATCGCGGCATCACGTATTCGGGCCGCCGTGGTCAGGTCTGCGGCGGGTCCTTGCGGTAAGGGCTGTTCGTTAAACACATGTTCAATATATTAAACACTCGTTCAATCCGCCACAAGAGCCCCGCCCGGAATGTCGTGTCAACAGTCACGGTTTGCTCGGCGCGGCGCGGGCTAATGTCGAGTTATGACTACCGGCACCGCAACGACGGCGGATCACCTACGCGCAGCACTGGACGGACCGTGGGGCGAGATCCGGGAGCAGGCCCGAATCCAGCTCGCGGACGACAAGTTCGCCGGAGACCCCAACCTCGACTACAAGGCCGCTCGGGCCCGGGTGCTCGAGCAGATGCGCGTCATCGCCACGATGGGCTACGCCGAGCGCGGTTTCCGCCGGGAGAACGGCGGCACCAGCGAACCGGGCGCCGCGGTCACCGGGCTGGAGATGCTGGCCTACACGGATCTGTCGCTGTGGGTCAAAGCAGGCGTGCAGTGGGGGCTGTTCGGCGGGGCGGTGGAGAACCTCGGCACCGAGCGGCACCGCGAGTACATCAAGCGGCTGATCTCGCTCGATCTGCTCGGCTGTTTCGCGATGACCGAGTCCGGGCACGGCAGCGACGTCGCGCACCTGGAGACGACCGCGACCTACGATCCGGACACGCAGGAGTTCGTGATCCACTCGCCGACACCGTCTGCGCGCAAGGACTACATCGGCGGTGCCGCCGAACACGCAAGAATGGCAGCGGTTTTCGCGCAGTTGATCACCCAGGGCGAGGGTCGCGGCGTGCACTGCCTGCTGGTGCCGATCCGCGATGAGAACGGCGCCGACCTGCCGGGCGTGACCACGATCGATGACGGGCTCAAGGGCGGCCTGCCCGGCGTCGACAACGGACGCATCGTGTTCGACCACGTGCGTATTCCGCGGGAGAACCTGCTCAACCGGTACGCCGACGTGGAGCCGGACGGCACCTACACCTCCGAGATCGAGAATCCGAGCCGTCGCTTCTTCACCACGCTGGGCACGCTGGTGCGCGGGCGGGTCAGCGTCGGCGGTGCCGCGGCGGCGGGCACCCGGGTGGCGCTCAGCATCGCGCTGCGTTATGCGTTGAAGCGCAGGCAGTTCTCCGATCCGGACAGCGGTACCGAGACGGTGCTGCTGGATTACCGCAGCCACCAGCGGCGATTGCTGCCGCTGGTCGCCAAGACCTACGCGCTGGCGTTCGCGCAGAACGACCTCGTGCGCCGCATGCACCTGGTGCAGACCGGTCAGGATCTCAACCCGAGCTCGCAGCGGGCGCTGGAGAAGCGGGCCGCCGGTTTGAAGGTCGCGCAGACCAGGCACGCCACCCGCGCCATCCAGGAATGTCGCGAAGCTTGCGGCGGCGCAGGCTATTTGACCGAGAACCGGCTCGTCGGGTTGAAGGCGGACACCGACGTGTTCACCACCTTCGAGGGCGACAATGTGGTGCTCACCCAGCTGGTCGCGAAGGAACTGCTCACCGCGTACTCCGACGAGGTGCGTGACCTGGACGCGCTGGGCTGGGTGAAGTTCGCCGCCACCATGGCCGGTGACGAGGTGCGCAAGGTAACCGGTGTGCGCCAACTGATCCAGCGCCTGCGCGACGGCTCCAACGACTCCATCGACGACGGCGATCTGGCCCGGCGCGCCGTGCAGCTCCAGCTGTTCGCCGACCGCGAGGAATACCTGGTGCGCACCGCGGGCCACCGCCTGCGCGCCCGAGCCAAGGACACCACGCCGTTCGAAGCCTTCAACAACGCCCAGGATCACATCCTCGCCGCGGGCACCGCCCACATCGATCGCCTCGTGCTGGAGGCCTTCATCGAAGGCATCGAGGACATTCAAGACCCGGACGCGCGCGCACTCGCGGAAACGGTCTGCGATCTCTTCGTCTACTCGACCTTGGAAGAGAACCAGGCGTGGTACATCATGCACCGGTTCATGTCCGTCGAGCGGGCCAAGGCAGTCCGCCGGGGCGTCAACGAGCTCGTCGACCGGCTCCGGCCGGAGGCGCTCACCCTCGTCGAGGGCATGGGTGTCCCGGAGTCCATGCTGCACGCCGCGATGCTGGATGACGCGAGCGTGTTCGAGCGGGGCTAGGAACAATCTCGACTACCCGCGCGCAATCACGCACTCTTCTCGCGCGGGTAGTCGATGATCTCGCTGCCGCCGAAGGTCCGGCAGACCTCGAACAGCGCCGGCAACTCGTCGATCGCGTCCTTGATCACGGCTTCGTTGGACAGCAGCGTCTTCACGTCCGACACCGTCTGACTCGAGCCGTTCAGCAGACTGCCGATGGTATCGCCGACCAGCCGGGTGCCCTGGATGGTTCGCCACGTGAGCGGATACTCGAGCAGCGTGTACTGCTGGACGAGCCTGCTCTCCTCGTCCGTGAGCTGCAGCCGGCAGGTCAGGTTGAACTGCATGCCCTTGTGTCCGCCGAGCATCCCCTTGACCGCGGTTTGGCTGCGGTTCACCACAAGTCGCATAACGCACTCCTCGCGTGCTGTATCGAGACGGCACTTGTCCTCCGGTGCCTTCCAGATGAGTGTTGCACCAAGGACTTACGCCGTCTGTCCGCCGAACACCCGACACCGGTTTCAGGAGGCGGAGGGCGAGCGACGCGAGCCGGTCGGCGCACCGGCCTCCCCCGCGATGTCGCGCAGATCGCGCCCGCGCGTCTCGCCGGCCCAGAGGAACGCGGTCGCGGTACAGGCGAGCGTCACACACAGCAGCAGGGTGATGGGCACGGTCGACGGAAAGCGTTGCAGCAGTGCCACACCGATGAGCGGAATCAGCGAGCCGCCGACGATCGTCGCGAGTTGGTAGCCCAATGACGCTCCGGTGTAGCGCACCTCGCTCGGGAACAGCTCCGCGAAGAACGGTGCCTGCGCACCCGTCAGTAGGCCGTGCAGGGTCAATCCGACGGTGATCACCACCGTGATCCGGACCGCACTTCCGCTGTCCACCATGGGCAGTGCGCTCAATGCCCACACCGCGACCAGCGCGGCGAGCAGCACGCTGGTGCCCCGTCGCCCGAACCGATCGCCGAGCGCCCCGCCCAGCACGATCGCGGTCGCTTGAAAGACGGAGGCGATCGTAATCGCAGTCAGTGCAGTGGATTTCGGTGCATGCACCACCTGGGTGAGGTAGGCGAGCAGGAAAATGCTGAAGGTGTAGTACGTCGCCTTCTCGCCGACATCGGCCAGCGCCGCCATCAGCACCTGTTTACGATGACGACCCAGCACGACCCGCAGCGGCGCATGTCCCTGCCGCGTCACCCCGCGCCGCTGTGCCGCCACGAAGATCGGCGACTCCTCCACCGCGTGCCGCAGCCAAAGCCCTACCGCGACAAGCACGATCGAGAGCAGGAACGGAATCCGCCAGCCCCACGCCTCGAACTCGCTGTTGGAGATACCGAGCCCGAGCGCGGCCAGCACCCCGGTGGCCAGCAAGTTCCCCAACGGCCCTCCGGTCTGCGGCCAGCTGCTCCAGAATCCCCGGTGCGCCGCCGACCCGTGCTCGGCCACCAGCAGCACCGCGCCGCCCCATTCCCCGCCGAGCGCCAAGCCCTGCACCAGCCGCAACAGCACCAGCAGAATCGGGGCCACGACCCCGATCGTCGCGTAGGACGGAAGCAGCCCGATCGCCACCGTCGCCCCGCCCATCAGCATCAAGGTGATGGACAGGGTGCGCCGCCGCCCGACCCGGTCGCCGAGATGCCCGAACAGCACCCCACCCAGCGGCCGCGCGAGAAACCCCACCGCATAGGTCCCCATCGCCAGCAAGACTCCGACCAACGGATCACCGGCCGGAAAGAACACCTTGTTGAAGACCAGCGCCGCCGCAAGGCCGTAGAGGAAGAAGTCGTAGAACTCGATCGTCGTGCCCGCCACGCTGGCCGCGACCACCCGCGCGAACCGCACCCCGGAAGTCGCCGCAGGTTCACTCATCATCACAGCCCCTCGCTCGTGCCGAATCGCCCTGTACGACTATGACTTAGCGCGCACCGCCGGAACCGGGATTTCGGCACGGCAACCGCTCACAGCGAGATCGAGGCGAGCTCGATGCCGCGCAGCGGTGTGGCGGTGACCTGGTGTACCCGGGGCGTCCAGACCGCGTGGCCGTGGCCGGACCACAGCGGGGTTACCGGGAGGTCGCGCAGCAGGTGATTTTCGGCGAGACGGTAGCGCTGGCCGCTCTCCTGCGCGGTGGCCGCGGCATCGGCAGCTGCCAGGAGTTGGCTGAATCCGTCGTCTGGGAGGCCTGTGGTTTTCGCGAGGGCGGTGAGGAGTTCATGGGGGCTGGCGGTGCTCGGCGCATAGGTCAGCAGGAAGGGCGCGTCGGACGGTTGGGGTGCCTGGTCGCCACGCGGGCGGGCGGTCACCTCCAGCGCGAAGGCGGTGTGCAACTGCTCGGCGAGCGGCCGGGCCCATTGCTCCTGTGCGGCACCGAAATACAGCGTGACCGGGCCGGTGAAGGTGACCTGACCGAGCAGCGACTTCGCCGCGGGCTGATCGTGCGTGCACGGGCGGCAAGTGGCGGAGCGTTCGCCAGCGGCGATGCCGGGTGGCAGTAGCGCGCGGGCCGGGTCGACCTGGTGCGCGAGCGGGCCCGCCGCCAACGCGGCACGGTCGATCGCCATCGCGAACGCATGGCGCGCGGCGGGATCCTCGAAACGCTTGTCCGACACCGGGAATGCCAGATAGCCTGCCTCCGGCAGCGGCCACATCGCATGCCGGTCGGCGAAATCCTGGTGCATGGCCTCGTGCCGCACGCCGGGCACCTCGGTGGCCAGGTCGAGCGAGCCCGCCTGCACCTGGGCGTACTGCGCGACGGAATCGCCCACCCTGAGCTGGATCTCGCGCACGTTGCCCGCGGCTTCGCCGACCCGCACCAGCCGTCCGCCCGAATTCGGCTGCCACGGCTCGGCCAGCCGGAACGGCCCGTTACCGACCGGGTTGACCGCGAAGCCCGCCCAATCCCGGGAGGCCAGTACCGATGCGGGCAGCGGCAGTAACGCCGGAGCGGCCAGCACGGCGGGCACCTGACCGAACGGCCGGTCGAGCACGATCCGGAGGGTGTGCTCGTCCGGCGCGCTGATCTCGTCGGCGCGCAACACTTCGGTGAGCGCGACCGAGCCGGTCCACCGCTCGGCGGCCACGGTGCGCCAGGTATCCACGTAAGACTGCGCGGTGACCGGCGTCCCGTCGTGGAATTGGTTCCCGTGCCGTAGCTTGACCTCCCAGGTCATTTGATCCGTGCTGGAGACCTCCTCCGCGGCCCGCAGAGTGGTCGTCCCGGTCCCGGCGTCGTAGTCGACCAGCGGGGTCCACAGCGCGCCGACGATCATCCGGCCCGTCTGATCCCGCAGATCCGCGGGCAGCAGGCCGGCCGGTTCGCGGACACCGACCGTGAGCACACCCGGCTCCGGCTGCTCCCCCGATGCGGCGCAGCCGGTTACGCCGAGCAGGAGGGCGACGAGCGCGGCGACAATGCGCGCGGCCCACCGGCTATTTCCGGCACTGCGAGCAGCGACCCGGTTCGGGCATGGATCACCTGGCATACCAACATCATTCACCGAGCAGCGCGCGAAACACACCGCCGGACCGAGCCGCACGCCGACTACCACGTGAAAGTTGCTCCCCAGTTCCCGATCTGGCGATATGGGTATCGATTGTGGCCACGCCGCGACTTACAGTGAGGCATCTCGGCGACCAGGAATCCCCTGGTCACGCCTCGCTGGGAGGTAATTGTGCGCCGCTTGTTCTTCCGGTCGTCCCTGCTGTTGTTCGCCGTGACGGCGACTCTCACCGCCACCGCGCTGCCCGCCGCGGCCTGCGGCGAGGAGGACGGCCCGCCCGCCGCGGCGCCGTCGGCGACCGCGGCGCCTGCCGCGGAGAAGAATGTCAAAGCCGTCGGCAGCGTTCCCGACGCGCAAGGCGCGATCTCGCTGCAATTCCTCCAGTACGGCGCCAGGGACGTCATGGTCGTCGCCGGCGAGTTCGGGGTGAAGACCTACGACCTCACCGCCAACCCGGCGGCCCCGAAACTCATCGGCCAGCTCAATATGCCTGGCATGTGGGAGACCGAGGACACCGAGGTCGACCCGGTGCGCAAGCGCGTCTTCCTCGCCAGGGACCCGCGCGCCTTCGGCGGCAACGTCCGCACCGGCGAGTCCGGTATCTACGTGGTCGACCTCGCCGATCCGGCGAAACCGTCGGTGATGAGCTACGTCAAGGTGCCCGCGGGCCACACCACCACCTGCATCAACGACTGCCAATACCTGTGGACCGGCGGGCCTGCCAAGGCCGACAGCATGCCCGCCGAGTGGGGTGGTCGCCCGATCTGGGTCACCGACATCCGGAATCCCCGTAAGCCGAAGGTCGCCCCCAACCCGATCGAGCTGGCGCGCAACGACGGCAAGACCGATTACGTGCACGACGTCCAGGTCGACCAGACCGGCGTCGCCTGGGCGTCGGGCCGCGGCGGTGTGCGCGGCTACTGGACCGAGGGCATGCACAAGGATCCGGTGACCGGCAAGCTCCGGATGGCCTCGGCGCACGACCCGGTCCCCTACGCGGGCGGCGGCATCAAGGAGACGGCCGCGCCGTCGAAGTTCATGCACAACAGCTACCGCCCGATCGGCAACCGCTCGACAGACGGCGGCGGCACCGGCCCTTGGGGCGACGGAAACCTGATCTACGCCACCGAGGAGAGCTTCGTCGACGGCTGCGCCGGTGACGGCGTGCTGGTGATCGCATCTCTCGAAGGGTCTCACAACGGCGAAGGCTGGCGCTCGACCCCGCAAAAACCGTACCGCCTCAACACCATCGGCACCTGGAGCGTCGCCGGCCAAGAAGGCAGCAACCCCGCCTCCGGCGACTGCTCCGCCCACTACTTCGACGTCAAGGACAAGGTCCTCGTCCAATCCTTCTACGCCCAGGGCACGAGGTTCCTGGACGTCAGCGACCCCACCAACCCCAAACAGATCGCCTACTACCGCCCCAGCGACGCGGCCGCCTGGGCACCCTATTGGCACCGCGGCTACGCCTACGTCGCCGACAACAACCGAGGCGTGGACATCCTCCAACTCACCCGGTGATCGAATCGAGTGTCCGACCAGCTCAGCCTGCGAGCGGGGCCTGGATGCTCAGCACGCGTCCGTCGGGGTCGCGAACCGTCATCTCCTTCTTGCCGTAGTGCGTTTCCTCGAACGGCGTCACCACGTCGATCGAGGCGTCGGGCTGGAATGCGTCCGCGTTCGCGACGGACAGGATGAGCTGCATCTGCGGTTCTTGGTTTTTCGGCACCTCGGCCAGGAACAGATAGGGGCCGTCGCCGCGGCGGAGCATGCCGGAACCGTGGTCGGTCGCGAAGTCCAGCTCGAAGCCGAGGGCCTTGTAGAACTTGGCCGCCCTGCCCCAGTTGTGGGTGGACAGGAAGATGCCTTCGATGCCGTCGATTGCCATGTGGATCTCCTATTCAGCGTTTCGCTTGCCGTGGTGGGCATCGGCGAGGTAGACGCGCAGCGCATCGGCGACCAGAGCGGAGAGCGAGAGCTCGTGCTCGACCGCATGATGCTTGACCTGCCTGATGAGTCCTAACGGCAAGTACACGTTGAACTGCTTCACTTCCTCGTCGCCCACGAGGTCGATGCTAGCATGCTAGCAATCTAGCTGCCACGGTCTACCGCACCATCTACCCGGACAACGGGTGGCCGATGATCATCCACCGCGCCCGACACGCGGTCGGCGGGCCGATGTGCCAGCCCGGATGCGAAGGTCGCCGGAAGGTGACTACGTTCGCGTGCATGGATTCAGACACGCTGCCGGGAGGCGACAGCACGGACACGCGGGTCGATCATCTCGGTCGGCGGCGGCTGTTCCGGCGCGGGCGGCGGATGCCGGTGGTGAGCCAGGCGGTGGGGAAACTGGTCGCCGATCGGCCTGCTACCGCGGACACGATCGTTGCGGCGCCCTCGCCGCTGCAACCGATCGACCTCACCGACGACGCCAGGGTGGCGGAGGTGCTGGATCTCGCGGTGCGCGTCGGCGAGGTGGTGCTGGCCTCCGGGACGGGCGTGATCGACACGACCACCCAGGTCCGCTTCATCGCCGCCACCTATGGGCTGGCGCGCTGCGATGTGGACGTCACCTACGACTCCATCAGGATCTGGGCCGACCGTGGCCCGCGGCTGCCGCCCGCCAGCTCCATGCGGATCGTGACCTACCGATCGCTCGACTTCACCAGGCTGGCCGCGGTCGACCGGCTGACCCGCCGCATCCGCAACGAGGTGGTCGCGCCGGAGGACGCGCGCGCCGCGCTCGACGCGATCACCACGGCGCCGCACCCCTACCACCGCTGGACGGCCACCTTCGGCTGGTCGCTGCTGGCCGCGGCGATCGCCGCGCTGCTCGGTGGCGGAATCGTCGTCGCGGCAGTCAGTTTCGTCACCACGCTGGCCATCGACCGGTCCAACCGCGTGCTCAACCGCTACGGTCTGCCGTTCTTCTTCCAGCACATGGTGGGCGGTGCGATCGCCGCCACCCCCGCCGTCGTGCTCGCCACCCTGGCCGAGCCGCTCGGCATCCAGGTGGATCCGGCGCTGATCATCGCGGCCGGAATCACCGTGCTGCTCAGTGGATTACAACTGGTCGGTGCGGTGCAGGACGGGATAACCGGGGCGCCGATCACCTCGACGGCCCGCATGCTCGAGGTGATGATGATGACCGGCGGCATCATCGCGGGCATCGCACTCACGCTGCGCGTCGGCTGGCTCTTCGGCGCCACGGTGCCGCCGATCCTGACCGCACCGGCGGGCGGCATCATCGATCTGCCGGTGCAGATCGTGGCCGGTGCGGTCGCGTCGCTCGCCTTCGCACTCGCCTGCTACGCCGAGAAGCGCGCGCTCACCGCCGCGGCGGGCAGTGGCGCCGCGGGCACCATCTGCTATCTGGTCGTTCAGGAGATCGGGTTCGGCCCGGTGCTGTCCTCGGGGGTCGCCGCGACCGTGATCGGCATGGCCGGTGGTCTCATGGCGCGCCGCGCGCTGACGCCTCCGCTAGTCGTCGCGATCGCAGGCATTACCCCGTTGCTGCCCGGTCTCAAGCTCTACCGCGGACTGTATGCGGTGCTCAACGACGAGCTGGTGCTCGGCGCGAACCAGCTGCTGCTGGCCTTCGGCGTCGGCTGCGCGCTGGCCGCAGGCGTCACCCTCGGCGAATGGTTCGACCGTACCGTTCGACGGCCGCGCATCCTGCGACGCTTCGGCTCGCTGCGCCGCCCGATCGTGCGCCGGATCCGCCCCCGCGGCCGCCGCAGGCCGCCGCCGATCCAATAGGGCGCCGCCCAGTGAGTGAGGCAGGTACGTGCACCGCGCACGCGAACCCGGTATGGTCAGACGCGGTAGTTAGGGTAGCCATACTAGAAGGTGACCCGCAGGTGCTCTAGTGAGGTGGTTCGGATATGTCAGAGGCAACGCCGTTCTCGAAGCAGATCCGTAGCGCCACCGAGCAGCAGCACGCCGAGGCGGAGAACTCGCGGTTCATGAGCGACATGCTCGGCGGGGCGCTCGGGGTCGACTCGTATCACCGCTACACCGGCCAGCTCTGGTTCATCTATCGCGCACTGGAGAGCCGCTGGGACACCCTGCGCGAGGACCCGATCGCCGGTCCGTTCATCCGGCCCGAGCTGGCCCGCACCGCCGAGCTCGAACGCGACCTCGCCCACCTCATCGGTCCGGATTGGCGCGCCGGACTCGAGCCGCTGCCCGCCACCGCGGCCTACGCCGCGCGCATCGACGAGTGCGCCCGCGACTGGCCGGCCGGCTACATCGCGCACCACTACACCCGTTACCTCGGCGACCTCTCCGGCGGACAGGTCATCCGCGGTACCGCGGAGAAGCTGTGGAACCTGCCGCACCGCGGCGACGGCGTCCGGTTCTACGTTTTCGACGGCGTCGGCAACCCGGCCGCGTTCAAGCGCGAATACCGCAGCCTGCTCGACCAGCTGCCGCTCGACGATCTCGAGCGCCGCCGCGTCCTCGACGAGGGGCAGCGCGCGTTCGCGCTGAACACCGCGCTGTTCCAAGAACTCGCGCAGGAGTTTCCGGCCGCTCAGTAGGCGCCCGCGCCGCGCGTCACCGCACCGATCGTCCTGGCGATGAGCAGCAGGTCGAGCACCATGGACCAGTTCTCCACGTACGAAAGGTCCAGTCGCACCGAGTCTTCCAACGACAGATCCGACCGGCCACTGACCTGCCACAGCCCGGTGACCCCCGGTTTCACCAGCAGCCTGCGCCGCATCTCGCCGTCGTAGCTGTCCACCTCGCGCTGCACCTGCGGGCGCGGCCCGACCACGCTCATCTCGCCGCGCAGCACGTTGAAGAACTGCGGCAGCTCGTCCAGGCTGAACTTGCGAATGATCTTGCCCACCGGCGTGATCCGGGGGTCGTCCTTCATCTTGAAGAAGACCGGGTTGCCCCCGTTGCGCGCGATGAGCGCGTCCACGCCCGCGTCCGCCTCGACGAACATGCTGCGGAACTTGATCATCCGGAACGGCTTGCCGCCCCGCCCTATTCGCTCGGACAGATAGAACACCGGGCCCGGACTGGTCAGCTTCACGGCCAGCGCGATGGCCAGCATGGTCGGCGCGATCAACACCAGCACCGCGGCCGCGAAGCACATGTCGAACACCGCCTTGCCGGTCGACTTGGCGCGATCGTATTGCGGTTTGGCGATGTGCAGCATCGGCACCCCCGCGACGAATCGATTCGTCAGCCGGGTGCCCGCGATGTCGACGACGCCGGGCGCGACGATGAGCTCGACGCCGAGCGGGTCGAGTTCCCAGGCCATGCGCCGTAGTTCGACCGGGCCGAGGTGATCGGTCGCGGTGACCGCGACGGTGTCGGCGCCGCTGCGGCGCACCGCGTCGAGCACCGTGCGGTCGCTGCCGACCACGGAGAACGTGTGCCCCGAAGGATCCCGGATGTACTCGGTGATCTCGTTGAGCCCGTTCGGGATACACACACCGACCACCCGGTATCCGGAGGCCGGGTCGCGGGCGAAGGCGTTCGCCATCGCCTGGGCCGCCTCCGCGCAGCCGACCACCAGGACCGAGGTCCGGTACTCCCCCCTGGCGCGCAGCTGTCGCGCGTGGATGCGCCACAGCAATCTGTTCAGCATCAGTCCGAACAGGCCGAGCGGTAACGCAATCGCCAAATAGCCACGAGCGAACTCGATCTGGAACACCAGCGACACGATCGCGAGCACACCGAACAGTCGCAGCGTCGCGGCGACCAAGCGTCGATACTCCTCGCTGCCGCCGCCGACCACCTGGGGCGACCGGGTGTTGCCCATCGCGAGGAAACCGGCCCAGCTCAGCGCGAGCACGCCGGAGACGACCGTGTACCCCACTTCGTAGGGCAGGTGCCAGGCCAGCGGCGGCGCGGCGGGCCCGCCGAACCGGATGATCTGCGCCAGTGCCACCGCGACCACGATCACGCCGAAATCTGTTGCGCCGATCCGCTTTACATACTCAGCCTGCCAGCGTTCACGCTCGGAGCGTGGCATGCTGCGCGGCGACCGACGATAGTCCAGATCGTCGTCGTCGGCGAGCTCGAAGCTCATGGAAACGCACCTCCCCCTGGGAGAGAAGAAAACTAGCCCCCCGATCTGCGTTGACCGGTCCCCGCGACATCATCCTGACGCCTCGGGTGTCCCGTCCTTCGGCGGCCAGAAGCCGATTGTTACAGAACACAATCCGTTTCACATGTCGAATCATCAGGGTCGCAAAGTATTCCACGCGGTAGCCGACAGAGTAACGGTCGGTTTTCCGCCCTGGTATGTTTCGACTGTTCGACAGCGTAGGACGCCAGGTCGCGAACCTTCGCTATCGGCAAGCGAATTCGTCCGATGGGGGCGTAACCACCAAGCCTTCCGGTAGCCATCCGGAAGCTACTCGTCGGAAACAGGCGAAAATTACCGGAATTTACTTCCAGACCAGCCGATTTCGCCTACGACACGCGGGGCTTTCGTTGTAACGTCTCACTGGATCGGGTCGACTTCAGGGGTGCGCCGGCAATGCGCCGGAGGTACGGCTCTCGGCAGAAGGTGGGCTTCGTTGTTATGTCGATTGTGTGATTCCGGGCGTTTGACGAGCGTGCTCGATTTGGGTGCGACGCCGCCGTGCGAGAAATTTCTCGCGCCGGACGAACTCGACCTTCCGGAACCAACCTACCCGCTGCACCTTCGACTGTGCACGGACTGTCTGCTGTTGCAGATCCCCGCGTTGATCACGCCGGCGGAGACGTTCACCGAGTACGCGTATTTCTCGTCGTACTCCGACAGCTGGGTGCGGCACGCGCAAACCTTTGTCGCACAGGCGATCGAGCGGCTCGGCCTGACTGCGCGATCCTTCGTCGTCGAGGTGGCGAGCAACGACGGCTACCTGCTGCGGCACGCGGTGGCGGCGGGCATCCCCTGCCTCGGCGTGGAGCCCTCGGTGAACGTCGGCGACGCCGCGCGGGCGGCGGGCGTACCCACCGAGACCACCTTCCTGGACGAGGACTCCGCCGCGAAGATCCGGGCGGCACACCGGCCGGCAGACCTGGTGGTCGCCAACAACGTGTACGCGCACGTGCCCGATCTGCGCGGCTTCACCAGGTCGCTGCGCGAGCTGATGGCCGACGACGGCTGGCTCTCCATCGAGGTGCACCACGCGCTGAACCTGTTGCGGCTCGGCCAGTTCGACACCATCTACCACGAGCACTTCCAGTACTACACCGTGCATTCGGCGCAGCGGGCGCTGGCGACGGCCGGCCTGTCGGTCGTCGATGTCGAGCTGCTCGACACCCACGGCGGCTCGCTCCGGCTGTGGGCCCGCCCGACACCGGTCGGCGCCGCACCGACCGGCCGGGTGGCCGAGGTGCTTCGGCTGGAACAGGATGCGGGCCTGCACCAGGTCGACGGCTACACCCAACTGCGCCCGCGCACCGAGGCGGTTCGCCACGACCTGCTGCGGTTCCTGCTCGACCAGCGCGCCGCGGGCAAACGCGTCGTCGGCTACGGCGCACCGGGCAAGGGCAACACGCTGCTCAATTACTGCGGCATCCGTACCGACCTGCTCGAGTACACCGTCGACCGGAACCCGTACAAGCACGGCCGTTTCACCCCGGGCACCCGCATCCCGATCTACGCACCCGACCGAATCGAGCTCGATCGACCCGACGTGGTGCTGGTGCTGCCGTGGAATCTCGAAAACGAGATCACCGCGCAACTGCGCCATATCGCCTCGTGGGGAGCCGAATTGGTCTACCCGCTTCCGGCACTGCACCGTGCCGATCTCACCAGTCACAACGTAGTGAACAGCGCTCGACATTCAGGAAAGACAGGGAGGGGAGCACGATGAAGGTTGTGCTGTTCTGCGGCGGATACGGCATGCGGATGCGTGACGGGACCGATGACATGATTCCGAAACCCATGCAGCTCGTCGGCCCACGACCGCTGCTGTGGCACGTGATGCGCTATTACGCGCACTACGGGCACAAGGAATTCATCCTGTGCCTCGGCTACGGCGGTCTGCATATCAAGAATTTCTTTCTGACCTACCAGGAATCGGTGTCCAACGACTTCGTCATCCGGGACGGCCGGGTGGAAATGCTGCGCTCCGATATCAGCGACTGGCAGATCACCTTCGTCGACACCGGCCTGGAATCGCCCATCGGCGAGCGACTGCGCCGGGTCCGCGAACACGTCGGGGGTGCCGAGACCTTCCTGGCGAACTACGCCGACGTGCTCACCGACGCACCGCTGGACGACATGATCGACAAGTTCACCGAATCCGGCGCGGCGGCCTCGATGATGGTGGTGCCGCCGCAGTCGTCGTTCCACTGCGTGGACATGAAGCCGACCGGCGAGGTCAAGGAGATCATGCCGGTATCGCGAATGCCGTTGTGGGAGAACGGCGGCTACTTCGTGCTCAACCAGGAGATCTTCGATCTGCTCCCGCCGGGCGGCGATCTGGTCGCCGACGCGTGCGGCACGCTGGCCGGGCAGGGACGGCTGTTCGGCTATCAGCATCTCGGATTCTGGAAGCCCGCCGACACGTTCAAGGAGCGGGCCGAGCTCGACGCGGGCTACCGCAGCGGCGCGCGGCCATGGATGGTCTGGGAGCACGCGTGATCCGACTCGGTGTCGGAGCGGTCGCCGAGATCGCGGTGCTCGGTGCGCACTGCGACGACATCGCCATCGGCATGGGCGCAACGCTGCTGACGCTGGCTCGCGCGCACCCTGGTCTGCGGGTGCGCGCCCTGGTCCTGTCCGGCGGCGGGACCGCGCGGGCGGACGAGGAGAGCAGCGCGCTGGCGGCGTTCTGCCCCGGCGCCGAGGTCGACCTCACCGTGCTCGAGCTACCCGATGGCCGCGCCCCGGCACATTGGGACCGAATCAAGGACGCGCTCAGCACCTTTCGGGCAGACACCGAACCCGACCTGGTCTTCGCCACGCAACGCGGCGACGCGCATCAGGATCATCGGCTGCTTGCCGAGTTGGTGCCGACCGAGTTCCGCGATCACCTGGTGCTCGGCTACGAGATCCTCAAGTGGGAGAGCGACACCCCCGCACCAAGCGTGTACCACCGGCTCACCGCGGCGCTCGCCGAGGAGAAGGCTCGGTTGCTGCTGAAGCATTATCCGTCCCAGGCCCACCGGGACTGGTTCGACGAGCAGGCGTTCACCGGCCTGACCCGGCTGCGCGGCGTGCAATGCCACGCCGGGCACGCCGAAGCGTTCGTGCTCGACAAGGCCGTCATCGATTTCGGAGGTTCGTAAAGCCATGCGGGTACTCGTCACCGGACACCAGGGGTATCTCGGCACCGTCATGGTGCCGGTCCTGCGGGCCAACGCGCACGACGTGGTCGGCCTGGACGCCGGCTTCTTCGCCGACTGCGTACTCGGCGACCTGCCGGGCGATCCGCCCGGCCTGGTGGTGGATCTGCGCGATGTGACCGTCGACCAGCTGCGCGGCTTCGACGCGGTCATCCATCTCGCCGCGCTGTCCAATGATCCGCTCGGCGCGCTGGCGCCCGAGATCACCTACGCCATCAACCATCACGCGTCGGTGCGGCTGGCCCGGCTCGCCAAAGAGGCCGGGGTGCGGCGCTTCCTTTACGCCTCAACCTGTTCGGTCTACGGCGCCGCGGGCGCGGACCTGGTCACCGAGGACGCACCGCTGCGTCCGATCACCCCGTACGCAGAGAGCAAGGTGCGGGTCGAGGACGACGTCGCCGCGCTCGCGGACTCCGGCTTCTCCCCCGTATTCCTGCGCAACGCCACGGCATTCGGCTTCTCGCCACGGCTGCGCGCCGACATCGTGCTCAACAACCTGGTCGGATACGCCACGCTGACCGGTGAGGTGAAGGTGCTCTCCGACGGCACACCGTGGCGGCCGCTGGTGCATGCCCGCGATATCGCGTGGGCCTTCGCCAACTGTCTCACCGCGCCGCCTGCGGCAATCCACTGCCGCGCCTTCAACATCGGCACCGAGGCCAACAACCTCACCGTCGCCGAGATCGCCGAGACGGTGGTGGCGGCGGTGCCGGGGTCGCGGCTGAACATCACCGGCGAGAGCGGCGCCGACCCGCGCTCCTATCGCGTCGACTTCTCCGCCGCCCGCGCCGCCATCGGGTTTCGCGCCCTGTGGACCGTGCAGGCCGGGGCGGACGAGCTGTTCGGTGAGTACACCGCGCGTGGACTCACCTACGACGACTTCTTCCAGAAGTTCACCCGGCTGCCGCACCTCGAGAAGCTACGCGAGAGCGGGGTTCTCGATGCATCGATGCGCCGGATACAGCCGGGAACAGTCCGTGTGCCTGCCACGTAGCCGGGTGACACCGGCACAGCGCCGACGGCGCGAGGCCGCCCTTCCCTGCCTGCGCCCCGCGCCGGTGCACAACGCCAGGGGCCGGTGATGGTTCCCCTCGATAGCGGGCGACCCTGCCGGGGTTGCGGGGGCGCCGAACTCACGCCGGTGCTCGATCTGGGCATGGTCCCGGCCGCGGACTATTTTCCGCCGCTGGCCGCTCCGATCGGCCTGGCCGAGACCGCACATCCGCTGCGCATGGATCTGTGTGCCCGCTGCGCGCTCGCGCAGTTGGCCGAGGACGACACTCGCACGCAGGAACCACGCGGCATCGAGCCTGCGGCGTTGCGCGAGCAAGCGGCCGACGCCGTCGCGCGAGTCGCCGCATCCGGTCTGCTGCGCGGGGCCACCGTGCGTGAGTTCGGCAGTCCGCATGGGGGCACCTGGGTGCCGCTGCTGCTCGAGCGCGGCTACACCCCGACCGACGGTGTCGCCGATGTGGTGCTCGACTGCTTCGGCCTCATGCACGAACCCGACCAGCGCGCGGCCTTCGCCGAACGGGCGGCGGCCACCGCTGCCGACGGTCTGCTGCTGATCCAATTCCATTCGCTGGCGACCATTGTCGCGTCGGCGCAGTGGAATGCGTTGCGGCACGGGCACTTCGCCTACTATTCGCTGTCCGCGCTGAGCCGATTGCTGGCCACCGCGGGCATGAGCGTCACCACCGCATGGCGGTTCGACCTGTACGGCGGCACCGTGCTGGTCGCCGCGCGCCACGGCAAGCACCGCCCCGACCCGGCGACCCGCGAGATCCTCACCCAGGAGACCGGTTACACCGAGCTCGCCGCCGTCCGCCGCCTCCAGCAGGCCGCCGACGCGCATGCCGAGGCGTTGCGCCGCTGGCTCACCAGGCATGCCGCACAGGGTGATCGGGTGTTCGCCTACGGCGCGGCCTCGCGGGCGGTGGCGTTGTTCAGCCTGGCCGGCGTCGATCGCGGGCTGATCGCCGCCGTCGCCGACGCGTCGCAGGCCAAGCAGGGTCGGCGGATGCCCGGCACCGACGTGCCCATCATCTCGCCCGACGAGCTGGTGACGGCCCGGCCGGATCTCGTGCTGCTGACGCTGCCCGATCTACTGCCGGAGGTCCGCGCCAGGTACCCGGAGCTCGACGGCTGCTGGATCGTCGACGACCCGGCCCACACGACCGTACAGGGAGGATGAGTTGCTCCGAATTCGCTGTCCCCCAGCGCATTCTCGCCCGCTTGCTCGATGCGCTTGATCTGACATGATTCGAATTACCGAACACCTGATCGCCACAGATGATCGATGAGTTCTTCGCTCCCGCGTGTCGGGGAGCGGGCGTCGAGCGAACGACCACGCTCGGCCAGGTGTGTGTGCAGAGGGGACAAACCTGATGAGGGATATCACGCAACACGGCAGCCGTTGCGTCCGAATGTTCGCGATCGCCACCGTGGTGGCGTCGGGGCTGGCTTTGGGAATAGGCACCGCGGGAGCGGTCGTCGACAGCAGTAACCAGATCATCGATCAGAAGGATCGTTCGATCGAGGCGATCCAATCCGACACGCGGATCGACTTCGTGCCGCCGCTGGACGGAAACGCGTTGACCCGCGAGTGGTTTCACAATGGCGAGGCGGCCTACAAGATCGCCGGGCCGAACGCCGAGGACTGGCGCGGGCACATCACCATCGGCTACCAGGTCGGCTATCCGGCGACGCTGACCGGGCGGTTGAAGTTCAACTACTCCACGCCGGGTCTCGGGGTCGACCTCGGTAGCGACGGCGCGACCTTGAAGCTGGAGGGGCTGATCCCCCGGGCCGGCGTCGAACTCGAAGTCGGCTTCGGCCCCGGCATCCAGACGGTCGAGTGCGCGGGCGGCGACGTCTCCGGCGCCGCGGGCTTCCTGCGCATGTCCGGCTTCCACGGCACCGTCACCGGGGTCGTCGGGCAGACCACGATCCGGCCGTTCGTCAAGGTGGTCAGTTCCAGTGGCGACGCCGTGTACACCTATGGTCGGCTCTGGTCGATCTGAGGCGATCGCGACGAGGTGATCCTCGAACGGAGAAACCGCCCCGCAGTGCGGGGCGGTTTCTCCGTTCCTCGGATGTTCAGACCAGCAGATCCGGCCGGTTCCGCACGGTGGCCACGGTGCGAACCCGCAAGCGGTACAACGCCGCCCGCGCCAGGCGGGTATCCCCCGCCAGCACGTCGCCGCGGCTCACCAGGTGCGGATAGTCGCCCGCGATGCGGTGATGGAACCGGTACATGTCGGTCAGCTTGCTCACCGTCGAGGTGCGGCTGCACAGGTTGAACGACGAATTACGCCAGGCCGCAAGGATTTCCGACATCCCGAAGAACGCGCCGAACGAGGACACCCTGGCGAACAGATCGACGTCCATCGGGAACACCAGGTCCCCGCGCAACCCACCGACCAGGTCGAAATGCTTGCGGTAGAACATCGCCGCCGCGGTCGGCCCGAAATCGGCAGGACCGCGCCGCACGATGACCCTGGCCAGCGCCCGCGCGGTCTGCTTGCCGAGCAGGCCGGCCAGTCCGAGACCGGTCTCCAGCACCGCGCCCGCCTCGTCGATCACCTCGAATCGACTCGACGAGAGGGCGATCGACGCATCCTCGGCCATCACCGCGAGCTGCGCGGCCAGCGCGCCGGGCCGCAGGACATCGTCGGCACAGACCACCTTGATCAGATCCCTGGTCGACGCGGTGATCGCCTTGTTCCAGTTGTCGCCGATCGGTAGCACGGTGTCGTTGCGCAGCACGCGAACTCGCGGGTCGTCGATCGAGTGCGCGATGTCACCCGTCTCGTCGGTGCTGGCGTTGTCCAGCACCAAGAGCTCGAAATCCACGTCCTGGTCGAGCACCGAGCGCAGTGTGGTGGCCAGCGTGCGCCCCGAGTTGTAGGCGGGCACGCAAACCGACAAACTAGCCATGATCTATCCCCCTAGCTGATGGCCCGGCCGCACCGGCCCGCTTTCCACCAGCCGGAAGACCCGTTCGAGCCCGGCCCGGCTGGCGTCGATCTGCTGGACGGCCTTCTGCTGCAACGTGTCCCGCACCGTCGGCGCCTCGGACCACGATTCGGCCACGGCCGCGGTCAGCGTCCGGTCCAGCGCGGGATCGTCGAGGTGCACGATCCGCAGTCCGGTGCCGAACATCTGGCGCAGCCCGTGGAACTTGTCGTCGTAGTACTCCGAGGCGGTGATGCCGACGGCCGGAATGCCTTGGGACAGCGCGAAAACCGCGAGGTGATAGGCGCTGGTGACCAGCACCCGGCAGCCCGCGACCTGACGCGCGACATCCTCGGGCGTGCCGCCACGACCGATGGCAGGCCTGGCGCACTCCGCTCCGGCGAGCAGCGGCAAGGTGGATAGTCGATCCTCGGAGGCGTATTCGGAGATGATCAGCGGCACCACGCCCGCGTCGAGCCGGCCGGCGCAGGCGCGGACCACCCGGCCGAGCGTGGCCTGCGCGGCCGCGCTCACCCGCGAATAATCGGCCACCCGCAGGCACAGTCCGATATCCGTGCCGATCTTGGCCTGTCGCAGGCGGTAGCCGAATTCGATCGCGTCGTCACCGGTGACCAGCACCCGCTCCGGCGCGACGCCGAAGCGCGACAACAGTTCCGGGCCGCGCCTGGCTTCGCGCAGCGCCAGGAAATCGACGCCGGGCAGTACCTCGGCCGCACGCCGGACCAGCGCCGGATCACGCAGCGGCCCGAGGCCCTGGCCGACCAGGGCCGTCGGAATGCCGCGCGACCGCGCGTGTTCGAGCAGGTTCAGCGTCCGGTGCGCCTGATAGCGGTCGACGTCGGTCATGTAGCCACCACCGAGCGCGAGCACCAGCGACGCCTGCTCGACGGCGGCCGGGATCTCGACCGGGAACTCGGTCTGTTCCGGCGTCGCGACGTGTTCGGTGCGGCCGGGGCCGTCGGCGCGGCGCCGGGCGGCCGAGCGCAGCGCCCGCAGCCGGTCCTTCGGCCCGTCGGTCGCGGCCCGCCAGCGCAGCGCGGCCGGACCGACCAATCGTGTTGCCGCCGTACGGGTTAACCGACCCGGCCACCCGTCGCGGCCCCAACTCCAGTCGGGTCCGCACAGCGGTTCCGCCTCGGGCAGCAGCGCCCGCAGGATGCCGGGCTGATGGGTGAGCACGCCGATCCTGGCGCGCGGCCAGCGCGCCCGCAGCCGCTCGACGGTCACCGCCATCATCGCGATGTCGCCGCGGTTGCGCAGCCAGTACTCACCGTTCTCGACCAGCACTCGGATATCGCCCTCGGCGATCGCGGCGCGCTCGGCCTCGGAACCTACGGTCCCCACTGTCCATGTCCTCCCGCCAGTCCCCCGCGGGTCGGTCCGTGCCGAGCACGAACTCGTTGTGAAATCTACCTCACGCTATGCATCGCGGCTACCGGACCGAGGGTTACCCGCCAGCGTCGAGTTACTTACTCCATTGCGCGCGAAGCTGCTTCGTGCCGACCGGATTGTTTGGTTATCCGCCCGGTGTACAGCGCGCCGAGCGACGCACCGGCGAACGCCGTGCAATAGTCCACCAGCTCGTCCATCGGCAGCGTCACCCGCCCGCCCTGCTTCTCGACCAGCACCCGCTCGAGCATTCCGACGACCGAGAGCGCGTAGATGTCGACCAGTTCGGCGGGCGGCCGCGCTTCGGGTCTGGCCTCGATGGCGGTCGCGGCCACCAATCGCGCGAATCGCCACAACGCTTCCCGCATGCGGTGTTCCGCGCCCGCCCCGGTGGGCTCCACGAAGACGATGCGGAGTTTGCGCGGGTCCTCGGCCAGCGCGGTGAGGTAGGTGCCGATGCCCGCGCGCAACTTGCGGGTGCCCTCGGCGGGCGCGGCACTCACCGCGCGGGCGACCGCGTCGAACAGCTCGTCGATGACGCGGTCGAACACCGCGGCGAACAATTCCTTGGTGCCGCCGAATGATTCGTAGAAGTACCGGTCGGTGAGCCCGGCGGCCCGGCACAGGTCCTTCACGCCGGTCGTCGCGTAGCCCCGGGTGCCGAACAATTCCAGGCCGGCGTCGAGCAGTTTGGCGCGCCGGGCGGCGACCCGGTCCGCCGCGTCGACCCCGCCGTAGGGCCGCACCGGTCGCCGCTGTTTGGCGTCGCCGCTCATCGCTGGACCGTTCTCGTCATCTCCGCATTGTCTCCCATGAAGAGCGACCATCTGCTAAATATGACTATCAGGATAGTCAGAATTGTGAACGGGGTCGTGCAGTGACAGCTCACTATCGGGACAGCGCGGTCAGCAGGCGAACGGTGCTGCGTGGCGCGGCGGGTTTAGCAGGCGCGGCCGGGTTGGCGGCGACGGCGGGTCCGGCGGCGGCCCAGGGGGCACGCAGGCGAAACGGCCCGCCGCGCAATACGGTCGCGGTCCTGGGCGCGGGCATCGGCGGACTCACCGCCGCGCACGAGCTCGCCGAGCGCGGCTTCCAGGTGACCGTGTTCGACCGCAAGGAGCTGGGCGGCAAGTCACGCACCATCCCGCTGCCCGGCACCGGCGGCGGCGGTCGCGCGCCCCTCCCCGGTGAGCACGGCGCCCGCGGTTTCACCTCGTTCTATCACCACGTGCACGACACGATGCGCCGCATTCCGCTGCCGGGCACGCGGAACACGGTGCACGACAACCTGATTCCGTTCTCGGTCAACGACCCGCGCTACCCGCGCGCCGGAAATCTGCCGGACGGCTTTCCGCTCATGTTCGGCTTCTACTTCGATCCGCGACAGGCCCTCACCCCGGAAGGATTGCAGCGCATCCTGGTCGAGGTCTTTCTGAAGAACAACCTCATCCCGCTCCCCGAGGCGATCCACATGGCCGGCCGGGTCGTCACCTACCTGACCTCCAGCGAGGAGCGCAGGTTCGGCCAGTGGGAGCACATGAGCTGGTGGGATTTCGTCGACGCCGCAAGCCGGTCGGCCCAGTTCCAGGCCCTCGCCGCAACGGGTTTGACGCGCGCGCTCGTCGCGGCGAAGGAGTACGTCGCCAGCACCAGGACCATGGGCAACATGATGGAGGGGTTCTTCATCGCCCTGCTCCAGGAACTCACCGGCGGCCCCAAGGTGTACGAGGTGCTCAACGGCCCGACCAACGAGGCCTGGCTGGATCCGTGGATCACTCTGCTGCGCGAGATGGGTGTCGAGTTCCGGCCCGGGCACGCCCTCGACGGCTTCGAGGTGGCGGGCGACCAGATAGCCGGCGCGCGAATCCGGCTGCCGGACGGCGCGACTCGACTACACAGTGCCGACTGGTACGTCTGCGCGGTGCCGACGGATCGCGCGCGGCGACTGTGGTCGCCCGAGATCCGCGGCCTGGACCCGGATCTCGCGCGGATGGACGAGCTCACCCTCGACTGGATGACCGGTTTGCAGATGTTCGTCAGCGAAAAGCTGGAACTCGGCGCGGGATACAACATCTACCTCGACGCGCCGTGGCGCCTGACCTCGTACTCCCAGCGCGCGTTCTGGGACGTCGACTACGCCGCGAAGTACGGCGACGGCACCGTCCTCGACGGCCTCACCATCGACATCGCCGACTGGGATACCCCCGGCATCCTGTTCGGCAAAACCGCCAAACACTGCACCCGCGAAGAGATCTACCAGGAGACCTGGGCTCAGCTCACCGCCGCGCTCAACGACGACGGCCGAGTCCAGCTGAAGGACGGCATCGTCCGGGACTGGCTGCTCGATCCAGGCATCAGCTGGCAGAACGGCCGGAACGAGAACGATGAGCCGTTGCTGGTCAACACGATCGGCTCCTGGGCGGCGCGGCCCAACGCGTACACCAGGATCCCCAACCTGTTCCTCGCCGCCGACTATGTGCGGACCAATTTCGACCTGGCGACCATGGAGGGCGCCAACGAGGCGGGCCGCGCCGCGGTGAACGCGCTGCTCGACGCCGCGGGGTCGACCGCGCAACGGGCCACCCTGTTCACCCGCGACTCGATCCCCGCCTTCGAGCCGCTGCGTCAGATGGACGCAGCTCGCTACCGCGCGGGGCAGCCGAATCTGTTCGATCTGGGTTGACTTTTCGGTTGCTCGCGGACTGCCCGCCAGAAAAGGCTCGGTCCCCTAGACTTTTGCGGGAGAGACGGGTTCACCGACAGCGACTCGTCCGCCATCACCGCCAGTAGGGGGCATGGGTGACGGGAAGTACCGAGACCGTCCGGGTGCATATGACGGGATCCGAGTGGTTCGCGTCCGCGCCGGGTGGGCTCAATCGGTACTTCACCGAGCTGTACCACGCGCTCGCCGGGCAACCCGGCGCGCAGGTGTCCGCCGCGGCCTTCGGCGCGCCCGCGCCCGGTGCCCGATCATGGGGCGGGCTGGGCGGTTCCACGGTGCGCAGGGCCCGCACCGCCTTCCTCGACCGCGACCGCCTGCACCCCGGCACGGTGCTGGACCGGCACTTCTGCCTCTACGGCCCGGCCGCCGTCACCCGGCGCGGACGGCTGCCGCTGGTCGTCCATTTCCACGGGCCGTGGGCGGCCGAGAGCCGGCTCACCGGGCAGAGCGCGGCGGCGGCCCGCGCGAAGTATCTGATAGAACGCCTCCGCTACCTCGGCGCGGACCGATTCGTGGTGCTGTCCAACCACTTTCGTGAGGTACTACATACCGACTACCGGGTTTCCCTGGACCGTATCGCGGTCATCCCGCCCGGCGTCGATGTGGCCCGCTTCCACGCCTCCCCGCTCCGCCCCGAGACGCCGACCCGGACCGTGCTGTGTGTGCGCAGGCTCGAACGCCGGATGGGAATAGACACCCTGCTGCGCGCCTGGCCCGGTGTGCTCGCCGAGCATCCGGCGGCGCGCCTGGTGATCGTCGGCACCGGCACGGCCGAGGCCGAACTACGCGCCGCCGCAACACCACTCGGTGACGCGGTCGAGTTTGCCGGACACGTCGACGATCAGCGACTCACCGAACTCTACGAACAGGCGCAGCTGACCGTCGTGCCCACCACCGCACTGGAAGGCTTCGGCCTGATCGCGCTCGAATCGCTGGCGGCCGGGCGCGCGCCGATCGTCACCGACTGTGGCGGACTACCTGATTCGGTGCGCGGGCTCGATCCGTCGCTCATCGTCCCCGCCGGTGACGCCGACGCGCTCGGGGCCCGCCTCGTCGCCGGGTTGCACGGCACCGTACCGACACCCGCACAGTGCCGGGCGCACGCGCAGACCTTCTCCTGGGATGTCACAGCCGAGCGGCATCTCGCGATGTACCGGGCAATCAAGCAATGACCACGGCACTGTTCGTGGCTCACACCGCGGCGCCCTCCGGCGCCGAGCTCGCGACGCTGCGGCTGGTGTCGGCCCTACGCGACCAGGGGCGGCTCGGCGTCGCCATGGTCTACACAGAGGACGGCCCGATGGTCGAACGGATGCGCGCACGCGGGATCGAAACCCGGGTGCTGCGTGGCCGATTCGACAGCCGGGCGATGACCATCGGTTCCGGCCCGCGCCGCCTCGTCGCCGGGTTCGCCGGTCTGCTGCGGCTCGGCTGGTCGCTCGGCGCGACCGTCAGGGAACTCGGCGCGCAGGTGGTGGTGGCACAGAGCAGCAAGGCGCTCGTGATGGGCGCGGTGGCCGCGCGGCGCGCCCGCGTCCCGCTGGTCTGGCAGGTGCACGATCGCCTCGCCGTCGACTACTTCGGGCGACTGCCCACCCTCGTGCTGCGGCTGCTCGGGCGGCTGTTCAGCCAGGGCTATCTCGCCAACAGCCGCACCACGCTGGCCACCCTGCCGGTCGGACGCAAGCAGGCACTGGTGGCCTATCCCGGCGTCGAACTCGGCCCCGATCTCCCCCGTCCGGATCAGCGTCCGCCCGCCGACACCGTGGTCGCCGTGGTCGGCCGCTTGTCCCCGTGGAAGGGCCAGGACGTGCTGTTGCGCGCGGTCGCCGCGACGAAAGTCCCTCCGCGCCAGGTGTTTCTGATCGGCGGCACCTTCTTCGACGAGGAGCCCTACCGCACCGAACTCGAGATCCTCGCCCGCGACCTCGCGTTGCCGGTGACCTTCACCGGCCACGTCGACGACCCGGCCGAATATCTGCGCGACACCGACATCCTGGTGCACAGCTCGGTGCTTCCCGAGCCGTTCGGCCAGGTGGTGGTGGAGGGCATGCACGCGGGCTGCGCCGTGATCGCCAGCACGCCGGGTGGTCCCGCCGAGATCGTCCGGGCCGGGGTCGACGGGCTGCTCGTGCCCGGCGGCGACGAACGACAACTCACCGCCGCACTCGACACCCTCATCGGCGACCCGGCACTGCGCACCACGCTGGCCACGGCGGCCCGCACCCGCGCCACGGACTTCGACATCACCGAAACGGCGCGCACGGTCGCCGCCTTCCTCTACGACATCGCACAACGCAACGGCGCGGCGGGCACCCCCTATTCAGCAGAGAGAGCCCCGCATGGCTGAACACGCGGCCAAGGACGACCCGGACCGTTCGCCAGCCCCATCGGGAGCACACCGACGGAATAACAAGCGCCGCCACGGATTTCTCGGGATCGTTCGCGACATCGGTTATGTCAGCTTCGGCAAGTACGGGCAGTACGTCGTCACCATCGTGACCGTGCCGCTGATCGCCCGGGTGCTCGGCACGCACGGCCTCGGCCTGCTCGCGATCGGCATGTCGGCCTATTTCATCGGCTCGCTGCTGGTCGATCTCGGCATCACCTCGTATCTGGCCGCGCGGGTGCACGACGCGGGCCTCGGCGACGACCGGCTGGCGCACATCAATCAGCTGCGCGGCGACTACCTGGCCATTCGCACAGCTACCCTCGGCGTCCTCGGCGTCGCGTTGCTGCTCAGCTACGCGCTCGACGCGCCGGTTCCGCTGGAGATGATCCTGCTCGGACTGTTCGCGGGCGGCTTCTGGTCGGTATCGGAAGACTGGCTGCTCATCGGACAGGGGCGCTTCGGCGCCTCCACCGCTTATCAGGCCGTCGGCCGCATCGGGTACCTGGTCCTGCTCGTCGCGGTGCTCCCCCGACTACCCAATGCCCAGGTCGCGGTGCTCTGCCTGCTCGTCTCGTCCATTCCGACGGTGCTGTTGACCTGGTGGGATTCGTTGCGCACCTTCGGGCTGCCGTCGCGGCCGCGCGCCGTGCAGGCCGTGTTGCGTACCGGCGCACCGGTTTTCACTTCTCGTCTCTTGGTGACGACCTACGGCCAGGGTGCGGCGGCGGTGTACTCGGGGGTGCTCGACGCCGTGTCGCTCGGGCTCTACTCGGCGAGCGACCGGTTGGTCCGTGCGATCCAATCCACCCTCGACCCCATCGGTTTCGCCCTGCTGCCCCGGATGGCGCGCAAGAGCGCCGACGACAACTTCTGGCGGCACGCGTTCCAGGCGCTGTTCGCCTGCGTCTGCACCGCGACGGTGGCGGCCGCCGCGGTATGGCTGGCCGCGCCGATGCTGATCCACCTGGTGTTCGGCGAAGACTTCACCGCCGCGATCGACCTGCTCCGGGTGGAGACGTTCGTGCTGCCCGCGACGGCGATCACCTCGTTCGTCACCACCGCCGTGCTCCCGGTGCGCCAGGACACCACCGGCGTCCTGATCGGGGCGGTGCTCGGCACCTGCGTGGCGGCCACCGCACTGGCCATCGCGTTCCGCACCCACTCGGTCTGGACGCTGGTCTACGGCACCGTCGTCGTCGAATTCACCGTCGCCGCATGGTATCTGCTCAGGCTCCGCACACTCGTGCGCCGTGAGCGGGTAACACCGGCTCCGGATCCCGCGATTGTGCTGATGCGGGAGGACGGCGGGACATGAGAATTCTCTATCTTGGCGACGATTGGGTCGGCAGCAACGCCCACTCACTGGCCGACGGCTTCCGGCAGGCCGGGCACGACGTGGTAGTCATCGACACCACCCGGGTCACGTTGCCGACCAGACTCTCGCCGCCCTGGGTCTATTCGAAGCTGGCCCGCGGGCGCGCGCCGTGGAACGTGGCCGGGTTGCACGCCGAGATCGACCGGGCCGCCGCCGAGTTCCGGCCGGACATGGTGTTCGCGTTCAAGAGCATTCACCTCGACCAGCGCAGGCTGTTGGACGTCCCCGCGCGGCTGCACGTGCACTACAGCCCCGACGACGTCGCGAACCCCGAGAACGTCAGCGCGGAATACCTTGCGCACGAGTCCGACTGGGACCACATCGTCACCACCAAGCGCCACAATGTCGCCGAACTGCGCGGCCGCGGCGCCCGCGCCGTCACCTTCGTGCGCAGCGCCTACGACCCGGCCTGGCACCACCCGACCGCGCGGCGCGGCACCCGGCAGTTCCTCGTCGGCTTCATCGGCGTGTGCAGGCCGGACCGCCGGGCCGATCTGGTCGCGCTCGCCCGTACGCACGGCTCCCGCATGCTGGTGCGCGGGCCCGGCTGGCGCCGGGTGCCCGAATTGCGTGCCACCGGAGCCGAAGTCGGCGGCGCCGTGTACGGCGAACGCTACTCCGAGGTGGTCGCGAGCGTCACCGCCAACCTGGTCCTGCTCAACTCCGACAACCGCGATACGCACACCTGCCGCACCTTCGAAGTGCCCGCCGCCGGTGGACTTTTCGTCGGCGAACGCACCGACGAGCACGCCGAACTACTCCAGGACACCAGCGAATGCTTCCTGTTCGCCGAGGCCGACGAGCTCAGCTCCATCCTGGACTGGTGCGCCGCGCACCCCGACAAGGCGGCCGCGGTGGCCGAGGCCGGGTATCAGCGGATCGTCGCGGGCAAGCACCGCTATGTCGATCGGGCCCGCGAGATCGTGCATGCGGTCAGTGACCGCCCATGACGGCTACCACCGAGGTCATGCTGATCGCGCTCGCGCTCGCCACGATCGTGCTGGCGGCCACCGCGATTCCCGGTGTCGCACGGGTGTTTCTCATCGCGCAGGCGGCGTTCTGGTCGCTGTCGTATCTGGCGCGCCCGCTCGTGCTGCTGTGGGTGCAGCCCGAACCGCACTTCGGTGACAATGTGGCGGACCCGCGGCTGGCCCAGTTCGGCTACGACCGCGGCATCGCGCTGGTGCTCGAGCACGTCGCCTTCGGGCTGTGGATTTACGCCGGACTCGTTGTCGCCTATGCGTTCTGGGCGCGGCGGCATCCGCCCGTCCGGTTGCCCGCGCTGACCGGTGATCCGAATTTCGTGCCGACCCTGGTCGCCACCTACGGCGTCGGACTGTTCGGCCGGGCCGCCTCCGTCGCCTCCGGTTCGGTCGGCGGCGCGGGTGAGATCGGCAGCGCCAATCCGATTCTGTCCTTCGTCGCCATCCTGGCCACCATCTCCGCCCTCGGGCTGATCATTTTCGTTCGGCCCGTCCGCCCACAGTCGACCGCCCTCATCATCGGCGGGTTGCTCCTGGGTGAGCTGGCCTGGACCGCCGTCGTCGAGTCGAAGACGCCGATCATCGGTGCCGCGCTCGCCATCGCCATCCGCTTCGCGATCCTGGGGTGGACCAAGACCAAGGCGATCTCGGTCGGCGCCATCGCGGTGCTCGGGATCGGCGGGTTCGGCTGGTTGCAGTCGCTGAAGCAGACCGAGTACGCGAAAGCCGAAGCAGCGCTGGTCGATTCGAGCTATCCACCGCTCGTCCAACCTTTCCTGAGCATTTTACGGCGGTTCGATCTGCTCGAGGCCGCGACCGACGCCTACGTCCACCAGCCGGGTCTGTGGCTGACGCCCGTCGAAGTGCTGCGGCACGCCTCGGCCAGTCTCGTCCCCAGCCAACTGCTCGGTACGGCCAAGTTCCAGTCCGGCACCGCGTGGGCACAGGATGTGCGCGGCGCGTCGGTCGACATGACCAAGGTGTCGGTGTCGCTGGCCGAGGGCAATCTCAACGAAGGCTATGTGCTCGGCGGCTACCCGGGCGTGGTGATCTGTGCCGTATTCACCTTCCTGCTGCTGCTGGCCTGGGCCAAGGCGCTGTATTCACGCGTGTTCCCGATCGTGGTGCTCGGGCTAGCGATGACCGGCTCCTCCGCGCTGTTCGAACGCGGGATTCTCGGCAGCATGGAGAACCTCGGCAAGTTCCTGCAGGCCGCCGTGCTCGCCTGGCTCATCTCGCTGCTCGTGCGCGAGTACCGCAGGCGCACGAAGACCGATCCACCCGCCGCGGCGTCTGCACCGGCCGCGGCACCTGTTGTCGTCGGGGCTGTCACTACCGAAAAGAGAGAATCCCCATGGGATTGATCGACTATTGGCATATCGCGCGCCGACGCTGGGCCATCATCGTCGCGGTGCTGGTGCTGTGCTTCGGCGCGTCGGCCGGATACCTCAGCACCCTCCCGACCACCTACACCGCCACCAGCAGCATGTACGTGTCGATGGCGACCGGCACCTCGGTCAACGACTCCTACCAGGGTGGACTGGCCGCCCAGCAGCGAGTTCGCTCGTATCTGGACCTGGCCACCAGCGCCACCGTCGCCAAACGCGTCATCGATGATCTCGGCCTGACGATGTCGGTCAGCGAGGTGCAGGGCAGCATCAAGGCGTTCTCGCCGCCCGCGACGACCAACATCATCCTCACCGTCCAGTCCTCGACCGCCGAGGGCGCACGCGATCTGGCCAACTCGGTGGTGGCCCAATTCCGGCGCCTGGTCGACGAACTGGAGACCATCGAGCGCGACGCGGCACCGGCCGCGCGGGTCACCGTGGTCGACCGCGCCGAGGTGCCCGCCGGACCGAGCGGACCCCAGTCGACCCGCATCCTGGCGCTCGGCCTGCTCGCCGGGGTCGCGCTCGGCTGCGCCGCCGCCTTCGTCCGCGATCGCACCGACCGCACCCTGCGCACCTCCAACGACCTGGCCGCCGTGCTGCCGGTGCCGATCCTCGGCATCATCGACGCGGATCGCCCCGGCGCCCCCGACGAGACGCGCAGGCTACGCACCCGACTGCTGCGCGAAGGCGAGAGCCGAAGCACGCTGCTGACCAGCTTCTCCGCGCGGTCCGAGCCGGAAGTAGCGGTGGCACTGGCGAAGTCGTTCGCCGACACCGGCAGCAAGGTGGTGCTCATCGACGCCGACACCTCGGGCCACGGCGGCTCGCGCGCCCTGCCGACGCAGCCGAGCGCCGGTCTCGCGACGGTGCTGCAGGGCACCGCGCCGATATCGGAGGCACTGACCGCATGGCCCGAAACCGGGCTCACCGTGCTGCCGCTCGGCGCGGCCGATGAGCGGACACCCGATCTGCTCGCCTCGGACCGGTTCGCCGCCGTCGTCGCGAAACTGACCACCGACTACGACCACGTCGTGGTGCAGACCGCTCCCGTGGCGCACGCCGCCGACGCCATCGCCGTGGCACCGCTCTGCGATCACACCATCGCGGTCGTGCTGCTCGGCCACACCAGCGCGCCGGAATTGCGCGGTGCGCTGGCCACATTCGGCGACAACGAGCTCACCGGCGCGGTAGCGTACAGCAAGCCGGGCAACCGGCTGCAGCGACTCAGCGGGAGGCTGCGGCGATGAACGACGATGCGGTCGGCCGACGGAGCATGCTCGCCGCGGCGCTCGGCGCGGCGGGTGCCGTCCCGATGCTCGCGGCCTGTAGCACCGGCTCCAGCACCTCGGGAACTCCACACATCGAGTTCCGTTCCCCGCACGTCACCGACGCCCCCGCGGCCCGCAATGTCCGTGACTTCGGCGCGGTCGGTGACGGCGTCGCCGACGACACGGCCGCGATCGCCGCGGCGGCCGCGGTGCGCGACGTTCCGCTGGTGATGTACCTACCCGCGGGCCACTACCGGGTGACGGCGTGGCCCGAACTCGGCGATTACGCCACCATTCTCGGCGACGGCGCCGACATCACCATCGTGGTCTGCGAAACCGACACCACCCTCGTCGCACTGCGCAGGCGCAGCCGGGTGCGGTTCGCGCGGCTCGGCTTCTATCTGACCGGGCCGAAGGCCACCGCGGTCCTGCTCTCGGAGTGCTTCCGCTGTTCGTTCGACTCGGTGGTGATCCGCGGCAACCACATCGCCGAGAACCATCCGCGCTATCTCGAGCAACGCGGGGTGGTGCTGGAGGGCAATACCGGCGGCACCGCGTTCCTGAACTGCGACATCAACAATTTCGGCTACGGCATCGTCACCTCCTGCATCCAGAACTACGTGACCTCGTCCAAGCTCACCAGCAACTTCATCGGCGTGCTCGGCACCGGCAACGACCACAACGCCGGATTGGCGCTCACCAACGTCGAATTCGTCTCCGACGCCGACCCGCGCACCACCGACAAGCACATCGTCGTCGACGGCGCGGCCAACGACTGGTGGCTCACCAACGTCTGGTTCGAGGGCGCCGATATCGCGCTGTCCATCGGCCGGGCCGATCGCGGCGGGCCAGCACAGTTCGGCATGACCAACTGCAAGGTCGCCGCGCGCACCGTCGCGGTCGACCTGATCTACTGCCGCCAGCCCTATCTCGCCAACGTCCAGTTCGACCGGGACCTGGACCAGCCGCCCATCGAACTGCGCATCGATCCGGCAGGCTGCCCCGAGGGGACCGCGGTGAACCTGATCTCCACCGCGGCCGAGGATCTCAACCCGACCCTGTTTCCGCAGCGATGGCACGTGCTCGGCCGCACCAGCACGCACGCCCCGTCGTTCACCGGCACCATCGTCGCCAAGGCCGGGCGCGGTGACGCCGACGTCTTTCAGGCGCAGTCGCCCGACGGCGCGCTGCGCTCGGCCGTATTGGCCAGCGGGACCTGGCTTTCCGAGCAGGCCGAAGGCGGCATCGTGCTCAAAGACGCTACCGGGACATACTGGCGGCTGTCCGTCTCCACCGAGGGCGTGCTGAAGACGATGTCGCTGGGCAAATCGCGACCGCGCGAGTAGCCGCCATGACGACAACTCCCAGATCGTTGGCGCACATCACGCTCGGCCCGGTGCTGCTGCACGGAAACAGCGTCGTGGTCCGGCCGCCGCGGATCGCGGACTACCCGCACTGGCGGCGCATCCGACTGCGGGATCGGCACTACATCGAGCCGTTCTGGTACAGCTCGACCCTGGACTGGGCGGCGCGGCATTGCGGAACCCATTGGGTGCGTGAGTGTTTGACCAGTCGAGCGGAGGCGCGGACCGGTCGGCGGCTGGCGTCGGTGATCGAGGTCGACGGCCGGTTCGCCGGGCAGGTCGAGCTCGGCTCGATCGACGCCGCCGCCGCGTCGGCCGAACTCGGCATCTGGGTCGACGCCGAGGTCGCCAGGCACGGCATCGGCGGCATGGCGGCGGCCATGCTGATGGACTACGGCGTCGAACACCTCGGCCTCCAGCGGATCACCGCGCCGATCTCACCGGCCAATGTCGCCGCCGCGCGCGGCGCCGCCGGGCTCGGCTTCCGGCGAGAAGCCTTGATGGGTAGGTACTTCGACGTCGGCGGCGCGCGCCGCGACCACGAGTTGTGGGGACTCACCAAGGCCGATGTGCCGCCCGGCGGTTTCGTGCGGCACTGGATCGACCGCTACGACGCCCACCCCACTTCGCCGCCGCCCACCGCGGCCGGGGAGGCGACCGACGCACCGTTGCCGAGAAGCACGGTGCTGGCCGCGACCTCGCGCCACTACGCCGGGCGGGTGCTGCATCTGCTCGACCCATTGCGCACACCCCGGCGGGTCCGGCTCGCCGATCCAGCGCGGCAAGAGGTGGTCATCCGGAACCGGCGGGTGACCGACTGGGGTCGGTGGCGCGCGGCCCGACTGCGCAGCCGTGCGGTGCTCGATCCCGATGCGGCGGCACCGGCGCGCACCTGGGCCCGCGGGCACACCTGGTTCCGGTGGCTACGCGAATTCCTCTATGCCCGCCCGGGTTTGCGCTCCACGCGCGGACTCGTGCTGGCGATCGAGGTCAAGGGCGACTATGCCGGCGAGGCCAGGCTGTTCGATCTCGACATGTTCGACCGCAATGCCCGCATGTTCGTCTGGACCGATCCCGCGCACGGCGACGATATCCGGACGGCCGCCACCCGGCTGCTGCTCACCCACGCGTTCGGCCCGCTCGGCCTGTGCCGGGTCTCGACGGCCGTCGAGCCGGACGACGCCCGCTCCGCCGAGATCGCCGCACGCGTCGGCATGTCCCTCGAGGGGCGCATGCGCGGCTACGTCGGCGCCACCGGCCGCCGCGGCGACCACGACCTGTGGGCCGTCACCATGGGCACGGCCGCCGACGCGCAGCCGCAGACCCCCGCGCCGTCCATCAGACGGCCGCTGGGCCCGGCCGACCCGCAGTGACCACGACCCGACCCTCCAGGAGCCCGACCATGGAGCCGATGTCCGACCATCCGGCGGCACCGCGCCGCTTCACCCGCAGCAACGAGCTGCAAGCCCGGCTGCACGAGCTGATCCCGGGTGGCGCACATACTTATGCCAGGGGCCCCGACCAGTACCCCGAGCACATGGCGCCGATCCTGGTGCGCGGCAAGGGCTGCCACGTCTGGGACGTCGACGGCAACCGATATGTCGAGTACGGCATGGGTCTGCGCTCGGTCACCCTCGGGCACGGCTTCCAACCCGTCCTCGACGCCGTGCACCGCGCCATCGCCGACGGCGTCAGCTTCAGTCGGCCGACCGAACTGGAACTGCTTGCGGCGCAAGACTTCCTGAGCCTCGTGCCGGGCGCCGACATGGTGAAGTTCGCCAAGAACGGCTCCGACGCGACCACCGCCGCGGTCCGGCTGGCCAGAGCCGCCACCGGCCGGACCGCCGTCGCCGTCTGCGATCAGCCGTTCTTCTCGGTGGACGACTGGTTCATCGGCACCACCGCGATGAACAGCGGCATCCCCGCCGAAACCGCCGCGAGCACCGTGCGATTCCGCTACAACGATCTGCCTTCACTGGCGGCCGTGCTCGAGTCCAGGGCGATCGCGGCGGTCGTCCTGGAGGCCGCCACCGCGCTGGCCGAACCCGAACCCGGCTTCCTGGCCGGTGTTCGAGCGCTGTGCGATCGCTACGGCGCACTGCTCGTTTTCGACGAGATGATCACCGGCTTCCGCTGGTCCGCGGGCGGCGCGCAGGCGGTGTACGGCGTGCGGCCCGACCTGTCCTGCTGGGGTAAAGCCATGGGCAACGGGTTCCCGCTCTCGGCCCTGGCAGGCCGGCGCGAGTTCATGGAGCTCGGCGGGCTGCGCACCGATCAGGACCGGGTCTTCCTGTTGTCCACCACGCACGGCCCGGAATCCAGTGCGCTGGCCGCGTTCCGCGCCGTGGTGCACGAGTATCGGACCAGCGATCCCATCGAGCGCATGGAGTGCGCGGGCCGCAGGCTCGCCGACGGGGTCAACGCCGTCGCCGCCGAGCTCGGCATCGCCGACCATCTCCAGGTGCTCGGCCGCCCGTCCTGCCTGATCTTCGTCACCCGCGATCCGGACGGCCGGCCTGCTCAGGAATTCCGCACCTTGTTCCTCCAGGAGCTGCTGCACCGCGGTGTCCTCGGGCAGTCCTTCGTCACCTCGGCCGCGCACACCGACGCCGCTGTCGACGAGACGATCGCGGCCTGCCGGGAGGCGGCGGCCGTCTATCGCAAGGCGATCGAGCAGGGCGGTGTCGGCGGTCTGCTCGAAGGCCGTGCCGTCGCCCCCGCCATCCGCCGCCGCGCGGCGCCGCGGCGCATCTCCGCCGAGCTCGCATGACACCGCCGCGCATCGCCATCGTGCACGAACGGTTCACCGAGTTCGGCGGCTCCGAGGCGGTCGTCGGCGCACTGGCCGAAACCTGGCCGGAGACCGAGGTTTTCGCGCCGATCGTCGATCCCGCGGGCGTCCGCGCCCCGCTCACCACGGTCAACGACACCTGGCTGAGCCGCGCCTACGCCGCCTCGGGTCGCCGCTCGCACGCACCGTTGCTGCCGTTCGTTCCGCGTGCCCTACGCCGTCTCCCGCTCCGGGATCGCTACGACGCCGTCGTCGTCAGCCATCATGCCTTCGCCACGCAAGCCGCCTTCGCCACCGACGCACCGGTCGTCGCCTACGTGCACAGCCCGGCACGGTGGGCCTGGGACAAGGACTTCCGTGCGCAGGAGGCGGGCGGCCGTGCGGGGCAGCTCGCGCTCACGGCGCTGGGTGCGCTGGCCCGCCGGGCCGAGTTACGCGCCGCGCCCAGGCTTTCGCATGTCATCGCGAATTCCCGGGCCGTCGCCGAACGGGTCGACGATTGGTGGGGACTGCCCGCGACGGTCGCTTATCCGCCGGTCCGGATCGACCGCTTCACGCCCGATCCGACGGTCGCGCGCGAGGACTTCTTCCTGTTCGCAGGCAGGCTCGTCCCGTACAAGCGCCCTGACCTAGCCATCCGCGCCGCCCAGCGAGCGGGCTGCCGCCTGGTCGTGCTCGGCGACGGCCGGTTCCGCGCCCACCTCGACACGCTCGCCGGACCGGAGACAACCTTTCTGGGCGCCACCTCCCACGACGTGCTGCTCGACACCTATCGCCGGTGCCGCGCCCTGCTCATGCCCGGCGTGGAGGATTTCGGCATCGTCCCGGTCGAGGCAATGGCCTGTGGCACACCGATTCTCGCGATCGGCCACGGCGGCGCGCTGGACACCGTCGTCCCCGGCGTGACCGGCGAGCACATCCCGCACGGGCCCGACGCGATGGTGGTCGAGCAGCTGGCCGAGGCAATGGTCGAGTTCGATCCCGCCTCTTATGGTCCGACCGCGATCCGCGCCCACGCCGAGACCTTCTCCCCCGCCGCCTTTCGCGCCGACGTGGCCGCCACCGTCGCCCGGTTCGTGCGCTGACCCCGCACCACCCGACGCGGATGGTGCGGGAATAGGTCGGGTCGCCGGCTGGTTGCGGCCGATGGTCGAGTAAGCAGCGTGCGCGAAGGAGGCAGCAGTATGTCGCAGGTCAGGGTCGACACCACCGCCGACGGTTCCGGCGCGGCGAACGATGCCGGGGAGCTGCGCGGGCGCACCGTTGTGCTGATCGGCGGCGGCTCCGGCATCGGGTTGCGGGTCGCGCACCGGGTGGTCGCGGCCGGCGGCCGAGTCGTCCTCGGCGGGCGCACCACCGCCCGGTTGACGGCCGCGGCAGCCGAGCTCGGCGACGCGGCCAGGTGGCAGACCGTCGACACCGGCGATGCCGAGTCGCTCGCCACCTTCTTCGACGGCATCGACCGCGTCGACCATCTCTTCACCACGGCGGCCTCCTACCGGGTCGGGCCGATGCGCGAGCTCAGCGCGGCGGACGCGGCGTCACCGTTCGAATCCAAGTTCTGGGGCCAATACCACGCGATCCGGTTGGCCGCGCCCAAGCTCGCCGCCGATGGATCGGTGGTCTTGATGTCGGGTGCCGCCTCGGCGCGGCCCGCAGGCCTCGCTCCCGCATACGTCGCGTGCAATGCCGCCATCGAAGGGCTGGGCCGTGGGCTCGCGGTCGAACTCGCGCCGGTCCGGGTCAATGTCGTCGCGCCGGGCACGGTGGACGGGCACCTGTGGTCGAACCGGCCCGAGCACGCGCGCGCGGCCGCATTCGACCAATACCGCCGCGAAACACTGCTCGGCCGGCCCGCGACCGAGGACGAAATCGCGCACTCGGTGGTCTACCTGTTCACCAACACCTTCACCACCGGGTCAACCCTCTACCCCGATGGCGGTTACACGTTGCGCTGACGCGCGGGACACAGTGCGGCACACCGTGATTCGAGCTGTCCCGCGCGGCGCGAGACGCAGACCGAGCGAGGACGGGGCGCCAGGGCACCCCCGCGCCTGCCGGTGTGCCGCACTGCGGTGCGACTCACTCGAGCCGATAGGTTGCCAGCACGGCTTTGTGGTCGGTCACCCACTTCGGCGGTGAGGCGATGAAGTTGTCCTGAGTGTCTTCGTCCCGGCGGGCGTTGCGCACGATCGAGCCGCGTGGACCGACGATGCCGGCTCCGGTCAAGGTCAGTGCGGAGCCGGGGCCCGCGAAGATGTAATCGATCCGGTCACGTTCGTCGGCCTCGGGCGTCCAGGTGAGCTGGTCGATCGGCGCGTCCGGGTTGCTGGCAGGCCAGGTGAAGCCGGGGTGGGTCACCGGGTTCGGGTAGGTCGTGCGGTAGGCGTCCACGAAACCGGCCTGTTGCAGGCGCCGCGTGCTCTCCCATGGCAGCACCACACCGTGATGATCGAACAGGTTCGCCGTCGCGGGTGTCCAGTCCAGCGCGGACGGTTCGTTGAAGTCACCGCCCAGCAGTACCGAACTCCCGGCAGCCGCTTCGGCTTTCGCATCGTCGATGAAGGCGCTGAGCACGTCGGGACGGCCCGAAGCCACATTGACCCGCTGTACAGCCGCCGGATCGGTCACCGGCCCGCCCGGCAGTTTGTTCCAGCCGAACTCCGAGTACTCCCCCGGCGCGGGCACGCCGGCACCGTAGCCGCGCGGGAGATAGGTGGCGTACCAACGGTATTCGAGGTGGGCGGCGTAGGCGGTCACCCGCTTTCCGCCGATGTTCAACCGCGCCTTGACCATCCACCGCTGATCGGCGCTGTCCTCGACCGGGAACTCCGAGAGCAGCCCGGTGTCGCCGGAGGACACCGCGGTGAACTTGCGGCCCTTCTTCTCCAGCGCGGCCGCGATGACGTTCGTCGCCTTGTTCGCCTCGGACAGCAGCACGATCGAGGCCTGCGTCTCGATGATCAGATCGGCGACCAGACCTATCCCATGGGAGATCTTGCTACCGCCCAACCAGATGTTGATCGCCAGCACCCGAATCTCCCCCGGCGCCGCCGCGGCCACCGGTAGTCCGGCACCGGCGGCCAGCACACCGCCCGCCACCCCGAACACCTTCATCGCATCGCGTCGCGTCATCGAACTCGTCATGGTGACCTCACTCCGATCGTCTGCACAGCGGGACCTCGTTCCTCCTCGTGCCTAGCCAGCCCATCGGAATACCCGGTGAACTGAGCGAGAGCACCGCGCGAACACCGGCGCGGGCAGGCGGGTGCGGTGGCAGCGACCGGCCGTACATGGGACAGTCGGAGAATGAACGCGCGCCGTCGCCTTGCCGCTGTCTTCTCCGGGTTCGTGAGCCTCGTCTTGATCGCCGGATGCGGCACCGCCGACGACAAAGGCAGTGCGCCGACGACATCGACCGCACCCGGCGCCATCCCCTTGGTCTCGACGAACGATCTGCCCGCGGCGAAATCCGATGAGATCCATCTGTTCGGGTTCAACGACCTGCACGGAAACCTGCAGCCACCGGCCGGTTCGACCGGGAAGATCGCGACCTACGACGCGGGCGGGGCCGCCTACCTGGCGACACATCTGGCGCGATTGAAGGCGGCCTACCCGGCGAGCGCGGTGGTCGCGGCGGGCGACGACATCGGGGCGAGCCCATTGGTGTCCGGGCTCTTCCACGACGAGCCGACCATCACGTTCATGAACAACATCGGCGTCGCCGCCTCCTCGGTCGGCAATCACGAATTCGACGACGGCGTACTGGAATTGGCCCGGCTTCAGCAGGGCGGCTGCGCGCCGGACGGGTGTTCGCCGGGCGAACCGTTCACCGGGGCGAAGTTTCCCTACCTCGCCGCGAACGTCACCGACGCCGAGGGCAAGCTGCCGCCCGCGCTGACGCCGTGGACCATCGTGCAGGTCGGCGGGCACAAGGTCGGCGTGGTCGGCACGGTCACCCCCGATACCGTGAATCTGGTTTTCCCCGAAGGCATTCGGGGGTATCGGTTCGGCGACGGGGTGGACGCGATCAACAAGTACGTGCCGGAGATGCGGGCCGCGGGCGCCGAGACCGTCGTGGCGCTCATGCACGACGGCGGCAGTCAGCGTGCCGCGAAGGACGCGCCGGTCGACTACAACGGATGCGCCGACCTCACCCCGAACGTCGTCGGGCTCGCCCAACGCGTCGACCCCATGGTGCGAGCGCTGTTCACCGCGCACAGCCACCAGTCCTACGTGTGCACGATCGACGGCAAGGTGGTCACCCAAGCGGCTTCCTTCGGCAGGCTGATCACCGATCTCACGCTGCGTTTCGCACCCGAGGGCGTGCAGGCGTCGGCGGTCAACCGAGTCGTCACCCGGGACGTGACGCCGGACGCCGCCACCACCGCGCTGGTCGACTTCTACGCCGAGCAGGCCCGCCCGCGCGCGGCCAGGGTGGTTGGCGCGGCCGCCGAGGTGCTGCCCCGCGAATCGGACGCCTCGGGCGCCTCGCCGCTGGGCAATGTCATTGCGGACTCGATGCTCTCGGCGACCGCGGGCCAGGCAGGCGCCGTCGCGGCGTTCATGAATCCGGGCGGCGTCCGCGCCGATCTGAAGGCCGGCCCGGTCACCTACGGCGACATCTACACCGTCCAGCCGTTCGGCAATCAGGTCGTCACGCTGACGCTCACCGGGCAGCAAATCCTGCGCCTGCTCGAGCAGCAGTGGGACAACACCAGCAAGCCCGCGGTGCTCTCCCTCGCCGGCCTCACCTATGCCTACGCCGACTCGGCGCCCAAGGGCGGCAAGGTGATCGGCGACAGCGTCCGGATCGCGGGACAGCCGCTCAACCCGGCCGCAACCTACCGAATCGCCACCAACAGCTTCCTCGCCGGTGGCGGCGACGGCTTCACGGTCTTCAGCGAGGGCACCGACAAGGTCCCCGGCCCCACCGATCTGGACGCTCTCGAAGCGCTCTTTCGCGACAAGCCCGCCGTCCAGGTGCCGCCCGCCCGGATCGAGAAACGATAGCCACTCGGTAGCTACTCCTAATTGGACGGTTGACCAGTTAAGGGATACCTGGAAATTGTTGTAACACTTACCCTTTGACCTGCGCCGATGGGTGACCAGTCCCACATAGTGATCCGGCCCGGAAGGCTTGCCGGGAATGATCAGGATCATTACTGTTTCCTATAAGTCAGGACGAAGGGGTTCCTACTTTCGGCCCGATCGCTGTTACCGCGTCTCGCGGCCGAACCAAAAAATCTCCGCATTCACCGTTGCATGCCGGATGACTTGTGCGACAACACGGTTCGAATGAACAGCAGGAGAGGGCGATGGCTACCTACATCGTGACGGGCGGTACCGGATTCTTGGGACGGCGGGTCGTTCAGGAGCTCCTGGACAATGACCCCGAGGCCGTCATCCACGTGCTGGTGCGCGAGGAGTCGCTGCAGAAGTTCGCCGACCTCGCCACCGGATGGGACGGCGGCGAGCGGGTGTTCTCGCTGGTCGGCGATCTCACCGCCGAGGGTCTCGGCCTCACCAGGGAGGCGCCCGCGGCGGATCACCTGATCCACCTCGGTGCCGTCTACGACATGACCGCCGACGAGGACACCGCGCACGCGGCCAATGTCGCGGGCACCCGGTCGGTGCTCGACCTGGCCCGCGCGACCGGCGCTGTGCTGCACCATGTTTCATCGGTCGCGGTGGCGGGCGATCACAAGGGCAAGTTCTTCGAGGAGGATTTCGACCTCGGCCAGCGACTCACCTCGCCCTATCACCGGACCAAGTTCGCGGCGGAGAAACTCGTCCGCGAATCGCGAGGGGTGCGCTGGCGGGTGTACCGGCCCGCGATCGTGGTCGGCGACTCGCGGACCGGCGCGATGGACAAGATCGACGGTCCGTACTACTTCTTCTCGGCCATCGCCAAGCTGGCCGCACTGCCCTCGGAACTGCCGCTGCCGCTGCCCGATCTCGGCGCGACCAATATCGTGCCGGTCGACTATGTGGCCGCCGCGATGGCCGCCCTGGTGCGCAAGCCCGGCCTGGACGGGCGCACGTTCCACCTGGTCAATCCCGAGCCGCAGCCGTTCAGCGAGGTCTACAGCGCGCTGGCCGCGGCCGCGGGTGCGCCGTCCGGTATCGGCGTGGTGCCGCTCAGCGCTCGCGCACTGAGCGGGCTCGCCCAGCTGCCCGGCGTGCCCGCGGTACGCGATTTCCTGTTGGAGCAGTTGGGGATTCCGGCCGCCGTCGCGCCGCATACCTCCTTCGCCGCGGAGTTCATCTCCGACTCGACCAGGGCGCAGTTGCGCGGCACCGGGCTGTCCGTGCCGCCCTTCGCCGACTATGCCGACCGGCTCTGGCAGTACTGGCGGGAGAACCTCGATCCGCATCGCGGGCAGCCTGCCGTGGCCAACGAGCCGCTCAACGGCCGGATCGTGCTCATCACCGGTGCGTCGTCGGGCATCGGCCTGGCCACCGCGCACGCGGTCGCGCGCCGCGGCGCCACCGTCCTGATGGTGGCCCGCGGCAAAGACGACCTGGCCGACGCGGCCGACTCCGTGCGCGCGGAAGGCGGTGTGGCCTATGACTATCCGTGCGACATCACCGACGCCGACGCGGTCGCCACGCTGGTGCAGGTCGTGCTCACCGAGCACGGCCACGTCGACTACCTGGTGAACAACGCGGGCCGCTCGATCCGTCGGTCGGTGCTGAACTCCACCGACCGCATGCACGATTTCGAGCGGACGATGGCGGTCAACTACTTCGGCGCGGTCCGGCTGATCCTGGCCCTGCTGCCCTCGATGCGGGCCAGGCGCTTCGGCCACATCGTGAACATCTCCTCGATCGCCGTCCAGACCAAGGTGCCCCGGTTCGCGGCTTACGTCGCGAGCAAGTCGGCGCTGGACAACTTCAGCGAGATCGCCGCCGTCGAGAACCGGGATGCCGGAATCACTTTCACCTCGGTGCGGATGCCGCTGGTGCGCACCCCGATGATCGCCCCCACCGATCTCTACAAATCGCTGCCCGTCCCGGATCCCGACCAGGCGGCCGCCATCGTGGTCCGCGCGCTCGAGGATCGTCCGCACCGCATCGACACCCCGGTCGGCACCTTCGCCCAGGCCGTCGAGCTGCTGATGCCGTCGGTGAAGCAGACCATCCTGCACCAGGGTTTCCGCCTCTTCGGGGAATCCCATGCGGCACAGGGCAAGAAGAAGGCGGCGGCGAAGAAGACCGACGCCGGGCGCAACCCGCTGGAGGTGCTCTCGCCGGTCCTCATGCCCTTCATGGCGCTGCCCGGCCCGGCCGCGCGTGTGGCCAGGGTGGTGCCCGGATTGCAGTGGTAACGAGCCTTCGTTTCCCGATTCGGGTTGCTCGGCCATCGTGCCGTATCTCGCAAATTGGGAGCGATCGGGCCGGAATCGCTCAGATTCGGGCGCGGTTCGGTGGGGTGATATGCGGGTAGCGGTAGTGGATTCGGGCGATGCAGTTGCGCACTGTGTGCAGCTCGGCCTGTAGGTCGCGCAGTCGCTGTGTTTGAAATGTCCTTTCAGCGGTATTGATGGCGCGCGCGAGGGTGCGTGCGTGTGCGGCGAGCAAGTCCAGAAAGACCCGGGCTTGTGCGATGTCGGAATCATCGGACATTCGCTGTTCCTATCACGCATCCGTCGCGCCGCACCACCGGAACTCCCCGCGTTCCATCGGATTTCGCCGCAGCGTGTCCGAATCGAAAAGGACCACCGGTGTTTCAGAGAATTTGCTGCGCACGGGGCGCAAATGGCCGTCGGTGGTACCGACGCACCTGCGGCGAACAGCCGTCAGCGGGGCCGACCCTCGGGTCGGCCCCGCCGCGGATTCCCCGGTGGAGGACTCAGACGCGCGAAGCGGCGAACTCGGCGGCAGGCCACATGGCCCACCCGTAGTTACCGTGCGCCCCGAAATCGAAGCCGGCACCGCACACCGGGTCGCCACCGGTGCAGTAGTTCGCGGTACGCCAGCCATACAGATCCGGCACGTTCCAGCCGACCAGCCGGACCGGATCACCGAAGAGCAGCACCGCCGCCACTCGCCATTCCATGTCGAACGGGAGGGTGTGCATGCCACCGAGCGCGGTCACGATGCCGGTACCGAGCACGCCGTGGGTGACCACCGCGCCCTGCGAGTAGCCGACCAGGATGAACCGCTGATCAGGGCAGATCGAGGACTGCCACATGATGTGCGCGGTCATGTCCTGGGTGCCGCGGCTGATCGAGGTCGGATCCAGCAGGTCCGCAGGATAATTGACGCGGTACGCACTGGAGCTCACCGGAAGCGTCTGCTGCAGCGTCGCATACAGTGGATCGCCGACCCCCGAACCCAGATATCCTGGTTCGTTGGTACCTCGTGCGACCACCACCTCGACCGCTGTACAGGGCGACGCCCACGCACTCGATCCTGTCGTCGTTCCGAATCCCGCGACGAGCAGTAGCACAATGAATGCCTGCACCACCCGCCACTTTTCGAAATGAATTACCTTCCGGTTTGCCATCGTGATCACCCGCTCACGCCGTTGTGAGAAGCCGAGTGACACTTGTCATAGACAAGTGGCACTCGGCTATATCTGCGAAGGTAAGAACGGCGGAGGTGGCCGTCAAGCAAAAGGACCTGAACGATGCTTACTCAGCACCGAATCGTGTCCTGCCCGGCTATTTCTCCGGCACGAGAACCGCTGCGCCGGTGAAACGTCCGTGCGCGAGGTCGGCGAGGGCCTGATTTGCCGCCCCCAAGGAGTACCCACGGGTGGTCACGGCTATCCGGTGTTCGCCTGCCAGCGAGAGAAATTCGCGGGCATCGGCGCGGGTGTTGGCGGTGACCGAGCGAATTTCCCGCTCCTGGAACAGGTGCCGCTGGTAATTCAGCGCCGGGATGTCGCTGAGGTGAATACCGGCGATGGCGAGGATGCCGCCGCGATCCAGCGCTTCGAGGGCGGGCGGCACCAGGGTGCCGACCGGCGCGAACATGATCGCCGAATCCAGTTGCACCGGAGGCGGATCCGCGGCACCCTGCGCGGAGGCGGCGCCTAGCGCCATGGCCAGCTCTTGCGCGGCCGGGTCGCGGGTCATCACGTGCAGCTCCGCGCCGCGGGCCAGCGCCACCTGAGCGGCGATATGCGCACTGCCGCCGAAGCCGTAGAGACCGAGCCTGCCGCCCGGCGGCAGTGCGGCGCGTTCCAGTGCGCGGTAGCCGATGATGCCGGCGCACAGCAGCGGGGCCAGCTCGGCATCGGTGTAGCCGTCCGGTAGTCGCAGCGCGTAATCGGCTGGCACAGTAGCGAATTCGGCGTATCCGCCGTCGGCATCCCAGCCGGTGTAAGTCGAACGGGGGCAGAGGTTCTCGGCGCCGCGCAGACAGTACTTACAGGCGCCACAGGTCCGGCGCAGCCAGGCGATGCCGACCCGATCGCCCACGGCGAAGGCCTGAGTGAACCGCGACTCTTCGGCCACCGCGCCGACCCCCGGTCCGACCGCCACCACCTCCCCGACCACCTCGTGTCCGGGTACCACCCCCACCCGATGCACCGGCAGATCGCCCTCGGCCACGTGCAGGTCGGTCCGGCACACACCGCACGCCAGCACGCGCACGAGTAACTCGTCGGCGGCGGGCTCGGGCACCGGCTCCCGCACCTGCTGCAACGGTGCCTCGTCGATGGGCCCCGGGCGTCGCACGCGCCAGCCGATCATGGATTCGGGCCGGTCGACCTCGTTCATACCGATCTCTCCTTTGTCACCAGGATGCACGGTCGTATCGAGTAGCGATCACCCTACTCGTCTGATTTCACCACGTCACAGCGCCAAATCTGATACGTTTGTGTATTGAATACATTTCTGTATCCGTTCGGCCGGTCACACCGGCTCCGCCCGAGGAGGTGCCCGTTGGCGTCCACCGACGCGAGAACCTCGGCGACCCGCGTCACCCGCCGCCGCGCCGAGACCAGGGAGCGGTTGCTCACCGCCGCCTATGAAGCCTTCGCCGAGGAGGGCTTCGGCAAGGCCACGGTGGAACGCGTCTGCGAGCGCGCCGGCTTCACCCGCGGCGCCTTCTACTCGAACTTCGGCTCGCTCGACGAGTTGTTCCTGGCCATGTGGGAGCAGCGCTCGGCCGCCATGCTCGCCGACGTGCAACGCCTGCTCGACGAGATCCCGGTCGGCGGCACCGATGTACGCACCTCGATCGAGCGGTTGGAGCGGGCGGTACCGATCGACGAGGGCTGGTACCGCATCACCGCGGAGTTCACCACCCATGCGCTGCGCAATCCCGAACTGCGGCAGGTGATGGCAGCGCGCGAAGAGGCGATCGTCGGCGCCCTGATGCCGACCGTCGTCGCGGGCTTGGCCAAGATCGGCCGCTCCGTGCCCGACCCGGAAGCCCTGGGCCAGGCACTCGTCGCGGTGCACGACGGCACCAGCGTGCAGGTGCTGATGGAACCACGCAGCCGCCTCGTCCGACGCAGGCGCACCGACCTCTTCTACCACGTCGTGCTGGCCTACAGCACCGAGACCGAAGGATGAACATGTCCGATTCCGCATTCGCCACCGAGGCAGATGTCCTTGTCGTCGGCGCCGGGCTGGCCGGCCTCGTCGCGACGCACGAGCTGGTCAAGGCGGGCCGCAAGGTGCACGTGCTCGACCAGGAGAACCGCAACAACCTCGGCGGGCAGGCATTCTGGTCGCTCGGCGGCCTGTTCATGGTGGACACCCCGGAGCAGCGGCGACTCGGCATCAAGGACTCCTACGACTTGGCGCTGCAGGATTGGCTCGGCTCGGCCGGTTTCGACCGCGACGACGAGGACCTCTGGGGCAAGCAGTGGGCGCAGGCCTATGTGCGGTTCGCGGCCACCGAGAAGCGCGACTATCTGCACGAGCTCGGGCTGCGGATCACCCCGGTGATCGGGTGGGCCGAGCGTGGCGGGAGTTTCGCCGACGGGCACGGCAATTCGGTGCCGCGCTTCCATCTCACCTGGGGCACCGGGCCGGAGGTGGTGCGGGTCTTCGCCGAGCCGGTCCTGGCGGGCGAGCGAAAAGGGTTGGTCGGCTTCAGTTTCCGGCATCGGGTCGACGAACTCATCATCGAGGACGGTGCCGCGGTCGGCGTGCGCGGCAGCGTGCTGGCCGAGACCGACCTCGAGCGCGGCAAGGCCTCGTCGCGAGAGGTGTTCGGCGAGTTCGAGTTCCGGGCGAAGGCGGTGATCGTCACCTCCGGCGGCATCGGGCACAACCATGAGATGATCCGGCGCAACTGGCCCACCGAGCGGCTCGGCAAGTGCCCCGAGACGATGATCTCCGGCGTGCCCGCGTACGTGGACGGGCGGATGCTCGCCATCACCGAGTCCGCGGGCGCCGCCCTGGTCAACCGGGATCGGATGTGGCACTACACCGAGGGCATCAAGAACTGGGATTCGATCTGGCCCGATCACGGTATCCGGATCATTCCCGGGCCGTCCTCGCTGTGGTTCGACGCGAACGGAACCCGCTTGCCCGCACCGTGTTTCCCCGGTTTCGACACCATCAGCACGATGAAGGCGATTCTGGCCACCGGTTACGACTACTCCTGGTTCGTGCTCACCCAGTCGATCATCGAGAAGGAGTTCGCGCTGTCGGGTTCGGAGCAGAACCCCGACATCACCAGCAAGGACTGGAAATTCACGCTCAAGAGCCGCCTGGCCAAGGGCGCGCCGGGGCCGGTGGAGGCGTTCAAGCAGCACGGTGCCGACTTCGTGGTAGCCGACAACCTGCGCGAGCTGGTCGCCGGGATGAACAAGATCGCGCGTGGCCCCCAGCTCGACTACGCCGCGCTGGAAGGCCAGATCGTCGCCAGGGACCGGGAAGTGGCGAACAAGTACACCAAGGACAGCCAGCTGATGGCGATCACCAACGCGCGCCAGTACCTGGGCGACAAGGTGAGCCGGGTCGCCAAGCCGCACCGGATCCTCGACCCGGCGGCAGGCCCGCTCATCGCGGTCCGGCTCAACATCATCACGCGGAAAACGCTGGGCGGCTTGCAAACCAACCTCGATTCGCAGGTGATGCGCCAGGACGGCACCGCGTTCCCCGGCCTCTACGCGGCGGGCGAGGTGGCCGGGTTCGGCGGCGGCGGCGTGCACGGATACAACGCGCTGGAGGGCACCTTCCTCGGCGGGTGCATCTTCTCCGGGCGCGCGGCGGGTAAGGCGCTTGCCGCGAAACTCGGCTAGGCCTCGGGTCGAAGCAGGGTCTAGGGCCGGCAGGCCGCGGAGACCGGGCTCGACGACGGTTGCGGCGCGGCGGCAGGCGTGGTCGGCGCGGTGACCGGCGGCGGCACGGTCTCGGGGACCGCGACCGGCGGTGTCCCGCTGTAGAGCCGGGTACCGGTCGGATGTACGCCCGGCTCCAGGTCGATGTCGTAGATCTCGGCCTGGTTGCCGTGCACGTCGGTGACGCGCGCGACGAACGGGCCTGCCCCGGCGCCGGAGATGGTCCAGTAGTTGTCCATGCCGCGAGTGAGGGGCTGCCAGTCGCCGCCCAAGACATGGCGAATAGCGATGTCCCGCAACGGATTTCCGGAACCGCTGACCAGCATGGCGAACCACGCGGCGCTGGAGTCCGGTTTCACCTGGTAGGACAGTTCCGGCGGCGGCTCCGGATTGTGCACCACGCGGTAGCGGACCGGCACCACGCCGTCGGACAGGTCGGCGAGCTGAGCGAACGCGGCGACGCTCAGATCCAGTTGTCCCGGAGCACATGCCGGGCAACGGTCGACGATGAGCGCCCGGACGTCGCCGCGCGGCCCCTGGATGTCGAGGTACGCACCGCACGGATCGGCCCTGCCGAACTCCGGCGTCGACATCCCCACATAGAGGCCGTCCAGCGGCAGGCCGGCGAACGAGCACGAGACGCCCTGGCTGAACGAGTAGAACCGCGCCTCACCGGACACCACCGGACGCGGGTCCGTCATGGGGGCGGTGATCGGCGTGAAACCGCTGTTGTCCACCGGCATTCGCGCCGTCGACGACTGGGTGAGCGCGCTCGGCGTCTCACAGTGCAGCGGGTCGGGGCGGGTCAGCCAGACCGCCGCACCCGCGATCGCGACCACACCGATCGCAGACCACAGCCACCCCGAGCGGACGTGTCGTTGGTTGATAGGTATCCGGTGCATCGCTCCCCGACTACGGTTCACCTGCACGTGACGACCTCGCTAGCGCTCGGCTGTGTCACGCGCCGGACGCGCTGCAAGATGGTTCGCTCGCTGCGCTCCTTCACGGACTGTCCATCCTGACGTCCATCAGGAAAGCAGTCGGACGGCCCGCCCATACGGGGAACGTAAATTCTTCGCAGTGAAAGGATCACGCTTCAGCAAGCGCGGGGCAAACGTCCAGCATCCTGCTGGACACTTCGGCAGCCCACCGGAAATCATCCGGTCACGCCGCACCCCCGGCGACGCGAATTTGTCAGGAGGCGCGGCGCTTCGCTTTCGGCACGCCCTTGGTGGGGATCTTGTCGACATCGGCGAGCAGCTCCCGGCCGAATTCGGCCTCGGCCTCGTAATGGCGCACGCACCAGCGCAATACGGCGGCCGGGTACGGCTGGGCCGGATCGTCGCCGGCGCCCACCGCGTCCGCCGCGGCCAGGCCCCGCATCCGGTCGGCGTAACCGATGTGCTCGGTGAGGATCTCGCGCAGCCGATCCGGCTCCGCCAGGTGGCCCAGCCAGGCGCGCAGCATCACGCTGTGCTTGAGCACCGGCGCCTCCACCGGCGCGTGGTTCACCCAATGCGCCGCCGCCGCACGGCCGTTCGCGGTGATGGCGTACATCCGCTTGCCGCGCACCCCGTCCTGCTGCCGTACCGTGCGCGAGCTCGCGTAGCCGTATTTCTCCAGCCGTTTCAGCTCGGCGTAGATCTGACTGAACGACGGACTCCAGTAGAAGAACTGCAGGCTGCCGTCGGCCCATTTCTTCAGGTCGTAACCGGATAGTTCGTCGGCGTGCGAGAGCATTCCGAGCACGGCCCAGCTGGTCGTGGGAAGGTCGGGTACCTCGGCTTTCGCCGAAACAGCCTGCGCGTCGGTCACCAGTAGGACTATATCGCTCAGGCCTATTTCCGGGGTCGGGTGAAAGTGTCCCGACCGCCGCATTCCCACGTCCCCGTTCCGGCCGGCCATCGGGGCAGGGGTAGGGTGCTCGCCATGTCGCGTACGCGCATTATTCGGATCGCTACTCGGTCCAGTCCGATGGCGCTCGCCCAGGCGGAGCAGGTCGCCGGATTACTTGCCGGCCTCGGGGTGGACAGCGAGCTGGTCAAGGTCACCACCGCCGGGGATCGGTGGATGGGTGATCTGTCCAAGCTCGGCGGCAAGGGCGCGTTCGTCAAGGAGATCGACCACGCCCTCTTGGTGGACGAGGCCGACCTCGCCGTGCACTGCCTCAAGGACATCCCCGGCGACATCCCGGTGCCCGAGGGGCTGGCGTTCGCCGGGTATCTGCCGCGCGACGACGTGCACGACGCGGTGATCACCGGCAACGGCGCGCCGCTCGCCGAGCAGCCCGAGGGCACCGTGGTCGGCACCAGCTCGGTGCGCCGGACCGCGCAGCTGCGCCTGCACTATCCGCACCTGACGGTGAAACCGTTGCGCGGCAACGTGAATACCCGGCTGGCCCGGCTCGAAGAGGGTCACGTCGACGTGCTGATCGCGGCCGTCTCCGGGCTGCACCGCGTCGAGCAGGCCCATCGGATCACCGAGACCCTGGACCTGGCGACGATGTGCCCGCCGATCGGCGCGGGCATCATCGCGCTGGAGTGCCGCACCACCGACACCGAACTGCTCGAACTCGGCGCCCGCCTGGACGACCAGGACACGCACCGTCAGGCCGATGCCGAACGTGCCATGCTGCATGCCCTGCAAGGGCACTGCAACTCCCCCATCGCCGGCTACGCCACCACCGAACGCACGGGCCGACTGACCTTGCACGGCAAGGTGTTCAGCCCGGACGGCGCCCAGTGGCTGGACTCCCGCCAGTGGGGTGTCCCGGAAGACCCGCAGGCGCTCGGCTTCTTCGTCGGCGCGGATCTGCTGCGCCAAGGCGCGCGCGCCATCATCGACGCGATCCCGCACTGAGCAAGCGGCCTCAGCGCCAGCGGGCGTGCCGCGGGAAGAGCGAACGGCCCGCCTCGTGCGCGACCTCGACAAGGACCCGAGCCAGCCGAGCGGTGTCCAGAGCTGTTCGCTCACCGCCGATTTGACCGGACAACGACAGGGCGGCCACCGCCGCGCCGCGACCGCGGAGCGGAACGGCCACGCAGGCGATGCCCGCCACCGACTCCTCATTGTCCACCGCGACGCCCTGCCGCTGCCGGACGCGGGCGAGTTCGCGATGCAATTCGGCTCTGTCGCAGATGGTTCGGGCCGTCAGCTGCGGCAGGTGATCCCGGAACGAGGTCTCGACGATGCTCGGTTCGAGCGACGCGAGCAGCGCCTTGCCCAGCGCGGTGCTGTGCGCGGGCATCCGACCGCCGAGGCGCGTCGGGATGCTCGCGGCGAACCGTCCGCCGGCCTTGTCCAGGTAGAGCACCTCGCGACCGTCGAGCACACCGAGGTGCCCGACCATGCCGGTGCGTTGACAGAGATCGTGTAGCAGCGGACTCACCACATCGCGAATCTCGTTGTGGTCAGCGGCGAGTCCGCCCAGCTCCAGGGTGCGCATGCCGAGGCGATAACCGCCGGGGGCGTGCGCGAGCCAGCGCAGCCGGATCATCTGATCGAGGATGCGATGCACCGTCGAGCGGGGCAGCCCGGTGCGTTCGGACAGCCCGAGCAGGGTGAGCGTCGGCGTCGCACCGTCGAAAGCGTCCAGTATCAACGTCATTCGCTCGATCATGGAGACCGGCGGCTGGGCCTGCCGGGCCGGTGGCTGGGCCGATCCCGCCCACAACTCTCCGGATTCGGGAGGGGTCACCGCCTCGACCGCCATGGCTCACCTCCACTGTGTGCTCGCCTAGAGCTTAGAAGTATTTCTAATAGGCATGTATGTTTCCGGCGCACTCCTTTGTGTGCCCCATCACAGTGCCTCGGCGGGCGCGAAGTGGAATCCCGGAAACTACGGAGACCACTACGGATCTTCTCGGTAGCCGGGAGCGAAACTTGACAGCTATACGCGGCTGCTCCGCTTGTCGACCATGGCGGACAACCACTCTCGGGTGTAGCGCTCAGCGAGCAACGGAAGGAAGTTGTCGATGGTGGCGTGGTCGGCGACGTGCTCATAGGCGGAGCGAAGGAACTGTTCAATGGCCGCGTCGTCGATGAGACCGTTGAATTCTTCCTCCAGCCGGAGTGCGGCCGCGTGCAGGGCGACCGCCTGATCGAGGGACGGATCGTGCGGGTTGGGCGTGGTAACAGGGCTGTCGTTCACTGCGGACTCCCGATCGTGACGAGACTTTCGGTGCGGTGAGCACATGCACTGGCTGCGACGTGCCTCGATCAGTCGAGTACCCAACGGTCGGCTCGAGAACACCTGCCCGACGGCCGGGAGCAAAGTAGAACAGGTTATTGTTTACTGAGCGGTGCCGTGCCAGGCTGATCGGATGGATCTCGCCGCCATCGAAGCCGTCCGCCAGCTCAAGTACCGATACTTTCGGACGCTCGACCTCAAACAGTGGGACGCGTTCGGCGACACCCTCGCCGTCGACGCCGCCGGGCGCTACGGCACGCACGCCCTCGGCGAACCGCTCACCCTGGACGGCCGCGACGCCATCACCGCGTTCATGCGCGCGAACCTCGGACCCACGGTGGTCACCGTCCATATCGCGAACCATCCCGAGATCACCGTGGACGGCGACACCGCCACCGGCTCATGGGCTTTCGAGGACACGGTGCTCGCCACCGAGTACAACGTGCTGATTCGTGGCGCGGGGTACTACACCGACAGCTACCGGCTCGACGCCGACGGTAGCTGGCGCATCGCCTCGACCAGCTACCAGCGGATCTACGAATCCATGCAGTCGCTCGCCGACACCCCAAGCCATCAACTGCTGACGAACATGTGGGCCGCACCCACGGCGAAATAGGCGACGCGACGCGGCGATTAAGCTGGGTGCGTGGCGGGAACGCGGCTGATCGGCCGAGAGCACCCGGCGGCACTGCTGCGCGAGGCGTTGCGCCGCACGGTGTCCAGTCACGGTGGGCTGGTGCTGGTGTCCGGCGAGGCGGGCATCGGGAAGACGACGCTGGTCACCGAGGTCGTCGGCGAGTTCGACGATCGCGAGGTGCTGGTGCTCACCGCGACGGCGTGGAGCGGCGACGGCACCCCCGGATTCTGGCCGTGGGTGCAGGTGCTGCGCGGACTCCGGCGCGCCGCCACCCCTGAACAGTGGGCCGCCGTCGACGACGCGGCGGGTAACGCGCTGTCCTTCCTGATCGGCGAGGCCGAACAGCCGGATCCCGCGGCCGGGTCGCTCTTCCGGATCGGCGACGCGGTGACCGAGGCGCTCGTCACCGCCAGTGCGCTGCGGCCGGTGTTCGTGGTCATCGATGATCTGCACCGCGCCGATCCGGCGTCGATCAGAGTGCTGGCTTTCGTCGCACGGCACTCGTGGTTCGAGCGGTTGGCGATCGTCGGCACCGTGCGCGACACGGATATCGACGCACCACTGCGAAAGGTGTTCGGCGAGTTGCTGACCGGTGCACGGACCATCGAGCTGACCGGCCTGCCGGTCGACGGGGTCGCGGCACTGGTCGGTAGCGTGACGGCCGAGCACGCCGACGAGGCGGTCGTGCGGACGCTGCACAGTTTGTCCGGCGGTAATCCGTTCCTCATCGAGCAGGCCGCGCGCCTCTGGCAGGCGGGCAACCCGCTCGACACCCTCGCTCCCGGGGTCCGCGAAACCCTCGACGCGCGCCTGGCGCCGCTGCCCGCCCCCGCGATCGACATCTTGACGACGGCCGCGCTGGTCGGGCGCGCCTTCCCCGCGGCGGTGGTCGCGGAGAGCACCGGTCGCGAAATCGCCGTGGTGCAGGAGCAATTGGCCGCCGCGGTGCGCGCCAGGCTGGTGACCGCGCTGCCCGGCGAGCGGTTCACCTTCGTGCACGATCTGGTCCGCGAGACCCTGCGCGCCCGGATCGGCGAGGCGGAGGCCCGTAAACGCCACGCCGCCATTCTCACCGCGCTCGAACAGCTGCCGCGCGAGGTCTCCGGGGTGACCCCGAGCGATCTCGCGCAACACGCGCACGACGCCGCCGACGCGATCGATGACGAGCGGACGCTGCGGTATCTGCTCGACGCGGCGGCCGACGCGTGCGGGCGGCTGGCGGCCGGCGAGGTCGCCGAGCACTATCGGCACGCGCTCACCCGCATTCCCGAGAACCAGGCCGAGCTGCGCGGCACCGTCGGCCTCGGTTTGGCTGCGGCCCAGAGTGACTCGGGTGAGCTGGCCGCCGCGCGCCACACCTACCAGGCGTTGCTGACCACTGCCAGGGAACGCTCGGCGGCGGAGCTGTTCGCCAAGGCCGCGCTGGGCCTGCACGTACTCGGCATGCCCGATCCGGAACGGGAAGCACGGCGCGAGATCGAGATCATGGACCAGGCGCACCGGATGCTGCTCGCCGAGCGCCCGCCCACCGATCCCCTTGCCGTGCAGGTGCTTGCCGCCGCGACGCGCGTGCGGGTGCATACCGGGCATGCGCTGCGGCACGACGCCGCCGACCGGGCGAGTGTCGAAACACTACGCCTGGCACGGGAATCCGGCGACGACGACGCACTCGCGGCGAGCCTGCTCGCCCGGCACGACGCGATCTGGCGGCCCGGCACGGCCGGCGACCGGCTGCCGCTGGCCGACGAACTCGCCCGCGTCGGGCGCCGCATGCGCCGCGACGAGCTCGAACTGCAGGGTCGCCTGCTGCGATTCGCGGCATTGCTGGAGCTCGGTGACCCGCAGGTGCACACGGAGTTGGCGGCGTTCCGCGCGCTGGCGGACCGGGCCCGGCATCCCCGCTTCCGTTTCATCGCATTGTCGCGAACGGGTGCCCTGGCGATGGTGAGCGGCCGATTCGCCGAGGCGCGCACGGCCATCGATGACGCGTACGCCCTCGCCGAGCGACTCGGCGAGGTCGATCGGGTGCCGCTGTGGCTCGAACAGCGGTGGGCTCTCGCGCTGTTCGCGGGTGACCTCGCGGAGGCCGAGGCCTTCGTCGACCGTTATCGCGAGATGGCGGGCGAGTACACGGCGATCGTGGACGTGATCACGGCGGCCCGGCGTGGCGAGCTCGAGCGGACTCGGCGCGGCGTCGGTGATCTTCCGGCGCTGTACGAGTTCTATCCGCGGCATTTCCACCCCGCCATCGTGATCGCGCAGGTGCACGCCGCACTCGTCCTCGATGATCCGGATCTTCGAGCTACGGTTCGCGCGGCGTTGGCTCCGCTGGCCGGATGGTGGGCGGTGGTCGCCGGTGGCGGCGCGGTCTACGGCCCGTACGCCTACTGGCTCGGCCGGGTGGCGGCGGCCGACGGCGACCTCGACGCCGCGGCCGAACACCTCACGGCCGCAGCCGATTCGGCACACCGCATGCGGGCGCAGCCGTGGGTCGAGGCCGCGCGGCACCACCTCCGGCTGATTTCGCATCGAGAGCCACCACCGGCCCGAGCCACGGCACCACCGCCGGACAACGAGTTCCGGTACGACGGCACGGTATGGACGCTGCGGTTCGCCGAGCGCACCGTCCACCTGCCCGACGCCAAAGGCATCCGGGATCTGCACGTGCTACTCGGGCATCCGGGGCACGACATCCCGTCGCTCGAACTGTTCGGCGCGCCCGAGGCCGGAATCCAGCACGCGGCACAGTCTTTCGGCAGCGACCCGGTGCTCGACGACCGGGCCAAGGCCGAGTATCAGCGGCGGCTCGGCACCCTCGACGCCGAGATCGATCGGGCCGTCGCGACCGGAAACGACGCTCGCGCTGTCGAACTCGACCAGGAACGCGCCGCGCTCCTCGACGAGTTGCGCCGCACCGCGGGCCTGGCCGGACGCACCCGCCACCTCGGCGACGACGCGGAGCGCGCCCGCAAAACCGTCTCCGCCCGGGTCCGCGACTCGTTGCGCCGAATCGACCGGCTGCACCCCGAACTCGCCGAACACCTGCGCGCGGCGGTCTCCCTCGGTCTGCTGTGCCGATACCAGCCGCACCGCGAGGTCCGCTGGCGACTCTGACCTAGCGCCGCGAGATCCGATCTAGCGCCTTCTCGGTAGAGACACCACTCGGAAGGAGCACACCATGCACCAGATCGTCCCCAACCTTTGGGAGACCGAGACCCTCAGCCCGTTCCCCGGCCTGAACACTCATGCCTACCTCTGGACGACCCCCGAGGGAAACGTGCTGTTCTACAACACCACCTTCCCCGAGGAGTTCGACAAGATGGCCGAACTCGGCGGCGTCGCCCACCACTACCTGAGCCATCGCGACGAGATCGCCTCGTCCCTGTCCGTCGTCCGCACGCGCTTCGACGCGAAGCTGCACATCCACAAAGCTGACGCGGTCATGGTCACCGACACCCCCGTCGACGACGCATTCGACACCCGCCACACCGCGATCGCCGGCCTCGAGGTGATCCCGACGCCGGGCCATACCCCGGGCAGCGCCTGCTACCTCGCCACCATCGACGGCAAACGCTACCTCTTCACCGGCGACACCCTCATCCTCGGCGACAACGGTAAGTGGTGGGCCGGATACATCGAGGGCCACAGCGACCGCGACACCCTCCTCGGCACCCTCGACGCCCTCGCCCGACTCACCCCCGACGTCATCGTCTCCAGCGCCTTCATGAGCGACAAGGGTGTCATCGAACTCGGCGACCGCGCATGGTCCGACTGCGTCGCCGAGGCCCGCAGCGGTCTGCTCGCCGATCCGCCGAAGGAGTAGGCGGCCCACTCCCGCGGTGCAGATCGCTGGAGACGCTCGACCCGGCTGGATCGATAGGAGTGGGCGCGCCCGACCACGAATATCGGTCCAGTTTCGGGGTGCTGGCGCTGTACCGGTGCGGCTGGGCGGCGGATGCTCCTACTATGTCCTCCCTTGCGCCCACTGAGTTTTCGACCGACGTCACCTATCTCAATACCGCCTCGTTCGGGCTGCCGTCCGCGCGTTCGCTGGCCGCCGTTCAGGAAGCGAGCCAGCGGTGGGCGTCGGGGCGCGGTGGTCCGATGTCGAACGACGTACTCGTGCCCAGGCTGCGGGAAGGGTTCGCGCGGCTGTTGGCGGGGGCTACCCCGGACGACATCGCACTCGCCGGTGCCGCTTCGCAGTTGATCGGGCCTATCGCGGTCGCGCTCTCGTCGGGTGCCGAGGTGCTGGTCGCCGAGGGTGAGTTCGCCTCGGTCACCATGCCGTTCCTGCACCGGGGTGATCTCGCGGTGCGGGTGGTGCCGCTGGAGCGGCTGGCCGAGGAGGTGCGCCCGGAGACCGCGCTGGTGGCGGTGAGCGTGGTGCAGTCGGCGGACGGGCGGATCACCGATCTGCCGACGCTGCGGGCCGCCACCCGCGCACACGGCGCCCGGCTGCTGGTGGATGCCACGCAGGCGGCGAGCTGGCTGCCGCTGACCTTCGCCGACGCCGACTACTGGGTGTGCGCGACGTTCAAGTGGTTGATCGGCGCGCGCAGCGTGTCGTTCTTCGCCGCGGGACCCGAGGCGCTCGAGTCGATCCGGCCGGTCGGGCCAGGCTGGTACGCGGCGGCGGACCCGTGGGCCGAGCTGTACAACCCGGTCGAGCTGCCGAAGACCACCCGCCGCTTCGACTCCACCCCCGATTGGCTCGGCGTGACCGCGGCGAGCGCGGGGCTCTCGCTGATCGAGGAGCTGACGGTCGAGCAGATCAACGCACACAACCTCGCGCTGGCCGATCGCTTCCGCGCCGGACTGACCGAGCTCGGCGTGCCGTTCGTGCCCACCCGTTCGCCGATCGTCAACCTGCCCGGTGCCGACGACGCGGCAGAGCGCCTGGAGCAGGCCGATGTCATCACCTCCGCGCGCAATGGCGGGCTGCGGTTCGCGTTCCACCTGTACAACACCGCCGAGGAGGTCGACCGGGCGCTGGAGGTCCTCGCCGCCGCGAAGTGACCGAGCGGCCTCAGGCCCGCACCGGAGCCGGTGCTGCCGCGCCCGCCGACACCGCGTCGCGGCAGCGCTGCCTGGCCCGGCCGATCCCCTCGATCTCGACCTCCACCACGTCCCCGTCGCGCAGGTACGGGTAACGTCCGGAAAGTGCCACGCCCGCAGGCGTTCCGGTGTTGATGATGTCGCCGGGTTCGAGCACCGCGTACTGCGACAGATGCCGGACCAGGTAGTCGACGCCGAAGATGAGATCGGCGGTGCTGGAGTCCTGGCGGGGTTCGCCGTTCACGAAAGAACGCAAGCGCAGGTTGCCCGCGTCGAGCTGGTCACGCGGCACCAGCGCCGGGCCGAGCGGATTGAAGGTCTCGCAGCACTTGCCTTTCGACCACTGGCCGCCCGATTGTTCGAGCTGGAACGCACGCTCGGAGACGTCGTTCGAGATGGTGTATCCCGCAATATAGTTCGGCGCGTCTTCGACCGAGTCGAGATAGCGGGCGCGCCGGCCGATCACCACGGCGAGTTCCACCTCCCAGTCGGTCTTGGTGGAGTCGCGCGGGATCAGCACGTCGTCGTAGGGGCCGACGACCGTGTTCGGGGTCTTGAAGAACACGACAGGGGTCTGCGGCGGGGCCGACCCCGACTCGGCGGCGTGCGCGGCGTAGTTCATGCCGACACACCACACCGCCTGTGGCCGCGCGATGGGTGCGCCGATGCGCTGTCCGGCGATATCGATGCGGGGAAGCCGCTGCGCCGCAAGCGCTTCGGCGACGGCCGCCATGCCGCCCGCGGCGAGGAAATCGCCGTCGATGTCGCCGGTGAGCGGGCGCAGGTCGTAGGCGTACTCACCGGCGACGACGATCGGCCGCTCCGCGCCGACTTCGCCGATGCGCTGCAACTTCATTCGAGTTCTCCTTCGGTCATCCAGGTAGGTGCGAGCGGTAGTTGGTAAGTGCGCCACGCGACTTCGGTCAGCACCTGAACGCGGTCGGCGGGAGCGAGGTGGGCGAGGGTGGCCAGCGTGGTCTGCCACACGGTCCGGTACGACGCGGCGGTGAGGGTGAACGGCCAATCGCCGCCGACCATGAGCCGCCCGGGACCGAAGACCGCGAGCGCGTGGTCGACGTAGGGCTGCCATGCCCCGGCGCTGATCTCAGCGCCGGAAACCGTGGCGAGACCGGAGATCTTGGCGACCACGTTCGGCTGCGCGGCCGCTTCGGCGAGCAGGTCGGCCCAGGGCTGCCATTCGCCGGTCGCGATCGGCGGTTTGCCCAGATGGTCGAGGACGATGGTCAGGTCGGGGTGGGCGCGCGCGATCACCGGCACCTGCGCGAGCAGATCCGGCCGTTCGGCGACCGCGTCGAAGACGAGTCCCGCGTCGGCCACTTGAGCGAGGCCCGCCGAAACCTCGGGGCGCAGCAGCCAGTTCGGGTCCGGGTCGCGGTGGATCATGTGCCGGACGCCGACGAACTCGGGGTGGGCGCGAAGCGCGGGCAGTTCGGCGGCGACGACGTCGGGCCGGTGCAGCGGCAACCAGCCGACCACGGCCGCAGGGCGCGGCGTCGCCGTCGCGGCGGCCAGCAGCGCGCGATTCTCGGCCAGCGAATCGGCGGCCTGCACCAGCACCAGCGCGCCAACGCCGTGCGCCGACAGCTCCGGCTCGACATCCGGCAGCGCGTAGTTTCGGTACAAAACATCCGATGTTTCGGTCAGCCAGTCGTACTCGACGCCGAATTCTCCGCCGTCTACCCGCCAAACATGAACATGTGAGTCTACAGTCATCGGAGGCATACGTTCACATCCTCGAGGGCGAAGGAAACTGGTGTCGGTTACCGACGACGCGATAGCGAAGATCAAAGCGATGATCATCTCGGGCGATCTGGAGCCGGGCGCGCGGCTGCCCCGAGAGGCAGACCTCGCCGCGCAGCTCGGCGTTTCGCGCAACTCGCTGCGGGAGGCGGTCCGCGCGCTCTCGCTGGTCCGGATCCTGGACGTGCGGCAGGGCGACGGCACCTATGTGGCCAGCCTGGAGCCGAAGTCGCTGCTCGACGCGATGAGCTTCCTGCTCGAATTCCACCAGGACGACTCGGTTCTCGACATTCTCGCCATCCGGCGCATCCTCGAACCGGCCGCCACCGCACTCGCCGCGCGCGCGATGCCGGAGGCCGAGATCGCGCACCTGCGCACCCTGGTCGAGCCCGCGACGTCGTCGGTGACCGAGCTCGTGACGCTCGACCTCGAGTTCCACGCCGCCATCGCCGCCGCCTCCGGCAACAAAGTGCTTGCCTCCCTGCTGGAGTCGCTGTCGCTGCCGACCATGCGGGCCAGGATCTGGCGGGGCATCACCGAGGAGCGGGCCTTCGAACGCACCGTCGCCGAGCACCGCGGCATCTGCGACGCGATCGCCGCGCACGACCCCGAACTCGCGCACGCCAGGGCCCTGGCCCATGTCGCGGGTGTGATGGAGTGGCTGCGCCGCGCGGCGGGCTGAGCGCTGACGGCCGTTCACGAGTACCGGTCCAGTTCGTGCCAGAGGTCCTCCGGCACTGTCGTATTCAGCATCGCGATGGTGTCCGCGACCTCCACGGCGGTGCCCGCGCCGATGACCGTGGCGCCGACCGCCGGGTTGCGCCGGGCGAACTGCAAGGCCGCCGCCCGCAGCGCGACATCGTATTTCGCGCAGATCCGGGCCATCGCCTGTGCCCGTTCGACGATGTGCCGCTGCGCGGGCCGATAGTCGAACGTCGCGCTGCGCCACGGGTCAGCCAGAATCCCGCTGTTCAGCACACCGGCGACCAGTACCCGAACGTCTCGGCGGGCGCACTCGGGGAGTAACTCGGCTTCGGCACGCCGGTCCAGCAACGTATATCGACCGGCGATCAGCACGTGGTCGATGCCGGTCTCCCGCACGAAGCGCAGTGCGACCTCCGCGTCGTTGACGCCGACGCCGATCCCGGCAACGATCCCTGCCGCGCGCATCCGCTCCAGTTCGGGCAATGCCTCGGCAAGGGCTTGCTCCTGATGGTCGTCCGGGTCGTGGATCAGCAGCAGGTCGATGCGATCCAGGCCGAGGCGCTCCAGCGAGTCCTCCAGTGAACGCCGCACGCCCACCGCCGAATAGTCGCGGCGCCGTGCGCGTTTCGGTGCGCCGTAGAAGTCGTCGACGCCGTCCGGTGCGCTCGGATCCGCGTAGAGCAGCCGCCCCACCTTGGTCGATACCGTGTACTCCGATCGCGGCCGCGATCGCAGGAACCGGCCGAGGCGTTCCTCGCTGCTGCCCGCGCCGTAGTGCGGCGCGGTGTCGAAGGCGCGAATGCCCGCATCCCACGCGGCCGCGATGCCCGCCTGGGCTGCTTCCTCGTCGACCGCACGGAACAAACCCGCGTAAGCCGCGCCGCCGAGCACGATGTCGGCTACGTCATTCATCGGCGTCCCCCGCCGGATTCAGCTCCCACACCACCGGCAGGGCCGCCGCGGCTCCCGCCGCCGAATAGTCGTGTGTCCCTTCGAGATACTCGTTGATTCGCGCCTGCCACGACACGTTGACGGGCAGCTCCGCCAACCGGCTGAGCAGCAGATCGTAGGCGGCACAGTCGATCAGGTGGAACAGGTCGGTGCCGCTGCGCCAAATCGTCCAGGAGGTGGCCCCGGCCGCCTCGATGGCCGCGGCGAGTTCGGCGGGTACCGCCCGGTGCGCCGCCTCGTATGCCGCCTCGGCGCCGGGTTTCAGCTTGGTGTGCAACGCGATTCGCACGTTCACTCCTGCCGTCGTCCGCTGGCGATGCGCGTGATGACCAGGGCCACCAGGATCAGCGCGCCGTTGATGAACTTGAGCGAGTCGGCGCTGACGCCACCGTAGGACAGCAGCTTCTGGATCAGCGTCAGGATCAGCACCCCGAAGAACGCGCCGAGCACCGACCCGCGCCCGCCGTTGAGCGCCACACCGCCGATCACACAGGCGGCGAACACCTGGAAGATCATCCCGTCACCCTGGCTGACCTGCACGCTGGCGAACTGCCCCGAGTAGATGAGCCCACCGACCGCGGCCAGCCCGCCCGCGACGACCAGCACGGTGATGACGACGTAGTCGGTGCGGATACCGGCGGCCCGCGCGGCGGCCTCGTTGCCGCCGACGGCATAGAGTGCCCGCCCGGCCGTCGTATAGGTCAGGACGAAATAACCCGCGAGGAACAGGGCCAGACAGACCGCCACGTCCACCGGCACACCGAAAACGCTGGTGTTGCCGAGCCACTCGACCGACGGCGGAATCTTGGTCAGCGTGAAGCCTTCGGTGAGGAAGGTGAGCAGCCCGCGCAGGGCGATGAGCATCGCCAGGGTCACGATGAACCCGTTCAAGCCGAACCGGACGATCAGCACGCCGTTGAGCGCGCCGACGGCGAGCCCGACGAGCAGCGCGATCGGAATGGCCATCCACGGCGAGGTCCAGGTGTAGGCGCCCACCTTCGCGGTGCCCATGGTCGCCCAGATGGCGACGCCGGGGGCCAGCCCGAAGGTCGACTCGAGCGACAGGTCCATCCGCCCGACCACCAGCACCAGCACCTCGGCCAGCACGATGAGCGCGATACCGCTCATCGAGGTCAGCACATTGGTGAGGTTGGCCGAGGAGACGAAGTTGCTGTTGATGAAGTAGCCGACCACCAGCACCAGCAGGATCGGCGGCACGAGCAGAAAGTCGCGCAGCGCTGCCCAGCGCACCGTCCCCGGCCACCGCCGGGTCGCGGTGGACTCGCGGGTCGCGGGTTCGCGCCCGGTAGCGGTCGGGGTCATGACAGTCCTTCCATCGCGGCGACGAGTTCTTTGTCGCCCCAGCCTTTCTCGAATTCCCGCGCGATCCGGCCCTGCACCATCACCAGCACCCGGTCGCAGTCGCGCAGATCATCGAGTTCGTCCGACACCACCAGAACGGCGGTGCCGCGGTCGGCAGCGTCGCGCACGACCCCGCGCAGGGTCTGCTTCGACCGCACGTCGACCCCCGCCGTCGGCGTGATCAGCACCAGCACGGCGGGGTCGGTGGCCAGCGCGCGAGCGAAGACCACCTTCTGCTGGTTGCCGCCCGACAGCTCCGCGACGCTCTGCTCCGGACCCTCGGTCTTGATGCCGAGGTCCTCGATGGCCTTGCCCGCCACCGTGTTCCGGGTGCGCCGGGACAGCAACCCGAGGCGCCCGAGCCGCCGCGGCACGGTGAGGGTGGCGTTGTCGGCGACGCTCATCTCCGGGATCAGCCCCTCCTCGTGCCGGTCTCGCGGCACGAAGCCGATACCGGCGTCGAGGGCGGCGCGAACACCGTTGCGGCGCAGCCGATCACCCGACACCAGGACCGAGCCGGTGGCCGCCTTGCGCAGTCCCACGATGGTTTCGGCGACCTCGATCCGGCCGCTGCTGCCACCACCCGCGAGTCCGGCGATCTCCCCCGGCCTGACCGACAACGTCACGTCGGCGAATTCGCCTGCCCGGGAGAGCCCGTCGACCCGCAGCGTCGGCGTGGCCGCGGCCGCGGGATCGCGCCGCGCGACCGGCGTCGCGAGCTCGACCGAGTCGCCGGTCATCGCCGCGATCAGCGCCTGCTTGCCGAGCTCGGCGACCGGCGCGGTCACCACGTGCCTCGCGTCCCGGAAAACGGTGATGTCCTGGCAGATCTCGTAGGTCTCGTCGAGGTGATGGGAGATGAACAGGAAGGTGACGCCCTGCTCCTGAAGATCGGTGATCCTGCTGAACAACCTTTTGATCGCGGGTCCGTCGAGCTGGGCGGTCGGCTCGTCCAGGATGATGAAACGCGCGCCGTGCGAGAGGGACCGCGCGATCTCCACCAGCTGCCGATGCTCGACCGACAGATCACGCGCGACGGTGTCGACATCGACCGGCACCGACCAGGTGTCGAGCAGCTCCCGGGCCCGGCCGCGCACCGTGCGCCAGTTGATGATCCGGCCGCCGAACCCCTGACTGTTGACGAACAGGTTCTCCGCCACCGACAGATCGGGGATGATCGTCGACTTCTGATACACGCAGGCCACCCGGGAACGCCACGCGTCCCGGTCGGCGGGCGACGGCGCCGCAACGCCGTTGAACCGCACCTCCCCCGCATCGGGCGTGGTGAGCCCGGTCAGGATCGACACCAGGGTCGACTTCCCGGCGCCGTTGCGGCCGACCAGCGCGTGGGTCCGGCCCGCCGTCACCCGCAGACCGACCTTGTCGAGCGCGATAACATTGCGGCCGAACCGTTTCGATACGTCGATCGCCTCGGCGATCGGTTCGCCGGTCATCCGCCGTGACCCCACAGGCCGGGCGCGGAGGTACTCAGCGTGTCGAGTTCGCCTACCTTGCCGCCGGTTCGGGTGACCACCGGGGCCGGTAGCTGGTCTTCGAGGGTCCCGCCGACACCGGTATCGATGATCGTGGACCCGTGGTCGGTGGGTCCCGGGGTGAACTTGCGGCCGTCGACAGCGGCCTTGGCATAGAAGGCCGCGTATTGCGCGTACAGGTCGGCGGGCTGGGAAATGGTGGCATCGATCTCGCCGGCCTCGATGGCGTCCAGCTCGGCTTTGATGCCGTCGTTGGACACGATCGTAATGTGCCCTGGCGTACCGGCTTTCACCAGTTTGTCGCTGCGCCGCAGCAGCGCCAGGGTCGACTGCAGGAACACGCCACCCGCCTGCATGTAGATGCCGTTGATGTCGGGATCGGTCAGCAGTTTGTCCTGGAGGCCCGAGACGGCCCGATCACCCTTCCAGTCGGTGGGGATCTCGATCACCTTGATGCCGGGGTACCGCGTTTTCATGCACTCGGCGAACGCTTCGGACCGATCGCGTCCGTTGATCGAACTCAGATCGCCCTGGAATTCGACGACTTTGCCGGTGCCCTTCAATGTTTCGCCGAGGTAGATACACGACTTGGTGCCGTAGGCGCGGTTGTCGGCCCGCACCACCATGTACACCCCGCCGCTGTCGGGCCGGGTGTCGACGCTGACCACCGGCACATTCTTCGCGGCAGCGGCGGCGAGGGCGGGCTTGACCGCGGCGGTGTCCTGCGGGGCCATGATGAGCGCCTTGACGTTCTTCGACAGCAGCGTGTCGACGTTCGACTTGAGCCGGTTGGCGTCGTTGTCGGAGGAGGTGTTCTCCAGCTTCACCCCCGCGGCAGCGGCTTTCGGCCCGAGATAACCCGCGTAGGCGCTCCAGAAGTCGGAGTCCGAGCGGGGTTGATCGGCACCGACGAGGACGCCGTTGTCCGCGCCGGTGCCGACGGTGACGGCAGGCACGCTGTCACCGGTACCGGTGGGCTCCCTGGAACAAGCGGCGCCCGAGGAAATGATCAGCGTCGCGCCGAGGGCTACGCCGATGATGCTGGCGGTCTTCATGAGTTCTCCTGCGGTGGGATCGAGCGGGCCTGCGGATCCGCCTGCCACGCGGCGCCGGACGGATAGGTGTAGTCGCGCAGCGACGCGGGCAGCATCTCGGCGCTGAAACCGGGTTCGCGCGGCGCGCGATAGCGGCCACCGACCACGCGCACGGGATGGCGGAAATGCTCGTGCAGATGGTCGACGAACTCGATCGCGCGATCGTCGGTGGTGCCGGTGATCGCCACATAGTCGATCATCGCGAGATGCTGGACCAGCTCACAGAGTCCGACGCCACCAGCGTGCGGCACGACCGGCACACCGAACTTGGCCGCCAGCAACAGGATCGCCAGGTTCTCGTTGACACCGGCGACCCTGGCGGCATCGATCTGCACGAGATCGACGGCACCGGCCTGCAGCAGCTGCTTGAACAAGATCCGGTTCTGCCCGTGCTCGCCGGTCGAGATGCGCACCGGCGCGACCCGGCGGCGGATCGCGGCGTGGCCGAGGATGTCGTCCGGGCTGGTCGGCTCCTCGATCCAGGCCGGATTCGCCGACGCCAACCTGGCGATCCAGTCCACCGCGACGTCGACGTCCCAGCGCTGGTTCGCATCGACGGCCAGCCCGATATCGGGTCCGATCGCCTCCCTGGCGACCTTGACCCGGCGCACGTCCTCGTCCACATCGCGGCCGACCTTGATCTTGATGGTGCCGAAACCGTCGGCCACCGCCTGCCTGGCCAGCCGGGCGAGCTTCTCGTCGGAGTAGCCGAGCCAGCCCGGCGAGGTCGTGTATGCCGGATAGCCGGTGTCGAGTAGCCGAGCAATGCGTTCCTGCCTGCCGGGTTCGGCACGGCGCAGGATCGCGAGCGCCTCGGCCGGAGTGAGCGCGTCGGTGAGGTAGCGGAAGTCGACGAGGTCGACGATCTCCTCCGGGGACATCTCGGCGACCAACTGCCACACCGGTTTTCCGGCCAGTTTCGCCGCGAGATCCCACGCGGCGTTGAGCACGGCGCCCACCGCCATGTGCATGACACCCTTTTCGGGACCGAGCCAGCGCAGCTGGGAGTCCGCGGTGAGCGATCGCGCGAATCCTCCGAGGTTCCCGGCGATCTCGGCCACCGATCGACCGACCACCGAGTGCGCCAGCGATTGGATGGCGACGCGCTGGACGTCGTTACCGCGGCCGATGGTGAACGCGAAGCCGTGGCCCTGCGGGCCCGCCGGATCGTCGGTGCGCAGGATCACGTAGGCGGCCGAATAATCGGGGTCGGGATTCATCGCGTCCGAGCCGTCCAGCTCGCGCGAGGTCGGGAACCGGACGTCGAGCGTGTCCAGTGCCGTGAGGTGCGCCATGGGTGATCCTCGTTCCAGATAGTGATCTGGGTCACGACTATACATCGGATGTCTTCTGACGCAATGGGAGATGGAAAATCCGTCAATCCTGGTTGCGCAGTGGCAATCTCGCGCGGATGCCAGCGATCGGTGTTATGTTCGCCCGTGTTAAACATCGGATCTGTCCGGGTCGAGCTATCGCACCGGAACCGAGGTGAGAAGGTGGGCGGTATGTCGGTACAAAGCACGTTCGACGGGCTGGTAGCAGTGGTCACCGGTGGTGCGTCCGGCATCGGGATGGCCGTCACCGAGACCTTGGCGGCGGCGGGCGCGCGGGTGGCGGTACTCGATCTGCACCCTGGCAACACCTCGGGCATCGCCCTGCGGTGCGATGTCGCCGAGGACGAATCGGTCCGCGGTGCCATCGCGGGAGTGGTCGACGCCTACGGCCGGATCGACATCCTCGTCAACAATGCGGGCATCGGCGCACAGGGCACCATCGCCGACCACACCGACGACGAATGGCGCCGCGTGTTCGAGGTCAACGTCCTTGGCACGGTGCGTGTCTCCCGCGCCGCGCTGCCCCACCTGCGCCGGTCACCCGCCGCCGCGATCGTGAACATCTGCTCGATCGCGGCCACCACCGGGCTGCCGGATCGTGCCGTCTACAGCGCCAGCAAAGGGGCAATTCTGTCGCTGACCCGCGCGATGGCGGCCGATCACCTCGCCGACGGTATCCGGGTGAACTGCGTCAATCCGGGGACCGTCGATACGCCCTGGGTACAGCGGCTCTTGGCGAGCAGCGCGGACCCCGACGCGGAAATGGCCGCGCTGCAAGCACGTCAGCCACACGGACGCCTGGTCACCGCCGCGGAAGTCGCGAGTGCGGTGGCGTATCTGGCCGGTCCGGCGGCGGCGTCCATCACCGCGACAATGCTGGAGGTCGACGGCGGCATGCATTCCCTACGCCTACGCGCGGCGGCCCAGGCCGCGGGGGCACGCCGATGACCGCGCGCCGGATACCGCGGCCGCGCGACCTCGCACCGCTGGTCAAATTCGAGCGGCCGTTCGGTGGCCGAGAGCGCAAACTAGCTCGCGCACAGACGATCTGGGATCTGCGGGAGCTGGCCCGTAAACGCACACCCAAGGTCGCGTTCGACTACACCGACGGCGCGGCCGACGCGGAGATCAGCCTCGCGCGGGCCCGGGAAGCGTTCTCCGACATCGAGTTCCAGCCCGCGATTCTGCGCGACGTCAGCACCGCCGACACCACGGTCCAGGTCCTCGGCAAGTCGGCCGCGCTGCCCTTCGGCATCGCGCCCACCGGATTCACCAGGATGATGCACACGGCCGGGGAGCTGGCCGGGGCGCGCGCCGCCGAGCGGGCGGGCATCCCGTTCACGCTGTCCACCATGGGGACCACCGCGATCGAGGATGTCGCCGCGGGCACCGGCGCCGGCGCGCGCAATTGGTTTCAGCTCTATATGTGGACCGATCGCGACCGTTCGCTGGCGCTCGTCGAGCGGGCCGCACGGGCCGGATTCGACACCCTCGTCGTCACCGTCGACGTGCCGGTGGCGGGAGCCAGGCTGCGCGACGTCCGCAACGGCATGACGGTGCCGCCGTCGATCACGCTGCGCGGCGCGGTCGACGCGCTGCGCAGGCCATGGTGGTGGTGGGACTTCCTGACCACCGAACCGCTGGCCTTCGCCTCACTGGACCGCTGGTCGGGGACGGTGGCCGAACTGCTCGACGCCATGTTCGACCCGACCGTCGGCTTCGACGATCTGGCCTGGATCAGGGCGCAATGGCCGGGCAAGCTGCTGGTGAAGGGCGTGCAGACGGTCGATGACGCCAAGCGCCTGGCCGGGCTCGGTGTCGACGGCATCATCCTGTCGAATCATGGTGGGCGGCAACTGGATCGCGCACCCGTACCGCTGCATCTGCTGCCCTCGGTGGCTCGCGAGGTGGCCGATGACCTGGAAGTACACCTCGACACCGGCATCATGCACGGTGCCGACATAGTCGCCGCGCTCGCGCACGGTGCGCGGTTCACCCTCGTCGGTCGCGCCTACCTGTACGGGTTGATGGCCGGCGGCGAGGCGGGCGTGGACCGCACGATCGACATTCTCCGTACGCAGATCGTGCGGACCATGAAACTGCTCGGCGTCGGCTCGGTCGAGGAGCTCGAGCCGGGGCATGTGCGGTTGCTCGAGCGGTATCGCCCGCGCGAACAGGGCTAGGGCGTGTCGAAGTCCACCCAGACCATGGGGGCGCCGGATGGGACTTCGACACAGGGCCTAACGCTGTGCGGGGTTCGTGATCAGGGGCAGGTCCAAGGCGGTCAAAATGCCGGCGGGCGCACGGACTACGGCGGGGATCGCATTGACGATGCGCATAGCGGTGGCAAGCAGGGTGGCGTGGTTGTGATCGCCGTTGCGGCTCGACGTCACCAGATCCATGGCGTAGCTGGGTTCGCCGGTGAGCTCGACCCGATACGAGCCCTCGTGGTGGGCCGGTTGCGGCCAGTCCGGACAGAGGCCCGGGTGTAGCCGGGTGACGTGTTCCAGGACCGTGACCGGCTCGTCGCCGACCATGCCGCGGACCTCGAAACGCAGTGCGGCCGCGGTACCTTCGGCGATGTGGCCAGTGGCGATGTCGAAGGAGTGGTCGGCCGGGATCCGCTGGTAGGTCTCGGTGACCGCGTCGAGGGTCACGCCGATGCCCGCGGCGAGCTGGCGGACGGTGCCGCCCCAGGCCAGCGACAGCACGCCCGGTTGGAGCAGCATCGGGATGTCGTCCAGGGGTTTGCCGAAACCCATGATGTCGAACATGACTTCGCGATTGTCGTAACTGGCGTAGTCCACGATCTCGATACAGCGCAGCTGATCGATGCGCAGGCAGGTGCCCGCGAGCGCCAGCGGCAGTAGGTCATTGGCGAACCCCGGATCGATGCCGTTGACCCACAGCGACGCATTGCCTTGTGCCGCCGCCTCTTGCACCGGCTTCAGCAGATCGTCGGGTAGAACGCCGTAGGGATATTGAAAGAACACCGGGGCGCAGGCGACGACATTGATTCCGGCGCTGAGGATCCGCCGCAGATCGGCGAGGGCCTCCATCAGGCGGTTGTCGGTCATCGAGCAGTAGACGACACAATCGGGTCGGGCCGCGAGAATCGCGTCGGTGTCCATCGACGCGGCGACTCCTACCGGATGATCGAGTCCCGCAAGGGTTCCCGCGTCCATACCGTCCTTGGCCGAACCCGATACCCAGACACCCGCCAGCTCGAGGTCGGGGTTGGCGATGACACCCGCCAGGGCGTGCTTGCCGACATTGCCGGTGCCCCACTGCACTACGCGATAGGTCATGTCACAGATCCCCGATCGGAAGGTCGAGATTGGGGGCGATCAGGCCGCCGTCGGGCTCGAGCACCTTGCCGGTGAGGTACCTGCCCGCCGGAGAAACCAGATAGAGCGCGGCCGCGGCGATGTCCTCGGGCTCACCCAGGCGGTGCAGCGGTGTCTTGGTTTCCAGTTCGGTGCGCATCGTGTCGTTGCTCGCGACGATCTCCAGAGCGGAGGTCAGGATCGAGCCGGGGGCAATGGCGTTCACCCGGATGCGCGGGTTCAGGTCGAGTGCAGCGAGTTTGGTGTAGTGCGCCAGCGCGGCTTTTGCGGTGCCGTACGCCGCGAACGCACGGCCCGGCAACCGGCCCATGGTCGAGGTGATGTTGAGAATCGAACCGCCACCGGCGGTTTCGAGGATGTGCGGCACCGCGGCGCGAACGAGTGCGTGGGCGTTGGTGACGTTGAAGTTGAATGCGTCCATCAGGGCCTGCGGAGTGGTGTCGAGCAGTGGGCACGGCATAGCGCCGCCGACATTGTTGACCACGATGTCCAACCGGCCGAAGCGTTCCACCGCGACACCGGCGAGTGCGGCGGTCGCCTCGATATCGCTCAAGTCCGCGGGGACCACATGGGCCTGACGCCCTCCCGCGGTCACTCGTTCGGCCACCTCGTCCAATTGACTCTTGGTGCGCGAGGCGATGACGACGTCCGCGCCCGCCTCCGCGAAAGCCACCGCGATCGCGGCGCCGAGGCCGCGTCCTGCGCCGGTCACCACGGCGACCTGCCCGTCTATGCGGAATCGATCCAGAATCATTCGCGCTCCATCCGCGCCGTAGCCGACACCCCGTACGAGGTGTCGAATATTCGACGATCAATGCACTAATATTCGTCACATAGTAGGTCGCTCGTCCGAGGAGAAACAAGGGGTTCCGTCATGCCGGACCGCTCAGCGTCGCCGCCGACGCGCCGGGTCATCGAGATCGTTTCGCTGCTCGCGACGTCGACCGAACCGATCAGCGTCGCCGGGATCGCCGAACGCCTCGACATCGCTCGCGCCACCGCGACCGCGATCCTCACCGAGCTCGACGCGGCCGGTTGGGTCGGCCGGGATCCACAGCGCGGCTACGCCATCGGCCCCGCACTGGCCGGCTTGCCCGGCATAACACTCCCCTCCGGCGTCGGCACGGTGCTTGCGGAACTTGCCGAACGGACCGGCTCGGGCGCGACATTCAGCCGCATCGAGCCCGATCGCCTCACCGTTCTCGACGTCCGCCACGGCACCGACCGCGTGGTCCCCGGCATCCCGGTCGGGCATCGCATTCCGCTGCAGTTCCCGGCCGGGGCGAGCGTGATGCCGTGGCGTTCGGCGAGCGAACAGAACGCGTGGACCGCGACCGCCGCCGGTGCCGACCGGCGCACCGCGAGCACGTTGCTCGCCGTCGTCCGGGAACGCGGCGTCGCTGTCTTCCGGCCACGCGCCGATGACGCTGGCCTGGTCGACCTGCTGGCCGATCTACTCGGTGCCGTGGGATCCGAACTGCTGCAGCCACATCTGCGCACCCGCGCCCTGCGCCAGCTCGCCGCGCTCACGTCGCGGCCGTTCACCAGGAGTGAATTGGACTCCGATGACGCGCTGGCATTGAGCTATCTGGCGGCCCCGGTTTTCGATGCCACGGGTACCGCCGCCTACGAGGTACAGCTCGGCCCGCTTCGCGCGGAGGTAGCCAAACCTGAACGGGACGAATATATCTCGGCGACCCTCGATGCCGCGCGGCAGCTGACTGCGGCTCTTTCGAGTACCGCACATCGCTGAGGCATATAGCGTCCACCACCCGCCGTCGAACAGCATCTGCGCCTCGCCGCACTCGGCGTACGACCGGATTCGGCTTGGCCTTCTGGGACATGCACTCCGCAGTCGGAGTGGTCGCACCCGAGGGATGTCGGTACCCACGAGTTGCCTATCGTTGCAGGACATCGGCACCGGAGGACTGCGACGAGGAGCGGCGAGCATGGGTAAGCAGAATCGTCGGAAGCGCGCGGGGCGCCGCACGGATAGCGGCCCGTCCGGCGGTTCTGCCTTCCGGTCTGCGCAAGAAGCGTCCGCTAGGGCGGTGCCGGCGGATACTGAGCAGATCGCCAATGCCGTGATGGCTGCTGCGATGGAGTTCGCGCAAGGCGTTACGACGGCGGCCCGGCGTTGTGCGACTGCGCTGGTCGGGCGTGGGGCGTTGACACCACCCGTGGAGCAGGGTGCGCATCTTGCGGGACAGCACATTGTTTCGCGGATCTTTCAGTACGGCTGGCTGCCCGAGGATGTGCACCAGGCCGCGCGGCGGCAGCTCGACGAGTATGCGGTGGCGCTGCTGACCGATGTGATCGCCGCGTATATGCGCCCATTCGCGCCCGCGTCGGTAGATGAGACGTGGCGCGCGCAGCTCGCGGAGCTCGAAGCTGTGGTGTGGTGGTCCGAGTCCGCGCCACACCTCGGTCAATGGGCGACGAAGCAATTACTGACCGCGGACGAAGCGCTCACCACCGTGGTCGAGGCGTTGGCGTTGTTGATTCGGCTGCCGAAGTTGGAGCTCATCCGGCCATTACCCGGCACTGCCCGACCGCATGCCTCGGATCATCACCATGTGGACGAGAAGATACTGAGCCGGGTGCGGGGATTGCTGGCGAAAGCCGAGTCGACGTCGTTTCCGGACGAGGCCGAGACGCTGTCGGCGAAGGCACAGGAGTTGATGACCAAGTACGCGGTGGACCGCGTCTTGGTCGACGCGGACACTTCAATACCGGATCTGCCTGGTGCGCGCAGGATTTGGCTGGATACGCCGTATGTCGATGCCAAGGCACTGTTGGTCGATGTGGTGACCAAAGCCAATCGGTGCCGGGCGATCTTCTCCTCGGGCTGGGGGTTCATGACGGTCGTCGGCGACGAAAACGATCTGGATGTCGTGGAGCTGATGACGACCTCATTGCTCGTGCAAGCGACCAGGGCGATGATCGCCAGCGGTAACCAGGCTGAGCGCAGCGCAGACTCGCGAAGTCGTTCGTATCGGAAGTCGTTCCTCATCGCCTATGCCACCCGGATCGGTGAACGATTGTCGGCGGCGAACGAGAGCACTATCGCGCAATCAGTCGATTCCGCACGATTGCTGCCGGTGCTCGCTTCGCGTCAGCTGCAAGTGGACAAGGCATTCGATTCGCTGTTCCCGGAAGTGCGGAATCGTGGTGTCTCCATCCCCAATGCGAACGGTTGGGATGACGGTCGTGCGGCGGCCGAGTCGGCCGAACTCGGAGCCCGTCGCCCAATTCGGAGGTAGCCGAGCCGAGCTGCACTGCTAATCGACTGAGCTGCACTGTTTCTCGGGATGCGCACTGGCTCTGGACTCCCGCAGTGGGTGCGGGGTCCCGAGAAGTGGTGCGGATTCTGGCGCGCCGTCCGCGCTCGACGTTCGCGTTGTTGTCCGGGAACGACGAAAGCCCCCCAACTGTGTTGGGGGGCTTTCGTGAATGATGTTCCGGCGGTGTCCTACTCTCCCACACCCTGTCGAGTGCAGTACCATCGGCGCTGGCAGGCTTAGCTTCCGGGTTCGGAATGGGACCGGGCGTTTCCCTGCCGCTATGGCCGCCGTAACTCTATGAAACTATCCACACAGCAGCGCTGACACACGAACCAGCCAGCGAAACCCCCTCAAGGAGGTTCGCAGACTGTGTGTCTGCTGCAGTGTCTGTGTGTTGTTTCAGATACTGCACAGTGGACGCGTAGCTTCTTTGTTGGTAAGTCCTCGGCCGATTAGTACCAGTCACCTACACCCGTTACCG
>NZ_JBIUBB010000003.1:0-850780 GCF_044547795.1 Nocardia sp. NPDC052316
GCCCGGTCCCATTCCGAACCCGGAAGCTAAGCCTGCCAGCGCCGATGGTACTGCACTCGACAGGGTGTGGGAGAGTAGGACACCGCCGGAACATCCTTCACGAAACCCCCCAGCTCACGCTGGGGGGTTTCGTCGTTTCCGGGCCCGCCAGCACTCGCGGCCTCCTTGACATTTCATCGAATAGTCGACCGATGAGTCCCGTGACCAGCGGAAATTCCATGCGGAATACCATCCAGCGGCACTGCGGCAACGAATGCTAGATGACCATTCCACATGGTAGGTTCTGCGCGCAGTCTATCTTCACCAGGCTCTCAGCAGGATCGTCACAGCCTCCGTCTCGGGTTATAGACCCGCGGAGGTGTTGTTCGAGTGATCTCTCAGTCGTTGGGAAGGTATGTGATGGCAATCGAAGGAACAGAAGAGCCCGAGTCGACAAGTCCGACGCGCACCCGCCGGACAGGAACGCGGCGTTTGGCTTACGTCGCCGCAGGACTGCTGGCGATGTCCGCGGTCGGCTATGGCATCGCCGCTGCCCCTGATTCGACGGCCGACCCGGTCGAATGCAAGGGGGGTACCGGCAAGGTCACCATCAGCGGGACCTCGGCGACCGGTATGGGTGGATTCGGCGACGATAACGAAGACGGCTGTCCGGGCACCACCGAGGGTGAGGCGGAGGACATCACGTTCGAGACGAAGGGTGGTAAGTGCGTCTACACGGCGCCTGTTGTCGCGGAGAGCGAGAACGACGACGGCACCAAGACAAAGTCCAAGACCGGGACCGTGGTGACATTCACCGTTGCGCTGGGCGAGACGACGGGGAAGGCCACGGCAACCGACGCTGACGAGACGATGAACATCGAAGGGACCGTCTCGGAGGTCCCGAAGATGAAGGAGTGCAAGGCACTTCCGGATGGCTCCTACAAGGTGTCCAAGATCAAGTACACCACCAAGGAGTAGTAGGCCGAAGACGAACTCGGTTGAGGTTTCCGCCGCGCCGATCTTGATCGGCGCGGCGTTCGACACCTAGCAGAGATCCATTCAGGAAACGGAGTGGGATGTGCCCACCGGGCGCAAGGATGCTTTGGCTCAGCTGGCTGTGACGATGGCTCGGTATCGGCGCCGAGTATTCGCCGGCTGGCTGTTAGTGGTTGTGATCGGATTGTTCGGATTGCCGCACCTACTGGGCTCGGTGGTATCGCCGCCGATCGAGGTCTCCGGGTCGGAATCGCAACGGGCGGGGGAGATCCTCGGCGCGGGCCTCCCGTCACTCGGCAACGACCCGATGATCGCGGTGGTGCACTCGCCCGTACATGCGGCCATGGATCCGGTGTTCCGAGCCGCGATCAAGGCGGCGATGGTCGAGTTGGGACGCCAAGACGGCATCGAGAAGGCGGTATTGCTACCGGTGGCCGGCGACTCCGATCACCGGCCCACGGCGCTCGATGAAACGCTGCAACCGCTGCGCCCGCTATTCGATGATGAGCATGCGGCATATCTGTTGGTGGGGACCTCCGGCGAAGACCAGGACCGCCAGGGCCGGATACCGGCCCAGCAGGCCGCGGTCGATGGGGCGACCCGAGCCGCGTCCGACGGTACCGTGCGGACGTATCTGGTCGGGGTGTCGGCATTCGGTCAGGCAATGCAGGAGGCGGAGATCGCCGACCTGATGCGCATCGAGCTGGTCGCGGTACCTGCTGCGATCGTGGTGCTGCTGTTGGGGTTACGGGCCCCGGTGGCCGCACTGGTGCCGACGGTCGTCGCCGGCGCATCGGTGTCGACGACCTTGGGCCTGTTCGCCCTGTTGACCGACGTCTTTCCGGTGGACGGCATGCTGCTTGTCGGGGTGAACGCGGTGGGATTGGGAGTCGGTATCGACTACGCGTTGTTCGTGACGAACCGCTACCGCGAAGAGCTGGCGGCCGGGTCCAGCCCGGAGCAGGCTGTCGCGACGGCGGCGAGTACTACGGGGCGAACGGTGGTGTATTCGGGACTGATCTTGTTCCTGGCGTGTGTGAGTCTGTTTCTGGTTCGCTGGCATGTATTCGCTCAGGCCGCGATCGGCACCATGACAGTGACCGTGGTCGCGTTGGTCGCGTCGGTCTCGCTGCTGCCAGCTCTGCTGGTGGCGCTGAGCGGACGGCTCGAGTGGCGTCCCCGGTGGATGGCGCGGCGTAGTTCGGTGCCTGACGGCGCGCCCGACCGGCGGAGTCTGCTCGCTCGCTGGGCAGAGCATCTGATGCGTCACCCGTGGCCTTATGCCATTGCCGTCACCGCGGGGCTGCTGTTGCTCGCTATGCCGATGCCCGATATGCGGTTGGGCATAAACTTGGAGCGCCGTGCACTCGCCGACACAGCGGACCTCGCCGGTCACGCAATCGCGGACCGCGACGTGCCCGGCTTGACGAGTACCTTCTTCCTTACCTTGAAACGGCCTCCCGATACCGAGGAGCCGGACGCTGGACCGCTGATCGCCGCGCTGCATGCGGACCGGGAAGTGGCCGCTGCCACCACGTTCGACAATGGCGTCGACCTCACCGCTGTGCTTGTCGTCCCGAGGCATCCACCCGACTCGCCTGCTGTTGTCCGGCTGGTGCAGCGGATTCGCGCGGAGATCGTGCCCGCCGCCACACCGCCCGGCGTCCAAGTGCTCGTGGGTGGTTCCAGCGCCCTTGTCACCGACATCCTCACCGAGACCTCGACGAAGCTGTGGTGGGTGGTCGGCTGTGTGCTGGTCCTGATGTTTGCTCTGCTGGTGGTGGTGCTCCGTAGCCTGCTGCTACCGATGAAAGCGCTCGCCATGAGCCTGTTGGCGACCGGTGCGGCGTTCGGGCTCACCGTGCTGCTGTTCCAAGGCGACGGAGGCGACGACGTGTCAGCCTCGTCCGGCCAAGGGCTGATCTGGCCACAGGTGCCGTTGGTCGTCTTCGTGCTGCTGTTCGGGCTGTCCACGGACTACGAACTGTTTCTCGTTCGTCGAATCCAGGAGGAGTACAAGGCAACCGGCGATAACCGCGGTTCGGTCGCGGTCGGCCTGCAACGCACCGCTCAACCGATATCACTGGCTGCGGCGATCCTGGCCGTCGCCTTCGGCAGCTTGCTGGTATCCGAGATCAGCGGCTTGCGGGTAATGGGATTCGCCATCGCCGCGGCTTTGATTGTCGACGCCACAGTGATCCGGCTCGTCCTGGTGCCCGCTCTGATGCAGATCATGGGTCGCTGGAACTGGTGGTTCCCCTCGCTTCGTCCGAGAAGTGCTGTGGGGCGGAAGACTTCGCATTCCGTGCCGGATGATTCGGCACTGGTGCGCACGGTCGTCGCCGACGTGGCCGCGACAGGGATCGGGCGCTCATCCGGAGTGAGCTAGCTGAAAACAATGTTCCACAACCTGGTGACACTTGTTGGTGCATGACTGATCTGCAGAAAGCAGGGGAAATGCCGCGTACGCGTTTCGAGTCGATCGGCCGCTACACACCGGAAGCCGTTGTCTCCACCGAGGAATTGGTCGCCAAGCTAAAAGTGCGGCGGGCGCCGGATCTGGAGCGGATCACCGGGATCAAGAATCGGCGGGTGTACGACTCTCATCCGGACCGGTACGAATGCTCTTTCGAGTTGGCCCGACGTGCCATCGACGATTGCCTCGCGCGTTCCGACTACGCGGCCGATGAACTCGACATCGTCATCTCGACGTCGATAACTCGGTTCCGCGGCAAGGGAATCTTCTGCGGGGCACCGGCATTCGCGCAGATGCTCGGCCAGTCCATCGGTGCGACGCGAGCCAGGCATTTCGACGTCTCCAATGCGTGTGCGGGGATGATCACGGGAGTCCTTGTGCTGGACCGGATGATCAAGGCCGGGGTGGTACGCAATGGGCTGGTGGTCAGCGGCGAGCAGATCACGCCGAGCGCCGAAACGGCGGTGCGTGAGATCAGCAGGCCGTACGATCCGCAGTTCGCGGCGCTGACGGTCGGCGATGCGGGGGTGGCTGTCGTGCTCGACGGGCGTGGGGACGATGACGACGAGATCCATTACGTCGAGCTCATGACTGTCGCCGACGGGGCCGAGTATTGCCTCGGTATGCCCAGCGACAGCTCGAACGGGATCGCGCTCTACACCGACAATCGTGCCATGCAGAATCCGGCCAGATACCTGCAAGGGATTCAACGTATGGAAACCTTCCTGAAGGAAAACGGCCGTAGCTGGGAGAGCGAGAAGTTCGACTACATCATTCAGCACCAGTTCAGTCGTCCGCTCGCTGAGTACATTTCGCACATGGTCGAGCGGCACTTCGATACCCTGATGCCGGAGGCGCTCGATGTGCTGCACGAGTACGGGAATACGGCATCGACATCGCACTTCGTGGTCCTGCACGAGCATCTCGCGCAGCAGAAGATTCCCAAGGGCTCGAAGATCCTGATGACACCCCAGGCATCCGGCACAGTGTCCGGTCACCTTGCCGCGACCATCTCACGACTGGAGGCCTGAGCCGTGCCAACCATGATCCTCGCCGCCGCGGTGAACACCGATCCGGATACCGGTAGCTATTTCGAGCTGGCCGCACGCGCCGCACGCACCTGTCTCGACAGCGCGGGCGTCACCGTCGACGAGGTCGGAATGCTGGTCAACACAGGTGTATTCCGGGACAGCAATCTCGTCGAGCCCGCTGCGGCCGCGCTCATCCAGAAACGGATCGGCCTCGGCGTCGAGTATGAGCCGGGCCGAGTTCCCGTTGTTTCCTTCGACCTGCTACACGGCGCCAACGGCCTCCTGCATGCCTTCACCACCGCCGAATGCTTCTTGGCCACCGGGGAGGTCGAGTATGTGCTGCTACTGGCCGGGGACACCCATCCATCGACCGAGTGTGGCGTGGTCGGATTTCCCTACACCACAGGTGCCGCCGCTATGCTGATCGGAAATTGTTCCACCGCAGGCGGATTCGGCCGCATGCAGATTCGTGACACCACCGGCTCGGTCGGGCCGTCCGCCTGGCTGGATATCAACGAAGCCGGGGTGGCCGGCCGCTCGACCGTAACGACACTGGCTGGAGACGACCCGCTCCCCCTGGCTGTCGCGGCGGTACGTGCTTGCCTTGTGGAGGAAGAAATCGACGACCGCGATTTCGCGGCGGGACGCGCGGTGCTCCTTGCCCCGGCGCCGCGCCGTGGATTCCCTGCGCGCCTTGCTGATACGCTCGGGCTCGCCCCTGCGTCGGTGGTTGGTGTCCCGCCTGATTTGGGCGACCCGTACTCTGCGGCACCGGTCCACGCGTATCTGCATGCGCAAGACTCCGGTGTACTCGACGCCGCCGATACCGTGCTGTTCCTGGCCGCCTACGATGCCTCGGCCGCCTGTATGGCCTACCGTCCGAAAGCGTCCGCTGTGGCAGCGATGAGTGCCGGAGACGCTGCAAGGTACTGATACGTCGTTCGCCGCACACCGAAATATCCGGACGCGGTCCCGACCCATGACCCCCGAAAGAGTCGGGGCCGCAGCGTTCTCGTTCAGAACAGCCGGAATTCGGTGCTCTCGGTACCGCGCAGGGCGTCGTAATCGAGGACGAGGCAACGGATTCCGCGATCCTCGGCGAGGGTGCGGGCCTGCGGCTTGATCTGCTGGGCGGCGAAGACGCCTGCTACCGGTGCGAGCAGCGGGTCGCGGTTGAGGAGTTCGAGGTAGCGGGTGAGCTGTTCGACGCCGTCGATCTCGCCGCGGCGCTTGATCTCGACGGCGACGGTGGCGCCTTCGGCGTCCCGGCAGAGCAGGTCGACCGGGCCGATCGCGGTCATGTACTCGCGCCGGATCAGGCTGTAGCCGGGGCCGAGGGTGGTCACGTGCTCGGCGAGCAGGACCTGGAGGTGGGCTTCGACACCGTCTTTCACCAGACCGGGGTCGACGCCGAGCTCGTGCGAGGAGTCGTGCTCGATGTCCTCGATGGTGATGCGGAGTTCCTCGCCGGCCTTGTTGGTGACCACCCAGAGGGCCTTAGCGCCCTCGGGTATGTCGGCGGCGCTTCGCTCTTCGAGCCAGCACGGGGGGCTCATCCAGTTCAGCGGCTTGTACGAGCCGCCGTCGGAGTGCACGAGGACCGAGCCGTCGGCTTTCACCATCAGCAGGCGGCGGGCCATCGCGAGATGGGCGGTGAGTCGCCCTACGTAGTCGACCTGACAGCGAGCAATCACTAGGCGCACCCAAGCACTCTAGGTGACCAATCGACGGTCGTGGACGTCAGCCCGCCCCGACTCGCGGCATCTCGTCGCTCAGCCGAAGAGTACGGCGGCGGCCAGAATCACGCTGGTGCCGAGCAACGCCTTCTCCACCTTGCTGAACCGGCGGGTGACCGGCGTCTTGGTCCGGATCATGCCGTAGCCGACGCCCGAGCCGATGCAGAACGCCAGTAGATGTCCGACGCTGGTGAAGTTCTGTCCGAGCAGCACACCGGCCACCGCGGCCGTGAACCACACTGTGGCCCAGGCGATCCGCAGCCTGCTCGGCACGACGAAGACCAGCGCGCCGATCAACGCCATGGCGCCGTAGCTGATACCGACGTCCTCGCTCCAGCGCACACTGGCCGGCATCCAATCGAACTCGACCGCCACCCAGAGCCCCGCCGCGACGAGCAGGGTCGCGCCGATGTGCCCGGCCAGGAAGACGCGCACCATGTGCAGCGCACCGAAGCGCAGCTCCGCCAGCGCGAGCAGACAGGCCAGCAGCGGCATGATCAACCACGCCGTGCCGACATCCCCGATCACCAGCGCGCTCGACAGCAAGGTCACGACCCGGCCTTGCAGCAGGTTGTGCAGGTTGGTGCTGGCGTGCAGCACCACTGTCGACTGAGCGGAATCGCTCAGGGCCGAGAAGATCGAGGTGACGATGACCAGTGCGGACAGATAGCCGACGGTCGCGGGCACCTTCGGACGCCACCAACGAGAACCGACGACCGGTATGTGGTCGTCCGTGGTCGTCGCGACGGCCATCGATACCTCCGTGTCTGTGCGGTGTCTCCATGATCGCGGACGCCGCTGTGTTCGATCCCGGTATTCCCTGTGAGATTGCTGCGAAGCTGGTCGGCGGGGCGTTCCGGCGGTGCCCTACTGTGCCACATCCGGACAGATTGCGGCAGGTCGAGCCGGCTGATCCATCCGGCACCGCAGCACCTTCGTACAGCGGTCGAGCAGAGCCGCCTGCGCGCGAGTAATAGGCTGGCAGCATGCCTCGTCGGAAACCGCGCGCAGACGGTCAGACGGGCCGCTCGCGGACGGGCGGCGCGCCGCTCGGTGATGTCTTCGGTCGGACCGAGGCGGGGCCCGGCGGGGACGAGACCTATGTCGTTCGCACCATCCCCGGTGCGCGTGCGGTGAAGGTTTACCGCTGCCCGGGGTGTGACCACGAGATCGCGCTGGGGGTGGCGCACATCGTCGCCTGGGCTGCGGACGGCGGTGAGGACGATCGCAGACATTGGCACCGCGGTTGTTGGAATGGTCGCCAGACCCGGGGGATCACGCGCCGATGGTCGTGAGCGTGCGGCGCTGAAGTCCAGCTGCCCGAAGCTCTACTCGCCCAGGGAATTAGGAAGGCCGCCCCGGTGAAGGGGCGGCCTTGGTGTGGATTCGGTTGGGTTACTGCGTTAGTCGCCGCTTGGCCCGCCGATTTCTAGTTGCTGATGTCGGCGTTCTCGCGCTCCTCGTCGACGATGTCGTCCTCTTCCGAGGCGACCTCGGGGATGGCCTTGCGGCTGGAGCCGGCGACCTGCTTGGTGTTGTTGCTGATCGACTTGCGCTGATCCGGAACACCGTCCAGCAGTTCGCTTTCCCGGTTGACCGCGGCGAGCATCGCGGGCACCGAGTCGAGCTGGCCGCGGATGCCGAGCAGCTGGGCGAGCACGCGTCCGCGCAGCACGCGCATCTCCTCGGCCAGTTCCTTCGCGTGCGCGATCTTGCGCTCGGAGGTCTGGGTCGCGGAGGTGATGAGGCGGTTGGCCTCGTCGGTCGCGTCCTTGATCCGCTGTGCGGCCTCGGCGCGGCTGGTGGCCTCCAGCTCCTCCATGGCGCGGGTGAGCTTGGTGCGCCGCTCCGCCATGGTGACCTCGAAGTCCTGCTGGGTCGCCTTGCGCTTGGCGTCGGCTTCCTTGCCGAGGCGGTCGGCCTCGGCCTGGGCCGCCTCGATGATCTTGGCGGACTCGGTGCGCGCGTTTGCCAGGGTCTGCTCGAACTCGATCTCGAGCGCCTCGCGCTTTTCCTTGGTTTCGGCCAGCAACGACTCGTACTTGCCACGCATCTCGGTGGCTTGCTGCTCCGCGATCGACACCATCTCCGCGGCCTCGGCCTGGGCCAGGGCCCGAACCTCGGAGGCCTCGTCGGAGGCCAGCCGCAGCATGCGGGAGATGCGGTCGGACATGCCTTCCGCGGTGGTGGGCGGCACCGAGAGTCGGTCGACCTCCTTTCGGAGCTCGTCGATCTCGTCACGCGCATCCTCGAGCTGGCTCGCGAGGTTACGGGCTTGTGCCGCAGCAGCATCCCGGTCGGTAGCGGTGACCCTTAGTTCGGCGTCGAAGCGGTCGAAGTAGTTGCGTACCTCGTCTTGCGCATAACCCTTGCGCACAACGGTGAAGGGCAGTGCAACGAAGCGATTGCGATCGGACTCAGGTGACGACATGGCACACAAACTACAGCCTACAGAGACCTGATGGTGACTCGACCGCGAATGTGATTCCGAAGAGTTTTGCCCGCCCGATCTTGATACTAGTGCGTAACATTCGCGTTCGGCTCGACCAACTCGATCAGCACACCGCCAGCATCCTTCGGATGGATGAAATTGATGCGGGAATCCGCTGTTCCAGGCCTCGGCGCCTCGTACAGCAAACGCAGACCCCGCCCGCGCAGGTGCGCGGAGACGGCGTCGATGTCGGTGACCCGGTAGGCCAGTTGTTGCAGGCCCGCGCCGTTACGGTCGATGAACTTAGCGATGGTCGACTCCTCGTTGAGCGGAGCCAGCAACTGCAGGGCAGTCCCGCGGTCGGGGGCGCCGGGCAGCGAGAGCATCGCCTCGTGCACGCCTTGGGCGTCGTTGACCTCGCGGTGGGTCTCGATCATGCCCAGATTCTCGGCATACCAGGCAACCGCGACATCCAGGTCTGGCACGGCGACACCGACGTGATCGATGGCGACGACGTAGTCCGCGGGGATGAAATCGGACGAATCCATAACGTTGCTCACTACTCGAAGGTAGCCGCTACCTGCGTACCGGCAACTCGGGCGTAGCGGTTACCGTGGAGTACGGAATCCTGCGAAACCAAGATAGCGAGGCTCGTCGTGACTACTTCCGTGATCGTCTCCGGCGCACGTACCCCGGTCGGTCGCCTGCTCGGCGGCCTCAAGGACTTCAGCGGTTCCGACCTCGGCGGCTTCGCCATCAAGGCCGCGCTGGAGAAGGGCGGCGTCGCGCCGGAGCAGGTCGACTACGTGATCATGGGCCAGGTGCTCACCGCGGGCGCGGGCCAGATCCCGGCCAGGCAGGCGGCCGCGGCGGCGGGCATTCCGATGGACGTGCCCGCGCTCACCGTCAACAAGGTGTGTTTGTCCGGTATCAACGCAATCGCGTTGGCGGACCAGCTGATCCGGGCCGGCGAGTACGAGATCGTGGTCGCGGGCGGCCAGGAGTCGATGAGCCAGGCCCCGCACCTGCTGGAGAAGAGCCGCGAGGGCTTCAAGTACGGCGACGTGACGCTGCGTGACCACATGGCCTACGACGGCCTGCACGACATCTTCACCGACCAGCCGATGGGCGCGCTGACCGAACAGCGCAACGACACCGAGCCGGTCAGCCGCGCGGACCAGGACGCGTTCGCCGCGGCCTCGCACCAGCGCGCGGCCGAGGCGTGGAAGAACGGCGTCTTCGACGACGAGGTGGTCCCGGTCTCGGTGCCGCAGCGCAAGGGTGACCCGCTGCTGGTCGCCGCCGACGAGGGCATCCGCGCCGACACCACCGCGGAGTCGCTGGCCAAGCTGCGTCCGGCGTTCCGCAAGGACGGCACGATCACCGCGGGCACGGCGTCGCAGATCTCCGACGGCGCGGCCGCCGTCGTGGTGATGAGCAAGGCCAAGGCCGAGGAGCTGGGCCTGAGCTGGATCGCCGAGATCGGCGCGGCGGGCGTGGTCGCGGGCCCGGACTCGACGCTGCAGGATCAGCCGGCCAACGCCATCGCCAAGGCCTGTGCGCGCGAGGGTATTTCGCCCGCCGACCTGGATCTGGTGGAGATCAACGAGGCGTTCGCGGCGGTCGGTGTCGCCTCGACCCGCAAGCTGGGCATCGATCCGGCGAAGGTGAACGTCAACGGTGGCGCGATCGCGATCGGACACCCGCTCGGCATGTCCGGTGCGCGCATCCTGCTGCACCTGGTGCTGGAGTTGCAGCGCCGCGGTGGTGGCGTCGGTGCCGCCGCGCTGTGCGGTGGCGGCGGTCAGGGCGATGCCCTGATTGTCCGGGTCTAGTTCTGCCGCAAGCGAGTTCGTTGTCGGCCCCCGCGCAGGTGCGCGGGGGCCGCGTCGTCTGCGCGCTCGGACGGCGGACGGCGGCGATCGAATGTGACCCGTCGCACTACGACACGTCGTAGTGCATCCGGCACAATGGTGCGCATGGGCAATGTCTTCGACCTGAGCACCGTCGCGAAGCGGTTTCGTTTCATCGCGGTACTCGAGGCGATCTCGTGGGTTTTTCTGATCGTCGGCATGGTGTTCAAGCGCCTCCCCGAGCCGGTGCTGTGGCCGGTGAAGGTGTTCGGCATGACGCACGGCATCATCTTCGTGCTATTCGTGATCCTCGCCATCGTGACCGCGCGTGAGCTCGGCTGGAACGCGAAGACCACCGTGCTCGCGCTGCTGTCCAGCCTCCCGCCGTTCTTCACCGTCCTGTTCGAGATCTGGGCGGTCCGCTCGGGCAAGCTCGGTGAGCTGAGCAACGCGAATTCTGCCGACTCCGGGGCTCCGGCCGCCGCCACGTCGTGACAAACTGGAAACTGTGACTCGACCTGCTGCACGCCGTCCTACGCCAGCCGCTGTCGCCGCCATGTCCGGGGCAGTTGATCTCTCCGGGTTGAAGCAACCGCCCGCCGGTGCGCCCGGTGCCGCCGGTGGCGGCGACTACGCGGTGAACGAGGCGAACTTCGAGACCAAGGTGCTACGCCGCTCGGTGCAGGTGCCGGTGGTCGTCGCGCTCTACTCGCAACGCAGTCCGGGCAGTGTCGAGCTGGTCCGCACGCTGGAGCGGTTGGTCGGCGAGGCGAACGGCACCTGGGACCTGGCCACCGTCGAGGCCGAGACCAACATGCGGATCGCGCAGGCGTTCGGGGTGCAGGGCATCCCGACCGTCATCGCGGTCGCGGGCGGCCAGCCGCTGGCCGACTTCCAGGGCGCCCAGCCGGAGCCGCAGGTTCGGCAGTGGCTGAGCGCGGTCATCGACGCCGTGGCGGGCAAGCTGCCTGGCGGCGAGGAGCCGCAGGCGGCGCCGGAGGACCCCCGCTTCGTCGCCGCGGAGACGGCGCTGGAGCAGGGCGATCTGGCCGGTGCCGAGGCCGCCTACGAGGCGATCATCGCGGCGGAACCGGGCAACGAGGAAGCCAAGGGCGCGCTGCGCCAGCTGCGATTCCTCAGCCGCGCGCAGAACATCCCGGCGTCGGCGATCGCGACCGCCGACGCCGACCCGGGCAATGTGGACGCCGCGCTCGACGCCGCCGACGTGGAGATGCTCGAGCAGCAGCCGGAGGCCGCGTTCGACCGTCTCATCGCCGTGGTCAAGCGTTCGGCGGGCGACGACCGCACCAAGGCCCGCACCCGGCTGCTCGAACTCTTCGAGTTGTTCGATCAGGCCGAGCCGTTCGTGGTCGCGGCTCGTCGCAAGCTGGCTGCCGCGCTGTACTAGCTCGACCGGCGTCGCATCCCGACAACGCAACTCGCCCCGTCATCCCGGATCGAATCGGGTGGCGGGGCGCTGTCGTTGGGCTGAACGGGTCTCGTGGGCCGGAGCCGACCCGACATGACGGAACGTCAGCTGTCCGGGGCCAGCCAGACGGCGCTGTTGGGGGCAAGCGCGATCGTCGCCGAGGCGGGCCGACCGTGCCAACCCTCGTCAGTGGCCTTGACGGCACCCAGGTTTCCGATGCCCGAGCCGCCGTACTCGGCGGCATCGGTGTTCAGGATCTCGGTCCACTGTCCGGCGAACGGCAGGCCGACCCGGTACTCGCCGTGCACCGAACCGGAGAAGTTGTACACGCAGGCGACCACCGACCCGTCCGACCCGTACCGCAGGAACGCCAGCACATTGTTCGCCTGGTCGTTCGCCTCGATCCACGAGTAGCCGCCCGGGGTGATGTCCTGGCTCCACAGCGCGGGCCGGGCGCGGTACACCGCGTTGAGATCCCGCACGGCCGCCGTGATCCCTTGGTGCAGTGGGTTGTCCAGCTCCGCCCAGTCCAGACCGCGATCGTGCGACCACTCGCGGAACTGACCGAAATCCTGGCCCATGAACAGCAGTTGCTTGCCGGGGTGGCCCCACATGTAGGCCAGCAGGGCCCGCACGCCCGCGGCCTTGGCGAAGTCGTCGCCGGGCATCCTGGTCCAGAGCGTGCCCTTGCCGTGCACCACCTCGTCGTGGCTGATCGGCAGCACGAAGTTCTCGCTCCACGCGTACATCAGCGAGAAGGTGATCTCGTTGTGGTGCCAGGATCGGTGGATCGGGTCGCGCTGCAGGAAGCCGAGGGTGTCGTGCATCCAGCCCATGTTCCATTTCATGGTGAAGCCGAGGCCGCCGACGTCGGTGCCGCGGGTGACGCCCGGCCAGCTGGTCGACTCCTCGGCGATGGTGACCACGCCGGGGTGATGCCGGTGCACGGTGTTGTTGAGGTCCTGCAGGAAGTCGACGGCCTCCAGGTTTTCCCGGCCGCCGTACACGTTGGGCTCCCAACCCCCTTCGGGGCGTGAGTAATCCAGGTACAGCATGGAGGCGACGGCGTCGACGCGCAGCCCGTCGATGTGGAACTCCTCGATCCAGTAGCGCGCGTTGGCCACCAGGAAGTTGCGCACCTCGTGCCGTCCGAAATCGAAAACGTAGGTGCCCCAGTCGAGTTGCTCGCCGCGGCGCGGGTCGGCGTGCTCGTAGAGCGGGGTGCCGTCGAAGCGGGCCAGCGCCCATTCGTCGCGCGGGAAGTGCGCGGGCACCCAGTCGAGCAACACCCCGATGCCCGCTCGGTGCAGCCGGTCGACGAAGGCGCGGAAGTCGTCCGGCGTGCCGAAGCGCGCGGTGGGCGCGTAGTACGAGGTGACCTGATAGCCCCAGGAGCCGCCGAAGGGATGTTCGGCGATGGGCAGCAGCTCGATGTGGGTGTATCCGGCGGCCTGCACGTAATCGGCCAGCTGGTCGGCCAATTCGCGGTAGCCGAGGCCGGGGCGCCAGGAACCGAGGTGCACCTCGTAGACGCTCATCGGCGCCTGGTTGGGGTCGGTGGTCGCGCGGGTGTCCAGCCAGGTCTGGTCGTCCCAGACGTAGTGGCTCTCGGTCACCACCGACGCGGTGGCGGGCGGCAGTTCGGTCGCGAACGCCATCGGGTCGGCGTGGTCGACCGTGCGGCCGTCGGCGCCGTGCACCCGGAACTTGTACTTCATGCCCGGTCCGACCCCCGGCACGAACACTTCCCACACGCCGGACGACCCGAGCGCGCGCATCGGCGCGGTGTGCCCGCTCCAGCCGTCGAAATCGCCGATCACGGTGACGCCGCGCGCATTCGGCGCCCACACCGCGAACGAGGTCCCGTCCACCTCGCCGTCGAGGGTGGTGTAGCGGCGCGGGTGCGCGCCGAGCACGTCCCACAGTCGCTCATGACGGCCCTCGCCGATCAGGTGCAGGTCCAGTTCACCGACCGTCGGCAGGAAGCGGTAGCCGTCGGCGGAGACAATGGTGCGGCCGCCCGGATAGGTGGTGACGATGCGGTAGTCCATCACCTCGGGGTAGGGGACCACCGCGGCGAAGATGCCGTGCCCCAGCGACTTCAGCGCGTGGTCGGCGGCGCCGATCCGGGCGGTGACCGACTCCGCGTGCGGGCGAAGCACGCTGATCTCGGTGCCGTCCGGGTGCGGGTGCGCGCCGAGCACGGTGTGCGGATCGCCGTGGGTTCCCGCGGCCAGCAGCATCAGGTCCCGGCGTTTCACAGCGTGCTCCGGTAGGCGAGCTCGGTGCGGGCCTGCTGCGCGACCGGCGGCAGGGTGAGGATGTGCGCGACCGAGTTCGCCGGGTCGAGGCGCACGTAATTCGTTTGTGCCCAGTGGTATTCCTCGCCGCTGACCTCGTCGTACACCACCGGGTGGTCGTGCCATTCGCGGCCGATGGCGGGCAGGTCGAGCGAGACCATGCCCCACTCGGCGGCGAACGGATTCAGGTTCACCACGACGAGCACCGCGTCGCCGCTGCTCGGATCGATCTTGGAGTAGGCGATCAGCGAGTCGTTGTCGACGTGGTGGAAGTGGATGCAGCGCAGCTGCTGCAGTGCCGGGTGCGCGCGGCGGATCTCGTTGAGCCGAGTGATCCACGGCTCCAACGATTCACCGCGGGCCAGTGCCTCGGCGAACGGGCGCGGGCGCAGCTCGTACTTCTCCGAATCCAGGTACTCCTCGCTGCCCGGTCGCACCGCCTGATGCTCGAACAGTTCGTAGCCGGAGTACATGCCCCAGCTCGGTGCGAGGGTCGCGGCCAGCACCGCGCGGATGGCGAACATGCCTGGGCCGCCGTGCTGCAGGCTCTCGTGCAGGATGTCGGGGGTGTTGACGAACAGGTTGGGTCTGGCCTCATCGGCCTTGGCGGCCAGTTCTTGGCCGAATTGGGTCAGTTCCCACTTCGCGACGCGCCAGGTGAAATACGTGTAGGACTGGCTGAAGCCGCGGCGCGCGAGGCCGTACAGCCTGGCCGGGCGGGTGAACGCCTCGGAGAGGAAGATGACGTCGGGGTCGGTGCGGCGCACCGTGCCGATCAGCCACTCCCAGAAATCGGCGGGCTTGGTGTGCGGGTTGTCCACCCGGAAGATCTTGACGCCCAACGCGATCCAATGCCGGACCACGCGCAGCACCTCGGCGTACAGGCCATCAGGGTCGTTGTCGAAGTTGACCGGGTAGATGTCCTGGTACTTCTTCGGCGGATTCTCGGCGAAGGCGATGGTGCCGTCGGGCAGGGTGGTGAACCACTCCGGGTGCGCGCTGACCCACGGATGGTCCGGCGCGCACTGCAGCGCCAGGTCGAGCGCCACCTCGAGGCCGAGTTGCGCCGCGGTGTCCACGAATTCGGCGAAGTCGGCCTCGGTGCCGAGCAGCGGGTGTACGGAGTCGTGCCCGCCATCCTCGGATCCGATGGCCCATGGCGAGCCGACATCGTCCGGTTCGGCGACGAGAGTGTTGTTGCGGCCCTTGCGATTCACCTCGCCGACCGGATGGATCGGCGGCAGGTAGACCACGTCGAAGCCCATGGCGGCGATGCGCGGCAGTTCCTTCGCGGCGGTGGCGAAGGTGCCGTGGATCGGCTTGCCCGCCGCGTCCCGGCCGCCGGTCGAGCGCGGGAAGAACTCGTACCACGAGCCGTACAGTGCCCGTTGCCGTTCCACCTGCACGGTGTGCTGCGGGCCCCGGGTCACCATGTCGCGCAACGGGGTCGCGCGCAGGATCTCGGCGATCTCCTCGGCGAAGGCAGGCGCCACCCTGGCAGGCAGCTGCTCGTCGCTGCGCAGTGCGGCCGCCGCGGCGCGCAAGCGTTCGAACTGTTTCTTCGGCACGGCCTGCGCGGCCCGGTCGAAGAGTCTGGCACCGATCTCGAGATCGTTTGCCAGGTCGGCGGCGGTCTGGCCGACCGCGAGCTTGGCCTCCACGGCCGAACGCCAGGTGGCGATCGGATCGCTCCAGCCCTCGATGCGGTAGGTCCACGCGCCGGGCAGGTTGGGGGTGAACGCGGCGTTGAACACGTCCGGTTCGAGATCGGGCGTCATCCGGATCCGGATCGGCCGGGACGAGTTCGGCGCGCGCACGGTCAGCGTGGCGGCGACGGCGTCGTGGCCCTCGCGCCACACCACGGTGCGCACCGGGAAAACCTCCCCGACGACGGCCTTGGCGGGCCGTCCGCCTGCGATGTACGGGGCAGTGTCATCGATTGCGATGCGGCCGGTCACGGACCCAACCTACCGTCAGAGCGCCATTCGTGTGATCAGCGCGGTCGGCTGGTCAACGCGCGTCGGCGGCCAGCCCGAGGCCGAGCGCGATCAGGATCGCACCGAGCGCCCGCTCGATCCGCTGCCGGATACCGGTGCGCCGCAACCAGCTGCCCGCCTGGTCGGCGGCCAGCACGATGCCGACACACCAGGCCGTGTCGACCACGAGCTGAATCGCCACCAGGATGAAAATGGTCGGCAGCACCGGGCCGCTGGACGGCAGGAACTGCGGCAGGATCGTCAGCCCGAACACCGCCGCCTTCGGATTCGCGGCGATGGAGACCAGCGAGGCGCGGAAAGCCGCGGCGGGGGTCCGGCCCGACGGCAGCATCTTCGTCATGGCGCCGCCGAACTCGACGTCGGTGCGCGCACCGCGCCAGGCCTGCACACCGAGCCAGATCAGCACCACCGCGCCGATGATGTGCATCGCGGTATTCATGTACCGATTGGCGACCAGCAGCACCGACAGCCCGGCGGCGCCGGCCAGGTTCCAGCCGAGCACGCCGATCTCGTTGCCCGCGACCGCGGCCAGGCCCGCTTTGCGTCCGTCGCGGACCGAGCGCTGCAGGAACAGGGCCGTCGCGGGTCCGGGTAGCGCGGCCAGGATGACGCAGGCCAGCAGGAATTGGGGGAGAACGGCTACCCAGTGCGGCATCCGCCGATGCTGTCACGTCGGTCGGCCGCGCCGCCAGCGCTTTTCGGCTTACAAGCTGCGCTTACCCCGAGGTGGTCCGACAGGTTTCGAGTAGGCGACGCAAGGCCGCGGTGGTGTCGGTCAGTGCCTGGGGATCGTCCGAAGTGGCCAACCACAGCGCCGCCTCGTTCATCGCGCCGGACAACAGGTGCGTCAGCGGGGCGAGGGGCTGGTCGGCGAGCACACCCTCGTTGATCAGCGCCGTCAATGCCTCCTCGAGATGGCGGCCCGACGCGGCCGCGTCCAGCGCCCGCCATTCGTGCCAGCCGAGGACCGCGGGCCCGTCGATCAGCATGATCCGCGCGAGCTCTGGATCGGTGCAGGTCGCCAGGAACGTCGTGCACCCGGTGACCAGCTGCTCCCAGCGGTCCTCGACGGCGTCGGCGGCCGCGGCCACCCGCTCACCCACCTCGCTCTGCACCTGCTCGAGTACTGCCGCGAAGAGCTCGGCCTTGCTGTCGAAGTTGTGGTACAGCGCGCCCTTGGTCACCCCCGCCGCCGCGACGATCTCCGACAAGCCAACGGCCCCATAGCCTTTCGCCGCGAACAGGCGCCTGCTCTCGCGCAGCAGTGCGTTGCGGGTCGCCGCGCGTTGCTGGGTGCGGATCGTGCTCGGCATCGCCCACCTTTCCTGTTGACATACCGATGGTACGCGAACTACTTTAGCTCACATACCATCGGTATGTGAAAGGTGAGAACGTGAAACTGAGCAGCTTCTACCCGGTCATCGGTACCTCCGAGGTCGCGGCAGCCCGCGACTTCTACACCGAGTGGCTCGGCTTCGAGATCACCTTCGAGGCGGACTGGTACGTCAGCCTGCGGCGGCCGGGCGAGGTGACCTACGAGCTCGCGCTGCTCGACTACACCCACCCGACCGTGCCCGAGGCCTATCGCAAGCCGGTCCAGGGACTGCTGTTGAACTTCGAGGTCGCCGACGTGGATGCCGAGTGGGGCCGCATGGTGGTCCAGGGTGGGCTGCAGGCCGAACTGGCCATCCGCACCGAGGATTTCGGGCAGCGGCACTTCATCGTCGCCGACCCGAGCGGAGTACTGATCGACATGATCACCGAGGTGCCGCCCACCGGCGAGTACGCCGAACAGTTCAGCCCCGAGTACACCGCGGAAAAGTTCAGCGGGCAGCAATGATGAGCGCGGGCCGGCGAAAAGCCGGGGCCGCGTAGTCGATTCGGTCAAGAAGGCAGCGGTGGTAGCCATGGCTCACGCGCCGGACCTGGCCTGCGCCGCTAGCCTCGGTTCCGTGCTGGAAGATTCTTTCGAATGCCGCTGCATCCTGTGTCACGACCATGGTGATCGCGACCAAGCGGACGGGGTGGACCTGCGGATCATCGATCACGTGCGGCAGTACGGGTGGCACGTCGTCATGGTCGTCGATGACGACGTGCGGTTCGCGTACACCATCGGCCTCTCGCACAGCCATGGTGCTCCGGAGCTCGCCATGTTCGGACTCGACGTCTATGAGATGAACCGCATGCTGAACACGCTGGGGGCCAAGGCCGCCGCGGGCACCGAGCTGAAAGACGGCCTGCGGGACGACGATGTGATCGAGGGCCGTCCGGTGGCCCTCAGAGCCGTCGACCCGGCCTGGCATCGAACCTTCTTCGGCCGCGCCCGCGGTTTTTACCGCGGGCAAACTCCGCTGACGGTGCTCCAGGTGGCCTGGCCCGACGCGGATCATCACTTCCACTGGGAAGACCAGGCTCGGGAACGCGACCGGGGCCGTCAGCCGCAGCTGTGGCTGACGCCGGAGGAGCACCCCGCGGGGATGTGGACGGCCGACGCGGGGAACTAGCCGGTGGCGGGCCTACCGGCCGTGATAGCTGTGAGCTCTACCGCCGAGGCGGCCCGGTCCCGAAACGTTCGGTAGGGTTCGCCGGGTGAAGGCATTGCGTCGATTCACCGTCCGTGCCCATCTGCCCGAGCGGCTGGCCGCCCTCGGCGAGCTCGCTACGAATCTGCGCTGGTCGTGGCATCCGCCGACGCAGGATCTGTTTGCCGAGATGGATCCGCAGCGGTGGCTGGAGATGGGGCACGACCCGGTGCGGATGCTGGGGGAGGTGCCCGCCGCGCGGGTGGACGAGCTGGCGGCCGACCCCGACTATGTGCGTCGAGTGGATGCCGCGGCGGCGGATCTGCGGGACTACCTGGCGGCGCCGAGCTGGTTCGAGCGGCGGGCGGGCGAGGAAGGGGTGCGCGGAATCGCCTACTTCTCCATGGAGTTCGGCGTGACCGAGGTGCTGCCCAACTACTCCGGTGGCCTCGGCATCCTCGCGGGCGATCATCTGAAGGCGGCCTCCGACCTCGGCCTGCCGCTGATCGGTGTCGGATTGCTGTACCGCTCCGGCTATTTCCGGCAGACGTTGTCGGCGGACGGGTGGCAGACCGAGCACTACCCGGACCTGGATCCGCAAGGTCTGCCGTTGCGGCTGCTCACCTCGGCCAACGGTGGGGCGGAGACCGCGCCGGTGCTGATTCATGTGGCGATGCCCGATCAGCGGGTGCTGCGGGCGCGGGTGTGGATCGCGCAGGTGGGGCGAGTTCCGCTGCTGCTGCTCGACTCCGATATCGCGGAGAACGATCCGGAGCTGCGCGCGGTGACCGACCGGCTCTACGGCGGCGATCAGGAGCATCGGATCCGGCAGGAGATCCTGGCCGGTATCGGCGGGGTGCGGGCGGTGCGGGCCTACACCAACGCGGCCGGACTGCCCGATCCCGACGTGTTCCACATGAACGAGGGGCACGCGGGGTTCCTCGGCGTCGAGCGTATTCGTGAATTCGTCGCTGCCGGACAGGATTTCGACACGGCGCTGGCCGCGGTGCGGGCCGGCACGGTCTTCACCACGCATACCCCGGTTCCCGCCGGTATCGACCGGTTCCCGATGCCGATGGTGCGCCGCTACTTCGGCGGAGCGCACGGCGAATCCGAATCCGCCATGCTCCCCGGCCTTTCCGTGGACCGCATTGTCGCGCTGGGCCGCGAGGCGGATCCTTCAGTGTTCAACATGGCGCACATGGGTCTGCGACTTGCCCAGCGCGCCAACGGCGTATCGAAACTGCACGGCGAGGTCAGCCGGGAGATGTTCGCCGCGCTGTGGCCGGGGTTCGACGCGGCCGAGGTGCCGATCGGCTCGGTCACCAACGGTGTGCACGCGCCGACCTGGGCGGCCCGCGAGTGGTTCGACAAGGCGCGCAAGCACATCGGCGCCGAACTCGTCGAGGAGGCGCGCGGCTGGGAGCGGCTGCGCGATGTCGACCTCGGTGAGCTGTGGTCCACGCGTAACGCGTTGCGCGCCATTCTCGTTGCCGAGGTGCGGCGCCGGGTCCGCGCGTCCTGGCTGGACCGTGGCGCCGCGGAGGCCGAGTTGGGCTGGGTGGACAGCGTTTTCGACCCGGACGTGCTGACCGTCGGCTTCGCCCGCCGCGTGCCGACCTACAAGCGGCTCACGCTGATGCTGCGCGACCCGGAACGGTTGCGCGCCAGGCTGCTCGACCCGCAGCGGCCGATGCAGTTGGTGGTCGCGGGCAAGAGCCACCCCGCCGACGACGGCGGCAAGGCGCTCATCCAGCAGGTGGTGCGCTTCGCCGACGACCCCAAGGTGCGCCACCGCATCGTCTTCCTGCCCGACTACGACATGTCGATGGCCCGCTACCTGTACTGGGGCTGCGACGTCTGGCTGAACAATCCGCTGCGCCCGCTCGAGGCCTGCGGCACCTCCGGCATGAAGTCCGCGCTCAATGGCGGCCTCAACCTGTCCATCCGGGACGGTTGGTGGGACGAGATGTTCGACGGCGAGAACGGCTGGGCCATCCCGACCGCCGACGGCGTCAGCGACGAACAGCGCCGCGACGACCTCGAGGCCGCCGCGCTCTACGACCTGTTCGAGCGCACAGTCGCACCCCGCTTCTACGATCGCGACGCCGCCGGGATGCCGGTGCGCTGGGTCGAGATGGTGCGCCACACCCTGCAGACCCTCGGCCCGAAGGTGCTCGCCTCCCGCATGGTCCGCGACTACGCCGTCGAGTACTACGCCCCGGCCGCCGGCGCCTACCAGCGGGCGACCGCCGACGAGTTCGCCGAGGCGCGCGCCATCGCCGATTACCGGCGCCGCGTCGAAGCGGCCTGGCCGTCGGTGAAGGTGATCCAGGTGGACAGTGCTGGCCTGCCGGATACGCCGATCATCGGTGCCCGCCTCTCCCTGACCGCGCGCATCGACCTGGGCGGATTGCAGCCCGGCGACGTCGTGGTGCAGGCGGTGCTCGGGCGCGTGTCCACCGCCGACGACCTCTCCGACGTGAGCACCGTCGCGATGACGCACGCCGGATCCGACGCCGGGGTGGAGCTTTTCACCGTGGACACGCCGGTACCGCTGTCCGGCGCCGTCGGGTACACGGTGCGGGTGCTGCCGCACAACGAGTTGCTCGCCTGCGACGCGGAGCTCGGATTGGTCGCCGCGCCGAACGCTTGATACCGGGCGGCGGGCGTCACACCAGCCCTTTCGTGACACGGACGGTCCGAGCGGGATATGTCGGGTCGAATTCCGCGATTCGGTGAATCGTCGGCTACCGTGCCTGGGCACGCCCGTACCACTCCCTGACTGGAGACCGCCCATGGCCACCGCCGTACCGACCGAGCCCCGAGGTCGCATCGACGCGTTCTTCGGCATCAGCGCGACCGGCTCGACTATGAAACGCGAACTCATGGCGGGCACGGTCACGTTCCTGGCCATGTCCTACGTGCTCGCCGTGAACCCGTCGATCCTCGGCGACGAGGGTGCGCTCGGCGACAAAGGCATCCCCATGCAGGCGGTGTTCACCGCGACCGCCGTCGCCGCGGTGTTCGGCACGCTCGTCATGGGGCTGTGGGCCAAGTATCCGATCGCGCTCGCACCCGGCATGGGGCTCAACGCGTTCTTCGCCTACTCGGTGGTGCTCGGCATGGGCATTCCGTGGGAGGTGGCGCTGTCCGGAACCCTGCTCTCCGGCATCATCTTCTTCCTGCTCGCCGTCACCAAGGTGCGCGAGCGCATCCTCAATGCGATTCCCATGCAGATGAAGCTGGCCGTCGGCGCCGGCATCGGGTTGTTCGTGGCGTTCCTCGGCTTGAAGAACGCGGGCATCGTGGTGAACAGCGAAGCCACCCTCGTCACCCTGGGCGACTTCACCAAGGGCACCACGCTGCTCGCGCTGTTCGGGCTCGTGGTCACCGTGGTCTTCCTCGTCATCGGCTGGCACGGCGCGGTGCTGTACGGGATCGTGCTCACCGCGGGGGTCGGCATCGTCAGTGGGCTGGTCGATCTGCCCAACGGTGTCGTCGCGGCGCCGAAGGGGCTGGACCAGACCTTCGGTCAGGCGATCATCCACCTGCCCGACGCGTTCACCGGCCAGATGGCCGTCGTCGTCCTCACCATGCTGTTCGTGGACTTCTTCGACGCCTCCGGCACCCTGATCGGCGTCGCCAACCAGGCGGGCCTGCTCGACAAGGACGGCAAACTGCCGCGGGCCGCGAGCGCGCTGGCCGCCGATTCCGTCGGCACCATGGCGGGTGCGGTCATCGGCACCTCCACCACCACCGCCTACGTCGAATCCACCGCGGGCGTGTCCGCGGGCGGGCGCACCGGGTTGACCGCCGTGACCACCGCGGGGTGGTTCCTGATCGCCATGTTCTGCTACCCGATTTTCGCCGTCGTCGCGGGATCCGGCGAGGTCACCGCCCCTGCGTTGATCGTGGTCGGTGTGTTGATGTCTCGTGCACTCGGCGAGATCGACTGGAATCGGCTTGAATACTCGGTACCCGCATTCATCACGATCGTGATGATGCCGCTGACGTACTCGATCGCGAATGGCCTGGCCATGGGAATGCTGTTCTACCCGATTGTCATGGTCGCCAAGGGCCGGATCAAAGACGTTCACCCGGCGATGTGGGCGCTGCTGGTCGTATTCCTCGGGTACTTCTTCTTCCTCACGGAGTGAACCGAACCGGGGACGGAAAACGTAGTCAGGAATAAGACCAGGGTCTTGGAAGTTGAGATGGCCCGTGCGAGAATCGGACCGCAGTCCGCTTCAATGCCGAAGCTATCTTGACCAGCTGTTTGGAATCTGACTTGCAGGGACGAGGACCAACATGACCACGAAATCCGTGCTCGAGAGAGCTACCACCAACACCGAACTGGACGGCGTCGCCGCCGACATCGGACTCCTGATCATCCGCGTCGCGTTCGGCGGGCTCATGGCCGTGCACGGTGCCCAGAAGCTGTTCGGCTGGTTCAAAGGCCCCGGTAGCGAGGCCAACGCCGCAGGCTTCGACAGCATGGGCTACAACCCGGGCAAGGTGTTCGGCAACCTGGCGGGCCTGTGCGAGCTCGGTGGCGGTCTGCTCCTCGCCCTCGGCCTGCTGACACCACTGGCCGCCGCAATCGTGCTCGGCACCATGATCAACGCGATCAACGCGCTGTGGAGCCTGGGCCTGTTCGGTGAGAACACCTACGAGATGCCGTTGCTCTTCGCCGTCGTCGCTGCGGGATTCGCCTTCACCGGACCCGGCAAGTTCTCGCTGGATCACGGCCGTCCCTGGGCGCAACGGGGATTCGCGGTCGGCGCGGCGGCGATCGTGCTCGCCGTGATCGCCGCGGTGATCACCCTCATCCTGAAGTGGGTCATCTGATCTACTGACCACACCTCTCGACCGCGGCGCGGTGACCCCTCGGGTCACCGCGCCGTTTCATGTCACAGTCCGCGATGCTGCTTCGTCGTCTCCTTGTTCGGAAGATCGAGAATGAGGAGACGGTGATGGCTATCGAGATCAGCAACCCGGCGGAGCTGCACGATCCGACGGGGTTCGGGTACAGCCATGTGGCGCGGGTCAGTGGGGAGCTGGTGCTCATCGCGGGGCAGTACGACTCGGATGTGGAGGGGCATACCACCAGTGCGGATTTCGGGGTGCAGGTCGACAATGCGTTTGCCAACCTCGGGATCGCTTTGCGCTCAGTGGGATTGGACTTCGCGGATGTCGCGCAACTGCGCACGTTCATTGTCGACCACGATCTCGACAAGCTTGCGGTGATCGGGCAGAAGATCGCGGAGATCTGGGGTGAGCGTCCGCCGGTGCAGACGTTGGCCGGTGTTGCCGCGCTCGCGCTGCCGGGGATGCTGTTCGAGGTGGACGCGGTAGCTGTGCGGGGTTGACCGGGGTCGACCGCCGAGTTCCGCGGGGCGGGGACGGCGTGGGATTCGGCGGCCGGACTGGAACGATCCAATTGGATTGCTCTAGTTTGAAGGGGAACCAGGGGGAGATCGTGTGCGTCTTATCCTGTGTCGGGGTGTCCCGGGCCGAAGTCAGGAGAGATATGCGAACCGCCATTGTGTCGCCGAAGGTCGCGGTGCGGACGGTGCTTGCCGGGGTGGCGGTGGTCGGGTTGATCGCGGGGTGCTCGCCGACGAAGGATGGGACGCCTACGACGGAGGTCAGTGGGAAGCCGACCAATGGGGAGCCCACGGTGCAGTACAACCCGTGTACGGAGTTGTCCGATGACGCATTGCGTGCGACAAAGGTCGATCCCGGCTCGAAAAGTGTCGTAACCGATGCGCCTGCAGGCCCGGTGACGTGGCGAATGTGTACGTGGAGCTCGACTGAAGGGCCCTATTCGGTGACCGTTGGTTCGAGTACGCACACTCTGGACGACGCCCGAAAGAATGACACCGTCACAGGGTTTCGCGACACACAGGTTGGCCCGCGATCCGGCCTCATCTACCAAGACAAGAACGACGAAGACAAGCTCGGATGCTATGTAAGCCTTCCTGCAGCTGATGGCATGTTCGTCGTGAGTGTCGGCTGGCGCTACAGCCAGCGCGCCTCGCTTCCGCAGGCGCCGCCGTGCGACCTCGCAGTACGCCACGCATCCCAGCTCGAGCCGTACCTGCCGAAGTAGCCGACTGAGTTACCGCACTGACCGGTCGACGACAGAGTTTTCGGACGATGCGGCTGGAGTGCAGAAGTTTGACGTAGAGGAGGGACGATGTCGGAGACCGAACAGAGCGAGATGCAGGGGATGCTGACGCGCTGGCAGGCTTTGAAGAAACAGGCCGAAGGCGGCGAGCTCCGGTTGGACCCCGAAATCGGCACTCGCTTGGCGGCCCACGCTGGGCGGATGCGGGACCAACTCGATGTCATGGTGACCAATGCAACGAGGCTCGCGTTTCTGTCCGGTTTCGGTTCCTTGGGCTCGGCGCAGGCGTTGCAGGGCAAGTTCGCTCAGAAGGCCGACAATGGAAACGACTCCGCGGTAAACCGGCTCAAGCAGAGCATCGATGTCGTCACCCTCATGAAGGAAACCTACGAACTCGCCATCGGCAAACTCCAGGAATCCGACCAGTCCGCCGCGGACAAGCTCGCCGCCCTGAATCCGGGTGGTGCGTGATGGCTTCGTTCAACGACTGGATCGTCGCGATCGGCACGGGACATTTCACCGGCTCTTCACGCGAGGCGGACAAGAACAAGCAGAACGATCAGCAGCGTGCCGCCGACGAGAAGACGAAGTGGGATCAGGACCGCGGTTTCGTCAACAACGAGTGGTCGGGTTTGCTGTCCGAGTACGGCAGCGGCGCCTTCGACGCGCCGGCCATCAAGGTGCAGGATCCGTTCGAAACGATGTCGCACCAGCAGATCTACAACGCACTCGAAGGGGTGCAGGAGGGCGAGATCAACGCGAAGGCCGATGGCTGGCGGAACCTGTCCACCGATGCGCGCAACGCCGTCGAAGAGTTCAAAAAGGGTGTCGAGCAGGACATTACGGAGCACTGGAACGGTAAGTCGGGCCAGAGCGCGATCGATGCGACGCGCGAGTTCTCGGCCTCGTTCGCGAAGCTGGCTGCCACGTTCCAGATGGTCGGCCACGGTCTGGACCTGACCCAGGGGCACCTGGCGCAGGCGAAAGCCAGTGTGGGCAAGCCGGATAGCTATACGGTCGGTGATCGCCTCATCGACGCATTGCCATTGCAGAACGTCATCAAGGGTCCGACCCATCGCGCGCAGGAAGCCGAGAGTGAGGCGCGATTCGTGATGACCCAGTACTACCGGCCGGGCGTGAACGAGGTCGACAAGATCACCCCGATCCTCCCCGAACCCACCACCACGGTGGACAAGAACAACCCGGGTGGCCCGATCAGCAATCCGAGTTCGAACCCGACCGGCAACCCGACCAGCGTCGACCCGACCGGCGCACCGAACGCGACGGACCCGAAATCCCCGGACGACACGAAGCAGCCGGACACCACCACTCCGCAGTCGACTCAACCGGCCAGCACGAATCAGCTTCCGACCTCGGACAAGCCGACCAGCACAACTCCGGCCTCGACCACCCCGGGGACGCCGACGAACACCGACGATCCGACGAAGTCGCGCACCCCGTCGACCCCGACCAACACGCCGTCGACGACCTTCCCCGGCGCCCCCTCGCGCACTCCCGGTACTCCGAGTTCGACCCCGTCCCCGGGAAAGAGCGTGCCGGGCAAGGCGGCCACGCCCACCACAACGGCCGCGTCGACCGCTACCCGCGCCGCGTCGACGGGCAAGGCGGGCGCGGCAGGCATGCCTGGGATGGGTGCGGGCGGCGCACGCGGTAAAGGCGACGAGGACGGCGAGCACAAAACCCCGGATTACCTGATCTACGACCGAGGTTCGGAATTGCTCGGCACGCAGCCGCCCGCGCTGCCGCCGGGCGGGGTCATCGGCGGATGAGTGAATCCCGCTGGCGCCTGGACGGTGTGATGTTCGAGCTGGCGCTGGAGGCGCTCGGCCGGGACCGGCTGCCCTATCCGTTGCGCTACACCGTCGACGGTGTGCAAGCCTACGAGGACTATCAGCGGTTGCGCGAGAGTGCCGCGCGGCAGCTGTCGGGGTTCGCGACTCCCGACTTGTTCAATGCCTTGACTGTGTTGCTGGAACCGCAGGTTCGGGTCGAGGTGCACGGATTTTTCGGGCGCGACTTCAAACAGGTGGTGCGGGTGCACGCGGGAATGACGGCGCGCGCCGCGACCATCGCAGTCCAATTGCCCGGCCCCACGCAGGAATACGGCCGCGATATTCTGCTCAGCCGCTGTCCGCCGCAGGCTTTGCCGGGTCAGATCGCAGCGCAGTTCCCGAATTGTGTCGGCGGCAAATATCCGCCGATCAGTGGGCGCCGCTCGGATGTGCACCGGGTGGAGTACGCCAAGCACCCCACGCGCCTTTCGCACACCGAGCAACTCAATCGCATCGTCCGCCGCCCGCGCTCCGGGCTCGGCGAAGTCGGCGTGTTCGCCGGCGGCGCGCTCGACAGCAGGCCGACCACCGACGGCCGGGGTTTCCACTGGATGGATTACCTGCCCGCCGACGGCCGCTACCTGCTGCACAACCACGGCGACGACGAGTTCACCCTGACGCCGGGGCCGACCGAGGAACTCCAGCGTCAGCTGCACCGGCTCATTGAAACCACCTACCGCGCGGTGGCACACAGCTGGTAGTCAGGGGTGTAGGACGAGCAGCGTGTGCGCTCCGTGGTGGAATTCGTAGCCGGTATCGCGCAGGCTGGTTCGAATGCCTTTGTCTTCGAGTTCCTTTCGGAGGTGCCCGACCAGGTCGTCCAGTTGGTTACCGAGGTGGTCGACCAGCGGGTAGGCGCGGACCTCGCCGGTGCCGACCCTGGCCAGCTCGAGCAGGGCGGTGAGGTGGAAGTCGGCGTTGAGCCGATCGGCGTAGGTGAACAGCAGGTGCGAGCTGAGGACCAGGTCGAAGCTGTTGTCGGGGAAGGGCAGCGACGGCAGCTCGGCGGCGACGTACCGATCGGGGTGGACGGTCTGATCGGCGCCGAACAGCAGGGCGGCGGCGTGCCGCATGTCGCGGTGCTGCTGCGGGCCGCCGTACCAGTCCCACCGGTATCTGGCCGAATGCGCCGTGGCCCAACTGCTTCCGCGGTCGGTCTCGGCGACCGCGAGCATCCGTAGCTCGTCGGCGGAGCGGGCGTAGACCGGATCGGCGGCGGTGACGTGGGCGCCGAGTGCGCTCGCCTCGGCCGTGAAACTCGCTGCGCCGCCGGGGCAGTCGAGAATTCGGCCGTGCAAATCGGCGTCGGAGAGCATGAATATCGCGCGATACTCGGCCAATGATCTTGCGCTGACCAGAAATTCGCCTAGGACATCGCTGTCTGTGGGGTGCTTCATCTGGAAACGGTCTCATGTGCGGACCGCGCGCGAGCGGGATTTGTGGTGTCCCCGCGCCGCGTGCAGGGCTTGGCGCGGGGACCGCCGATACATTCGGTGTGGGAATTGGGGTTCACCGAAGTACCACCCTTAATTTACTTCTGTTCGGAAATATGCGCGAGTATCGGCGCGCCGATGTGCGCGGTATCACACCGCGTTTTCGGTGAGTCGCTTCAGCGCCTTGACCACGACCTCGGGGTCGGCGGTCTCCCAGTACGGCGGGAGCGAGGCGCGCAGGTATCCGCCGTAGCGGGCGGTGGCCAGCCGGGAGTCGAGGATCGCGACCACGCCGCGGTCGTCGACGCTGCGCAGCAGCCTGCCGGTGCCCTGGGCGAGCAGCAGCGCCGCGTGGTTGGCCGCGATCGCCATGAACCCGTTGCCGCCGCGCGATTCGACCGCGCGCTGGCGCGCGGTGAGCAGCGGATCGTCGGGGCGCGGGAAGGGGATTCGATCCAGGATGACCAGGCTCAGGGACGGGCCTGGCACGTCGACGCCCTGCCACAGCGACAGCGTGCCGAACAGCGAGGTCTCCGGGTCGTCGGCGAACTTGCGGACCAGCGCGCCGGTGGAGTCGTCGCCCTGGCACAGCACGGGCGTGTCCAGCCGCTGGCGCAACGCCTCGGTCGCCGCCTTGGCCGCGCGCATCGAGGAGAACAGCCCGAGCGTGCGCCCGCCCGCGGCCTCGATAAGCCGCTCGATCTCGTCCAGGTAGGCGGGCGCCAGGCCGTCGCGGCCGGGTGGGGGCAGGTGCTTGGCGACGTACAGGATGCCGGACTTGGCATGGTCGAACGGCGAGCCCACATCGAGCGAACTCCAGCGCACCTTGTCCGCGTCGGCCGGGGCCTCGGCACCGTTGGCGAGGCCGGGATCGGACTGGCTCGACGATTGCGCAGGCAGACCCCAGGTGATCGCGAGCCCGTCGAACGAGCCGCCGATCTGCAGCGTCGCCGAGGTGAGTACCACGGTGGCGGTGCCGAACAACCTGCTGCGCAGCAACCCGCCCACCGAGAGCGGCGCCATCCGCAGCGAGCGCCGGGTGACGCCGCGCATCTCGTCGGCGGACAGCCAGATGACGTCGTGCCGTTTCGCCGGATCCGGTTCGTCGAACGCGGTGAGCGCGCGGACCGCGCTGTCGTGGATCTCGTCGATCGCGGCCAGCGCCTGGGTGCGGGCGGCGGCGGTCTCGACGTCGCACTGCTGGGTGGTGCCGCCCTGCGGGGCCAGCGCGGTGCGGGCGTTCCACGCGGCGTCGCGGATCAGCGCGAGCACCGGGGCGACGCCGTCGGGTATCCGTTCCCAGCGGGCGGCGGGCAACTCGTCGAGCACGTCGTGCCACGCCTCGGCGGCGCCCTCGAGGCGATCCACCTCTTTCTCGTCGATCAGCTTGGCGCAGCGCCGCGCGGCCGCGCTGATCGCCGTCGAGGCCAGCTCGGCGGTGGCAACGCCGGTGACGCGGTCGACCAGTTCATGGGCCTCGTCGATGACCACCACGTCGTGTTCGGGGAGCACCTGGATGCCGCTGATCGCGTCGATGGCCAGCAGTGCGTGGTTGGTCACCACCACGTCGGCCTGCGCCGATTCCGCCCGTGCGCGCTCGGCGAAGCAGTCCTGCCCGAAGGGGCAGCGTGACTTGCCGAGGCATTCGCGCGAGGAGACGCTCACCTGTTTCCAGGCGCGGTCGCTCACGCCGGGCACCAGCTCGTCCCGGTCGCCGGTCTCGGTGTCGGAGGCCCACTCGTTGAGCCGCTGCACCTCGCGGCCGAGCCGGGAGATGGCGAACGCGTCGAACAGCTCGGCCTCGGGCTCGTCCGGGATCACGCTGTTGATCTTGTTCAGGCACAGATAGTTGTTGCGGCCCTTGAGAATCGCGAACTTCGCCGCGCGCCCGAGCGGCTTGCTCAGCGCCTCGGACAGCCGGGGCAGATCACGATCGACGAGCTGGCGCTGCAGCGCGATGGTCGCGGTCGACACGACCACCGTGCGCCCGGTGCGCACCGCGTGCCGCAGGCTGGGCACCAGGTAGGCCAGCGACTTGCCGGTACCCGTTCCGGCCTGCACCGCCAGGTGCTCCTTGGTGTCGATCGCGTGATCCACCGCGGTCGCCATCGTCACCTGCCCGACGCGCTCTTTCCCGCCGAGCGCCTGCACGGCAGTGGCCAAAAGATCGGGTACGGCGGGGAGTTCGGGCACGCGAGCAGCCTACTGCCCGCGACCGACAGCGCAGGCGGCCGTCGCGGTGATCGGTTACCCGGAGACGCTTCCTTCGAGGTCCACGCCCGCGGCACGCATATGGCCGAGCGCGGCGTCGGTCGTGTCGCGGGAAACGCCGGCCGTCAGGTCGAGCAGCACGCGGGTGTCGAAGCCTTCGATCCGCGCGTCCAGCGCGGTGGCACGGACGCAATGGTCGGTGGCGATGCCGACGATGTCGACCGACTCGACGCCGTGCGCGCGCAGCCAATCGGCCAGGGAGGTGCCGTCCTCCGCGGTGCCCTCGAAACCGGAGTAGGCGGCGGAGTACGCACCCTTGGAGAAGACCTGCTGGACCGCCGCGGTGTTCAGATTCGGATGGAAATCCGCGCCAGGAGTACCCGCGCGGCAGTGCGGCGGCCACGAGTCGACGTAGTCGGGCTGCGCGGAGAAGTGATCACCGGGGTCGATGTGGTGGTCACGGGTCGCGACCACCGCGGGGTAGCGGGTGGCCGCGAGCAGGTCACTGATGCGCGCGGCGACCGCGGCGCCGCCCGCGACGGCGAGCGACCCGCCCTCGCAGAAATCGTTCTGCACGTCGACGATGATCAGGGCTCGGGTCATGCTGACCTCCCGCGGTGTGAACTGAGTACCCGTATTGCATTGTGCCGCTTCGCGAGACTGCCGACCCTGCCGGATCGGCAGGCGATGCTCAGCGCACGAAGGTCGTCGGCACGGCTGGCTCGCCCGCGGACAGCTTCAGCCCCTCCCACGGCAGGCTGATCAGCCCGTTCGCCACGTGATCGCGGCTGTCGGACAGCGTCGGCAGCTCGTCGACGACCTTGCCCTCGCGCACCAACGGGACCAGCAGCTCGCGCGCCTCGAACCCGTTGACCTCGGGCATCGGCCCGGCCGCCGGGTAGACGATCTCCTCGACGATCGTGCCGGTCTCCCTGGACAGCCGGATCGCCTTCTTCGTGCCGCCGCGCGACTCCTTGTGACTGCTGCGCTTGGCGACGGGCACGCCCTCGACCTCGACCAGCTTGTAGACCATGCCCGCGGTCGGCGCGCCGGAGCCGGTCACCAGCGAGGTGCCGACGCCGTACACGTCCACCGGCTCCGCCCGCAACGCGGCGATGGCGTACTCGTCGAGATCGCCGGACACCACGATCCGGGTCTTGGTCGCGCCGAGTCCGTCGAGCTGATCGCGGACCTGCCTGGCCAGCACGCCGAGATCGCCGGAGTCGATTCGCACCCCGCCCAGTTCCGGCCCGGCTACCTCGATCGCGGTCGCCACGCCGCGGGTGATGTCGTAGGTGTCCACCAGCAGCGTGGTGCCGATGCCGAGCGCCGCGACCTGACTGCGGAACGCGGCGGCTTCGCTCTCGGCCGTGCTGTGCTCACCCGCCTGCACGCCGGCCCCTGCCGCCCCAGCGTGCAGCAGGGTGAACGCGTGCGCACTGGTGCCCGCCCCCGGTACGCCGTAACGATGCACCGCCGCCAGGTTCGAGGTGGCGTCGAAGCCGGCCAGATAGGCGGCGCGCGAGCTGTCCGGCGCGGCGAGTTCATGGGTGCGCCGCGACCCCATCTCGATCATCCGGCGCCCGCCCGCCGCGCTCACCATTCGCGCGGCCGCGGACGCGATCGCACTGTCGTGATTGAGGATCGACAGCACCAGCGTCTCCAGCACGACGCACTCGGCGAAGCTGCCGCGCACCGAAAGGATGGGGGAGCCGGGGAAGTACAACTCGCCCTCGGCGTAGCCGTCGATGTCGCCGCCGAACCGGTAGTCACGCAGCCAATCCACCGTCTTGACCGGCAGGAACGGCGCGATCACGGCCAGCTCCCGCTCGCCGAACCGGAAGTGCTCCAGCGCGTCGAGCACCCGGCCGGTACCGGCGACCACGCCGTAGCGGCGGCCGTGCGGCAGGCGACGCGCGAACACCTCGAAGGTGCAGCGACGGTGCGCCGTGTCGTCGGCCAGCGCGGCGGCCAGCATGGTCAGTTCGTACTGGTCCGTCAGCAGAGCGGTGCTGCCGACGCCGTCGCGGATGTCCACGCAGCCACTGTAGACAGACCGGCTCGGTATAGAGCGCTTGCGAGTGCGATACATGATAGGTGGGCGCTGGCTCGGCGACTTGTGAAATGCTCGAATCAGGTCCGATCGGGGTGTTGCTCATCCGGAGTCGAGTCGTACCCTTGACGTTATGGCCTTGTGCAACATAGTCGGAGGCGGCGTCGAGCTGAGCGCCGTGGACGCGACACTGTCGGCGGCACAGGCGACCCCCGAGGCGGTCGAATACACCGAGATCTTGGAGGCAGAAGATCGCCCGTGGGTCACTGTGGTCTGGGACGACCCGGTCAACCTCATGCACTACGTCGCCTACATCTTCCAGAAGCTTTTCGGCTACAGCAAAGCGAAGGCGACCGAGCTGATGCTCTGCGTGCACAACGAGGGCAAAGCGGTCGTCTCGTCGGGTTCGCGGGACAAAATGGAACACGACGTCCAGCGGCTGCACGCCGCCGGACTCTGGGCGACCATGCAGCGAGACGACTGATCAGGACGACTACCCTGACGCCGTGCGGAAGTGGAGCAGAAAGAACTCGCTGAGCGGTCTCAAACTGCGATCCGAGATGGACGCACGCGAGGCCAATGTGCTGCGCTCGCTGGTCGGTGCGGTCTCCGGGCTGCTCAGTGAGCGCGCCGAAGCCGCGCCCGAGGACGACCTCGCCGCGCTGACCGGGCTGCGCACCGGCAACACCGCCGCGCCGGAGGATCCCCGGCTGCGCCGACTGCTGCCGGACTTCCATCGCAGTGAACCCGGTTCGCCCGACGCGGACCGCGCCGATCTCAACAGCGCGCTGCGCGGCTTGCACGAGCCGGAGATCATCGACGCCAAGCTGGCGGCGGGCAGCGTCATCCTGAACACCGTGCCCACCTCGGGCGGCAAGATCGTGCTCACGCCCGAACAGGCCGACGCCTGGCTGACCGCCCTCACCGACGTGCGCCTCGCGCTGGGCACGGTGCTCGGTATCGACGCCGACACCCCGGACCAGCTGAGCCCGGACGATCCCCGCGCGCCGCATCTGGACGTGTACCACTGGCTCACCTGGATGCAGGACTCGCTGCTGCAAGCCTTGGCTCCCTGAGACCCGCCGCACGGTCCCGCGCGAACCGGACCGGACAGGTAGAACAGAACCTGTATGCGGGCGCAGTCGCGCCGCGACCGAGAGTCAGGAGCAGCTGTGCAGGTGCAAGCGGGGCAACGTAATTCGCTCACCGACGTATCCGGCCTGCTGGTCGGGCACCACTACGCACTCGACCCGGACGCGACGCTCGGCTCCGGCGCGGCGACGGGATCCACCGTCGTCTTCGCCCCCGGCGGCGCGACCGCCGCGGTCGACGTGCGCGGCGGCGGGCCGGGGACCAGGGAGACCGACGTGCTCGATCTGGCCACCACCGTGCGCCAGGTGAACGCGCTGCTGTTCACCGGCGGCAGCGCGTACGGTCTCGCCGCGGCCGACGGGGTGATGCGCTGGCTCGAAGAGCGCCGCGAGGGCGTTCCGATGGACGCGACCGATCCGAGCCGGGTGGTGCCGATCGTGCCCGCCGCGGTGGTCTACGACCTTCCGTTGGGCGCGTGGGACATTCGGCCGACCGCCGAGTTCGGCTACCGGGCCGCCGACGCCGCGGCGCTCGACTTCGAGCGTGGCGTGGTCGGCGCCGGCGTCGGTGCGCGCGCCGGTGCGCTCAAGGGCGGTATCGGTTCCGCGAGTGTGGTGATCGGTGAAGGCGTGGCGGCCGGGGCCACGGTCTCCGCGCTGGTCGTGGCGAACTCCGCGGGCTCGGCCTTCGACCCGCGCACCGGCCTGCCGTGGGGTGTCGGCACCGACGGGCCCGATCATTTCGGCCTGCGACCGCCGACCGCCGAGCAGCTGGCCCACGCCAACACGTTGCCTGCGAAAGGCATGCGGCTCAACACGACCATCGGCGTGGTGGCCACCGACGCGCCGCTGAACCCGACCGGTTGCCAGCGCCTGGCGACCAGCGCGCACGACGGGCTGGCCCGCGCGATCCGCCCCGCGCACGCCCCGTTCGACGGTGACACCTTCTTCGCGCTGGCTACCGGTACCTGGCAGCCACCGGAGAGTTTCCCGCTGCCGCCCGCGTTCCCGCCGGACGTGTTCCTGGTCGACGTCCTGTGTACCGCCGCGGCCCTCTGTGTGGAGCGCGCGATCGTCGACGCGATCTTGTCCGCGCATTCGGTCGGCGAAGTCCCCGCGTACAGCGCCCTATTTCCCCGCTAGTCGCGGGGAATCCGGGACCGGGCGACGAACCGCCGGGAATAGCCGAATATTCTCACTCGTTGTCGACTGCGACAGGTCGGCATTGCGAAAGGGTTCGACTAGTGCTGGTGATCAGGGCCGACCTCGTGGCGGCGATGGTGGCGCACGCGCGCGCCGATCATCCCGACGAGGCGTGCGGCATCATCGCCGGACCGGAGGGTTCCGATCGCCCGGAACGCTTCGTCGCCATGGTCAACGCGGAGCGTTCACCCACCTTCTACCGGTTCGACTCCGGTGAGCAGCTGAAGGTCTGGCGGGCGATGGACGACGCCGACGAGACGCCCGTGGTGATCTACCACTCGCACACCGCCACCGAGGCGTACCCGAGCCGCACCGATGTGTCCTACGCGTCCGAGCCGTTCGCGCACTACGTGCTGATCTCCACCCGCGACCCGGAGCAGCACGAGCTGCGCAGCTACCGGATCGTCGACGGCGAGGTCACCGAGGAACCGGTGCGGATCGTCGACGCGTACGAAACCGACTGAAACCGATGCTTGTTCGTGCAACCGAGGAGTCCCCATGCCGGTAACCGTGTCCATCCCGACGATCATGCGTTCGCTCACCAACGGGGAGAAGCGCGTACAAGCCGACGGCGCCACGCTCAGCGCGCTGATCGATGACCTCGACGCCAACCACCCCGGCCTGGCCGAGCGGCTGCTCAAGGACGGCAAGCTGAACCGCTACGTCAACATCTACGTCGACGACGAGGACGTGCGTTTCTCCGGCGGTCTCGACGCCGAGGTGCCCGCCGACGCGAGCGTGACCATCCTGCCTGCCGTCGCCGGAGGCTGACCTCCGTGGCGCGTTATGAATCGCTGATCGCGACCCTCGGCGACACCCCGCTGGTCGGCCTGCGCACCCTGTCCCCGCAGTGGGACGGCGACAACCACGTCCGGCTGTGGGCCAAGCTCGAAGACCGCAACCCGACCGGCTCGATCAAGGACCGGCCCGCGCTGCGGATGATCGAGCAGGCCGAGGCCGACGGCCTGCTGACGCCCGGCTGCACCATTCTGGAACCCACCAGCGGCAACACCGGCATCTCGCTGGCCATGGCCGCCAAGCTCAAGGGCTACCAGCTGGTGTGCGTGATGCCGGAGAACACCTCGGTGGAGCGGCGTCAGCTGCTCACCATGTTCGGCGCGCAGATCATCGATTCCCCGGCCGCGGGCGGCTCCAATCAGGCCGTCGCGCTGGCCAAGCAGATCGCCGCCGAGCACCCGGACTGGGTGATGCTGTACCAGTACGGCAACCCCGCGAACGCGCTGGCGCATTACGAGACCACCGGCCCGGAGATCCTGGCCGACCTGCCGGAGATCACGCATTTCGTCGCGGGCCTCGGCACCACCGGAACACTGATGGGGACCGGGCGTTTCCTGCGCGAGAAGGTGCCGGGCATCGAGATCGTCGCGGCCGAACCACGCTACGGCGAGCTGGTCTACGGGCTGCGCAACATCGATGAGGGCTTCATCCCCGAGCTCTACGACGAGTCGGTGCTGACCACCCGCTTCTCGGTGGGCCCGTTCGACGCGGTGAAACGCACCCGCGAGCTGGTCGGCGAGGAGGGCATCTTCGCCGGTATCTCGACCGGCGCCATCCTGCACGCCGCGCTCGGCGTGGCCCGCAAGGTGGCGAAGGCGGGCAAGCGCGCCGATATCGCGTTCGTGGTCGCCGACGGCGGGTGGAAGTACCTGTCGACCGGCGCGTACGACGGCACCTTGGAAGAGGCCGAGGAGCGTCTCGACGGGCAGCTCTGGGCGTAACTGCCCGCAGGCGGTCGCGCCGGTACCCTCGTCACTAGCGGGACGACGGTCGGTAGCTGCACCGTCGTGCTCCGGCTCGACGAGGAGGCTGCGATGACCGGTGGTTCGGGAATCGGTTCGTCATTCGACCCCGATCGGATCGCGGCGATCCGTGCGCAGCTCGGGAAGCCGGGCGCGACGGCGCCGCGGACGGCGACGCCCCCGGTGCGGTCGAACAACTTCGCTGCCGTCCGACAATTGTGGCTGCGCGCCGGTTTACTCATCGCGGGATTCGTCGCGCTGCTGTATGGCATCGAAGGTGTGGACACCCTCGATAACAACGGACTCGACAACGCGGGCATCCATCCGCGGCAGGCCGACGGGCTGTGGGGCATTCTGTTCGCCCCGGTTCTGCACTACGGCTGGCCGCATTTGATCGGCAACACCCTCCCCGTCCTGGTGCTCGGTTTTCTCGCGCTGGCCGCGGGCATCGGCCGTGGGCTGGCGGCGACCGCGATCATCTGGATCGTCGCGGGCCTCGGCACCTGGCTGACCGGTGCCACCGGCAGCGTGCACCTCGGCGCGTCGGCCCTGGTGTTCGGCTGGTTGACGTTCCTGATCTCGCGCGGGTGGTTCGCCCGGAATGTCGGGCAAATCGTGCTCGGACTCGTTGTGCTGGCGCTCTACGGGTCGTTGCTGTGGGGTGTATTGCCGGGACAGGCTGGAATCTCTTGGCAGGGGCACCTTTTCGGGGCGATGGGTGGACTGCTCGCCGGCTGGGTACTCTCTGGTGATGCACGCCGGAATCGTCGCGGGAATCAGGCCGGAGTCATTGCGTCGCCACGGTGATTCAGCGGCTCGTCGAGAAATGTGGGGGATAGTTTCTTGATGGAGAATTCGTCGTGGGAGCATGGGGGAATGCGCCTAACCGTCCTCGGGTGCTCGGGCAGCGTGTCCGGCCCGGACTCCCCAGCGTCGGGCTATTTGCTGACCGGGCCGGATATGCGGCCCGTGGTGATCGATTTCGGGCCCGGCGTGCTCGGCGCGTTGCAACGGTATGCCGATCCCGGTGAAGTCGACATCTTCCTTACCCACCTGCACGCCGATCACTGCCTCGACCTGCCCGGTCTGCTGGTCTGGCGGCGCTACCACCCGACACCGCCGGTCGGCCGGGCCATCGTGCGCGGCCCGTCGGACAGCGCGCTGCGCATCGGCAACGCCTCGGCCGAGGTCGGAGGCGAGTGCGACGACTGGTCCGACGTGATCGACCTGCGACCGTGGAACGCGGGCGAGGAGATCGAGTTCGGGCCGGGCCATACCGTGTCGGCGAGCCGGATGTTCCATCCGCCGGAGTCGTACGGTCTGCGGATCGTGACGGCCGCGGGGCGCACCTTCGTCTATACCGGTGATACCGCGATGTGCGACTCGGTCAACGAACTCGCCAGGGGTGCCGACATTCTGATGGCAGAGGCGTCGTGGACCCACGATCCCGCGAATCGGCCACCCGGCATTCATCTTTCGGGTACCGAGGCAGGCATGATCGCCGCCCAGGCGGGTGTCAAGGAACTGCTGCTCACCCACATTCCGCCGTGGACCTCTCGCGAGGATGTGATCGCCGAGGCCAAGGCGCAGTTCTCCGGACCCGTGCACGCCGTCGCACCGGGTGAGACGTTCGATCTCTGACCGCCTCAGCCGCACGAAGGCGCGGCGGTTAAGCTCTGCGCGTGTCTAGACGAGCCGATGGCAGGGCGGACGACGAACTCCGCGAGGTAAGGATCACCCGTGGATTCACCACGCATCCAGCGGGTTCGGTGCTGGTCGAGTTCGGTCAGACGCGGGTGATGTGCACCGCGAGCGTCACCGAGGGCGTGCCACCGTGGCGCCGCGACTCCGGCCTCGGCTGGGTCACCGCCGAGTACGCGATGCTGCCCGCGGCCACGCACACCCGCAGCGGACGCGAGTCGGTGAAGGGCAAGGTCGGCGGCCGCACCCAGGAGATCAGCAGGCTGATCGGCCGTTCGCTGCGCGCCTGCATCGACCTGGCCGCCATCGGCGAGAACACCATCGCGATCGACTGCGACGTGCTGCAGGCCGACGGCGGCACCAGGACCGCCGCCATCACCGGCGCCTATGTCGCGCTGGTCGACGCGGTGACCTACCTGGCCGCCAAGGGCGTGCTGGCCGACCCGCAGCCCATCTCCTGCGCGATCGCCGCGGTGAGCGTCGGCGTCGTCGACGGCCGGGTGCGCCTCGACCTGCCCTACGAAGAGGATTCGCGCGCCGAGGTCGACATGAACGTGGTCGCCACCGACACCGGCACCCTGGTCGAGATCCAGGGCACCGGCGAGGGCGCCACCTTCCCGCGCTCCACCCTGGACAAGATGCTGGACTCCGCGCTGGTCGGCTGCGAGCAGATCTTCGCCATCCAGAAGGAGGCGCTGGCCCTGCCGTACCCCGGCGTGCTGCCGGAGCCGTCCGAGCCGAAGAAGAAGTAGCCATGGCGCGTCGGGTACTGGTGGCCAGCCGCAATGCCAAGAAGCTGAACGAGCTGCGGCGCATTCTCGCCGAGGCGGGGATCGCGGGCATCGAGATCGTCGGGCTGGACGACGTGCCCGCCTACGACGAGGCGCCGGAGACCGGCGCGACCTTCGAGGAGAACGCGCTCGCCAAGGCGCGTGACGGTGCCGCCGCCACCGGATTGGCTTGTGTGGCAGACGATTCCGGCATCGAGGTGGACGCGCTCAACGGCATGCCCGGTGTGCTCTCGGCGCGCTGGGCCGGGCGGCACGGCGACGACGCGGCCAACAACGCGCTGCTGCTCGCGCAACTCGGTGATGTGCCCGACGAGCGGCGCGGTGCGCGGTTCGTGTCCACCTGTGCGCTGGTCGTGCCTGCGGGTGCGGAGATCGTGGTGCGCGGCGAGTGGCCGGGCTCGGTCGGCCGGAAACCACTGGGCGACGGCGGCTTCGGCTACGACCCGCTGTTCATCCCCGAGGGTGGCGACACCTCCGCCGCCCAGCTGACCCCGGCTGAGAAGGACGCGGTCTCGCATCGAGGCCGCGCGCTGAACCAGTTGTTGCCCGCGTTGTCCGAGCTCGCCGAAGACTGACTCGTTTGCCGAAGCCTGGCACTCGCCGGGCACCAGGGCCGTCTGATCCATTCGGCCGGTTGCCCCCGGCCTGTCGAATGCTGAGCCGCACACCGTTTTGTAAGTCGCACACCGCGGGTAGAGCGTGTGCGGCTCACGAAAGGGTTCGCGGCTACCCGGCGGGCAGGTCGGCTAGATGCCGAAGTCCTGCTTGACCTTTTTCGCGTTGACGTGCTCGACGAAGAAGGACAGCAGGGGGATGGTGCCCGCGAGGAGGGTGCCGACGGTGCGCAGGACCGGCCAGCGCACCTTGACCGCGAGGTCGGCGGTGACCAGCAGGTAGGCGAAGTACACCCAGCCGTGCACGACGGCGATCCAGCTGGGGGTGTGCACGTCGAAGCCGTACTTGGCGATCATCTCGCCGGTGAGCAGCAGCAGCCAGAGGCCGGTGATCCAGGCCAGGGTGCGGTAGCGCAGCAGCGCGGACTTGATCTTGGCCGGGTCGGCGCCGCCGGTGCGCGCCGGTGCCATGGTGCGCTCCGTGGCCGCGGCGCTCTCGGTGGATTTCTCGCTGGCGGTCAACCGGCGCTCCTCTCGGTGTCGCGGGCACGCAGGCCCGCCTCGCGGACCTGATCATCGATGTCTTGGGCGTGCAGTGCGGCCAGATACCTGTTGTACTCGGCGAGCACCGGGTCGTCGTCGCGGACCGCCTTCGGCCGCTCCGGCAGTAGTCCGGCCGGAATCTCGCGCGGCGCAACGGTTTTCGGGCGAGGCCCGGGCTGGTCGCCGGGGTGCTCGCTCTCCTCGGCCTCGCGTTCGAGCCGGACGAACCGGAAGTAGGCGAACACCGCGAAGCCCGCGAACAACGGCCACTGCAGGGCATACCCCAGATTCTGGCCGGTGCCGCTGGACGATTCGAACCGCTGCCACTGCCACCACGCCAGCGCCAAGCAGCCGAGGGCAGCGACGATCACCAGCGCGATGAGGGCCGGGCGATTGTGTGCCGAGCGGCGGGGTGAAGCGGACACGGCTACTACGGTACCCGTCTACTACGCGGTCCGTAGGAGCAGGTCGGCGGTCGGAATCCGGCCGCGTTACCCGGCCTGCGGAGCAGACCGCGAGGCATGCAGCGACCCGCCCCCGCGCGGGCAGGCGGGTCGCTCGGCTCAGAACTTGTAGGTGACGCCGGTCAGCCGCTCGGATTCTTCCCAGAGCCGCTTCCAGAGTTCCTTGTTCTTGGACAGCCGGCTCGACGGCGACGCCTCCACCGGCCCCTGGGTCTGGAAGAACCGGCGCGGACCCCAGTAGACCTCGGGATCGGCGTCGGGCATGGTGGCGGCGAACAGCGACGAGTGCGCGGCCTTCTTCGGCGGATGCCCGATGAGCGCGACGAACGGCTTGATGATCCGGTCGACCGGGGTCTCGGTCCTGGCGAACAGGTCGGTGGCCGAGACACCGGGGTGCACTGCGTAAGACCGCTTGCTGGAGCCGGACTCGGCGAGCCTGCGCTGGAGTTCCCTGGCGAACATCAGGTTCGACAGTTTGGCCTGTGCGTAGGCGAGATTGCGCTGGTAGCGACGGTTCTCGTAGTTGAGGTCGTCGATCCACAGCTTGGGGGTCTGCTTGTGTGCGATGCTGGCCAGCGTCACCACCCGGTCGCGGATGCGGTCGAGCAGCAGACCGGTCAGCGCGAAGTGGGCGAGGTGGTCGACGCCCCATTGGGTTTCGAAGCCGTCCTTGGTGCGCGAGAACGGCACGTTCATCAGGCCCGCGTTGTTGATCAGCACGTCGATCTCGCCCGATTCGTCGGCGAATTTGCGCACCGACGCCAGGTCGGACAGGTCGAGCTCGGCGACGCGGACGTCGCCGGTGATGCCGTCGGCGACCGCCTCGGCCTTGGCCGCGTTGCGGCAGGCCATGATGACGGTCGCGCCCTTGGCCGCGAGGACCTCGGTGGTCACGGCGCCCAACCCGCCGTTCGCGCCGGTGATCACGAAGGTGCGTCCGGTCTGATCCGGGATTTCAGTAGGTTTCCACGCCATGAAACAACCTTACTCTGGAGTAAGTTTCCGGGGAAGGGGTCCACCCCGGTTTGATGACGAGTGTCTCAGACGGAGGTGATACCTGTCACTCGGCCGGGTGGAAAACCGCCGCGAGAGATCACAGTCGCAAGAGATCACAGCAGTGCCTTCGGTGGATCGCACGCCCCTCGCCACAGATCACATCCCGCGCACCCGAAGTTCACTCAGCGTCCGCTGCCGATTGGTTGCTGGAACACCGCCGCCAGTGTCGTGCCGACCGTTTCCTGCCACACCTGCCAGGTCGCCGGGTCGAGCATCATCGAGCCGACGTCGGTGGTCGTCACCCCGGGTGCGACGGGTTTGCCGACGAAGCGGTCGCGCAGCCACAGCAGGGCGCGCGGCGCGCCGATCGGGTCGAGCGTCAGGTGCTCGCTGAAGTGGTCGCGAACGTATTCGACGCGGGCGTCGGGATCCTGCGCGTAATAGGCGACGAGGTCGTTGACCGGGCCGACGGGAATCAGCCAGTCCGGGTTCGCCTGGAACATGAACATCGGCATGTCCGGCACCGCCTTGCCCATCTTGGTCTTGTCCAGCACCGCGGTGACCGTGGGGTCGGTGAACGGATTCTTGGCGAGCATGCCGATGTTGTCGGCGAACGGGAAGAAGATGGACTGGTAGCTCGCGCAGAGCTGTTCCTTCGCCGCCATCATCAGCTTGCCGAGGCCGTTCATGTTGGTGTCGAGGAAGTTTCGCAGCTCCGGGTATTCCCGCGAGACGCCGAGCGCGCCTGCGAAGATCAGTCCGGCGGAGAGATTGCCGTTGGCCATCTTCAGCGCGGCCGACAGGTCGGCGGGGATGCCGCCCTCGGCGACGCCGACGATATTCAGCTCCGGCGCGTAACTGCGCTTCAGCTCGGCGGCGTGCCCGGTGGCGATGGCGCCGCCGGAGTAGCCCATCAACCCGACCCTGGTCGCGTTCCCGGACAACTCCATCGGGTCGAAGTTGGTCGCGGCGCGGATGCCGTCCAAAGTGATCCGGCCCGCCAACGGCCCTGCGGCATAGGCGGAATCGGGTCCCTGATGATCGGGCACGACCACCGCCCACCCCTGCGCCAGCGCCGCCTGCACCTCCAGGAACTGCGCGGCCACCAGCACCGAGCCGGTGAGGGTGGCCGGGATCGAGCCCATCTGCAGTTGATAGGACGGCATGCAGTAGTTGCCGGTGGAGTCCTCGGCGATCTGATAGGAGAACAGCGGCCGATCGGCGACGTGACCGCGCGGCTTCAGCACCGTGGCCACCGCGGCGATCGGCTCGCCGCGGGTGTTGGTCGACCGATAGGACAGCTGCCACGCGTCGACGTTGACCGGGATCAGCGACAGGTTCGCCACGTGCACCTGGCGGGCCGCGATCAGCTGGCCCGGCGCGAGATCCGCGTAGGTCTGCGGTGCCGGGCGGTAGAACGCCGGATCGAAGCCGGGCGGCATCGGCGGAATCGGGAATTGCAGCGCGGGCTGGACCGGCGGCGTATCGGGCTCCGCGACGGCCTGCCCGGCGAGGGCGAAGGGCAGCCCGGCCGCCACCACGGCGAGGGCCGCGAGCAGCTTCGATGCGTGCTTGCGCGGTGTAACCACAGATCAACCTCTTTGTTGCCCGGGCGCATATGTGAGCCCAATTGGTTTCAAACTGTGGTCGAGTATGCATCGCCATGACGCGGATCACAAACATCGGGTATCGAGACGTGCCTCGCCCAGGGGTCCGTACCCCTGGTGACCGGAGCGAATGCGCAGGTACGCATGGGTCGCGCCGCGCCTCGGATACGGTGGGTGCGTGACCATGGTTGGCAGGCAGTACGGCGGACGCGCCGTCTCGGAGCGCAAGGCCGAACGCCGCGAACGCTTCCTCGACGCGGCGACCCGGATCTTCGCCGAACGCGGCTACGCGAACTGCTCGCTCGCCGACGTCTGCGCCGCCGCGGCACTGTCCAAGCGGCAGTTCTACGAGGAGTTCCAGACCAGGGAAGACGTGCTGGTCGCCGCCTACGACCGCATCCAGGACGACGCGGCCGCGGTGCTGCTCGCGGCGCTGACCGACCTCGATCCGCGCTTCGACATGACCGCGGCGATGACCGCGATGGTCTCGGCCTATCTGGGGTCGATCGGCGCCGACCCGTATCGGGCCAAGGTCGCCTTCATCGAGGTGGTCGGGGTCAGTGACCGGATGGAGCGGCACCGGCGCGAACGGCGGCACGCGTGGGCGCGGCTGCTGGACACCAGATTGGTGCCGACGGTGGCGCCCGGCGCGCGGATCCGCGGCGGAAGTGCCTGGGGCGCAAGCGCGCTGATCGGCGCGATCAACGGCCTGGCCCACGAATGGGTGCTGGCCGACCCGCGCCCTTCGGTGGGGGAGCTGGTGGAGCTGCTGGTGCCGATCGCGCTGTCGCTGCTGGAGGTTCCGGATCAGCGCACGGCGTAGGTTGCCAGCGCCGGGGCCAGCGCGTCGAACGCGATGGTGATGTATTCGGTGAGGGCCGCGGCGATTTCGTCGTTCGACTGACCGTCGAGGGTGCGGCGCATCGTCTCGTCGAACAGCACCCGGTGCACACTGCCCAGTTGGGCTGCCGCCACCCGCGGCGTGATATCCGTTGCGGCCGCACCGGTTTCGGCGGCGAGTGTCGCGGCGAGGGCCCGCTCGCGTTCGTCGTGGAATTCGCGCAGCCGCGCCGTCAGTGCGGGACTGTCGTCGATCATCTTGGCGAACTCCGGTCCGGAGAAGCCGACCACCGGATCGTGTTCGGCCGCGGCTGTCAGGTAGGCGTCGCGCAGCGCCGTCAGCGCGGACTCGCCGGGTTGGCGCTCGCGAACGGTGCGCGCGAGCTGATCGACGAACACCTCCGCCAGGTCGAGGGCCAGGTCCTCCTTGCGCGGGAAGTAGTTGGTCACGGTCATCTTGGCGACCTGTGCGGCCGCCGCGACGTCGGCGATTGTCACCTTGTCGAAGCCGTGCTCGAGGAAGAGCATGGTCGCGTGATGGGAGATGTTCTCCCTGGTCTGCAGCTTTTTTCGGTCCCGGAGGCCCAACGTCTCGGTACTCATGGCACCACCATAGCTGATACCGACCAAAATTTATGCTTGACATATTTTTAGGTCTGTTCTAAGTTTGTGTTCGTTGTCAGAACGAAGGAGCAGCACCTCGATGAACCACGGACTTGTCGAAGCAACCCCGGCCCGCACCAGCTCCACCACCGACCGAAAGGGACCAGCCACCATGGCCGACAAGACCAACGCACAGACCACCATCGACGCCGTGCTCGAGCGCTTCGCACCGACCGGAGCCGCCGGCAAGCGAAACAAGCAGCGCGCCAGTGCTTTCCCCGGCGCCCGGCGGCTCGATCGAAAGGTCCTCTCGCCCAACCGGACCGCCTACCGGGCAGCCCCGCAGCGCCCGCTGCGCATCCCCGGTCGCGGCTGACCAGCCGAGCACTGACCCCTGCCGGTCGTCGGCGCAGCCCAGCGCCGACGACCGGTTCGCTCCCTTCGGAAGGACTCACCCCGTGACCAAGCTCTGCACCGCCCGCCCGGCTCGCGTGTCCGGCACCGTCAGCGAAGACCCGGTCAACGACTACCTGCGGCTCATCGCACGCACCCCGCTGCTCACCGCGACCCAGGAGGTCGAGCTCGCCCAACGCATCGAGGCGGGGGTGCTGGCCGGTCAACGGCTCGCCGACGAGGCCGATCTCGACCCTGCGGAACGCCGTCGGCTGCGCCGCCTCGTCGCCGACGGTCAGCGCGCCAAGGACCACATGGTCGAGGCCAACCTGCGCCTGGTCGTCTCGATCGCCAAGCGCTACCCGACCCCCACCGGCCTGTCGCTGCTCGACCTGGTGCAGGAGGGCACCGTCGGCATGATGCGCGCGGTGGAGAAGTTCGATCACCGCCGCGGGCTGAAGTTCTCCACCTACGCCACCTGGTGGATCAAGCAGGGCATCGGCCGCGCGCTGGCCGACCAGGGCCGCACCATTCGCATTCCGGTCCATGTCGTCGAGGTGCTGAACCGGGTGGTCCGCACCCACCGGGCGCTCACCCAGCAGCTCGGCCGCGCCGTCGGCCCGGACGAACTGGCCATCGAACTCGACATGACACCGGAGAAGGTGCGCGAGGTGCTCGACCATGCGCGCGAACCCATCTCGCTGCACACGCCCGTCGGCGAGGACGACACCGCCGAGCTGGGGCAGCTCATCGCCGACACCGCACCGGACCCGTCCGACGCGGCGCTGGCCGCGGCGGTGCGTGGCCAGCTCGATCAGGTCATGGCCGCACTGAGCGAGCGCGAAGCCGAAGTGATCGCCCTGCGCTACGGTCTGCGCGGTACCGAGCCGAAGACACTCGACGAGATCGGTAAGACCTACGGGGTGTCGCGCGAACGCGCCAGGCAGATCGAGGCCAAAGGCATGGCCAAGCTGCGGCAACCGGCGCGGACCAAGGTGCTGGAGGGGCTGCTCGGCTGAGCCGGGCCGCCACGGTCCGTCGAGTCGCTGCCGTGTCGCTGGACGGACAGGACGGCGGATCAAGACCATACTGAGTCGATGACCGGTGCAGTCGCTGTCGCCGAGAAAGCCCCCGAGCCGATGAGCCGGGCGAAGACCAACATTGTGTTCGCCACGATTGTGCTGGGCATGTTGCTCGCCGCGCTCGATCAGACGATCGTGTCCACCGCGCTGCCGACGATCGTCGCCGACCTCGGCGAGGCGGGGCACATGGCCTGGGTGGTCACGGCCTACCTGCTCGCCGAGGCGGTGGCGACCGCGCTGGCGGGCAAGCTCGGCGATCTGTTCGGCCGCAAGCTGATCTTCCAGCTCAGCGCGTTGATCTTCATCGTCGGTTCGATGATCGCCGGCCTGGCCAACGGGATGACGATGCTGATCATCGCCCGCGGCATCCAGGGCTTCGGCGGCGGCGGACTGATGGTCACCGCGATGGCGCTCATCGCCGACACCATCCCGCTGCGGCAGCGCGGCAAGTACCAGGGCGCGCTCGGTGCCGTTTTCGGGGTCACCACGGTGATCGGGCCGACGCTCGGCGGCTTGTTCACCGACCACGCGAGCTGGCGCTGGTGCTTCTACGTCAACGTGCCGATCGCGATCATCATGATCGTGATGTCGGCTCGCACCATTCCCCGGGTGCGCGCGGTCATCAAGCCGATCATCGACTACGCGGGCATCGGGCTTGTCGCCGTGGCGGTGTCGACGCTCATCCTCGGACTCGAATGGGGTGGGCAGGAGTACCCCTGGGGCTCGTCGATGATCCTCGGGCTGTTCGCGGCCTCGGTGGTGCTGTTCGCGGCGTTCGTGGTGATCGAGCTGCGGGCGAAGGAGCCCATGCTGCCGATGGGACTGTTCCGCAGCAGGGTGTTCACGGTGTGCTCGATCCTGAGCTTCATCTGCGGCTTCGCGATGCTCGGCTCGATCACCTACCTGCCCGCGTATCTGCAGTACGTGGACGGGATTTCGGCGACCATGTCCGGCGTGCGCTCGTTGCCGCTGGTGGTCGGCCTGCTGGTCACCTCGATCCTGTCCGGTCAGGTGGTCGGCAAGACCGGGCACTACCGGTACTTCCCGATCGTCGGCACGCTGGTGATGGCGCTCGGCCTGTACCTGATGTCGACCATGGGCCGCGACACCGGCTTCTGGGAAGAATCGCTGTACATGATGGTGCTCGGACTCGGCATCGGCCTGACCATGCAGGTGCTCACCATCGTCGTACAGAACACCGTGCCCTACGCCCAACTCGGCACCGCGACGTCCGGCGTCACCTTCTTCCGCACCCTCGGAAGTACCTTCGGCACCGCGATTTTCGGCACCCTGTACAGCAACGAGATCGGTCCGAACCTGCGCGAGGGGTTGGCGCAGGCGAAGGTGGTGCCGCCGGAGGTCGCGGCGAATCCGCAGTCGCTGCAGGCGGTGCCCGACGACGTGGCGGCGCCCATCATCGACGCCTACGCGAAGACCATCGACCACGTCTTCCTCTGGGTGGTTCCGGTGGCGCTGGTCGGCTTCGTGGTCGCCTGGTTCCTCAAAGAAGTGCCGCTGCGCGACAGCGCCCGGACCGGTGCGGGTGATGTCGGCGGCGGCTTCTCGGTGCCCGACTCCGCGGACCGGGTGGTGCAGTTGGAGCGGGCCATCGCGGGAACTCTGCGCAAGTCGCACGCCGAGGGGCCGATCGGGACACGCATCCTGGCGGACGCGGGTAGCACGCTGAGCCGCGGCGAGGCCTGGGCGCTCGGCCAGGTCTACCTGCGTGATCGCGTCAAGGGCGGCGCCACCATCGACTCGGTCGCGCGGGCGCACAAGCTGCCCGATGACGTGCTCGAGCCGATCTATCGGCGGGTGGCCGCGAAGGGGTACCTCATCGATGACGGCCGGGAACTGCGGCTGACCGACCAGGGCCAGGCCGAGCTGGACCGGGTGAAGGCGGCGTGGCGCCGGTGGCTCGACAGCACGCTCGACGACTGGAACAACGACGATCCGGCCGATCGCGCGCTCTTCGACCAGGCCCTGGACAACGTCGCCGCCAAGCTGCTCGAGGAAGAGACCGGCGAGCACGAGCCCGCCCGCGCCTGAAAACTTTCGCGTTCGATCGCGCTACCACCTTGCACCACAAATACTCGTGCACGTATATTCGTAGACGAGTAAGGAGGAGCGATGGCCAAGAAGCGCAAGGTGAACAACCTGCTCGCGCTCGCGGTGCTCTCCGTGATGGTCGACCGGCCCAAGCACCGCTACGAGATCGCCCAGACGCTGCGCGACCGCGGCAAAGACCAGGACATGGACATCAAGTGGGGCTCGCTCTACACCGTCGTGCAGAACCTGGCGAAGGTCGGTTTCCTGGAGGTCGTCGGCAGCGAGCGCGACGGTGCCCGGCCGGAGCGGGTGATCTACCGGATCACCGACGCCGGCCGCGCCGAACTCACCGACTGGACCCGGGAACTGCTGGCCGAACCACAACCGGAACCGAGCCGGTTCGTCGCGGGGCTTTCCGTGCTCGCGGTGCTGCCTCCTGACGAGGTCATCGAGTTGCTCGGCCAGCGCATCGAGGCGCTCGGCAGGCTCATCGACTCGGTGCGCCGGGAGCTCGACCACGTCACGACCATCAAGCTGCCTCGCCTGTTCATCATCGAATCCGAATACGGGCTCGCCATGCTGAAAGCCGAAGTCGCCTGGGCCCGTTCGCTGCGCGACGAACTCGTCGACGGCACGTTCCCCGAGGTGGACTGGTGGCGGCAGGTGCACGCCGACGACATCCCGGTGGCGGAAGTCATCGCGTCCGTGGAAAGGGGGATGACCGAACAGGAATCGTCCTGACAACGAGACCAGGCCCGGCGGGGTGCGGCAACACCGCCGCCGAGCCCGATTGAACAGTCTCGAACCGCGCCCGCGTACGCGCACCCGGCTACAAGGCTGGCAACCACAGGATAACTGGGTGCGTTGCGCACGGGTCGGTTCGGGGATTCGAAAAATCCGCAGAACCCGAACTTGGAGACACCCATGTCCGAAACTCGAACCGCACTGGTCATCGGCGGCGGCATCGCCGGACCGGTCGCCGCGACCGCCCTGCTGAAGGCGGGGATCGACGCCCGCGTCTACGAGGCTTATCCCGGCCCGTCCTACAACATCGGCAGCGGGCTCGCGCTCGCCCCCAACGGCATTGCCGCGCTGGACATCATCGGCGTGGGCGACGCCGTGCGCGACATCGCCGTACCGGTGCCGAAGATGGGCCTGTCCATCAACGGCAAGGACATGCACATGCCCGGCCTGTCCGGCCTGCCGCCGCTGCAACTGGTCGACCGCGGCGAACTGCACCAGACGCTGCACGATCACGCGGTCGCCGCCGGTGTGCCCTTCGAATACAACAAGCGCCTCGTCGATGTCGCCGAGACGGAGTCGGGCATCACCGCCCGGTTCACCGACGGCAGCACGGCCACCGCCGACGTGCTGATCGGCGCCGACGGCATCCGATCGACGGTGCGCGGTTTGATCGACCCGCAGGCGCCGGGGCCGGAGTACCTCGGCATGCTCGGCTTCGGTGCGCTGGTCGACTACGACGGCGAGATCCCGGCCGACACCATGACCTTCGCGTTCGGCAAGAAGGCGTACTACCTGTACGGGCCGGGCGGCGACGGTCGGGTGATGTGGGGCGCGAACCTGCCGCACCAGGAGTACCTGTCGCTCACCGCGGCCCGTGCGATCCCGAAATCGCACTGGCTGGACGTCCTGCGCGAGACCTACGCCGAGGACACCCCCGGCGGCGAACTGGCCAGGCGCACCACCGAGGAGCAGCTGGAAGTCACCGGCGCGCTGCACATCATGCCGTCGGTGCCGCACTGGTTCCGCGGCCGGATGGTGCTGGTCGGTGACTCGGTGCACGCGCCGTCCAACAGCTCCGGGCAGGGCGCGTCGCTGGCCATCGAGAGTGCCATCCAGATCGCGCGCTGCCTGCGTGACCTGCCGGTGCCCGCGGCGTTCGCCACCTATGAGCAGCTGCGCCGCGGTCGGGTGGAGGCCGTCGCGGCCCGGGCGGCGAAGGCCAACACCAGCAAGACCCTCGGTCCGGTCGGGCGCAAGATGATGCAGCTGCTTGCTCCGCTGTTCATCAGGATGATGAACCCCGAGAAGTCCATCGGGCCCGAGCAGCGTTACCGGATCGACTGGGCCGCGCCCGCGAATCAGGAATCGGCCGTAGCGGTCTGATTCGCGCGCACCGGGCGGGCTGGTGGTCCGTACTCTTGGAGCACATCAAATCGAGAAGTCTCCGGGGGAACGATGCAACCTGACCACCAGCCTGCCCTGCACCTGACGGGCCTGTGCAAACGTTTCGGCGGTCCGTGGGTCGTCGACAACGTGAGCCTGGCGGTACCGCCGGGCTCCTTCTTCGGCCTGGTCGGCCCCAACGGGGCGGGCAAGACGACGACGCTGTCGATGGCCTGCGGACTGCTGCGGCCCGACAGCGGCCGTGCCGAGATCTTCGGCGCCGACGTGTGGGCCGATCCGGTGCGCGCGAAAACGCTGGCGGGCGTGCTGCCGGACGGGCTCGCGCTACCGGAGCGGCTCACCGGACGGGAATTGCTCACCTACACCGGGCTTCTGCGCGGCATGCCCGAGCGCACCGTGGCCGAGCGCGCCGACGAACTGCTCGCGGTGTTCGAATTGACCGGCGCCGAAGGCACCCTGGTGGTCGACTACTCCGCGGGCATGCGCAAGAAGATCGGCCTCGCGACCGCGCTGCTGCACGCGCCGAAGCTGCTGGTGCTCGACGAGCCGTTCGAGGCGGTGGATCCGGTGTCCGCGAGCACGATTCGCACCATCCTGCAGCGCTTCGTCGCCGCGGGCGGTGCGGTGGTGCTGTCCAGTCACGTGATGGCACTGGTGGAGAACCTGTGCGACCAGGTCGCGGTGATCACCGGTGGCCGGGTGGTCGCGGCGGGCACGCTGGAGCAGGTGCGCGGCGGAGCCACGTTGGAGGAGGCGTTCGTTCGCCTCGTCGGTGGTCGGGTCGGCGGCGAGGACGGGCTGTCGTGGCTGGCGTCCTGATCCGCATGCGCCTGCTGCTCACCAGGCGGGCGCTGACCAACGGCTGGATGGGCTTCACCTTCGTGACCGGCATCCTGGCCGGTACCTGCTGCGCGGTCGGCACGGCGGCGGTGATCGGCTTCGCGGTACGCCACGGCGACGTGGCGCACGGAACAACCATCGCGGCAACGCTGTTCGGGATGTGGACGCTCGGCTGGCTGTGCGGTCCGGTGCTGATCGGCAGCAGCGACGAGACCGTGCAACCGGAGCATCTGCGGCTGCTGCCGATCAGCCATCGCGGACTGGCCGCCGGGCTGCTTGCCGCGGCGTTCGCCGGACCCGCGCCGGTGATCAACCTGATCGCGTTCAGCGGGCTGATCGTGCTCGCGGCGCAATGGGGTTGGGCGGCAACGCTGATCGCGCTGATCGGCGTGCTGCTGCAGCTGGTGTTCGTGGTGCTGCTGTCGCGGGTGGTGCTCGCCTGGGTCGGCGCGGCCATGCGGTCGCGGCGCGGCAAAGATCTGGGTGTACTGCTGGCCGGGTTGGTCGGCCTCGCCTACTACCCGTTGAGCTGGCTGCTCGGGCACGTGAGCGCGCTGCGGGACATGCCGTCCGGTGCCGCGACGGTGCTGCGCTTGGCACCGTCCGGTTGGGCACCCGCCGCCGTCGAAGCTGCGGCGCAAGGGGATTGGCCGATCGCACTGCTTGCGCTGGTCGCGCTGGCCGCGGCGTCGCTCGGGCTGTGGCAAGCGTGGTCGGTGCTGCTGGCCCGGCGCTTGGCCGCGCCGATGAACTCGGTGGCGGGCACCAGCGGCGGCGGTCTGCTCGGCCGGGTGCGGCAGGGCGGACCGGTCGGCGCCGTGCTGGTCAAGGAGCTCCGCACCTGGTGGCGGGACAGCCGCCGCCGGGCCACACTGCTGCCGGTGCTGGTGGTCGGGATCCTGATGCCGGTGTTCCCGGCCGTCCAAGGCGGCGGCGCCGGCGGCGTGCCGTTCGCGGGGGTCACCGCGGCCTTGTTCGCCGTGCTGGCCGCCGCCAATCTCTACGGCTACGACGGCACCGCGCTGTGGCAAACCCTCGTCACCCCCGGCGCGGCCCGCGCGGACGTGCGCGGTCGCCTACTGGCCTTGCTGCTGGTGGTCGGGGTGCCGACGCTGCCGCTCAGCCTGATTCTGCCGGGAGCGCTCGGCCGCTGGGAGACGTATCCGTGGGTGCTCTCGCTGTACGCCGTCGCGCTGGGCGTCGGGGTCTGCTCGGCGCTGCTGCTGTCGGTCATCGCGCCGTACCCGCTGCCGCCGCGCACCGGTAATCCGTTCTCCGGTTCGGGTAATCCGGGGTGCGCGAAGATGCTGATCCAGTTCGCCATGATCCTCGGGCAGATGTTCTCGGTGCTTCCGGTCGTGGTCATCCTGCTGGTCGGCCGCGCGACCGAGCTGAAGGCGGTCGAATGGCTGGCGGTCCCGGTCGGGCTCGGCCTCGGTATCTCGGCGGCCCTGGTCGGTGCCCGTATCGCGGAACGGCGGCTGGCCACGGGCGGGCCGGAGCTACTCGCCGCCGTCCGTCCGAAGTGAGGCAAGGTTCGGTGTAGCAACATCGGCGAGGCAATAGACTGGTCGGGTGGGCGATAGGGATTCCGATGGCAATTTGGATCTGAATCAGTTGCGCACGTTTCTGGCCGTGCACCGGGCGGGGTCGATCACCGCGGGGGCCCGGCTGGTCGGGCTGTCGCAGCCGACGGTGACCGCGCAGTTGCAGGCGCTGGAGAAGCGGCTGGAACAGCGACTGTTCGAGCGGCTGCCGCGCGGTGTCGCGCCGACGGCGGCCGCCGCGGAGTTGGCGGCGCGGATCGCCGAACCGTTGGACGCGTTGAATGCCGTTGCCGGACCGAGTATCGCGGCGGAGTTCGAAGCGCAGCCACCGGTCCGGTTGGCGGGGCCCGCGGAAATGCTTGCGGTGCAGGCGCTTCCGGCGCTGGCGCCGCTGGTGGCCGAGGGAGTCCGGCTGACGGTCACGGCCGGGCTGTCGGAAGATCTGCTGGCCGGGCTGCGCGCCGGTCACCACGACATCGTGGTGTCGACCGTGCGCCCGCGGGGCCGGACGGTGGTCGCCGAGGCGTTGTCCGACGAAGAATTCGTGCTGGTCGCCGCGCCCGCCGTCGCCGCACGAATCGACCTCGCGCGGTTGCGCGCCGAGGGTCCGGCCGCGTTGATCACGGTCCCGCTCGTCAGCTACGCCGCCGACCTGCCGATCCTGCGCCGGTACTGGCGGCACGTCTTCGGCATCCGGCTCACGGGCGAGGCCGCGGTGATCGTCTCGGACCTGCGTGCGGTCGCCGCCGCGGTCGCCGCGGGTGCGGGCGTCAGCGTGCTACCGCGTTATCTGTGTGCGGCTCAACTGGATTCGAACATGCTGGTCACCCTGCTCGACCCGCCCGACCCGCCGATCAACACCGGCTTCCTGGTCCGCCGCCCCGGCACTGTCACCCGCCCGCACGTCGACCTGGTGCACGCCCGCCTGCGCGCCGCCGCCCGCACCCGGTAGTCCCCGGGCCTGTGCCGAAGTCCCTCCGGCGGATCGCCGCAGGAGCTAGCCGCGGGCCGCGCGCGTGCGGAGGATCTCGGCCGTCTGCTCGTCGGCGGGCAGGAACGCTTCCAGGTGCAGTTCGGCGAGGGTGATGTCGGTGGCCGTGGCGAACGAGGTGAGCGTGGTGATCAGCCGCAGCTCACCGTCGTCGCTGCGCAGCCGCAGCGGTACCGCGAAACCGAGATGGTCCGGGCCAGGTTCGGCCTGCGGCAGATAGCCTTCCAGCTCCGCGATCAATGCCTCGAGGGCCGTGTCGGGGCTGCGCGACACGCGGCCACGCAGCGCCTCGATGACATGCCTGCCCCACTCGGGCAGGTTGACCACGCGCCTGGCCAGCCCGTCCGGATGCAGTGCGAGGCGCAGCACATTGATCGGCGGCTCCAGCAGTTCCGGAGCGGCGCCCTCGGTGAGTACCTCGAAGGCGGCGTTGGCGGCGAGCAGGACGCCGCGCGGGCGCACCACCAGTGCGGGGTAGGGCTGGTGACCGTCCAGGATCGTCTTCAGCGCCTCGCGTACCGGACCCAATTCCGGTGTGTCCAGATCGGATTCGGGAAAGGCAGGTGCGTAGCCCGCCGCGAGCAGCAGGCTGTTGCGTTCCCGCAGCGACAACTCCAGCGACTCAGCCAGCCGCACCACCATGGTGCGCCCCGGCCGCGATCGCCCCTGCTCCAGAAAGCTCAGATGCCGCTGCGTGGTGTCCGCCCGGATCGCGAGGTCGAGCTGGCTGACCCGGCGCAGGGTCCGCCAATGCTTCAGCTCACGGGCGAATCCCGGTGCTGCTATTGCCGTTGTCATGTGCACAGTCTTATCCGACGTGGGCTCGCTCGCGATTCCGTGGAGGGTATGAGCAGCAGCTTCGCCACGATTCGGCTATTCCCTGCCGGGAATCGCGCGGTATCGCCGAGACGGCGAAGCTCTGTGCCATGAGCAAGCAACTGAACGACAACGAACTGACCCGCTTCGCCGAGCAGTACGCCGCGCTGTGGAACGAAGCCGACCCCGAGGCCCGACGCAAGCGAATCCGGGAACTGTGGGCACCGACCGGCGCGCAGACCCTGGTCGACCCACCGGTGGAGATGCGGGAAGAGGCTGAGCGGCTGCGGTTCCCGATGCCCGCACTGGAGGTGCGCGGTCACGATGCCATGGACCACAGAGTGACTCGCGCCTACGAGATGTTCATCGCATCGGGCGAGTATGAGTTCGCCGTCGCGGCCCCGGCATTCCGGTTGCCCGCCGGACTCCTCGGGGTGAGCTGGACCATGGTGGCCAAGGCCGACGGTGCGGTCGCCGGTGGCGGCTTCGAGGTCATCGGCCTCGACGACGAGGGCCGGATCCTGTCCGACCACCAGTACATCGAGGGCGTGCGATGAACGGCCGCGACGGCGACCCGTTCGGCAAGGTTGTCGTGCGGATGGCCTGAGCCGCACTCAGGGGCAGGTGCTGAGTTCTCTTGTCATGGCGTCCTTCTCGGCCTGGGTGACCCAGAGCTGGTAGGCCGCTTTGACCTGGATCTGCCTGGTCAGGTAGGCGCAGCGGTAGCCCTTGCTCGGCGGCAGCCAGCTGGCGGCGTCGGAGTCGCTCTTGGACTGGTTGGTCGGGCCGTCGACGGCCTGCAGGTTCAGCGGATCGTTGGCCAGGTCACGGCGCCGCGCCTCGGAAAGCTGTTGCGCGCCTTTCTGCCAGGCGTCCGACAGCGCGATGACGTGGTCGATCTGCACGTCGTCGGAGGTCTTCGGGCCGCGGACGAACTTGATGGTCTTGCCGGTGTACGGGTCGTTCAGGGTGCCGGTGGCGACAACGCAGCGGCTGTTGTCCTTGAAGGTGACCTCGGTGAGATCCCGCTGCAGGATGTCGTTGCGGGTGTCGCACTTGTTGTGGCCACCGGGGACGGACACGTCATCGGTCCAGGCGGGGCCGAATTGTTCACGGGTGTAACCGGTTTTGGGGGCGCGGCCTGCCACCCGGATGGTCTCGAGCAGGGCGAGGGTGTCGCGGCCGGGCATGCTGGCTGGCGCGTCCGCGCAGAGGGTGGAGTTGCACTGCGCGCTTGCCCTGGGGGATTCGACTCGGTTCACGTAGTAGTAGGACACTGCGATGAATGTCGCGATGGCCAGCCCGATCAGAGCGAGCCGCTGAACTGTGAACTTCATCGAGCTTCCTAACGCCAACCACCTGAACTATATCGGGCGCCAACGTATCCGGCGGTGGAGGTCGTGGAAGTGATTGCGGTGTATGACGTTCCGCACAGCCAAGGGGGCTGGATACGGCACCACCCTCGAGTCGCCGTGCCGGCGCCGACTCGAGGGTGGCTGATCACGAGGGAGATCGGCCGTCGCGCGGGGGTGCCGATGGGTGTCCAGTCCATGTTCCGCACCCACCGACACCGCGGGTCCGATGAGGGAGGATCCGCGATGTCGAACCGCGCCGGGCCGACTCGCTCGTGATGATCAGGAGCAACTCGTTGCTACGTATTGAGACAGTAGATAGTGGGGCCTGATCTTGGCAAGCTCATCGCCCTGATTCGGGATTATTCTCAGGTTCATTTCAGGCTGATTGTTAGTTCTACTGGATTCGTACGGATATGACGAGTAATCGCGTGGCACGTCTACGGTGCGGAATCCCCGCGCTGCGGTGACGCGCGTCACTTCGGTGGCGGTCACAGCAGGGTGGATTCCGGTGTCCAAACCGAGTGAAGGCAAGAAGGCCGGACCTTGGAAGGACTGATCATGGCAACCGTCGACGTTCTCGACTCGTTCATCACCTACCGCGACGCGGGCACCGGTGCGGTGCCGGTGGTGTTTCTGCACGGCAACCCCACCTCCTCGCACCTGTGGCGCAACGTGATTCCGCACGTCAGCGACCGAACCCGGGCGCTGGCGCCTGATCTCATCGGCATGGGCGCCTCCGGCAAGCCCGACATCGGCTACCGGTTCGTCGATCACGCCCGCTACCTGGACGCCTGGTTCGACGCGCTCGACTTGGACCAGGTGGTGCTGGTCGGCCACGACTGGGGCGGCGCGCTCGGACTGGACTGGGCCGCCCGCCATCCGGGGCGGGTGCGCGGCATCGCGCTGATCGAGACCTTCCTGCGGCCGATGCGCTGGGCCGACATGCCGCCACTCGGCGCCGAGCTGTTCCGGAAGTTCCGCAGCGCCGAGGGGGAGCGAATGGTGTTGCAGGAGAATATGTTCATCGAGTTCAACCTGCCCAAGGGTGTCGCGGAGCTGGCACCCGAGGACCACGACGTCTACCGCGCGCCTTACCCGACGCCGGAATCCCGTAAGCCGCTGCTGGTCTGGCCGCGGGAGTTTCCGCTGGACGGGGAGCCCGCGGACGTGGTGGCGATCGTGCGCAAGTACGGGGAGTGGGCGGCGCGCACGCCCGAGGTGCCGAAGCTGGTGCTCGGTCTGGCGAACGGGGTCGGACTCGGTGCGCCCGAGGCGATCCAGTGGGCCGCAGCCACCTTCGCCGGCGCCGAGGTCGCGTCGATCGGCCCGGCCGGCCATCACGCTCCCGAAGATCGGCCGGACGAGATCGGCGCGGCGGTGGCCGAGTGGCTGCGGCGGCACGCGCTCGTCGGCACGACCGCCGAGATCGCCTGAGCGGTCCCGCACCGTTCACTCGCGCCGTGCCGCCGTGGCGGCGAACCCGTCGAGAAGGTGGCGCAGGCCGAACTCGAAGAGCCGGTCGATGTCGAACTGGAAGTCGTTGCGCTCGTTGAGCCGTGCGAGCGTGGGAAACTGCCCGCCGGCCAGGAACTGCTCGAACTCCGGCTCGCGGACATCCCACGGTTCGATCGGTGCGCCTGCCCGCCGTAACCCGGCCTCCAACTCCAGGTTCACCGCGATGCCGCGGACGTAGCTGTACAACGAGACGTGGGCGTAGATCACCGCGTCCGGATCGAGGCCGAGGTCGTCGAAGGCGCGCACCGCCCATTCGGTGTGCGCCAACAACTTCGGCGTCGGATCGGGCTGATTCACCCAGATGGCCGCGACGACCCACGGATGCCGGTGGTACATCGCCCATTGCAGGCGGGCGAGCAGCTCCAGGCGTTCCCGCCACCCGGCGGGCGCCGGATCTGGGAACTCGGCTTCACCGAAGGCTGCGTCCGCCATCAGCAGCACCAGTCGATCCTTGCTGCCCACGTGGCGATACAGCGACATGGTCGGCACACCGAGTTCGGTGGCCACGCGGCGCATCGACAGTGCCGCAAGGCCTTCGGCGTCGGCGATGGCCATACCCGCGCGCACCACCAGCTCGGCGGTCAGTTCGGCATCGCGGCTGTGCTCGCGCGCGGGTGCGGCCCTCGGGGTGTCCACCACGGTGCCGACACCCGGCACCACGCGCACCATTCCTTCCTGGCGCAGCACGGCCAGCACCTTGGTGGCGGTGGCGATGGCGACGCCCCAGTCCTTGGTGATCTGCCGTGCCGAGGGCACCCGGTCGCCGGCCCGTAGGTCGCCGGAGGTGATCCGCTGCTGGATCTCCGCCGCGATCCGCAGGTAGGGCGGGGTGGGGTCCGCTGCGTCGGCCGTACTAGTACGCATGGCACGAATGTTAGCCGCACTGCCAGTAGAAACTGCGCTAGTACGCTATGTACAACGTACAGAGCGACATGTACGTTGTACTCCGACAGCTCGAAGCGGAAGTGAGAACCCCCATGACGAATACGAACATCCTGATCTCCGGCGCCGGAGTGGCAGGCCCGGCGCTGGCGTACTGGCTGCGCAGGCACGGCTACACCTCGACGGTGGTGGAGCGGGCCGCGGCACCGCGCCCCGGCGGTTACGCGGTCGACTTCCGGGGTGCGGCGATGACGGTGCTCGAACGGATGGGAATCCTCGATGAGGTGCGCAAGTACAGCACCACCATTCGCGACAGCGAAGTGGTGGACAGCGACGGGCACCACCTCGTGACCATGCCGTCGGCGATCTTCGCCGGTGAACTGGAGGTGCTCAAGAGCGACCTGACCGACATCCTCTACGCCCTGACCGAGAACGAGACCGAGTACCTCTTCGACAACTCGATCACCGCGCTCGACGAGGACGCCGACGGCGTGCTCGTCCATTTCGAACGCGGCGGGCCGCGCCGGTTCGATCTGGTGGTCGGCGCGGACGGGATGTACTCGAAGGTGCGCGCCCTCGCCTTCGGCCCTCACCCGGACTACGTCCACCACCTGGGTGTCTACAACGCCATCTTCACCACCGACAACTTCCTGAACCTCGACTACGAGGGCCGCGCCTGCCAACTCGGCGACGGCAAGTCGGCGAATGTGTTCAGCGCCAGGGACAACACCGAGGCCCGCGCCTCGCTGTACTTCGCCGCGGAGCTGTTCGACTACGACCGGCGCGACCTCGACGCACAGAAGCGCCTCCTCGCGCAACGCTTCGCCGGCGACGGCTGGGAGATGCCGCGCCTGCTGGCGTATCTGGCCGCGTCGTCGGACCTGTACCTGACGCCGGTCGGCCAGGTCCGCATGGACACCTGGTCGAAGGGCCGGATCGTGCTGCTCGGCGACGCCTGCGCCTGCGCGTCGCCGCTGTCCGGTCGCGGCACGTCACAGGCCCTCATCGGTGCATACGTCTTGGCGGGCGAACTGGCCACTGCCGCCGGTGATTACGCGGCCGCGTTCGCCAGCTACGAGAACCAGCTGCGTGACTACGTGAAAACCAACCAGGCAGGCGCCGAGGAAGTGGTCGCCATGCTGTTCGCCGAACCGCCGCCGCAGGAGGTGTTCGACGCGATGGCCGCCAATCCGCCGGAGGCCGACCCCGAACTCGTCACCTTGCGGAACTACTGACATCCGCCCGAGGGCAGCCATCGCTTGCGCCGCAGTCGGGTTCGCCGAAGGATGGCTGGATGGGCACGGAGGCGAAGGGCGAGGCCGAGGAGCGGGTGCTGGTCGAGCGCGCTGTCGCCGGTGACCGCGACGCGCTCGCCGAGGTGGTGCGCCTGCTGCGCGATCCGCTGTACCGGCTCGCGCTGCGGATGGTGTGGCGGCCCGCCGAGGCCGAGGATGCGACACAGGAGATCCTGTTGCGGGTGCTCGGCCATCTCGACACCTGGCGCGCCGAGGCGAAGCTGCTCACCTGGGCCTACCGGGTCGGTGTCAACTATCTGCTGAACCTGAAGAGACAGACCCCGCAGGAAGCGGCGCAGCTGAGCCTGGATGCTTTCCGGGACGGCCTGGCCGACGGGCTCGCCGAGGCGGACTATCGCGGACCGGAAGCGACCCTGCTGGCCGACGAGGTCCGACTCGCCTGCAGTCAGGCCATGCTGCAGTGCCTGGCCCGCGACGAGCGGGTCGCCTTCGTGCTCGGTGACGTCTTCGAACTCAACTCCACCGACGCCGCCTGGGTCCTCGACATCACCCCGGCCGCCTACCGAAAGCGCCTGCAGCGCGCGAAGAAACGCCTCGGCTCATTCCTGACCGCCACCTGCGGCCTGGCCAACCCCGATGCCTTCTGCCGCTGCTCGCGCCGTGTCGGCGCGGCCGTCGCACAGGGCCGGATCGACCCGCACGCGCCGAGCCTGGCCCGGCACCCGATCAGTCCTGGCGGCCGCACCGTCGCACAAGCCGAACAGCAGATGATCCGGTTGCACGACGCGGCCGCCGTCCTCCGCGCGCATCCGGATTACGCTGCGCCGCAAGCGAAGATGGACGCCATCGCCGGACTGCTGCACTCCGGCCGCTTCCCATTGTTGAGCTGACCGCTGACCACGAAGCATCGGTCAGCTGGCCGCAGGGGCGGGCCGTAGCAGTGCGCCGTTCAGTACGCCGCGAGCAGTGCGCACCGCCACCACCGTCCACGCGGCGACCAGCACGGCATACAGGATGACCGCGATGGCGGCGAAAAAGTCTGCGCCGGTGTGGGTATAGAGCACGGTGCTTCCGGTGACACAGGTGCCTAGCGGAAAGGTGAAGCCCCACCAGGTCATGGTGAAGGTCAATTCGCCTGCACGATAGGTCTTTACGGTGACCGCACCCGCCAGTGCCAGCCACAGCATGGCGAACCCCCAGGTGACGAGGCCGAAGATGACCGAGAAGACCAAGAAGCCTTTGGCGTAGAGGTCGGGCAGGGCCGCGGGGGCCGCATTGGCGAGTAGGCCTGCCGCGGTGACGGATTGGCCGAGCGGCCCGAGCACGATCCACAGGGTGGGCGCCATGCCCGCGGCCGGGGTGCCGTGATGCACCAGCCGCGACCAGATCATCGTGATGGTGACCAGCGCGGCGATCAGACTGAGACCGAACATCGCGACACACAGCAGGAACATGGTCATCCGCAACTGCCCCGCTGGGGTGCGCGGGATGAGCAGGGCACCCATCGCGGCGGACACCATCGGCGGGACCACCGGCATCAGCCAGCCACCGAACGCGGCGTCGGCGCCGACGCGGTGCCTGGTGAACATCCGGTACGGGACGGCGAAGGCGGTCAGCAGGCCGAGCGCGGTGCCCGCGATCCACAGCACCCAGTCGATCGCCACCGCGGCCGGCATCCCGATCACGTCGGAACCGAGCAGCAAGGTGCCGCCGCCGACGGTCAGCATGGCCATCGGCGGGGCGCCGAAGAACTGCGACATCACCGGGTGGTTGCGATGGTCGCGGGCGGTGTCGGGGAAGTGCACCCAGTGTGCGACCCACGCGACGCTCACCGCCACCAGCAATGCGGCGGCCAGCGCCCACCCGACGGTCGCCGCGCCGCGCAATCCGGGGAACTGCCACGGCAGCGTGGCCGCGGCGGTGGCGACGATGCCCGTGCCCATCACCGCGGCGAACCAGTTGGGGCCGAGGTGGCGCAGCGAGCCGGACCGGTGCCCGCGGTGGTCGAGCTCGCCGACCAGACGCCGAGGTGCGGGGCGGCGGGTCACGGTGGCGGTCATGTCTCCAGCGTCGCCGGATGCCGTCGGGTCGGCTAGCGGGCGTGTGCCTATGTATGCATAGACTCGTTCTATGCCCTTGTCGCCGCGAGTCCCCGACCTGGCCGCGCTCGACCTGCTGCTTTCGGTGATCGAGCTGGGCAGCCTCGGCCGGGCGGCGGCGGCACACGGCATCAGTCAGCCCTCCGCGTCCTCGCGCATCCGGTACCTGGAGCGGCTCGTCGGCCTACCGGTGCTGGAGCGCACCACGCTCGGCTCCCGGGCGACTCCCGCCGGTTCGCTGATCGCGGAGTGGGCCCGCGGGGTGATCCACGCGGCCGAGCAACTCGACGCCGGAATCGACACGCTGCGCGCCGAACGCGACTCGCACCTGCGGGTCGCGGCCAGCCAGACGATCGCCGAGTACCTCTTCCCGGCCTGGTTGATGAAGCTGCGGGCCACCGCGCCGGGCACCGCGATCGCCTTGGAGTCGGGCAACTCCGTCGAGGTCGCCGAGCAGGTCCTCGAGCACAAGGCGGCCATCGGTTTCATCGAAAGCCCGCAGAGATTCCGCGGTCTGGAGTCCCACGTCGTCGCGCACGACCGCCTGGTCGTCGTGGTGGCGCCCGCGCACCGCTGGGCCAGACGCGGCTCGGTCGGCCGCGCCGAACTCGCCGAAACCCCGCTGATCCAACGGGAATCCGGCTCGGGCACCCGAAACTGGTTCGAGCACGCGATGTCTCGCGAACTCCCCGGCTGGCGGCCCGAGGTCGCGCTGGAGCTGTCCTCCACCACCGCCATCAAGACCGCGGTCGCCTCGGGCGCGGGCCCGGCCGTGCTGAGCTCCCTGGCCGTGGCAGCCGAGATCGCCGCGGGCACCCTGGTATCCCCGAAGGTCACCGGCGTGGCACTGGAGCGCACCCTGCGCGCCGTGTGGCCGACGGGGCAGCGGCCGATCGGTCCGGCCCGCGACCTCTACACGATCGCCCGCGCCACCGTCGGGTAGCGCCTACGCGCTGTCGGCGGGCTGGGCCGTCGGCGGAACGCCGGTGTCCAGGAAGCGAATCAGGCGATCGATGCGGGCGGTGTGGTCGACGCAGCGTTCGAGGTGGTTGGCGAGCAGGGCGATGGTGATGGCGGCGGTGGTCGACTGCTCGGGCCCTGGGGCGGCGAGGGCCGAATGTAGCTGCTTGTGCAGCAGTTCCATGGCGTGCAGGCCGGGGTCCTGCTCGGCCGGCGGTTCCTGGTGCCCGGTGGCGACGGCCTGACCGCTGAGCGCGGTGCGGGTCGCGGCGAGCGTGCCCATGGCGGCCAGAATGTCGAGGATCGGTTGCGGCGCAACATGTCCGGGATGGCTTTGATAGACCTGATCGGCGACCCGGCTGAACAGCGCGCCGATCCCGGACAACTCGGTCGCGATCTGGATGGCGGTGACCACGTGGCGCAGGTCGCGGGCGACCGGCGCCTGCAACGCGAGCAGCACCACCGTCCGCGCCTCGCAGGCTCCGTACATCGTCTGTAGTCGCTCATCGAGTGCGAAAACCTCATACGTGGCGGTGAGGTCGGCACCGACCAATGCGTCGGTCACCCGCTCGGCCGCGTCATGGGTAAGCCTGCACATCAACGTCAAATCATTGGTCAACGCGACTAGCTCGCGAGTGAACTGGGTGCGCACGGGCAAATTCTCGCCCATAACCGCGCGGCCGGTCGCATTAATCCCCACCTGGCCATGAATTGACGGTGCAGATGATGCCAACGCGCCGTTATCTGGTCGAGAATAGGCAGGGCACTTGACCGCGACGGGCAGGATTGTGGTGTGAAGCGCGATGTCTCAGCTCAGCTCGAGGTGGCGATCACCGCGCCGACCACTCTCGAATTCCAGATCGCCGTCGCCCGCCAGCCGAACCTGGATCTGACCGAGTCGCTGGTGTTCGAACTGGACGGCTGGGCCGTCACGCCCTGGGAGATCCTCGGCCCGCACGGCACCCGAATCCACAAATTCTCGGTCGGCCCAGGCACTTTGCGCGCGCACTACCGGGCGACCGTGCTCGGTCACGCGTCACCGGAGCCGACCACCGACTACGACCGCGCGCTCTACCTACGGCCCAGCCGGTTCGCCGAGTCGGACAAGCTGCTCGGCTTCGCCGCCACCGAGTTCGGTTCCGGCACACCGGATGCCCAGCTCGCGGTGCTGGTGTCGCAGTGGGTCGGGCGCCGGATCCGCTACGTCGCGGGCAGCAGCGACCCGATCGACGGCGCGGTGGAGACGCTGCTGTCCGGGGCTGGCGTGTGCCGCGACTTCGCGCACCTGGTCGTGGCGCTGCTACGCGCGGTGAAGGTGCCGGCGCGGGTGGCGTCGGTGTACGCGCCGGGCTGCGCGCCGATGGACTTCCACGCCGTCGCCGAGGCCTACGTCGACGGCGCCTGGCGCGCGCTCGACGCCACCGGCCTGGCGCCACGCTCGACCCTGGTCCGGATCGCCACCGGCCGGGACGCCTCCGATATCGCGTTCCTGGACAACCACGGCGGCGAGATGACGGTGCGCAGCTTGCAGGTCAACGCCGCAGTGGACTGTGTGCTGCCCTTCGACGACACCGTCACCCCGATTGCGGTCTGCTGAGCGCGATCAGGAGATGTTCCTCAGGAACGACACCGCGTTCGCGCTACCCGCCACCACGATGTCGAGCTTGCCGTCGCCGTCGAAGTCGGCGACGACCGGCGTCTGCGGCTGTGCCGTGACGTCGAAATCGCCTGTCTTGCTGATGGTTCCGCCGTTGCCGGCGAAGATCACCATCTTGGAGTTCAGCACCGCCGACATCGCGGCATCCAGCTTCCCGTCCCGATCGAAGTCGCCGGCGGCGATGCTGGTCGGGCCGAGGCCGGAGATGTTCACCCGGTCGGTCTTCTTGAAGTCACCCTGTCCGTCCGACAGCAGCAGGGTGGTGCTGAACGAGAACGAGTCGGCGGTGATCACGTCGTCGATGCCGTCGTTGTCGAAGTCCGCGGCACGGATGTCCTCGGTGATCAAGCCGCTGGTGCTCGCGCCGCGCCGGGTGAAACTGCCGTCGCCGTTACCGGTGAACACGTGCACCTGTTGCAGCACGTCGTTGTTGATCGCGATATCGATCTTGTTGTCCGAGTTGAACTTTCCGACGGTGAACGCGGCGGCGACGCCGGGTATCAAGCTGGTCGCCCCGCCCTCGAGGGTGCCGTCGCCCTTGCCGAGCCAGGTCTTCACGCCCGCGGGCACCAGGCTGAGCACATCGGCCTTGCCGTCGCCGTTGGCGTCCGCGACGATCACTTCCTGTTGTGCGCCTTCGAGTGTCAGGTACTTCTCGGCCGGTCGGAAGGTGCCGTTGCCGTTGTTCAGGAAGGTCGCGACCGTCGTCCATGCTTGGGCGACGACGTCGGGCTTGCCGTCGCCGTTGAGGTCGCCGACGCCTACCGCGCCGAAGCCGTTGCCCGCGTCGCCCACCCTGGTGCCGGTGTTGAACCGGCCGTCGCCTCGGCCGGTCATCAGAATCGGCCCGACCCCTTGGAAATCGGCGGAGACGATATCGGCCTTGCCGTCGCCGTTGAAGTCGGCGGTGACCGTGCCGATCGCCGACGGACCAGGGCCCCACGACGGAAATTGGCCGCCGGACGGCGAATCCACCTTCGGCGCGAAATTGATCGCGCCCGCGGCGTGCGCGGGAGCGGTCAGGACCGAGCCGAGTAGGCCGAACGTCGCGGCCGCGACGAGAATCACGCCGCGCGGGCGAGAGAAGTAAGCGTGCATGAATTGTCCTGGTGTGCGCAGTGGTAAAGCGGGGGACCCGGACTTTATGACGTGCATCACAGTAAGACTGCCGTTATTTCGACAATTCGTCGGATTGCCCACCACGGTGGTATTCGACTGTGGCAGTGTGCCAAGGCTTTCGGTGCTCGCGGGTCGCGCCCCGGTGCTACCGTCGCCGCATGCCGAGCAAGCGCGATATTCAACATCGAGTGGTCACCACGTTGCAGCGCCGGGTCGTCAATCCGTTGCAGCGCAAGCTGCCCGCCCAGCAGCTGCTGGAGACCGTCGGCCGGGTGAGCGGACAGCCGCGCGTCACGCCGATCGGCGGCCGCAAGGTTGGCAACGAGTTCTGGCTGGTCTCCGAGTTCGGCGACCGCTCCCAGTACATCCGGAACATCAAGGCGAACAACCGCGTTCGAGTACGCCTGCACGGCCGCTGGTACACCGGCACCGCGCACCTGCTGCCCGAGGACGACGCGCGCGCCCGGCTGCGTGAGCTGCCCCGCGGCAACAGCGCCGTGGTTCAACTGGTCGGCACCGACCTGCTCACCGTCCGCGTCGACCTGGACGGTTAGGCCCTACTCCTTCGCGCACTTCGACCAGAACTGGAAGGGCCCCGCGATATCGAAGGAGGTCTGTGCCCTGGCCATCGCCTTGTCCTGTGCTTCGGTGATGGTGCTGCCCCAGTCGGAGGCCCAGCCGCCGTTGCGGCCGAAGGCGAACGCTACGCAGGCGTCCTTCGACCAGACCGGCTCCTGACAGGAAACGCCGCAGGCGATCTGCGCCTGCCCGACCGCGGCGTCCTCGCTGATCGAGCTCCTGGCCCAGTGCACCTCCTCGGTCGCCTCATTGTAGGCCGCCGCGAGCCACACCGTGGTCACCTTCGGCGTGGTCGGCGGTGCCGTGGTGATCGGGGGGAGTTTGGCGCTCGGCCGGGTGGTCGGCGCGCCTGCGGTGCTGGTGGCGACGGCGAAGCTGGTGGTGTCGGCGCCACTGGCGTCGACACGGTCGTTCTTGGCCGAGCTCTTCAGCACCTTCAGCCCGATGACCCCGCCGATCACGAGCAGGGTGAGCAGGACCGAACCGATCGCGGCGAGCACCTTGCCACCGCCGCCACCACCCGAGCCCGGTCCGCCGGGTCCGTACTGCGGCGGGAAGCCCTGCCCGGGCGGACCGGGCGGGAATCCGCCCTGCTGCGGCGGATACTGCTGCGGCGCTTGCTGATACACCGGTGCTTGCTGATACGGCGCTTGCTGGTACTGCGGTGGCTGCTGATATTGCGGGACCGGGTACTGCGGGACCGACGGGTACGGCTGCCCTTGCGGATCGTAGGGCTGGCCCTGGTGGTACGCCGGATCCTGCTGGCTCAACGGGTTCAGCATCGTCGGATCGGCGGGTGGCACCGGTTGGTAGGGCTGATTCAGCGGGTTCAGCATCGTCGGATCCGCGGGCGGTACCTGCTGATACCCCGGATCAGGCTGGCCAACCGGATTGAGCATGGTCGGGTCCGCGCGTGGATGCGGCGACTGCGCCCCGACGTCGGACGCGCCCGGCTGATTCAACATGGTCGGGTCGGCGCGCGAGTAGCCAGGAGCCTGCTGTTCGTCCTTCGCCGCGCCGTGCTGCGCGTGTGGATCGTAAGGCTGCCCGGGGTAGGGGCCGGGTGGGTTTGACATGCGTCCCCGCTGCTGGTCGTCTCGATCAAGGCCGAGCCAGGGTATCGACTCGGCGCTCGGTTATCTGCCCCTGCCAGTGGGGGCATTGTCCGATTCGGTGCCTTTTTCGGGCCGCCGCACCGCGCTGACCTGTGTGCGGAGGGTTAGCTGCAACGATGGATCTCATGATCCGTGTGTTGACCGACCGCTGGACCGTGTTCGTACCTGTCATCGCCGCCCTCGCGCTGGCCGTCACCTGGGGGCGAAGTTTGTCCGGCGCGGCGGTGGTCGTGGTGGCCGCCGCGCTGATCGGCGCGGTGCTCGCGGCGGTCTATCACGCTGAGGTGGTCGCGCACCGGGTCGGCGAGCCGTTCGGGTCGCTGGTGCTCGCGGTCGCGGTGACCGTCATCGAGGTGGCGCTCATCGTCACGCTGATGATCTCCGGCGGCGACAAGGCCGCGTCGCTGGCCCGCGACACCGTCTTCGCCGCCGTCATGATCACCTGCAACGGCATCTTCGGGCTGTCCCTGCTGGTCGGCGCGCTGCGCCGGCGGGTGGCGGTGTTCAACGCGGAGGGCACCGGCGCGGCGCTGGCCACGGTGGCGACGCTGGCCACGCTCAGCCTGGTGCTGCCCACCTTCACCACCAGCCAGGCCGGGCCGGAGTTCTCCGCAGGCCAGCTCGCCTTCGCCGCGGTCGCCTCGCTCGCGCTGTACGGGCTGTTCGTCATGGTCCAGACGGTGCGACACCCGGACGACTTCCTGCCGGTGGAGGGCAACGGCGTGGTCACCGACGAGGACGTGCACAGCGAGGCGCCCACCGCCAAGGCCGCGCTGCTCAGCCTTGTGATGTTGTTCGTCGCCCTGGTCTGCGTGGTGGGGCTGGCGAAAGTGGTGTCGCCGTCCATCGAGTCGGCCGTCGCCGACGCCGGGCTGCCGCCGTCGGCGGTCGGCGTGGTGATCGCCTTGCTCGTGCTGCTGCCGGAAACCCTCGCCGCGGTGCGCGCCGCGCGCCGCGATCAGGTGCAGATCAGCCTCAATCTCGCGCTCGGCTCGGCGATGGCGAGCATCGGCCTGACCATCCCGGCGATCGCCGTGGCCACCATCTGGCTGGACGGGCCGCTGGTGCTCGGGCTCGGCGCCACGCAGACGGTGTTGCTCGCGCTGACGATCGTGGTCGGTGTGCTGACGGTCGTGCCAGGCCGGGCGACGCTGCTGCAAGGCGGCGTCCACCTGGCCCTGTTCTCTGCGTTCGTCTTCCTCGCGGTGAGTCCGTAAACCTGTGATCCGACGCACAGGCACCGGTCGAGGACAGGCCGGATGGCCGGTGTGCTGACTATTGGCCCAGCTCCGGCCCATTAGTCGATCGGCGGCTGTCCCGCTTATCCGTTTTGCCGATTTCGCCCCTTCGTGATCGGTCTGTGATCTTGCTGCGAGTTAGCTAAATCACATGACGCAACTCACAGTGATGTCGAAACATGCTGATAACTCGTATCAGAACGGCCATTTACTTCCACCTCGTGCTGTTGACCGGGCAATGAAGCTAGTCATCGGCAAGCGAGTAGGAGGCGATGGTCACACCGTGATCAGCTTTACTGTTACCAGTTGTCACCGATAGCTTCATGGTGGCAGTGACGCCCATCATGGAGAGAACGACTGTGAAACCTGAGACACACCGGCCCGGCACGGGCCCCGAGTGGCGTCTATGACCCGGGCTCGCTCGAGTGCCACCGCCGTCCGCGTCGTCCGCAAGAACTTCTCCGACACTGTCGTTTCGTCGCTGCGGACCTTCGGTCGCGCCGTGGACATCGCACGGGAATCGGTGACCGGCGCGGTCACCGGGATCGTGCGCGGCCGGTTCGAGTGGCGCGAGGCGACCACACAGGCCTGGCGGTTGGTCACCGTCACGGCGATCCCGGCGATCCTGATCGCCATCCCGTTCGGCGTCATCGTCTCGATTCAGGTCGGCAACCTCATTCACACGCTCGGCGCGGACTCACTGCTCGGCGCGACCGGCGGCCTCGGCGTGATCAAGCAGGGCGCCCCGCTGGCCACCGGATTCCTGCTCGGCGGTGCGGGCGCCGCCGCCATCGCCGCCGATCTGGGCGCGCGCACGATCCGCGAGGAGATCGACGCGCTCAACACCATGGGCATCAGTCCGATTCCCCGCCTGGTGATCCCGCGACTGGTCGCGATGATCCTGGTGGCGCCGCTGCTGAATATCCTCATCATCTTCGTCGGCATCGTCGCGGGTTACGCGGTCGCGGTGGGCGGCCAGAACGTCACACCGGGCAGCTACTGGGCCACTTTCGGCTCCTTCACCACCGTCGCCGATGTCTGGGTCTCGCTGCTCAAGGCGGCCCTGTTCGGCTTCCTGGTGGTGGTGATCGCCTGCCAGCGCGGGCTGGAGGCCAAGGGCGGACCGCGCGGGGTGGCCGACGCGGTGAACGCGGCCGTGGTGCTGTCGGTGGTGTCGATCGCCGTCGTCAACCTCGGCGTCACGCAGGTGGTCGAGATGTTCCTGCCCACGAAGTTGGTCTGACATGTCCGCATCGACCTATGTGCCCAAGGGTTTGGGCTGGCTCACCCGCTTCTATCAGCGCCGCGGGCTGCTGCTGGCGCGGTTCGAGGCGCTCGGCTTCGTGCTGGCCTTCGTCTGGCAGGTGCTCTCGTCGATCCCCGCCACGATCAAGCACTACCGCGACGAGACGCTGCGCATCATCTCCGACATGACCTGGGGCCGCGGCTCGGTCATCGTCGGCGGCGGCACCGTGCCGATGATGATCGTGCTCGGCCTGGTCATGGGCGCTTCGGTGGCCGTCGAGTCGTTCACCATGCTGAACATCCTCGGCATGGGTCCGGTCACCGGCATCGTCTCGGCGTATGCGACCACCCGCGAGCTCGCGCCCATCGCCGCGGCCATCGGCTTCGCCGCGCAGGCGGGCTGCCGCATCACCGCCGAGATCGGTTCCATGCGCATCTCCGAGGAGATCGACGCGCTGGAGGCGATGGGCCTGCGCTCGGTGCCCTTCGTCGTGACCACCCGGGTGATCGCGGGCGCCATCTCGATCGTGCCGACCTTTTTGATCGGGCTGATCCTGGCGTACCTGTCCTGCCGCGGCCTGATCACGCTGGTGCACGGCCAGTCCGCGGGCGTGTACGACCACTACTTCTTCCAGTTCGTGGCCGGGTTCGACGTGATCGCCGCGGTGATCAAGGTGGCCATCTTCGCCACGGTGGTAATCCTCATCCACAGCTACTACGGCTTCTTCGCCACCGGCGGACCCGAGGGCGTCGGTATCGCCTCCGGCCGCGCGGTGCGCGCCTCGTCGGTGGCGATCGTGGCCATCGACATGGTGCTCACCATCCTGCTGTGGGGTTTCAACGCGACGATCAGCTTCACGGGGTAATGGCGATGCCGAAGTATGGATTGCCCGGAGTGGCGGTCGACAAGCAGCGGTCCCGGCTCGTCGGCCTGATCGCGGTCGCCGTGATCGTGGCGGTGGTCGCGGCCATGGTGCTGCAACGGGAGCTGCGCACCGACGACGGAATGCACATCGCGCTGCACACCCAGCAGGTCGGCGACGGCATCCTGGCGGGCACCCCGGTGCGGGTGGACGGCGTGCAGGTCGGCACGGTCACCGGGGTCGACCCGGCCGAGCGGGGCACCCAGCGCATCGGGTTGCGGCTGGATCGTTCGCAGCTGCACGGCATCGACGACAGCCTGCGGGTCGACTACGCGCCCGCGAACCTGTTCGGCATCAGTGAGATCGAGTTGCGGCGCGGGTCCGGCGGGTCCGCGTTGCGCGACGACAGCGTGCTCGACCTGACCGGCGCCAACTCCGCCGCGATCTTCGACGCCACCATGGGCAGCATGCTGCGCAGCCTGTCGGCGTCCGGCGACTCGGTGCTCACCCCGCAGATGGCGACGGTGATCAGCCAGGTCTCCCACGACATGAAGGCGTTCACCCCGTTGGCGCAGGCGATCATCCAGGCGGCCCAGATCGTCACCGACAACCAGCGGATGCCGTTCTCCGAGCTGGCCGCCGCGCTGGGACCCGCGTTCTACGGCGCGGGCAACTTCGCGGGCGCCAACGAGGTGATGGTGGACATGATCCGCAATATCCCTCGGCTGCAATCGAATCGGGAATCCTTCGACGCCGGCGTGCGCATGCACACCGACACGCTGCTGCCCGGCATCGCCAACCTGGGCACCGCCCTCGGCAACGATCTGTCCGGCGTCACCGACATGCTCGCCCCGGTGCTGACGCTGCTCGCGCAGATGGTGCCGCAACCGCGGCAGTCGGGGGCCGACCTCACCGAGTTGCTGCGCCGCCTGCGCGCGGCCATGCCCGACACCCCGAACGGTCCGGTGCTGAACGCCGAGATCGATCTGAGTGGAATGCCCGTCCTGGCACCGTTATTGGGAGGTGCCCGATGAAAGTACGTTCCGCCGCATGGCGGCTCGGCCTGTTCGCGGCGGTGATGATCGGCGTGCTGATCATCGTCTGCACGGCGATCAAGCGGCCGGTATCGGGGCCGACCGAGGATCACAGCGCGCTGTTCACCGACGCCAACGGCCTGAAGGTCGGCGACGACGTGCGCATGTACGGCGTGCAGGTCGGCAAGGTCGACGGGATCGAGCTCGACGGCGTGCGGGCCCGAGTTCGGTTGTCGCTGAAGACCGATGCGTCGATCTACGACAACTCGAAGCTGGCCATCCGCTACCAGAACCTCACCGGCCAGCGCTACATCGACCTGCAGCAGCAGCCGCAGCCCGGCAAGCGCATTCCGGCCGGCGCCAGGGTCGGCACCGAGCACACGGTGGCCTCCTTCGATGTGACCAGCATGTTCAACGGCTTGAAGCCGGTGCTGGCCACCATCTCCCCGGAGGAGATCAACCAGTTCAGCGCCAGCATGGTCGCCCTGATCGAGGGCGACGGCAACGGCATCGGGCCGGCGCTTGCGGCGATCGACAAACTCGCCGCGCACGTCAAGGACCGGCAGGTAGTGATCGACAAGGTGCTGCAGAACCTGTCCGACCTGCAAGAAACGGCAGGCGGGAAGGTTCATTACATGGTGCCGCTGCTGGCCAGGCTGGCCGACATCTTCTCCGGGCTGGAATCCAATATGGCCGGGCTGGCCCAGTTCGCGGCGGCCGCGCCCTCGGTGCTCGGCCCGCTGGACAACCTGTTCAACGCGCTCGGCCTGCAGAGCCCCGACGATGTCGACGCGTTGATCCACCAGATCTTCCCCGACCCGCAGCAGGCGCTCGAGATATTCGACAAGTTGCCCGGGCTGCTGGCCGGTTTCGACGCGGCGATCCCCAAATCGGCGGTCGCGGGCTGGAAGCCGCAGTGCACCAAGGGCGCGGCGGACGTGCCGCAGGTATTCGGCGTACTGATCGCGGGACAGCAGGTGGCGGTATGCGCTGGGTGAGTGGCATGTTCGCCGATCGTCGCGTGATCGGCGAGCAGGAGACGAAGCGGCGCGAGATCCGGCTCGGCATCATCGGCGTCATTCTGGTCGCCATCGTGGCGGTCGCGGCGGGCGTGCTTTATGTGGTGCCGATCGGCAAGAAGACCTACACCGCCGATCTCGCGGAGGCTCAGTCGGTGCAGGCCGGTGACGACATCCGCGTCGCCGGGATCAGCGTCGGCACGGTGAAATCGCTGGAGCTGAAGCCGGATCGGGTGGTCATGCGCTTCACCGTCGACTCCGGGTTGTTCGTCGGCGATCAGTCCACCCTGGATGTCCGCATGCTCACGGTGGTCGGCGGCAACTACGTGGCGCTGTTCCCGTCGGGGACAACGCCGCTGGGCGACAAGCACATTCCGATGGATCGGGTGCGGCTGCCGTACAGCCTGGTGCAGACCTTCCAGGACGCGGCCGAGCCGGTCAGCAAGATCGACGGAGATACCTTGCGCCGCAACCTCGCCGCGCTCGGCACCTCGGTCGCGCAGGCGCCGGACACGTTGCGCACCACCCTCGACAGCCTGAGCAGTTTCGTCGATGACCTCAATCGCCAGCACGAGATGATCTCCAAGGCGATCGCCAACGCCGACGAGTACGTGACCATGTACGACGGCGCCAAGGGCTCTCTCGGCAGGCTGGTGCAGGCCACCAACCGGATGGAAGACCTGGTTCTCGGCAAACGGGCCGAACTGCAGGAGGGCCTGCGGCTGCTGAACGCCGTCATCAGCAAGGCCGCGGCGATAGCGCCGACCTACGCCGAGCTGAAGCCGAAACTGCAGCCGCTGTTCGACGCCGTGCCCCGGTTGTCGGAGCTGCTGAACAAGCTGGATCCGGTCATCGGCTCGGTACAGGACATGCAGCAGAAGCTGTCCGCGCTGGCCGGGCCCGACGGCGGCGTGACGATCGACCAGTCCGGGCAGACCATCACCGCGCCCCCTGGCGCACTCGCGCGGGTCTGCGTGCCACTGCCGGGGAGGGACTGCTGATGCTGCACAAGGTGCTCGGCTCGCGGGCGTTCATGTCGGTCTCGGGTGCGCTCGTCGCGGTCGTGCTCGTCGTCGTCGGCTACTTCATCGCCTTCGACCCGATGAAGAAGACCGAGAGTTACTGCGCGATCATGCCCGACAGCGTCGGGCTGTACGTCGGTAACCAGGTGACCATGCGCGGCATCCCGGTGGGCACCGTGACTTCTATTGCGCCGCAAGGCAAGTCGGTGAAGGTCGAGTTCGACGTCGAGGCCGACAAGCCGGTCTACGCCGACGCGGGCGCCACCACGCTGGCCGACAGCATCGTCGCGGCCCGCCAGCTCGCCGTGGTGACCTCCGGTCAGAACACGGCGCGCTGGAACGCCGGGCAGTGCATCACCAAAACGCTGACACCCAAGAGCATCTCCGAGACGTTGAACGCGGTGGCGCAGTTGTCCGCACAGATCTCGAGGCCGGACGACAAGACCCCCGACGCACTCGCCCAGGGGTTGTCGCAGCTCAACGCGGCGACCGTGGGAACAGGGCCGCAGGTCAACGACATCATCAAGAAGCTGAGCGGGGCGATGGCCTCACCCGACGCCGATATCGGCCACCTGGTCGGGGTTTTCGACGCCTTCGCCTCGGTCGGTAAGAAGGTCGAGGAGCACTGGGGCGACATCGAGTCGATGTTCCGCCGGTTGGCGCCGACGCTCAACGCGGCGCGCACCGACCTGTTGGAGCCCGGTGCCCAGGTGATCGACGGACTCGGGCAGTTGCTCCCGGTGCTCAACGATCTCACCACGGCATTCGGCGACCCGATCATGAAGTCGCTCGATTTCACCGTGCCGCTGGTGAAGTTCCTGCGCGCCCGGGTCGGCTCGCTGGCCCAGATCGTGTCGATGATGCCGGTGCTGACCGACGCCTTCCGGTCGTTCGGGCAGTCCGGAATCAGCTACGCCCCACCGAAGGTCGCGATTCCGCAGCAGCAGGCCGATCAGGTCTGCGCGGTGGTGAACGCGATGGCGCCGGGGCGCTGCGACGCCGCGAACGGCATGGCGAAGGTCGACATGGCAGCACTGCTGTTCGGAATGGCGGGTGCACGATGAACATCCATCGGGACGAGACCGGACGACTGGTCCTCACCCTTGCCCGGGTGCGCCGTGAAAAGGGCAGCGGCGGTGGCCGTTTCGTCGCCGGACTAGCGGTGGTGCTCGCGGCCGCGCTGCCCGCCGCGGGCTGCGCGTTCGATCCGTCGTCGGTGCCGGTGCCCGGCTCCGAGGTCTCCGGTGCCACCTACGACGTGCACATCCAGTTCGCCAACGTGCTGAATCTGCCTGCGCGGGCCAAGATCATGGCCAACGGCGCCCAGGTCGGCACGGTTTCCGGTGTCTCCGTGGTGGATTCGGCCAAGACGGGCGGCCGTGGTGGCTACGTGGTCGTCGACGCCAGGATCTCGAAGTCGGCGCGGCTGCCCGCGGCCACGCTCGCCGAACTGCGGCAGAACACGGTACTCGGCGATATCCATCTCGCGCTGATCACTCCGTCGAACGGCTTCGACAAGCTGCTGCCGGAGGGCGGCACGATCCCGCTGTCGCAGACGAAACCGCCGGTGCAGCTGGAGGACACGATGGCCGCGCTGGCCACCTTCACCCAGGGCGGCGCGGTGCAGCAGGTGCAGGACACCATCGAGCAGCTCAACGATGTGCTGCCCGCTGATCCCGCCAGGACCAAGCAGATCGGCAAGACCCTGGCCGACGACGCGGTCGACCTGGGCAACCACCTCGACGACCTCGACTCGCTGCTCGACGGGATCGACAACAACACCAATGTGCTGCACGGCATCCGGCCGGTGCTCGCCGACCTGCTCACCCAGGAGTCGGTGGACCAGATGAACGGCATCGCCCCGTCCATCGTCGGGGTGACCAAGATCTTCAACCAGCTCGGCCCGATCGGTACCTCGCTCACCTGGCTCGGCCCGCTGCTGAACAGCGCCGACGGCACCGTGCAGGCGTTCCTGCCGCTGCTGGCCTCGGCCCGGCCGCTCGACCTGAGTCAGCCGTCCAATCTGCAGGCGCTGGTCGCGCTGGTGCGCGAGAAGATCATTCCCTTCGCCGAGCACGGGCCCAAGGTGAACATCACCGGCGTGAAAACCGATGCGCCGGTGCCGATCCAGGACCAGACGGATCGGATCATCCAGACCCTACGCATGATCGGAGTCGTCCGATGAAGCTCGGGCCGATCGCCTCGCTCGGCGGCATCGCCGCCATCACCGTGCTCGGCGCGGGCTACCTGACGTTCAACGTGGTGCAGGCCGATCCGCTGGCCGAGTACACCAACGCCAGCATGGTGCTGACCAACTCGGGCGGGCTCGCCGTCGGGTCGCCGATCCTGCTCACCGGGATCGAGGTGGGCCGGGTCAGCTCGGTGCGCAACAGCGCGGGCGGTGTCGAGGTCGGGCTGAAGCTCGCCGCGGACCGCAGGGTGCCCACCGACAGCACGGTCACCATCGAGCACCTGTCCGCGCTCGGCGAGCCGTATGTCGAGTTCCGGCCGAATACCGACGGCGGACCGTACCTGCGCGACGGGCAACAGCTGACCACCTCGAATGTGCGTATGCCGCTGTCGATTCCGGAGGTCGCCCGGCTCGCCACCAAGACGTTGAACCAGCTCGACCCGACGGTGGTCGGCTCGCTGGTGAGCACCGCCGAACAGTCCCTGGCAGGCACCGACGGCGCGATCCCGAATCTCGCGCGCTCCGGCGATCTGCTCGCGGCGGCCATCATGAGCCGCAATCCGCAGATCGCCTCGCTGCTCAACAGTTTCCAGAACACGGCCACCAACATGGACTGGGTAGGACCGTCTTTCAGCGCCGCCGCACCCGAGTGGGTCCAGTTCACCCAGGCGCTCAACGATCTCGTCGCCCATGTCGGCCGGATGGTCGACAGCCAGCCGATCGACCAGTACACGACCGGAAACGGGATCGCCCCGTTCACCGCGAAGACGGTCGAGGCGTTGCGTGAGCTCCAACCGGAGCTGAGTTCGCTGGCGCCGGTGCTGCGCCCGCTCGTCGATGCGCTGGTCGCGGCCGCGCCGCGCATCGATATATCCGACCTGATCTCCCAGGCCCTCGCCGAGGTCGACGCCGATGGCGCCGTCAAGGTGCGGGTGGCCGTCAAATAGGAAAGGAGGACGCGATGTCGAACGACGTTGTGACCGAACTGAAGCAGGACGTCGAGACCGAGGCCACGCCCGCCCCGGCCCGCGACCCGAAGACCGTCTCGATTCGCCTGTCGACCGTCGCGGTCGCCGCGGCGCTGGTGGCGCTGACCGCCGCGACCGTGGTGTTCGGCGCGCTGTGGGCGTCGGCGCGCGGCGACCTGAGCGACCGCGACGCCGCGGCCGCCGACGACAAGCACGCCGAGCAGGTCGCCACCGATTACGCGGTCGGCGCCTCCAACATCAACTTCCAGGACGTCAACGCCTGGGTTGCCAAGCTCAAGGCCAACACCACCCCGCAGCTGGCCAACAAGTTCGACGCCACCGCGCCGAAGCTGCAGGACATCCTGGTTCCGTTGAAGTGGACCTCGACCTCTGCGCCGATCACCGCCAAGGTGATGAACACCGACAACGGGGTCTACAAGGTGAATGTCTTCCTCAATGTCACCTCGACCAGCGCGCAGACGCCGGAGGGGGCGCAGACCACGGTCACGTACACGGTGAACGTGGATCCGAACAACGGGTGGAAGGTCACCGACGTCGGCGGAATGGCCGGCGCGCTGCCCAAGCAGTGACCTTCGGCGGCTGAACCAGCGTACCCGTAGCTATTTCTGGTAAACGGCATTTACCTGCATAAATGAAAATTGCATAAAGTCGACGTTGATGCAGCAACCTTCGGGTAGCGTGCCGTGAAGATCAACATTCGTACCGGTATTTCCCTGTCCAGCAGAGAAGGCGGTTTCGATGGTGACACCTGGCGGCAGTCACGAACCCGACGGTGGGCGCGGCGCCGACAACCGCGGCCTGGTTATCGCGGCCGTGATCGCCGCTGCCCTGGTGTTGGTCGTCGCGATCGGGATGCTGCTGGGGTCGGGTGCGGACTCGAAGGACGACAAGTCGCCGACCGCGACGACCTCCGCGCGGCCGTCGACCACCGGCCGCACCACCCCGTCGCCCACCCGGGTGAGTCCGGGACCGCCGTCGCCGGTCGCCCCGCAGCCCGCCCGCAAGATCGGGGACGACTGCTCGGCGGGCGGCATCGTCGCGCAGTGGGATCTGCGCGGCGGTGAATGGGCGTGTGTCCCGCAGGGGCAGAACGTGCATCGCATCGGGGACGACTGCTCGCACGACGGGATCGTCGCGCAGTGGATGCGGGGGCCGGACGGGCGCTGGGTGTGCCTGGCGCAGGATCAGGGTCGGCCAGGACAACAGGAGCAAGGTCCTGGCCCGGAGCCGGTGCCCGCCGATCCGGGACCACCGCCCGTCAATCCAGGGCCGCCGCCCACGGTGGTGGAGCCGCCTGTTGCGCCCGAACCCCCACCTGTTGCGCCGGAGTCCCCGCCCGTTCCCGGACCGCCGCCCCCTGCGCCAGGGCCGCTGCCCCCTGTTCCGGCACTGCCGCCTCTCTTTCCCCCTCCGCCACCTCCGGTGCCCGCCAGTACCGAGTGGATTCTTCTCGCGCCGGCCGGTGCCAGCGAGTAAGGCACGCGAAAAATCGATCGACACGGCTGCGATGCTCGTTGACGTGACCGTCGTACCCGAGTTCTTCGCTACCCGCCTCGCCAATCAGGAGGGCGCACCCGCCCGCGCCTGGCTCGACCGCCTGCCCGACCTCGCCGCGCAGTATGCCGACCGCTGGCAACTCACCTTCGACGGACCGTCCATGCACGGCTACGGCGGACTCGTGCTGCCCGTCCGGCGTGCGGACGGCAGTGCGGCGGTGCTCAAGCTGAACTATCTGACGCCCGAGACCAAGGACGAACCGGTCGCGTTGGCCGCGTGGCGGGGTGACGGTGCGGTGCTGCTCCTGGACAGTGACGCCGACAATGGGGCGATGCTGCTGGAACGTCTCGAAGCCGGACGTTCACTGGAGACCGAGCCGATCGAGGACGCCGTACGCATCACCTGCGAACTGATGCGCCGATTGGCTATCCCGGTGCCGCAAGGTATTTCGCGGAACCTGCGCACGGAGTCGGCAGGCTGGGCGGAGGAACTGCCCAGAGAATGGGAACGGCTCGGCGAGCCGTACCCGCGCAAGCTGCTGGACGCCGCGATCGAGGCGTGCACTCAGCTCGGACCCACTGCCGCCCAGCTGCTGGTGAACGAGGACCTGCACTTCGAGAATGTGCTTGCCGCACAACGCGAACCGTGGCTGGTCATCGACCCGCAGCCACTCGCGGGCGATCCTGAGTTCACCACCCTGTCCCTATTGTGGAGCCGCAGAACCGAATCCACCCTCGACGACCGCTTCGCCGCCGTAGTCGACATCGCGGGCCTCGACCCCGAGCGCGCCCGAGCCTGGACCCTTGTGCAGTGCGCCCGCAACTGGCTGTGGTTCGCCGAGGACGAGGACTGCGACGATCCGGGCTACCCGTCCGTCCAGGAGATCGCGCCCTGGGCGTTGCGCTGAGCGGTTTCAACGCGGTCGCCACCGCAGGGAGCACCTACGCGTGTGCGGTTTTTCCACCGTCGATGACCAGTTGAGCGCCGGTGAGATACGGGTGTTCGGGTGAGGCGAGCGTGAGGGCGAATGCGGCGATCTCGGCTGCGGTGGCCAGTCGGCCGAGCCCTGGAACATTGCTGCCCGCCCACTGTTTCATCATCACCTGGTACACGTCGTCGGGGAGGTGCTCCAATCCCGCTGCCCGGCGCACGAACTCGGTGTCGGTGGTGCCGGGGACGAGTGCGTTCACCCGGATACCGTCCGCCGCGTAGTCGAGTGCGGCGGACTGGACCAGGCCGACCAGCCCGCGCTTGCTCGCGGTGTACGCGCCGCGTCCCGCGTCCGTGGCGAGCGCGTTGCTGGACGAGGTGACCACGATGGTGCCTCCGCCGCGTCGGATCATGTGCGGCACTTGATACTTGATGGCGAGGAAGGTGCCGCGCAGGTTCGTGTTCAGCACCCGATCGAAGTCGGCGGTGTCGTACTCATGCAGCTTCTTCTGCACGGTGATGCCCGCGTTGTTGAACGCGACATCCAGCCCGCCATAGATTTTCGCGGCCGAGTCGACGAAGTTCCGGACGTCGTCCTCGACCAGCACGTCGGCCCGAATGTATGTCGCCTCACCGCCCGCCGCCCGGATCTCGCGCTCCACCGCACGGCCGCGCTCCTCGCGCCGCCCGCAGAACACCACCCGCCCGCCCTCCGCGGCGAACAACCGCGCGGCCGCCGCACCGATGCCCGAGGTGGCGCCGGTGATTACCACGGTCTTTCCGGCGAAGCGGCGCAACGTGGTCGGTTCGAACCGCGGTGGGTTCGAATTCGCGCCGAGCGCAACACCTCCGGCGAGCCCGGCGGCCGCGCTGACCGCGAGGCCGGACGCCGCCATCGTGCCGAGCAGCCGCCTGCGGCTCGGCTTCGCTTCCCGCTTACCGGGTGCCCCGGTCGGGTCGGACTCGCCGCCATCGGCTTCGCGCGCCGCATCATCGTTGTTCGTCATGCCACCAGACTCTCGGCAACCGAGGTTCGGCGACTCCGCCCGCGGGTCCGAATATCGGCCGCGCGGAGGAGGTTGCTCCTCCGCGGGGAGGAGTCGGCTGCCGGTGCTGCCCGGCATGATGGGGGCGTGGTGAGTTCGGCGGAAGTGACGCGTGGCCTGGAATCGTGGCTCGACGAGCGTTTTCTGCCGGTGCGGTTGCTAGTCCTGCTGGTGTCGGCGGTGGGGTGCTTGCTGTTCCTCGGCGATGCGCCGAGCACGATCGACTGGACGATCGGGCTGCTCGCGGTGCTGGTGACCGCGGGTGGGGTGCGCTGGCCGCTGGCCACGTCACTCGCGGCGAGCGGGGTGCTGCTGCTCGGTTTCGAGATCGGCGATACCGGACCGGTGGTGCCCAAGGTCGCCGCCGCGATCGCACTGGTCGAGTTGTCGGCGCGCCGATCCGGCTGGCAGCCGTGGTCGGCCGCCTGCGCACTGGCCTGCGCCTACCTCCTACACCCGAGTGGTGACCTCGCCGCGAACGGTTATCGGGCGGTGGTCATGGCGGGCGCGCCGGTGCTGATCGGTGTTCTGCTGCGCACGGCGCGCGAGGGCGCGGAACACGCGCGCCGCGAGGCGCACGAGATCGCCCAGCGTCGCGACGCCGAGGTGGCCGCCGCCCGCGCCGTCGAACGCACCGCCATCGCCCGAGAACTGCACGACCTGATCGCCCACCACGTGTCCTCGACCGTGCTGCGCGTCGGCGTCGCCCGGCACGCCATGCCCGACGCGCCACCCGGAGCACTCGAAGTGCTCGACGACATCCACGCCAGCGGCAAGGCCACGCTCACCGACCTGCGCAGGCTGCTCGCCATTCTGCGGGATCCGGCGATGACCGGCGACTCCTTCATCGCGCCCGCCGACCTGCCCGCCGCGCTCCGCGCCGTGGTGGACCGCGCGCGTCAGTCGGGCATCACCGTGCACGCCGCGGTGACCGAGGATATCGCCGAAGTCGATGCGGTAGTGGCGCTTACGCTGCTGCGACTCACCCAGGAGGGTGTCTCGAACATCGCCAAGCACGCCGGACCCGGTACGACAGCACATTTGACGATCATCGTCCAGGACGGCGAGGTTCGATTCACGTTGCGCGACAACGGTTCCGGGCCTTCGTCGCGCGCACGGCTCGGTTCGGGCCGGCCCGCGGACGGCCACGGGCTCGGTCTGATCGGACTGCACGAGCGCGTCGAGCTGCTCGGAGGCGCATTCACCGCCGCTCGGGTCGGCACGGAATGGGAACTCGCAGCACGTCTGCCGACCGGACGCCCGGTGCCCGCATGACCATCCGCGTCCTCATCGTCGACGACCAGCACCTGGTCCGCGCCGGCCTGCGCATGCTGTGCGAAACCGACAACGCGCTCGAGGTGGTAGGGGAGGCCGCCACCGGCAGCGACGCCGTCCGGCTCGCCGAGCAACTGAGCCCCGACGTCGTCCTGATGGATCTCCGTATGCCCGGCATGGACGGAATCCGCGCCACCGCAGCGATTCTCGCCACCAGGCCCGCCACCCGCATCCTCGCCCTCACCACCTTCGACGACGACGATCACCTCTACCCGGCCCTCGCCGCAGGTGCCTGCGGCTTCCTCGTCAAGGACGCCACACCCACCGACCTACTCCACGGCATCCACCGCGCCGCCGCGGGCGACCACCCCTTCTCCCCGAACGTCCTGCGCCGCGTAGTCGACTCCGCGCTGTCGGCCCGCACCAACCCCATCCCCGAACTTCCCACCCTCCCTGGCCTGACATCCCGCGAACGCGAAGTACTGGCTCTGGTCGCCGAGGGCCTCCCCAACGCCGACATCGCCACCCACCTGCACCTCGGCATCACCACCGTCAAAACCCACATCACCAACCTGATGGCCAAAACCGGCACCACCAACCGAGTCCAACTAGCCGTCCTCGGCACCCGCACCCCCCGAAATTAGCTGGACACGGCTGAGACGCTCGACAGGTGAGCATTGTTCCGAAGTTTTTCGCTGAACGCCTCGCCGAGCATGCGGGGGAGCGGGGACAGACCTGGTTGAGCGAGCTGCCTGCGCTTGCCGAGGAGTTTCTGAAACGGTGGCAACTCACCGTCGACGGCCCGGCGATGCACGGCTATGCCGGACTGGCGCTGCCCGCCACCAGGTCGGACGGCAGTTCGGTGGTGCTCAAGCTGACCATCATCACGCCGGAGACCCGCGACGAGGCGCTCGCACTCGCTGCCTGGGACGGTGCGGGCGCGGTGCGGCTGCTCGACAGCGAGCCCGCGCGCGGTGTCCTGCTGCTCGAGCGCCTCGACTCGGCAAAATCACTGCTCACCGAACCGATCGAGGATGCGGTGCAGCTCATCACCGGCCTGCTGCGCCGTCTCGTGATTCCGGCGCCAGCCGGCTTCAGCAGGGACTTGCGGCATGAAGCCGAGCGGTATGCGACCGAATTGCCGGCGGACTGGCAGCGCCTCGGTGCACCCTTTCCCCGCAAACTGCTGGACGCGGCAGTCGATGTCTGCACGCACTTGGGGCCGGAAGCAGCTCGGCTGCTGACCAATGAAGACCTGCATTACGAAAACGTATTGGCCGGAACGCGCGAGCCCTGGCTGGTCATCGACCCGCAGCCCCTCATCGGCGACCCCGAATTCACGACACTGTCGTTGATCTGGAACCGTCGATCGGAATCCACCCTCGACGAGCGGTTCGCTGCGATAGTCGCGGGCGCCGGCCTCGACGCCGATCGCGCCAGAGCGTGGACTCTCGTTCGCGCGGTGCGAAATTGGCTGGACTTCCTGGCGGACGACGAGCTGGACGATGACGGCTACGTCGCGGTGCAAGAAATTGCGCCGTGGGCGCTGGCCTGAGTCTGTCGCCATGCGGCGTAATTGGGCACGGCGAACCGTTCGACCGGCGCATGCGCCGTGGCGGGATCGGGTGCGGGCGAAAACGACGGTGACGGCACCGCCGGGGCGATCGCCTGGGCGGCGGTGGGGTCGGCGGTGGAGATTTCGTTGAGTGGGCGGTCAATGGGGGTGTTGGGCGGCGTATCTGGCGCGTTCCAGGGCGCGGCGGCGCATGCGTTCCGGGTTTTCGAGGTCGGCGGGGAGCCCGTGCTCGGCGAGGCGATGGGCGCGGTTCATCGGCATGAAGGCCGCTGTGTAGAACAGGGCAAGGAGCATGGCGAGCAGGACCATGGCGCCGCGTAGCCAGAGTTCGCCGGGGAACAGCAGGAAGACGACGAAGAGCGGAGTGAACGGGACCATGCCGCGCAGGATGTGGCGGGCGGTGGCGTGTTTTCCGGTGAGGTCGTTGCGCACCCAGTCGATCATCGAGTCGGGCAGGCGGCGGCCGAAGACGTAGCCGATCCACTGGATCGGGTTGGGCCGCGGTGTTTTTCGGGACATGCGCGATCTCCTCGCAGGTATCGGGTCTAGACCGCCATCGATCGGCGCGCGGCCTCGTTGACGCGGGTGAGGACTTCGCGGAGCTCCTCGAGGTCGGCCAGTGTGACGCCGAGCCGCTCGACCACGGCGGGCGGGATCCGTTCGGCCTGCTTGCGCAACGCGACTCCGGCCGGCGTCAGGTTCACGACCAGGTTGCGCTCGTTGCGGCTGTCGCGCTCGCGGGTGATCAGTCCGGCGCTCTCCAACCGCTTGAGCAGCGGCGACAGCGTCGGCGAGTCCAACTGGATGGCCTCGGCGATCGCCTTGACCGACATCGGCGCCTCACCCCACAGCGCGAGCATCACCAGATACTGCGGGTGGGTGAGGCCGAGCGGCTCGAGCAGCGGACGGTACACGCCGAGTACCGCGCGGTTGGCCACCGCCAAGGCGAAGCACACCTGCCGGTCGAGTTGCAGCGGATCGTCCATCTGTCCTCCTGTCGCACCGCCGTCAATGTTAATACACGAACAGTTAATGCACGAAGTGTGTGGGCGACATCTCGTCGGAGAAGCGTGGTTGTGCCGCGGGCGATGGTTAGTTTGAGATGCATGCAGAACGACACAGGTCGCATCCACGAGCTCGACGCCGTGCGCGGATTCGCCCTGTGCGGCATCCTGGTCGTCAATATCTGGCAGATCACCGGCATGACCGCGGTGCGCGCGCCCGGCGAGATGGTCCCGCTGCGGCACCTGCTGTCGGTGCTCTTCGAAGGCCGCTTCTTCCCGATTTTCTCGTTCCTGTTCGGACTGAGCTTCGCGTTGTTCCTGGACAGCGCGGCCCAGCGCACCGATCACCCGAAACTGGTGCTGATCCGCCGCCTTATCGCATTGGGTGTCCTCGGTCTGGTGCATCACCAGTTCCAGCCCGGTGAGGCGCTGTTGCCCTACGCCATCGTCGGATTGGTGATCCTGCTGCCTGCCACGAGCCTGCCGAACTGGGCGGTTCTGGCCCTCGGTCTCGTCGGCACAGTGGGCGTCGCTGTGGTACTCAGCGGCGGATTCGGCCTGGTACCCGGCCTTTTCCTGCTCGGCCTCGCCACCGCCCGCTACGGCATCCCACACACCCTCGACACCCGCGGCTGGCAACTCGCTGCCGTCTTCGCCCTGGCCTTGCCCGCCGCAGTAGTGACCGCCATCTGGGAGTACCGCACCCCCTACCTCGACCTCTTGGCGACCAGTGCCCCCGCCGTAGCAGGCCTGCTCGGCGCCCTCACCTACCTCACCGGCCTACTACTCCTACTACGCACCGAAACCGGCGCCATCCTCGCCGAGATCCTCGAACCCATGGGTCGAATGGCCCTGACCAACTACATCTGTGCCACCGCGCTGATCCTGCTGGCCGAACCCCGCCTAACCCTCGCCGGCTCCGCCGAATACGGCCTCCTCCTAGCCCTGGCCGCCGCAATTATCGCCATCCAAGCCCTCGTCAGCTGGGCCTGGCTGAAGGTGTTCCGCTACGGCCCCCTGGAATGGCTCTGGCGCTGCATCACCTGGTGGGAGCTGGTCCCGGCCCGCAGAGTGCCTGAACCCGCCCGCCGCTGGTAAACCGTTGAACCGCACCACGACCGGTTCGGCGCGGCGGGTGGGGAACTCGGGGGTGGCGTCGCAGACTGGACGGTCATGGACCAGTTGGTGCTGATGTTCGTCATTCTGTTCGCCGCGATTCTGGCCGAGCCGCTGGCCAAGCGGGTTGGGGTGGCGTCGGCGGTGTTGATGACGGTGTTCGGCTGTGTGGTCGCGTTGTTGCCGTTCGCTCCGCGGATCAATATTTCGCCGGAGCTGATTCTGCCGCTGGTGCTGCCGCCGCTGCTGTACGCGGCGGCGCGGCGCACCTCGTGGCGGCAGTTCGCGGAGAATTGGGTGCCGATCGCTCTGCGGGCGGTCGGGCTGGTCATCGCGACGGCCGTGGCGGTGGCGGCGGTCTTCCATGCCTGGTATCCGGGGCTGCCGATCGCGGCGGCGGTCGCGCTCGGCGCGTTGGTCGCGCCGCCGGATCCGGTGGCGGCGACCGCGCTGGCGGGGAGTCTCGGTCTGCCGCGCCGTCTGGTGGTGGTGCTGGGCGGTGAGGGGCTGTTCAACGATGTCACCGCGATCGTCATCTACGGTGTCGCGGTCCAGGCCGTGGTGACCGGCCGGTTCTCGGCACCGCGCGCGGCAGCGGAGTTCGTCGTGTCGGCGGTGGTCGCGGTGGTCGTCGGGTTGCTGCTCGGTTGGGCCGGCAGCAAGTTGACCAATTACCTGGGCGTGGCCACCTGGCAGGTGGCGCTGAGTCTGCTGCTGCCGTTCGGCGCCTACGGAATCGCGGAGGCCTGGCACGGTTCCGGTGTGCTCGCCGTGCTGGTGTGCGCGCTGTACCTGACCGACGCCGTCACCGAATTCGGCGACCCGGACTATCGCCTGGTCGGCGACTCCTTCTGGGACATCACCGAGATGTTGCTGAGTGGCTTCGCTTTCGGGTTGATCGGACTGGAATTGGCTGCGGTGCTGGCAGCCACCGGCGACCGCTGGCCGACCTTGCTCGGCGGCGCCGCTGCCGTCGTCGCGGTGGTCGTCGGCCTGCGCCTGGTCTGGCTGATGAGCACGTGGGCGGTCAGCCGCTCGTGGTGGCGGCGGGGCACCGACGAGCCCTACACCTGGCGCGAGACCATCGTCACCTGGTGGGCCGGCATGCGCGGCGTCGCGACCGTCGCACTGGCACTTGCCATTCCGCTGCTCACCGACGACGGCGCGGACTTTCCGGGTCGCACCGAGATCCTGTTCACCGCCTTCGCTGTCGTCCTGTTCACCCTGCTGCTGCAAGGGTCGACGCTGCCACTTGTCGTGCGCCTCACCGGCGTACACGCGGACACCAAGCGGGAAAGGGAACTCGAACGAGAGCTCTGGGAGCGCGTCATCAAGGCCGAACTGGCGCGACTGAAAGCCATTGCGGTGGAACAGAATCTGCCCGACGGCGTGTACGAGCGGCTGCGTGACGGTTTCCGTCAGCGGATGGCGCGGGCCGACCCGCAGGCGGCCGACGCGGACGCGCAATCCGAGGCCGCGCGAAATGCGAAGCTGGCCAGGAAGTTACGCGACATCCGTGAGGACGTCGTGGAAGCAGGCCGCCGTGAGGCGCAGACTGCCCGCCGCGAGCCGGGGATGCCGCCCGACCTGGTGGACCGGGTGACCCGGCGGCTCGATCTGGGCAGGCGCTGAACCGTTGCGCGGATGCTGCGTCCCCCGGGTGTTGGGGTCCCCCGGGTGTTGGGTCCCCCGGGTGTTGGGTCCGGCGGCACCGGATAGGCGCACCGGAACCAGCACGCGCGCAACAGGATCAGCTGGCCGCGACGCCCGTGTTGCGGATCGCCTCGAGCACCTCTTCATAGGTCAATGAGGAGTTCACGGTGGCGGACTCGGACGGCACGTCGATGTCGACGTAGTCGACCCCGTTGACGCCGCGCAGCGTGGACTCGATGGCCGAGGCGGACTCGCGGGTAACGTTGTGCAAGGTAATCGTGTAGGAGCTCATGCACACCGAATAGACCGAATCGACGTGCGTAAACGCCGACGAGCAGTAGATTTTGCGCCGCCACGTTTGGTTGTCGTATCCCCGGGAATAGCCGGGGTGTCACACAACTCGACGCAACAGGATTGTCATGATCATCATCATCGGGCTCGTCGTCTTGATCGCAGCAGTGATCGTCGGAGTCGCCGGCGTGGTGGCGAACAACGGCGAAGCAAACTTCCTACCAAGTGATTTCGCGGTTTTCGACTACCACTTCCACGGCTCCAGCGGTTTGCTGTTCGGCTACGGCATCGTCCTCGGCGCCATCGGCACGCTGGGTCTAGCCCTGCTGCTGACCGGTGTCTGGCGTGTCTCCCGGCGCAACATGGTGGCACGTCGTGAGCTCAGGCAGTCCCGCCGCGAAATGGCGGCGGTCCGGCGCGATCTGGCGGACGGTACCCCACCGGCCCGCAAGGAGCCCGCACCGCAGTCGCACCGCGAGCCAGTCTGGAGTCGATTCGTGCGCCGCCCGGCCACGGCTCCGGCCGGTGACACACCGCGCGCTGAAAGCACGTCCCGCGTGCAGGCGCCGGCGTCGAAATAATCATCGAGAAAAGGAAATACGACCATGATTATTCTCGGACTTGTCCTCCTCATCGCGGGGTGGCTGCTCGGAATCGGATTGCTCACTACCGCAGGCATCATCATTCTCATCGTCGGCCTCGTGCTGATGATCGCCGGATCGGTCGGCCGCCCGGTCGGTGGTCGGCGCTGGTATTACTAGGGATCGACCGTGAACAAATTCGAAGACAGGATCGCGCACCAGGTGCAAGCCGCCAGGGGCAACGTCAAGAAGTATCTCGGCCGGGCGGCCGGAAACCGTCGTCTGGAATCCGAGGGACGTCGAGAACAGGCTCGCGGCAACATGAAACGCGCCGCGGACAAACTCAGGGCCGCGTTCAAGCACTGACCTGATGGCCGGATGCCGGCCGAGGGGCGAGTCAAGCCCCTCGGCCGGCACCGGCTTCAGTGCTGTCTACATGTCAGCGCCGCCCTCCGTGTCAGAGTCCGGCGACGTCGGTGAGCTGCCCGATGCCGTAGGTGACCGCCATGGCCAGCGCCCCGCCGATCACCACCCGCAAAACCGCCCGGCCGCGGTCGCTACCGCCGAGCCGGGCACTGACCGAACCGGTGATCGCCAGCGCGATCAGCACGGCGGCGAAGGTGATCGGAATCCGCAGCGGAACCGGCGGCAACAGGATGGCCAGCAGCGGCAGCAGTGCGCCGAGCGTGAACGACACCGCCGAGGAGCCCGCCGCCTGCCACGGATTGGTCAGCTCCTCGGGGTCGAGCCCGAGCTCGGCTTCAGCGTGCGCGGTGAACGCGTCGTGCGCGGTGAGTTCCTCGGCGACCTTGCGCGCCGTCGCCGCGGACAGCCCCTTGGCCTCGTAAATCCCGGCCAGCTCGGCCAACTCGAAGTCCGGCGCTTCGCGCAGCTCGCGCTGTTCCTTGGCGAGCAGGGCCCGTTCGGAGTCGCGCTGCGTGCTGACCGACACGTATTCGCCCACCGCCATGGAGATGGCACCTGCGGAAAGCCCGGCGATGCCCGCCGTGAAAATTGTGCTGGTATCGGTCGTCGCCGCGGCGACACCGACGACCAAACCCGCGGTCGAGACGATGCCGTCATTCGCGCCGAGCACGCCCGCGCGCAACCAGTTCAGCTTGGCCGCCATGCCCTCGGCATGGGGCTCGTGCGGATGCGCGCCCGCGGGTTCGCTGGTCGTTTCGTCCATGCGGCGAGACTAAGCGATGCCAGGCGCGCCGCCCGGTAGCCCGCTCAACAGTCCGGCGACAGAAAGGCCCGCAGGTATCCCGCCGATTGCCGCAGATACATCCAGGTCCTCCAAGCGCAGGCCGGAGGCGCTCGGACTGGCCAGCATGGTCAGCTCGCCGTCGAAGCATTTCGCCACGATGTAGCGCGCCCGCGACACATGCGGGGTGTAGGTCACCACGATGAGATGCCGCCAGCCGAATTGCTGTGCGCGCCGCCCGATTTCGTGCGCCTCGCCGTCGGTGGTCCACGGGTCGGGGACGAAACAGCTGACGGTGAAGTCGAATCGGCCCGCGCAGTACCGATCCATCTCATGGTCGGCGAGGCCGGTGGACCGCGAAATCAGCAGTGTCGGAGCGTATCCGCGCTCCGCGAGGTCGAGCCCGACCTCGAAGCGTTCGTAGGCGGTGCCGCCGAGCACCACGATGGCATCGGCCTTGGGCACCAACCCGACGATACCGACAGGCCGGCTCCTGCCTCACCCGGGCGGAAAGATGTACAGCTTCTCCGGCATGATCCGCACGATCAGCCGCTCTGCATCGGGCTCGGGCGGCGGCGTCGCACCGTCCATGTACTTCGCGTACATCTGGTGCAGCAGCGTCTTGTCCGGGTCCTCGGTGATCTCCACCCGGCCGCGTACCTCCACGTACCTGCCGGAGGTCTTGCTGAGCACCAGCAGGCTGACGCGCGGGTCGCGCCGCATGTTGCGGGTCTTCAGCCGACCCTCGATCGTGCTGAACAGCAGCGTCTCGCCGTCGTAGTCGACGAAGATCACCGAGGACTGCGGGCGTCCGTCGGCGTTCGAGGTGGCCAGTATCGCGGCGTGCGGTCCGTCGATCAGGGCGCGCACGGTGTCCTCGAGGGGCACGGTCATCGTCGGTCTCCTTGTCGTGTGAATCCGGTTATGCAGACCACGAGCCGGGTGCGAAGGAATCGGGTGCCGCCGATTCTTTTTCCGATCTCGCCGGGTCTTATCTGGCGAGAGGCGCGCGGAGGCGGGCCGTCTACCGGAGAGGACCCGCGGATGACCGCAGCACCGGACGCCGATTTCACCCGCCGCACCCAGCCCTACCGGCGGGAACTGCTCGCGCACTGCTATCGGATGCTCGGCTCGGTGCACGACGCCGAGGACCTGGTCCAAGAGACCTACCTGCGTGCCTGGCGTTCCTTCGACGGCTTCCACGGGCGCTCCTCGATCCGCACCTGGCTGTACCAGATCGCGACCAATGCCTGCCTCACCGCGCTTGCGCACCGTGGTCGCCGGGTGCTGCCGTCCGGGCTCGGCGCCGCAGGCCACGATCCCGCCGCGGCACCGGCCATGGCGCCGCCGGGCACCCGATGGCTGCAACCGATGCCGGACGCGCTGGTGAGCGCGGAAGCGGCGGATCCGGCCAGTGTGGCAGTGACCCGAGACAGCCTGCGGCTCGCCCTCATCGCCTGCCTGCAGTACCTGAACGGCAGACAGCGCGCGGTCCTGCTGCTGCGTGACGTACTCGGCCTGCCTGCCGCGGAGGTCGCGACGATCCTGGACACCAGCACCGCGGCGGTCAAGAGCACCTTGCAGCGGGCGCGGGCGCGGCTGGCCGAAATCGCCACGGCCGCAGAGCAAGCGGCGGCGCCGACCGAGCCGGGTCAGCGGATGCTGCTCGCGGAGTACATGGCCGCCTTCCAGAACTCCGACGCGGCCGCCCTCGAACGGCTGCTGCACCGCGACGCCGTGCTCGAGATGCCGCCCACCCAGACCTGGTTCGCTGGTAAACGCACCTGTGTGGCTTATCTTGCGGCACAGGTGCTCGGCGTGCCGGGGGACTGGTTGCTGTATCCGACGTGTGCCAACGGGCAGCCCGCCGCCGTCGCGTATCTACGCGAAACCCCTGGCCGCTACCGGGCTTTCGGTGTCGCTGTGCTGACCACCACCGCCGACGCCATCAACAGGATCGCGGCCTTCTGTGATCCGGAATTGGTCACCACGTTCGGCTTTCCCGCCGAGATCGAACTCAGCGACACAGCTGGTCGAGGTGGTGCTTCAGCAATTCTCGAACACGTTCGGGCGGAATCTTTTCCGGGCGGATCAGCGACTGCACGGTGAGACCGTCCACGAAGATGTAGAGCCGTTCGGTCTCCCACCGCAGATCGAGATCGTCACGTAGCCGACCGCTCGCGGCCAGTTCGTCCAGCACCCAGGCGATGAGTTCGGCGGTGGCGTCATAGAGTTCGTCGCTGCTCCGGCGCAGCGCCGGTTCGGTGAGTACGCGGCCGAGGAACGCCAGCCAGACCGTGGTGACCGCGCGCTGGTGCGGGCCGGTCGGTAGCAGTCCGGTGAGCAGGATCTGTGCCGCACGGTCGCAGGGGTCCTCGGCCAGGTCGAGCTGCCGGATCCGGTCCATCATGCCTTCCCCGACCATGCCGAGGGAGAAGGCCAGCAGCTCGGACTGGGTGGAGAAGTAGTGCCGCAGGCTACCCATCGAGACGCCTGCCTCGGTGGCCACCTTCCGGACCGAGGCGTGCTCGAGCCCGTCGCGCTGGATGACTCGCCAGACGGCCTCGGCGATCGTCTGGCGCCGCTGCTGATGGGTCTGTTGGTCGACGGTTCGGGCCACCTCGTATTTGTAGCACGACTGTGTTAGTTTTCATTGGTAATACAGTCGTGCGGAGAAAGAGGGGGACGAGGATGCGGTGGTTCGGCGTACTGCTCGCGGTGACCGCCCTGCTGATGGGGGCCTGTGCCGGCGATCCGTCGCGGCAGCCGGAGTCGATCTGGTCGCCGTGTCAGGGCATGGCGGCCGACGGGCGGCCGTGGGAATGCGCGACGATCACCGCGCCTCGCGACCACCGCGATCCGGCGGCCGGCACCATCGAACTGGCACTGATCCGCACCCGCAGCGCCGATCCCGCGAAGCGTCTCGGCTCGCTGGTCTACAACCCCGGCGGCCCCGGTGGGTCCGGGCTGGAAACCGTTGTCGGCGTGGCGACCCGGTTCGCGCCCCTGCTCGAGCACTATGACCTGGTGTCCTGGGATCCGCGTGGTGTCGGTCGCAGCTCTGCGGTCGTCTGCTCGGATGGCGCACTGCCGGAACGCGTTCCGCGCACCGACGCCGAGTGGGCGGCCGTCGATGCGAGTAGCAGGGAGTTCACCGACTCCTGTGTCGCGGCGTCCGGCCCGATGCTGGCGCACATCGGTTTGTTCGATTCCGCGCGCGATATCGACCTGGTCCGTGCGGCGGTCGGCGACGACAAGCTCAACTACCTCGGCGTCTCCTACGGTGGCCAGCTCGGCGCCGCCTACGCCACGCTCTTCCCGCAGCGGGTCGGCCGCATGCTGCTCGACGCGCCGGGCACGCCGCTGCGCACCTTCCGGCAAAGCCTGCTCGACCAGTCCGCGGGCAGCGAGGCGGCGTTGCGTCAGTTCCTGGGTTTCTGTGTGGCCGAAGGGAACTGCCCGCTCGGACGGACGGAGCAGGAGGCGTTGGCGCAGGTGGACGCGTTCCTCGCTCGCGTCGAGGCGGCCCCGTTGCCCACCGAACGTGGCACGCCGCTCACCCGCTCGGTCGCGACGGCGGGCCTCGGCCTCGGGGCGGCCGCCCCGGAGATCTGGCCGCACCTGATCAACGCACTCGCCCAAGCCTTTTCGGGCAACGGCAACGAACTCATCGGTTACGCCGATCTTTTCGCCGGACGCCGACCCGACGGCTCACGCTCCAACTTCGCCTCGATCAACACCGCCGCGAACTGCGCCGACTATCCGGACTTCTACAGCATCGAGCAGATCCGCGAATTCATGCCCGAGTTCGCCGAGGTATCACCGCGTTTCGGTGAGCTGACCGGGCTACGACTGGCCGAGTGCGCGTACTGGCCGGTGCATGGGGTCGGTCGCGCTCCGATCAGTGGCGCGGGCGCCGCGCCCATCGTGTTGCTCGGCACCACCGGTGACCCGGAGGCGCCGATCGGCTGGGTAGCCGAGCTCGCGCAGGCGTTGGCCTCCGGTGTGCTGGTCACGTATCACGGTGCGGGGCATGGGGCCTACGGCGGTGTGAACAAATGCGTCGACCGGGTGGTGCACGCGTATCTGCGGGAGGGCGTCGTGCCGGAGCGCGGGACCGTCTGCCGGTAGGGACCTGGGCTCGGCGGCGGGTGTCGGCGGGGATTCCGACGGCCGGGATAGGTCCGCGCTACGCCTCGCGCACCCCGCGAGCGCGAGTCGGCGCGGACCCGACCGGTCGCTCGGTCCCAGTTCCGGGCGGTCGCGAGTCCGCACGACTCATTTCCTGCCCCACCACTGGCGGTGGTGGTCGCATCGACACAGCACGATGCCCGCCGTGGTTCAGTGCCGGATAAATAGCGAATAAACGTTCGTTATTCGGTGCCCGCCGCGCCGTACAACCGATCGATGGTCGGCGGCGCCAGCCCTGCGCGTAGGAAGATCTCGGCGGCCTCCCGCAACTCCTGCTCGGCGGCCTCCCGCAACTCCTGCTCGGCGGGCTCCCGCTGCCCCCGTGCCGCCAGCGCCGCGGCGTGCAACGCCATCGCCCGCGCCCGATCGATCGGGTCCGCGGCCTTGGTGAGCAGCTGTAGCGCACCGGCCGCCTGCGTCTGCGCCTCGACCACATTGCCTGCCTGCAACTGGATCTGCGCCAGCCTGGTGCGTGCCCAGCCTTCCCACAGTCGCACGCCGTTGCGCTGCGCCGCGCGCACCGCCTCGGTGCCGAGTTCGATCGCGCGCGGGTGCTCACCGCGCATCGACAAGGTGGCGGCCAATTCATGCGTGGCCCAGCCGAGCGCCACCGGGTTGGACGATTCCCGCGCGAGCGCGATGGCCCGCTCGGCCACCGCCACCGCCTGGTCGTATTGCCCTGCCTCGCAGTAGGTTCGGGTGACCAGTGCCAGGCACCACGCCTCCATGGAGCGGTCGCCGAGTGCGCGGGTGAGCTGGGTGGCGTGCTCGAAATGCCGATGCGAGGCGTCCGCCTCACCCAGCCGTCGCGCCGCGATGCCGAGCAGCACCGACGCGAGCACCGACAGCCTGCGGTCGACATCGGTCGCCGGCGGACCGGACACCGCGCGTAGATGGGGCAGGCTGGCCTCGACCTCGCCGAGTCCGACCTGCAGCAGCGCGCCGAGTGCGGTCCTGATCCGTCGCTCCGCGGCCAGGTTGTCGGCCGCGATGGCGGCCTCCAGCAGCGATTCCAGCGCGCGGGAGAGCTCGCGGGCGCCGGTGCCCGCGTCCATCAGCTCGGCCATCACCCAGGCGAGGTCGGCCGCCACCTCGAGTGCGCGGCCACCGACCCGTGCCGCCTGCTGATGCAGCGCGATGACGACCGGCCGCTCGATGTCGTTCCACGCCTGGCCATCCGAGCCACTGGCGAACGCTCGGCCTGGAACCTCGGTCGCGACGAGCAGCCGCGTCGTATTGCTGTAGTCGATCGCGCTGAGCAGATTCTTCGCGCTGGCCAGGTGGTAGTCGAGAACCCGCACCAGCACGGCGGATTCGTCCTCGTCGGCGACGCAGCGCGCGAAAAGCCGCAGTAGATCGTGGAAGCGGTAGCGGCCGGGCGCGGTGGTCTCCAACAGGCTGAGGTCGACCAGGGACTCGCAGACCTCCTCCGCGTCGAGCTCGGAGCTGCCGAGTACCGCCGCGATGGCGCCGATCGACAGATCGGGCACCTCGGCCAGGGCAAGTGTGCGAAATGCCTTGGCCTGCTCGGCAGTCAACTGTCCGTAGCCGAGCCGGAACGCCGCTTCGACGGCCAGCTCGCCCGTCTTCAGCACACTCAGCCTGCTCTGCTCGTCGGCAAGTCGGTCCGCGAACGACGCGATCGTCCACTGCGGCCGCACCGCGAGCCGAGCGCCGACAATGCGCACCGCCAGCGGCAGCAGACCGCAGTGCGCGACCACCGCGCGAGCCGACTCCACCTCGGCCGCAACACGATCCGCGCCGAGGATACGGACGAGCAAGGCCATCGCCTCCGCCGTTTCGAGCACATCGAGCCGGGTGCGGGTCACGGCGGGCAGCTCGGTCAGCGCGGACCGGCTGGTGATCAGCACCGCCGACCCGGCAAGCAGCGGTGCGACCTGCGCGTAGTCCCTGGCATTGTCGAGCACCATCAGTATCCGCTTGCCGGACAAGCGCGTTCGCAATTCCGCCGCACGATCCTCGACGGTGGACGGGATGTCCCCTTCGGCAACGCCGAGCGCGCGCAGAAAGCCACCGAGTACGGCTCCCGGGGGCGTGGGGACCGGGTCGACCCCGTGCAGATTCGCGTACAACTGCCCATCCGGGAACCGATCCCGCACTCGATGCGCGACATGCAGCGCGAGAGTCGTCTTGCCGACACCGCCCATCCCGCCGACCGCCGAGATCGCCACCGCACTCCCCGCCCCGGTCAGCTGCGCCGCCAGTTCGTCGACCAGCCGGGCACGACCGGTGAAGTCGGCAATGTCCGGTGGTAATTGGGCGGGCACCGGTTCGGTGCGGCGGTCGGTCATGGGTGGGAACCCGGTCGTGGCATGGGGTGCGGGCGGGGTGTAAAGCTCGGTCCCTGCGCGGGGTTCGGTCGTTGTGCCGCGCTCGTTTGCGGCGTGCGGCTCGGTGGTCGTGCCGAGCTGGTGGGCGGGGTGCGGCTCGGTGGTCGTGCCGAGCTGGTGGGCGGGGTGCGGCTCGGTGGTCGTGCCGAGCTGGTGGGCGGCGTGCGGCTCGGTGGTCGTGCCGAGCTCGATTGCGGCCTGCGGCTCGGTGGTCGCGCCGAGCTCGATTGCGGCATGGGGCTCGGTCATTGCCCGCGGCTGGGCGGTGCCACGGAGCTCGGGCATGGTGCCGCGCAGAATCCGCTCGTGCAGCACCGTCAGCTCCGGCCCCGGCTCGACGCCGACGCCGTCCACCAACGCTCGGCGGGCCTTGGCGTAGGCGTCGAGGGCGTCGGACTGGCGGCCACAGTGGTACAGCGCGGTCATCAGCAGCGCCCGGAACCGTTCGCGCAGTGGATGTTCGTCGATCAACGGACCGAGGTCGGCGACCGCGGCAGCGCTGTGACCGGTCTCGATGTCGAGCGCGAGACGATCCTCCAGGATGGCCAGCCGCCACTGCTCCAGCCGGGAGCGTTGCCGCTCGGCGAACGGGCCGGGCAGCCCACTCAGCGCGGGCCCATGCCACTTGCCCAGTGCGGCAACCAGTTTCGCCCGCGCCGCAGCGGGATCGTGGTCGCGGAGCTGTCCGGCGGCTGCGACGAGCCGCTCGACTTGCGCCACATCGGTCGCCTCGGGGGGTACGCGCAGCGCATAGCCGTCCCCGATGGTCACCAGCACCGTCGACGGGCCGCGCGCCGTCCGCTCGGGCTCCAACGTCCGGCGCAGCTGCGCGACATGGGTGCGCAGCGCGGCGAGCGCGCGCGGCACCGGTCGCTCACCCCAGATGCCCTCCACCAATTCGGCGGCCGTCACCGCGCTGCCGGCCCGCAAGAGCAGGGCAGCCAGCACGGCTCGACGCTGAGGCGGGCCCAGCGGCAGCGGCGCCTCCCCGCGCCACGCCCTGACCTCGCCCAATACTACGAATCGCACAAATCGACCTCCCGAACGCTGGGAGTTTATCGCCGCCCTCACCCGCGCTGGCGCGCACCGTCGCGGCGCACCGCCGTCGGTGTGGTGCCCCACCATCGTCGGCAGCAGCGGGTGAAGGTCGACTGCTCGGACAGGCCGAGGACGGAGGCGACCTGGCTCATCGGCATGTCGGTGGTGGTGAGGTAGCGCAGGGCTTCGTCGCGACGCACGTCGTCCAGGATGGCGGCGAACGAGGTGCCCTCTGCGGCTAGTCTGCGCTGCAAGGTGCGCGGATGCACGGTCAATAACCGTGCCACGGCAGTGATTTCGGGTGCGAGGGTGCCGAGCAGTTGCCGCACGGTGGCCCGTACCTTGGGCACGATCGAGGCGTCGATGCCGCCGGCCTGTTCCGCCAGGAAAGCCATCGCCAGGCGGTGCAGATTGTGGTCGCCGCCGCTCAGCGGCAGGGTCGGCAGATTTCGCGGTACGCGCAGCGCGGCGTATGGGCGGTTCGTTCGCACCGGTGCGTCGAAGAATTCCTCGTAGCGGGCGATCGGCACCGTCGGACGGTAGGGCAACTCGACCGAGAGCAGCCCGTAGCGGTCGTCGGCCAGCCGCTGAATGGTGTGGTGTACGAACGCGAGTCCGAGATCGGTGGCCTGAATGGGCGACGGCAACCCTGGCTCGACGCCGTATCGCAGTGCGATCACGCCGCGATCCCCGTACGGGTCCGGCTCCGTGGTCAGGGTGAGTGAGCGGGCGTGCAGGAACAGGTAGCGCGCCGAGCATTCCAGCACGTGGGTCAGCGACGGCGAGTTCCGGATGGCCAAGGCCAGCGGGCCGAGCATGTCGAGGTCTTGCCTGCGCGAGATGCGCAAGCCGAGGTCGGGGCAGTCCAATCGCTGCGCGGCCAGGTCCAGCACCGCGGCCAGCGCTTGGTCGGGGACGAGGAGGTCGTCGGTGTCGAGCGCGGCGATCGGTAGTCCGCAGGCGGTGGCGAACTGCTCGGCATCGCCGCCCAGTTCCGCCACGGTCGCGCGGAAGCCGCGCAGGCCGGCCGAGCGGATCACCGTCATGTCGCCCAGAATCAAATAGTTGTCGCGCAAAGTCAAGAATGCGGGTCCGCGCGGTCTCACACTGGAGCTATGAACGAGACCGCCGCAGCCCCCGAACACCTCGATGTCGTGATCGTCGGCGCCGGACTGTCCGGCATCGGCGCCGCCTACCGGCTGCAGACCGAGTGCCGCGGCAAGACCTACGCCATCCTCGAGGCGCGCGCGGCGATGGGCGGCACCTGGGATCTGTTCCGCTATCCCGGCATCCGGTCGGACTCCGACATGTTCACCCTCGGCTACCCGTTCAAGCCGTGGCGCGATGCCAAATCGATCGCCGACGGGCCGTCGATTCGCCGGTATATCACCGAGACCGCCACCGAGTTCGGTATCGACCGGCACATCCGCTATCAGACCAAGGTGGTCGCCGCCGACTGGTCGAGCGAAAATGCCCGCTGGACACTGACTGTGGCGGAGCGCGACGCGGCAGGCGAGGTATCGCAGCGCGAGCTGACGTGCAGTTTCTTGTACGCGTGCGCGGGTTACTACGACTACGACCGCGGCTATACGCCTGAATTCCCTGGCCGCGCTTCGTTTTCCGGCCAGGTGGTGCACCCGCAGTTCTGGCCCGAAGACCTCGACTACACCGGTAAACGCGTTGTCGTGATCGGCAGCGGCGCCACCGCGGTCACCCTGGTGCCCTCGATGGCCGGGCAGGCCGAGCGGGTGACCATGCTGCAGCGCAGCCCGACCTGGATCAGCGCGGTCCCCGGCCGGGACAAGTACGCGGACAAGATTCGGGAGCTGCTGCCGCCGAAGCTGGCGCACCGGGTGATTCGCACCAAGAACATCCTGTTCACCATCGGCTTCTACCAGTACTGCCGTCGCCGCCCGGCGGCCGCGCGCAAACTTCTCACCGCGTTGACCACACGAATCCTGAAGGACAAAAGCCTGGTGGCCGAGCACTTCACGCCCACCTACAACCCGTGGGACCAGCGCCTGTGCGCCGTTCCCGACGCCGACTTCTTCAAGGCGATGAAGAAGGGGAAGGCCGAGGTCGTCACCGACCACATCGATACCTTTGTGCCGGAAGGCATTCGGCTGAAGTCCGGCCGAATCCTGGCGGCCGACATCGTGGTCACCGCCACCGGCCTGCAGATGCTGCCTTTCGGCGGCATCGTCCCGCGCGTCGACGGCAGGCCGATCGCCCTCGCCGACCAGTTCATCTGGCAGGGCGCCATGCTGACCGGACTGCCCAACTTCGCCGTCTGCGTCGGCTACACCAATGCCTCCTGGACGCTGCGCGCCGACCTCAGCTCCCGCCTGGTCTGCAAGATCCTCAACCACATGGACCGCCGCGGTTACGCCGCCGTCGTCCCCGAGCCCGACGGCAAAATCGCCGAACAACCGCTGCTGGAACTGGCCGCAGGCTATATCCAGCGCTCGATCGACGACTTCCCCCGCCAAGGCGACCGCCACCCCTGGAAAGTCCGCCAGAACTACCTGATCGACTCGGCGACCACCCTGCGCACCGACCTGAACAAAACCCTCACCGCCACCCCCAAATCCGCTGTGCGCGAGCCGGTCCCGGCCGCAGCCCGCTGACCGCTCTACCGGACGGCACTCGCGTAGAACGCGGTCCATCACCGAGGTGGCAGCACTCGCCGGCCCGCCACCGCCTCAATGTTGAGGACTTCACCGGCGAGCCGCTGCGCTCGAATTGCCGGTCGCAGGCGGCCGGCATAATCGCGGTTTGCAAACCAGAGGTACGGAATTTCCGATCGAATAATCCTGATGTCACAGGTTTTGCACCGACACCCCCGGGTATCGACCATTCGCCGTGAAATAGACGCGGTGCACCACTCCCACGAGATCACTGTTGATCGAAAGGAGAGGATTCACATGGCAACACCCAGGAAAATCGGCGTTATTTCGGCCGTCGCGGCCGCGATTGCCGCGCCGCTGCTTGCCGCACAACCTGCGGTGGCCGAACCGCTCGGCGGCTGGTGCCCCGGCGGTGAGATGCGATTCAACACCAATCCGGTCGGGATGAATACTGTGCCGGTGCGCGCGGGCTTCCAGGGCAACTTCGGCGGCTGCACGGGCACGCCCGCGGCCGACGTCGTCTTCCGCAGCGAGTTCAACGGAAATGCGAGCTGCAACGACGCCCTCGGCTTCCTGGAGGGCACCCTGGAATGGGCGAACGGCGAAACCAGCCGTGTTGCCGGTCAATGGCATGTGCCGGGCGGTAACCCCGCCGCCGCCGTCACGAACACGTTGAACATCGTGGACGGACCCGGAGCGGGCGGCAAGCTGCACGTCGACCAGGCCCCGGTGGACAGCCAGCCCCTGGTCAACGCCTGCATGAACGCCACGATGCAAGGTGGCCGCATCCCCGTCAACACCCTGCACTTCAACTGAGCCTCCGATAGGTGGCCCCGGCGCGAGACTGGCCCTGTCAGCTCCGCCGGGGTTACGGGCCGATCAGGCGACGCCGATCGAGCTGAGGAGCATCGGTAGCGCGTTCTGCATGTGGACCTTCCATGCGGCCCAGTTGTGGCCCTGGGCGGGAACGTAGCGTTCGTCCACTCAGGCACCGAGTTCTTGGAGGCGGTCGACGAAGCGATAGTTCTGTTCGTAGGCAAGGGATTCGACGGCGTCGCCCTTGCCGTAGGAGACGAACAGCGGGATGCCGGTGAGTTCGGCAGCCTGGCTGTAGGGGTTGTTGGCGACCCAGATGTTGCGATGCTCTCGATAGTCGCCCCATACTCGTTTCCAGTCCGCGGCGCAGCCCTGCCGGGCTTGTCGGGTTCGCCAGGGGCGCCGGAGTCGTGCAGTGGGTCGACGTTTCCGCTGAAGGAAGCGGCTGAGGAGAACCAACCCTGGTGGGCGGCGGCGAATTTCATGGCGCCGAGGCAGCCCATGGAGTTACCCGCGAAGGCCCGGGTGGTGTTGGCGTGGTAGGTGGATTCGAGGATGGTACGCACGTCGTCGAGCAGGTACCGCTCCCAGGCGGGCGGACCGCCGCGGCCGTCGTTGTACCAGTCGGAATAGGCACTGCACCAGCAGGTTTCGGGAAGTACGAAGATCGCGTCCTTGCCTGCGGTGAGCGCCGCGAGGTCGCCTTTGTCGGTCCAGGATTTGTGGTCGTCGAAGCCGCCGTGCAGCACCCAGACGGTGGGCCAGCTGCGCGAGGATTCCTTGGTCCACCCGGGCGGCAGCAGCAGGCGGACCACCTTCACCGACCAGTCGGGTCCCTCCAGATTGGGGGAGGAGATACCGATATCGAGGATGCGGTCGCTGACCCTGGCTTCCCAGCGCACCGTGCCCGCGGCCGCCGCGGCCGGTGCGTCGACGGCGAAAGGCACAGCGAGGCTGGCGATTACGGTGGCGATTGCCAGAATGATTCTGCTGAGTCGTGGCAACGGGTGTTCCGCCGAATGGTCTTGCTGGTCAGCGCATCTCGGCCGGAGTGCACCCGACCCGTCGGGGCCGCTATCGCCTCCGGCACAGTGGTGCGCATGCGTATAGCGGTGTACCTCGCCCATCCCCGGGCCGACAGCTTCAACAAGGCCCTCTTCGATGCGGTCGTACACGAACTGCGCACCCGAGCGGTGGAGGTCGTGCCGCACGACCTGTACGCGGAGGGCTTCGATCCGATGTCGGCGGCGGCGGAGACCGATACCGTGCACGCCACCCGGTCCGGTGACGAGCTGGTCCGGCAACACCAGAACGAACTGGCAGAGCTCGACGCCGTGATTTTTGTGCACCCGAACTGGTGGGGCATGCCGCCCGCGATCTTGACGGGCTGGGTGCAGCGGGTGCTCACGCCCGCCGTGGCCTACAAACTGGACGGCGCCTCCGGTCGGCCGATCGGACTGCTGCGGTTGCGGCGCGCCTTGGTGCTCAACACCTCCGACACCACCATCGAACGCGAGCGCGACGTCTTCGGCGACCCGTTGCAGCAGATCTGGGCGGCCTGCGTGCTGCCTTACGTCGGCGTGGACGATGTCCGCCGCACAGTCTTCCGAATGGTCACCGACTCCACCGACGAGACGCGCGCCGCCTGGCTGCGCGAAGCCCGCGAACTGGCCGCCGCCCTCGCGTCGGAGGGCTAGCCCGGCTTGTGGTCGGCGGCCGGCCGATGTGTCCTGATTGTTATCTGGAACAACAAATTGGTCGCTTGAACAGGTTGTGCTGTGGGTCACAGTCGAATATGTTGCAGCGAACAACATTCGCTCGACCTCGACCGCCCGGGCACGCCGGGGCGGTGGTTCCACGAAAGGCCCCCTCATGCGTAAGGGCATTCTCGGCGTCGCGGCCGTCTCGGTCGCCGCGCTCACCTCCTTGACTTTGACTGCTTGCGGTGACGACTCGACGGGTTCGGGGGGTGGCGGAGCCAAGATCGGGGTGATCCTGCCGGACAGCAAGACCTCGGCAAGGTGGGAGACGGCGGACCGGAAGTACCTGCAGCAGGCCTTCGATGCCGCGGGCGTCAAGGCCGACATCCAGAACGCGCAGGGCGACAAGAACGCCTTCCAGACGATCGCCGATCAGATGATGACCAACGGCGCGTCGGTGCTGCTGATGACGAACCTGGACAGCGGCACCGGCAAGGCCGTCATCCAGAAGGCGAAGGCGCAGGGCGTCACGGTCATCGACTACGACCGGCTCACGCTGGGCGGCGGCGCCCAGTTCTACGTGTCCTTCGACAACGTGAAGGTCGGCAGCCTGCTCGGCGAGGGCGTCGCGAAGTGCCTGACCGACAAGAACGCCGCCAATCCCGTTGTCGCCTACCTGAACGGTGGGCCGACCGACAACAACGCGACCCTGCTGAAGACCGGCTACGACGCGGTGCTGAAGCCGAAGTTCGACGCGGGTCAGTACACGAAGGGCCCGGATCAGGCGGTACCGGAATGGGATAACACCCAGGCGGGCACCATCTTCGAGCAGATGCTCACCAGCCAGCCGAACATCGGCGGCGTGGTGGCGGCCAACGACGGTCTCGCCAATGCCGCGATCTCGGTGCTGAAGAAGCAGAAGCTCAACGGACAGGTTCCGGTGAGCGGCCAGGACGCCACGGTGCAGGGCCTGCAGAACGTCCTCAAGGGCGACCAGTGCATGACCGTGTACAAGGCGATCAAGAAGGAAGCCGAGGCGGCGGCGGAGCTGGCCATCGCGCTGACCAAGGGCCAGCCGGGTCACGCGAACGGCAAAGTGCAGGACCCCGAGGCCAAGACCGACGTGCCCTCGGTGTTGCTGGAGCCCAAGCCGATCTACGCGCAGCAGGTGAAAGACGTTGTCGCGGACGGCTATGTGACCAAGGCCGAGCTGTGCACCGGCGAGATCGCGAAACTCTGCGCCGACAACGGCATCTGATCGCATTTGCGCCCCTTCCGCCTTCTCGATGAGGGGACGGCGGAGGGGGCACCTTCTCAGGAGCAGCACCATGAATGAAGCATCGCGCAGCGATTCGACGAAGGGCGGTGGCCGGGCGATGGGTGGGCCCGATACTCCCGTAGTCGAATTACGCGGCCTGGAAAAGAGTTTCGGGCCGGTCCATGTCTTGCACAACGTCGCCTTCGCCGCCTACCCGGGTGAGGTGACCGCACTGGTCGGTGACAACGGGGCCGGAAAGTCCACGCTCGTCAAGTGCATCGGCGGCACCCACCCGATCGATGCGGGCGAATTCTTGTTCGAGGGCAAGCCCGTTCAGGTGCACAGCCCACGCGACGCGGCCGCGCTCGGCATCGAGATCGTGTACCAGGATCTGGCGCTCTGCGACAACCTCGACATCGTCCAGAACATGTTTCTCGGCCGGGAGAAGAAAACCGGGATCGTGCTCGACGAGTACGCGATGGAGGAGCTGGCCGGAAAGACCTTGGCGAGCCTGTCCGTTCGGACGGTCAAGAGCGTGCGGCAGCAGGTGTCGAGCCTGTCCGGCGGCCAGCGGCAGACGGTGGCGATCGCCAAGGCCGTGCTGTGGAACAGCAAGGTGGTGATCCTGGACGAGCCGACCGCCGCGCTCGGCGTCGCGCAGACCCAGCAGGTGCTCGAGCTGGTGCGCAGGCTGGCCGACCGCGGGCTCGCGGTGGTGCTGATCTCGCACAACATGAACGACGTTTTCGCGGTCTCGGACCGCATCGCGGCGCTGTACCTCGGCCGGATGGCCGCCCAGGTCCGCACCTCCGACGTGACCCACGGGCAGGTCGTCGAACTGATTACGGCGGGCCGCAGCGGCGCACTGGGCCTGGACGCGAATGGAGCAAGAGGATGAGCGAGCGCAGCGAGCGAACAATGAGCACAGCCGCCCTGGCGGTTATGCCGGAGCTGAGCGCTAGCGAGGCGCAGGCATGAGCGCCACCTTGACTGAAAAACCTGCTACGGCACCGGTTTCCGAGTTGGTGAACACCTACGTCGGGCGAGTGCGCAGCGGCGACATGGGCGCGCTGCCTTCGGTCCTCGCGCTGGTTATCCTGTCCTGTGTCTTCTGGGCCGCGCGTCCGGTCTTCATGTCCGAGGCCAACTTCGCGAACCTGTTCACCCAGGGCGCGGCGATCGCGGTGATCGCGATGGGCCTGATCTTCGTGCTGCTGCTCGGCGAGATCGACCTGTCCGCGGGTTTCACCAGTGGCGTCTGCGCGGCGGTGCTCGCGGTGTTGCTCACCGACCGCGGCTGGCCCTGGTACGCGGCGGTCGTGGTGTCGCTGCTCACCGGGGTGCTGATCGGGTTGACGATCGGCACCATCGTGGTGAAGATCGGCATCCCGTCGTTCGTGGTGACGCTCGCGGCTTTCCTTGCGCTGCAAGGTGTCGCGCTGAAGATCATGGACAACGGCCGCAACATCTCCATTCGCGACGACACCATCCTCGCCATCGCGAACAAGAACGTCCCACCCCTGCTCGGCTGGTTGATGTACGCCGTGCTGGTCGCGGGGTTCGCGTTCGTGCAATACCGAAAACTGCGGGCGCGCACCAAACTCGGCCTCACCGGGGAGACCGCCCCGGTGATCGCGGCGCGGATCGTGGCGGTCGCGGTGGTGCTCGGCATCGCGGTGCTCGTGCTGAACGGCGAACGCAGCCGCAACCCGGAGATGCACTCGCTCAAGGGCATGCCGATCGTGGTTCCGCTGATCGCGATCCTGTTGCTGGTCTGGACCTTCGTGCTCAATCGCACGTCGTTCGGCAGGCACATCTACGCGGTCGGCGGCAACGCCGAGGCCGCTCGGCGCGCGGGCATCACCGTGGATCGGGTGAAAATCACTGCCTTCGTGCTGTGTTCGACCATGGCGGCGGTCGGCGGCCTGATCGCGGCCTCCCGCGCCAACTCCGTCGACCCCAACACCGGCGGCAGCAGCGTCTTGTTGCTCGCGGTCGGCGCGGCGGTGATCGGCGGCACCAGCCTGTTCGGTGGCCGAGGTCGCATGCTGGACGCGGTGCTCGGCGCCGCCGTGGTCGCGGTGATCGACAACGGTATGGGCCTGATGGGCTACAGCGCGGGCACGAAATTCGTTGTGACAGGATTCGTGCTGCTCTTGGCGGCCGGAGTAGACGCCTTGTCGCGTAAACGAACGCTACTTCGTAGATAACCCATTCCGCGGCGAAGGACGGTGAATGCGCGCAGCCCCCTCTCCTGATGAGATCCGCAAGAGCAATCTGGCTGTGCTGCTCCGGCACGTCCATCGTGACGGTCCGGTCTCGCGGGCCACGCTCGCGGAGCGAATGGGGCTGAACCGCAGCACCATTCTGGCGTTGACGGCCGACCTCGCCGCGGTAGGGCTCGTGCGTGAGGAACTGCCGGGGCAGACCGGCAAGGCGGGGCGCCCGTCGCTGGTCGTGCGGCCGGAATCCGAGCGGGTCTATGTCATCGCGCTCGACGTCGGCGCCGACCGGCTCGCCGCTGCTCGCGTCGGTTTGGGTGGTTCGGTCCTCGATCAGGTCGAAACCACCCGGCCGCGCGGCACTTTCGATCCGGAAGATGTGATCGCCACGCTGGCAGGCATGGCCCGCGACATGATCGGCAAGGCCGCTCGCGACGCCGTGTGCGTCGGTGTCGGCGTGGCCTTTTGCGGGATGGTGCGCGAGGAGGACGGCGTCGTCCGGTACGGGCCGAACATCGGCTGGGTCGATGTTCCATTCGGCGCGAGCCTGACTCGGGAGCTCGACCTCGGCCTGCGGGTGGTCGTCGGCAACAACGCCAACCTCGGCGCGCTGGCCGAGCGGGAGCGCGGCGTCGCCGCGGGGCTGTCCGACCTGATCTATCTGCACGGTGACGTCGGCATCGGGGCGGGCATCATCATGGGCGGCCAGTTGCTCGGCGGGGAGGGCGGCTACGCCGGCGAGGTCGGCCACATGATCGTCAACCGGAACGGCCGGGCCTGCGCCTGTGGGTCGCACGGCTGTCTCGAGGTCGAGGCGGGCGAGCTCGGCTTGATCGCCGCCGCGGGCCGGGCCGACCCGCCGGGCCGGGCCGCCGTCGAGGCCATCGTGGAGGCCGCGGCGCGCGGTGACTCGACGGCCAGGGACGCACTGCACCAGGTGGGCGACTGGCTCGGCTACGGCGTGGCCAACCTGGTCAATATCTTCAACCCGTCGATGGTGGTCTTCGGCGGCGTGCTACGCGAGATCTACCTCGCCTCCGCGGCGCAGGTGCGCAGCCGGGTCGCGGTCGACGCTTTGCTCGCGGTCCGCGAACGGGTGCGGCTGCGCACCTCCGCCCTCGGCGGCGACGCGACCCTGATCGGCGCCGCGGAGCTGGCCTTCACCGAGGTACTCACCGACCCCGTGCAGACGCTGGCCAGAATCGCCGCGACCCGCGCCTGAAACCGGGTGCGGCCTCGCGCATTCGCGCTCGCAAGCGCCCCGAGCGGGCCGACCGGCGTCGGCGGCGAGCTTCCCGCTGATCACCAAACCCGACTACTATGCGCAGACCACCGTTCGGGTGATCAAGCGCACCGTGCCCGAGTGGGTCGGCCGATCCGATGACGGTGTTTCGAGCGTGAGCAATAAAGGGGTTTTCGATGGATAGGCCGGCGTGGGCGCCTGAAGGCGTAGATATGCAGCAGGCAAGCCCGGCACGGATGTATGACGCGCTACTGGGTGGCTCGCACAATTTCGAGATCGACCGCAAGGCCGCCGAGATGGGCAAGTCGCTCGTGCCGGACCTGCCCAGGTTGGCGCTGAGCAATCGGGCGTTCCTGCGCCGTGCGGTGCGATTCCTGGCCGATTCCGGGGTCCGCCAATTCCTCGATATCGGGTCGGGAATCCCGACAGCCGGAAATGTGCACGAGGTGGTGCACGCTATCGATCCCGATATTCGGGTGCTCTACGCGGATATCGATCCGGTAGCGGTCGCCCATTCGCGCGCGATTCTGCGCGGCAACAACCGGGCCGGTGCCATCGAGGCCGATCTGCGCAAGCCGGCCGAGCTGCTGCACAAGGCGGCCGAGACCGGCCTGATCGACTTCGACCAACCGGTCGGTCTGCTGCTGGTCGCGGTGCTGCACCTGCTCGCGGACAGTGACGAGCCGGTCGTCAAGGTGGCCGAGCTGCGCGCCGCCGTCCAGCCGGGCAGCTACGTCGCCATCTCCCACCTCACCTCCGAAATGCGGCCCGAGGACGCGGGCAAGTTGGGGGCCAATGCCTCCGATAAGAATCGAATTGGTATCCATTTCCGTAATCGCGAGGGAATCGTCGCTATGTTCGAAGGATGGGACCTGATCGAGCCCGGCGTCGTCGAGTTGCCGGTCTGGCGCCCGGAGTCCGAGCGGGATCTGCACGAGGCACCGGGCCGTTCGCTCGGTCTGGCCGGCGTCGGTCGAAAGGCCTGAAGCGCGAAGACGAACCAGCAGGGGGTCCCTGAGTGGGGTCGCATGAGCTAGCGATGCGGTGGGCCGAGGCGCTGGATGGCGCGGTGGCCCCCACTCTCACGCGGACCCAGATCGAAGCGATGCTCGCCGGGTTGAGCGAGGCGCTGGAAGCGGTGGTGGTCGGCACCGCCGAACTCACCGTCGCCCGCGATGCCGCCTCCGTGCTGGTCGCGGCGAACTACCGCGATGCGGTGGCGGTCAGTCGTTCGGTGGTGGTCATCTGCCACGACCTGGTGGCCGACATCTGTCCGACCGCGACCGGGCCGCACTACGAGCGCATCCGCGACCGGGCGGTGCTCACCGCCGCCGAATTCGCGGCGGGCTTCACCGCGGCCCTGCGGACGGCGGCGCTCGCCGAGCAGGAAGCCACCCTGGTGGCGACCTTGGCGGCGGCCCAGGAGGCCGAGGCCAAACGGCAGCTCTCGGAGGCCAGGTTCGCCGCCGTCTTCGCGGGCGCCTCGGTCGGCATCGGCACCATCGATGTCACCGGCAGGGTGCTCGACGCGAACCTGGCGATGGCCGAAATGCTCGGTCTGCCAGTGGAACTCATGCCAGGCCGGGCGGTGGACGAACTGCTCGGCCCGGCCAACATCGGCTACGCCTTCGCCGAGCTGCAGCGCCTGCTCAGCGGGGCGTCCGACCGGTTCCGGCTGGAGACCGAGCATCTGCGCCCGGACGGCGCCACCACCACCATCGACCTGTCGATGTCGGCCGTGCGCGACAGCGCCGGGCAGGTGCGGTTCCTGATCGGGGTCGCGGTCGACATCACCGAACGCAAGCAGCTGGCGGACCGGCTGTGGCACGACGCCAACCACGACAGCCTCACCGGCCTGCCCAACCGCACCTTGTTCTTCGACCGCCTGGCGAACGCGAGCCCCCCGATCGGCGTGTGTTACCTCGATCTCGACGGGTTCAAGGAGATCAACGACGTGTGGGGACACACGGTGGGGGACAAGGTGCTCCGGGTGGTCGGCGAGCGACTACGGGCGGCCGTCGGCCCGGTCGACGGACTCGTCGCCAGGCTCGGCGGCGACGAGTTCATCGTGCTGATCGAAAAATGTACGGGCGCGGACAAATTGGCCGAGGTATCCGGCTGGTTGTCGCAGGCGCTGGTCGAGCCGATGGAGGTGGAGGATCACCTGGTGACCGTCGCCGCCAGCATCGGCACCGTCTTCCTCGACGACGTACCCACCGCCCCGGACCAGCTCATGCACGCGGCCGACACCGCGATGTACCGCAACAAGGCCGCGCAGACCATGCGCGAGTCGCGGTTCCGGCAGCGGAAGTAGCCGTGGAAGAAGACCCAGGCGATCCACCGAAAGTGGTGGGTCGTGGTTGTCGGTGCGCGGTGGCACCGTGATCCGATGACCGAAAATATCTGGCCGGTGGTCGAACTCAGGCAGTACACCCTGCGCCCCGGGACGCGGGACGTGCTGATCGAACTGTTCGACCGGGAACTCGTGGAGACCCAGGAAGCCGTCGGCATGCGCATCGTGGCGCAATTCCGCGACGAGGACGACCCGGATCGGTTCGTCTGGCTGCGCGCCTTTCCCGATATGGCTGCCCGCGGTGCTGCGCTGACCGCTTTCTATATAGAAGGAGAAGTGTGGCGGACGCACGCCCCCGCGGCGCGCGCGACGATGGTCGACACCACCGATGCGTTGTTGCTGCAGCCCGCCTCGGCGAGTTCCGGTTTCGTGGTTTCGGGCACCCGCCCCGAGGCGCGCGCGACCGACCTGCCGGAGTCACGGATGCTGGCCACCATCTACTACCTCGATACGCCGAACGAGGAGTTCGCCGAATTCTTCGACACCAGAGTGCGACCGGTGCTCGCGGCAACCGGGGCGTCGCCGATCGCCTGCTACCTGACCGATCCCACGCCGAACACCTTTGCGCCGCTGCCTATTCGAGCAGAGAACGTCTTCGTCTGGTTCGCTCGTTTCGACAGCGCCGACCGCCGCACCGCCCACCTCGATCAGCTGGCCACCACCGAGGTATGGCACACGAAAGTGCAGCCGGAGTTGGCCGAACGCCTGTCCGGCCCGCCCGAGCAGCTGCGTCTCGCGCCGACGGCGCGCTCGATGCTGCGCTGATCGGCCGGCTTCGTCGACATGCTCAGCGCGATTGTGCAATAGCGAAGGAACTGCCGGACCCACCACGGTGCGGGTTTCGGTTCTGTTAGAACCGAAATGACTGAGACAGTGCCGTGAACGCACTGTCGACCTGAGTAGTCGTGCCGAGAGTGGTTGGTCGGATGAAGATCTCGTCGATATCGATGATCGGTGTCGTATTCCTCGGCACGCTGTGCGGAATACCGGACCGTGCGGCGGCTCAGACCGGCTCGGCGGGGCCGTCGCCCGAGGTGTTCACCGTGACGACCACGGCCGACGGTGCGGCGGCGGATCCATTCGAGGGGCGGTGCCGCACCGACGCGGGGGAGTGCACCTTGCGCGCCGCCGTGCAGGCCGCGAATGTCCGGCCGGGCAGCACCATTCGGGTGCCCGAAGGCCGCTATGTGCTGACCATCCCGCCGAATTTCTGGAATACCAACGGCCCCTTCATCGATCCGGCCACCGGCGACCTCGACGTCACCGCCGACACCACCATCGAGGGCGCGGGTCAGGACCGCACCGTCATCGATGCCGGTCACCGCGATCGCGTCATGCTGACCACCGCGCGGGTCGCCCTCGCTGGGCTGACCATCACCGGCGGTAACGCCGCCGAACACGAGATCCCGCTGTTCGAGACCGGCGGTGGCGGAATCGCCAACTCCGGCAAGCTGATTCTCGATCACGTCACGGTGACCGGGAACGCCGCCGATTACGGCGGCGGCATCTTCAACATCCCGGTTGCCGACATGAAGGTCACCGACAGCATCATCACCGCGAACGCGGCGGGGGAAGCGGGCGGTGTCCGCTGCGACAACACCTGCACCTTCACCCGTACCGAGATCACCGACAATCATGTCGTCAACCCGCGCACCAAGTGGTACCGGTTCGGCGGATTCGCAGGCCGCGGCGGCGGACTCGACATCCGAGGGGTCGGCGAGGTGGTGCTCATCGACTCCTTCGTCCTGCGCAACAGCGCCGACGAGGGTGGCGGCGGCATCAATATCGCCCCCGCCTACCTGGACAGCCTGCCGTACCAGTTCACCGATGTCGTCAATCCGGGTATGGGCAAGCTGATCCTGCGCGGCTCCACCATCGCGCAGAACACCGCGGGACTCGGCGAACAGAACTGCAAAAAGGTGTTCGCCGTCATCCTGTCCACCGGCGCCAACACCAGCAACGACCACTCCTGTGACCTGACCGCGACCGGCGACGAGGTGCGCCCGGATGCGGGCATGCGCTGAAACCCGCACAACCAGAAGGGAATCCGTGATGGGTTCGTTCAATGTAGGCGACTGGATGACGGTACTCGGTCAAGGCTTCGCCTGGGTGATGTCGATGCTCGTCTCCGGCGCCACCGCGGGCTCCTCCTGATCAGCCGCTGCGCCGGGTCGAGTCGGTCCGTGCTGCGACAGCGCCGCGCAGCTTCGCAGTGACGGCGTCGATACGGCGTTGCTGTTGTGCGGTAGTCGCTTCCGGGTGGTGGAGCTCGATACTCAATCGGCCGCCGAAGGTGCTGACGATGTAGACGGGTGCCTCGGGGTCCTGTCCGCCGGCCCGGTCCCCTCGCGCGGTCAAGGTAGAGCGGAAGTCATTGATACACAAGTCATCCGGCGCACGAAGAATAGGTACCCGCCCCCAGTTCGTGACGATGACCATGCCCGGCGCAAGCGCCCATTCGCCGGCCGTCTCGGGCATGTGCAGCGAGGTCCGCTGCACGGTTCCGGAGGCCAGGCCCGACCGTAGCGACTCGCAGATATCGCGAGCAAGGTCGAGCAGTCCGGTGTTCTCGGTCGACAGATGGTTGGCGAACCCGAGCACATTGGTGCCCTCGGTCAAGCCGACCGGCGGCGTGATCCGGCTGCGCAGGTCGACCGGGTAGGTGAGCAGGATGTCCGTCAGCGAAAGTCCGAGCACCTCGGCTTCGCCGAGCATGATTGCCGCCGACACCAGCCCATTGATCGTTACTCCCTCCCGATGCCCCAACTCGACCAGTTCAGCGGTCTCCGCGGGTGCGAGGTGGCATCGGGTGGTGCGCAGTGAAACGAAACCGGAATCCGCCGAAACAGTCTCGGGCATAGCAGGTTCGGTGGCATGGACCGCAGCGGAGTCGGGTGCCGCGGCGCCGACCGGCTTCTGCTGCGCGGCGTCCGGGTCCGCCACTTTCTCGATCCCGCGCGCGGCAAGTAGTTCCTCCACGGACTGCGGATACGGGTGCACGTCCCGTTCGACGGGTTGCCCGGCGACCACATCGGTGTAGCAGGACCACAATTGAGCGAGCACGGCCAAAGAGTGGTAGGCGTCCGCCACGCTGTGGTGCGTCAGCAGTGTCACGCTCGCGGTATCGCCGTCACGGACCACGCGCAGCGCGCTGAGCGCCAGGCGCTGATCGAACGCCGGATCGACAAGCAGCCGCTCCGGATCGCCGTCGACCACCGAGATCTCGGGTGCGACGCCCGTCGAGGACACCAAGATGTGGTTACCTCCCTCGGCCGGTTCCAGCCCGGCCCCCAGCACCGGATAGGCCCGCACGGTGGCTTGGTAAGCCGACGACAAGGCCGCCAGATCCAACCGTCCCGAGACCTGGACGGCGTACCCGACATAGATTTCCGCGCCCGCGAACATCTGCTCGCTCGGAGCCAGTGGGCGGATAGCAGTCGACGTGGTCATAGAGCTCCCCTTCACCGATACCGAGTGGACGAGTGCCGAGGGACGATCAAACCGCCTACTGGCAGGTCGGAGCAAATAGTGATCCGTTCAGCGAACCGAGACCGATTCCCCGCCGCCTCTGTGCGGTATCGCGGTGCGAAGTGCTCGAGTGGTGCCGACTCTGTGTCGGGTCGGCGTGGAAAACCTCAAGCGGCGCCGACTTCGCTGACCGCGTCGAGGTGCGCGGCTAGCAACCGCACCCGTCGCCGCTGCTGCGCGGTCGTCTCCACCGGGTGGTGGATCTCGATGCTCAACTGGTCATCGAACGTGCTGATGATGATGGTGCCGCTGGGCTGCTGTAGTCGATGCCCGGCCTTGTCCGGCTTCGCGATCATGACCGTGCGAAAGTCGTCGATCCGCAGCCCGTCGGGTAGTCGCGGCCGGTCGATGCGCCCCCAGTTGGTGGCGAGCACGATGCCTGGCGCGCGCGGCGGGGGGCCGGACGCGATATCGGGGATGTGTAGCGGTGTCTGCTGCACGACGCCGGTCGCCAGCCCGCAGCGCAGGCCGTCGCTGATGGCACGGCCCAGTTCGACCAGTGTGGTCCCGGCGCCGACGGTGGGGACGAAGTCGGCGAATCCGAGAACGTTCGTTCCTTCGGTGAAGCCGATCGCGGGCGAGACCCGGTTGCGCAGGTCCACGGAGTAGGTGTAACTGAGCTCGGTCAGCGGCAGCTCGCGCAGTTCGGCCTCGGTGAGCAGGATTGCGGCCGAGGCCAATCCATTGATTGTCGTTCCTTCGCGGTGCGCGAGGTCGGCGAGTGCGCTGGTCTCCTGCTTGGTCAGGCGGCAGCGTGCGGTCAGTGGCAGCAGGTAGGAATCGTCGGCCGTCACGGGCGCGACGACGCGGGGTGCTGCGGGGACCACCAACGATCGAGCCGACACCGGAAGTCCGGACATCTTCTCGACGCATCGGGCGAGCAGCAGGTCCTCCACCGCGTCCGGAAACCGGTGTGGTTCCAGCATGGGCGTGCGTCCATCGCTGACTTCGGTGTAGCAGGACCATAACTCGGCGAGCACGGCCAGCGAGTGGCAGGCGTCCGCGATGCTGTGGTGGGTCACCAGCGTGACCCCGGTGCTGTCGCCGTCGCGCACCACGCACAGCGCGGCAAGGGCCGTGCGCTGGTCCAACCGAGCGCCGCTGAGCAACAGTTCGGGATCTCCGTCGACGACGGTGAATTCCGGTGTGCTGTGCGGTGATTCGACGATGACGTGGCCGCGTCCGTTGGCCTCGAGGTGGGCGCCGAACGCGGGGTAGGCGCGCACCACCGCCTCGTAGGCAGCGGAGAGCGCGGCTAAATTCAACCGACCGAACAGTCGCATCGAGTAGCCGACGAGGACCTCACTGCCGGCGAAGATCTCTTCGCTCGGTGCCAACGGCCGGATGACGGTAGCCGTGGTCATGTCGAAATACCCTCCACATGAGACTGCCCATCGAGGCTAGCTCGAATGCCGGGCACTGCACGGTCTTTCGGGGTCATCGCCTCTATGTGGTGTATCGCGCATACCGAACGAGCTGTTTCCGGTCGTTGCCACAACGAGACCATGCTCGGCGATCAACCACTGCCCGCAGACGCAGCGCAGGTAGCGGACGTATCCGTGGGCGGATACCAGCATCGGCGTCGGCCAGAAACAGGAGGGGCAGGTCAGGTCCATGCATCCAGCCTGCTGTAATGACTCAGTGCACTTCAACCCTTACGGTGGCGCTGCGGCCGAACTCGCCGTCCGGCTGGTGAACGCGGGTCGAGACCGAGATCTGCGGGAATTACTCGCCGACTCCGGCTACAAACCACTCGGTACCGTCACGCCCGCGCAGACCGCCGAGCTGCGCCGGTGGATCGTGGAACTCGCCGCGGTATTCGACGATCCGTCCGTGGCGCGGCTCAACGCGTTGCTCGCCAAAACGACCAGTCAGCCCTATATCTCGACGCACGACGGTCGAGCGCCGCACCTGCACTTCGCGCAGGAGACCGCACCCGTCGACGAACGCGTCAAGGCCTACACCGCCGTCGGCCTCGCCGCGCTGTTCTGCGCCGACCCGCATCGCATCGGCCGCTGCGCCCGTGCCGGATGCGCCGAGGTCTTCGTCGACACCTCACGCAACGGAAGACGGCGCTTCTGCTCGACGCGCTGCTCGAACCGGGTGCACGTGGCCGAGCATCGCTCGCGGCAATCGGCCTGAGCGTTCAGTACGCCTTCTTCGCCGCCACGACGCGGCCTGCGTCGATGGCGCTGCGCAACGCTCGGTGGTCGTGCCGGGTCTGGTCGGCATAGGCGACCGCGAAGTCGATCATCACGCGGTCGAAGGTGTCGCTCGAGCCCAGGTAGGCGGCGATGGCCACGCGGTCGCCGGAGCGAGCGTGCGCGCGGGCGAGGGCGCGCCCGCACAGGGCCGCATAGTCGCGCAGGTACGAACGCGACATGTCCTCGATGTCCGCGGAGCCCTTCATGTCGCGCAGTTGGCGCCAGTAGTAATGCCGCCCGTCCGCGCCGGTCGCCCAGCCGAGGAAGATGTCGCTGGCGGCTTGAATGAGCCGCTGCCCGTGCACCACCCGGTGTCCCTGATTGCGGAACCTGCTCGCCGCGGTGTGCGGCGCGAGCACCGACTGTTCGGCCTCCTTCACCTGCAGGAACAGTGGGCTCTTGGTCATCCGCCCGGCCAGCAGGGCGACGAAGCAGCGGGTGCCGACGCTGCCGACGCCGACCACCTTGACCGCCAGATCCAGCATCTCGTGCCGGTCGAGCAGCACCCGGCGCTCCTCGGCCACGCTGCGGCGATAGTCGGCGAACACCCGCTGGATCAGGTCGGCGTCGAACTGCCCGATCGGGATCAGCAGCGGTGGGCGGTGCCGGATGCGCGGGACCCCGTCGGCGTCCGGCTCGGTCAGCTTCGTCAGTGCCTGCAGGTTGGTCCGGGTCCGCGCCTCGGCGAGCGCTTGCTCGACGCCCTTGCGGCGCTTGGGTTTCCGGGCCAGCGCCGTCAATTGGTCGGCGTCGATCTTTTCGTACCAGACGGCCAGCTCGCCGAGCTCGGCCAGCCGGATCATCGCCTCCCGATAGGAGCGGGCCGCTGCGGCGACCGCGGTCTCGGCGTCGGCGTCGGCGAACCCGTTGGCCCGTGCGGCCACCGCGACGCTGGCCGCCAGCCGTTTGACGTCCCATTCGAAGGGACCGGGCAAGGTCTCGTCGAAGTCGTTGAGGTCGAAGACCAGTGCGCGTTCCGGCGAGGCGAACAGACCGAAGTTGGACAGATGCGCGTCACCGCACAGTTGCACGGTCAGCCCGGTGTTGGGGGAGGCGGCCAGATCGGCGGCCATGATCGCGGGCGCGCCACGCAGGAACGGGAACTGCCCGGCCGCCATCCGGGCGTAACGGATGGGTACCAGCTCGGGTACTCGGGTTGCGGCCTGGCGTTCGAGCACACTGATCGGGTCCGCCCGATCAGCCGGCGGCTCCCATATCCCCAGCGCCCGCCGTCCGACCCGCTTGCGCGCCCGCCGCCCCAGCTCGGCCGCGCCTGGTTCCACAATCGCCAAGGTTTCCGCCATCGTGCCAGTTTGTCACTGGATGGCAACCAGCGAGCAAATCTGACACGAGTTTCCCCGGCAAATCTGGAGCGAGGTGCCAAGCGCGGCCGACTGTCGAGTGGCCTGCTTCGAGTGCGGTTCACGACCGGATCGGCGGCGCGGCAAGCGGGTTCGATGCCAGGGGCACCGAGCGGTTGCGCATCGGCGGACTGTGATCAACAGTGGTGTCCAATGGCGGTGGAGCGACGGGAGGCCGGCATGGACCACACGGACGTGGTTGTCGTCGGTGCCGGATATGCGGGATTGGCGGCGGCGCGGGCGGTACGGGCGGGGGGCCGCGCGGTTGTCGTGCTCGAGGCCGCCGGACGCGCCGGTGGCCGGGCATCGACCGACCGGATCGCGGGTGAATGGGCGGTAGACCTCGGCGCCCAATGGATCTCCGGCGCCCACACCAGGTTCGCCGCGCTGGCGCAGGAGTACGGCGCGGACACCTACCCCGCACCGTCGGACGGCGCGAATCTGCTGGTCGAGGGCGCCGCCCGGCGACCGTTCCGCGGGGCACGCCCGCCGCTGCCGCCGCTCGTCCTCGTCGTCCTCGCGCAGGCCATGTGGCGTATCGAGCGGCTCGCGGCGCGCATCGACCTCGCCAGGCCGTGGACCACCCCCGGTGCCGACCGGCTCGACGCGATGACCGCGGCGACCTGGCTGCGCCGCAACCTGCCCGAGCGGCGGGCCAGGCACATCGCCGAGGTGATGGTCGGCGAGGAACTGTGCGTCGACGTCGGCAGCGTCTCGATGCTCGCCCTGCTGACCACCATCCGCGCCGCGGGCGGCGTCGAGGCGGGCGTGACGGCCGAGACGGTCACCCGCTTGTTCGTCGACGGTGCCGACGGCCCGGCCCGCGCGATCGCCGCCGAGCTCGGCTCAGCACTGCGGCTGAACGCCCCGGTCACCTCGATTCGGCAAGTGGCGGAGGGTCTTTCGGTGTGCGGTGAGTTCGGTGAGGTGCGCGCGGGGCAGGTGATCGTCGCACTGCCGCCCGCGCTGGCCGGGCGGATCGGCTACGACCCGCCGCTGCCCGCCGCCCGCGACCACCTGACCCAGCGGATGCCGATGGGGTCGGTGCTGAAGGCGTTCGCCGTCTACGAGCGACCCTTCTGGCGCGACGATCGACTCACCGGCCAGGCGCTGAACCTGCACGATCCGGTCCCGATCACCTTCGACGCCACCCGCCCCGGCGGTCCCGGTGTGCTGGGCGCTCTGGTCCCCGGCCGGGCCGCGCATCGGCTGGCCGCGCTCTCCGCCGAGGAACGCCGGACCATGATTGTCGGTTCGCTCGTTCGCGCCTTCGGTCGTGCGGCCCGCGATCCGATCGACTGGCGGGAGAAGGTCTGGGCCGACGATCCCTATGCCCGGGGCGGGTACGGTGCGTTCTTCCCGCCCGGTGTGCTGACCAGCATCGGTTCGGCGCTGCGTCAGCCGATCGGCGCTATTCATTGGGCGGGGAGTGAAACCGCGATGGAATGGGCGGGTTATATCGAGGGTGCTATCCGGTCCGGCGAACGCGCCGCGGCCGAGGTACTCGCGACCGACGGTGCCGCTGCTCTACGGGAATAGCCGCACCAATTTCCATGTCAGCTCGGGGATTTCAGCCGTCCGAGTCGACTGGGCACCTGTCCAGTTCGGGGCGGGAATGATAGATCGATTGATATTGCCCGTACATATCTGTTTACGCTTCTCTGACGCGCCCCGCGATTCCCGGATCGAAAAAGGCGGATTCGACCTCGGGAAATGCCGAATAGTGATCTCCGTTATGTTGACTGAGATTCCGGCGTGCGCGAACCATGGAGCGCATGGCACATTCAGCAAACCTTCAGCAAAGGGTGATGTGGCCCAGCCGCATGTTCCCGGCCGCGGTGTTGGTGTTGTGCACAGTGCTGGTCGGCGGGTGGTTCGCCGGACCCGGCTCAGCGGCCGCGGATCCGGATCTGCCCGGTTGCACCACGGACGCCTCGGTTCCCAATGAACTGACGGTGACCTGCGACCCCGGTTCCGGAGTCGGCGAGCACGCCTTCATTCGCTGTCGCGACCTACTCGGCATGCCGCACACCCATATCGGCGCCACCATCGGACCGGATGGTGGCTGGTCCAGGGCCAATTGCGCCCCGGCCGAAACCGGTCCGGTCTGATCCGGGCGGGGCTTGTTTCCCCGATATCGCCTTCGCGCCGGAGCCCGCGAAACGCACTACGACAGGGCCAAGGGCGCATCGTAACCGGCACGTCCCTCGGGACGGGTTCACGGAGAGGCTCCAATAATGCGCGTAGTCACGAAGGATCGTCAAAGAGAAACCAAAGCTTCGGCACGGCACCGCAAGACTGTGCAGAAATCTCGGCGCGGCATGTATGCCGCCGCGACTTTCGCCTCCATGGCGACCGCCATGATCGGTGCGGGTCACGCCTCGGCCGACATCGAGTTGCCCGCACCGCCCGCCGATTTGAACGGCGTGCTGTCCGGCGCCGGTGACGTGGCGGGACAGGTGCTCGATCCGGGGCAGCAGGAGGCGCTGAACAACGCACTGGGTGCCGCGGGCGCGGCCAGTGCGAACACTCCGTTCGGCGACCAGGTGAACTCGGCGATCGACACCTATCTAGGTGGCGGGGGCCCGGCACCCGAACCGTCGTGGGGTGGCCAAGGGGCGCAGGGCGGCCAAAATGCACCAGGTGCGGTCGTTTCGGAGGTGGCAGGCCGCGTCCCCGCGCCGGTGGCCGACCTCGCCGCTACCGTCGCGCAAATCGCCGGTTCTGGCATGCAGCTCGATCAGCTGGCCACCTGGGCGGACAAGACCTTCCCCGACGGCCCGATGCGCGGCCCGGTCAACGACCTGCTCGCCTTCGTGCAGCAGGCGACCGAGCTGGCCGGCACCCGGCGCAGCAGCGCGACCCCGGCCATCGACGACCTGATCGACCAGGCGCGCACCCTCTTCGGCTTCCCCAAGGACGGACCCGACCCGGTCCAGGGCCTGCGTGATCTGCTCACTCCGACTGTGGGACAACAGAATCCTGCTGTCCAGCAACTCCCGCCCGGACTGCTCGCAATCGCCGCGCCGGTCATCGGCCTGTTCGCGCCGCAACTGGCGGGCCTCGCGCCGGTGCTCGCATTCCTCGCACCGCTGCTCGCCTTGGCGTCGAACCCGGCCGCCGCGATCGGCGCGGTATTCACCCAAATCCGCTACGCCGTGCGCGGGCTGGTGTCCGACGCCAGGCAGCCCGCGGCGCTGCCGCTGCTCGCGTTGCCGGTGATCGCGCTGTTCGCGGTGGTGCCGTTGCTGTTCGCGGGCGGGATCGGGGTCGCCGCCGTACTCACCCTCGGCGCGGTGGTACTCGGCGCGATCCTGTTGGCGCCGTTGGCGATCGGCGCGCTGGTCATCGGTGGGCTTGTCCTCGCGGTACTGGCGATCCCGGTGCTGGTCGTCCTCGCGGTGATCGCGATTCCGGTGCTGATCATCGCGATTCCGGTCGCGATCGTCGCGTTCTCGGTGCTGGCGCCGGTCATCCTCGTGGGTGGTATCGCCGCGATCGCGGTGGCCATTGTCGGCGGCATCGCCCTTGCCATAGTCGCTTTGGCGGCCGGTCTGGCGCTGAGTGTCGTCGGCTTCGCCGTGCTGACCGCGGCCGCGCTGCTGGCCACCGTCTTCGTGCCGGTGCTCGGATTGGTGGTTGCGCCGTTGCTGTTCACCGGTGCGCTCGCCTTCCTGGTCGTCAGCCTGATCGCTACCGCCGTCGCGTTCTTCGGTGTGCTCGGGGTAGCCGGACTCGCCACCGCCGCACTGGTTGTCGGCGTCGGGCTGCTTTCGCTGCTCACCCCCTTCGGGCTCATCGCCATTCCGATACTGATCGCGCTCGCGGCCGTCGCGCTGGTGGCGTTCGGCGCGGTCGGCCTCGCGGGCGGCGCGATCCTGGCCGTGGTGGCACTCGCCGGCTTGCTTGTCCTCTCGGTGGCCGGCGGTGCCGCGGTGACCGTGCTGCTCGCGCTCGCCGTGGTGGCGACCGCGATTCAGCTCGTTGCCGCGGCAGTGTTCTGGGCGGGATTGTCCGCCGCGGGCATCCTGTTCGCGGCGCTCGGTGCGGTGGGTGTCGCGCTCGCCGTGGTCGGCGGATTGATCGCCACCATCGCGCTGGTCTTCGCCGTCCCGGTGCTCGGGCCGCTGCTGGCTCCGCTGCTGTTCATCGGCCTGGTCGCCATTCCGGCGGCGCTGGGGCTGGCGGTGCTGTTCGGCGGGTTCGGATTGATCGCGTTCTCGGTGTTCGCGCTGACCGGGACGGCGCTGCTGGCGATCACCGCACTGGCCGCCGCGACCCTCGTCGCGACGCTCGCGTTCATGGTCACCATGCCCTACGCGATCCCGCTGATCTTGGTTGCCGCACTGGCCTTCTCGATCATCACGGGCGCCGGGATCGGTGTGGTTGCCGCGGCGTTCACGGTGGCGACCTGGCTCGGCGGCGGCGCCATCGTGCTCGGCCTGCTGGCGTTCGCGCTGGCCGCGGTCGCCACGGTGTTCGCCGGTGGGCTGGTGGTCTCGGCGCTGTCGTTCGTGATGCTCGGTGTCGCGGCGTTGGCGCTGATCGTGATCAATCCGCCGCTCGCGCTGATCGCGCTACCGCTGCTGTTCGGCGGGGTGCTGCTCGGCACGCTGGCGACCATCGGCACGGTGGCAGTGGTGAGCACGCTGCTCGGCGGGTTCGTCGCGGCGCTCGGGCTCGGGCTGGTCGGCGCGTGGATGTTCTTCGGTGTGCTGGCGCTCGGGGTGTTCCTGGCGGCTTCGGCGCTGTTCCCGCCGCTGCTGTTGGTCTCCGTGCCGCTGGCGGCCGCGGCCTTCGCGATCATGGCGGTGCTGGCGATCGCGACCATCGCGGTCGGCGGGGCCGGCCTCGGCGCGATCCTGGTGGCGGGCGGGCTGATTGCCGCCGTGCTCGCGGTGGCGGCGGTGCCGGCCACCGCGGCGGTCGCGGTGGTCGGGTTGGCGCTCGCCGCGATACTGACACTGCCGTTCCTGATCTTCGGGCCGTTCGCGGTGGTGGTGTCGACGGCGCTGTCGCCGATCATCGCGCTCGCCTTGCTCGCGGTGTGGTCGCCGGTGCTCGTTGCGGGTGTGGTGGTTGCGGCGCTCGCGGTCGGCATCGGTCTGTTCGGACTGGTCGGGTTGCCCGCGCTGGCCGCGCTGATCGGGGTCTCGGTGGTTGCCGTCACGACGGCGCTCGCGGTCACGCTGGTCGTCGGCAGTCTGCTGATCGACTTCGCCACGCTCGGCGTCGTCGCGGCGGTACTGGCACCGCTGGCCGCGCTGGCCGGACTCGGTGCGCTGGCGCTGCTCGCGCTCCCGGTGCTCGCCCTGCTCGCTGTTCCGGTGCTGGGCTTGGCCGCACTGGGTGCGCTGGCTGTGGTCGCGCTGCCGGTGCTGGCCGTAATCGCGCTGCCGGTGCTGGGGCTCGCCGCGCTCGGTGCGCTTGCCGCCGTGGCCATTCCGGTGATCGCGGTGCTCGCGCTGCCGGTGCTTGCGCTGCTCGCTCTGGTCGCGGTGCCGTTGCTCGCGTTGGCGGGGCTGGCCGCGCTGGCCGCGACCTTCGTGGCAGGTGCGGTCGCCGGGGCGACGGCCCTCGCGATCGCGGTGCTCGGCGCTCTCGCGATCGGCGCCCCGCTGGCCTTGCTGCTGATCGTCCCGCTGCTGGCCCTGGCCGCGGTCGGCGCCCTCGCCCTGCACGCGCTGCCGGTGCTGTTGATCGGCGGTGCCTTGGCCGCGGTGATCGGCGTGCCACTCGCCGCACTCGGTGCGCTGGCCTTGCTGGCGCTGCCGGTCGTGCTGATCGGTGGTGCCCTGATCGGCTTGGCCGCCCTGATCGGCGTGCCGCTCGCCGCGGTGGGTGCCTTTGCGCTGCTAGCGCTTCCGGTACTCCTGATCGGTGGCGCACTGGTCGCAGCCGTTGGCATCCCGCTCGCGGCAATCGCCATCCCGGTCCTGCTCGCCGGAGCGGCCCTGGCTGCGCTGGTCGGCGTGCCGGTGCTGGTGATCGGCGGTGGATTGGCCGCCCTCGCCGCCGCCTTCATCGCGGTGAAGCTTCTTGTCTGCCTGCCACTCGCCCTCGGTGCCCTTGCGTTGCTTGCGCTTCCGGTGCTGCTGGCCGGTGGTGCGTTGGCTGGGCTGGTCGCGCTGGTCGGTGTTCCGCTCGCGGCGGTGGGTGCGCTTGCGTTGCTTGCGCTTCCGGTGCTGCTGGCCGGTGGTGCGTTGGCCGGGCTGGCTGCGTTGGTCGGTGTTCCGCTGGCCGTCGTGGGTGCGCTTGCGTTGCTTGCGCTTCCGGTGTTGCTCGCCGGTGGGGCATTGGCCGCGGTGGTCGGGCTGCCGTTGGCGGCGCTGGGGCTGTTCGCGCTGATCGAGATCCCGAAGTTGCTGCTCGGTGGTGCGTTGGCTGCGGCGGTCGCCGCCGCGCTGGCTCCCTTTGCCGCACTGGGTGTGGCGGCGTTGGTCGCCGCACCGTTGGTCGGGCTCGCGGGGCTGATCGGTGCGCCGCTCGCCGCGCTCGGGGCCGCGGCGGCGGTGGCGCTGGCCGTCGCGATCGCGGTGCTGCTCACGCCGGGAGCGCGAGTCGGCATCATCTCCGCCATCCGGGCCGCGCTGGATCGCAATGGGCCGCTTGGTGCTTGGGGCGGCGGGGCAGCGGCGACCGGAACGCAGTTCCTCGACGACATTCCCGACGACCCGAGCCTGGAGCAACTGGCGGCCTCGTTGCAGCAGCTGCTCGCCCCATTGCCGAGCGAACCGGCGCCGACGCCGGTCGCGTTCGCCGACCTGCCCTACTCCGGAAAGGGGGCTGCCGAAGCGGTGGCGCACGACCGCGCCGCGCGGCTCGTCAGCGTTTCGCTGTGACGAAACACCTGCAGTGTCAATCACTTCGACGAAGGAGACTGGATATGACGCACACCCCGGAAACCCTGCACCTGGAGTACCTCTACGGCCCGCAGTGGCAGCAGGCCGTTCGCATCATCGAACGCTCCGGCCAGCTGACCGCCGAGGAGCGGGAGAAGCTGAACGCGGCCTCGAAAAAGTTGATCCAGGACAAGGTTTCGGCACTGTCCAACGGCTCTGGCCTCGAAGGCGGGCTCAGCGGACTGCTGGCCGGCCTCGGCATGGGCGCGAATGCCCAATCGGTGGCGGCGCATCCGCTGAATATCGCGACCGCGACCGCCAAGGCGTTCGGGCGATCCCGCAACGTGCAGCTCGCGGGGATGATCGCCGGTCAGGCCGTCTCGCCGACCTCGGTCGGCACCACCGGCGACCTCAGCGGCCTGCTGGAGTCGTTCGGCTCGATCGGCGCGGTGGCCGTGGTCGGTCAGGCCGTCACCGCGACGGTGCTGAGCGACCTGATCGGTCAGGGCGAGTTCACCCAGGCCGTTTACGACGAGCTGATGGAGCCGTGGAGCGGCACCATCGACGCGTAATCGGCGACGAGCACGAAAGGGGTTGGCGCCATGTTCGATTCGCGAAACATCGGTTCCGGTGGACTCGGCACCGATGCGCTCGGTGGTCTGCTCGACGTAGGTTCGGCCCCCGTCACGTTCGGCTACTACGAACGTGACGAGGTCGCCGTCGCCACCGGTGTCGAGTGGAATACCCGGTCGCGCACCGCCCCGATCGGGTGGTGGAATCGGCACCGGCAGGTACAGGCCGGGTCCGGCATGGCATTGGTCATGATCCTCGCCTTCGTGCCTGCCGTGCAGAACGCGATCCTCACGGTGCTGACCCATGCCGGATAACTCGCGTCGCAGCGGTAGGCCGTCCCGCCGAGGGGTAACCGCCCTCGGCGGGACGGCCGTGGCCGCGCTGTTCGTGCTCGTCGTCGCGCTGCTGAGCGGGTGTTCGAGCTCGGGTTCGACGGATGCGGTGCGCGACCGGGTCGCCGACGCGGACAAGGCGGACTGCGCCCTCGGCGGCCAAGCCGTCGCCGGTCTGCGGGATACCTTCCGTCAGCTGTCCGAGCAACTCGACGGCCTAAGCCCGGCTGCGGCGCGCGGTGATCTCGGCGAGGTGAAAACCCGGGTGACCAAGGGGATGTGGCTGTCGGACCAGGTCTCGAACACCATCGATCCCGTGGTCGATCGGATGGGCTCGCCGCTGATCGGCAGCGCCTACGGCGACGTGGCGACCGCAGGCGGACAGCTGCACGACTCGCTGCGGGACTTCGCCGCCGTGCTGGACAACGGCAACCCGGCCCAGCCGGTCGCCGACTCGGTCACCGCCGCCTTGACGGCCCTGAACTCCTCGATGGACCGTATGCGCCGCGCCTGCCCGACCGTCTTCGCCGAACCGAAGGGCCCGCAGTACGGCCCGCCGCTCAGCGTTCGCTGAGCTCGATCAGCCACCGGCGGAACGTCTCTCGAAGAGCCGATCCCTGGCGACGGAGAGGGCGCGGGAGACCGCGCCGGTGAGCACCCCGTCGTCGCCGAGCGTGCTGGCGACGATGCGGGGATGCAGCGGGCCGAGTTCGGCCATGCGGCGTTCGATGGCGTCGCCGAGCAGCTCCAGGTTGTTGCCGATCCCACCGCTGAGCACCACCAGTTCCGGATCGAGGATCGCGGCGACGGCGGTGATGAGCGCGCCGATCCGGCGGCCCTCGGACTCGACTACCGCCCTGGCCCTCGGGTCGCCCTCGGCCGCCGCGCCGAAGATCTCCTTGGCCGAGGCGCCGGGCAGTCCGGCCTGCTCGGCGGCGCGGGCGACACCGCCTGCGGCAGCGACGGTTTCGGTCAGACCGCGCTCGCGGGCCTCCAGTGGGGCAGCGTCGACCTCGCTGGCGGGCAGGAACGAGACCTCGCCCGCCGCACCACTGTTGCCGACATAGAGTTCGCCGTTGATCACGATGCCCATGCCGACGCCGGTGCCGATCGAGATGAGCACGAAGTTCCGGATGCCCGCGCCCGCACCGAAGGTCAGCTCGCCGACCGCGGCGAGATTGATGTCATTCTCGATGGTCGACTCGACCTCGAGCGCGGCCCGCAACTGGGTAACGAGCCCGGCGCGTCCCCAACCGGGCAGGTTCTGCGCGTAGTCGAGGCGGCCGGTGCGCGGATTGAGCACACCGGGACTGCCGATCACCGCGTAATGCACTGTCGGCCAGTCGATTCCGGCCTCCGCGGCGACCTCGTCGGCCAGCGTGCGCACCCGGCGCACCAGATCGGCGGCCGAGCGCGCGGTGTTGCGCACATCGCGACGGCCGATGAAATCGCCGCGCAGATCGGCGATGGCGAGGCGAATCCAGTGCCGGCCGATATCGACTCCGGCGACGACGCCCGCGCGTACATTCACGTCGTAGAGCGCGGTGGTCGGGCCGGGCCTGCCGCTCAGCGAACCGACCAGCTGCACCAGGCCGGCCTGCTCCAATCCCGAAAGTGCCGCCGAGACGGTCGGTTTCGACAATCCGCTGGCCTTGGCCAGCTCACCGCGCGAGGCGGGGCCGTCCACCCGCAGGTAGTCGAGCAGCAGCCGCTCGTTCATCGTCCGAAGGAGCTGGGGATTGCCGACCCTACTCATCAATCCTCCTGCTCGTACCACTGGACACCTTGGTGTTAGTAAACTACCTTTCTTACCAACGCTCAACCGGGCGCTCTCACTCTCCTCTCGGCACGGTGACCTCATGCGTCGAATTCAGCTCATCACCGCGGCGGCGGCCGCACTCGTCCTGGCGGCAGGCTGTAGCTCGGGCGATAGCACCAAAGATGCGAAATCGGGCGGCGACAACCCGACTATCGCGCTACTGCTTCCGGAATCCAAGACCACCCGCTACGAAGCCTTCGATCGCCCGCTGTTCGAGGCGAAGGTCGAGCAGCTCTGCGAAAAATGCAAGGTGCTGTATTTCAATGCCGATCAAGACGCGGCAAAGCAGCAGGGCCAGTTCGAATCCGCGCTCACCCAGGGTGCCGACGTCATCGTCTTCGACGCGGTGAACGCCGATGCCGTTGCACCGCAGGTGAACACGGCGAACCAGAAGAACATCCCGGTGATCGCCTACGACCGGCTGATCTCCGGTATCAGCTACGACTATTACGTGTCGTTCGACAACGTGAAGGTCGGCAAGGCGCAGGGCGAGGCGCTGCTGGCCGAGCTGACCAAGCGGGGCACCCTGGACAAGGGTCAGCTCGTGGTGATCAACGGCTCACCGACCGATCCCAGCGCGGGCGACTACAAGAAGGGCGCGCACGAGGCACTGGACGGCAAGGTGAAGATCGGACGCGAATTCGACACGCCCGATTGGTCACCCGACAAGGCGCAGCAGCAGATGGAGCAGGCCATCACCGCGCTCGGCAAGGACGCGATCGTCGGCGTGTACTCGGCCAACGACGGCATGGCAGGCGGCGCGATCGCGGCGCTGAAGCGGGCGGGCTACGCGACGCTGCCACCGTTGACCGGTCAGGACGCGGAACTCGCAGGCGTGCAACGGATCCTGACCGGCGAGCAGACCATGACCATTTACCTCGACTACCGCGCCCAGGCGGAGAAGGCCGCCGAACTGGCGGTGGCCCTGGCCTACGGCGAGAAGCCGGTGGCGCCCGCGAAAACCAACAACGGCGCGACCGACATCCCGTCGTATCTGCTGGAAGCGATCGCGGTCGGCAAAGACAACATCAAGGACACCATCGTCAAGGACGGGTTGTACACCGTCGCCGATATTTGCACGCCCGATGTGGCGGCGGCATGTCAGGCCGCAGGTATCAAATGACGGCTCCCACAACGGTTCTCTCGGCGCGCGGGCTGACCAAGCGCTACGGTGCGGTACAGGCGTTGGCGGGAGCGGACCTCGAGGTGCGCGCCGGGGAAGTGGTGGCGCTGGTCGGTGACAACGGCGCGGGCAAATCGACACTGGTGAAGGCCATCTCGGGTGTGACGGTGGCCGACGAGGGCGAGATCGTCTTCGCGGGGGAGACGGTGCGGATCGCCCGCCCGCAGGATGCCCAGGCTTTGGGCATCACGACGGTGTTCCAGGACCTCGCGCTGTGCGACAACCTCGACGTCGTCGCCAATCTGCATCTCGGTGCGGAGACCCGAATCTGCAGTGTGCTCGACGAAATCGAGATGGAGCGCAGCGCCCGCGATCTGCTCGCCTCACTCGACGTGCGGATCAAGGACGTGCGCGCACCGGTGTCGGCGCTGTCGGGCGGGCAGCGGCAATCGGTCGCCATCGCGCGGGCGCTGCTCGGCAGGCCGCGGATGGTGATCCTCGACGAGCCGACCGCGGCGCTCGGCGTCGAACAGACCGCGCAGGTGCTCGCGTTGATCGGCCGGCTGCGCGAGCGCGGCCTCGGCGTGCTGTTGATCTCGCACAACCTGGTCGATGTGCGGTCGGTCAGTGACCGGGTGGTCGTGCTGCGGCTGGGTCGCAATGCGGGCGAATTCGAGACCGCCAGCGCGACTCAAGAAGATATCGTGGCAGCGATCACGGGAGCAGCTGCATGAGAGAGCGTAGCGAACGAATGATGGAGCCGAGCGCCAGCGAGGCGGAGTCATGAGTGACATTGTTGTGAAAAAGACAGTTTGGCAAGGGAATCCGGGGCGCGGGTTAGCCGATGCCGCGTTGGATCGATTGCGTCGTGGCGAAGTCGGCTCGGTACCGGTCGCGATCGGGCTGGTGATCATCGCGGCGGTGTTCTACCGGCTCAACGCGCATTTCCTCTCCGCGGAGAACCTCACCAACCTGGCTTTGCAGATGGCCGCGACCGGAACCATCGCGCTCGGCATCGTGCTGGTGCTGCTGCTCGGCGAGATCGATCTCTCCGCAGGCTCGGTCAGCGGTTTGACGGCCGTGGTGATGACGCTGCTCTACGTGCGCCATGGCTGGAACGTCATCGTCGCGGTGATCGCCGCCGTGGCCGTCGGCGCCGCGATCGGCCTGCTGCACGGGCTGATGCGCACGATGCTGAGCATGCCGTCGTTCGTGGTGACGCTGGCCGGGCTGATCGGCTGGCAGGGGCTGATGCTGTATCTGCTCGGCAAGGAAGGCACCGTCAATCTGCCGTTCGATCGCGGCATCGCCACCATCAGCGATACCTGGCTTGCACCCGCGCTCGGCTGGCTGCTCGTCGCGCTGCTCGCGGGTGGGCATCTCGCGGCGAGCCTGATCACCCGGCAGCAGCGCGTGCACGCCAAACTCGATGTCGCGGCACCGATCTGGATCGTGCTGCGCTCGGGTGGCCTCGCCGTCCTGCTCGGTGCCACCGTCGCGGTGCTGAATACCGATCGCGGCGTCCCGCTGACCCTGGTGATCTTCGGCGGGCTGGTGCTCGCTCTCGACCTGATCCTGCGCCGGACGGTCTTCGGCCGCCGCATGTACGCGGTCGGCGGCAATGCCGAGGCGGCGCGAAGAGCGGGCATCAACGTCACCGGGATCCGCATCGCCGCCTTCGTCGGCTGTTCGGCCCTGGCCACCCTCGGCGGCATCCTCGCCGCCTCCCGCCTTGTCGCGGTCAATCAGAGCTCCGGCGGCAGCGACATCCTGCTCAACGCCATCGCCGCCGCTGTCATCGGCGGCACCAGCCTCTTCGGCGGGCGCGGCCGGGCCTACGCCGCCCTGCTCGGCATTCTGGTCATCCAATCGATCACGAACGGCATGCTGCTGCTCAACGTGGACTCCTCGGTGCGCTTCATGGTCACCGGCGCCGTCCTCGCGATCTCGGTCGCCATCGACTCGGTCGCGCGGCGCGGCGCCGAGGGAGCGCGCTGAGCTACGGGCGATCCCACGATCGTCCGGCGGAGGGGCGCCTGAACGCGACTCGGGTTGTCTCGCGTTCAGGCGGTCCCGCGGACTCGACTACGCCATCCGCCCTTGCTCGCCGATGCCTCGGCGACTGGCGTTCCCCACTCGACCGCGGCGCTGTGATCCAGGTCATCCCATGTAGTAGGTTGCGGTCGGCATAGGGTGGGCTAAGGTGGGTGAACAGATGCAGATATGCGCATACGTGGCGGTGATGAAAGCGGGCGGCTAATGGGACATGAACACGAGCACGGACACGGCCATGGCAACGGTCACGCACACTCGCACGGAGTGTCCGGTGATGCCGATCGCCGCTGGCTGACGGTCGCGCTGGCGTTGATCGCCGGGTTCATGATGATCGAGGTTGTGGTGGGTCTGCTGGCGAATTCGCTGGCCCTGCTCTCGGACGCGGCGCACATGCTGACCGACGCGGCGTCGATCGTGCTCGCGCTCACCGCGATTCGGATCGCCGCCCGGCCCGCGCGCGGCAAATATACCTACGGCTTCAAGCGGGCCGAGATCTTGTCCGCGCAGGCGAACGGCATCACACTGCTCGTGCTCGCGGGCTGGCTGACCTATGAGGCCATCCGGCGCCTGCTCGACCCGCCGGAGGTGACCGGTGGGCTGGTGGTCGTCACCGCGCTGTTCGGCATCGTGGTGAATGTGGTCGCGGCGTGGGCGATCAGCAAGGCGAACCGCTCCAGCCTCAACGTGGAGGGCGCGTTCCAGCACGTGCTCAACGATCTGTACGGCTTCATCGCCACCGCCGTCGCCGGAGTCGTCGTGCTGCTCACCGGGTTCGCCCGCGCGGATGCGATCGCCACGCTGGTCGTCGTCGCGCTGATGGTGAAGGCGGGCCTCGGCCTGGTCCGCGAATCGGGCCGCATCTTCTTGGAAGCCGCACCCGCGGGCGTCGATCCGGATGCCCTCGGCCGCCGCCTCGTCGAGATCCCCGGCATCGACGAGGTGCACGACCTGCACGTCTGGCAGATCACCTCCGGCAACGTCGCCCTGTCCGCCCACGTGCTCGTGCAACCGGGCGCCGACTGCCACGGCCTGCGCCAGCAGATCGAACGCCTCCTCGACCACGACTACGAAATCACCCACACCACCCTCCAGGTCGACCACTCCCAACTCGTCGCCACCCCCGCAGGCCCCACCCGAGACCGCCTACTCCCGGTCCTGGAGGAACACTGCGACGACTCCCACGGCCCCATCCACCGCGAACGCCCCGGCCTCGGACAGAAGTAGCCCCGACCGAACAGCCGCGCCCGTTCTCGAGATCGACACTTGCTGTGGACGCAGCGGTGGGTGCGGCTCCCGACAACAGGTGCGGCCCCTCGGCGCGGGTAGCCAGGACGACATTCAATGGACATGGTGGCGGCGAAGTGTGAGTGGGCCGTCCTCATGACCCCTCGATCATGAACGATCTAGCCGACCAAGCGGGGGAAGGGGTTTTCGGCTTCGAGGAGGTAGGCGAGTTCGAGAAGGGTGCGTTCATTGCCTCGGGTGCCGGCGAATTGGACGCCGATGGGCAGGCCGGACGGGCTGAGACCGGCGGGGAAGGTGATCGAGGGGGTGCCGGTGATGTTGTTGATCGGCGTGAACGACACGTAGGTGCGCAGGCGGTGGAGCAGTTCGTCGAACGGCACTGTGGGACTGAGGTAGCCGAGCTCGGGGGTTTCGTGGCCGAGGGTGGGCAGCAGGACCGCGTCGTACGGTCCGAGGGCGCGCTCGTAGGTGGCGGCCGCGGCGCGTAGCCGGTACAGGGTCAGCGGGAGGCGCCACGCGGCGCGCAGGAAGTGGCGGCGTAGGCCGAGGGTGAGGTCGTCGAGGCGGCCCGCGTCGAAGCTGCGGTCGGCGATCTTGCCGGTCGAGGCGACGAAGGTGGCGAGCAGACCCCAATAGTGCAGAAACGCCGACTCCAGTGCCGCGTCGAACGGCAACGGCACCGGCTCGACCCGGTGGCCATGGGATTCCAGGGTGGCAGCGACCTTTTCGACACCCGACCGAATCGGACCCGCGGGCACCGGACCGCCCACGTTCTCCAGCAACAGCGCGATGCGCAGCGGCTTGGACCCCGGGCCCTCGACGTAGCCGATCGGCGGTAAGGCCGGATTGCGCCAGAACTCTTCCGCCGCAGCGGTATACGCCGCAGTGTCCCGCACCGTCCTGGTCAGCACGCCTTCGCTCACGATATTGATCGGCAGCTTGCGCGCCATCGCCGAGTCGATGTGGCGACCCCGACTCGGCTTCAGCCCGACCAACCCGGCGCAGGCCGCCGGTATCCGAATGGACCCGCCGCCGTCGTTGCCGTGCGCGATCGGCACCACGCCCGCGGCGACCAGCGCGGCCGACCCGCCGGACGAACCGCCCACCGAATAGCCGGTGTGCCAAGGGTTTCGGGTCGGCGGGGCGAACGGCGGCTCGGTGGTGGCGTTGAACCCGAACTCGGGCAGCGTGCTCTTGCCGAGCACCGTCAGGCCGGTGCTGAGGAATTGGCGGGCATACCCACCGTGCTCCCGCGCGGGCTTGCCCCGGAAAGCCTGGGTGCCATGGTTGCTCGGCATTCCGACGATATCTGCGTTGTCCTTCACGAACGTCGGTACGCCGTAGAGCCTGCCGGTCGGTTCGGCGGGCAGCAGCGGCTGCTCGTAACTCTCGTACGCGACGGCCGCCAACTCCGCGACCGCGCGCGCCCGGCCCGCCGCCGCCGCGGCCAGCTCGCCCGGGCTGCGTTCCCCGCCCCGCACCAGCTCGGCCAGCGCGACCGCGTCGTGCTCGCCGAGCGCGTCGTCGGCGAAGGAGTGGATGCGGGTGGTCTGCGCGTCAGCGGTCACCCCACGAATCTAGCCACGCGCGGGCACCGGGTCGACCGTCCAAGTGGCGGCCGTCACCCGCAGGTCGGCCGTCTACGGTGGAGCGGCAACCCACTCGACGACCAGGAAGGAAGTAGATGGTTTCGTCGGTCTCCGACCCGGTGCCGCCGCAGGGGCGGATCGGCGCCCTGCTGTTCGCGCTTCCGCCTGCGGGCCGACGGTGGAGTCCCGGCCTGCGGTCCGCGCTGGCGTTCGCGTTGCCCGCCGCGGTGGTCGTGGCGCTGGGGCAGCCGGAGCACGCGCTGTTCGTGCTGTTCGGCGCGTTCGCGGTGATGTACGGGGAGCGCAGGGCGTATCGCATGCGGGCAGGCGTGGTGCTCACCGCGGGCCTCGCGCTGCTCGCGTGCTGCGGCGTCGGTGCCCTGCTCGGCCACGGGCTCGCAGGCGGACTCGGCGCCTCGCTGCTGACGGTGTCCCTGCTGACGATCGTCGCGGTCGTCGCCGTCTACGCGATCGACGCCTTGCGGCTCGGTCCGCCGGGCGCGCTGCTGTTCGTGATCGCCTGTGGCGGCGCGATGATGGCCGCCGAGGCGGGCATCACGACGACAGCGCTGTTGTCCTGCACCGCCTTCGGCGTCGGCGCGTCGGTGCTGGCCTCGATGGCGGGCGTGCTGCGCGATCGGCGCAAGCCCGAACGGGTCGCCGTCGAGGCAGCGATCAACGCCGTCGATGCTTACCTCTCGGCGCGGGCAGCAGGCCGGCCGGCCATCGATCTGCGGCACCAGGCGGGCGGCGCGGTCGCGGAGGCGTGGGCGGCGGTCTACGACGCGGGCCTGCCGAGCCGAGAACCGAATTCGGAGCTGCTGGCCGAACTGGTGGCGGCCCGCCGCCGGCTCGCCGGTCCTGCCTACGACGACAGCAACGAGTTGGTGGTCGACCCGCTGATCTCGTTCGTGCGCCCCGGTGTCTGGTTCCGGCTGCGCCGCGCGCTGACGTTCGATTCGCACCCCACCATCAGCGCCTTCCGGGTCGGCGTCGCCTGCCTGGCCGCAGGCGGACTCAGCGCGCTGCTCGGCCAGCCGCGCCCGCACTGGGCGGTGTTCACCGCGCTGATGGTGCTGCAGATCGGCCCCGACCGGGTGCGCGGCAAGGTGCGCGGCATCCACCGATTCGTAGGCACGATCGTCGGCCTGGCGCTGTTCGGGGTGGTGCATCAGCTCGCGTTCACCGGCTACGCCCTCATCGCGCTGGTGGCCGCGCTGCTGTTCTGCATGGAGCTGTTCGTGCCACGCAATTACGCGCTGGCCGCGATCTTCATCACACCCATCGCGCTGCTCGCGGTGGGCAGTACCCCCGACGGCGCCGTCGCGCCACTGATCCGCGACCGCTTCATCGAGACCGTGCTCGGCGTCGGCATCGCGGTGCTCGTCCCGCACGTCGTCGTCCCGCGCGCGCACCGGCGCACCTTCCGCTGGATCCAGCTTCGGGTGGGTGCGGTCGCTCGCGACCTGCTGGAACTGTCGCGCACCGAGCCGGCCGGTGCCCGCGCGGTCGCGCTGACTCAGCAGTTGCAGTTCGAACTTGTCGGCGTCGCACGCAGCGGAGTCGACTCGGCCACCGAGGAACCCGCGTGGACCGCCGAGCACTGGCCGGCGCACGCCGCCACCGCCCACCTCGGCTACGACCTGCTCGCGGCCTACTGGGAGCTGCCACCCGGCGCGCTGCTGGCCGACCCGGACCGCTGGGTCGCCGAATTCGATGCGTTGACGCCGGTTTCCACCCATCCCTAGCGAGTGCTTACTCCTGCTAGCGTTCGAGCATGCAGGACAGTGTGACAGTGCGAATGGCCGCGCCCGCCGACAAGATCTGGGAGCTGGTCAGCGATATCACCAATACCGGGCGCTTCAGCCCGGAGACCTTCGCCGCCGAATGGCTCGGTGGCGCTACCGGACCCGCCGTCGGGGTGAAGTTCCGCGGCCACGTCAACCGCAACGGCTGGGGTCTGAAGTATTGGACGGTGTGCCGGATCGACGCCGCCGAGCCGGGGCGTGAATTCGCCTTCACGGTGCTCGGCCCCGGCAACATGCCGATAAATACGTGGCGCTATCGGTTCGAGCCGGTCGACGGCGGCACCGACGTCACCGAGTCGTTCCAGCTGCACAGCAACCCGGTCTTGCGGGTGTATTGGCTGCTGGCCGGTCGGGCGCGCCGTAAGACGAACGTCAACGGGATGCGGGAAACGTTGAACCGCATCAAGGCCGTCGTCGAACAGGCGTAACCGGCGTCAGTTCACGCAGGGGACCGTGCTGCCGATCGTCGTGGTGATCGGCTTGCCCGTGTCCGGGGCTGGCTCGCTCGGGGTGGTAGGCGTGACCGTCGTCGGCGCGGTCGACGTGGCCGAGCGCGTGGCCAATTCGTCGGGCATGGTGAAGTCGCTGCCGAGGACAACCTGGATGTGTCCCGGCGCGACGCTCGCTGCGGCGGTCGCCGTGAGTCCGCCGAGGGTTTCGGCCAATTGGGTGGCGTCCGCCTCGGCGCCGGTGCCGTAGGTCACCGTGGTCGTGGTGGTGGCACTGCCGCGGTTGCCGACCGTGCCCTCGCGATAGCCGCGGGCGGTCAGCGCGGTGGACAGCTGGCCTGCCATTCCGGCCACGCTGCCCGCGTTCAGCACGTCGACCGTGCTCGTCGGCGGGCGCGCCGGGGTGGTGCTCGGCGTCTCGACCCCGAACGCGGACCGCACCTCCTTCTTGATCGCGGCCGGATCGATGATGTTGACGTCCTGGCCGTTGATCGTGTCGTAGCGCAGCACCGGCAGCGTCCGGAACTCGACCGCGATCGAGCCGGCGGCGCCGAGACTGCTGGCGAAGTCGAGCAGATCCCAGCCGTCGGAGAGCACCACGTCCTGGTGCGCCACCTTCATCAGCTCGTTGAGCTTGCCCAGATTGGTCAGCGTTCCGGAGTCCTTGAGCGACTTGGCGACCGAGGTGAGGTAAGCCTGCTGCCTGCGCGTCCGGTCGAGGTCGCCGTTCTCCAGGTTGTGGCGCTGCCGGACGAAGGCGAGGGCTTCGGAACCGTTGAGGTGCTGCGGCCCGGCGGGGAACACGGCGCCGGAGTAGTAGCTGTCGTCGACGGCCTTGTTCAGGCACACGTCGACACCGCCGAGCGCCTCGGCCAGGTGATAGAAGCCGGCCAGGGCTACCTCGGCGAACCGGTCGATCGGCACACCGGTCAGGTTGCGGACCGTGGACACGATGGACGCCCGGCCCGCTTCCCGCCCCGCGCGTTCCAGGGTGAGCTGGTCTTTTTCACCGTTCGCAATCAGTTTGGCTTCCGTGGCCGCCTTCTTGAGCCCGTACGCCTCCTTGATCTTGATTTTGTCGTAGCCCGGGATGCCGGACACCGACACGTAGCTGTCGCGCGGGATGGAGAACGCGACGATCTTGCGCATATCCGCAGGAACGTGCAGCAGGATCAGCGAGTTCGCGTTGTAGCCGCCGTCGTCGCTGTCGCCCGCATGCAGCTGGTCGAGGATGTCCTTCGGCAAGTCCTTGCCGTTCTGGTCTTTTCGGCTGTCCAACCCGATCAGCAGGATGTTGAGGTCGCCGCCCAGCGAATGCGGTGCGTCGGCGCCGATCGCGTCGGAGCGGTTGAACCCGTTGTTGAAGTCGACCTTGGCCGACCAGGCGAAGCCGGTACCGGAGAGCACCGCGAAGGCGGTGACCGAGACCAGGACCCGCACCGCGTTCTTCGCCACGCTCCGGGACCGGTGCGGGGGTGCGGCTACCCGGCGGGCTTTCGGGGCGGCGCGGCGGTGCCGTGCGCGGCGCGCGGGCGGATCGGTGACCCTGGCGAACTCGACGGTGTCGTCGTCGCTCATCGCTGCGGACGCTCGATCCAGCGCAGCGGCGGCGGGGTCCATCGTCGTGGACTCTGTGCCTTCCGCCTTCTTCGGCACTCGTGCCACGGGTTGTTCCTCGCCGTCTCGATCCCTGTCCGACTCAGTCGAGAGTACGCACGCGCGCGTAATACCCAGATCATCGCGGGTTATGTAGCGGTGAACGCGGTTAGGCTCGAGCCCATGTCTGCTCCCGTGCTTCTCGTGCTCGGCGCCGGTCCCGGTGTCGGATTGGCCGTCGCCCGACTCTTCGCCCGCGACGATTACGCAGTGTTCCTGGCCTGCCGGCTGCCCGAGGAGGCCGAGCCGCTCGCCGCGCAGTTACGCGGGGAGGGTTTCGACGCGGAGGGCGTCGGTGTCGATCTGTCCGATCCGGCCGACGTGACCCGCGTGGTGACCGAGGTGGGGGAGCAGCACGGCCGGATCGACGTGCTGCATTTCAACCCGAGCATGTTCCGGCACGCGGACCCGTTGCAGCTGTCGGTGCCGGAGCTGATCGAGGACTTCACCATCGGCGCCGCCGCGCTACTGCCCGCGGTCCAGGCTGCGCTGCCGTTCTTCGCCGAGGGCGCGCGGGTGCTGGTCACCGGGAGCGCCGCGGCGGACAAGCCATGGAATCAGGCCGCGTCGCTCGGCGTGCAGAAGGCGGCGGTCCGCAACCTGGTCACCAGCTTGGATACCACGTTGGCGCCCAAGGGTATCCGGGCCGTCGCGGTGCAGATCAACGGCGTGCTCGGCGAGGGAGCGTTCACCAGGGACCGGGTCGCCGAGGCACTGCACGCCGCCGCGGTCCGCCCCCTCGACGAATGGACACCGCACACGTCCTATGACGGCTGAGCGGACCTGATGCGGCAGGATCGCCGCGAACTCGACCGGCATGTGCGCAGATTCACGTGTTCGTGATAGACCGCCCAGGCGACCGGCTCGCGCGATGGCAGCGACCCGACCGACGGTCAGGCCAGCGCGCGGGCTGCTGCGGTAATGGCCTCGGCCGCCCGGTCCACGTCGGCGTTGGTGGTGCGCCAGTTGCTGAACGCGGCACGCAGCGCTGGTTGCTCCTCGTAAACGGTTGGCGTCACAAAGGTTTCGCCGGTCTCGGCGATGGCAGCGGTGAGTGCGTCGATCCGCTCGGCGGTAGCCCGGTCGGCCAGCGTGAAGCAGACGACATTGAGGCGGACCGGCGCGACGATCCGCAGCAGACCGGTCTCGGCGAGCCGCTCGGCGAGGATGTTCGCGCAGGAGATGTTGCGCCGCACGATGTCCTGGTGGCCGTCGCGGCCGTACGCGGTCAGCGAGAACCAGGCGGCGAGCGCCCGCAGCCGCCGCGAGTTCTCCGGGACCAGATGCCCGAAATCCGGGGTGCCGGTGGGCGCGGTCAGATATGCGGCGGAGTTCAAGAAGACGCGCAGTTGCAGATCGCGGTGCCGGGTGAACTGGACCGCCGCGTCATACGGCACATTGAGCCACTTGTGCAGGTCGACGCAGACCGAATCCGCCGCGTCGAGTCCGTCGACCAGCGCGGCGTGCTCCGGTGAGAGCGCCGCGAACGCGCCGAACGCGCCGTCCACGTGTAGCCAGAACGGATAACGGTGGCGCAGTGCGGCAATCGCGCGCAGGTCGTCGAAGTCGACGGTGTTCACGGTGCCCGCGTTGGCCACCACAATGGCCGGTCGGCCATCCAGCGCCGCGAGCGCGTCGCCGAGCCGGGCCACGTCGACGGCTTCCCGGCCGGGCAGGGTCGGCACCAATTGCACACTGGCGCGGCCGATTCCGAGCATGGACAGTGATTTGACGATGCTCGAGTGCGGCGTCCCCGAGAGCACGTGCACCGGTCCGAGCGCGCCGACGCCGGCGTCCGCCACCGAGATTCCGCGCTGCTCGCCCAGCCACTCCCGCGCGATCGCCAGGCCGACGAAGTTCGACATGGTCGCCCCGCTGACGAAGGCCCCGGTGTGCTGGTCCAGCCCGAACAGGCGCCCGATCCAGTCGACGGTCTGTCGTTCGAGCTCGACGGCCGTGGAGTCCTCGCCCGACATCGCGTTCTGATCGAGCACCCCGGTGAGCCAGTCGCCCGCGATCGAGGCCGGGGTGGCGCCGCCGGTGACGAAGCCGAAGTAGCGCGGTCCCGCGCTGCCGGAGAAGCCAGGCTCCCACCGTTCGCGGAACAGCGCGAGCGCCCGGTGCAGGCCGATACCGTGCTCCGGAAGGTCTTCGAGCGCTACCGCTTTCGGTGCGCGCGCGACCGGTCTGGTGTCGATGCCGGTCAGCAAATCCGTCGCCGACGCGCGCACCGCGTCCAGCAGTGCGGGTAGTTCGGCCAGGTCGTTGGCGAGGTTTTCGTCCACCCCGCCGACGCTACGAGCCGGGCACCCGTCTTGTCGGGAGCCAGTCCGAAGGTGCTGGCCTTGCCGCTACCTCAGCGCGCTGCCCTGCAGCCACTGCTCCCACGGCACGCCCCAGTCGCCGTTCTGCCAGACCTCGAGCGGCGCGCCGCCGGTATTGCGCACCTCGACCACATCGCCGGGGACCGAGAATTCGTAGAACCAGCGCGCGTGCTCCGGGCTGAGATTCAGGCAGCCGTGCGAGGTGTTGGTGTTGCCCTGCGCCCACATGGTCGAGGCGAGTTCGTGCAGGTAGATGCCGTCGGTGCTGATCCTGGTCGCCCAGTTGATGGTTTCCTTGTAGCCAAGGCGCGAGTTGACCGGCAGCCCGAAGGTGGAGGAGTCCATGATCACCGGGTTGGCCTTGCTCATCACCGTGTAGACGCCGGGCTGGGTCCAGAACGTGATCGTCTTGCCGCCCACGGTCTCGCTGCCGCCCATGCCCATCGAGGTCGGCATGGAGCGGACGAGCTTGCCGTTCTCGTAGACCTGGACCTGCTTGGTGTTGTCGTCGGCGATGGACACGTGCGAGGCACCGATGGTGAACGACGCCTTGCTGTCCTCCTGGCCGTACAGGCCGTTGCCGAGATCGACGGCGTAGATGTTCGCCGCGACATTCACCTTCGTGCCCGGCGGGTAGTACTCGCGCGGCCGCCAGTGCGCGCGGCGATTGTCGAGCCAGTACCACGAGCCCTCGAGCTGCGGGGTGGTGGTCACCGACAGCCGTTTTTCGGCCAGCGCCCGGTCCGGGACGTCCTCGTCGAAGTGGGCGACGATGACGGCGCCGACGCCGTAGGTGCCGCCGTCGAGCAGCCCGCCGCCGGTGTTCTCGAAGTAGACCTTGGTCTGGTTGTTCGGCGTCAGCGTGCTGAACGTCGAGGTCTGCGGGCCGCTGCGGCCGGTGATCGTGAGACTCTCGGCGGTGATGGTGTAGGTGTGGCCGTAGCCGAGCGGTTCGGTGGGTTTCCACGCGGTCTTGTCCGGCGTCAGGATGCCCTCGATTTGTTTGCCCTGCTCGTTGGTCATGCTGACCGAGGTCAGCATGCCGTCGCCCGCGCTGACCTGGACCGGTGCGGTCGGGTCGATGTCCTTCGCGCCCTGCGCCGGGCTGAAGGAGATCGCGGGCGGCGCGGGGTCGGCCGATCCCGGCTGCTTCGACTCCGACCCTGAACAACCGGCAACCACCAGTGCGATGACCAGGATGACAATCCCGGCCACGCTGGATCGGAAGCGGCGACTCGACATGATTTCTCCTGTGTTCGCCGTGCGCTTCCCGCTGCGCACCTCTCTCGACTTTTGTCCCGTTCAGAAGTTTACCGGCCCGCGTGCGGCGCACTTCTGGTCGGGCGCGAGGGTGTCCAGCTCGTCCGATATGCGCTGATCGGCTGATCGGTTGGCGCGATATTTACGGTAACCGTCGTTGACGACACTTGTTTGCTCATGATTTGCTGGCTCAGCATTGAGCGATCAACCAGCACGATAGGAAGGCTTGTGATGATCAGCATGACAACCGCTCCGCTGGACCGCAGACGTGCCGGCAACCGGAGTGCAGGCGCCGCGGGACTTCCCGACGCGGCTGTCGAACGCGCCGCGCTCGAACGCTTCTACGAGCTGATCTTCCTGCAGGACCACGAACAGGTCCTCGACCTGGTCGCCGACGATGTGCGGTTCCACGCACCGTGGCAGCCACCCGGCCTGCCCACCCTCATCGAGGGGCGCGCCGAGTTGCACGAGAGCATGCTGTGGTGGAGCACCGAACTATGGAGCCCGGGCAGCCTGTCGCGCATCACCGTCCGTCCGTTCGCCACCGCGCACGCTTGGCTCGCCGAGGTCGAGGGTGAATTCACCGCGCTGGAGAGCCAACGCCTCTATCACGCGATGGTGCTCAGCGAGGTCCGCTTCGACGGCGGCGCGATCGCCGAGGTGCGCCAGTACCACAACACGCTGAACCAGATCATCGCGTTGGGTGCCGACGTGCCGGGGATCAACGTGCCCGGCTACGGCGTCGGCTCGAACCGCGGCCATGACGAGGCCGTCGCCTGATCCACCACGGGTCGCAGATCCAGCAACTGTTCGAAGAAGCCGCCGATGTTGTGCGCGCGATCCACCAGGTGAATCTCCAGAATCCAGTGGCAGATCCGGCCTTTCGGATCGAGACGGCGCATCGGCACGGTCGAGCCCGCCGCCACGTACGAGGTGAGCTCGGTGCCCGAGATCTGCTTGTGCGGGAACTCGCCCACCAGATGCCCCGCGATTTCCGCGGTCAGTTCCCAGCCTTGCTCGGCGGCCTGGCCGGACACGTAGGCATACAGCTGGTCGCCGGTGATGTCGGGGTTGGCCTCGAAGTAGGCGCGGCCCTGCTCCCAGAGCGGTTCCAGCGCGTCCCGCAGGGCCAGCTTGGCCGGATCGTCGCCCAGCACGAAGGTGCGCCCGAAATCGGCTTCCCATTCGGCGAAGATCGGTCCGAAGTCCAGGAAACAGATGTCGTCCGCGCCGATCTCGCGGTCCGGCGGGTTCGCGCTGTACGGCTCCAGGGTGTTGCTGCCGGACCGCACGATCCGCTTGTGCCAGTACCGTCGCGTCCCGAACATCTCATCGGCGAGATCGCGCACCGCGTCGCTCACCGCTGATTCGCGCATCCCCGGCGCGATGATGCCCCGGCGGACCACTTCGTCGAACAGCGCGACCGCCTTGGCCTCCGCCGCCAGCAGGGCGGAGACCCGCTCCGCCTCGGCCACATCCACCGTCTCCATGACTCGACCCTAGATCATCTGGTCACGACCGGTTTCCGTGCGGATTCGCCGGGTACGGCGATAGCGGGACGACAAAGGAGGTATGGCACATGGCCATCGATCAGGAAACCGGCGCGATCACCGGCACCAAAGACAAGGACTACAACCTCATCTGGTTTACCGAACAGTGCCTGAGCAACGCCCTGCGCATGGAGCTCTACGCGCAGGACGCCGAACGCGACGGCGACACCGAGCTCGGCGAATTCTTCCGCCGCGCCCAGCGCGAAAGCCAGAAGGGCGGCGAACAAGGCAAGGCCCTGCTGGCCAAGCGCCTTGGCTGACCACCGAACAAGACATGCCGCGAACCCCGCCGAGGCGGACAATTCGCGGCATGCCGCTGTTGACCCAAAGCTTGGTCGCCGCCGAAAGTTTCACCCACGCAACGCAGCCCGTGATCGCCACGGGCGACGGTCTGATTCTTCGGTCGTGGACGGCCGATGACGCGCAGGATGTCCTGGAGGCTTTCGCGGATCCGCTGATCCGGCGCTGGCATGTCCGCAGCGCCGACTCCCTCGCCGAGGTTCGCGCATGGATCGACACCTGGGTCAGGGCATGGAGCGCCGGTGTCGCCGCCCATTGGGCGGTAGCCGAGATCGGCACCGGTCGGCTCGTCGGACGAGCTTCGTTGAAGAACTTGGAGCTGGAGGGCGGGCAGGCCGAGGTCGCCTACTGGACGGTGCCCGCCGCCCGCGGCCGGGCTGTTACGCCGCGGGCGATATCCGCGCTCACCGCTTGGGCTTTCGAGACCGGCTTTCATCGCTTGGAGCTGACCCACTCGGTGGCGAACCAACGGTCGTGTCGGGTGGCGGCCAAGCTCGGCTATGCCCTGGAGGGCACGAAGCGGAGCGCGGGGTTGCACGTGGATGGCTGGCACGATATGCACTTGCATGCTCGGATCAATGGCGGGTATTCGGCGGGCATGAGTGGAGCAGAGAAGGATCGGACGACGGCTGAGGTGCAGGAGGGGGAGGCGGACTTCGCGGGCGAGCATTCGAAGCCGACGCATGCGGAGGAGCATCCGAAGGGGGCGGAGTTGGAGACCGATGAGTCGACGCCGGACGGGCACGCCGGAATGGATGGTTAGACGCGGCGGATCCTGGCCTGCCAGGCCACCAGATCGATAATGTTGCCCTCCTGCAGGGCGAGGTCGGGTCGCTGTTCCAGTGCGGGTCGGGTGACCCGGCCGCGGTACTGCGACGGCTGGAGGTCTTCCAGTTCCCAACCCTCGCTGAATGATTCGCGAATGATGGAGTCGCTGATCTGCGGCCCGAAACCGGGGCCGGCGTCGGACAGTGCGAGGATATTGACCAGTCCGCCCGGCTTGCACAGTGCGTGCAGGCTGCGCACGTATGCCGCGCGTGCTTCTGGTTCGGTACCGAAGACGTGGAACAGAGCGCTGTCCACGATGGTGTCGAAAGTCGGTGGGGCCTCGGCAGTACCGAACGCGATGGCGTCGGCGACCTCGAACCGGGCAGCCGGAACATCTTGGGCGGCGGCATTCGTGCGGGCGAACTCGACCGCGCTGGGGGACAGATCGATACCGAGCACGTCGTAGCCCAGCTTCGTCAGCAGGATCGTGTGTTCACCTGCCCCGCAACCGGGATCGAGCACCCGGCCGCGGATCCAGCCGTCGCGCTCCAGCGCGACGATCGCGGGCTGCGGTTCACCGATCACCCAGGGGGCACTGTCGTTGTCGTACGCGGCATTCCAGAATTCGGCAGGACTGGTCATACCCACGATGATCAACCCTGAACACGGGTTGAGGTCAATGACCGGCGCCGTGACTCGGTACCGCCGGATGCCCGGTGCCACTCGATCCGCAGCCGAAACAGCAGGCCGGAAACAGGATCGAGCGCACCGGGCGGCGCGGTGTCAGGCGACGGCGACCAAACGCGCGGCGTTCGCGGTCTCGTCGTCGGCGGCCTGGTTGGCGGCCAGCTCGGCTTCGACGCGGTCCCGGTAGCGGCTGAGCTCGCGCTCCGCGTCGGCGGCGTCCCAGCCGAGCCGGGCACCGATCAGGAAGGCCACCTCGGGCGCGGCGAGCAGACCGCGGTCCGACGCCTCGATGGAGATCCGGGTACGCCGGGTGAGCACATCGTCGAGATGCAGTGCGCCCTCGTGCGTTACCGCGTAGACGACCTCGGCGGCGAGGTACTCCTCGGCACCCGCCAGCGGCTCGCCCAGCGCCGGATCCTCGGCGATCAGCTCGAACAGGTCGTGCACGGCGGAGCCGTAGCGCCCGAGCAGATGCTCGACGGTGGCCTTCGACAGCCCGGTGCGCTGTGCGAGGCTGTCGAGGTCGGCGGCCATCTCCTGGTAGCCGACCGCGCCGAGCAGCGGCAGTTTCTCGGTCACCGACGGGGCGACGGCCCGGCCAAGACCCTGCACGGCGGCGTCCACCACGTCGGCCGCCATCACCCGGTAGGTGGTGTACTTGCCGCCCGCGATCACGAACAGACCCGGAACCGGTTCCGCCACAGCGTGTTCGCGCGACAGCTTCGCGGTATCACTGGACGCGCCGGAGACCAGCGGCCGCAGCCCGGCGTAGGTGCCGACGATGTCGTCGCGGGTCAGCGGATCCCGCAGCACCGCGTTGACGTGATCGAGGATGTACTGCACGTCGGCGTTGCTCGCGGCCGGATGATCCTTGTCCAGCGACCAATCCGTGTCGGTGGTGCCGATGATCCAGTGCTGGTGCCACGGGATCACGAACAGCACGCTCTTCTCGGTGCGCATGATCAGCCCGGTGTCCAGGTCGAGCCGCTCGCGCGGAACCAGGATGTGCACGCCCTTGGAAGTGCGCACGTGGAACGGGAATTCGACTCCGGTCATCCGGTTCATCTCGTCGGTCCAGACGCCGGTCGCGCTGATCACCCGGCGGGCCCGCACCTGGTATTCGCGCCCGGTCTCCAGATCGGTGACCTGCGCGCCGATTACCCGCTCACCGTCGCGCAGCAGCCCGGTGACCTTGGTGCGGGTGAGCACGGTCGCGCCGTGCTGGGCCGCGGTGCGGGCGATCGTCATGGTGTGCCGCGCGTCGTCGACCTGTGCGTCGAAGTAGCGGATGGCGCCGGTCATCGAGTCTTCCCGCAGCGCGGGCGCCAATTCCAGTGCGCGCGTGCGGGTCAGGTGCCGGTGCATGGGCAGCGCCCGGGCGCCGCCGATGGTGTCGTACAGGGCGACGCCCGCGCCGATGTACGCGCGTTCCCAGACCCGGTGTTGCAGCGGCAGCAGGAACGACACCGGGCGCACCAGGTGCGGCGCCAGCTTGTTCAGCAGCAGGCCGCGTTCCTTCAAAGCCTCACGCACCAGCCAGAAGTCGAGCTGTTCGAGATACCGCAGCCCACCGTGGATGAGCTTGCTGGAGCGGCTCGACGTGCCCGCCGCGAAGTCCCTGGCCTCCACCATGGTGACGCTCAGGCCGCGCGAGGCCGCGTCCAGTGCCGCGCCCGCGCCGACCACGCCGCCGCCGATCACCAGCACGTCGATCTCGTTGTCGCCTAGTGCCTCGACCGCGGTGGCGCGGTAGGTGGGGTCTAATCGTGCTGACATGAATCTCTCCTTGTTGCAGTGATATTCGCGTCGGCGACTCAGTCGTCTACGTCTATCCAGTCGAGGGTGCGCGACACGGCCTTCTGCCAGCGGGCGTAGCCGCGTGCGCGTTGCTCCTCGGTTCCGGTGGGGTTCCAGCGCTTGTCTTCGTGCCAGTTCTGCACGAGTTCGTCGGTGTTGCTCCAGAATCCGACGGCCAGTCCGGCCGCGTAGGCGGCGCCGAGCGCGGTGGTCTCCGCGACCACCGGCCGCGACACCGGCACGCCGAGGAAGTCGGCCTGCAGCTGCATGCACAGCTCGTTGGCGGTGACGCCGCCGTCCACCCGCAGCACGTCGAGCTGCACGCCGGAGTCGGCCTGCATGGCCTCGACCACGTCGCGGGTCTGGTAGCAAATGGACTCCAGCGTCGCCCGCGCCAGATGGGCGTTGGTGCTGAAGCGGGACAGCCCGACGATGGCGCCGCGCGCGTCGGAGCGCCAGTACGGCGCGAACAGTCCGGAGAACGCGGGCACGAAGTACACGCCACCGTTGTCGTCGACCTGCCTGGCCAGCGATTCGCTTTGCGACGCACCGGAAATGATGCCGAGCTGATCGCGCAGCCACTGCACCGCCGAACCGGTCACCGCGATCGAGCCTTCGAGCGCGTACACCGGCTTGTCGTCACCGAACTGGTAAGCGACCGTGGTGAGCAGCCCGTGCTGCGACCGCACGATCTCGGTACCGGTGTTGAGCAGCAGGAAGTTGCCGGTGCCGTAGGTGTTCTTCGCCTCGCCCGGCCGGAAACACACCTGGCCGACCGTGGCCGCCTGCTGGTCGCCGAGCACACCGGCCAGCGGCACCTCACCGCCGAAAGGCCCGTCGGCCCTGGTCTTTCCGAACAGTTCGGGGTTCGACGACGGCGCGATAGTCGGCAGCATCGAGCGCGGAATGCCGAAGATGGACAGCAGTTCGTCGTCCCAGTCGGAGGTTTCCAGGTTCATCAGCATGGTGCGGCTGGCATTGGTCGGATCGGTGACGTGCACGCCGCCGTCCACCCCGCCGGTCAGGTTCCACAGCAGCCAGCTGTCGGTGGTCCCGAAGATCGCCTCGCCGCGCTCGGCCGCCTCGGCGACGCCGGGCACGTTGTCCAGGATCCAGCGCAGCTTGCCGCCGGAAAAGTAAGTGGCAGGCGGCAATCCGGCCTTGTGCCGAATGGTGTCGCCGTGGCCCGCGCGCTCGAGTTCGGCGGCGATGCGGTCGGTGCGGGTGTCCTGCCAGACGATGGCGTTGCAGTACGGACGCCCGGTACGCCTGCTCCACACCACGGTGGTTTCGCGCTGATTGGTCACGCCGACCGCGGCCAGATCGCTCGCGTCGAGATCGGCCTTGGTGAGGGTGCTCTGGATGACCGCCCTGGTGCGTTCCCAGATCTCGGTCGGATCGTGCTCCACCCAGCCCGCCTGCGGCAGGATCTGCTGGTGTTCGAGCTGGTGGCGAGCGATCTCGTTGCCGTTGTGATCGAACACCATGAAGCGCGTGCTCGTGGTGCCCTGGTCGATGGCGCCGACATACTGGCTCATCGTGGTCCTTTCGAAGAAAAACTAACTGAGAGAAGAAGGAGATTCAGAAAAGGACCTGCGAGGCCAGCCCCGCGAGCACGCCGCCCGCCAGCGGACCGAGGATCGGGACCCAGGCGTAGCTCCAGTCGGAGCTCTTGCGATTGGGACCGGGGGACCCGGTGTGTTCGGGCAGTCGTTCGGCGGAGGATCCACCGACACCCGCACCCGCGGGCTCCCGAACCGGCGCGGCGGCGACACCTTTACTGACCGGCAGCAGCGCGTGCGCGAGCCGAGGCCCGAGATCACGAGCCGGGTTGATGGCGTACCCCGTCGGCCCGCCGAGCGAGGCGCCGATACCGACCACCAGCAACGCCGCAGCGAGCGGGCCGAGCCCGGTCGCGGTGTGGCCGATGGACAGCAGCACCAGCACGAGCGCGAAGGTGGCGATCACCTCGGTGGCGAAGTTCCAGCGCAGCCCGCGGATGGCGGGACCGGTGGCGAACACACCCAGCTTCTTCGCCTCGTCGGTCTCCTCGTCGAAGTGCCGCTTGTAGGCGACGTAGGCCAGATTCGCGCCGACGAACGCGCCGACCAGCTGCCCGGCGACGTAGGCGATGGTGGTGGCGGCCGTGATGTCGATGTCGGGGGCGTATTGATCGGCGCCGCTGAACAGCACGCCGATGGTGTAAGCGGGATTGAGGTGGCCGCCGGATTTATAGGCGACGTACACCCCGGCGAGTACGCCGAAACCCCAGCCGAAGTTGATCAGTAACCAGCCACCGTCGAATCCCTTGGATTTGGTCAGCAACACATTCGCGACCACGCCGACACCGAGTAGCACCAGCATTCCCGTGCCGAGTGCTTCACTCAGGAAGATCGAGCCGAAGTTCACCGTTGAGTCTCCGTTCGCCCTGCGGCCGCCGATGCGACCCTGCGGACCTCGACGTTACGACCGGATCGAGGAACCGGACATAGGGCACGTTCGACAATGCTGAACGGTCGGGGTGGTTGTGGGTGGCCGCTGCCGCTACTGTCGGGCGCCCGAGGGCGTCGACATGACGCACGTCACACTGGTGCGCCGCGTGTGTTGCTCGCCGTTCACCATATGTTCGACATTGTCGAATCGAGAGGTTAGGTTTCGGTTCATGCCCGGTCCGATCCAATCGATCGAACGAGCGGCGGCCATTCTGCGGCTGCTCGCCCGCGGCGCGGGCCGCTTGGGTGTCGGGGAGATCGCCGGCGCGCTCGACCTCGCCAAACCCACCGCGCACGGCATCCTGCGCACCCTGCAGGGCGTGGGGTTCGTCGAACAGGACGCGGCGACCGGCAAGTATCAGCTGGGCGCGGCGCTGCTGCATCTCGGCACCAGCTATCTCGACGCCAATGAGCTGCGCTCGCGGGCCATCAACTGGGCCGACGCGCTGGCGGCGCGCACCGGCGAGGCGGTCCGCATCGGCGCGCCGGTCGACGGCAGCGTGGTGGTCGTGCACCACGTCTTCCGACCGGACAACACCGAACAGGCGCTCGAGCTCGGTGAATTGCTGCCGCCGCACGCGACCGCACTCGGCAAGGTGCTGCTGGCCTTCGACGCGGAACTCGCGGCGACGGTGCGCGCGGGCGAGCTGGCCTCGCTCACCCGCCGCACCATCGTCGACCGTCCCGCACTCAATCGGGCGCTCGCCGCGGTGCGGCAGGCGGGCTGGGCGGGGGACACCGAGGAATTCCGGCCCGGCGAAGCGGGCATCGCGGCACCTATCCGCGCGCACGGCGGACTCGTGGTGGGCGCCATCGGCATCAGCGGACCGGTCGACCGGCTCTGCGACCCGCAGTTGCGGCACCGTCCCGCGCTCATCGGCCTGGTGCGCGACGCCGCGCACGCGGTCTCGCGGGATCTCGGCGCCGGACACTGACCACACCTACATATGGCACGAGAGGACACGGATGACGCAGCGGTTTGTGCTCGCGATCGACCAGGGCACCACCTCCACCAGGTGCATCCTGTTCGATCAGCGCGCACGCCTGGTCGGGGTGGCGCAGCGCGAGCACCAGCAGCACTATCCGCGGCCGGGCTGGGTCGAGCAGGACGCGATGGAGATCTGGCGCAACGTGGACCGGATCGTGCCGCAGGCGCTGCGCGACTCCGGTATCACCGCCGATCAGGTCGCCGCCCTCGGCATCGCGAACCAGCGGGAGACCACGGTGGTGTGGGATCGCCGCACCGGCACGCCGATCCGGCGGGCCATCGTCTGGCAGGACACGCGCACCGAGGAATTGGTCCGTGACTTCGAGGAAAAGCCTGGCGCGCAACGCATTCGAGAGATCTGCGGGCTGCCGCTTGCCACCTATTTCGCCGCGCCCCGGCTGCGCTGGCTGCTGGATACCATTCCGGCCCTGCGTGAGCGGGCCGAACGCGGTGAGGTGCTATTCGGCACCATGGAAACCTGGCTGATCTGGAATCTGACCGGCGGCGTTGACGGCGGGCTGCATCTGACCGATGTCACCAATGCCAGCCGCACCCTGCTGATGAACCTCACCACGCTGACCTGGGACGCGGAGCTGCTGCGCTTCTTCGAGATCCCCGCGGCCATGCTGCCGCGCATCCAGCCTTCGACGGCGTCCTACGGCACGACCCGCCGGGTGGTGCCCGGTATCCCGATCGCCGCCGCCCTCGGCGACCAGCACGCCGCGCTGTTCGGCCAAACCTGTTTCGCGCGTGGGGAAACCAAGTGCACGTACGGCACCGGTGGCTTCCTGATGATGAACACCGGCCGCGAACTGGTGCAGTCCTCACACGGTCTGCTCACCACCATCGGCTACCAGATCGGCGACGAACAGCCGGTGTACGCGCTGGAGGGGCCGATCGCGGTGACCGGCTCGCTGGTGCAGTGGGTGCGCGACAACATCGGCCTGGTGACCAGCGCACCGGAGATCGAAACCCTCGCTCGCACAGTGCAAGACAACGGCGGCTGCTACATCGTGCCCGCGTTCTCCGGCCTCTACGCGCCGCACTGGCGCAGTGACGCCCGCGGCCTGATCGCCGGCCTGACCTCCTATATCACCAAGGGCCACATCGCCCGTGCCGTCCTGGAGGCGACCGCGTGGCAGACCCGCGAGGTGGTCGACGCCATGAACGCCGACTCCGGTTTACAGGCACGCGCACTGCGCGTCGACGGCGGCATGACGTCGGACAACCTGCTCATGCAGATCGTCGCCGACGTCCTGGACGTGCCCGTCATGCGCCCGTTCAACGCCGAAACCGTCTCGCTCGGTGCGGCTTACGCCGCCGGTCTCGCCGTCGGCTATTGGCCGGATCTGGAGGGCCTGCGCAACAACTGGCGCCTCGCCGCGCAATGGATGCCGCAGATGGATCCGGCGCACCGCGCGGACGAGTACGAGAACTGGCAGCGCGCGGTGCAATTGACCTTCGGCTGGCTGCGCTCGAAACGACATCGGCAGGGAGCCTGACGCGCTGCGTCATCGAGCGCCGCGTCGTCAGAGGTAGATCGGCTCGGGCAGCTCGGGGCACTCGCCGCACCCCGCGTCGTGATCGGTTGCCCAGCAACCGCACGAGCAGTACGCATGGGACTTTCCGTCGGTCGAAACGCACTTGTCGATCGGTCCGGCCATCAGGAACTCGGGCTGCGCCTCCTCGACGACGGAGTCACAGTGCCCTTGGTGACCGCTGCAGTGACAGGCACCGGGACATTTCTTGCGGCAACAGGTGGCTTCGGTGCCGCCGATTCCGCCCTCGGCCTCCCAATCATCCTGCTGCGGTAACAGATTCGTCCCTCGGAAACCGCCGGCCCGGTCGACGGTCCGGTAGACGCGGCCGGTGCGGCCGAGGGACTGTTCCGCCGTGAATCCTGGTGTTCGCATGATGTTCTCCTCAGTAGGTGCTTGTGCGGTCGTAGTAGGGGCCGAGGCTGCCGATCAGGAACGGGAACCGCTCGGTGACGTCGACGGCGACGAAGTATTTCTCGGTGAACGAGGTGCGCCGGTCGGTGTAGGAGAAGATGCAGTCCACGATGGACCGGCCGCCGCCCAGCGACGAGGGCCGGACATCGACGCCGGTCAGCGAGAAGTTCGCCTCGAATTGTGTTGCAGTGCGCCGGTATATCTCCGAGTAGCGCATCGCGAGATAGTTCAGGGCGCGGTGTTCGTCGGTCGCGCCCGCGTTGTCGGCGACGTGCAGGATGCGGTCGAGCACCAGCTCGGCGGCGGCCGTGAACTGATCGTCGCTGACACCTTCGGAGCGCGGGAGGGCGCCCATCAGCTCGGCCCGGTCGAAGGAGTAGAGCTGATCGAAGTGCACCACGGGGACCACCAGGCCGTTGCACATCGAAGGTGCGGCCAAGGGGCCACGGGTGCCGATGACCACGTCGAGGTCGCCGGGGCTCGGCCGAGGGCGCAGCGCCTCGATCAAGCGATCCAGGTCGCCGGGGTCGCGCGGGAGCACGATGTAGGTCTCCAGCTCGCGGATGGTCAGTACCCAGCACAGGGCCCGCGCCAGATAGCGGTTGTCCGGATCCGACAGGACGGTGGCGAAGGTTTCCCGGTCGGTCTGGCCGTCGGTGACGGCGCGGCCGATCGACTGGGCGAACTCCTTTTCCACGGCGAGCGAGGGGAATCGGGCTTCGATCCGACCGATCGCATAGACGTCGGACAGGCGCAGCGCGGCGGCCTGGCCCGAGCAGGTCGGGCACGGGACCTCATGGGGCGTGTGCGCGGGTTCGACTCGATCGAGATGGGTGTCGGCGGGGCTGTCCAGCTCCGCCGTAGCGGGGGCGGTATCCATGATCTCTCCGGAGCGTGGGGGATTATTCGGGCTCAGCCGCGCGACGTGCGACGCGGTGAGAAGACGATGCGACGATTCAGCGCGGCGGCCCGACGGTTGCACCCGCCGCACGGCTTGACGCCCAATCTGTTTGTGACGTGCTTGATTACGTCGCCGAGCCCGGTTTCTTCGCTGACCACGAAGCCGGGTAGCCGAACGCGCCGCGCCGGTTGTTCCGGTGGCTGCTCGGTGTCCGGTGGTGATTGTTCATCCGGCATGGATCAACTCCTTCATCTGCTGGTAAGCCGCCTCGGCGTCGAGCAGCGGCGGGATGAGTGCGTCGCGCCGCCCGCGGCCGAGCACCGCGGCGCGTATCTCGGCCGCCGAGGCCGTGGGGAACAGCGACCACAGCAACGCGATGGTTCCGGTGACCAGCGGTGCGGCGAAACTGGTTCCGGTGAGCGTGGCCAGTCCGTTGCCCGCCGTGAAGCTGGTCAGCCCGCCCGGCGCGGCCAGGCCGTTGCGGCCGATGGACGGCCCGAGGGTGGATTGCCGCGCCGGGCGCCCGTGCGCGTCCACCGCGATGACGGGGACGACCCAGCGATGCCGGGTGAGCGTCGAGGTGCCGAGGTCGGTGGTGTTTCCGGCGGCGGCGACGACGATGACACCGCGGCGCGCGGCGGTGTCGAGCGCTTGGGCGAGCAGCCGGTTGTCGGCCATCGAGGGTGCGGGTGGACCGGCACTCACGTTCACGACGACCGCGCCGGCCGCCATGCATTCCCGCAGCGCACGGGCGAGGTCGTCGTTGGTGGCCGACGGCGGCCCGGCGAAGGTTCGATCGGAGAAGATCGGCCGTAGATAGACCGTACAGCCGGGACACAGTGCGGGAGCGGGGGAACCACGGCGGCCGGACAGGATTCCCGCCACGAAGGTGGCGTGCGTGCACGCGGTGGCTTGCGGGACCGCGCAACCGCTCGCGTGTCCACGCAGCAGCGCCGCCGCCAGTCCGGAATGTGTGGTGTCCACCGGGCCGTCGATCAGGCCGATCATGATCTTCGGCGAGCCCGTGGTGCGTGCCAGCAAGCCGTCGAGTCGAACCATGTCCAGCGGCGTCATACCGCACCACATCCCCGGAGGCCGGTCGTGTGGACGGTTCCGCCCGCAGGGTGCGGGCGATGTACCTGCCGGTCGACAGATCGACCTCTGGCAAAACGGTAGCACTCGATTTCCGCTGGCCGAACGGGATTTCGGCGACGCGGTATCGATGTGGGGGTGCCGGGGTGAAATCAATACCCCAGGTCCGGTTTGCGCTGGTCCGGCGCTTGCGCCGCGATGAAGCGCGGCCGGTTACGGGTCGAGGCCGGACGCCCCGACCGGGTCACCTAGCCGGCAACCGGGGCGCGCAGCGACCCCGCGATATTCGAACGGACCCGGGCGGCGGTCCGGCGCAGCCGGCCACCTTTGCGTCCGGCCTCGAGTTCCAGCCGCACGCGACCGTTGTGCAGCGCGGTGCGCAAACCTGTTGTCACGCCGGAGATTTCCGGGACGGCGAAGGCGCCGGTCTGGAACTTGCGCTCCGAGGCGGTCTCCGGCGCGTCGTCCGAGGTGGCGATCAGGAAGCGATCCGGGACCGCGAGCTTGTGGATGGTCCGCATGGTCAGCAGGTACTGACGCAGCAGCGAACCGCTGGTGTAGGGCAGGTCGTATTTGTCGCAGAGCGCGCGAACCCGGACGGCGATCTCGGCGTACCGGTTGCTGGGCAGGTCGGGGAAGAGGTGGTGTTCGATTTGGTAACACAGGTTTCCGCTGGCGAAGGCCAGGGTCGGGCCTGCGTCGAAGTTCGCGGTGCCGAGCATCTGGCGCAGGTACCACTCGGATTTGGTCTCGTCCGCCAGCGCGGCGGGCGTGAATTTCTCCGCGCCGTCGGGGAAGTGACCGCAGAAGATCACCACGTATGCCCAGGCATTGCGCACGACATTGGCGGTGACGTTGGCCGTCAGCGCACGGCGCCAGCGCTTTCCGCTCAGTGCGGGGAAGAGCACGTAGTCCTTGAGCGCCTGGCGGGAGATCTTCTTCAGGAAAGCCTTTGTCACGGCGGCCTTTTCGGCCTTCGTCTCGAAGCGGTCCCGGTCGGCGTACAGCCCGTGCAGGCCGATGCCCCACTCGAAAGTGGTGGCCAGCAACAGATTCTGCAGTGGCTGGAAGAGATGGCTCGGTTGCCACGGCTGGTCCCTGGTCACCCGCATCACGCCGAAGCCGATGTCGTCGTCCATGTCCAGCACGTTGGTGTACAGGTGGTGGCGGAAATTGTGCGAGTACTTCCACTGGGTGGACAACCCGACCATGTCCCACTCCCAGCTGGTGGAGTGGATCTCCGGGTCGTTCATCCAATCCCACTGGCCGTGCGAGACGTTGTGCCCGATCTCCATGTTCTCGATGCTCTTGGCCGCGGCCAGCGCCGCCGTGCCGAGCAGCCAGCCCGCCCTGTTCCGGTTCGCCGCGATGAGCAGCCGCGCGACGGTGTCGAGGGCGCGCTGGAACCGGATGGTGCGCCGGATGTAGGCGGCGTCGCGGCCGCCGAGCGATTCGCTGACGTCACGATGGATCGCGTCGAGTTCGGTGCCGAGCGCCTCGATGTCTTCCTTGCTCAGGTGCGCGTACACGGCAATGTCGGTGATAGCCATTGGTCCTCTTCGGATGGAGCGGCTGCGCAGGCGCAGGGAGGCCCGGTCGGGCCGCCGACACGGAAGCGATCGGCGTTGCTCAGCTGAACCGAGCTGGAAGGTCGGCCGATGCGAAAGGCCGACAAGATTCTTGGCTCGACGCTACCACCGCCGCGGATACCGCCAGGTCAACAGCCGACAGACGCCGGAACAACGGGGCATGGCCGCGCGGAATCGCGGCTTCGACGGACACGACAACATTCCAGTGGAGCGGGATCATGCGCGCGCTGCGGCGCGGACAAGGTTGAATAGAGGGGATTGGCTATTCGCGGCCGATCGGAGGAGGCTCGACGGATGAGTCAGGAAAGCGGGCAAGGGTCCGGGCTGTTCAGCCATGACACCATTCCCATTCAGGTGTATACGCCTGCCGAGAGCAGTGACGTACATCATCAGCCGGTATTCAGTAGAGCCGAGGACGGCTCCGGGTCTGCTGTCGGGGAGGTCACGCCGCCGCACGCCTGACGCCGGACATGCCGCGAGCCCCCGCATCTCCTCGGGAGATGCGGGGGCTCGGGCCGTTCACAGGGCAATCGCTCTCCAGTAAGTGAATCATCAATAGCCTGATGCGGTCCGCTGACCAGCGTATTCGCCCATTTTGCCGCTGCTTTTACCCCGCTGCTGTTCAATAAGTGAACGGACGCTAGTTGCCGTTGACGGGAACCTCGGAAAGGGTCAAGCAGCACATGGGAACTCTGGATGGCAAAGTCGCCATTGTCTCCGGCTCCGGCCGCGGCATCGGACGGGAGATCGCGCTGAAGCTCGCGAGCGAGGGGGCAAGGGTCGTGGTGAACGACCTCGACGCCGAGCCGGCCCAGGAGACCGTCGCCGCGGTCGAAGCCGCGGGCGGGCAGGCGGTTTCGTGTGTCGGCAGCGTCACCGAGGAGGGGTTCGCCGAGCGTTTCGTGCAGACCGCCGTCGACGAGTTCGGCGGCTTGGACATCATCGTCAACAACGCCGGCTACACCTGGGATTCAGTGATCCAGAAGATGACCGACGAACAGTGGGACGCCATCCTGGACGTGCACCTGAAGGCGCCGTTCCGGATCCTGCGCGCGGCGCAGCCGGTGATCGCGGCGGCGGTGAAGCAGGCCAAGGCCGCGGGTGAACCGGTGCCGTGCCGCAAGGTGGTGAACATTTCGTCGCTGGCGGGCACCGGCGGCAATGCGGGACAGGCGAATTACTCGTCGGGCAAGGCGGGCATCCTCGGTCTCACCAAGGCGCTGGCCAAGGAGTGGGGCCGCTACAACGTCACGGTGAACGCGGTGGCCTTCGGGCTGATCAAGACCAGGCTCACCGAGGCGCCCGCGGGCACCGGCGGCACGATCGACGTGCAGGGCAAGGAGATCAAGGTCGGCGTGAACCCGAACCTGCTCGCCGCGATGGAGCAGATGGTGCCGCTCGGGCGCGGCGGCACGCCTGCCGAGGCGGCAGGCGCGGTGTACCTGCTGTGCATTCCCGAGTCCGACTACGTCAGCGCGCAGACCCTGGTCTGCGGCGGCGGCTTCAACATCTAGGACCGGCAATGTATTTGACCCAATCCCTGCACCGCAACCTGCAGCAGAGCCCGGATCGTCCGCTGACGATCTATGGCGACCGGGTGCGCACCGTGGCCGAATCGGCCGACCGCATAGCGCGATTCGCGGGTGCGCTGGCCGCGCTCGGGGTCCGGCCCGGCGACCGGGTCGGCATGCTGGCGCTGAACTCCGACCGCTACTACGAGTATCTGTACGCGGTGCCGTGGATCGGGGCGGCGGTCAACCCGGTGAACATCCGCTGGAGCCCGGCGGAGATCGGCTACTCGCTGCGCGAGTCCGACACCAGGGTGCTGTTGGTCGACGACGCCTTCGCCGCCATGATCCCCGCACTCCGGCAACAGTTTCCGGAGTTGGCCACGGTGATCTTCTGCGGCGACGGCGAACCGCCCGCCGACACACTGCACTACGAGACGCTCGTCGCCGAGCACGCGCCCGCCGAGGACACCAGAACCGGCGACGCGAGCCTGGCGGGTGTCTTCTACACCGGCGGCACCACCGGGCATCCCAAAGGGGTGATGCTCAGCCACGACAACATGATCATCTCCGCGCTCGGCAGCACCGCGGGCGGCGAGTTCGTCAGCCGGGGCGGCACCGTGCTGCACGCGGCGCCGATGTTCCACCTCGCCGACATCGCCATGCTGACGGCGGGCAACCTGGTCAACTGCACCCACGTGATCGTGCCGATGTTCACCCCGGCCGGTGTCATGCGGGCGATCAGCGAACACGGCGTCACCAATCTGTTGTTGGTGCCCACCATGATCCAGCTGCTGGTCGACGATCCGGCCGTCGCGGACTTCGACCTCGGCGGCGTCGAGACGGTGACCTACGGTGCCTCGCCGATCTCCGAAGCCGTGCTCGGCCGGGCCCGCAAGGTCTTCCCGACCGCGGGCTTCACCCAGGCCTACGGCATGACCGAACTGGCGCCCGTCGCGACCCTGCTGTCCCCGGCCGACCACGACGATCCGGCGCTGCGGCGTTCGGCGGGTCGCGCCATGCCGCATGTGGAGGTCCGCATCGTCGACCCCGACGACAACGAGGTGCCGCGCGGCGATGTCGGTGAGGTGGTCGTGCGCGGCGACAACGTCATGCTCGGCTACTGGAACCGGCCGCAGGACACCGCCGCCGCTGTGCGCGACGGCTGGATGCACACCGGCGACGGCGGCCGGATGGACGAGCACGGCTATGTGTTCATCGTCGACCGGATCAAGGACATGATCATCACCGGCGGCGAGAACGTGTACTCCGCCGAGGTGGAGAATGCCCTCGCGGCGCACCCCGCGGTCGCCGCCTGCGCGGTGATCGGGGTGCCGGACCCCGAATGGGGCGAGCGCGTGCATGCCGTGGTGGTGCTGCTGCCCGGCGCGCGGGCCACCGACGAGGAATTGCGTGCGCACTGCAAAGCGCTGATCGCCGGGTACAAGACCCCGCGCACGGTGGAGTTCGCCGACGCGTTGCCCATATCGGGCGCCGGTAAGATCCTCAAGCGCGAACTTCGCAAGAAGTATTGGGATCCCAGCGACAGTCAAGTTTCCTGAGGGAGCGACAGCGAATGGTGAACGGGCCGGGCGTGGTCCGTCCGGCCCGCGGCACCCGGCCGGCGAATCGGCGGGCACTGATCGTCGCCGCGGCCGCGGAGCTGTTCTGCCGCAACGGCTACGCGAATGTGGGCATGGGTGAGGTCGCCGAGGCGGTGGCCATCGGACCGTCCGCGCTGTACCGGCATTTCCGCGGCAAGCAGAGCCTGCTGGCCACCGTCGTAGACGAGGCGCTGACCGCATTCGCGGCCGCGGTCGACGCGGCGGCCCGCGAGCCCGCCGACATCGCAGGCACCTTGGCCGCGACCGTGCTGGCCCGCCGTGATGTCGGGGTGCTGTGGCGGCGCGAGGCCAGGCACCTCTCCGACGACGATCGGGCCGCGTTTCGGCGGCAAGCCAAGCGGATCGGGGCGCGGCTCGCCGAGGTCGTCGCCGCGCGCCGCCCCGGCCTGGATCCGGCGGCGGCCGACCTGCTCTCCTGGAGTGCCTTGGCCGTCGCCAATAGTGTGTCGTTCCATGGGCTTTCGCTGCCCGAGCCGGAATTCGGCACGCTGCTCGGCGAGCTCGTCGGCGCGGTGCTCGCCGCGCCGGTGCCCAGGCTCGGGCAGCGGCAGGATCGGCCTACCGTGGCGGCGCCGCTGATCGCGCGGTCTCGGCGGGAAGCGATCCTCGTCGAGGCGAACACGCTCTTCGCCGAACGGGGTTTCGCGAGCGTCAGCGTGGAGGAGATCGGTGCTGCCGTCGGCATTGCCGGGCCCAGCGTCTACAACCACTTCGCCGGGAAAGCGGACATTCTCATGGCGGGCATCGTCCGTGGCGACGAATGGCTCCGCATAGATCTGAATCGTGCTCTCGCGCACGCCGCCGATCCGCGCGACGGACTAGACCGCCTGCTCGCCGGCTACGGCGCCTTCGTCTTCGAAAACCCTTACCTCATGCAGATTCTCGTGTCGGAGGCCAGATACCTGCCCGCCCCGGATCGCGTACGCGCGAAGGCCGCGCAGCGCGCCTATATCGCCGAGTGGGTGCACCTGCTGCGCAAGGTGCACCCGGACTGGGATCCGATCCCCGCGCGCATCAGAGTTCAGGCCGCGCAGACGCTGCTGAACGACCTCGCACTGACTGCCCATCTGCGCGCGTTCCCCGGCATCGTGCCCGCGGCCGCGGCCATCGGCGCCGAAGTGCTCGCCCTGGCTTGACGCGTCGCACGCCACGACCGTTGGGGCGTGCGAGACATCAAGGGCAATGCGGGATTACGCGGCGGCGGTGGATAACAAGGCCATCGGGCGTACCGCGGTGGCCTCGACACCGCGCGGACGCAGCTCGCAGGTGAAAACAACGGGCTGGCCCGCGGAGAGGGTTTTGAAGCCGGGGGAGTCGATGCTGGAATACTCCACAAAGACCCCGTTCGGATATTCGGGGGATTCGAGGAAGCCGAATCCTTTGGCGGTGTCGAACCACCGGACGGTGCCGTGCACCCAGTTCTCGCCGTCGCTCATCGCGCGACCTCGTAGACGCTCGCGCGCTCGCCGGACCCGGATTGCATCACCTGCTGCCACCAGGAGGCGAGTGGGCTCGGGTCGGGCCACACGACGGCGGGACCCGATCGGGCAGTCTTATGCGTGGATACTTTCTGCGAAGCTCTGAACTTGTCTGAACGAACCACGGTCGGACGATCTCCTCGGAGTCGGTACATTACGCGGGCATCCCCGCGTACGCCGGATGCCCGCTACTGCGTTACTCAAACTGTAAGCACCCGAACGGATATTCGCCCGAATTCCGCTTCCATTCGGTACAACGTCACATTCCGTCTACGAGTCGGACTCGGCCGCCGAAAAACAACCGGCCGAGCCCTGCGCGGGCCCGGCCGGTCGTGCGGTTCGAAGGTCAGGCGGCCCAGGGGCCGATGCCGCCGACCTTCTCGATGCGGATGCGGGTCAGCAGACCCGGCGGCGCGTCGGGCGGGGGAAAGCCGGAGTCGGGGCTGGCCAGCGTCGCGGCCAGCTCCGCGAGGAGTTCGGGGGCCCCGCCCTCGACGATGCGCGCGGTCCCGGTGACCGACAGATACGGGCGCATGATCTCGCCGCGTTCGGGGGACAGGATGGTCACCGCGACGCGGCTGTCCCGGCGGACATTGCGCACCTTCTTGTATTCGCCGAGGTGGGCGGTGACGAGCTCGTCGCCGTCGGGCGTGGATTGCAGGGCCACCCACACCACGCTCACGTGCGGGCTGCCGTCGGGGTTGAGGGTGACCAGCGTGGCGTCGGCCCCCGCTCCGATGAGGGCACGGGCGTCGTCATCGAGTTCCATGTGTTGTTCTACCAACGCTGCTGCCCATTCATTCCCCGCCGCTGCTGCCGTCCGGCGGAGTGCGGTCGAAAGGCGGGTCGGCGCTGTACTACCGTCGCTGGCATGCGGCTTCACGTGGGCTGTGCGATGTGGACGCACGCGGCATGGCAGGAATGGCAACCGTCTTCGGGGGCTCGGCTGGCGGCCTACGCCGACCGGTGCAACGCGGTCGAGGGCAACACCACCTTCTATGCGATACCGGCGCGCCGGACGGTGGCGTCGTGGGCCGAGCAGACCGCGCCCGACTTCCGGTTCGTGGTGAAGCTGCATCGCTCGATCACCCATGAGCGCAGGCTGACCGGGGTCGACGAGGAGATGCGCGCGTTTCTGTCGGCGATCGAACCGCTCGGCCCACGTGCGCACGCCCTGTGGGTGCAGTTGCCCGCCTCGTTCGGTCCGAACGATCTCGGCCCGCTCGCGCTGTTCCTGCGCAGGCTGCCGCAGGCGTACCGCTCGGCGGTCGAGGTCAGGCATCCCGCGTTCTTCGAGAACGAGCAGGCCGCCCGGCAGCTGGAGAGCGTGCTCGCCCGAGTCGGCGCCGAGTGGATACCCTTCGACACCACAACACTTTTCGATGGACTACCGGTCACCGCCGCCGAGCAGGAAGCCTGGTCGAAGAAGCCGAGGGTGCCGCGCCGGACCCGCGCACTCACCGAGTTCCCGATCGTCCGATACCACGGCCGTGACTCGACCGAGCGCACGGTCGAAGGCTGGCGGCCGTGGATCGGCACGGTCGTCGAGTGGCTGCGCGAGGGTCGATCGCCGACCGTCTTCATTCACACCCCGGACAATGCCGCGGCCGTACCGCTCGCGCGCCGCTTCCACGAGGCGGTGCGCGCCGAACTGCCCGAGCTCGCGCCGCTGCCCGAACCGGCACCCACCGACCCGATGACCCTTTTCTGACGCCCGGCTACCGGCTGCCGATGGGCTGCTGCACCAGGCCTGCGAGCAGCGTGCCCGCGCCTTGCAGCCAGATCGGCCAGCTCGCCGGATCCAAGGCCATGGAGCCCTCGTCGTGGACGGCGCAGCCGGACTGCACGGGGACGCCGTCGAAGCGATCCTTCAACCACAGCAATACCCGTGCGATGCTGTCGATCTCCAGCGTGATGTGTTCACTGAAATGGTCACGGGTGTACTGCACCTTGGCCTTCGGGTCGCGGCAGTACTGGTCGACGAGCGCGTTCACCGGGCCGACCGGCGCGATCCAGTCGGGGTTGGAGTTGAAGATGAACATCGGCATCTCGGGTACCGAGTGACCCATCCGGAGCGCGTCGAACACCTTGGTGGGCACGGGGTCGTTCAGCGCGTTCGGTGAATCATAAAGGCCGCCTTCCAAGTTCATGAACGGCAGGATGGCGGCGGAGTACAGGCACAGTGAGTTCTTGACCGGAGCCAAGGCTTTACCGAACGCGTTCATGTGCTGGGCGTTGTACGCCGCCAGCTCGGGATACTCCCGCTCGACGCCGAGCAGCCCGGAAAAGATCAGTCCCGAGCCGAGATTGCCGCTGGCCATCTGGTACATCGCTTTGATGTCGGCGGGAACGCCACCTTCCGAGGCCCCCACGATATCGAGCTCAGGTGCATAAGACGCCGCCAGCTCGGCGGCGTGCCCGGTGGTGATCGCGCCGCCGGAGTAACCGGCCAACCCGACCTTGGTCTGCGGCCCGAGGCCCATCGGCTCGAAGTTCTCCGCCGCCCGGATGCCGTCGAGGGTGATCCTGGCGCCGAGCGGGCCGGCGGCGAAGGCGGAGTTCGGGCCCTCGTGATCCGGCATCGCCACCGCCCAGCCCGCCCCGAGCCCGGTCAGCGGGAGCACGAACTCGAACGGGATGTCGAACTGGCCGGTGATGTTGCCCGGCACCGAAGCTTGTTGCAGCACATACGATGGCGCGCAGTACTGGGCGTTCGAGTCCTGCGGGAATTGGTAGGACAGCAGCGGGCGCGGCACGCCACCGTTGTCGCCGCGCGGCTTCATCAGCGTGGTGACCGCGGCGATCGGTTCATCCCTGGTGTTCGTCGACCGGTAGGACAACTGCCACGCGTCGATGTTGAACGGAATGACCGAGTAGTACGCGATGTGCACCGCGCGTGCCGCGATGATCTCGCCGGGCTGCTTCGCCGCAACGAGATCGGCCGGGGGCGCGTAGAACGCCGGATCGAGTTCCGGCGGGGACGGCGGAATAGGGAACGGAAGCGGCGGTTGGATCGGAACCTGCTGCGCGACAGGATTTTGCTCAGCCGGTGCGGCAATTGCTGGTATTCCGGCAGCAATCTGCACGGTTGTCGCGATGAGGGCGACGAGAACCGCAGTGCGGAATCGCCCGAGTCTTCCGGGGATGACGAGAGTCATTGCGGCTTCTTTCGCTGGTGAGCGGTGTTGATGAGATCCGATGAATGGATCTGTCGGGCGGAGAAAGTATTCCGGCCACGACCGCGCTCCGGTGAACGGCGCGCCGCGCGTAACCCACCAGAATTTCTGTAAGGCTAAGTAACAGCAAATGCTAACGAGCGCGATAGTTCCAGAGGCAAAGTCCTAATTAGTCGACCGCTGATCTATGCACACTGCACAATTCCGCGCTATTTCTGTGCTGAATAGAGGCCTGGACCACCCAAGTCCGGACCGCACGGCGGCCGGCTGTTCACCACCGGGTTTGTGCTCGATGACAACCGCTGGATGTTTCGCGCACAGATCGACACACTGCGCGAGCACTACCGCTGCGTCGCCATCGACTGGCGCGGCCAAGGCGGCACGCAGCCGACTCCGGACGGCTACGACATGGACACGCTGACCGGCGACGCCGTCGGGCTGATGCGCGCGCTGCGGCTCGCGCCGGTGCATTGGGTCGGCATCGGCATGGGCGGTTTCGTCGGCCAGCGGGTCGCCGCCCGGCACGGCGAGCTGCTGCGGTCGCTGACTCTGCTGGATACCAGCGCCGATCCCGAGGACCCGAGCACGATCGGCAGATACACTCGGCTCGCCTGGGCGGTACGCCTTTTCGGCGTCGGCGTGGTGCGCGGCACGCTCGAGCGGCTGCTGTTCGGGCCCGCGTTCCTGGCCGATCCCGCCGCCGCGGCCACCGTCGCCGAGTGGGCCGAACGGCTCGACCGGGTCGACAGCGTGGGCACCAGGAAGGCGATGCTCGGGGTGATCGGTCGCGCGGCGGCCGACCGTGAGGTCACCGCCATCACCGCGCCGACCCTCGTCGCGGTCGGCGGCGACGACGTGGTGGCGCCGATCCAGGCGGCGCGGCGGCTCGCCGAGCTGATTCCCAAAGCGCGGTTCGAGATCATCGAAAATGCCGGGCACTGTTGTGTTCTGGAGCAACCCGCTGTCGTCACCGCGCTGATTCAAGACTTTCTCGCCGATGCCGTCGAGTGACGACGCACTGCTCCTTCCGTCGCACCGAGGCTGTGTAGTTGTGCGAAGTACGGACGGCCTGTGCGGATCCGGTGCCCAACTCAGGCGATCGCGCGATCCGGTTGTGGCGTGAGGATTTTGTCGCCATAAGTTTGGGCACAGCGCAGCGCCAATTCGATATAGGTGGCCCGCTCTTCGATGGAATGCCCCAGCAATTCCTCGGATTGGTTGATGCGGTAGCGCACGGTGTTGGGGTGCACGTTCAATTGCTGAGCAGTGGTCAGCGCATTGCGCCCGCCCGCAAGATAGGCGAGTAGTGTTTCGCGCAACCGGGCGGTGGTCTCGTCGGTGCTCGTCAACGCGCCCAATTCCCTTGTCGCCATGGCACGCATCGCCTCGACACTGCCGTCGCCGGTGGTGAGGCAGACCAACTCGACGTCGCGGTAGCGGATCACCGTTGCGGCGTAGTCGGTTTCGATCGCCACCCGCTGCGCGGCGATGGCCTCGCGATGGCTCTGCCGGAACCCGGCGATGTCCGGGGCCGACGATCCGACGGCGGCGTGCAGACCAGGCTGCCCGGCCGAGGTCAGCGCGGTGAGGTCCGGCACGTTCGCCGTGGCGAGCCACGCCCACATGCCGCGCACCCCGGACGACAGCATCAGCGGTCGCGGCGCGTCGAGCAGGGTGGCGATCTCGTTGCCGAACTTCTCCAGGGTGCGGACCGGGTCCGGCGTGGCCACCGACTCGTCGGTCCACAGCACCAGCGCGGTCTGGTAGCGGCGCAGCGAGTGCCCGAGCTGAGCCTCGGCCTGGTCGATGTCGATCGCGTCGCCGCGCAGCAGCGCGCCCGCGAGCCCGAACCGCCGGGCCAGCGCGCCGCGCTGCCACTGCTCACGCTCGTCGGTGTAGACCGCGACCGACGCCTCCACGCACGTGTCGGTCCACTCCAGCACGCGATCCCAGAACAGCAGCAGCACGGCGCTGCGGAGCTGGTCGTCCTCGATCGCCTTGTTCAGGAAGTCGGTGATGTACTGCCAGAGCATGGCCTGCCCGACCCGATAGGTCCGCATCACCACGTCGATGCCGAACCCGCGCCGGGCGACCGTGCGCGACAGCGCGAGCACCTCCGCGGGCGGATGCACCTCGAACACCTCCCTGCTCACCATGGCCAGGAAACTGCGCCAGTGCGAGCGGGTCGCGGCATGCAACTGCTCGGCGAGTTCGGCGTCGCCGGGCAGTTGCGCGTTGACCTCGTTGATCCGGCCGTCGACCAGATCGACCAGCTGCTGGGTCTGCTCGTCGCTGCGTGCCTGTGCCCCGAACTGGACGAGCCAGTCGAGAGCTTCCTGATCCAAGGCAGTCATAGCGCTCATTCTGCTGCCCGGCGTGTTGGGGCGCGGCGCATTCGTCCTATCGCGTGCGTCGTTGCGGCCGGGGGGTGCGCGGGATGGGTAATCTGAGTAAGCCCCGTTTCGGGCAATCTTTCCGGCAGTCGTTTGGCACATCCGATCAGCAGTGACCCCACACGCGGAGGGCCGTAATGAACGGATCGGCGATCAGCGAACTATCGAGCCTCGAACAAACCTATTGGTCAGTTTGTATTTCGGGCCCGTGGGCATAACCCGCTCATGAAACCGGAGGAAGCCGCGCGCCGCTTGCTGGCGGACATTTTGGCGCGTTATACGTCGGTGGAAGAATTCATCGGCCTACTACGCGTCGACCCGCTCGTCGACACCACGGAACTGCCGCCGATATCGGCTTATCTCTGGACCATTCCGACCTAAGACAGGTTCCCGCAGAACAACTCAGCGATGCCCGATCGATCGTGGTCGGCGCGTCTCGATGTCGTGCGCGAGATCGGTCCACTGGTTGGCGAGCGCGGCGAGCCGGGACCACGCCGCGTGCACGCGTTGCTCGGGCACGTTCTCGGCGGTCATCAGCAGGTGGTCGGCGAGGATCTGAGCGGCGGCCATCCGGTCGATGGTGCTGCCGAGCGACTCGGCCTGCTGGTCTTTCGTGGGCCTCGGCGGGACCTGCTTGGCCACCCAATCATCGATCACAGTGACGACTTCGCCACGGCGGCAGTCGATTTCCACCAGGCGCTCCGGCTGTGCGCGGCGCGTATGGTGCAACTGCGCCAACGCCCGAGCCAGCTGGATGACCAGGTGGTCGCCCGGTCGGTCTCCGGTGTGCAAGCGCAGCGCGGCGGATAGTTCGTGCCAGTCCGGCAGGAGTGGTCGGCGGCCGCCTTCGGATATCGACCGCGGCCTCGGTCCGTCGGCGGTCTGCACGGTCACGTGACGGGATCGGCGCGGCCTGGTGCATGCGCCTGGCAAATGCGACCGGCTTGTGCCTCACTGCGGAGACTCTGCGGCATGGCACACGCGCGAAACGTGGGCAAGGTAGACCTTCCCTAGCGACGGTCGAGGTGCATCCGGCGCCGGCGACCGGCCATATCCTCTGGGTGAGGCCGGTCGTTCTGCGCGTACCCGAGATAAGGGAGCAAAGCGCCCGGCACCGGATGCAGTTACAAGTCTCGTCGGTGACGCGGCGCACCGTAACCCTAATTCAGGTCATTCCTGAGTCGTTTTGGCCTCTTTGGTTATGTTCGGGCAATCTGCCCGTAGGTGGTCAGCGCCGAGCCGGGGTTCACAGGCTGGTCTCGGGGAACACGGTGAAGTGGCGGACCGTGCCGGACAGGTGGGGCAGTTCGGCAGGCGGGGACCAGGTTCGGAAGTCGTCGTGACTGTCGCTGTAGAAGTACCGGGGGTGGTCGGCGTTGTAGTCGTCGAAGAAGATCCGCCAGCCGCCGCCGGGGAGGGGGATGACGCACTGACCCTCTCGCGGCGCACCCCAGCGCGCCCAATCTCCGGTTGCGACAAACGCATACGGGCCGCGCGGGTCGACGGCGACGGCCAGTTCGACGAGCTTGCTGGTCTCGTTCTTGGTGAACGCGAAGTAGCGGCCGTAGTGGTGGACAACTGTGGTGTCGATATAGCCGTAGCCGAAGTGGTCGCAGGTGGGCCGGTCGACGGGGGTCCGGTAGCCGGCGGGCGGGCCGAGCCCGGCCAGCGGCGTGAGTGGACCCCAGGTACTCAGTTCCCGGTCTAAGGCGGTCATCAAGTGCGGCGTGAACCGGCATCCATCGGACAGCGACACGATCACGTTGACGTTGCCCTGCGCGTCGACGAGCCACTCCGGCGCCCAGGTCGACGTGACGGTCGGGTCGCCCACCTCGAAGTCGTACATGTGCGTCCAGTTGACGCGGTCGTCGCTGCGGGCGAAACCGATCGTCCGGCCCTCCCACGCGGTGGTGTAGGTGAGGTAGTAGCCGCCGTCGACGTGGCGGAACAGGCACGGGTCACGCAGCAGGCCGGTCGGTGGACGGTAGGCGGGACCGCGCAGTAACCCGAAGTTCGTCGCGTCGGTGGATTCGTAGACGTACAAGTCGGATTCGCTGGAATGGGTGAACGCGGTCATCGTGTACCGCACCACCGGCCCGGTGGCCGCCGCATGCCGCAGTGCCAGCAGGCTGAGGGGCAGGCCTGCCGCCAGGGCCAGCGCGGATCTGCGACGCATCGTCACCAATGCCACATGCTGGATTATCCAGCGCCTGTTGCCGACCGCTTGCCGACACGCCGTAGGCAGTCGGTCAGCCCACTGGACGGCGATCCCGCAGCTCGGCGCGGTTTCCGCCCGACGAGGCCGCCCTGGTTCTCGGTCCGTACCGAGGCACCGCCTCGGCGGCGGCGCATCTAGGTTGCTCGGCACATCGAATGGCTGTGCCGGAGAACAAGTTACAGACCCAGCCTTGGTGCGCAGCCCAAGACGACGGATCGCCCGGACTGCGATTCTTGGGACGAGCACGAGGAACCGCCCGGCAGATCGCATCCTGGTCGTCGGTCGGGCCGAGCCGTCACGCGCATCAGCTCGTTCGCCGAAACGCCGAGTATCTGGAGTCGGAACCATGTCCGAGCCCGACCGACCGTCCCGGGGAGAGCGACCATCGCCCGCCCTCCCCTCCGCCCACGAACTGCTCGACGCCATGCATGACGTTGTCCCCGAACGGCATCCGGCCGCGCCGATCCTGCGCGCGGCCTGCCTGCTCGCCGCGGTGGACGAGTGGATCCACCGCCATCGCGCCGCGCTCGCGGCCAGTCCACCCAGCGCGCGCCGGGTGAACGGCCCGGGGATCGAACGCGCCGCGCGCACCCTGCGCCGCTACCTGATCGAAGGAATCGCCGACGCGGCCCCCGGTGTCGAGGGCATCGGCAAGGCCGTCGCCGAACTGGCCCGAGCCTGGGTCGACTGGCGTGACGTCAGCGCCGGCGACGACCTGCCCCACCAGGCCGACACCCACCAAGCCTTGCTGGCCGCCTGCGTCGCCTACGACAAGCTCGCGGGGTACGACCGTTACCAGTCATAGCGCTGACCGGTATCCGGGTGGCATCGGTCAGATACCGAGGCCGGCGCGCAGTGTCGGCCACGAATCGTGCAGGGCATCTTGCCAATACGGCCAGGAGTGGGTTCCCGGGGTGTTGTACCTGATGGTCGCGGGGATGCGGTGCAGGCGCAGCCGCGCGTCGAAGAGCACGGTGCACTCGTGGGCGACCTGCTCGATGGCGATGGCGGTCGTCAGGTCGGTGGGGTAGGAGTAGCTCGGGTCGAAGGCGAGGTCGTAGGGGCCGGGGACGCCGCTGCCGGTGGAGAGGTAGATGGGTTTGCCGCGCAGCGCTTCGGCGTGCCGGATCGGGTCGTGGGCGGGCCACTCGGGATTGGCGACGCCGCCCCACATGTTGTCGGCGTTGCCGCCCTTGTCGGCCACGACGGTGCGGACGGTGGCCTGCCCGAGATCGCTGGAGTAGAGGCAGCCGCTGTAGGCGGCCAGGGCGCGGTACAGGGCGGGGTGGCGGAAGGTCAGCGTGGTCGCGGCCTGCGCACCCATCGAGACGCCCGCCATGGCGTTGGTTCCGTTGCCCCGAAGCAGGTTGTCGACCAGCGGTGGAAGTTCGTTGGTCAGAAAGGTTTCCCACCTGTTGTGCCCGAGCCTGCGGTCGTCGGCGAGCCAGTCGGTGTAGAAGGTGCCACCGCCGCCGACGGGCATCACCACGTTGGCATGTTTGTCGGCGAAGAACCGCACGATGTCGGTGCGCATGGTCCACGTGCTCAGCGGCTGTGTCTCGGTCGACCCGTTGCCGTCGAGCAGATACAGGGTGGGGCGGCGTGCCGCCTGGTCGGCGGGGAGCAGCACGTCGAGTTGCACGACGCGCCCCATGGCCGGCGAGCGCACGAACACCTCCTGCCAGCGGTCCGTGCGCTTGACGATGTGGTCGACCACGGCCTGCGCGCTCGCCCGAGGTGGCGCCGCAACCAGGGGTGCCAGCACCGCGAGTGCCGCTGTGATCACCCAGGCGGCACGGCGATAGCGCCGCGTTCGCCTTGAACCAGAACCGCATGATGTCATCGGACCGTCCCTCATTCGTGCTGCCTCGCGGAAAAGCGGCGAAGTAACCGTGCTTCGGGATCGACGGGCTTTGTGTTACCGATGTGCGCGATGCGATTGTGCGCACGGGCGTGTCACTTTTTGCCGAATGCATGGTTGCGTTTTGTGCGGGGCGGCGCGGTCAGTGGATCATTCCATCCGGAATCGCCACGGGATTGCGATCGGCTGGGTAATCTGTTCGAGTCCCGGCACGTTCGGGACAGTTCCGCAGAGTGAGTCGTGGTCGCCCCTGCGGCTCACTATCGCTGTACACAGTCCGATGAGGCTCGGGGTTATCCCCGGGCCTCATCGGTCGTGTATGCGGCAGTAAATCTTGGCGTCGCGAGCCCGTTGCTCGGGCAATTCAGCTGGCGCGGTGGCAATTCGCCGACGAATCCGCCGATCCAGACCAGCCGTGGGTCCGAATATGCGGTAGTGCCGACACGTGTGATCAGGTGTCGGCCGCCTGTATCGCATTCGCTACGACAAAGGGGTTACCTATGTTTCACAAAACCGCGATCGCCGCGGTGACCGGCCTGTTCGCTGTCACGGCGACGCTCGCCGTCGCCGCGGGCACGGCACATGCCGCTCCGCAACAAGATTCGGGTGTATTGCCGAGCGGAACCACCCTGGCGCAGGACTTCGCGGCCATCGCGGGCATAGAAGGGGAGCCGGGGACCGCGGTCGGCCCCGGTGGTGACGGCAACGGCAAGGGCGGCGAAGGAAAAGGCAAGGGAAAGGGCAAGGGAAAAGGTAAGGGTAAGGGCGGCGAGAACGGCGACGGAGCTGCCGCCGTCGATACCGAACTCACCGCGGCACTCAACTCGGCATTGCGGGATTTCCTTCGGCCACCGAATGGCGGTGCGGAGTTGGGGCTCGGCGGCATACCCGTCGACACGTGGCTCGATATGTTCCTCGGTTCGGAGCAGGGTGCCGAAGGGGACACGCCCAAGGCCAAGCCGATCCGGCCGAACTAGTGATCTCCGGGCGTTACTGATCCTGTCATCAAGCAACAGGCAGGTCCGCATCGGCGAGTATGCGAGCGGACCTGCCTGCTGCCGTTCAATGGAGAAACCCGGTCCGATCGATCCTCCGGCGACCGGTGTAGAGCAGGCAGGCGCTTTCGGAGAGCAGCAGGGCCCAAACGAGGTGCCGGCTTGCGGTGAGGCGCTTGGTCTTCGCCTCTGCCGACTCCAGCCGTATGCGACCGCGCGAGGGATCGGCGTTGTCCACCTGCATACCGGTGCCGACCTCGATGGCGGGGTTCTTCGGCTTCGGCGAACTCCGTTGCGGGGGAGCAGGTGTGGGGGCACTACCGGCGGCGGGCGACCGAACATCGGGATCGGGGATGGTGACGAGGACGCTGTCGGGCTGGGCACGACCAGGTTTGGGTTCGGCGGGCACCGGTAGCGCGCGGGCGAGTTCGACGAACCAGTCGGCGATGAATCGAGACGAGGGACGATCGGCGTCGATCGCGGTGACCGCGTACGCGCCGTGGCGGGTCACCGCGTCCTGATATTTGGCCCACACCTCGGTGTCGACGAGTTCGACGTTGTCGCTGACCAGGCGCCCGATGGCATTGAACGCCTGGGTGAGGACCTGACTGAACTGCGGCGCCGCGGAGCGTTTGGGCATCGCGGCGAACATCTTGGCCCCGAGGGTGGCCAGGCCCGCGAGCGGATCGGTGGCGCCGAGCGCCCCGATCTGGCAGACGTCTTCCGGATGCAGCACCACCCCGACGATGCTGGTGAGCGTGTTGAGCGCGATCGTGGCGATGCGCAGCGCGGCCGATTGTCCGGTCGGGTCGTCGATCACCGCGCGAGGGTCGGAGGCTTCGGCGAGTCGTTCGCTCAACGATTTGTCGCGGGACAATACGAGACTGCCCGGGGTGAACCCGTGCAGGTCTTTGTCGACCACGTCGGTCGCGGTTTTGCTGACGGTCGCGGCCAGCGCGTCGGTGATCGAGGACAGCGCGGTCAGTGGATCGTCCAAGGGCAGCAGCGCCTGGCCGGCGATGTTGGTGATCATGTGCAGGATCGGGGCGTTCGCGGGGGAGTCGCAGGCGAGATCGCCGTCGATGCAGAACGACGCGACTCGGCCGGTGAGGGTACCGAAGTCGGGGGCGAGATCGCGCAATGGTCCGATGCCACCACCTACGGCGGGCGCGGGCTGGGCCTGCAGCGCGGCCAGGCCGGTGGACACCGTGCCGGGTGCGGGATCCGGTGCGCGTTTGTCCGCGGCGCCGGGGAACAGCGGCGCGCCGGGGTAGCGGGTCGGGTCGGCGAGCAAGGCAACACCCGCGATCCGGTCGGCGGGCACCGGGGATTCGCCGCGTCCGATTTCCTGGGCGAACAAGGAGGCGATGTGCGCGCCCTGGGAGTACCCGACGAAAGCCAATCGGGTGTCTTGGCATCGGTCTATGACCGATTGCGTCATTGCCCGCAGTTGCTGCAGGCCGCCGGTGACCGATTGCGAGTAGGGAACTTGGCCACCGGGCACCGCACCACCGAAGCCTGCCTCGTAGGGGACGTAGGCGCGATCGACCCGTTCCGGCTCCGCCGCCAGCATCGGCCGGAAGATCGACGACAGCATGCCGTGGTCGGCGGAGGGGTTCGCGTCCGGCGTGGACTCGCCCGTGCCGGGTACACCGATGGCGTACAGGGCTGGGCAGCGCGGTGATTGGCCGGGCGCCGGCTGGGCCGCGACGGTGCCGACTCCGGTATGCATGGCGAAGGCCGCACCTGCGACGACTGTCCCTAGTCTCCGAATACCTGTTCTGGAGAACAGCATTCGACGCACTATCTCCACCTTCACATTGCTCTGCTCGGCCTGCGGCCGGTAGTGGTCACGAAGGTCTGCGGCGTTCGCCGGTCCGGGGTGGGCTTCGCCGCCACCCCGGACCGTGTCGAATCAGCCGCCGAGAAGTGCGGTGACGACGCTGGTGAGTCCCGAGGTGAGGGCGGTAACGATGGCGGTGAGGAGCGGTGCGAGCATGTTCTCCCTTTCGTTTCATGTGTTTTCAAGCCACCCGGTCAGTCTTCGTGCGGTCTATCCGACGCCGAGTCTGAAATGTCGGGGCCCCGCTACGAGAACTCCAGGTGGCGCGAACAACCCGGTTGGGCGTCCAACGCTGACCATGCCGGGAACCGTCAGTGGCAGGCGTCGATAGTGTCTTCGTTACCCGAGTACGTTCGGATGGAAGAATTTTCGACAGGCTGTTTTGAACAGGCTCTGACCTGCGGTAATGGCGGACGCCCTGGGGATTGGCCGGAGTCGGCCGCCGCGCGCAGGTATTTTGTCCTTCTGGGGACAGGTGCGCTAGCCTTCTTCGGCGATCCAGCTCGTGCTCTCGTTCGGCAAATGTCATCGATCCGTCAATGGCGTATCACAGGAGCAGTCATGTTGAGTGGTCTCTTCGGTCTAGTGAACAGCGTGCTCGCGGTAACGGAGAACCTCGTCGGGATTCTCACCTTCGGCATCTTGGGCTAGCGGCAGGCGCGCATTTCCCTTGGCCCGGAACGAATTCGGGCAATGCGGAGATGCGCGTCCACTGCGCATGCTGTGTGGCTCCTACCGCATTCGCCGGGACGTACCGGCGCACCAGGAACGATCGAGGAGGTTCGCTGTGACGCGTTTGTCGAAGGAATTAGCGGCTTTTGCCGTGCTTGCGATTGTAATCTACTGTGCGGCAACGGATTCGTTGGCTTTCTGGGACCAGGACAGCACAGGCCGGGGCTGGTTCGGGGTGTCCGGCGAAGGTGCGCCGCAGCTCGGTGGCGGCGGGTTCCGTTGGTAGGCAAGGTGATCCCGTTGCTGCCCGGTGGCGCCCACGGGGCCGCCGTGCTGGAGGTCGACGACACCCGTGCGCTGCTCGCCCAAGCGCGAGCCCGAGCGACCAGCGCCGCGGGCCGCGCCAGTGCCGCGAGTAGGCGTGCGGTGAACCGGGACAAGGCCGTCGACCACGTCGCGCGCGCACACGGCGCCGCGCGTGCCGTGGCGGCCGCGGACACCACCCGCGACGCCGCATGGCACGCCTATGTCGCCGCCAACCATGCGATCAAGGCCACCTTTTACGCGGTCGCCAGCGCCGACGCTGCGGTCACCGTGGGCGACGCGGCCGCCGCCGCGCTCGCCGCCGCGAAGGCCGCTGCCTTCGCCCCCGACGACGTCACGGTCGCCGACGCGGCAGCGGCGGCGGAGGAGGCCGCCGCCGGTGCGAGCAACGGGGCCTACGGTGCCCCGACTGCCGTGGTGATCGCCAGGATCGACCATCGCGTGTCCCCGAACTGACGCGCGTCGGCTGCGGAGTCTTCGTCAGTAGCAACTGACTGGCTCCGCTGCCGAACGTGGTTCTTGCCCGTGTTCCGGCTTTGCACGCGCCGAGAGGACCGAGGTTGCCGAGGATTCAGCAATTTATCGGTTAAGTTCACGGTTTATGCGCACATGGACACGGCGTGCCGCGGTAGCACTCGCGGGCTCGATGGCCGCGCTGCTGGTTCCCGGCGTGAGCGTTGCTCAGCCGGAGCCGACGGCGGGGGTGGCCGCGCTCGGGCCCGACTTCCTCTGGGGCGTCGCGGCGTCCGGCTTCCAGTCGGAGGGGCAGGCTCCCGCGTCCGGCCGGGTTTCGCCCGACAACAATGCGCCCGACAGCAATTGGGTGCGCTACATCGAGCATCGTCGGGAATTCGACAAGTATCAGAGTTCGATCGACTTCTACCACCGGTACGCCGCCGATATCGACCTGGCGAAGTCGCTCGGGGTGAAGGTGTTCCGGATCGGGATAGAGTGGGCGCGGCTGCAACCGACGAGCCGACTGGAGTGGGACGCCGACGGATTCCGCTTCTACGACGCGGTGATCGCGAAGATCATCAAGTCGGGCATGCGACCGATGCTCACCCTCGATCACTGGGTGTACCCCGGTTGGGCCTACGACGGCGCCTTCGATGGCAAGCCGTCCGAGAACACCGGATGGGACCACCCGCAAATGGTGGACGCCTGGCTGGCCAACATGCGCAAGGTGGTCGACCGGTATGCCCCGCGAAATCCGTTGTGGGTCACCATCAACGAGCCGGTCGCCTACATCATGCACGAGGTGCGCAACAACGCCACCAATCAGGGGCGGATGGAAGATCTGGTAGCCGAAGCGCACAACAAGATCTATGACTACATCCACAAGGTGCGCCCCGACGCGCAGGTGACCAGCAATATCGGCTATGTCGCCGGTATCGATGATCAGGTCAATGGTGGGTTGTTCGCCAAGATCGCCGATCACCTCGACTACATCGGCGTGGACTACTACTTCGCCTTCGAACCGCCCGCGTCGACGCCGCCCGCGACCGTCCGGTCCATCGCGGCCATCGGCTCACCCGGTATGTGGAACCTGCCGATCCGGACCGAGGGCATCTACTACGCGGTGAAACGCTATGCCGAGCAAGCCCGCAAGTTCGGCAAACCCGATATGCCGATCTATGTGGTGGAGAACGGCATGCCCACCGAGGATGCCAACTCCGACGACAGCAATACGCCGGGAACGGGCAACTACAACCGCAGCGACCACCTGCGCGACACCGTCTACTGGCTGCAACGCGCCAAGGCCGACGGCGTGAACCTCATCGGCTACAACTACTGGAGCATCACCGACAACTACGAATGGGGCAGCTACCGCCCGCGATTCGGCCTCTACACCGTGGACGTGCTCGGCGACCCCAGCCTGCGGCGCCGCCCGACCAAGGCCGTCGCCACCTACACCGAGACCATCGCCGCGGGCGGCGTAGCGCCCGACTATCGGCCTACCCGTCCGCCGTCCGGCTGCGATGTCGTCGACCCCACCCCCGGCTGCGTCGATGTGGCGGCTCCGTAGCCGCGCAGACCGGGATTGCCGACTTCAGGGTTACTGAAAACAAAACGGGATGCCCGTCGAGGGCATCCCGTTTGCACGATGAACGATGGAGCTACTCCACGACTTCGACTATGTCGCCGGGCTCCAGATGGTTGAAGGTTGCCTCGGCCGCATCGGGGTTCATCCGAATGCAGCCGTGCGACATCGAATCGAGCGGCCCGATGTGCGTGGCGATATCGCCGTCGAAGAATACGGCGTATTCCATCGGAGCATTGTGCATCGTGCTCCAGAAATCACGCCGCTTGAAGTCGACATCGAAGACCCCGACATGCGACTCGTATCCCGGCCTGCCGATCTCGATCGGCTTCGGGCCGTAGACGGTCCTGCCGTCCTCCATCAGCCACACTTCCTTGGTCGACAACCGCATGCACGCGCGCACCTTCGCCGCGGTGCACGGTGCGTAGACCGGCGCGGGTGGCGGCGGCTGAATGATGGCCGGGATACCCGGTATATCGGGGCCGCCGGGCCATAACGGCTCGGCCTGCGCGGTTCCCGTCACGGCGAATCCGGCTGACGCGACTCCGACCAGTACCGCGAATCCAGCCGCCCGATCTCGAAAACGCCTGCTGCTCGTCAAATTTCCGACCTCTCTTCGCCTTACCGCCACGCTTTGTGCCGAATGCCAGGGTGATGGGAATGCCTCGTCGCAACGCTCAGAAATCCGAGGTGCTGCGATCATCGCGGACGGTGCGCGTGTGGTCAATCGCGGCGCGCGAATTGTTAGCCGAACTATCCCTGGTTAACCGAACAGCCCCCCGCCGTGCCCGGCCTGCTGGCCACCGCCGGTGCCGCCGATGAACCCGCCGGGCGGCAGCTCCGAGGGCTGCACGATGACGAAGCCGCGGCCGGAGAACGCCAGCGTGAGGCCCTCACCGGTGCTGCGCCCGAGCAGTCTGCCCAGGCCGAACGAGTCGTTGCGCTTGATCCCGGTCTGCAAGCTGGACGACCAGGCCACCGCCGCCTGCGGATCGGCGTAGGTCGGCTGATCCACCTGCAACACCACGGGCGAGCCGTGCGTGGTGATGGCGATCCGGCCACGTCCGGTGAAGACGCAGTTGAAAAGCCCGGCGTTACTGGCGACTCCGGCCGCGCCCTGCACCCGCTGGACCCGGTAACTCAGGCTCGAGTCGAAGGCGAGCACGTTGGAGCCGTTGATGGTGAGGCCGTCGCTGCCGTCGAGGTCGATGAGGTGCACGTCGGCGGCGCTGTCGGCGAGGAAGAGGTCGCCGCGGCCGGAGACGTTCATCAGCGGCACGCCCTCGCCGGTGAGCCGCTGGGTGATCGCCCGGCCGATGCCGCCGGAGCCCAACGCCTTGAACTGCATGTCGCCCTGGTAAGCCACCATGGAACCGGCCCGCGCCATGACCTCGCCGTTGACGGCGACCTTGATCATCTTGCTGCCCTGCTTCTGGATGCCGACACCGGTGACCTCGGCGTGGTTCGGGTTGAACAGATCGCTCTGCATGGGCAGTGCTCCTTGCTGAGGTGCGGGCGCGACAGGCGGTGGGTAGGCGGGGGCCGGCGGATACGGGGGTGTGCCCTGCGGGGCATAGTTCGGGGGCGCGCCTTGGGGTGGGTAGTTCGGTGGCGCACCCTGCGGTGGGTAGCTCGGTGGTGCGCCAGGTGATGGGTAATTCGAGGGCGCGCCCTGGGGTGCGTAACTCGGCGGTGACGCGCCGTGCGGCGGGGGCGGTGCCTGCGCCGGGTAGCTCGGCGGTGCGACCGGTGCGGCAGCAGGCGCGCTCGGCGGGTGAACCGGGGGTGCCTCGGGTTCGTCGTCGATGTTCACGCCGAACGCCGTTGCGATACCGGCCAGCCCGTTGTCGTAACCCTGCCCGACCGCGCGCACCTTCCAGGCGCCGCCGCGGCGATAGATCTCCACGCACACCACGGCCGTCTCGGTGGTGAGCCCGTCCATCGGGAAAGTCAATGTCCCCGAATCGGAGCCGATCGTCGCCTGCAACGTGCCGGCGCGGGCGAAGGTAGGCGGTCCGCTGCCGTCGAGGCTGGCGGTGACCACAACCTTGTCGACGTCGGCCGGTAGTGCGCTGGTCTGCACGTCGACCATGTCGCCGCGACCGCTGCCGTGCCGATAGGTGACGCCGGGGCCGACCGGCTGGTTGAAGAACACGAAGTCGGCGTCGGACCGCACGCGTCCGTCCGCGCCGAGCAGCAGCGCCGACACGTCGACCCCGGCCGAGCAGGCGACGGTCACGGTCATCCGATCGGCGGGCGCCGGCCGGTTCTCGCCGCGCGCGAGGGCACTCACCGGGCACCCGCACGGTCATCGGCGCTCGGGCCGAATGGCATGGGATTCACGGCATCAAGTCTGTCCCGACTCGGCTCCGCGCGCCACCGTCCGCGCCGTAGGCCTGGCCCACCAGGTTCGGTGCGGCGCGGGCGACGCCGAGCGCGAAAGTGGCTGCGACGAGGGCCGACAGAATTATCGAGACGAGGGTGGAACCACCGACCAGGGCGGTGCAGTTGTCGATGACCAGCGCTGTGATCAGCAGTAATCCGCCGGTGCCGAGGACAGGTGCGATCACCGTGTGCCAGGCCCGGCGGTCCAGGCCGGTGCGGCGGAAGAAGACGATGATGGCGACGCTGGTGAGCAGCATCAGCAGCAGCATGGCCACGGTGGCCAAGCCGGACATCCAGGTGAACAGCTGCAGAACGGGGTCGGCGCCGGCGAGTGCGAAGGTACCGAGCAGAAGCGCCGCCGACAACGTCTGGGCGAGTGCGGCTTTGTGCGGGGAGCCGTGCCGCAGGTGGATATGGCCGAGCGCCGGATGGCCGATACCGTCGCGGGCCAGCGCGTAGCCATAGCGGGAGATCGCGTTGTGGAAGGCGAGCAGGGCGGCGAACAGACTGGTCACCATGAGGATCGCCATGAGATCGGCGGCGGATTCGCCGAGGAACAGCCGCGCGGCGGTGAAGGTCAGACCTTCGGGGTCCGCTCCTGCGGCCGCCGCGGCGCCGTCGCTGCCGAACGCGAGCACGACCGCCCAACTGGCCACCGCGTAGAGCACACCGATCGTGCCGACCGCGAGATAGGTGGCCCGTGGGATGGTGCGGCGCGGGTCACGGGCCTCCTCGCCGTAGATCGCGGTGGCCTCGAACCCGATGAACGACGCGATCGCGAACGTCAAAGCGATACCGGGGGATCCGTCGAAGAACGCCGACGGAGTGAAGGAGACGGTGTCGACGCCGTGCGCGCCGCCGCGGATCAGCACGGCGGACGACAGCGCCACGATGGTGCCGATCTCGACCACCAGCAGCACGCCGAGCACCTTGGCGCCGAGCTCGATATTGCGGTAGCCGAGCACGGCGACGACGGCCATCAGCGCGAAAGCGTAGACGTACCAGGGTAAGTCGGGCCCACCGTAGTGGACGACGAGCTCTTCGACGGTCGACGCCGCCAGTCCGTAGATCCCGGCCTGGATGGCGGTGTAGGTCAGTAGCGCCAGATTCGCCGCGCCGAGCCCGAGCCGGGGGCCGAGCCCGCGACGGACGTAGGCGTAGAACGCGCCTGCCTCGTCGAGATGACCGCTCATCGCGGCGTATCCGACGCTGAACAGCAGCAGGACGCCCGCGGCGACGAGGTAGGCGGTCGGCGCGCCCGCGCCGTTGCCGAGCCCGATCATCAGTGGCAACGCGCCGCCGACGGCGGTCAGCGGCGCGGCGGCCGCGATGACGAGGAACACGATTCCCGCCACCCCGATCGAGCCGCGTAATCGTGCACCGGCAGTGGATGATTCAGTCATCGGGAGCTCCATGGCAGGGGTCGGTCGAGCCTGCGCAGTGGCCGGAGCTGGTGCGCGGAACATCGAGAGTGGGGTTGCGGTCGAAGAAGCCGACCGGTTCGAGCGTGAATCCGGTGTAGGCGACCGGCATGATCGGCCAGTCCTCCGGGCGCGGAAAGTGCGTGAGGCCGAACGTATGCCACACGACGAGGTCTTCGTTGTCGAGCGAACGGTCGCCGGACACATAGTCGGGAAGTCCCGCGCCGCCGGGGTGTTGATTCACGAAATCGCCTGCCGCGTAACGCTGTCTCGGGTCATATCGGGTGACCCAGAGACTCTTGGTGGCGAACGCGGCTCGCTGCGCGATGGGTGACTCGTCGGCGGCGAGCAGCGTCTCTTTGCCCTCCGGGTGCAGTACGTAGGCGACGTGCTGCCCCAGGCGGTTACTCACCCCGGGGTTGCTGATGTGCCAGGTGCGGCCGACCCGGTTGTCCGCGAGCCGCTTGGCCTGCGATTCGCGGATCAGCGGGGTGCGCCGCCGCGTGAAGGCGTTGCCGTGTGGATTGTCCGGGCCGATCGGCAGCCGGACACTCTCGACCTCCGCGACCTGGTTGCGATGTCCGTCGACCATCATGTCGAGTCGCGCGCTGAACAGGTGCTGGTGATACGGCGCACCGAGACCGGGTGCCACCTGCGTGGAGAACGGATGGTCGGTGCCGGGATAGGCGGCGGTGAACACGATTCCGGTGGCCTTGACCTCGAAACCGATTGTCCCGTCGAGGTAGAGGTACCAGAAGAAGCCGTAGTCGTAGTTGCCGACCGTGGTGAAGAACGAGATCACCAGCCTGCGCTGGCGGCGCACCTCCCGAGAGCCGGTCCACAGATCGGTGTGCTTCCACAGCACGCCGAAATCCTCTTCGTGCAGGCAGATCGCGTTGCGCAGGACGCGCGGTCGGCCTGCCTCGTCGGCGATGACCGCGTCGAAGTAGGTGATGTCGCCGACACAGTCGCAGCCGAGTTCGAGGGCGTTGGCGTAGCGCCCGACCAGGTATTCGCCGGTGTCGAAGTAGTTCTGCCAGGAGCGAATCGGCGACGGATCGGCATAGGGCACCACCATCTCGGCGATGGACGCGCGATGGATGATCGGCCGGATCCGGCCGTCGTCGTGAAAACCGATCTGGTGCAGGACAAGTCCCTCGCGGGCGTCGAAACCCACCCGCACCGACCACTTTTCCCACTCGACCAGATTGCCGCGCACGGCGAAACTCGGCCCGTGCGGCTGGCTGATCTCGATCGGCCGCTGGGTGCTGCGCGGGGGACCGGTCACCCCTGGGTCGTCGAAATTCCCGGATTCCTGGGGTATATCGACCGGCCCGGCGTCGATCACCCGCAGTACCTCGCGCGTCATGACGTCCACGAAGGCGACCAACCCGTCGATCGGATGCGCCCACGGGTGGTCCTTGTCGTGCTGCTGGTGGAACGCCAAGCCGCGCAGGATGCGCCTGCCTGCCTCGCCCGGGTAGTCGAACACGCCTGCCGACAGCGGGGCGACCCGCACCCGGGTGATGTCGAGGCCGCGGGCGGCCAGTGCGGCCAGCCAGTCGGAATCGGTCGCCAGCACCGCCTCGACCAGCTCGAACTCCTCGTCGAGCATCGGAAACTGACCGTCGACGATCGCGTCCATGGTGCGCTGGGTGAGCACTGCGCGGCGGCCCAGTGACACGGTCAGATCGATGGCGTTCGGCCGGTCCACGTCGTGCAGCAGCACGCGGAAGCAGCGGTCCATCGGGGCGGTGTCCGACCAGTCGTAGACGGCGTACTTGTCCGGTTCGTCCAGCCCGACGTAGACGAAACGTGTTGTCGCCGCGATCAACCCCGCGTCGGCGACGACGGCGCGCACCTCGGCGATCTCCGCTTCGGTGGTCAGCGCGAGCGGGTGATCGGCACGTCGCGGTGTCGGTGTGGGCATGCGGCCCCTCCATCCTGGTTCTGCGAATACGGAAGCAAGAAGTTGTTCGCCGAGGAGCTGCGTCCGATCAGTGTATTCAGCAACTATTCGGACAATTGGTAGGCATCGGGCGCATTCGCATTGTCGACGACTATTTCCGGCCCGGCACTATCTCGTGAAACCACTGATCGTCCGTGATAGTGGACGATTAACGAGGCGGAGTAACTCTGTGTCCCTTGTATTCGCTCGGGTGAGAATGGCGGGTGTTTGTGACTATATTCCGAGCGCAAAGTTACGCATGGGCAAATCATTACGCGCACGCGGTCCCGGTGCGATGTGAGAACTGACCCTTGACGGTTAGTGACCGATCGGTTGCAATGTGGGAGTGAGCTACGACACGATCATCAAGTCCGGGCGCTGGTTCGACGGTGCCGGTTCGCCCTCCGCCACGCGGCACATCGGACTGTGCGGGGATCGTGTCGCCACGGTGTCGGCGGACTCACTTGACGAGACGGGCTGTCCGAATGTCATCGAGGCCGCGGGCAAGTGGGTTGTCCCCGGGATGATCGACATCCATACGCACTACGACATCGAGGTGCTGAAGACCCCCGCGCTCACCGAGTCGGTGCGCCACGGCATCACCACGGTGCTGCTCGGGTCGTGTTCGCTGTCGACCGTGCACGTCGGGGCGACCGACGCGGGCGATCTGTTCGGCCGGGTCGAGGCGATCCCGCGCCGCCACGTCATCCAGGCCGTCGAAGAGGTCAAGACCTGGCAGTCCGCGCGGGAGTACATCGCGGCGCTGGAGAAGCTGCCGCTCGGCCCGAATATCGCTGCCATGCTCGGTCATTCGGATATCAGGACCGCGCAGCTGGGCCTCGACCGCGCGACCCGCAAGGAGGTCAGGCCCACACCCGCCGAACAGGCGGCCATGGAGGCGGCGCTGACCGAGGCGCTCGATGCCGGATTCGTCGGAATGTCGGCCCAGCAGCTGCTCTTCGACAAGCTCGACGGCGACACCTGCCGCTCACGCACCCTGCCGTCGACCTACGCCAAGGCACGAGAACGCCGCAGACTCAACGCGATTCTGCGGCGACGTGGCCGCGTATTGCAGGCGGGTCCCGACATCGCCTCGGTGCGCAGTATCGCCGCGATGACGCTCAGCAGCCTCGGCATCTTCCGCAAGCGATTGAAGACCACGCTGCTCTCGGCCGCCGACATCAAGGCGAACCCGGCGCTGGTCTACCTCATGGGACCGATCGCGCGCGCATTGAACGCGCTCGGTGGTGACTTCCGTTGGCAGCACCTGCCGGTGCCGTTCGAGGTCTACGCCGACGGCATCGACCTGGTGATCTTCGAGGAGTTCGGCTCGGGTGCCGCGGCGCTGCACCTCGCCGACCAGGTCGAGCGCAACGCCCTGATGCAGGACGAGTCGTATCGGCGGCGGTTCCGCAAGGACTACGACGCCAAGTTCGGGATGCGGGTCTGGCACCGTGACTTCTTCGACGCCGAGATCGTCTCCTGCCCGGACGATTCGGTGGTCGGGAAGACGTTCGGGCAGGTCGGCGTGGAACGCGGCGGCACGCACCCGGTGGACGCGTTCCTCGATCTGGTGGTCGCCCACGGCACCAAACTGCGCTGGCGCACCACGATTTCCAATCATCGGCCGAAGTTCTTGACCAGGCTCGGCGCGAACCCCGGTGTGCAGCTCGGGTTTTCGGACGCCGGTGCGCACCTGCGGAACATGGCTTTCTACAATTTCGGGCTCCGCTTCCTGCGCCGCGTGCACGACGCCGAGCGAGCGGGGGCGCCGTTTCTCTCGCTGGAGCGCGCGGTGCACCGGCTCACCGGCGAACTCGCCGACTGGTACGGGATCGATGCGGGCCACCTGCGCGCGGGTGACCGAGCGGATCTGGTGGTCATCGATCCGGCGTACCTGGACGACTCACTGGACGCCTACGCCGAGAGTCCGGTCGCGCAGTATGACAATCTGTCTCGCATGGTGAATCGCAATGACGGAGCGGTCTCGGCCGTCTTCATCGGCGGCAAGTACGTGTTCGGCGACGGCACGGCCGCGCCGATCCTCGGCACCGACCGCACCGGGCGATTCCTCAGGTCCCAGGTGCGGTGACCGCGCCACCGCGCCGAACCCAGGCCCAGCGCCGCGCCGCCACGATCACCAAACTCGTCGAGGCCACCATCGAGGCCATCGCCGAGGTCGGCTACCACAACGCCTCGCTCGGTGAGATCAGCCGCCGCGCGGGCGTCTCCAAGGGCGGCATCTTCCGGCACTTCGACTCGCGCACCGACCTGGTGGTGGCCGCCGCCGAGGAGGTCGGCCGCAGGCACATGTGCGCGTTCGACAATATTCGCGCGCGCGAAAACCCGGACCGGCCACTGGATTTGACGCATATCCTGCACCGCGCCCGCAATCAGATCCGGCAGGAGACCAACACGGTCTGGTTCGAACTGCTGGTCGCCGCGCGCACCGAATCGGAGCTGCGGGCCCGGCTCGCCCCGGTCGCCCGCGCGCTGATCGACGACGTCGAGCGCGTCGCCGTCGCGGCCCTCGGCCCCGCCGTCCCTGCCGATATCGCGCGCCTGCTGGCCACCTCGATTGTGCACATGTTCGACGGCGAGGCGATCTTCCGCTCCACGTACCCCAGACCCGAGCTCGAAGACACTCGAATCGAGTACATCGCAGCCACCTTTCAGCGGCTGGCCGAGCAGAGTCGCGTCGAATCGAGCTCCTGAGCAACCTTCGCGCCGACCCGACCGCACCGATTATGGTCTATTGCATAATCAATAGCAGTCTTGTTGACTGAAGCCATGGCCGACACCGTTACCGTCGAACGCGACGGACATGTCCTGCTCATCGGGCTGAACCGCCCGGACAAGCGCAACGCGTTCACCCTTGAAATGCTCGAAGCGCTCTCCCGCGCATACGCCCTGCTCGAGCGCGACGACGAGCTGCGCGCCGGCGTGCTGTTCGGGCACGGCCAACATTTCACCGCGGGCCTCGACCTGGTCGATGTCGCGCCCGCGCTCGCCTCGGGCGCGATCACCTATCCCGAGGACGGACTTGATCCGTGGCGGTTGAACTACCGCTGGACCAAGCCGGTGATCGCCGTGGCGCAGGGCTGGTGCATGACGCTCGGCATCGAGCTGCTGCTGGCCGCCGACATCCGATTCGCCGCCGAAGACACCCGGTTCAGTCAGCTGGAGGTCCGGCGCGGCATCTACCCGTTCGGTGGCGCGACGCTGCGGTTCTGGCGGGAAGCGGGCTGGGGCAACGCGATGCGTTGGGTGCTCAGCGGTGCCGAGTTCGATGCCGCGGAGGCCTACCGGATCGGCCTGGTTCAGCAGGTCGCCCCCGACGCCGCGACGGCACTGGCCGCCGCGCGCACGCTGGCCACCGAGATCGCCGAGGACTCGGCACCATTGGGCGTGCGCACCATCCTCGCCTCCGCGCACCGCGCCCGCGACGAAGGCAATGCCGCCGCGGCCGAACACCTGGTCGGCGATGTCACGAAGCTGTTCGCGACGGCCGACGGTGCGGAGGGCATCCAATCGTTCGTCGAGCGGCGCAAGGCGCGGTTCACCGGCGAATAAGGCCGAAGCCTTTTCGCGGGCCGCTCAGGCCAGGCGCAGATCCATCTGGATCGTGGTGCCGTGCACGCCGGTGTGGATGCGGACCAGGTCGGTGAGGTGGTTGACCAGCAGCAGGCCCCGACCGCCGAATTGGAACGGCTGCGGTGGCAGGCGGCCCGCGAGCGGATTGGTGATGTGACCCGCGTCGCGGACCTGGGCGCGTAGCTGCCTGCCCTCGAGCCACAGCGCGAGCGTGCCGCTGCCGCCGCCGTGCACCACCGAGTTGGTGATGGTCTCGGCGATCACCAACTCCAGATCGATGATCCGGTCGTTGTCCATGCCGAGACCGCGCGCGTAGGCGCCTGCCCGGTGTCGGGTCTCGGCGAGCGTCGCGGCATCGAAGGCGAACACGCTCGCGACGGCGGGCGGCGGGGCCAACGGCTTGTTGTACGAGGCGACGATGCGGTCGGGATCGTATGCGTTGCTGGCGCGTTCACCGCCGCTGTCGATCAGTGTCGGGTGTGTGGCGTGCGCGTCGACCAACACGGTCGGATCGAGGCGTTCGGTGTCGTAGGGGCACAGGATGGTGACCTCACGCCCGGTGAACGCGGCGTTGATCAGCGCTTCGTGCTGGACGCACGCCGGATACTCGGTCGCCGAGCGCCCGGCCCAGATGGGTTCGCCGATGATCCGCACGCGGCCGGTCGGATGGGTGTCGGCGAAGGCGCGCAGCACGCCCGGAATGATCCGGCCCGGGTTGCGGCCTTCGACGGTCATGTCCATCAGCCGCACCGACTCGGCATCGGCGCCGAGTTCGGCGCGGATCAGCTCCAGATTCGGCCCGGGCACCGAGACCGCGACCGGTTCGTTGTTGGCCAGTCCGGCCCGGATGAACCCTACGGTGCCCGCCAGGTACTCCTCGGTGTCGCTGTAGAACAGCGCCGGGTGCACGAAAGGGTCGGTCGTGGGTAGTGGATCGGTGGTGGTGATGGTCATGCGCGGTCTACCTCAATTGTGGGAAGCGACGGCCAGAACAACTCGAGGATGCGGACCAGCGTCACAGGCGGGTTGTGCAGCACGACCCGGCGCCCCTCGGCCGACTGATTCGTGGCTTCCACCAGTATCAGGGTGCCATGTGTATCTATGAAGGTCAGCTCGGACAATTCCAGGTGGATGTCGGGTGCGACGGGTAGCTCGTCCAGCGCGCTCTGCCACGCGTCGTGCGTCGCGAAGTCCACCTGACCCACGCAGCGTAGCCCAGGTGGCTCGCTGGTCGGAACCGTCCGCAACCTGGTTGTATCCGGCGAGATAGCGGGACACCGTTCGGCGGGTCTCGCTGGTTCGGCCTGCACCGTCGTACCACCCCTTCTGCCTATCCACGGCAGGGAAACTTATGCACGAACTTACGCGTCGACGCACGGCGACCATCAAGCGGTCCGCTGTGCCTGCCGTACTGTTCGACGGCGATGACGTGCGCGGACGATGGGTCGTCGAGTTCCGCTCAGGTTGCGGGCAGGATCGACGGATCGGTGCAGTAGGCCCGCAGTCGCCACAGCATGGCGGCGCGCGACTGCGCGAACGCGGCGTCGTGCTCCAGCAGGCGCGAGCGGGTGACCGCGGCGTAGCCGAGCGCGTCGAGCTCGAAGGCGAGCACGCCGGGGTCGGTGTCCTGCCGCAGCTGGCCTGCGTCGAGTGCGGTGCGAATTATGTTGTGTACGAAGGAATCCCATTCGCGAGCAAGGCTGACCACTCGGTCGCGCACCGGCCCCGGCTGGTCGTCGAACTCGTGCTGGACGGTCACGAAGAAGCAGCCGCCGGGCAGCACCCGGCCGGTATAGAAGGCCAATCGCGCTTCGTGCAGCGCCCACAATTGACGCACGCCGGCCGGTGCTTCCATGGCGGGCTGCGCGACCCGCTCCGTCCACTGCAGTCGCGCGCGCTCGATGGCCGCCAACTGCAGCTCCTCCTTGTCGCGCCAGAGCGAGAACAGTCCGGACTTGCTCACACCGGCCTCGGCGGCCACCTGGCCCATGCTCAGCGCGCCGAGTCCCTCGACGGAGGCGAGTGCGACAACCGCGTCCAGCACGGCCGTTCTGGATCGGTCGCCGCGCGCTCGGCGCCCGTCGGCCGGGGGCCTGTTCGTCATGTCGATATCCTCTTCAATAAGTCCGACCGATCGGTCGTGATAGTGGAGATTTGTCGTGTTCGGGTGCGGCGCCGATGAGCGTCCGGTGGGCTGCCGCCCCGGGAACCTTGCGGAAGCGTACGTCGAACGATCGACGGCGAAATGGGGGATTCCCCTGAGGCGTAAACGGTTTCGTTTCGGATATCTTCGTCGCATTGGGTCGGCAAGCCGAAAAACGCTGTACTCCAATGCTTTAGACACCCTGTCGCACCAGGAGAAATTTCCGGTGGGAAGGGTCTGTCTCGAATCCGAACGCGATGTGTGCGTTCCCGGTGAATCAGAGGTCGATGGTGTCGAAGAAGAGTGTGCGTTCCGGTGGTGCGCGACGGATGATGGTGCGGACCGTGGTCGCCGCAACCCTGGTATTGGCACCGGCTGCGGTCCTCGTCCCGGTGGCCTCCGGCCTGCCGTGCAAGGCGTCGACCGATGTCGGCTGCAACAACCCCGACGGAACCCTCGATACGGGTCCGCACCACCGGCCTGGCGGCTTCGACGACCACGACGAAACGGACCGCTACGGGATAGACGGTTACGACGTCTTCGGTTACGACAAGTTCGGTTACAACCGCTTCGGTTACGACAGGTTCGGCTATGACAGGCAGGGTTACGATCGCGAGGGGTACACGGCGCAGGGCTGTGCCCGCGTTGGTGCGGACCGTCCGAATGCCGACGCCGCCGCGTGTGAACGGCGGCGGTCGCGTCCGGCCACCGGTAGCGCTTCCTAGCGGCCGCGGTAGTTCGCACCGCGGCTGCGCCGACCGTCCCGCGACAGAGAGGCTCCGCGATGAACGCCTACTGGTCCGACAAGCTCCGGGTGCGGGCACGGCGGATGGCCGTGCCAATCGCCGTCCTCGCCGTGGTGTGCGGCGCGCTGGTCGGGTGCGACGACTCGAACGGGCAGCAGGCGACCGATGCGGCGGTCGTGCGGACCCAGTCCGGGCCGGTGCGCGGTTCGGTGACCGCGGACGTGCGCGCGTTCTCCGGCATACCTTATGCGGCAGCACCTACCGGCGAACTGCGCTGGAAACCGCCCGCCGCACCGGCCATCTGGTCGCAGGAGCGGGACGCCACCGCACCGGGCGCGCAGTGCCTCCAGGCGGAAGGTCCCGGACCGCTCTCGGGCAGCGAGGACTGCCTGTTTCTGAACGTGTCGACGCCGAGCAGCACGTCCGAGCGGCCCCGACCGGTCATGGTGTGGTTCCACGGCGGGGCCTTCGTCGTGGGCAGCGGCGACTGGTACGACCCGTCGCGGCTGGTGCGGACCGGCGACATGGTGGTGGTCACGGTCAACTACCGGCTGGGGGCGCTCGGCTTTCTCGGACATCCCTCGGTGGCGCACGAGGACGGGCAGGTGGGCAATTTCGGGCTGATGGATCAGCAGGCTGCGCTGCGCTGGGTGCGCGACAATATCGCGGCGTTCGGCGGCGATCCGGCCGAGGTGACCATCGCCGGTGAGTCGGCAGGGGCGATGTCGGTGTGTGATCACCTGGTGTCGCCCGCCTCGGAGCGGTTGTTCCACGGCGCGATCTTGCAGAGCGGCCCGTGCGAATTGCAGGCCGACCGGGCGACCGCGGTCGCGAAGAGCGAGCAATACGCGGCGACGCTCGGCTGCCCTGGCGCCGACGCCGCCACCGCGCAGTGCCTGCGCGCGCTGCCCGCGGACAAGGTCGCCGCGACTCCGTTGCAGTTCACCGGCGAGGGCGGAGACGGGCTGCCCGGTCCGATCTTCGGTCAGCCCTTGCTGCCCGAAGACCCGCTGGCCGCCTTCCGCGCGGGTAAGGCCGCGAAGGTGCCGGTGCTCATCGGCTCGAACCACGACGAGTACACCTACTTCACCGCCCGGCAGACGATCGCCGCCGAGCAGTATCCCCAGCTGCTGACGGCGTTCGGCCCCCGAGCCGACGCCGTGGCCGAGCGGTATCCACTGACCGCCTACGACCAGCCGACGCTGGCCTGGTCGGCGGTGATGACCGACTACCTTTTCGTCTGCCCGATCGCGGGCATGGCGCAATCTCTCGTCCGTACCGGCCCGGTGTACGCCTACCAGTTCGCGGACCGCAATGCCGCGCCGCTGCCCGGCGTGCCCACCCCGCCACCCTTCCCGCTGGGCGCGTCACACGCTTTCGAGCTGCCCTACCTGTTCGACCTGAAGGATGTTTCGCCACCGGCCGGTCCCGCCCAGAAAGACTTGTCCGACAAGATGATCCGCTACTGGTCCGGTTTCGTTTGGGCCGGCGACCCGAACGGTAAGGGCCTGCCGGACTGGCCCAGGCACACCGGTGACCAGACGCTGGTCCTCGAACCGGAGAACTTCACCATCGCCGACATATCTCGAAACCACCACTGCGATCTCTGGTCCGGCATCCCTGCTCCTTGATCCGCTCCCGCCTGCGGTGCGCTAACCGGGCAGCGCAATCGTGGTGGCACAGGTGTTGTCGCGCAGCAGTTTTGCGGACGTATCGACCGGGATGTCGTACCAGAGGTCCATTTCCGCCCGATTCCCGGCACCGAGGGTGAGCTCGGTGGGCTGGCGCTTGATCGCCATCGCGTCGACGCTGGGCTGGTGCGGGCGATCGGCCGCGTCGTCGAGGTGGTAGTCGCTCGGTCGGGTGGTGCGGAAGGTGTTGTCCGTGTTGGTGATCGCCACCCTGATCCGGATGAACTGCCCCTTGGGCAGCCACTCGGCGTGCGTGCCGAAGATGTAGGCGATGCCGGGCTCGACGGTCATGGCGGTGACCGTCAGCTTGGTGCAGTCCTGCGGTGTGCGGACGTGTTCGGTGGTGGTGGGCGGAGGTGGCGGCGCCGGGGCCGACTCCGCGGCGCAGGCAGTGAGGGAAAGCAGCAAGAGGGGGAGTAGCCGACGCACGGAATCAAGACTAGGTGCGCCGCGTCCCTGTGTATCGCGGATCAGTACCAGTGGTGCGCTTGCCAGAATTCCCAGGCGCCGATGGGGCTGCCGTAGCGCTTGTTCATGTAGTCGTAGGTCCAGCGGATCTGGGTCACCGGGTTGAACGGCCAGTCGAGCCCGTGGGTGCCCATCTTGTGTGGCGGCAGGGCCTGGCCGAGCCCGTAGGCGCCGCTCTCCGGATTGACGGCGAAGACATTCCAGCCGCTTTCCCGGGTGATGATGTTGTCGAACGCCCAGAAATGGTGCGGCGGCACCATTGTCATGGCCAGCGCCTTGACGCCGGCCCTGGGTAGCGAGAGCGAGGAACCCACCGGATGGGTTTTCCAACTGCTCGACGGCGTCGCGCAAATCGGCGGTGCATCGGGGGCCGCGCAGTCGGTGGCGACGGCGTTCGCCGGAGCGGCACCGAGGAAAATGGCACAGACGGCTGCTGTAAGAGTAGGAATGAAGTACCGCATCATCGATTCGGTCCTTTCGTATCCACGGGTCGATCTCCAAGCCGGTAGTGCTAATTCAGCAAATCACTGGTAACCGGCAATGTGGTGCAGCTGCGCCGGAGTGTCCGCGAAATGAAACAATCGTAGGTTCGGGGTACCGGCGTAATTTCTGCGGTCCCGTGGGGTGTGCCGTCGCCACTCGGTCATACTTTTCGGCTATCGTGGCCCTTCATGACGACTACCCCGGGTCGGACGCGTATTCGAAGCCGTCTCGCCGCGTCGGTGGTGGGGGCGATCGTGGTGGTGCTGGTTTCGCCATCGCTGGTGCCAGCGCAGGCGGCGCCGGAGCCGAATCCGGCACCGAAGTCGCCGCCGGGAGCGAAATCGGAGCCGACGCCGCCGCGCATCCGCGGCACGAACTGGGCCGGTTACGTCGTCACGGGCAATTTCACGAGCGTCAGCGCGGAATGGATCGAACCCGAAGTCACCTGCTCGGACACGGGCGTGATCCAGCGCGTAGTGCCCTGGGTCGGCCTGAACGGGACGCTGGTCAACGGCAAGCAGGCCCTGCCGTTGATGCAGACCGGCTCCGAGGCCATTTGCGTCAGCCCGGCGGGCGCGCTCGCCTCGGTGCCTGGATTGGCGGTCCTCAATATGGCCAGCGCCACCGTCGCCGATAATCCCGCGTGGTTCCGTAATGCGGTCAGGGCGGCCCAGAGTATGAACAGCCAGATTGGGCAGGTCGCCTCCGAAGGGTGCGCGGTGCTGGGCACCGGCTCGGCTCAGGGCGCCGCGATGTGTGCCCAGCAGACGTATCGAATGGCGCTGTGGGAAGCCTATCCGGCGGGTCCGGTGATCTATCCGGATGTGACCTCGAACCCCGGCGACAAAATGAGTGCGTCGGTCACCTTCGACGGTAAGGCGTACACCATGACGCTGGCGAATATGACGCAGAATTGGACGCGGACCACCGTCGCGGAGTCCGACGCCCCCGCGTTGAGCGCGGAAATCATCGTCGAAGGACAGCTGAACAGCGCCCTGCCGACGTTCAGCCCGATCGCCTTCACCAATGTGCGGATCGACGGAAAACCATTGACCGCATTCGAGCCGGTGGGTTATTCGATCGCCGCCACGAATGGTGAGCTCGGTCCAGGCCCGATCGCCGAGAACGGCACCAGCTTCACCATCGCCAAATAGTTCGCTGCTCGGCTGCCCGCGTGGCGTCCGTCGCCGAGCGCGGCGACGCCGCGCCACCGGCGGTGGCCGTCAAACATCAAGAGTCCAGCGATATCTCAGTCGTCACCCCGGTCGCGCTGATAGCCTTGGCCGTCCCTGGACGGACAGCCGTTCGGCCACCCGACACTGGAGACATTGCATGGCGAATCCCGGAATGAAAGAACTCATCGCGCTCGGGCACGAACAGAAGTACATCACCCACGCCGAGATCAATGAGTATGTCCCCGAGGCCGTCGGCGATCGCGATCAGTTCGTCGGCATCATCCAGATGCTGGACGCGAGGGGAATCCCCGTCTACGAATCCGATCCGGTCGAATAGCGCTGCTGCGCCGGAAGGTTCGCACAGTAACCCACGGCCTGGTCGCTGCCGCGGGGCAGCGAACTCACTCCGGCAGTGCCGGATCCGAATCCCGCCGGGCCCGACGCGATCCGCGTCCCCTGGATCCCCGACCGATCCGAACGGCTTACAGGTTCGAATACGAATCGGCGGTGTGCGCAGTAGCGGCGTGCACGCCGGACATCGTTGTCGGTGAGACCGGAAGGATGAACTGTGGTCGTTCGAGCGCGCGGTGCACGGTCGATGGTGGGCTTGTCCGCATTACTGGCGGGAATGGTGCTTGCGGTCGCGCCGGTGCGGGCGGAGGGATTGCCCGCAGGCTGCGCCGGGGCGGTGACGGCGGGTAACGACACCATCACCTGCTCGGACAATCTCACGGCCGGTTCGGTGCTCGACGCGGGCGACGGTGACGACACCATCGTGATCGAGGGTGACGTGCTGGAGGGTGCGGTGGTGTCCGGCGGTGCGGGCAAGGACAAGATCTCCGCCCGTAATGTCGGCCGGTTCCTGTGTCCAGCAGCCGAACTCGGGGCGAACGATGTCAACGGCGGCATCCTCGACGGTGGTCCCGGCGATGACGAGATCACGGTCGGCGGCCAAGAGCGGCCCGCCGCCTGCGATGCCGTCATGCAGAAGGGGCCGGGCGGTAATGTCGGGCGCCACGGTGCGGTCGTGGGCGGGCCGGGCAACGACGTGCTCCGAATCGGCAGTGTCGGTTATGTTTTCCAGCCCGACCCGGCCAAGCCGGAGACGACCGCCGGTGCGCACGGCGGCCGGGTATCCGGCGACGAGGGCGACGACACCATCGCCATCGACACCGTCAGCCTCGGCGAGCGTCCGCCGAGCGGCACCGCGCCCGACGCACCGGACGCCGTGTTCGGGGGAGCGGGCAAGGACACGATCTCGGTCCACCGAACCGTCGGCGCCGCCGACATCTACGGCGATGCCTACGCGCCCGTCCCGGACGCGGCCGGTGACACCATCACGGTGGACGAGATGACCGGCGGCTGGGTGCACGGCGGCCCCGGCGACGACATCGTCACCGGCGGCACCCTCGGCGGCGCGGGCGCCGCACTCTGGGGCGACGACGGCAACGACACCATCAAGGCCGCCGACATGTACCTCGGCGCAAGCGTTTTCGGCGGCGACGGTAACGACACGCTGTCGGCCACGTCGCTCAACAAGGACCCGAGCACCCGTGCCGCCACGCTGATCGGCGGCAACGGCGACGACAAGATCGACGTCGGCACGGTAGGCACCACCGACTCCGTCGTCCTCGGCGACGGCACCGGCCCCACCGCGGGCGCCGACCCCAACGGCGGCACCGGCAAAGACACCATCACCGCAATCGCCAACAACGGCAGCATCTTCGGCGGCAACGACGACGACACCATCACCATCGACGTCAACAACAACCTCGTCGACGGCAGCGCAGGCACCAACACCTGCACCATCAAGGGCCAAGGCTCGCGTGGTTCGGTCACCGCCTGCGAGCAGAAGTAATGCGCTGCCGAACCGGTTGTCAGGGAGCAGGTTCGAACCACGCCGCCCCGTCGCCCCGTGCCTGCTCGACGCGCAGCATCTCGTGCGCGGGCAGCTCCGGCAACGCCGACACCTCGAACCACCCGACCTCCAGGGATTCGTCGTCGTTGACCCGCGCCGTGCCGCCGATCGCCCGGCACCGGATGGTGATGTCCATGAACTGGCAGATGTCACCATTCGGGTAGGTGTGCGGCGGCATTGCCTGGACGAGCACCAGACGCTCCGCGACGCAGTGAACGGCGGTCTCCTCGAACACCTCTCGGACGGCGCAGGCCGCAGGCTGCTCGCCGGGTTCCGGCATTCCGGCGATGATCGCCCAGGCACCGCTGTCGGCGCGGCGCCCGAGCAGCAGCCTGCCGTCGTCATCGAAGACCACGGCGCTGACGCCGGGTAGCCACAGCAGTTGCTGGCCGGCGTCGGCGCGGATGGTTCGGATGAAGTCGGGGGTAGCCATGGGGTGACAGTATTGCGCCGGACCGCCGCCGTCGGTCGGATTGTGAGCGTGGTGAATCTCTGCGATTGAATTCATGATTTGCGGGGTATGCGGCCGGTGACGGGCTTTTCGGGTTCGGTCAGCACAGGTGCGGGCCGAACGCGGAGTAGCGGCGCACCCGGCAGCGTCAATGATGACGAGCTTCTCGATGACGAGCAGGCACGGCGGGAGCGGTCGATACCAGCCCTGGGTACAGTTGGAAATAGTTAGGCGTTGCGGTAGCTGGATACCGTGGTCGCCCCTGAGAAAGGGGACACGGTTGTCCTTCCCGTTGCAGAACTCCGATGGCACCTCGCCGGAGCACGTTGCCGTTTCCCTGGGGTGGGATCCTTCCGACCAAACTTTGCTGGTCGATTTCGACGGCACGGTAACCCCGGGCACCCGGATCGACTTGAATTCGGCCGCTTTGGTTTTCGCGGGGGAAGTCCTGGTGGACACCGTCTACCACGAGCAGTTGGTCTCGCGGGACGGGGCGATCGCGCACAGCGGTGACAGCCCGATCGGGGACGGCGCGGGGGACAACGAGGTGATCACCGTCGAGCTGGCGCGGCTGGCGCCCGAGGTGACCTCGGTCATCTTCCTCGTGACCTCGTACTCGGGGCAGAGTTTCGCGCAGATCGAGAACGCGTACTTCCGGCTGGTCGACACCACCTCGGGCCTCGAGATCACCCGCTACCTGCTCAGCGGCGGCCCGCACACCGGCCTGGCGATGGGCAAACTCGTTCGCACACCGCAATGTTGGTACTTCATCGGGCTCGGTGAAGGGATTTACGCTCATCACCTGGCCGAAGCGGTCCCGCAGATGGCGCGCTACCTGCCGTAGCGCGGGGAGGTCAGAGCGGCCGATAGCCGGCGCCGACCCCGCCCCGCGCGTTGAGGTCGTTCATGATGGCGCTGATGTTGGTGCCGACCTGCGGCCCGAGGCAACCGACGCCGAGATAGGCGTTCACCATGCCGACCAGCGTGGTACCCGCCACCACCGGCGCGCCGGAATCGCCCTTCATCACACACATCTGGGTCCAGGTCTCGGTGCTGGTTGCGCGCACATCGCCCCACACGACACCGCAGCTGGTTCCGCTGGTGCTGCCGCGCTTGCACACCACCGACGGAAATTGGGCGGGCGCACCGAGACCGGTGATGGTGGTGCCGCCGACCCCGTTCACCGGACGCACCCGCTCGGCGTCGAATTCGATGACCGCGTAGTCCAACGTACGGTCGGAGTAGGCGAATCGGCCCACCGCCGCACCGTTGGGGTCGCCTTCGACCACGACGACCGAGCCAGGCTCCCCGCAGTGCCCGGCGGTCAAACCGACGAGCCGATCGGCACTGTCCTTACCGATGGTGGTCAAGGTGCAACCGACCTTCGAGTCGACCAGGATGCCGGAGCCACCGCCGACGGTCGGCGGGGTGTCGTCCGCCTGGGCCTGGGCGGCGGCGGTTCCGAGCAGCGCGGTTGCGGTGGCGGCGGCGAAGGCGAGTGCGGTTCGTGTCACGAGCAGGCTCCTCTGGATCGGCTCCCCGGTGCGGTCCGGCCGGGTGTTCGCGACATTCCCGCCTCGATCGTTTCCAAACGGGCTATGTCGCAACCGAATTCGCGTAGGAAGCGGCGATCCTCCGCAGCGTACGCCACCGGCGTGCGCTGCCGTGCCGTTCCCAGGCCCTCAGATCAGCCCGCGGCGGGCCAGCAGCGGCTCGATCTCAGGGGCCCGCCCGCGGCAGGCTTCGAACGCCGCCAGCGGGTCCACCGATCCGCCCTTGGCGAGCAGTTCGCGCCGGAAGACCGTCCCTTTTTCCCTGATCGACGCGGCACCGTCGTCGAACCAGTCCACGGTGTCCGCGTCCAGCACCTCGCTCCAGATATAGGAGTAGTACCCGGCGGCGTATCCGCCCGCGAAGATGTGTGCGAAGTAACCCGTCCGATACCGCGGCGGGATCGCCTCGATGGCCAGTCCGGCCTTGTGCAGCGCCGCCGCCTCGAACGCCTCGGCGTCGGCCCCGGCCAGCGCCTCGGCCCCCGGCACGCGATGCCACGCCCAATCCAGCAGCGTCGCCCCGAGATACTCCACGGTTCGGAAGCCCTCACCGAACCGCTGCGCCGCCGTCATCCGCTCGACCAGCTCGGCGGGCATCGGCTCGCCGGTCTCGATATGGCGGGCATAGTTGGCCAGCACCTCGGGCCGGATCATCCACACCTCGTTCACCTGCGACGGGAACTCCACGAAGTCGCGCGGCACCTCGGTGCCCGCGAAGAACGGGTAGCGCACATTCGAGAACAACCCGTGCAGCGCGTGCCCGAACTCGTGAAAGAGCGTTCGGACGTTGTCCCAGGTGAGCAGCGCGGGCTCACCGGCCGGCGGCTTCACGATATTGAGGTTGTTCACCACCACCGGCCGCGTTTCCAGCAGCCGGGATTGGCTGACCAGCTCGTTCATCCAGGCCCCGCCGTATTTCGACGGCCGCGCGAAGAAGTCACCGAGGAACAGCCCCAGTGCGCTGCCGTCCGCGTCGAACACCTCGAAGACCCGGACCTCCGGGTGGTAACCGACCAGGTCCGTCCGCTCACGCAGGGTGATCCCGTAGACCTGCTCAGCGGCGAAGAACACCCCGTCGTGCAGCACCCGCTCTAGTTCGAAGTAGGGGCGCAAGGCCTCGGCGTCCAGCGAGAACCGCTCGGCCCGCACCCGCTGCGACCAGAACTGCCAATCCCACGAGCGCAGTTCGTCGTCGGTGCCGTCCGCGCGCATCGCGGCGGCCAGCTCGGTCGCCTCGCGGTCGGCGTTGGCCACCGCGGGCGGGACCAGCCGTCCGAGCATCTCCTCGACGGCCTCGGGGGTGCGCGCGGTCTGGTCGGCCACCGCGTACGCGGCGTGGTCCGGGTAGCCGAGTAGCGCGGCGCGTTCGGCGCGCAGGGCGGCGATCCGGACGGCGAGGTCGCCGTTCTCGGGCAGTCCACGCCCCAGCGAGACCGCCATCACCCTGCGCCGCAGCTCCCGGTTGGCGAGTTCGGCGAGGACGGGCTGATTGGAGACGTTCTGCAGGCTCAGCGCCCAGGCCTCCGCGTGGCCTGCCGAGCGGGCGTTCTCGGCGGCGGCGGTCACCTCGGCGGGGCTCAGCCCGGCCAGTTCCTCGGCCTTCGTCACGATCACCGTCGCGGAGTTCCTGGCCGTCACGTTGTTCTGCCCGAACTCCGTGGTCGCCGCCGCGATTTCGGTGTTGAGCTCGCGCAACCGGGTCTGGCCCGCCGCGTCCAGTCCGGCGCCTGCCCGGACGAACCGCAGGTGATACTGCTCGACCAGCCGCAGTTCCTCGGCGTCGAGGCCCAGGTCGGCGCGGCGTCGGTAGAGCGACTCGATCCTGGCGAAGAGGTCGGCATTCAGGTGGATGGCGTCGCGGTGCGCGGCCAGCCGCGGCGACATCTCGGCCTCGATCGCCTCGGTCCCCGCAGTGAAGTCCGAGGAAGCGATGTTGAAGAAGACATTGGAGACCCGGGTGAGCAGCGCTCCCGAGCGTTCCAGTGCCACCACGGTATTGCCGAAGGACGGCTCCTCGTCCGTGGCGGTGATCGCGTCGATCTCGGTCAACTGCTCCGCCATGCCGCGCTCGAACGCCGGCACGTAGTGCTCCTCGCCGATCTCGGCGAACGGCGGCAACTGGTAGGGAAGCGTGCTGCGCTCGAAGAACGGGTTGCTCGTCATAGGGAAAACCCTATGCCGGATCGGCCCGTGGTCGTCGGTGGATGTGGGTAATGCGCCGCGATGTGGCCGTGTCCGCCGGGTTGCTCGCCGACCTGCTGACCGCCGCGGACCTCACCGCGTTCGCCGGTCCGCTGTGCGGGAATCGACATGTCGAAAATGGTTGATTACCAGCGTGTTTAGAAATGTAACGGGTGCCTGATTTGTCCGTTCTTCGCGTTGACAGCCGGGTGGCGCGGATAGAGGCTGCACCTGACTTTCCGTGCGCTCACCGGGAAGCGATCGCTTCGATGAATCGGAGGAGCTGGCTGTGCGTGCACGTCGACGATCGGAAAATCGCGGTGGCAGAACGGAAATCATTTCCGGGCCGGATGGTGAACGTACGGCCGCGCGCAGCCGAATTGTTCGACCGCGCACCATCAGTGGGCAATTGGGGCGAATACTGATTGTTTCGCTGGTCTTGGTTTCGGTGTCGCTCGGGGTGATCGTTGTCCGGGAGGTCGGCTCCTATCGGCAGAGCGGTGCGACCGTCACCGCGGTGTCGCACGCACTGGCGGTGCAGGATCTGGTGCAGGAGGTACAGCGGGAGCGTGGCCTGAGCAACGGGCTGCTGGGTGGCGCTGCCGGGCTCGAGCAGGCATTGGCCGATCAACGGGTGCGCACCGATCGGGCGATCGACATACTCGACGCAGGAGACACCGGTGGTGACCAATTACGTTCGGCTCTCGATAGATTCGCGACCATCGTGACGACACGTGCACAGATCGACGGTCATCGGATCAGCAGGCAGACCGCCTTTCAGTTCTATACCGACGGCATCGCCGCGCTGAATCGTCTGACGCTCGGCCTGGACTCGGCACGCGACGAGCAGATCCGGCATGGATTGCGAGCGCTGTACGCACTGGGTGACGTGAAGGAACAGACGGCGAAGGAACGCGGCTTTCTCAATGGCGTCTTCACCGCCGATGCGTTCCGGCCCGACGAGTACGGGCAATTTCTGCAGATTCGCGCCGCCAAGACGGCGGGCCTCACCGCGTTCACGCTCTACGCGACGGCCCGCCAGCAGCGACTGCTCGACGCCGTACTGCATGGTGAAAATGCCACTGAGGCAGCGGAATCAGAGCAGACGGCCGTTGCGTCCTACGCCGGACCGCTGGTGCGTCCGGTCGATCCGGGGAAGTGGTGGGCGCAGATGACGGCGGTCATCGATGCGCAGCACGGCGTGCAACAGGCGATCGGTGACGATGTCCGGCAGCGCGCTGCGGTGCTGCGCAAGCACGCCGCGCTGATCCTCGGCGGTGTGCTGCTCGCGGCGCTGATCGCGGTAATCGCCGAGGCGACACTGGTTTTCGTCAGCGTGCGGGCCATCGTGCGCCCGCTGGCGATGCTGACCGCCGACGCGGACGATGTCGCCGATCGCCGACTGCCGCGCATCATCGCGGCCTGGCAGGCGGCCGACCGTTCCCAGCCGCTCCCGCCCGAGCCGGTGCGCACCGCACCCGGCGCCAGCACCGAAATCACCACCCTGACAGCGGCATTGGACGGCGTGCAGCGCACCGCTTTCGCGCTGGCCTCGGAGCAGGCGCTGGTTCGCCGCAACACCGAGGAATCGCTGGCCAACCTCGCGCGCCGTAACCAGAATCTGGTGCGCCGTCAGCTCGGCTTGATCAGCGAGTTCGAGCGCACGGAGCTCGATCCCCAGGGTCTGTCCAACCTGTTCGAGCTCGACCACCTGGCCACCAGGATGCGCCGCAACGCGGAGAACCTGCTGGTGCTCGTCGGCGAAGCGAGTCCGCGACGCTGGGCCGAGCCGATCGCGCTCAGCGACGTGATCCGCGCCGGACTATCCGAGGTGGCCGACTATCACCCGGTGGTGGTGCACCGGCTCGATGAGGTCGCGATCGTCGGCGGTGTGGTCACCGGTCTCGCGCACATGCTCGCCGAGTTGATCGAGAACGGGCTCGCCTTCTCGCCGCCGGAGGTCGAGGTGGAGATCTACGGCCGGATGGTCGCCTCCGGATATCTGCTCGCGGTCGTCGATCACGGCATCGGGATGCCGGCGGACAAGCTGGCCCAGGCGAATGCGCGGCTGCGCGGCGAGCAGGACTTCGTCGTCGCGCCGACGCGCTATGTCGGGCTCTATGTGGTCGGGCGATTGGCGCGTCGGCTCGGTATCGAGGTCGAGCTCACCGCGTCGCCGATCAGCGGGATCGTGGCGCGGTTGCACTTGCCCGCGGAGATCATCGTGACTGAGCGGGGTGCGCAGAGCGTGGCCGTCGCGCCGCCCAACAGTGCCATCGCAGCGCACAGTGCGGGGTGAAAACCACCGTGTCGGGGCGGGTGCCTGACGGGTTGACGCTGCGGCACCGACAGGCGTAGCGGGACCGGTCCTGGCAGTGTTTCACATCGAAAGCCGTGGTCAAAGCGGTGAGCCGGGTATGTCGTATGGCATATTGCCTACCTTTAATTCTATCTGTTACCGTGCGTCACGGAAATGAGCCGACAATGGCCGAAGTCCGTGACTGTCGCCGAGGTGCCAGCGAACGAGGCCAGCGACGCGAACTTGCGGAGAACGAGGACACACGGGTTCGAACGGATAGCGGAGAACGTCATGAAGAGTGCCTGGGTATACGGCGTGGTATTCCTGGTTTTGGGTCTGACGGCCATATTCATCGCTCGGCTGCGCTTGAGCGAGATCCCGGACCTGGCGATCGGGCATTCGAGCCCGCCCCCGGTGCTGGGACGGCTCAGCGAGAAGGTTGTCGACTACGAGATCGACGGTCCGCGCGGCACACCGGTGCGGCTGTCGTATCTGGACGAGCACGGCACCGTCACCGATGTCTCCGCCGACCTGCCGTGGCGGACCTCCTTGCGCACCCGCACACTGACCATGGCCACCGGCATTGTCGCGCAAGCGGACGCCGACCAGGTCTCCTGCCGCATAGTCGTCGACGGGCAAGCCCGTGATGCTCAGGTGGCGAGCGGGCGGTTCGCCTCGGTCAACTGCACGGTGCCGGTGTCATGAGCGGGCGAATGGCGCAGGCATCGAGCCGGATGCGCGAGGTGCTCGGCAGGATGCGCGGGGAATTCTCGGTGCCGTTCGACCGGAAGCTGGCACGCCGCGCGCCGGGCCGGCCGTTGCCCGCGCGGCTGCTGTACAAGTTCTCGGTGCCGATCGTCGTGGTCTGGCTGCTCCTCGCCGGTGGACTCAATCTCTTTGTGCCCCAATTGGAGACCGTGGTCAACGGACACGCCCGGTCCTTCCTGCCGGACGAGGCCTCCTCGGTGCAGGCGATCGTCAAGATGGGTAATTCGTTCGGCGGGGCGGGGACCAACAATTTCGTCTACGTGCTGCTGGAGGGGGACGCGCCGCTCGGCAATGACGCGCACCGGTATTACTCGGCGCTGCTCGACCGGCTGACGCAGGACACGAAGCACGTCAACTCCGCGATGGACCTGTGGTCCAATCCAAATTTCTCCCCGGCGAGTGAGAGTTCCGACGGTAAAGCGTCCTTCGTGCTGCTCAACCTGGCCGGCAATATGGGCACGGCGCTGGCCATGGAATCCACTCATGCAGCCAGGGACATCATCGCCGACTATCCACCGCCGCCGGGCATCACCGTGCATCTGACGGGTCCGTCCGCGGTCGTCAACGACGAACTCGTCTCGATCAACGATTCGATGCTGTTGCTGATCCTGGTGTGCGCAGGCTTGGTCGGCGCGGTGATGCTCTGCGTCTACCGCTCGCCGATCACGGTGGCGATGCCGCTGCTGACGGTCGGAATGGGTTTGGCTGTGGCGCGTCCGGTGGTGGCATACCTGGGCGAACAGCAGATCATCGGCGTCTCCATCTTCGCCTCCGCGCTGCTCGCGGTGATCGTGCTCGGCGCGGGTACGAACTACGGCATCTTCCTGCTCGGTAGATACCAGGAGGCACGGCGCGCGGGCGAAGACCCCGAAACGGCGTATTACACCGCGCTACGCGGGGTCCTGCACATCATCATCGCCTCCGGCATCACCGTCGCGGGCGCGACCGCCTGCATGTCCTTCACCAGGCTCGCCATCTTCAGTACCTCCGGCTTGCCGTGCACCATCGCGGTGAGCGTCACCCTCGCCGCGGCCTTGACGCTGGGGCCCGCGCTGCTCGCGCTGGGCAGTCGGCTCGGCTTTCTCGAGCCGCGTCCGCAGTCGTCCCAGCGCCGGTGGCGGCGGATCGCGACCTCGGTGGTCCGCTGGCCCGGGCCCGTTCTGGTGGCCAGCCTCGCCGTGCTGGTGCTCGCGATCCTTGTTCTGCCGACCTTCCGGCCGAGCTTCAACGAGCGCATCGCGCAACCGAGCGATTCGCCGGCGAACCTGGGGATCGCGGCGGCCGACCGTCATCTGCCGCCGAACATCATGGCGCCCAGCATGTTGCTGGTCGAATCCGATCACGATCTGCGCAATCCCGGCGATCTGATCGCGCTCGCGAAGCTCACCAACGCGGTGCTGAAGGTGCCCGGAGTCAGTGCGGTGCAAGGGATTACGCGGCCGTTGACGACTCCGCTCGAAGAAGGCACGCTGACCAATCAGGCGGGCTACATCGGCAATCGCTTCACCCAGCTGAAGGACATGCTCGCGCCGCGGCTCGATGACCTGACCGGCCTGGCCGGGCGGATCGATCAGTTGAACCTCACCATCAAAGGGGTGCAGGGTGCGCTCGACACCGGGGAACAGGGGTTCGCCCAGGTGAACGGCAACGCGGTCGCGTTGCAGTCGGCCGTCGCCGGTGTCGTCGAGAAGCTGAACTCCATTCGCGATACCGCCGGGCCCGCAAAGCAAATGGTGAGCTCGATCCCGAATTGCCGAGACGTCAGCGCCTGCCAGGCGGCGCTCACCGGATTCTCCCTTTTCGACGATGTCGGGCGGCTGGACAACACGGTCGACGGGCTCGTGAGCGGCGTTCGCACTGCCGCGCAAGCGCTTCCGCAGCTCGATGCTCAGGTCGCGAGCCTGCGCGAGTTCATCGGCCAGGTGACCGGCGTGCTCGCGCCGCTACAGGGCACATTGAACATCCTGCTCCCGCAGATATCGGAGATCACGCAATTTCTGAACGAAGTCGGGAAAGGGTTCACCGCAGGCGATCCCAACGAGTTCTTTTTCCTGCCGAGCCAAGCGTTCGACAGTCCGCTCTTCAAAAGCGCGCTGCCCTACTTCTTCTCGGCGGACGGCAAGGTGACCCGGATGATCGTGACGCCGCAGATGGAGGGTTTCAGCCGGGAAGCCATGGATCTCAGCGCCAAGATCATTCCCACCGCGCTGGACGCGATGAAAGGCACCTCGCTGGCGGGCAGCACGGTCAGTATCGGTGGACCCGGCGGCACGCTGCTCAATATCGAGGCGTTCGTCCGGGAGGACTTCATCACCAGTGTCGTCGCCGCGTTCGCCTTCGTGTTCTGTGTGGTGTTGCTGCTGCTGCGCAGTCTCGTCGCGGCCATCGCGGTGATCGGAACGGTCGCGCTGTCCTATCTGTCCGCCTTGGGACTGACCGTGCTCATCTGGCAGCACATCATCGGTAACCCGCTGCACTGGTCGGTGGCGCCGGTGTCGTTCATCTTCTTGGTCGCCGTGGGCGCGGACTACAACATGCTGTTGGTGAGTCGCTTCAAAGAAGAGCTGTCGGCGGGAATCAATACCGGAATCATCCGGTCGATGGTCAATACCGGCGGGGTGGTCACCACCGCCGGGCTCGTCTTCGGCGTGACGATGTTCGCCATGCTCGTGAGCTACGCGCACAACATCGCGCAGATCGGCACCACCGTCGGCATCGGACTCTTCCTCGACACGCTGATCGTCCGCTCGTTCGTCGTGCCCACCATAGCCGCGCTCACCGGCCGCTGGTTCTGGTGGCCGATCAATATCCTTCGGCTGCGTTGACCGTGGCGGGCCGCCACCCGTGCTACACCGGAGGGCATGCGGTTGCTCATCATGTCCGACACACACGTGCCGAAGCGGGCGCGCGACCTGCCCGAGCAGCTGTGGCGAGCGGTCGAGGTGGCCGACGTGGTCGTGCACGCCGGTGACTGGGTCGAGGTGGCGTTGCTGGATCGGCTCGAGGCGCGCAGCAAGCGGCTGATCGGCGTCTACGGCAACAACGACGGACCGCTGCTGCGGGCGCGGCTGCCCGAGGTCGCCCGAGCCGAACTGGCTGGGGTGCGTCTTGCGGTGGTGCACGAGACCGGGGCTGCCAAAGGTCGTGAGCAGCGGTGCGCGCGGGACTTCCCCGACACCGACGTGCTGGTATTCGGGCACAGTCACATCCCGTGGGACACGGTCGCGGACAACGGTTTACGGCTGCTCAACCCCGGCTCGCCGACGGATCGGCGCAGGCAGCCCGAGCACACCTACATGACCGCGACTGTTCGCGCGGGACAACTGGGCCAGGTGGAACTGCACGTTATCCCGCGCGGACAATGAGGTGGTTGCCCGTCAGGGTCGGGTGGCGAGATAGATCGTGTTGGTCGACCGCCCGCGAGTGAGCGGATTGTCGAAGGCAACCTCCTCGGACGCCACCTCGGTGAACACGGATTCGAGGACGGACCGGAACTCGTCATCCGGGGCGTCGTCGGACCATAGGGCGAACGTGCCGCCCGGGGCGATATGCGCGGACAGCGCCCGCAGCCCGTCCCGCGTGTAGAAGGGCGCGTGCGGGTGATGCAGCACGTGCCGTGGTGAGTGGTCGATGTCCAGCAGGATCGCATCGTAGGTTCGGCCCGGACGATCGGGGTCGAACCCCACCGTGCTCGCCGCCGCCGCGAAAAAATCGGCACACACCAAGCTGATTCGGTCGTCCGCCGCCAATCCGGCAGTGGCAGGCAACAAATCACGGTTGTGCCAATCGATCACCGCAGCCGAATACTCGATCACCGTGAGCTCCCGAACGCGCTTGTCCCGCAACGCTTCCTGCGCGGTATAGCCCAACCCCAGCCCACCGACCAGCACATCCAACTCCACCCCCACAGTGCGCCCGAGCCCCAACCGAGCAAGCTCACGTTCGGCCACCGTGAACAAACTCGACATCAAATACTCATCCCCGAGCTTGACCTCGAACACCTCCATGCGCGCCGTCGGATCGAACCGCCGCCGCAAACTGATCTCCCCCATCGGCGTCTGCTGCCAGCCGAGTTCCTCGAAGTGTGCGCTCATCGCAGTGACGATAGGCGCTGGACACCACCCGCCGTGCGCACGGCGCGGGGGATCGGGCCGGATAGAATCCGGCAGTGCCGACCGTGGAGCAGATCGACGGCGTTGTGTGGCCGGATCCGCCTGCCGACGCCACCCGCTTGGTGCGGACGGTTCATGCGTTGCGGCGCAAGACGATCGGCTCGATGTCCGCCGAGGATTTGCGGATCATGCTGGGGCAGGGGGTAGACGTCGCCGCGCTGGTGCCTTGCTCGCTGGCGTTACTGGAGCAGAACCCGTTAGCACAAGGCAACTGTTACCCAGGCGACCTGCTGGTGGCGACCTTGCGTAGCCCGGACAACTACTGGGCGGGAAACCCTGACATGGCAGCGAAACTCAGATCCATCATCGACCGGTTTCGTCAGATCGACGACCTCGATCACCATTTCCCGCCGGACGATCAGATCTGGGCCCGCATCGATCAGCTGTGTGAAACCGGTTGCTTCTGAAGAAGTTTCCCGCAATCGCGCTTTGCCGCACGTGGTGGATGATCTGCCTGTGATGGAATTCGCCAGGTGAAGGTTCGGCAGTACTGCTATTTCGCGGTGAAGAGTGGAGGCCATGTCGGCGGGGGAGATCGGCGCGTGGTTGGGGATGGAGGCGGATGCGGTCCTGGTGCTGGGGCGCAAGTCGGTGCGACGCTATGGCTGATGTTTCCCGTGACGGCGCTGGACCGGGTGGCGATGGGGGTGTGTGGGCGGCGGAGATTGCGGACAATCTGAGATATCTGCTGAATCAATGGGATCCGATCGGTGTGGCCGATCTGGTGGACGACGAGTATGAATGTTTGATCGTCCCGTTGGTGACGCGGCTGGGTGCGGGGGCGGGGCGGGCTGAGGTCAGCGAGTTTCTCTGGACTGAGCTCGAGGAGCACTTCGGGCTGAATCCGTATCACCATCGGGAGCATTACGGGGTGGATGGGTTGGCCGATCGACTGGTGGCGTGGTGGGCCGCCGTCGCGAGGCATGATCGCGGAATTGGATAGCACCCTGCCGGTGATGAACGATCCGGCTCGGCTTTGACGTTGGTCACAACCTGGGTCGGTGGGCGCGGGATGCTGCTGCGCGATGCGTGCGCATCGCAGGTAGATGGCCATCGAACGGTCACTGCCGGTTCAGCGGGGCGGCCGGCTTCCGCTGTACCGTCGGGCATGACCTCCGAAGTGATCGCTGAGGCGAATTACCCAGGCGGAACTGCTGTGGCCCGGCGGTCTGTGGCGGATCGGGTGCGGGCGTGGACGGTGCTGGTGTGGTCGGCGGTGCCGTCCGCGGCGTTGGTGACGGTGTTGCTGTACGGCCTCGGCCGTGCGGCGGGTGTCGAGGTGCCGGGTGCGCTGGCGGCGGCCTGGTTACTGGGGTGTGCTGTCTGGTCCGCGGTGTGTTCCCGCGGCTCGGACCGCCGGTGGGCGGCGCGGCTGGTCGGGCTGCGGCGGCCGACGTCGGACGAGACGCGCAAGCTGGTTCCTGCCTTCGAGAACGTTGCATATAAAGCCGGTGTGGCCGCCGCTGCCTACACGCTGTGGGTGCGGGAGAAGGACCGGCGTTTCGTGGTGCCGGGCCGAACGATCGCGGTACCCGCGGAGTCGCTGCGCCTGCTCGCACCGCGTGAGTTGGAAGCTGTGCTCGCCCACCAGCTCGCGCAACGAGTGCAGGGGCGACTGACGTTCTGGCAGTTGGTGTTTCGCCACTACAATCTGCCGGTCATCTGGATCGAGCGCGCGTTGATGTCGGGTCTCGGGCTGGCCGCCGTCGGCGCGGCGATCGCGCGACGACTGCCCGCGCGCGGCTCCCGGGCTTTCGCCGTCGGCTGGACCGTGTTCAGTAGAGTCCTCGTCGCCTGCCCGACGGTCGCGGCGACCACGGTGATCGTCGGCCTCGCCCCCGCCGTGCTGCTGCGACTGATACCCGAGGTGGTGGCACTGGCGCTGATACCGCTCGCCGACCGGATCGAGTATCGCACCGATCAAATCGTGGTCGATCTGGGGTACGGGCCAGAACTCGGCGCCGTCCTGCAGCACACACACGCACCGCACCCAACGCGGGCACCGCTGAACCTGCTGTCGGTTTCCCTGTGCTCCCCGAAAACCGCTCCGAGCAAGCGGATTCGGCGAATCCGCGATCGGCTCGACGAACTGGCGAGGCGTTGGAGCCGGCCCACGCAGTAGGTGGAACCATAGGCGGCGGGTGGCACCGAGCCACCCGCCGTCGAACATGACCGCAGCCGGCACCTACGGAGCTCGCCGATCAGCGCCGTCGAATCCTGTTGGCGGCAGCCAGAATTGGTCCAGCGGCAACCACGGCACCGGCCCCGAGCCGGGTATCGGTGGCCAGTATCCATCGAACCGTCTTCATGGCCAGCGTAAGCACTTCACTACCGCGCGAACGCATCTCCGCCTCGAACCGACTGACAGCCACCGTGAGCGCGGTAGTACCCGCCGCGACCTCACTCAGATTCGCAACCAAACTCGCGGCGTCGCGGATGGCTGCACCAGCCCCCATCCCCGCGGTCGGCGGGGTCGCGTGCACGGCGTCGCCGAGCGCGGTGATGACCCCGGCCGGCCAGGGTGCGAGATCTCGGGCCCGAGTCGACGCCGCGTTGAACCGGAACGCGGCCACACTGTCCGGATCGGCCCGGGCAATGACCTCGAGCGAACGCTCGCTCCAGCCGACTCGGCGGAACCAGGTCAGCAGCTCCTTCTGGAGCACCTCGCCGGGAGCGGCACGCATCGCGTCGGTATCGGCGGACTCGGGAAACATGGCTCCCCAGATATAGGTCGGCCCCACCGTGACCGCCGCCCGAAGCCCGGGGGCGTCGAGCACCGCGTTACCGGACGGATCGAGATAGCCGATATACAGCGCCGCACCGCGCGGACCGACGGCCAGCCCGGACCGTGGTCCGAGCCGCCGCTGCTCGACCGAGCTGAGATCGCCGACAGCGGTCCTCCCGGAGAAACCGATGATGCCGGCAGGCGCGTTGGTCGGTCCGCCGGCCAGGTAGCGCGCCACCAGCGAGTGTGCACCGTCCGCTCCCACCACCAGATCGCCGCGAACAGGCGACCCATCGGCGAACATCACCTGCGGTGTGCCGTCCTCGGCCCGGCCGATCGCGGTGACGGCCCGGCCCAGCCGGAGATCGGCACCGACCGCCTCGGCCAGCAGCGTCCGCAACGTGATCCGGTCGACGTCCACACTGGCATCGCCGCTGAGATCTCGCCCGTGGCCGAGCAAGCGCCCGCGCCGATCCCACAGCGCGTCCGGCTCCCGCAGCCGCAGCGCCGACGCGGAAGCCAGCAACCGTTCGAAGATCTCCGGCGCGACGAGTTCCCGCAGCGCCGACTGTGCCCGCCCGTCGAGCGTGATGTGGTACCCACCGGTCGCGGCCACGTCGGTGTCACGGTCGAAAACTGTCACGTCGAACCCGGTGCGGCGCAGACCGGCGGCCAGCGCGAGTCCGCCGATCCCACCCCCGACGACGATGATGCGCATCTTGTTTCGGCTCCTCTGGTCGATCTCGAACAACTGTCGGACGCGAGAGTGCCACCGGTAGTGGACACCGAGTGTCCACCATCGGTCATCATGTGGCGGTGGCCGATACCTCCCGCCGAGCGCTGCGCCTGCTGTCGCTGCTCGCCACCCGCCGTCGCTGGTCACTGCCCGAGCTCGCCGAGCGACTCGGTGTGAGCGAACGCACCGCGCGGCGCGACATCGAGACGCTGCGGTCGCTCGACTACCCGATCCACACCGTGCACGGGCCTACCGGTGGTTACGAACTCGGCGCCGGGCACACCTTGCCGCCGCTGCTGTTCGACGACGAGCAGGCGATCGCCGTCGCAGTGGCATTGCAGACCGCCCCGAGCACCGTTTTCGGACTGGGCCACGACGCCGCTCGCGCGCTGGACACCCTCGAGCAGGTGATGCCGGCCAGGCTGCGCGCGGCCATGGAATCGCTGCGGCTGACCAGGCTGCAGAACTATTGGGAGTTCCCCGGGCCGCCCATCGCGCCGGATGCGCTGCGAACAGTGGGCAGGGCGGTGCGCCACCAACACCTGCTCGTCGTCGAGGCGCTGCGGGCCGACGGCACCCGCCCCGATCCGCGCGACGCCGACTTCAGCGCACCGCGCCGCATCGAGCCCCATCATCTGGTGGTCTGGGCGGGCCGCTGGTACTTGGTCGCCTACGACCTCACCGACCGCACTTGGCGGGTGCACCGGGTGGACCGCCTGCACCTACAGACGCCTACGGGTACGCCGTTCACCCCGCGGGATCTCCCCGGCGGCGACGTCGCCCACTTCGTCATGACCAGCCACGACCGCGGCGACACCCCCGCCGACTGGCAATGCGTCGGCACCGCACGCCTACGGCTGCCGGCCGAGACGGTGGCCCGCTGGGCGCCCGGCGGATCGGTCGTCGAATACCTCGATCCGCAGCACTGCCGGCTCACCCTCGGCGCTTGGTCCTGGGCGGGTATCGCGGGCATTCTCGCCACTTTCGACACCGAGCTCACCGAAGTGGCGCCACCGGAACTGACAATGGCCTGCCACCGCCTGGTACGGCGGTGGCAGGCCATCGAGAACAGTTGAGCGTCAGGCGGTCAGACCCATACCCTGCGCCAGCAGCGGCCAGGACTTGTGCAGCGCCTCTTCCCAGTACGGCCAGTAGTGCGTGCCGACCGGGTTGAACTGGTAGGTCGCCGGGATATCCAGCGAATCGAGCTTGTTCTTCAGATTGGCGGTGCAGCCGTTGACGGCCGCCTCGATGATCACACCGAGGCCGAGGTTGACCGCGCCCGTCGGGCCGGGTGCACTACCGAGGTAGTACTTGACGTCGTCCAACATCGGGATGCCACTGCCGCTGGAGATGTAGAGCTGGGTGCCGCGCAGCTTCTCCGCGTTGATCACCGGGTCGTTCGCCGCCCACTGCGGGTCGTTGGCGGGGCCGTACATGTTCTCGGTGTTGCCGCCCGCCCACGTCTCGGTGGCCAGTTTCACGAACTGCTGACCCGCCGGGTCGGCGATCTGCGCGCAGCCGCTGTAGGCGGCGACGGACTTCCACAGGCCCGGCTTGGCCTCGGCCAGCTGCAGCACCGACGTGCCGGAGGTCGACAGCCCGGCGAGTGCGTTGCGGCCGGTGGATTGCAGCGTCTTATCCAGCAGCGGGGGCAGTTCCTCGGTGAAGAAGGTCCTCCACTTGTTCACGCCGAGCACCGGGTCCGGCTTCTGCCAGTCGGTGTAGTAACTGCCGCGACCGCCGATCGGCGAGATGACATTGACCTGCTTGTCGGCCAGCCACTGCAGCGCGTCGGTCTGCGCCTGCCAGCTGGCGGTGCCGATGCCGCCGTCGAGGCCGTTGAGCATGTAGAGGTTCGGTGCCGACTTGCCCTCGTCGGCCGGGCGCTGCACGTCGACCGGGACCTCGGTGTTCATCGCCGCCGAGTACACCTTCAGGTGCCAGGTGCGGCCCTCCTTGGTGATGGAGGTGATGGCCGAGGGCTTCTGCGGTTCGGCCGATGCGGTGGCGCCGAGCAGGCTCGCGGACAGCATGGCGGCGAGGGCGACGACGGTGGTCCGCAGCGCGGCGGGGTGGCGTAGTGCGGAAAGCTTCATCGAACGTGCATCTATCTAGTACTCCCTATGGCTTGTAGCTTCGACCGGCGCGCGGGCGGCCCCAATCCCACCCACTCCGTCTTCCGTAGCGGCAAAACTGTTACACATCGGTGCCGCTCTGTCGGACATAGTCGGGTTGCGCTCTCCTACTGTAAGCGGCCGCACAACCCTCCGCGCGCGGTGCTCAGGCCTGCGGAGTAACTGTGAATCCCAACGGGCGCAAGGGAAGTCGGTCGAGGTGCCATTCGTCGCGCGGTTTTGTCGGTGTTCGGCTGCGGCAGGGAAGTCCTTCAGATGCTTTTAGCAGAATGCGCTGTCCATTGCCGCGCGCAACATAATTAATTCATCATAGTTTTCTAATAATACTCAAATGATATGTATGCGGTAGATCACCCGATCTTCGCGTAAGATAGTGGATGGCAAATACATGGCAATGCGTATCTGTAGTGCCGTTGTTCGGCCAAGTTCGCGATGTTAACTATAACTAAACGGGTTTGCGCGCGTCGGCTGATCCGGTATCGCCACCGCTGAGGGGCGTGAAGTACCGCTGGGCTCGCGGTCGGATCGACGGTACAGGCGGATTCGACTTGCGGGCCGAAGTCGGTGACGCGCTGAAGCCGAGTGGCGTTCAAGTGTCCTCCCTGTGCGGAACGGCGACCATTTCCGGTACCATTCTGCGTTAACGGCTATCGGTTGGCTATTTCCAATAGGAACTCTCGGTGTAACGTTTGCCGACCGGGTTCATGATAGGAATCCGACGGCCGGGAACGGCGGTAACGTCTCCGACCCCGAAACATCTATGCGCCACTAACTGGTCAGGCGACCAATGGCTGGCGGTGAACAGTGGCAATCTGCCGAGTCAGGCAACGTGTAGGAGAGATAGGTGTGAGGGATAACGCGTCCGGGCCAGTGCGGGAACCAGTACGCACGCGCCCAGTGCATACGCGGCGGCGCAAGGCAGCGACCCTGCCGCGGCTGTTGGCGGTGGCGGTGGAGTCCGACCCCGACGGTATTGCCATCACTTTTCGGGGGTCGGCGCTGCGCTATCGCGAACTCGACGATGTCTCGTCGCGGTTGGCGCGGTTATTGATCGGTCGCGGTATCGGTCCCGGGGACCTGGTGGCGGTAGCGGTGGCCGCGCCGCTCGGGGCGGTATCGGCGATGTGGGCGGTGGCGAAAACCGGTGCGGGCTTCGTCGTGATCGACGCACGAGCCTCGACGCGACAGGCCGAGTACCTGCTCTCCGATACCAGGCCGGTGCTCGGCTTGGCCGCGGGCACCCCATGGCTCGACACCGAATCGAGGATGGCCTCGAATCAGCGTGGCTCGATCGAGTGGCTGATGGTCGACGACCCAGGCACGCGAAGCGAACTCGCCGACCTGCCCGGCGATCCGGTGACACACCAGGACCGTGTGCGCCCCATCCAGGACGACGACATCGCCTGTGTGACAGCGGGTTCGACGGGCGTCTTCGATGCCGTGCCCATGACGCAGGCAGCGGTGGTCGCGATCGGTGCCCGGCCGCAACGATGTCCGGAGCCGCTCACCGAGTTCTTCGCCACGGTGTTCCCCCGCGCCTTCGCGCCGCGTCCGGAGAAGCTGCTCCCACAGTTGTTCGACGACGTGGTGGCGGCACATCCGGCAGCGACCGCGGTGAAGTTCGGCGCCGAGACATTGACGTACCGAGAGCTGGATACGCGGGCAAACAGGCTGGCGCGCAAGCTGATTGCGCTAGGTGTCGGTCCGGAGAAGTTGGTGGCCGTGGCTTTGCCCCGATCGGTGGATCTCGTGGTGGCGTTGCTCGCGACGGTCAAGACCGGTGGTGGCTACCTGCCCGTCGACCCGGCCTATCCGGCCGATCGCATCGCCTACCTGCTGGCCGACGCCGAGCCGATGTGCGTGGTGACGGGGCCGGGGATCACCCTGCCCAGCACGGCGCTCGTGATCGAGGTCGGCGGCAGCGACTCCGGCACGGACGGCTCGCCGATCGGTGCCGCGGACCGGACGGCCGCGCTGCGCCCGGACAACCTCGCGTACGTGATCTATACCTCCGGTTCGACGGGGCGTCCGAAGGGCGTGCAGATCCCGCACCGCAATGTCGTGGCGCTGTTCGCGAACACCCGATCGCAGTTCGGCTTCGATCATCGTGACGTGTGGACGATGTTCCATTCGTACGCATTCGACTTCTCGGTGTGGGAGCTGTGGGGCGCGCTGCTGCACGGCGGCACGTTGGTCGTTGTGGACTACGAAACATCCAGGTCGCCGACGGAGTTCCGCGAGTTGCTGCGCGCCGAGCGGGTGACCGTGCTCAATCAGACGCCTTCGGCGTTCTACCAGTTGGCCGACGCGGACCGCGCCGCATCGGCGAACGCCGACGTCGCCCCATTGGCTCTGCGCTACATCGTGTTCGGGGGAGAGGCGCTCGAGTTCCACCGACTGGACGACTGGCGCTCCCGGTACGCCGCCACGCAACTGGTGAACATGTACGGCATCACCGAAACCACCGTGCACGCGACCAGTCATCGGGTGGCGGCGAGTACCGGCAGCGTAATCGGTTCTGCCATACCGGGTTTGCGGGTCTGGGTGTTGGACGACGGCTTGAACCCTGTCCCGACCGGAGTGCCGGGCGAGATCTACCTTTCGGGAACGCAATTGGCGCGGGGCTATCTCGGCGAGGCGGGGATGACGGCGGCACGGTTCGTCGCAAATCCCTTTACCGCCGACGGATCCCGGCTGTACCGCTCCGGTGACCTCGCCAGGTGGGATGCCGACGGCGAGTTGGTGTACCTGGGGCGCGCCGATGACCAAGTGAAGGTGCGCGGATTTCGGATCGAGCTCGGCGAGATCGAGGCCGCACTGCTGGCGCTGGAGTCGGTTCACCAAGTCGCCGTTGTCGTCCGGACCGATGCGCCGGACGATCAACGGATCGTCGCGTATGTCGTCGGGCAGCCAGAGATGGCGACGCTGCGCGGCGAGCTGGCCAGGGTGCTACCCGACTACCTGGTTCCGTCGGCGTTCGTCGCCGTCGATGCACTACCGCTGACCGCACACGGAAAGCTGGATCGGGCGGCGTTACCCGCACCGGTGGTCGAGACCGCGGTGTACCGAGCGCCGGAAAATCCGCTCGAGCAAACGATCGCCGACGTATTCGCGGCGGTGCTCGGCGTCGGCCGAACCGGCCTGGACGACAACTTCTTCGCCCTCGGCGGCAACTCGCTGCTGGCCACGCAGGTCGCGGCCCGGCTCGGCGCGGCACTGGACGCGCGGGTGCCCGCGCGGCTGCTGTTCACCGCGCCGACGGTGGCCGCACTCGCCGCCGAGGTGGAGCGGCTCGGCGCGGGCGGCCGCCGGGCATTGGTGGCAGGGCCGCGGCCAGAACGGATTCCGTTGTCGATGGCTCAGCAGCGCATGTGGTTCCTGAACCAGTTCGATCGGAGTTCGGCGGTCTACAACATCCCCGTCGCGGTGCGGCTGACCGGCGAGCTGGCGGTCCCGGCGCTGCGTCGTGCCATCGAAGACGTGATGGCGCGGCACGAGATATTGCGAACGGTATATCCCCAGCACGACGGCGTGGCCTACCAGTCGATCCTGCCCGTCGAGCAGGCCGCTCTCGATCTCACTCCCGAACCGGTCGAGGCCGCTGCTCTGCTGCCGCGGATCGTCGAGGCGGCTTCGGCCGGGTTCGATGTCGCGATCGAGATCCCGCTGCGCGTCAACCTGTTGCGCAGCAACACCTCTGAGCATGTCCTGGTGCTCGTCGCCCATCACATCTGCAGCGACGGTTGGTCGATGGCGCCGTTGACCCGTGACGTGATGGTGGCGTACGCGGCCAGATGCGCTGGTACGGAGCCGGATTGGGTGCCGCTACCAGTGCAGTACGCCGATTTCAGTCTCTGGCAGCAGGCCACGCTCGGCGCCGAGACGGATCCGGGCAGCCTGATCTCGCAACAGGCCGAATACTGGCGCACCACGCTGGCGGGCCTGCCCGATGAGCTTGCCCTGCCCTTCGACCGCCCGCGCCCGGCCACCCGATCGTTCGCCGGCGGGCAAGTGCTGTTCTCGATCGACCCCGACTTGCAACGCGGACTGACCGAGCTCGCTCGTGCGCAGACCGCGACGTTGTTCATGGTGCTGCACACCGCGTTCGCGATACTGCTGGCCCGTTGGTCGGGTACCGAGGACATCGCGGTCGGCACGGTGGTCGCGGGCCGTGGCGAGGCCGAACTCGACGCGGTGGTCGGCATGTTCGTCAACACGCTGGTGCTGCGTACCCGGGTCCACGCGCAGGACGATTTCGCCGCGTTGCTCGACCGGGTCCGCGACGACGATCTACGGGCGTTCGAGCACGCCGATATTCCGTTCGAGCGGCTGGTGGAGACGTTGAACCCGGTCAGGTCGACCGCTCGGAATCCGTTGTTCCAGGTCGGGTTCGCGTTCCAGAATCTGCCGGAAGCCAGCTTCGAGCTGCCCGGATTACAGGCCGCCGCAGTCGATTTCGACATCGGCATCGAGAAGTTCGATCTGTCGCTGGCGGTCCGGGAGACCACCGCGGGCATGGCCGCGCAGTTCTCCTTCGCGCGAGAGCTGTTCGACCAGGCCACGATCGAAGTGCTGGCGAGCCGGTTCACGCGGTTGCTTGCGGCGATCGTCGCGCGGCCGCGTGTGCCGGTAGGTGATCTTCCCCTGCTCGCCGACGACGAGTACACCGCCCTCACCCGAGTTCAGCCTGCCAAGGCGATGACCGGTGCCCTGATGCCGGAGCTGCTGCTGCGTGGTGTGCGGTGGGGCCGCGACCGGATCGCGGTGCGGGACGGGGGCCGATCGATCACCTATGGCGAACTGGATGATTCGTCGGCACGGCTGGCGCGATTCCTGATCAATCTCGGCGTCGGCCCGGAACGTGTTGTCGCGCTCGCCTTCCCGCGTTCTTACGACATGCTCGCGGCAATGCTGGCGGTCGCCAGGACTGGTGCCGCCTATCTGCCGATCGATCCGACGTATCCGCCGGGCCGGGTGCGGCACATGGTGACCGATGCGGCGGCGGTGATCGGGCTGACCGCCACCGAATACGTCGACCACCTGCCCGAGGAACTGACCTGGCTGATGCTCGACCACCCGGCCATCGCGGCCGGGTGCGCGCGGCGGTCCGCGCGGCCGATCACCGACGCCGACCGGATCGCCCCCCTGCGCCCGCACAACCCGGCGTACCTGATCTACACCTCCGGTTCGAAGGGTGTGCCGAAGGGTGTGCTGGTGACCCATACCGGACTGGCGGGGCTGATCGAGCACACGGTGGGCGTCCTGGGGCTCGAGTCGCAGCATCGTCTGTTGCACTCGATCTCGCCGAGTTTCGACCCGGCGGCCTTGGAGTGGCTGTGTACGTTGTCGGTCGGCGCGACTCTCGTCATCCTGCCGCCCGCGGTGCTCGGCGGCCCCGAGTTCGCGGCGGTGCTGCGCGACGAACGGGTGACGCATTGCAGCGTCACCCCGGCGGTGTTGAGCACGGTCGATCCCGCCGGTGTGGCGACCGGGACACTGTTGGTCGGCGGTGACGTCACCGCGCCGGAACTGGTGGCGAAGTGGCAGCCGGGCCGCCGGTATATCAACGCCTACGGGCCGACCGAGGTCACCATCGCCGCGACCTTCGGTGCACAAACCGCTGGTCGAGACGTCACCATCGGCGGGCCGGTGCAGGGTGTGTCCGCTTTGGTGCTGGATCAGCGGTTGCATCCGGTGCCGCCCGGCGTCACCGGCGAATTGTATTTGGCCGGAGGGACATTGGCCCGCGGCTATCGTGCGCGGGCCGGGCTCACGGCGGCACGTTTCGTCGCGAACCCGTGGGGCGAGCCGGGTGCGCGCATGTTCCGTACGGGAGACCTGGTGCGCTGGTGCGGGCCGGGGCGGCAGGTCTCCTGTGCTCCTCGTGAGTTGAAGTACGTCGGACGTTCGGACTCGCAGGTGAAGATCCGCGGCTTCCGCATCGAACTCGGCGAAATCGACGCGGTGCTCGGCGGTCATGACGACGTCGACTTCGCGGTGACGGTCGGCCACGAAACTTCCACCGGCGAAACGGTTCTGGTGGCATATGTGCGCGCGGTGCCCGGTAAGGCGTTCGATGCGGATCGGCTCACTGAGCGTGCCGAGCGGAGCTTGCCACGGCATATGGTCCCCGCGGTGATCATGGAGCTCGACCGTCTTCCGCTCACTCCAGCGGGCAAGCTGGACCGAAAGGCATTGCCGGAGCCGAGGTTCGACGCCATAGCGTTCCGGAGTCCGTCGACGCCGGTCGAAGAGATCGTCGCTGAGGCGTTCGCGGAGGTGCTCGGTGTCGAGCAGGTCGGCGCGGACGACGATTTCTTCGCCCGCGGTGGCACCTCGCTGCTCACGCTTACCCTGCAACACGCGCTGTCTTCCCGACTCGGTGTGGAGCTGCCGGTGGCGTCGCTGTTCAGTGCCTCGACCGTGCGCAGCTTGGCCGCACGGATAGCCGGCGAGGAGGCCACAGCGCACAGCCCGGCGCTGATCGCCGCCGATGCCGTACTCGGACCAGAGGTTTCGGGCGTCGGCATCGCGCAGGCTCACGAGGGGCCTGCCCGTGACGTGCTGTTGACCGGAGCGACCGGTTTCGTGGGGGCGTACCTGCTCCGGGAACTGCTCGACCGCACCGACGCCGTCGTATGGTGCCTGGTTCGGGCCGACTCCGTCGTTGCGGCACGCGAGCGGATCTACGCGGCATTGCAGCGGTATCGGCTGTTGGGTGACGTCCCGGAGTCTCGAATCGTCCCCGTGCCTGGCGATCTCGCGGCACCGTCACTGGGGCTGTCCGGCACCTGTCATGCCTGGCTCGCCGAACGAATCGACGTGATCTATCACAATGGCGCTCAGGTCAATCATCTCGAGCCGTACGCACGGCTGCGGGCCGCCAATGTCGACGGAACCCGAGAGGTCTTGCGGCTGGCGGCCACTCAGCGGATCAAGCCGGTGCATTTCGTCTCCACGATCAACACGGTGATGTCGACTGTCTACGCCGACGCCACGGTCGCCGAGGGCACTCGCATCACCGCCGCGCAGCTGCCCGCACAGGGTTACGTAGCAAGCAAGTGGGCTGCGGAGCAACTGCTGCTGCAGGCGGGGGAGCGTGGTCTACCGATCAAGATCTATCGGCCCGGCTTGGTCTCCGGTGACGTGCAGGTCGGTGTGCACAGCGCCGACGACTCGTTCTGGAACATGATCCGGGCAGCGGCGATCCTCGGCATGGCCCCCGATCTAGGAGCGGCGACGATCTCGCTCGCCCCGGTGACCTACGTGGCGCGTGCCATCGTGGAGATCTCCCTCGGCACCGCGGCCGACACCGCCTACCACCTGGTGAACGAGGTACCACTGCCGGTCCGCGACATCTTCGCGTGTCTGCGCCGCCACGGAATACCCATCGAGACAACGTCTCTCGACGCCGTGCAGCGGCGACTCGCCGAGCAAGCCAACGCCCGCTATCTGGCAGGCGACGACTCGCTGGTGCGCGCCGCACTCCTCGGCGGCAACTATGCCGGCGGCACAGCCGACCTCGTGGTGGACTGCGCCAACACGAGACGGGCACTCGCGGGCAGCGCGATCACCTGTCTGCCGATCGACGCGGGCGTGCTCGACACCTATATCGGCGCCTTCATGAAATCCGGATTCCTACCTACACCGATCGGATCTCCGACCGAATAGCGTCAGGGCGCGGTCAATCCACCGCACGAAGGTCCTCGATCCGTCGGCGCAGCTGATCGAGCAGCTTGTCGGGATCGTCGAAGTCAGCGGGGTCGATGGGCGTGCCGAAATGGATGGTCACCTGCTGGCGGCGATCGAAGGCCGGCCCGGAGCCGCGGGCGCGGCGCAACGGCAGCACCCGATCGGTGCCGGTCGTGCCGACCGGAATAATCGGAACCCCGGTCGCCAGCGCCAGTTTCGCGACACCGGGTTTGTACGGTTCATGCTCGCCGGCGGCGACCAGCCGCCCCTCCGGGTAGATGAGCAGCACGCCGCCGTGCCGGAGGATCTGCTCGGCCTGCGACAGCGCGACCAGCCCGGACGCGCTGTCGCGGCGCAGCACCGGAATCTGGCCGAGCCGCCGCACCAGCCAGCCGACCACCGGCCACGACCACAGCTCCGCCATCGCGATGGCGACGGCCCGCCGCCGCAGCGCGCCCCAGAGAAAGACCGCGTCCAGCATCGAGATGTGATTGCTCGCCACGATCACCGGACCGGCTTGCGGCACTACTTCGCGGCCGAGCACGGTGACCCGAACGAGCTTCGACCAGGCGAGCCCGCGCAGTATGCGACGCACCAGCTTCGTGGTCACCCACGCCCGCTTACCCAGCCCCTTCGGCCGCTCAAACGATTCCTCGCTCATCCACTGCCCCCCACACTGTCCGTTCGGCGCGGAACGGTTTTCCTGCCCTCGCACCAGGCTACCGATGCGGTTGATACGCGCGACGCGTGCGAGATTCAGTGCGCGGGCGGGTTACCGGTGCCGAAGCAGCGCCCGTACCCTCCTGCGGCGCGCGCCTCATCGACCGGAGTGGTCGTGGCCCCGCAGGTCATGGTCCTTTCAGTGGATCGTGCCCGAGCGACATCAGCCGGTGTCGCCAATGCGCTTGGCCGGCCACCGGTTCCAAGTCGGCGCGGCGCGCGTCGGTCACCTCGCGCACCACCGTGCGCATCGCATCGACATCCTCGGCCACCAGGTCGGTCCGGCGCTTACCGAGGATCGCCAGCACCCGCTGGCCGAGCCGCGGCCCCGAGTGGTCCGGCAATGTCTCTGCATCCGGGCCCGCGCTTGCGGTACGCAACCAATCCCGCAGCTCGCGGGAGGACATATTCACGACGCGATGGAACTCGTCCCACAAATCGTCGTCGACGTGGGTCTCCGCCATCGTGCTCACCCCATTTCCACGATCGTCCGGCAGGGTCTGGATACCGCTGCCACCTGGACTTCTCTCATGAACTGGCACTCTCGTCGGCATCCCTCCTTCCGTCACGGCTACTACCCGCGAGATTCGGGGCAAAACCCGAAGCGTCCGCAAACTCGGCGGGGCTCTCGTTGGCCGCAGGACGGCGAGGCCGCCCACTCCGGGGCGAGTCTCGACGGTGAACTGCCTCAGCCGACCAGATGTAGCCGCACCATCGGCAACGTGTCGACGGGCTTCCCGGTCGCCCGCTCGATGCTGCCTCGCAGCCTCTTCCACGCGGCCGGATGGTGGCGGATGTAGTGCGCCAGCGCGTCGGCCGCGTCATCCTCGTTCATCGGCGATGCGATCGCGGGTGCGTCTCGCAACCGGCCGGTAGAGACACGCACCTGCGGCTGCGCCTGAATGTTGCGATACCACTGCGCTTTCGGGCCGAACCCCGAGACGACGATGTACTCGTCCGAGTTCGGCCGGTCGACAACCTCGAGCACGACGTACCGCTTCGCACCGGACTTACGCCCGACGTGTTCGAGCATGAGGACGCGGGTACCGAGTAGGAACCCGAGTCCGGCGCGGTAGAGCCGGATCGGCGCGCGCACCAACCAGCGGGTCTGTAATGCACGTGCACCAAGAGCGGCGATCCAGCTTGTCAAGGCTGTCCTCCTTCACCTAGCGGGCTTCGGCATACCCGATGGTTAACCGTAGGTGTCCGATTGGTGGTTCGGGTCGCGAGCGTCCTGACGTAGGTACTTCCTCGTGGTTAGGTGTCCGGCAGCAGCGGCTGAGCGGGTAGGAGTGGGATGACGTCGGGTGGGCCTGGTTTCGATCAGACCGAGTGGTCTGGGTTGTTGAAGGGTGCGCAGGACGGCAAGTTGAAGTTGTTGAAGGTCGATGGTGGGGGTTTGGGGAAGTTGGTGTCGGCGTGTGAGGGGTTCGCGGCTGATATCAAGGGGTTTGTTGATTTGGTGGTGGGGGAGCGTTTTGCGAAGTTCGTGTGGACGATCGATAACAAGAAGGATTTGTCGGTCGGTAGTGCCGCGCAGCGGGTGACGACTCTGGACAGTATGAAGATGTTGTTCGACAAGTTCGAGGACAAGCGGACGGTCGAGCTGGTCGATATTTTGAAGAATCATCAGGCGATCGTCACGGTGATGGCGAATACTTTTGTTGCGGCGCACAAGTCTTATAGCAGTACCGATGATGATAGTGCGCGTACTTTTCGTGCTCCGGAGAAGGGGACGGATCATTGGTCGGAGATGGTGAAGTTCAACTCGACTCCGTGGAATGATTGGAAGTCGGGTCCGGGGTTGCCGACGACTGCTGGTTCGGGGGTGAGTTTCGATGCGGGGGCGAAGGGCCGGATCGAGGGGTCGATCGAGAATGGTGATTTTTTCATTTTGCTCGATTTCGCCAATATCGCGAAGATGATCGAGAGCAATGCGTTCAACACGTACTGGTCGGCGGGTGAGTGGAAGGCGCTGGGCGTCTTGTGGCGGCGGTCGGTGCAGAAGTTCGTCGACGAGGTCGATTTTGTTTTCAAGAATGGGTATTGGGAGGGTCGTGGCGCTGATCGGGCGGTGGCTTTCCTGGAGAAGTATCTGCAGGCGACGGATACGTTGCAGCGGGGTATGGAGTCGATGTCGAATGTGATCGGTAATACGGCTGATTTCAACAGTTTTATTCATTCTCGTTTGTATCAGTACGGGGATTTCACGTTGTATGATGCGGGTGGTCAGCCCGCGAAGATCAATAAGTCCACGGATGTTGTCGGTGCGTTGACCGCGATGCGGGCGTTCTGGGACAAGGGTGATGCGCGGAGTAGTCAGAAGGGTTACCGCGGGGGTGTGACGCAGCTGGCGGGTTATATTCCGGTGTTTGCTGATCCGAATAAGTTGGTCGGTGCGACTGGTGATTTGCCGGGCAGTTACAACTATAAGGAACCGACCGGTAATCCCGGTGGTGGAAGTGGTGGGGGTAAGGGTGGCGGTGGAACCGGCGGCGGCGGTAAGGGCGGCGGAACCGGTGGCGGCAAATCGGGTGGCGGCACCGGTGGCGGCGGCGAAAGCAAAGGTACCGGCGGCGCTGCGGGCAGCGCGGGAAGCAAACCACCTGGATCCGGCAGCAAGCCACCAGGCTCCGGCGGCGGAACTCAATCATCAGCGGGCGCACCACTTTCTGCGAAGGGTGTGACTCCTGGCGGGGCCACCGGCCCGGTCGCCGGCGCGACCGGGCCGCTATCGGCACTGACGAAGGCATTGCAGCAATTGGCATCGGGAATGGTGTCCGGCCCCTTGCTCCCGTTCGCCTCCGGCCCCTGGGGCGCGTCCGGACCGACCGGCGCCTCCGGCCCGTTCGGCTTCGACATCAAGCCGGCCGGTGTCGGTGGCGGCTCGGCGGGTGGTAGCGCGGCGGGGGTAGGCAAACCAGCGAACCCGTTGGAGGACAAGCTGTTCCCCCGCGCGGCCGCGCCGGGCAACACCGCCGAATCGGTAGCCGCGCGGGCCGGCGTGGCCCCCTCGGCCGCGATGCCCTATGGCGGCTACCCGATGGGTGGCGGCATGGGCGGCGCCCCCGGCGGCCAACAGCAACAGCAGCAACAGCGCAAACGCGCGGCCTACCTGGACAGCACCGAGCACCTGGAGGAGGCGGTCGGCGAAGATCCCCTGTCGGTCCGGCCCATCATCGACCGCTGACCAGCCCATCCTTCGAGCCGAAACGTGAGCTCTGCCATGCGTTTTCATGTCGTCAATTTCCCCAATACGCAAACCACCAAGCACTATCAGCCATGCGCCTACACCCAGAAGATCCGGCGTTTCGCCGGAATGATGACGGGCCTGGGCCACGAGGTGTATCTGTACGGCGGCGAGGAGAACGACGCGGCCTGCACCGAGTTCGTCACCATCGCGTCGAAGGCGGACCAGGCCGAGTGGTTCGGCGGCAACGATCTGTACAAGGAGCTCAACAATCTCACCTGGGATGCCTACGATCCGCATTGGACCACCACGAATGAGCGTGCCATCACCGAAATCGCCAAGCGCAGGCAGGATCGCGATTTCATCTGCGTGCTCGGCGGCACCTGCCAGCAGCCGATCGCAGACACCTTTCCCGAGCTGATGACTGTCGAGTTCGGGATCGGCTACAGCGGAGTGTTCGCGAACTATCGGGTGTTCGAAAGTTACGCGTGGATGCACTCCGTCTATGGTTCGCGCTCCATGGTTCCCGGCGTGATGAGCGCTCGCGGTCAGTTCTATGACGCGGTGATCCCGAATTACTATGAGGTGGAGGACTTCCCGTTCTCCGACGAGAAGGACGACTACTTCCTGTTCATGGGTCGCCTGGTCGAGGCGAAGGGGATTCAGATCGCCGTCGACACCTGTCAGCGGCTCGGGGTGAAGCTGGTTGTCGCAGGCGCGGGTGTGGCACCGCCCGCCGATGTCGCCGAGTATGTCGGGGTTGTCGATCATGTACGCCGGGGCGAGCTGATGAGCCGGGCCCGTGGGGTTTTCGTGCCGTCGCTGTACCTGGAACCGTTCGGCGGCGTGCATGCCGAGGCGATGCTGTGCGGGACTCCGGTGATCACCACCGACTGGGGTGTGTTCACCGAGACCGTGCAACAGGGTGTGCAGGGCTTTCGCTGTCGTACGCTGCGCGAATTCTGCGAGGCCGCGGCTGCGGTCGACAAGCTCGACTATCGAGGAATTCGCGACTACGCGGTGTCCAAATTCTCCACCGAAGCCGTTGCCCCGCAGTACGAGACATATTTCGAACGACTCGGCACGCTCTGGGGAGAGGGCTGGTACGCCGCGTGAGCAGCGGAGCAATCCGGCAGCGGCCGAACGTATTCCGCGCAGGAGGGCGGCGCAGGAATCTGGTGGTACTACGGGCCGGGGATACCTCGTTGCACGAACAATGGCTCGCCGGCCCGGAACCGCGCACCTGGGATCTGGTCGTAAGCTATTTCGGCGACGATCCGCACCGCTATCGCACCGGCGACGTGCGTCGACTGGACCGCAAAGGCCCCAAATGGCCGGCGTTGCACCAGGTTCTCACCATCGATCTGGCCGAGTCGATCGCTGACTACGACTACATCTGGCTCCCGGACGACGATCTGGCAACCGACACCGCCTCCATCAATGAGTTGTTCGAATACGCCGCACGCTATCGGCTCGCGCTGTCGCAGCCCGCACTCACGGAGGACAGCTATTACTCCCACGAGATCACCCTGGTCGATCGCAGGTTCGAGCTCCGGTATACGAATTTCGTCGAGATCATGGCACCGTGTTTCCGCCGGGACTTCCTGCTCCGCTGCCTGCCGACCTTCGACGCAACCCAGACGGGGTGGGGCCTGGACTTCCACTGGCCCAGATTCGTGCAGGACACATCGTCGATCGCCATTGTCGACGCGGTGACCGTCCGGCATACGCGGCCGGTCGGCGGCCCGAATTACGCGGCGGCTCGCGCGGCGGGGGTGAACACGTGGGCGGAGTACTACGACTACCTGATACAGCACGAGATCGAACTGACAACCTCGGTGTATCGGGGGGTCGGCGCCGGGCACCGGGAACGCGCCGAGCCGACGGCGATCTGCGTCTCCGTCGACGGGCCGCAGCCGGGGCTCACGGACTGGCTCGACCACCATGCGGTCCATGCTGATCTGATCATTGTCTACTCCGATGATCCTGCCGTGCGCGAACTCGTACGCGACGCCGGGCACCCGATATTGGTGTGCGACATCATTCTTCCCGTAGCCGATCCGGTCGAGCGTGAGGTGGCCAATATTCACGCTGCCGTCGCGACCGCACGCTCCGCCGGTATGGCCTGGCTTCTTCCCCTCGGCCCGCGGGAACTGTTCTATGACGACGGCAGGCGTCGCTGGCAGATTCCGGGGGCCGGACAGGTTACCTTTATCGCCCACGAGGCAGTTCCGAAGCCGTACCCGGTCGCCGACCCGTTCCGCGAGTGCACCTTGTTCCGCGTCAGCGGGCGCTCCGCATTCCTCGACGCGCCCGCGAACCGCAGCGCCGTTCGGCTCGATTCGGATATCGAACCGGTCGACCGGCACAGCTTCACCGGATTCGACTGCGCGAGCGGAACAGTCACGGCGCCGATGATTTTGCACTACCCCTATCCGAGTTTCGAGAGCTGGCTGGCCCGCGCTACCGAGGCCGCGAGCGGCGGCGGCGCCATGGCGCGCCATTTCGCGCACTACTCCCGTGACCTGCTGCAGGTGGCCGTAGCGCACGGCAGTCTCGACGGTGCCGGTGCCTGTTTCCGCGCCGAAATCCCTTGCGACGGAATGGTCAGACGCCTGGTGGCAGAAGGCGAACTGATGCGCATGGACGCAGTGCTCCAGCGGCCGTCGACTGCTCGCGCGACACGGCTGAGCGCCTAAGAAGACGTTGTCCCGTGCTGGGGCGCCGGTACCGCGACGAGCCATCGCACGGCGTTGGTTAACGGATGGTGTACGGACCGGGCTGCGGTCGGCTTACAGCGCGACCGTCCGAATGTTCGGTGCTAGAAACTCAGGGCGGATGCAGTGAATTGACGGTAGGAGTGGGATGACGTCGGGTGGGCCTGGTTTCGATCAGACCGAGTGGTCTGGGTTGTTGAAGGGTGCGCAGGACGGCAAGTTGAAGTTGTTGAAGGTCGATGGCGGGGGGTTGGGGAAGTTGGTGTCGGCGGCTGAGGGGTTCGCGGCCGACATCAAGGGGTTTATTGATTTGGTGCTGGGGGAACATTTCGGGAAGTTCGTGTGGACGATCGACAATAAGAAGGATTTTTCGGTCGATAGTGCGGCGCAGCGGGTGACGACTTTGGATAGTATGAAGATGTTGTTCGACAAGTTCGAGGACAAGCGGACAGTCGAGCTGGTCGACATTTTGAAGAATCATCAGGCGATTGTCACGGTGATGGCGAATACTTTTGTTGCGGCACACAAGTCGTATAGCAATACCGATGATGATAATGCGCATACTTTTAACGCCCCGGAGAAGGGGACGGATCATTGGTCGGAGTTGTCGAAGTTTCACGCTACTGCGCCCAATAATTGGAAGTCGGGACCGGGGTTGCCGACAACTGCTGGTTCGGGCGTCAGTTTCGATTCGGGTGCAAAGGGGCGGATCGAGGGCGCGATCGAGAGCGGTGACTTTTTCGTCCTGCTCGATTTCGCCAATATCGCGAAGATGATCGAGAAGAATGGTGGTAATACGTTCTGGCTCGCGGGTGAGTGGAAGGCGTTGGGCGTGCTGTGGCGGCGTTCGGTGCAGAAGTTCGTCGACGAGGTGGAGTTCGTTTTCAAGAATGGATTCTGGGAGGGTCGTGGCGCCGAACGCGCGGTGGCTTTCCTGGAGAAATATCTGCAGGCGACGGATACCTTGCAGCGGGGTATGGAGTCGATGTCGAATGTTGTCGGTAATACGGCTGATTTCAACAGTTTCATTTATTCTCGTTTGTATCAGTACGCGGATTTCAAGGCGTATGACGCGGGTGGTCAGCCCTCCAAGGTCCTCAGATCCACCGATGTGAATGGTGCGTTGACCGCGATGCGGGCGTTCTGGGACAAGGGTGATGCGCAGAGTAGTCAGAAGGGTTATCGCGGGGGTGTGACGCAGCTCGCGGGGTTGATTCCCATGTTCGCCGATCCGAACAAGCTGATGGGTGCCACCGGTGATCTGCCCGGCAGTTACAACTATAAGGAACCTACCGGCAATCCCGGTGGCGGCAGCGGTGGCGGTAAAGGCGGCGGAAACGGCGGCGGCAATGGCGGCGGATCCGGCGGCGGTAAGAGCGGGGAATCCGGCGGCGGCAAGAGCGGCGGCGGGGAGGGCGCAGGGAGCGGTGGCGGCAAGTCCGGCGGCACCGGTGGCGGGGGCGAGGGCAAAGGCTCCGGTGGCGGAACCGGTTCCGGCGGCGGCAAATCCGGTGGCGGCACCGGCGGCGGTGGCTCGAACCCTACGGGCAATCCCGGTCAGGGCATCGGCCCTACTGGGCCGGTGGGTCCGATCGGAGTAGGCGGCGGCGCATCTGGTGCCGACATGATGAGTCTGTTCTCCGAAGCGCTGCAACTGATCGCGTCGGCGATCCCGACACTGGTGCAACTCGGTAATCAACTAGCCGCCCAGCTCGGCCCCGCCTTGCAGCAGCTGGCAAAGGCCGTGGAGAACGGCACCATGACGGTGAAGCAGGCGCTGGACGAGGCGTCGGAGCGGATCGGACGGCAGGTGCACGACCTCGAGGAGCAGCTGTTCCCCTCGGGCGCGACCGGGCCCCTCGGCGTGTCCTTCGCGCTGCCCCCCGGTGGCGCACCGCAGTTGCGGCTCGATCTTCCCGGCCGAGCCGGCGGGCATGAGTCGGAGGTGTTCGAGGACTTCACGGCTACCAAGTCGACCACCGAGGTGGCGGGCGACACAGCGACCGGGACCCCCGGCATTATTACGGTGGAGGGAAACCGATAGTGGAACGCACCTGGCGCCTGAGCGGCCTCGAATATCGGGTGCTGCGCGAACGACTCGTCGACCGCGATCGGAACTGGCCGTTCATCTACACCTCACCCATTCGCGGCTACTACGACTACCAGTTCGCCAAGGCGCGGGTCTGGGGTGAGTTGCAAGCCGCGTGGGATCCGGCACTGGCCGACGTGCTGGTCAAATCGCTTCGGGCCGATATCCGGCTGGCTGTCCACGCCGACGACTACAGCGCCGCGCGGGTGCTTGATGGTCGAATCGTGATGGCGGGTAGGAAGTTCGGTGATCGCGCGGTACTGATCCAGGGTTTCAGCCCGACCATGCTGGAAAGTCAGGACGAGCTGGAGATCACCGAGTGCGATGCGGCATCGCTGACCCGCCTGCTGATGGAAAAACTTCCGCCCATGACGGCGGGCCACCAGCCTCGGGTGGAACTGCTCGACTCCGGCGGAGCGGCGGATCTCGATCACTGGCACGGCCGCAGCTCGCTCTACGACGAGGGCGACGGCGACGTGGACGCCCGGTGCAGGCAATGGCAGGCGGCGCCGAAGGCGACCGTTGGCCGAGTCGTGATCACCCAGGGCCATTCGAACTTCGGCCCGGCCGGCCAGGTGACGAAATGGCTGGTCTGGGAGGACCATCCGGGCGATGGCTGCTATGCGATCGGCATGGAAACACCTACCGCCGCCGTCGCGGTCGACAGCGACGGATTCCGCGCACTCATCGACCGGCACTGCGACGAACTCATGCTGGTCCGCGAAGACGAGTCGCGCCGCGGGGTGGCCAGGGCCAGCGTCTACGACCACGGCCGATGAGGGGTGAACGAATCATGTCCCGCACCCAGGAGACGGAGGCCCGGTGCACGGTCCGAATGATCGGCTGAGAATGGAAGTCGCCCAGGTGGTCGACGACGTGCACCGGCTCATCAGCGGGTTCGCCGAGGCCAAACGCCTGCATCAGGCGGTGACGGCGTCGGCGTCGGCCGAGCGGGAGCGCATCGTCGTGGTGGCGGACGTGTCCGGTGCGGTGACCGAGGTCGACTTCGACGACGACATCAAGGATTTGGGCTACCACCAGATCGCCCGCGGCGTCGTGCGGGCGGCGCAGCGGGCGGCCGCGGCGGTGCAACGCAAGGCCGACGAGATTCTTTCGGCGCAGCGGACGGCGCTGCTCGGCTTGCCGAAGCTGTCGGATCTGGTCGACTGGATGCCGGACGAGCAGCAGCTTCCGCCGCCGCCACCGGCATTGCTGACCGCACCTGCCGAGCGTGAGCCCCTCGCCGCTCTCGACGAGCAGGCCGATCTGATCGAGTTGCAAGAGCACCGGGCCCGGTTGTTCGCTACCGCCTCCGCCGAGGGCCGCCGGGTAACCGTAGCGGTGAACGCCGACAGCGTGCTGATCGATCTGCAATTCTCCGGCGCCATCGCCGATCTCGGCTACGAGGAGATCGCCGAGGCCATCGTCGCGGCGTCGCGCGCGGCGGTGGCGGCGGTGGCGCGCAAGGTCGCCGACCTCTACGCGCCGACCGTCGAGAACGACCGGCCGCGTTTTCCCGGACCGGACGTCGTGCTGGCGGGCATCGAACGTCTTCGCGACCAACTGCGGTGATCGGAGAGACACATGGCACCTGAACCGAATCCGTCCGAAGGCACGCTCTGGGCGGGCCTGCTCACCTCGGCGAAGAACGGAAACCTGAAACTCGAACCCGGCACGGCCGAGCAATGCGCCGAGCACGTCGAGAACATGCTCGAAGTCGTGGTGGGCGTGCAGAACTGGATCAACCAGAACACCGCTGCGGCCAGCCCGCAGATCGCCGCTTCGGTGTCGGGCCAGTTGTTGTGGACGGTGTTCAGCATGAAATTCGGCACCGAGTTGCGGCAGCGCATCGACCGGCACCGTCAGATATTGGTCGACATGGGCAACACGTTCGTCACCGCGGGCAAGCGCTACGCCCGCACCGAGGGTGACTCGGCGGCGAGCTTCGAAGACCTCTCCTTCAACCCGAAGGGCACTCCGCCGAGCGGGACCCCACCGACCGGCACCATCCCCGGCAGTCCACGCAAACCCGACCCGGTGACGAAATACGACTCGTTCGGGTTCGGCCCCGAAATGGGCGGGCAGCTGGGTTGGGAAGCGCTCTACATCATCTGCAATTCGATGACCCCGCAGGCCGTAGCCAATGCGGGAGAGGTGTGGCATTGGCTGTCCTCGACGCTCGAAACCGGCTTCACGACCCTGCGCACCACCATCTCGTCCACCTCGGACCGGTGGCAGGGTGTCGGCGCGCAGTCGGCGATCACGGCAACCACTGGCTACACCGAGGCCTCCAAGCAGCTCACCGGCGATATGAACCTCCTGGGTGACACCCTGGTCTACACCTCAGGCTGGCTCCAGCAGACCAAGCAGACCGCCATGCCGCCGACACCGTCGCCGCCACCGGCCACCTCCATCTCGCAGAATATGGCGAACGAAGTCAATTTGATCCGGTACCAGGAGAACTTTCAGCTCCACTACTCCAACAATTATCCGAATACGACCAGCCGCATCGTGACCTTGCCGTCCCCGGACCCGGTGACGACTCCAGCATTGTTCGTCGGCGATGAGACGCCCGGGGTACCGATGACCGAGCCGACGACCGAGAACGGCGAGGAGAAACCCGAAGGTGCGGGCGGCGACGCCGGTGACAAGCCGCCTACCGACGGCGAAGGCGGCGGTGGCGAAGGTGGCGGTGGTGCAGGCGGTGAGAACAGCGGCGGCGGTGGCACCGGGACCGGTGGATCCAAACCACCCACCATCAGCAACCCCGATCCCGGATCGAAACCGCCGACCACAAACCCGGTCAAGCCGCCGAAACCGATCGAGGGCATCGACGAGAAATTGCTGTCGCCGCTGAACAAACCGTTCGCGAACTTGGCCACCGACCCGTCGAAGAACCCGGGCATCTTCGCAGGCACCGTGCCGCCGGTCGGCACACACACCGGAACTCCGGTCGGCAAGGGTGGCAGTGGCATCGGTGGCAGGGGCGTGGGTGGCCGCGCCCCCGTGGCCCTCGGCGCGGCGCCGAGCCCGCTGTTTCCCCGCGCCGTGGTGCCCACGGAAGCGAAGGTGGTCGGCCGGGCCGGGCCGGGCAGCGGCCTGCAGCCGGGGGCACCGTACGGGGGCGTCCCCGGCCGGTCGAATCCGAACGACGAGCGAGACAAGAAGCGTTCGGAATACCTGAACTCCACCGACCATCTCGACGAGGCGCTCGGCGAGCCGGGGCGCGGCATCCGTCCGGTGCTCGACCGGTGAGTCGGACCTGGCGGCTCACCGATGTAGAACTGATCGACCTGTGGGACAGCCTGTTTCAGGATCGGCTGCCCGCTCCGCTGTTCGCGCTGTACCGCGGCGAGAGTGCCGAGGACTGGTCGCGGTTGCGCGCCGAGGCGAGCGCGCGCACGGCCGACGCCGACGACGGCGCCCTGCACGACGCGCTCATCCGGGTCGCGCGGGCGGACGTCCTGGTGTCGGCCAAGGGATTCGATCCGCGGCACCAGGACCGTCCCGACGGCTTGGTACGGGTACTCGGTGCGCGGCAGGGGGCGGTAGCCACACTGATCAGCCAGCTGCCGGGCGAAAGCATCTGGCACAGCGGCGGTTACGTGATAACCGCCGGTGCCGCGGACCGGCTCGCCGGCGCCATTGCCGGGGCGCTACCCGAGCGGGCCGCGGGGCGCCTGCCCGATACGCCGCTGGTGACCGCGCCGAACGATGATGCCACCGACCACTATTACGGCCGGTCGAAGGTGCAGGAGAGCTACTCCGATGTCGACCGGCGCAGCGCCGAATGGCTGGGAAAGCAGGCCGAGTTCCTCGGCGTCATCGAAACCCGTTTAGGTAGCTCAATTTTCGGGCCACGCGGGATAACTCGTTACCGCATCGAATGGCACGACCTGGTCGACGACGGCCGATACGCCGTCACCGACACGGCCGGGCCGGTCGCGACGCCCGTCGACCGGCCTCGGCTGGCAGCAATGATCACCACCCACATCACCACCGTGTTGCAGACCTTGGAGGACGAGCGCCGTGCCTGAGCAAACCCGAGCCGCCGACACCGGTTGGTACACCGGCGCGATCCAGTCGGCTGTGCACGACGACCCGGTGTACGAAGGCGCCGAGCCCGAACCGGCGCCGGAGCCGCCCGATGCGCCGGACTTCGAAACCTTCGCGACGGGCGAAGCGTCGTTGCGCGGCGGCGGCATCGTCGTTACCGCAACGGATTCCGGGCTGCCGACCATGGTGCGCGTCACGCCGGACCAACTGCGCCGCGATCCGGACGATCTCGCCGACGACGTGCTGCGGCTGTGCAGGCTCGCCACCGACCGGGCGGGCGTGCGCCGCCGGGAATACCTGACCGGCCTCGGTCTCGGCGACGACGCGTTGCGGCTGCTCGGCCTGCCCACCAAGCAGGCGGTCGAGCAGTCCGAGCTCGCCGACGAGGCCGAACACGAATACGAGCCGCGCAGCTGGCTCGATCAGGACGGGAGCACATGGTGACCGATTTCGCCGCACTGGAAGCGGATGCCACCGCGCAGATTCATCGGATGCGCAAGCTCGCCGAGGATATCGCCGCGATCCGGGTCGAGCACACCAGCGACGACGCGACGGTCACGGCCGTCGTCGACGGCGCGGGCCGGCTCCTCGATCTTCGCCTGACCGAGGGGATATCCCGTTTGTCACCAAACGAATTCGACGGGGCGGTGGTGACCGCGGCATCCGTCGCGGCGCAGCGGGCCTTGGCGGTCCGCGGCGGGCTGGTCGAGGACTTCAACAGCAAGGTGAACAAACGACAGCAAGGTGAACAGTAGGATCCGCGACCCGCGCTGATCTTGCGAAAGGCCGTGTGCTCGTTAGATTTCCGGGTGAACCGCCCAGGTATCGAGTTCGCAGATCAGCCCAGGAGGGTACCGCGATGAATGTTGTCAATGTGCAGCCGCAGACATTCCGTCAATATGGCGACATTTCCGAGGGGATGGCCGCGGCGGTCGCCGTCGCCGGTGCCGTCGATCAGGCTGCGGTCGTGGCCGCCGCGGCCCCCGTTTTCGGATTGATCGGGCAAGAATTTCTGGTGAGTTTCGCCTACGCGCAGGCCAATCACCTCACCGCGGTGGGCGAGCTGGTGACCAACTTCGCCGGGACCGCGCTCACCGCGCGCGCCGCCGCGCAGTCCTACGAGCTGGCCGATCAAACCAATGCGGAGGCCTTCGTCCCGCCCGCGGGCGCGCAGGCATGACGGCCGCGCACCTCGCGGCGCCCCTGTCACCGTCCGTGCTCGACGCGCTCCGCAACACCCCCGTAGCGCCCTTCCTCGACCGGCCGACCGAACAGGTGCTGGCGCACATCGGGCTGCCGCCGCTGCCCCACCTGCCCGCGCTGCCGCCGCTGCCCGGCCTGCCGCCGCTGCCGACGATCGATCCGCTGAACTTGATCAAGCCGGTCACCGATCTGTTCAGCGGGTTCGGCGATGGCAACCTCGGTGCCAACGGCCCGCTCGACCCGAAGACGGTCCTCCAGCAGGTCACCCAATCAATCAGCACCGCAACGCAATTGGCGACCACCGGCATTCAGCTACTCCAGCAGATGCAGAGCGCGGGCAGCCGGGCCGCCACCTCGGCCGCGGTGCAGACGGTCGCGACGTCGACCGAGATCGCCGGGCAGGCCACGCACATGAAGGGCATCACCGCGGGCGCCGCCGGGACGGTGGCCATCGGATACCTGCAAATGGCCGCGCTGGCAGCGCGATTCGCGGCGACCACCGCCGCGCTCAGCTTGACCCTGGCGACCCCGGCCGGGCAGACCGCCTTGCTGGCGTCGGCGATCGAAGCGGGCATCGAGGCGATCGCGATCACCGCGCATACCAAGGGGCAGCTGGCCGGGCAATCCGCGCAGATGGCGCAAGCGGGGAAGCCGGTGTCGGTGCGCAAGCCGACCACCCCGAAGCTGGGCAGTTTCGGCAAGTCGTCGCAATCGCTGATGAAGGGTGTGAACCTGGGCAAGGCGACCCCGGCCCCCGGCTCGGTGCAGACGTCGGGCGGGATGTCGGCGAAATCCGCGGCGGCCAGCTCGACCACCTCGGGCGAGCAGGTCGTCCAGCAGCTGGTGCAGCTGGTGCAGCCGCTGATCTCGGCGGTGCGCCAGGCGGGTGAGCACGTCACCGCACAGTTGCCGCCGAAACCGGCCACGGAAACCACCGCACCGGTACCGAATCGGCCGCCGGCCGCCGCCGCGTTGAGCGCACCGATCGGGCCGCTCGTGTCCGCTCCGCCGGTGACCAGCGCGGCGGCACCACTGGGTGGCTGGCAGGCCGAGACCGTCGTCGCCACGTCGGCCGGCCCGGCCACCGGAGCCACCACCTCGACCGTCAGGTTCGCGGGGGAGGTGCTGCCGCCGCTCGTGCCTGGCATGGGTGGGCTCGCCGGCGTCGGGGACCGGTCGCGGCCGGTCGACGGGGATGCCGACGCGCTGGTGGATGCCCGCCACGTCGACGAGCTCGTCGGTGGCCCGCCCCCGGAGACCGCGGCACCGGTCATCGGCGCGGCACCGTCAGGCAAGACAGACAACCCGTACAGCTTGTAGCAGAGGAGATTTCGATGAGTCAGATCGCATTCGACGGTGAACTCGCCCGGCTGGCGGCGGGTCGCCTGGACACCCTGGCCGACGGACTGGAAGGCACGCTGCATCGGCGCGGCGACGCGCTCAGCCCGGCCGCCGCCGGCCTCGATCCGGTGTCGCGGCAGACCGCGCAGACCATCGGCGCGGTCGGCGGGTCGTTCCAGGAGTCGTACCTCAGCGGTGTCGGCGAACTGCGCAAGATCGCCGCCAACCTGCGCTCGCACGCCGACCTCGCCGCCGTGGCCGACGGCGATGTGGTCGATTCGTTCAAGCCGCTGATGTAGCGCGATGGTCGAGCCACCGCTGGCCGGGTTCACCGGCACGAACTGGGCAGCCGTGCCCGCCGAACAGTTGGCGCACGAGCTGACCACCGGTCCCGGCGCGGCCCAGATGGGCGATGCCGGGTTGGCCTACGCCGAGTTCGCCGCCGGGCTCGGCGAGGCCGGTGCGGAATTCCGCGCCATCCTCTCGGTGGTGGGCGGCGCCTGGGGATCGGACTCCAGCGAGGACGGCCTGGCGCAGCTGGCCGGGTTGACCACGTGGTTCGACGCCATCACCGCGGCCGCGACCGACAATGCCGCGACCGCCACCCAGCAGGCCGCCTCGTACGAGCTGGCCAAACTCGCCATGCCGCCGGTGGGCGAGCTGAACGCCGCCGTGCGATCGGCCGAGGAGATGGTGCACGGCAGTCTGCTCGGCGCACCGCTGGCAGGGCTGTTCGACCTGGCCGAACGCCACGTCGACGCGCTGCGTGAGCAGGCGGCCCAGGTGATGCGCACCTACGAGGCGGCAGGGGAGAAGCTGGCGGTGCCGTGGACGCAGGAACTGGCACCCGCGGTCTCGGCGGGTGCCAACCTGCTCGCGGAAAAGGCACGGGGCCAAGGCAATACGCCCGCCGCGCCGGAGCCGCCCGCCGCGACGCCGGTGCCTGCCGAGGTCATGCACGCGCCGATGGTGACAGTCGATCTGTCCGCGCTCGACCTGGCACCGCCGCCGCCGACCGTGCCGGTCGGCAGCGAATCGCTGATGCTCACTCCGCTACCCCAGCCGGGCCCCGCCGTCACGCCGATGCCTTCGACGGGCTCGCTGCCCGTCGGTACGGCAGCGGTGCCGCCGCCGATCGCGCCGTCCACCGCGACACAGTCCCCGTCGCCCGCGCAACAGACTGCGGCGCGAGCCGGAGTCGTCGATGCGGGCGACATCAGCGAGCAGATCGTGGTCGATGCCGGATTCACTACCGCGCCAGCGGTATTGGGCGCTACAGCGGCATCGGGTGCGGGTCCCGCAGTGGCATCCGGTGGCGCTGCTGTCGGGCAGAGCAGGCGCGCGGAACCCGTGGCGCAGGAGGTGCAGTCATGATGCGCAGCGAGGAGGTTGCCACCGCCGCCGAGCTGTCCGGTGCCTCATGCCGCTCGAACATGTTGTGGCGCAACGGCAGTCAGGGCCGATCGATCCCGAGAGGGGAGGACCGATGGCGACCCTGACCACCGACGGCGCGCTCGTCGTCGCGGACGCACTCGGCGTGCAGACCTTCCCCGCGGTGCTCGCGCTGCGCTCCGGCCATGCCGATCACGCGGCGGTGTCGGTGGCGCGCTCCGCCGCGGCACTGGATCTGCGTGATCGTGGCGTGCTCGACGCGGACGGGGACGTCCGCGACGACGAGCTGGCCAGCGCGCTGTTCGCCCTCGCCCGCCCGGAACGCGAACTGGTCCTGCGGATTCGGCGCGGCGGCGTGCTGCACCGGGTCTGTCTGGTCCGGCGTGGACTCGACCACGCCGTCGCGGTCCGTGTCGGCGACGAACTCGACATCCGGCCGGTGTGGGGTGACGAGGATCCGGAGCTGCTGACCCGGCCGCTGCTCGATGCGCTCGGGCCGGCCCAGCCCGCCGATATCCCGACCTTGCGTGCCCCCACCGACGAGTTGCAGCGGCGACTCGACGAGGCGGGCACCAGCGCGACCGACGCCGTGTACCAGCTGGGTATGCCGGAGGCGGAGTCGGTCACGCTGGGACTCGCACTGCGGCAGTGGACTTCGCTCGCCGAGCTGGTCTGCTACGCCCACGTCGACGGCGTCGCGGTGCGATCGCCGGCCACCGCCGCGGTGTACGACACGGCGGTGGGCCGCATCATCGGTGGCGGCAGTATCGCCGCCGATGGGCGGGCCTGGACCACCCTGGCCGCAGGTAGCGATCGCAGGCTGGCCCATGCGGTCGCCGCGCAGATCGAGGCGCTGCCGCAGGGCCGCTGGATGCCGTAACCGCGGATTTCCCGATCGTCCGGAGTGATCGCTCCGGCAGTTTCACAGATCCATTCATTCGAGAGGACGTCTCATGGCCGGTGCACTTCACCTTGATTTCGCGACATTCCAGAAGTACGCGAACGAATATGCCGCGATCATTCCCCCGATCGACAAGACCGTCGACAATTTGGGAGTCGCGGTGGAAAGCGCCAAGAGTGGTTGGGAAGGTGAGGCCTACACTGCCTTCAACAAATTCGCCACCGAACTCCAGACGAAGATCAAGGCCGTGAACGTCGACCTGGGTCTGGTGTCCGACGCACTGAACACCGGTGAGAAGAAGGTCGCGTCGGCAGAAGACGAGAGCATGTCCGGATTCACCACGCTGAACACCAACTACCTCTGAATCGCACCGAATACACACCAGAGAACGGGATTTCACCACCATGCTGTACGACCCCGCGAAAATCAACGCGCTGATCACCGATCTGGAAGGGTACAAGACCAATATCACCACGGAACGGACCAACGCCGACGACTCGGCGAAAAGGCTGCTCAGCCAGGCGTGGCAGAGCGGCGATGCGGGGGCTTCCGCGTCCTTCCAGCAGAAGCACAACACCCTGATGACCGATATGGACGACCTGCTGCACATCCTCGGCAAGGGCATCAGCAATGTGCGCGCGGCGCTGGAGAAGGCGCAGGCCACCGACCAGAACGTCGCCGACGACTTCGTCTGGTAGACAGCTGACATCGAGAAGGGCCCGTCGCCGTGGCGACGGGCCCTTTCTCATGCCGTCGGAACCAGCGCTCGCGTCTCGGTCGCGGTGGCGCCGAGGTACTCGAACTCCTCCGAGATGGATACCAGCTGGACCGTCAGGTCTTCGCCCGCGGTGCGCAGCACCACCCGACCCGGTGTGTCCGCGGATTCGATCAGCACCACGTCGGCATCCGGGACGGTGTGTGCCTCCACCGGTTCACGGACATAGACCGCGGTCGCGTCCGAGACCTGCCCCGCGGCGGTGACCCCGTCGTAGACGATCATCGTGGCCGCCTGGTGCGAGCCGCCCGCCGACGACATGGCCAGCGCCGCAGGGGCACCGACCTGGTCGACCAGGTGTTCCCACGCCTCGGGCCGGGCGCTGTGCACCAGCACCTGGGCGCCGACGGCCACCGAGCGCAGCACCATCAACTGGGTCAACCGCAGCGACCCCACGATCTCCACCCGCCGGACCGCGGGGCCGAACAGCGGAACAGCAACACCCGCACCGGCTTCCGTCGCGCCGATCACTTGACCGCAGCCGCTGACCGGCACGGTGAATCGGGCCATAGCCGCGGGAGGTCCGCTCAGCGCGGCGGACGAGTCGAGATGACCGCCGTCGAGCAACACTCGTCGCTGGCTGCCCGGCAGCGCGAGCAGTCCGAGATCCTCTGCGGCGGTGTCGGGTTCGGCGTCGGCCGTTCCCGTCGTGTCGCGCCGGACGAGCGCGGTCAACGACACCGCGGTACCCCGATTACCCGGTGTGTTCGATTCCGGCTGGGGAGTGAGGCGCAGCCGGGTGAGGACGGATTTGCCGGGCAGCGTCCACACCGCCGACAGCACACCGGAGTCGAGCCGGGCCGGTGGGATCGTGTAGCCGGTCAACTCCATGCTGTTGTTGCGCAGCGTGCGCCAGTCCTCGGACCACTGCGCCACCTCGGTGTCGTGCAGCGCGGCCGCCTCCGCCGCGGCCAGCTCGGTGGCCGTCAGCACCGAGACGCGCACCCCGCGGGTGGTCAGGCGGCTCGCGACGCGGCGGGTGGCGACCAGCGCCGTCCGGATCATGCCCTCCTGATCGCCGCCCCGGTTCTCGATGGCGCCCGCGTTGTCCAGTGGATCGAAGCGCAGGACCAGCCAGACCGTGCGCGATGCCGCGGCGGGCAGCGGGCCGAGCAGCTTCTTGTACAGTCCGGCCACATTGTGCGGGCCATCGGTGCGGACGCCGTGGGCGATCACGTCGACGGCCGCGAGCCGAATATCGAACTGGGACACGCAACCCGCCACATCGGCCAGGGAGATGATCGAGGGCGAGTGCACGTCGGTCGTGTCGAGCAGGGTCGGCGTCACCGCGGCGCTGTCGAGCAAGAGCATGGTGATCAGATAGCGGCCGTCCCAGCGCATTCCGCACCGGCTGCTGCCGGATTCGGGTATCGGAACATCGAACGGTTCGGTATACGACGGGGCGGCATTCTTGCCGCGATTGCGCAACCACAGTGCGGTGCGCATGCCCAGAATTCGCCAAATGTTTGTTTTCCGCACCCTGGCCGCGCCCAGCGCGGAAACCGCGATACCGGCGCCCGCCACCGCCCACGGCGGGGCGTTCCACGCGATCGCCGAGGTAGCGGCCACGGTGCCTGCGGCGGCGCACGGCAACACGATGGGCAACGGCACCCTGTCGAACAGCGTGCGGCGGCTCAGCGCCGGTACCGGAATTGCATTCGACTCCGCCGGTGTAGTTCCCGGAATTTGTTCGTTATTCACTCGGCCTGTCTCCATTCAGCACAAACCCTCCATTGTGCGTTAGCGTCTCACAGGTCAGCCGATATTGCGTAAGGAGTTGTGGTGCCTGCCCAGTTGACTACCCGCGCGCAGGTGAATGGATATCGCTTTCTGCTCCAGCGATACGGGCACGCGATGGTGCGCCGAGATGTGCGCATGCTGCACGATCCCATGCGTATCCAATTCCGGTCGCTGATCACCGGCATAGTTCTCGCGGTATTGGTCACCGCGGGCTGCGCGATATTGTCGTTTCTGCGTCCGCAAGGGCAGGTCGGCGACGCGAAGATCGTGCTCGGTTCCGGTACCGGCGCCCTGTACGCGGTGGTCGACGGAACGTTGCATCCGGCGCTGAATCTCGCGTCGGCCCGGTTGATCACCGGCAGCGGTGAATCGCCGACCTCGGTCAAGGACGCGAAATTGTCGTCGCTGCCGCGCGGGCCGCTGCTCGGCATTCCCGGCGCACCGTCGGCGCTGCCCGGCCCGGCCGACCGCGGCCGCTCGGAATGGACCTTGTGCGAAGACGCGACCACCGGACTGCGCAGCACCGTGCTGGCCGGTGCACCGCGGCTCAGCGCCCAAATGCGCCGTGCCGCACCGGGTGAGGCGGTGCTGGCCACGCATGACGGTGCGACTTATTTGATCTACGACGGCAAACACGCGCGGGTGGACAAGAACAACGACGCGATCGTCTCGGCGCTGCCGCAACTGCGTGCGCTGCGGCCACGACCGATCGGGACGGGCCTGCTCAATGCCAGCGTTGCGGTCCCCGATCTCGCGGTGCCGGTGATCCCGCGGGCGGGTGAGCCGAGTGCGGTGCGCGGCGGCGAGTTCGTCATCGGTTCGGTGATCAGGGTCCACGGCGTCACCGGTTCGGCGACGTATGTGGTGCTCGCCGACGGCGTTCAGCAGATCTCGGAGTTCACCGCGCGGGTATTGCGGACCGCGAACTCCATGGGGCTCACGGCGATTCCGAAACTCTCACCGGATGCGATCAGAGGTATCCCGGTGGTCGACAGCTTGCCGGTCGATCAGTTTCCCGGTGACGACTTGACCATCATCTCCGCCGACGCCGATCCGGTGGCGTGCGTCTCGTGGGCGCGCGGGGACGGCGATCAGGCCGCGCAGTTGCAGGTGTTGCTCGGTAGCAGTTTGCCGTTGGCCGGCGGGGTCGCGCCGATGACGCTCGTGGCCAGCACCGGCGCCGACGCCGCTTACCTGCCCGCGGCCACCGGCGAATTCATCCAGGTCACCGGGGTCGAGCCGGACAGCACCCGGCGCGACGCCTTGTTCTACGTGACCGACACAGGCGTGCGGTTCGGCATCCCCGACACCGCGACGGCCGCCGTACTCGGGCTCACCAAGCCGAAATTGGCGCCGTGGCAGATCGTCAGCCAGCTGCCGGGCGGACCGATGCTCGACCGGCAGTCCGCGTTGATCGCGCGGGACATCGTCGCCGCCGGGTGACGGCGGGCACGGAACAGGAAGGAAGTGCCATGCCACGGATTGTGGGCAAGTACGCCGATGGTGCGCTGGTGGTTGCGGTCGGCGGCGCCTGCGTGGTCGTCGGGCCGGACCTGGTGGACGACACCGGCCACTGCGTGACGGCACCGGAGCAGCTGCGGGTGACCCTGGTCGGTGCCGTCACGGCCGACCCCGGATTCGCCCCCGCCGACGAGCCGATGCCGGCCGGACTGCTCTCGGCCGACCAGATCGCGGCGATGCTCGACTGGGAGGTCGGGTACGTCGAGGGCGTGCCTGGCGACGCCGACCGGCCGGGTCTCAGCAGTGCCGAGATGGACCTGTATCTGCGTTATCGGCACGATACCGGCGACGCCTACCCCGACGGCGCCGCGCTGGCGGCGGTGGACCGTCCGTTCTCCTTGGATGGCTTCACCGTTGCCGAGACAGACAGCGCGGCAACTGAATTCGTCCCCGCTTCAGATGTGCCGCACCTGGTGGTCCAGCTCTGCGCGTCCATGGCGCACGTGCACGATCTGTCCGGCGCGGAGATCGTCGCCGACGCGGCGACGGACCTGATCGATCGGATCAGCTATCTCGCGAAGGTGGAGGAGTTCTATCCGGCACTCGCGCAGGTGGTTACGGCCGGAGTGGTGCCGGAGTTGGCGGTCGAACTCGCCGGCGGATTCACCGAGGACGAGATCCTGGACTTCGTGCGGCGCTTGGTCGGCGAGCTCGATCGGCGCAGGCCGTGGCCGAAACCCGCGCTGGTGTCGGTGGATCCGCTGACCTGGCCGTCGATGGGGTCCAGCGTGCCGATCGGCTGGATCGACATCGCCATCAGCGACCTGGAGTGGGCGGTGAAGGCCGCCTTCGCCGACGTGCCCGACGGCGAAAACACGTTGCTGGTGCTGCGGATACGCGGTGGGCAACTGCTCGCGCTGGTCGGTGACGCGGAACCTAACCCCACTCGGTTCCTGGTGTTGCTGCCTGACGCCGAAGATCAGCAGGACCCCGCGGAAGTAATGGCGTACCTGGAGCGCTACGCCGGATTACGGGTGGAGACAGACGGATTGGCGGACATGATGACGGAGGCGTTGCAGGCATGATTCGACCGGAGAACCAGCGCACGGCCAGCGATGCGATCGACTTCATCGACGCCGTTGTCGGTGCGCTCGGCAAAATGACCGACATCCGCTCCGCCAGCGCCGCATTGACCGCGTCGGCGACGGTGGAGTACGGCCGGATCACCGTGGTGGTCAACGCCTCCGGATCCATCATGGAGACGGTGTATGCCGAAGGCATCGACGAACTCAGCTACGGGCAGATCGCCCGCGCCACCGTGCAGGCGGCGCAGACGGCGGCCGCGGAGGTCGAGCGGAAGAAGAAGGAACTGCTCGGCCCGCTGTCGGCGATGCGGATGGGGCTGCCATCGATGATGGAGCTGCCCGAGGAGCTGGTCGCGCTACGCGCCCAGCTGCCCGAACCGACGCGAGCGCCGCTGACACCACCGGCGGAGCGTGACGCAGGCGGGTCGCGCGGCAAGAGCAACCGAATCCTGGACCGTTGAGCAACATGCGGACCGCGTGCGGAAGGAACCACTCCGATGGATGACGAATTCGCCAGTGCCGTCACCGAATTCCAGGCCAAGATGGCGCAGGTGACGCAGGTGCAGGAAGAATGCGCGCAACTCGTCGCCACCGGCTGGGCGCAACGCCGCCAGGTCCGAGTGACGGTGAATGCCGACGGGATCGCCATCGACATCAAATTCGGTGCGGGCGTCAAGGATCTGACCTACGACGAGATCGCGGCCGCCGTCACCGAGGCCTCGCAAGAGGCGGTGCGTGAGGTTGCCCAGCGGGCAAAGGAGATGGTTGCGCCTATATCGATCGACCAGGGCGCGGCACCGAGTATGGACGGGATGCTTGGTGCGATCGCTTCGTTGCGTGAACATTTGCGCTGAGCTCCACGGGTGAGTCGGGGCTCAACGGGGTGAGTCGGGGTGCAACGGAGTCGGGCTCGACCGGTGAGTCAGGGTCGACGGGTGAGTCAGGGTCGACGGATGAGTCGGGGGCTCAACAGGTGAGTCGGGCTCGATGGGTGAGTCGGGCTCGATGGGTGAGTCCGGGCTCAACGAGTGAATTGGGGCTCAGCGGGTGAGTCCGGCCAGCGCGAGCTGGGACCAGGCGCCCGGCACATCGGTGTATTCGTCGGTGGTGAAGGCTGCTTCAGCCAAGTCGCCTGTCACCGAGCCCGATTCGGCGGCAGTGAGGAGATCCTCGATTGCGGGCCGGGACGCCGAGGCACCGAGTACGGCGCACACGATGTCGGCCACCGTCGCCGGTGTCCACACGCCGGGGATTGCCGGGCCAAGGGTGGTGGGCGCCGGAGACTGTCCGCTCGACCAGTCCGTGCCGTCCCACCAGTAACAGAACGACAGCTCCCCGGTGAATGCGCGATGGTTGACGACCGAGCCGTCGAGCCAATCCGGGACACCCGCGTAGTACCGCGGCAGCTGTGCGCCGTCGTTGTAGGCCGCGTCCAGCTCCGGGGCGTTCCATAACCCGCCGGACAGCACCGCCCGGCCGCGGGGCAGGAGGTGCAATGTCGAGCCGCTACCATCCGTGCCCTCGAAAACCGCTGTGGCGCCAACTATCCGAGGGCCCCACTCGGTACCGATCGCCACTGCCGCCGCCGCCACCGTCGCCCACCGCGCCCACACCGTCTGCGCCGTGAGGAACCGGACGGGCGTCGCGGGCACGGGATCGAGCCTGGCCTGAGTCAGCACCTGCGGCAACTGCTGCGCACCGGCGTCGACCCGCAGCCGTCCGGCCAGCCACACCGGCAGCCGTTCGCGCGGGAAGTGCTCGAGATCGGCTCGATAGGCCGCGATCGGAAGCATCCGGTCGACCGGGAACGCAACCTCGCCGTACCCGAATTCGTAACTGGTAGTGCCTATTCGATCGCGCACCAAGGTCACCTGCCACCAAGCCCGCTCACCCGACGACACCGTCACCGCCCGCAGCGCTTGAACCAGTTCCCCTGCCTCCGCCGGCATTTCGACACCGACAGGCGCGCCGTCGACGAGAAACACCGCATCACCCGACACCGCAGCCACCGTCACCGAAAACCCCAACCGCAACTGCTCCCACTGCGGCGGGGCCGCCGGTAACAGCAGGTCGGTAATAGCGGCCGCGAGCTGGTCCGCGGACCGACGCATTTCGGCCGCATGGCCCTCAGCCGGCGTCGGAGCGGCGGTGAGTACGGGCGCGTCGGTCGGCGGTGAAGCGGCGGTCGGCGGCGAAGCGGCGGTCGGAGATGAAGCGGCGGTCGGAGGTGCGTGGGGCGGCGGTGGTGGTGGGGGCGCGGTGGCCGAGGACGGCAGGTCCACAGTGGCCAAGGTCGGCGAGGGCGCGGTGGCCGTGGTTGGTGGGGCCACGGTTGCCGAGGACGGCAGGTCCACGGTCGCTGAGGTTGGCGGAGGCGCGGTGGTCGAGGATGGCAGGTCCACAGTGGCCGAGGTTGGCGGGGGCACGGTCGCCGAGGTTGGCGGGTCCTCGGTGGCCGAGGACGGCGGAGGCACGGTCGGCGAGTTTGGTGGGAGCACGGTCGCCGTGGTTGGTGGGGGCACGGCCGCTGAAATTGGCGGGGGCGCGGTGGCCGAGGATGGTAGGTCCACAGTGGCCGAGGACGGCGGGGGCACGGTCGCCGTGGTTGGCGGGGCCACGGTGGTCGAGGACGGCAGGCCCACGGTCGCCGTGGTTGGCGGGGCCACGGTGGTCGAGGACGGCGGGTCCACGGTGGCCGTGGTTGGCGGAGCCACAGTGGCCGAGGACGGCGGGTCCACGGTGGCCGTGGTTGGTGGGGGTGCGGTGGCCGAGGACGGTAGGGGCACCGTTACCGAGGACGGTGGGGGCGAGGTCGCCGGGGACGGCGGGTCCACGGTGGCCGTGATTGGCGGGGCCACGGTGCCCGAGGACGGCGGCGGCGCGGTGACCGGCGCGGAAATGGTTGTGCCGTTGCTGAACTCGGTAATCAGCGTGAAGGCCACGTCGGGGCTGTCCGGCTCGTTCTTCGCCAGAGCGGGGGCCTGGTCGGGGCTTTCGGTCGACATCGGAGTCTCCGGGATCTCAGGGTTCGGGTTCCACTGGTCCGCCGGGGTTCTCGGGTCCAGTCGTCGGCTGCCGTTCACCTTGTTCCCCCATATCGCCAGAAGTCGTAACTGGGTGGTGGCAGTGCGGTGAACGGGTCGGGCATGCCGTGGTCGAGCGGGAGTTTCCTGGACTTCGGCTTGCCGCTCATGTAGCCGCCGTCGAGCATTGTTCGTTCGGTGCGGATGCTGGTCTCGAAGTCGGCGAGTTGTCGCTCCAGCCGGCGCTCGGCCGCCCCTGATGCCAGCGCAAGTTCCTCGTGGCTGGCGTGCGCCGCGTCGAGGTCGTTGCGGCGCTGGTCGATTTCGCGCTGGATCTGCTGCTCCTGGTCGGTGAACGGGTGTGCTGTCCCGGTCCGGCCGGGGTCGGCGGGGTGTGCGGCGCTCGCCGCTGCCGCCGCCCGCCCGGCGTCTTCGAGTTCGGTCATGGACCTGCGCGCGTCGGTCATCGCGCGCTCACGGGCGCTGATCGCCGCGTCGAGGTCGGCGCTGGCCCTGGTGACCTGTTGGTCGACGATGGCCAGGTGTGCGGTCTGGTCCTCGATCGCGCGGTCCTGCACCTTCAGCGTGCTCTCTAGATCGTTGATCCGCTGCCGCAGTGTGGGCTGTTGCTCGACGGACGCGCTGTCATGGTCGATGCGTGCTCGGCGCAGGTCGGCGTTGGTCGTTTCCCTCGCGGTTTTGAGGTCGGCCAAAGTATTCCGATGGTTGCCGCGCTGATCGACCAGTTCGTTGAGTCCCTTGCCTACCGCGCTCTTGTACGCCCTGTCGACTCGACTGTCGGCGTCGCGCAGGGTCGTGAGGTGCGCGTCGGCCGCAGCCAGCTTGCTCCGCAGCGTCGCCATCGTCGGGTCTTCGGCACGTGTCGCCGATCCGGGACTGTGCTCGATGTCGTTGCGCGCGTCCACATTATCGGTCGAGTCGGCGTTCGAAGCCCTGCGGTCCGGTCCGGATCCGGTCGGCGTCGACGGCCTGATCTCGGATTCGTCGCCCTGTGCCCGCGCACCCGCGTGTGGTATCCGGCTGCCCGTCGCGCCGCTGCCGTCGGAGTCCCCGGCAGCAGCGTTGGCGTCGGAGTCCCTGGCGGCAGCGTTGGCGTCGGAGTCCCTGGCGGCAGCGTTGGCGTCGGAGTCCCTGGCGGCAGCGTTGACGTCGGAGTCCCTGGCGGCGGCACTGGTGCTCGAGTCCCTGGCGGAGACACTCTCGTCGGGGTTCCTGGCGGAGGCACTGCTCTCAGAATCCTTGGTGGCGACGTTGCCGTCGGAATCCCGCGCAGCGTAAATACTTTCGCCGTTCGCATCGCTGCGCACCGAGGGGCTCGGCTCATCACCGCTGGTCGAATGACGCTGTCCACCAGCAAAATTAGCAGCGCCTGCGCCTTGAGAGCTCGATGACGACAGCGTCGACTCGCCATCTGTACTCGCCCGTATCGGCGACGGCGGCCCGGTTACCGCCACACCACCCTGCTGATCATCGGCCGCCAACCGATTTTGTATGCGCGCCCGGGCTGCGGCATCGGCATCGACGGCTTCGTCCATCCGATGCCGGGTCTGCACAACGGCATCGAGCGCGGCCGGGTCGTCCGGTGTCGCCGCCGCACGATCGCGTGCCCGCACGTGCTGCAGTTCGGCATCGAGCACCGCCCGCCGAGCATCGGCGAGTTCCTTGATCTGGCTGCGTTGTTCGCCGACATGCGCGTCACGATGCGCCCGTCGATTGACCGGCGCGCTCTCCGGTGTGGCCTCCCGCGCCGCCGCCCGGTCCTGCGCCCGCGCCGCCTGATACCCCTGATCATCGCGGGCCCGGATCTGCGAGATCAGCTCGTCCGAGGACGCGAGCGGCCGACTGGTCGCTGGGCCAGCACTGTCCGCCTCCAGGCCCGCTCGCGCCGGACTCGACTGTGCCACAACATCATCGGCTCTCGTCGCTGCCGGTTCCTGTCCGCGCATGCCGATATAACCACGCGGCGTACCGATCAGCGAATTGCTCGCCAGCGCCCCGATGAGCCCCATCGTCGGGTCGAACGACCCGGTGAACCCCATGGCGATACCACCACCGACCAGGGTGGCGACGACCGTCGGTACCGTGCCGGACAGTGTGCCGAGCCCCGCGCCCCAAACCCCGGCCGTCGGGTCCTTGCCCCGGCTGGTCAAGAACCGGGCACCGTACTTGCTCACGTTCGTCGCGACGAGCGCACCCGCGTACCAGCCGCCGGTGGAGGCCGCGACCGACATGCCGAACTGGGTGGCGTTGAACTCGTCGCGATGCCCCTTCGACATCTGGATGCCCTGGATGGTGGCGTCGAGTCCGCCTGCCCAGATGAGGTTGTTGGTCGCCTTCGAGATGAGGAATTGCACTGCGTCGGCCGGGAGCCCGGCGAGGGTGCGCGCGGTGCTCGCGCGAAAACCGGCGTCGACAAAGGCCCGGAACAGTCCGGGGGTCACCTTCGCGGTGAGCGCCGTCGGGTACTTCGCGACCAGCCCGGCTATGCGCCCTGGTTCGTCGGTGAGCCGAGGTAGATACCTGAGCGTCTTCACCAGGTATTCGCCCACGTGCGGCAGGTTGCCGAGCGCGGCGAGCGCCCGGTTGCTCACCCGATACAGCGAGGCGCGGGTGGCGCCGATCGCCGCGGCCTCGACGGCGGGTGCGGTGGGCGGCCAGAGCCACGCCCCCGCGATCTGCGCGGCCAGCATCGTGGTCGCGAAGATGGTCATGAGTTTGGTGGCTTCCAGCGTGGTCGCCGCGTTGCGGGTGGAGCCGCCGACCTGCCGGAAGTCCGCGACGAGCCGTTCGACCGAGTGATCACCGGTCTGCAACTGGTGCAACGCCGACCTGATCTGCTCGCGGCCGGCACCGGATTCGTACCCACCCAGGGTGCGCCCCTCCGCCGTGCGGAGAACTGGAAGAACTTGCCGCTCCAGGTCTTCGGCGGCCGTCAACCAGGCTTGGGCCATGGCGAACATGCGGTCCTCGTCGCCGTCCGGCCACGCCTGACCGACCACGTAGGTCAGAAAACGCAGTTCCTCCGGCCAATGCAGCGACATCGGCGTCGATCAGAACGCGGTGGAATTGCCGACGTCGGCGGACTCGGAGCTGTTCGCGGCCCGGATCAATCCGTTGCCGAATTCTTCGACCGTCCGCACCATTTCCCGGCCGCCGCTCAGCAGGTTGTTCCGGGAACTGCGGTAACCTTTCTCGCCGTCGGCGAACTCCTTGCCGTAGGAATCCTTGCCCCACGTTTCCGGCCCGTGCGAGCCGATGGCCTCCGACAGGGTATTCATGGTGGTTTCGAATGCGGCCTTCGCCGCGATCAAATCCGTGCCGCCTGCGCGTACATGTGCGGGGTCGACAATTATTGTTTCCGCCAAGTTACTCGCCTCGCCTTCATTGTGCCCAGGTTCGGCGAAATCCCTACGCCGGTAAGTGGTTCCAATGTAGGTACCACAATTCCGTGGCGCAGGCCAGAGTTTCGGTGGAAGGTGAACGGATCATGTTCCGGGCGAGAACATGCCGGGGAACTCCCGATTGACCACCGATCCGACATAGCGCTCGACAAATCCGCCGACCACGGTCGCGGTGATCGCAGCGGGTCGTGCCCGCACCGAATCCAATTGTGCGGCAAAGGCTTCCGCGTCAGAGTCGGCACGATTCGAGCGCTGGAACTGCCGGACCGCGGTGCGCACGAAGATATCGGTGAACTGCCGCGCGATGTGGTCGCAGTCGAGGCGCAGCTGCTCCACCTCATCGAGTGCGCGCTCGGTGCTCAGTCCTGCGTCGAGCAGCTGCTCGAAGATCTCGACGAGGGCGGGCTCGGCCACCCGGTAGGTGCCCGAATCGACCGGCTCGTACAGCCCGGCCGACACCGATCGGGCCAAACCATCAGCGACAGTGGCGAATCGGTCGGCGAGGTCGGCGGCGGCGATGCGACCGTCCGGTGGCGCGTCCGGTGGCGGCGGCGGACCGGCAGCGGTCGCGACGCCGAGCACGTCGGCGAGGTCCTGACCGCGATCCCAGGCTTCGAGCAGTCCGCGCACCCCGTTCAGCGTGATGCCACGCTCCACCAGACGTTCCACGATGCGAATCCGGTCGAGGTGCTCGGGGCCGTAGAAGCCGGTGCGGCCCTTCATCTTCGGCGGCGGCAGCAGGCCGCGCTCGTTGTAGTCGCGCAGCGTTCGCACCGTCATCCCCGACCGCTCGGCCAGATCGCTGATGGTCAACTCCGCTTCCTTCGCCATGCCTCCAGGAAACCACAGGTGAACAGTGCCCCGGCGATGTCCGTCGATGCTGCTCGCAGGTTTGGTGCCTGATTGAATCGCGGTCTGTGACCCTCTTGTGTGTTCCATCACATGGCGGTATGTTCCATTGAACACCGGCATGATTGTTGGGCGGGAAGGCCGAGTCATGACAACCGTTAGGCCACGCGGCGTTTCGGCGGCTCACGCAGCGCCGGGCCACCGCGCCGACCACCCATGACGGACAACGTACGGGGCACGACGACGGTACGGCCGACCGAAATCGACGTGCCGGTGCTGGCGATTCGGGAAGTGGCCGAGCACAAGCGATTCTGTTGGAAGTGCGGTCGCCCAGTCGGCCGCCACGATCAGCACGGACCCGGCCTGCTGCGGGGCACCTGCGGACAGTGCGGGGCGCCGTTCAACTTCCGGCCCGCGCTGCGTGAAGGCGACGTGGTCGCCGACCAGTACGAGGTGAAGGGCTGTCTGGCCTACGGCGGGATCGGCTGGGTGTTCCTGGCCAAGGACCGCCGGGTCGGCGGACGCTGGGTGGTGCTCAAGGGATTACAGAATCCGCAGGACATCGACGCCCATGTGACGGCGCTGGTGGAACGGCAGTTCCTGTCCGAGCTCGCGCATCCCAGCATCGTCGAGATCTACAACTTCGTCACCCACCGGGGCAGCGACGGCACCGCGGGCGGCTACATCGTCATGGAGTACATCGGCGGCAGGTCCCTCGATGTCGTGCTGGAACAGCAAGCGCCCGAACCGCTTCCGGTTGCCGAAGCGATCGCCTACGTGTTGGAGATCCTGCCCGCGCTCGGCTACATCCACTCGCTCGGTCTCGCCTACAACGACCTCAAACCGGCCAACATCATGGCCGGTCAGGACGAGGTGAAACTGATCGATCTCGGTGCGGTCTCCGCATTGCACTCCGGCGGGAGCCTGTACGGCACTCCCGGGTATCAGGCGCCGGAGGTGTCGAGCACGGGGCCGACGGTGGCCTCCGACATCTTCACCGTCGGCCGGACCCTGGCGGCGCTCACCCTGCCCGGTGCACCCACCGACCCGCTGCCGACGGACTCGCCGATCCTGCGCAGGTACCCGCCTTTCGCGAGTCTGCTCGACCGGGCGACCGCCGAGGATCCCGCCCGGCGCTTCCCCTCGGTGGCGGCGCTGTCCGATCAGCTCTGCGGCGTGCTGCGCATGGTGCGCGCCCACCATGGGTTTCGGGGCGATCCGCAGGTCTCGGCGGTATTCGGTGCCGTGCGTAGTGATCTGCGCGGCTACGAGCGGTTCACCGCCGCCGATCTCGCCGCCGCGCTGCCGATCCCGCTGCTCGACTCCGACGATTCCGGCTGGCGGATCGACTGGTACGACGCGATCACGGCGCTGACCACCGACCGACTCGCCCAGGCGTACCAGAGCTTCGGCGTGGTGAGCGCGGTGGTGCCCGGTGAGCTCATGCCACTGCTCGCGCTGGCGGCGACGGCAGAGCTATCCGCCGACGACGCGGCCGACGCAGCGCAACAACAGGATTGGCACCGGCTCGCCGCCGACCACTACCGCGCCGTGTGGCAGACCGACCACACGGTGGTCGCCGCGGCGTTCGGGCTGGCCAGGCAGGCGCTGCGCGACGGTGCGCCGGTCGCGGCGATCGCGCTCGTCCGTCAGGTGCGAACCGCGTTGCCGCACAACGACGTCGCGCGCCGCGCCTTCGCGCAGTTGCTCGCCGACCTACCGCTCGCCGACCTCACGCAGGAGCTGCTGGACGAGGCGGCAGCCGGCCTCGCAACCCTGCCCGCCGAACGGCGCGTGCTGAAACTACGAGCCACGGTGCTGCAGAGCGCGCTCGCGTGGCTGTGCGCGGGCGGTGAGCCGAACGCGCACTGCGACACCATTTTCGGCCACCCCTACACCGAGCGCGGGCTGCGCGACGGAGTGGAAGCGGCCCTGCGCGAACTCGCCTTCGCGACGCCGGACCGGTGGGCCCGGTTCGCCCTGGTGGACCGTGCCAATGCCGCGCGCGCCCGCACGTGGTGGTGAACGAACGATGAACAGCAAGCACAACTGGAGGTATTGATGGCTGTCGAGACACGCATCGAAAAGGACTCGCTCGGCGAGCTCGCCGTTCCCGCCGCGGCGTATTACGGCGTCCACACCGCACGGGCGATGGCGAACTTCCGGGTCACCGGCTCGGCCATGAGCACCTATCCCGCATTGATCGCCGGGCTGGCCACGGTGAAACAGGCTGCGTGCCAGGCCAATCGCGATCTCGGTCTGCTCGATGAGCGCCGGTCCGCCGCCATCATCGCCGCGTGCACCGAATTGCGGAACGGGGAATTGCTCGCCCAGTTCCCGATCGATCTGATCCAGGGCGGGGCAGGCACCTCGTCGAATATGAACGCCAACGAGGTGATTGCCAACCGGGCATTGGAAATACTCGGCTTCGAGCGCGGGAATTACGCCGAACTCGACCCGCTGACCCACGTGAACCTCGGTCAATCCACCAACGATGTCTATCCGACCGCGATCAAGCTGACTCTGGTGACTCATCTGCGCGTCCTGAGCGTAGTACTCGGCGGCCTGGCCGACGAGTTCGACCGTAAGGCAGTCGAATTCGCCGACGTGATCAAGATGGGGCGCACCCAGCTGCAGGACGCGGTGCCGATGACCCTCGGCCAGGAGTTCGCCGCCTACGCCACCATGGTGCGCGAAGACCGGGCCCGGCTCGCCGAGGGCTGCCTACTGCTGCTGGAATGCCATCTCGGCGGCACCGCCATCGGCACCGGGATCAACGGGCACCCCGACTATCCGGAGCTGGCCTGCCGCTACCTGGCCGAGCTGTCCGGCGAGCCGGTCGTCCGGGCGGCCGACCCGATCGAGGCAACGCAGGACTGCGGCGCCTTCGTCCAGGTGTCGGGCATTCTCAAGCGGGTCGCGGTGAAGCTGTCCAAGATCTGCAACGATCTGCGGCTGGTCTCCTCCGGGCCGGTGGCCGGCCTGCGCGAGATCAATCTGCCTGCGGTGCAAGCCGGCTCGTCGATCATGCCGGGCAAGGTGAACCCGGTGATCCCCGAACTGGTCAATCAGGTGGCGTTCGAGGTGATCGGCAACGATCTGACCGTCACCATGGCGGCCGAAGCCGGGCAACTCCAGCTCAACGCCTTCGAACCGGTCATCGTCTACAGCATGCTGAAGTCGCTGAGCCATCTCAGCGCCGCCGTCGACACCCTGACCACCGACTGCATCGCGGGCATCACCGCCAATCGGCAGCACCTGGCCGACGGCGTGCACAATTCGATCGGCGTGGTCACCGCGTTGGCGCCGCGCCTGGGCTACAAGGCGTGTGCGCAGGTGGCCGAGCGCGCCCTCGCGACCGGCGAGATGATCTCCGACATCGTGGTTTCCGAAGGCCTGCTCAGCCGGGAGGAGGTCGCCGAGCTGCTGTCGAGCCGTCGGCTGGCGGGATTGCCGCCGTTGGTCATCCGCGGGACGGCGGACCCGGTAGTTTGATGTCCGGGGTTGGACATCTGATGTCCGGGGTTGGACAAAGGGCACGTGATGACACTGGATATGGACCCGCTCGCCGCCGCCGCCGACACGGCGAGCACGCGGGGCGAACCGATGCGTCTCGGTCGCTGGCGTCGTCGCATGGTGCTGCTGACGCTGTGTGCCGCCGCGTTCATGATCAGTTACGACACCGCGATGCAGAGCATCGCGGTCCAGACGCTGTTGCGGCAGTTGGGAAACCGGCCCGACATGGCGATCTCGCTGTGGCTGCCCGCAGCGCACGTGCTGGCCTACGTCGGGCTGCTCCTGATCGGCGGTGCGCTCGCCGACCGGCTCGGCGCCAAGCGGGTCATGGTCGGCGGCTATCTGGTGTATTTCGCCGGTGCCGTACTGCATCTGGTGTGTCCGGAGCTGCCGATCGGCTTGCTCATCGCCCGAACGATCACCGGTGTGGGTGCCGCCGCCATCCTGCCCGCGACGCTGGCGATGGTGGTACTCGTCTACGGCGAGGGCAGCCGCCGGGCACGCGCCGTGACGGCGTGGGCGGGCTGCTCCTCGGCGGGCGTGATGGTGACTTTGCTGGTCACCGCGGTGGTGCTGAACCAGGTGTATTGGCCGCACGCGATGGCCGCGGTGGTGACCGCGAATCTGGTTGTGTTGACCGGGGTGATCGTGATCGTCCCTGCCGTTCCGGCCGACCCGGCAAGTCCCGTCGACTGGCCCGCTGTGCTCACCATGACGCTGTCCGGTGGCCTCCTCGCACTCGCGCTGTATCAGGCGCCCAAGTGGGGCTGGACGTCTCAGGGGTTCGCGATCGCATTGGGCGCCGGCGTAGCACTCGCGGTGGTGGCGGCGGCGATTCGGCGCGGTGGTTCGCTGCCGCACGACTGGCTGCTGAGTGCGGAGCCGCGCGTACGACTGGTGATGCTCGCACTCGGCGGGGCGATCCTGGCGATGTTCGGCATGGTGTTCCTGGTCATTCAGTATCTCCAGGTGCTCGGGGGCCGGGTGCCGGTGGTCGCCGGCTTGGCGCTGTTCGTGCCCGCCTGCCTGGCCACCGCGATCGGCGCGAAAGTCGGTGCGGCACTGCAGCGTGCGGGGTGTGTCGTCGCCGCTGTGGTGATCGGTTCGACCGCGATCATGGACGGGCTCGCCATCGGCCTGACGGCGGGGGAGCCGGGCGACCTCGTCCCGCTCGTCGCCATGGTGACGGTGACGGGCCTGGGGTGTGCGCTGGTGCTCGGCATCGCGCTGGAGGTGGTGAGCGCGGTGCATCCGGCCTCACGCACCGGCATTCCATGGGGCGCGCAGCTGATGCTCGTGCAGCTCAGCGGACTGCTGGGGGTGGCGATCGTCGGCGGACTCGTCGAGCGTGGCTACCAAGCGCGTTTCGTGGTGCCCGCCGATGTGCTCGCCATCGGTGGCGCGGCCATCGGTCGTGATCCGGTCGGTGACGGGGTGCGGGCGGTCAACATCGCCGGCGATCACCTCGGTGTGCCGCTCGCCGTCGCCGTACGCAACGCGTTCGTCGCAGGCTATCGCGAGGGCCTGCTCGCCACGATCGCGGTGATCGCCGTTGTCGTCGTCGTTATGCTCGTCGCCAGCGCACTGGCCCGGAAATCGAATGCGGCGCAGCCGAGTCGGTAGCGTCCGGTCATTTTTCTCAGCGCGATAGCAGGCTTCTTTCTAACACGTTTTTATCGTGTGTGGCAGCTGCGTTAAATAATGTTCGCAGGCGGAGTCCTCGGCGGCTCCGGGATGTCGTCTGCCCAGGTAGATGCCTAGTTGCTCAAGAAAATACAAAGGTATGCCGCCTTCTAAATGATTTCTAAAGAACCTCAACAAATTCTCTGAAATGCCTAAGTCGATGCAAATTGGATCGATTCGATTGACGAACTCGGAATTGTGCGCATAATTGTGTCCGGATACTTACCGAAAGGCCGGGATCTGCCATGCGGAATACCGAACCCAGTACTGCCACCCATCGCACCAACCGCCGTGCCACCGCGGCGCGCCGTGGCCCGTCGCGCACCTCGGCGGAGGAAACCTTGGCACGCTCGCGTGCCGAGCGCGCGCAGCTCGAGCAAGGTCGGCTGTTCTGGGGCAATCTCGTCGACGAAGCCGAGCGGTTGCACGAGGAACTCGGCGCGCTGCACGAGGAACTGCGCGAGGTCTATCGGCAGTTGGGCGGCCTGCGCAGGCGTTTCCCCAGCCTGCCGCCCGCGCCGCGGCGGGTCGGCTACCCGCCGGTCGCCGTCGCGCCACTGCTCGGCAACGGAGCAAGGCCCACCGCGCCGCAAGCCACCGCATGACGTAACGGCCGAGCCCTGCTGCGCCTACGGTAATCTCACTGCCGGTGGTGGATTGCGGGAAAGGTCTTGGGTGCTGCGTGTGGTAGTGGTGGAAGACGATGCCGGGATGGCCGGTGCCGTCGTCGACGGACTGCGGGCACACGGCTTCGGCGCTGTCGACCATCTGAGCCTCGGGCTCGACCTCCTGACTTCGCACACCTCCTACGACGCGGTCATCCTCGACCTCGGCTTGCCCGACCTCAACGGGTATCTCGTACTGCGCCAACTACGTAAGGTCAGCGACGTTCCCGTCGTCGTGCTCACCGCCGAAGGCGACGAGGTCACCGTCGTGTCCTGCCTGCGGGCAGGCGCCGACGACTACATGGTCAAACCACCACGCGTCGGCGAGCTGGTCGCGCGACTCGAAGCGGTGGTGCGGCGCAGACGGGCCACCGAACCGGACTCGTCGGTCGTGGTCACCGGCGATGTCACCATGGATCTCGCGGCGCGCTCGGTCGAGGTGGCCGGGCAGCCGATCGCGTTGACGCAGAAGGAATTCGCCGTCGCCAGGGTGCTGGCCGAACAGTCCGGCGTCGCGGTGGGGCGGGACAAGATCCTGACCGAGGTCTGGGGTGAGAAAACCGCGGCGACCTCTCGTTCACTCGATGTTCATATGGGCGCGCTGCGCGCAAAACTGAACCGCCCCGGGCTGATCGTCACGATCCATGGCTTCGGTTATCGCTGGGCGCGCTGAGAGGCTCGCCGCGTGCGCGCTCGGCTGGTAACCGCGTTCACCGCGCTGGCGACCCTCTGCATGATCTGCTTCGCCGTCGGCATCGCCAACGAACTGGCCACCAGCCGGACCCGCGGGCTGGTCATCGACCGGGTGCAGGACGCCAGCCGGTTCGGGGTGCTGGCCGCGACGACACCGGCGAGCCTGTGCGAAGAAGCGCAGAACTACCGCGACAGCACCAGCAACGACGTGCTCATCCTCGGCGCCGACGGCACGGTGCTATGCAGTCTCGGCATGGATTTCGCCGACCCGCGCGTGCGTGCGGCGGCCCGCGAACGGCACTGGCTCGAGATGCCGCGCCCGCTGTATCCGTGGAACACCGAGCCGCTGCTGGTCGCGCAGCCGATCGGGACGCCGCCGCAGTCCGGTGGTGTCGTGGTGATCGACGTCTCGACCTCGCAGACCCGCACCGACATCCTGGTCCGGTGGACGCAGCTGGCCTGCGTCACCGCGACCGCGCTGCTGCTGGTATCCGGCCTGGCGCTGCTGGTGTCGGGCTGGATCCTGCGCCCGGTGTCCGGGCTGCTGCGTGAGGTCGACGCCCTCACCTCGACCCTGCCGGTGCACCACGGCCCACCCCGGCGGCCGCAGCCGATGAGCGAAGGCCCGCCCGAGATCCTGCAACTGGCCGCCGGTGTCGAGTCGGTGACGCGCGCGGTGGCCGCCCTGGCCGCCGCCGAGCGTCGGCACGTGGTCGACACCGCGCATTCGCTGCGCAATCCGCTTGCGGCGCTGGCGGTTCGGCTGCAGGCGCTCCAGCCGATGCTCGCCGAAGACCGGGCCGCCGCCACCTTCGTGAGCGTGGTGAGCGAGGTGGACCGGCTGACCGAGCTGCTCGACGGGTTGCTGACCGCCGCGGTCGCCGACGCCGAGCAAGACAAGCAGGTCGGCCCGCCGACCGCCGGGTGCTGTGCGGTCGATGTGGCCGCGGCCAGGGTCGGTGCCTGGCACGACGCCTACGTCCGCGCCGATATCACGCTTACCTTCGATCCGCTGGTTACGACAGTGGAAACGAAGGTACCCAGCAGCGTGCTCGCCCAGATTCTCGATGTGGCGCTGAGCAATTCGGCGCGCTACGCCGGGGCGGGCGCGAGCACGACGGTGACCGTCGACCGGGAAGCGGAGTCGGTCGTGGTGTCGATCGCCGACACCGGGGCCGGCGTGACACCAGACGAAATCGACCTGCTCACAACAAGATTCTTCCGTGGCGCGCAGGCCACGACCGGTGGGTCGGGGCTCGGGCTGCCGATCGCCGCAACCTTGGCGGCCCAGCACGACGGCCTGTTGTTCGTCGAGTCGGCGCAGCCGCACGGGCTGGTGGTGACGGTGAGTCTGCCCGCCGCCGACCTTACATTTGGGTGAACTGCTGACGGGACGGTGAACAATCCCGTTCCGGCACGAGACTTTTGCGCGCGCCACACCACGATGAGTGGCGTGCCGCGCGGCCACCACCCCACTCCCACCCGCGCCGCCGCGTCAGCCCGCCGCAGGACATGAGTTAGGAATCGTGATGGCACCGCAGCCGAACAACGGCCGCACGGTTCGTGTCGACCCCGAAGCCCTGATCGACAAGGGCAGGAAGCTGGCGGAGCTGCCGAGTCTGCCGAACGGTCTCTTCGAGATCCTCACCAAGCTCACACACAACCTGCAGAGCCTCGGACAGCCATGGGGCACCGACAAGGTAGGCAAGCAGTTCGCCGAAGGTGAGCAGGGTTACCTGAAGTCCAAGGACGCGGTGGTCGGTAATGCCAGTACCGGTTCCGATGCGAAGGGCGCGATACCCGTCTACGGGCAGTTGCTGGTGAACTACGGCCGCACGATCGAAGAAGCGGGCAAGGTCTTCGGCAATGGTGACGACCTCTTCGCCGAGTGGATTCTGAAGAACTACATCGATGAGGACGCATCGGGCGATCCAGGACCGTACAAGGGGCCGCTCAGCTCTGATCCGAACCGCAACAAAGACGAGAAGGACAATCAGAACGACGGAAAGAACGGTCCGACGGGGCCGCCACCACCGCCTCCGCCCGGCGGGAATCAAGGATCGGGTGGTCCGGAGATCAAGAGTGGTGGCGCTCCCGGACCGGGCGCGTTGGGAACGGGTCCAGGCCCCGGTGGCTCGAACGCCGGTGGGCCGAATATCGGTGATGTGACCGGTCCGCCGGTCGCGAACTTGTCTTCGTCGGGTACGACCGGCCCCAACTCGCCGTACATCCCGGGTCCCGGTCCGGGGCCAGGCAATCCCAAGGACCTGCTGGGCGGCATCTCGCCGAACACGAAGAACTTCGGGCTGGAATCGGGTCTCGGTGGGGGCTTGCCGGGCGTGCTCGGGCCGAATGCGTACAAGCCCGCCATCGATCCGGTAACCGGTGCGCCAGTGGACAAGTCGGGTGGTCAAGGCGCCGGTAAGGGCGGCGGTCTCGGCGGTCCGCTGAGTAATCCGATGCTGAGGTCCACGTCTGCGTTCGACGGCGAGAAACTGGCGGGCAAGAACGGACAGGGTGGCCCGCAGACCCGGGCCGGCATGCCCGGCACCGGGATTCCGCCCGGGATGCCCGGCGGAATGCCGCCCGGCAGCCAAGGTGGCGCCTCGGGCGACGGCAAAGAGAAGCGGCGCGAGCGGCGCAAGTCATCGCCGCAGGTCGACGAACAGAGCGAGACTCCGGACCCGAGTGATCCGTGGCAGCGCTCCGGCTGGCGTACGGGTGATCGGTAGCGGATGTCGATTCCGCCCGCGATCGCCCAATCCGACATCCAGCTACCCGAGGGACTGCACTGGCTGAGTGTCGCCGCCGGCAGCAAATGGCCCGCGGACAGCAGCGAGAACGGCATGTTCGCTGTCGCCGATGCGTGGTCGGAGGCCAGCGGCGAATTGTCGGCGTTGGTCGGCGACATCGAAGACGCGATCAAAGATGTGCTGAAGGCGTATCCCTCGGCGGATGAACTCAATTCGTCGATGGTGCAGACGCTGAAGCACCTCACCGATGAGTCGGAAGACGCATCGATGCAGTCGATCGCGAAATCGATGATGGAGCTCTCCAAAGCGTGCGACAAGGTCGGTTGCGCGATTCAAGAAAACAAGATCATGATCGTCGTCGGCTTGGTACAGCTGGCGGTTGAGATCATTCTCGCTTTGGCCTCCCCGATCACCGCGCCCGCGGTACAGGCGGCGCTGACCGCCTGGTACCAGCTCGTCTTCCAATGGCTCAAGGTCATGATGATGCAGATGGTGGTCGCCGCGCTCAATGCCATGGGCCAGCAGGTGATCATCAATATTCTGCTTCAGCTCGGTCAGATGGCGGCAGGGCACAAGGACAGTTTCGATGGTAAGTCGTTGGGTGAGTATGCACTCGGCGGTGCGCTCGGTGGTGCGTTCGGTTCGCTGTTCGGCAAGATCGGCGGCGACCTCTTCAAAGGTCTGGGCGGCAAGCTCACCAAATCGGAGTTCGACAAGTGGTATCAGCGGTTCGGCACCGGCATCGTGCAAGGTGGCGCCGGTGGTGTCGGCGGTATGGTCGGTGGTGGTCTCGCCAATCAGATGATCAACGGCGGCCCCTTCGAATTCGATCCGCACATGCTCGGCGCGGGTGCCGCAGGTGCGTTCGCAGGTGGCGGACGTGGGCTCCGCGGTAGCAGCACCGCACCGAAGATCGATGTGCCGGAGACGGGAAATCTGGGAAAGACTCCGCCATCGGTGCACCCGCCTGTGACGGGAGATGGCCCGCCCGTCGCACCGCCGGTGTCGGAAACCCCGCCGGGTGTGCGGCCGGACGGTGACGGGCAGGCCGGCGCTCCGGGGACGACGCCGCCCTCGGCCGAGGGCGGTTCGGGTAGGGGAGGCGAATCTTCCTCGGCTGCTGGTTCTTCCGGGAGCCGGTCGGCAGGCAACGAAGGATCCGGGCGTGCCGCGGCGAGTGAGGAGCAGTCGGGTGGATCGCGGGGCGACGACGGCGCCTCGAGTAGGTCGTCGGAGGACGGACGGTCGGTCAGTAGCGACGAATCGTCCTCTGATGCTGGGACTTCTGGGAATCGGGCGGGTGCGGCGGACGACGGTGGCTCCGTATCGACGCCGAAAAACGATGGCGCAGCGCAGGTTTCGACCGATCGCGCGGAGTCGACGGGGCAGGATCACCGGCAGCAAGGGGACCAGAGCCCGCAGTCGCAGGGTCCTGCGGTCGGGGCCGTGCAGGGAGGCGGTGCGCAGCCCGGCGTTTCGCAGGTCGGTGGCGGGCAGCCGGGCGCTTCGCAGGTCGGTGGCGGGCAGCTGGGCGTTTCGCAGGTCGGTGGCGGGCAGCCGGGCGCTTCGCATGTTGGTGCGCAGCCGGGTGTTTCGCAGGGCGGCGGGCAGCCCGGCGTTTCGCAAGGGGGCGGACAGTCCGGCGCTTCGCAGGCCGGTGGACAGAGCGCGGCCGGGCAGCCCGCGGCGACCAAGTCGGATGCGGTGGGCTCCGCGCCACCGCCCAAGGCGGAGCAGCCGGGTGCCAGGCCGACAGCGGCCGGTGCCTCGCAGGCCGGACAGTCGTCGACGACTACCGGTGGTTCGACTCCGCCGCGCTCGAGCGCGCTGTCCGGCAGCGATCGCGTCCCGGGCGTGCAGGCGAAGCAGTTCGACACCGCCGCTGCACAATCCGGCAACCGCTCGGCGGCGTCCGAACAGGTTCAATCGGCGGGGCAGCAGAGGACGGCGGGTTCGTCGGATCCGCAGCCGAGTGCCGCCCGGTCGAAATCGGTTGCTGATCAGGCAAGCACTGACAAACCGCCGTCAGCCGACAACAGGACACCGTCGTCCGGCGACAAGGTTCCGACATCCGTGGACCAGAAACCGCCGGTCGAGAAATCGACACGAAACACGTCCGACACAACCGCCCCGGGCGGCAAAGCGGCAGGTCGTCGGGATGGTGACCAAAGTTCGTCCAGTACTTCCCGCAGAGCCGGTAGTGACGGCGATGACGGTGCGCCGAGTGGTTCGCGCAAGGCCGGTGCCGAGGGCAGTGCGTCCACCGCGGCGCGTAAGGCCGGTGGTAACGGCGATGACGGTGCGCCGAGTGGTTCGCGCAAGGCCGGTGCCGACGGCGGTGCGTCCACCGCCGCACGTAAGGCCGGTGGTGACGGCGCTGATGGTGGGGCAGCGACTTCACGCAAGGCCGGTGGTGGCGGTGATGATGGCGCGCCTACTACTTCACGCAAGTCTGGCGGTGCGGGCGACGAGGGTTCGTCCGCCGCGCCGCGCAAGGCCGGTGGCGATGGCGATGGCGATGCCAGTTCGTCCGCCTCGACGCGCTCGGCTGGTGGCGATGGCGATGCCAGTTCGTCCGCCTCGACGCGCTCGGCTGGTGGCGATGGCGATGCCAGTCCGTCCGCTTCCGCGCGTAAGGCCGGTGGCGGCGGTGATGATGGTGCGTCTACTACCCCGCGCAAGCCCGGTGATGATGCCGCGGCCACCGGCGGGTCGAAGTCCGACAAGCCGAGCGGTCTGCTCGCCGATATGAAGGCCGCGGTATTCGAACCGCGCTGGCGCGACATCGATCCCCTTTTGCTCGGGCCCGCGTGGCCGGGTGGCAAGTCGTTCCTCCGGCAGGTCCTCGGCTTCCAGCAGACGGCCGCTTTGTTGGGAGAGTGGTTCAAGAGCAACAAGTCGCCACACGAGGGCCGTGAGCCCTTCCGCCACCCCGAGCCCGGCATCAACGACTTGAAGCTGCGCTCGGAATTCGGGCAGAAGAAGCCGCCATCCGCTGGCAAGGACGGTGGCGACACCGCGAAGCCCGACGACCGCGGTGTCGACAAGTGGGGGTCGCGCGGCCTGTACCGGCTCACCGAGAAGGAGCGGGCCGAACACCGCTTCGTCGTCTCCGAAGACGGTAAGTGGACCCGAGACCCAGCTCCGGGCAACAAGCCGAAGGGTGACGATGCCGACGGCTCGTCCGCGAAAACGAAGCCGACGACCGAGTCGGATGACTCGTCGAAGTCGACATCGAGCAAGTCGAAGACCGACTCCGACGACTCGTCCAAGTCGAAGCAGGCGCAGGGCAAGCCCGGCAAGAATGTGGTCGGTGAGGACGGCCCAACCGTCATCGAGTTGCCGCGGCGCGGCCCGCTGCTCAACCGATGGGCCGACAACCACGCCCCGGTGATGCGAACGGTGGTCGGCGACCACCAGGGTCGCTGGTACATCAGCGAGCTGCCGCACGAGGCATTTCACAATGCCGGTGTTTACGTCGCGTTCAAGGCTCACTTCGTGGACGGGCGAATGACCGCGGTCGGCGACTGGGCGGGTGCCTACCGTCCGGAGCCAGCCCGGATCAAGGCCGCCCTCGGCGACCTCTACAAGGGCCTCGACCACTTCGATCAGCGTGGGCGCAAGTACACGACGGAGGAGCAGAACAGTTGGAAACCGGCTCCCGAAAAGACTCCACCCAAAACCAAGCCCGCCGCCGAAGGCGACGACAGCAGCGGCAAGGCGCCCCGCGATTCGGACAGCGAGTCGAAACGGTCGAAGGACGAGCCCGAAGTCACCCGGCCGCCACTGTCCGACGGGCTGCAATGGGGCAAGGTCGACGGACTCGGCGACGACCCACGGGTCCTGACCAAGGTGGAGTACGGCTCGGCGGATGTCTCCGAGATCAAAGTTGTCGTTCTCGGCGATAGCGCAGCGGCACACTACATTTGGCGGCGTCCCGACGGTGCGGGAGACGCCACGGAGAACGGCGGCTGGCGACGGGCCGACAGCGATGAACCGCTGGACCGGTCTGTCGAAGACATCCTGTCCGATCCGCGACTGACCGAGATCCGGGTCCCCCGTGACGCGAAGGTAGAGCTCGCCGATCCGCCGGTGCGGAAGACGCCGGCCGACGGCGACGAACCGTTCCCTTTCCGCGACACAGATCCGGACCTGTTCGGCGGGCGGCGCGAATCCGGCGAGGTGATGGACTTCGAGGGCCGTCCTCCCCGCAACTTCGAGGAGGAGGGCAAACAGCTCGTCGCCGACTATCGCCCGCAGGACTGGCGCGGGCACACCCTCGATGATCTACGAGAAGCATTGGCCGGCAGCAAGTTCCATTCGTCTACCGACCCGAAGGAGATCGCGGAATACCACCGGGCCGTCACCGCCACGATGGAGGTGATCCGGCGCGGAACCGAGGGGCTGGACGATCACGGCAGACTGATCCCTGGCAAGACCCTGCGCTGGACGCAGACGATGGCGGCCATGGCCATGCGGCACGGCCCGATCAACATGGACGCCGGTGAGGGCAAGACGCTGGCGTTTCTCGCCGACGCGATCCTGCACGCCGCCGCCGGTGAATCACTGCAAGTGTTCACCACTCGCGACGTCCTGGCCAACGAGGCATTCACCCTATACGAGCGGGTCCTGGGGCCGTATGGCTTCCATGTCGGCCGGATGGATCCGGATGGTGCCGGGTATCGGCCTGCCGAAGACGGGAAACCGACGATCTACATCGGCACCTTGAACGACGCCGGATTCGGGCACCTGCGCGGCAAAGTGGCGCCGGGCCGGATGGCCGTGCTCGACGAGATCGATGAAGCACTGGTGCACGCCGACACCACCTGGATCCTTTCCGACGGTGCCGCTCTGCCGGCTTCGCGCGACATCGCCGAGAGCGTTGTGCGGGCCAAAGAGTTCCTGGATCGCCACGTGGATTCCGGTGCGCTGACGCCGGACCTCTTCGGCCGCAAGGACAATCAGGTGGGCGGCCCTGCCAAACTCACCGAAGCGGGCGTTGCCGAGGTCACCAAGCTGTTGCGAGCAGAAGGCCGACCCGCGGATTCGCTGGAAACCGAACTGCAGCGGATCAATGCGGCGGCCACGGCGCGCTGGGAGTTCGTCGAGAAGGACAACTACATCATCGACCGGACCAACGGGAAGGTCTACATCATCGATCAGACCACCCACAAGGTCATGTTCGATCCGAGGACCTCGACCGAGAGCCGCTGGAACGGCGGACTGGCACAGGCGGTCGAGGCCAAGCACGGTTTGGCGATCCGTGCCGATTCGGCGACCTCGAGCAGTATCAGCGCCAAGGAGATGTTCTCGAGCACCAATTATGACGCGGTGACCGGTGCGTCGGGCACCGCCAAGGGGGTCGCCGGTGAACTGACGTCGCAGTTCGGCATGCCCGATGTGGTGAAGGTCCCGCGTTTCCAGGAATCCAAACTGGTGACCCTCGATGCCGCCGTGGCGCTCGACCAGGCGGCCAAACATCGGATGATCGCCGATGACATTGCGCGCACGCACGGTCCTGACGCGCGTCCGCAGCTGGTGATCACCAACCGTAACAGCGAAGCGGAGCAGGTGTCGGCGCTGCTCACGTCGGCGAAGGTCGAGCATACGCTGATCGACGCACAGTGGTTCCTCGACAACGGCGTTCATGCGGAAGCGCGACTGCAGAAGATCTTGGACGAGGCCGGCCAGCTCGGCAAGGTGTTGGTGATCAATCGGCAGGGCGGCCGCGGTGTCGACATTCCGGTGAGTAAGGCGGTGAGCGAGGCCGGCGGTCTGGAAGTGCGTATCTCTGGCAAATCGCACCTGCGCGACATCGACATTCAGGCGGAGAACCGGGCTGCCCGCACTGGGCAGGAAGGTAGCGTCAAGTACTACCTGGCCGCCGATGACGGGCTCTTCGCGCAGTCGACCGAGCATGCCGTGACCGTGATTCGCTTCACCAACGCGGTAGAGGTCCACGAGTCTGCCCAAGCCAAGTACCAGGACGCGGAGGCGGCGCACGCGCTTGCGGAGGGGCATCGTGGCGATCGCAGCACACTCGACGCGGCGCGCGACGACCTCGACGCGGCGCGATCCGCCCGGGACGCCGCGCAGGCGGAGTATCGAGCCGCGAAAGCCGAACTGCTGGAACTGGCTTCGACGCTGCAGGTGCGCAATGCCGCTCATCTGACGAATCACAACGTTGCGGGTCTTGACACCTCGCTCGCGGGCTTGGAACAGAGCACGCCGAGCGGGGCCTTTGTCCCGACAAATGAGATGCCGCCACCAGCGAGCACCGATGCGGCGAATGAGAGCGTGCGCCCGGTCAACGACGAAGTGACCGGCGACGAGCTGACCCATCTGTTCCGCGAGCAGTCGAACACCGACGCGCTGGACTCGCTGACCGGCGCGGAGCTCACCGCGCTTTTCGACGATGCGGTCGAGTCGGCCGGACATGCGCCCGACAGGTCTGCGGATTCACCGCCGGTCGACGTCGCACCGGCGATGCCCGTGGCGATGGGGCCGTACCCGAACGCGAGTGTGCTGGTCAGTGATGTCAACGGCCACCTCGTGCCGCTCGATGCCACGGCGTCGTTGCGGGTGTTGCCGAGTGACGAGCACGGTGGAGTCCGAGTCGAGTTGCCGGACAACAGCGCAGTCGTGTTCTCGAATGACATGGGCGCGTTGGCTTTCCAGCAGGAGACGCAGCCCGACGGTTCAGTGTTGGTGCGCCCGAATGGAACCGGGCTGTTCGTCACCGACACGGCGGGTAACGCACGGAACCTGGTGCCCGCCGGCACCGCCACCGCGCCCGTAATGGTCAGGCCGGATCCGATGAATCCGGCGAGGATGAACATCTACGCGGGTCCGGCCGGTTGGTTGTCGATCGATCCTGGCCGACTCGCCACCAAGGTCCGCCGTGCGACCGGGCCGCTGTACGGCGGTGTCGACGAGATGCCCGCGCCGACGGACGTCCGGCAAGGCGGCGCGGCGACCTGCTATCTGCTGTCGAATCTGATCGGCCTGGCGGCCCGGAATCCCGGCCTGATCAAGGACATGATCACTACGTCGGAGGTCGACGGCAAACGCCTGTTCACCGTGCGCTTCTTCGATCCGGAGAAGCAGAGTTGGGCACCGGTCACGGTCGACGACAGTTTCTACACCGACGCCGCCGGGGCGATGAAATACGCAGTGAACGATCCAGCGCAGCCATTGTGGCCAGCGGTGATCGAGAAGGCGTTCGCGGTGTTCCGCGGGGGCCACGAGGGCTACCGGGGGATCGACCTCGGCAGTTCAGGTCGTACGGGCGCGCTGGTGCGCCCCCCGGAGATGCCGGGCGGCGGCGGCCGATCGCAGCCGACCCGCACCGTGGACGAGTCCATGTTCGCGCACCCGTTCGAGCTGGATCGGGACACGCTGGCCCGTGCGGTGGGCAAGCCAGGATTCGTGCGAATGGTGCTCGATTGGGAGCACAGGTTCTTCGCGACCGGAGCGGGCAAGGGCTCCGTCGCGTGGGCACGTCGAGAATTCAGAAGCTTCCTCAACGAAGAATTGCGCGTCGAGACTGCCCGTGTGGGTGCGGTCGCGGACCAACAGCGGCTGACCCCGTCGGACTTGGCAACAATGGATCGCGCCGAGCTGGCCGCGCTGTTCGGTGACCACTCGGCCGACGCTGTGCGTGAGGTGCTTGCAAACTGGACAGGGGCGGACGATCGAGCCGCATTCCTGACCTACTTGGGCAAGCAATGGGAGGACTCGGGTGACGCCCTCCAGCGGCAGCTGGACGCGTGGGAGTCCGACACCAGGTTGACCGACACCACGATCGCGGTGTGGCTCGCCGAGCGAATCGATCGGCTGATCGACCACGGCGACACGGTCGCCCTCAACACCAAACGGCGTTTCACCGCCGACTACGACAACACCGCATTGCAGCCACAGCATTCCTATGCCGTGATCGGCGTGCAGCGAGCAGGCGCGGCGCAGACGAGCCCCACCGCGGTCGTGCTCGCCGACCCGTACAACGGCGGCGAGAGCATTCGCGTACCGCTGGCCGAGCTGAATCAGTTCGTCATGATCAGCTCGGCAGGCGCTGGTGCGCTCGCCGCGTTCGGCTCGGTCGCCACGTCGTCCGACGAGGCCGGTGCCCGGCCGCAAGTCGCGGAACTGTTCGGCCTACCCCGGGGCTCGCGGCAGACCGAGGCAAGCGACAGTGCGCAATTCAGCCTGCCTGAGGTGAGGTTGAGCGACCCGCCCAGTCGGGAATTGGGCAAACGGATTGCGACGATCGCGGCGGCGATCAAACAGATACCCCTGCGCAATACGGCTGCCCGCACCGAGCTCAGGGGGCAGCAGCAGGAACTAAAGGCTCAGCTGGCAGCATACTTCGCGGAGCTGCCCGAGGGGCAGCAGCAGGTCGCAGTCGCCAGGGCAGAGCAGCTCGGAAGCATCGACTGGCACGAGCAGGATCTGGCCGAAAAACTGGGCATCACGCTGGACGAACTGCACGCCCGGATGAAATCCGAGCTCGCCGCCGCGTTCGCGGGCAAGGATATCGCAGTTCGAGTCAGCGAAGAGACCCTGGCGGACGTCCTGCGGGACGGACGGTTCAAAACGGCGTTCGAAGTCGGTGAAACCGGCGAGGGCGTGAACAGTCGAGCCATGCTCGAGGACTGCTGGTACGGGCACGATCAGAACAGCCATCCGGTCGAAAAACGCGCCATTTATGGGTATGTGCGAATGGACACGGAGCGGCCTGCCCAGTTCAAAGCGACCGACTACCTCTCGAATTATGGTGACGTCCAGGTCATATTGAAGACGGCGGTGCGTGCGCGCACTACGGCATGTGTCGGGGATTCGATCGCCGATCAGCGGCATACGTATCCGTCGCCCCTCGATAACCCGCTGCGAGAGTCCTTCGGTATCTATCCGGAACCCAAGGCGCCCCAGCTGCCGCGTCAGCACGTCGGACTCGGACGCAACTTGGCACATCCTGATTTCGCCAAGTGGCGGTATGTGGAGGCGCAGGTGCACGGCGGGGTCCGGGTAGCCGATATCGATCACGTGATCCTCCCGGAGCACCCGAGCCAAGCCCTGCAGGAGCAGTTGCGCGATGCCGGCATTCCCTGGCAAGTGTTCGCCTCCGCGGCGGAGGAACCGGTGATCCCCGCAGAATTCGCCGACTTTTTCCGGAGTAGGACCGCCGCGCCGATTCCGGCGACCGACTCTGCTGAGGTGGCCGAGGAATCCGTGATGACCCCGGCCGGTCCGCCGACGGATGAGCAGTGGGGGAGCGTATATGTCCAGTTCGCCGAATTCCTCGACGCCGACGACAATCCTTCGAGAGGGCTTCCTGGACCGCGCGTGCAGCCGGTCGGATCGCTACCGATATCGGACAACGACGAATCGCTGACTTGGGACACTCCGGATCCGATCGCACGGTTCAACTTCGGGCGTCGCTACTCGGTGGGCTCGGTGTACTCGGTGCAGTCGGTGGACTCGGTGGACTCAGTGCAGTCGACGGATTCGGCAACCTTTGCGCAGTCGGGGTATTCGCAGCCCGAAGCCCCGGATATCTTCGATGAGATGACCGGTGAGGAGTTGCCGGCGCTATTCCCCGATGCGGTCGTGCCCGCGGCGGAGCGGGCGGCGTTCGAGTTGGCGGCGGTTCGTGTGCCGAACGGTTCGGAGTCCACCCCGCCGGACGGCGGGAAACCGACGATGCCGTTCACCTTGGGAAGAGTCCCCGGCTTGGCCGCCGGGTTGCTCGTGAGCGACGACAAGCACGTCCTCAGGTATGTCGGCTCCTCGGATTCGCTGTTGGTGCGGCCGCAGCGGGTATCCGAACACGACCGGGTGCCGAACAACGTGATCACCGTCCAACTGCCGGACGGCGCGCAGACCGAGATCGAGAAAGTTTTGCTCGAGGCGGCCTTCCGGGAGGAGAAGCAGGCCGACGGGTCAGTGGTGTTGCGCCCAGCGGGAACCGGAGTGTTTGTCGTGGGCAAGACGGGTACCGCGATACGTCGGACTGGTCCCCAGTTCCATGTCATGGCCGACATGTCCCGCGACGGGCGGATGCAGCTGTACGTCGTGGGCGGTGCAGGAGTGGGCGTCGTGGGTGCTCCAGGAGCATCCGGCTGGTTCCAGGTCGACCCCGGTCATCTTGAAGTTCGAGCACTCAGGGCCAGCGGGCCCCTGTACGGCAGCTCCGGTGTGCCGATGATGGGCGATGTTCGGCAAGGCAAACTCGGCGATTGCTATTTGATGGCGAACCTGATCGGTTTGGCGGCCTCGCAGCCGAATCTGCTGATGGACATGATCCAGCCGTCGAAGAGCCATGAGGGCCGTTTGTTCGATGTGCGCTTTTTTGATCCCGCGGCGAACAACTGGGTCTGGGTACAGGTGGACGACACCTTCTACGCCGACGCCACGGGGCGGATGCTGTACGCGGTGCACGACCCGTCACAGCCGCTGTGGCCTGCCGTGATCGAGAAGGCGTGGGTGGCCTTCCGTACCAGTTCCCAGGGCTATCCGGGGATCGGTGAGGGTGGGTGGAAAGGGCAGGCGGGCGAGACACTACGCCCGCCGGTGACGCCGGGCAGTGCTGGTCGGTTGCAGCCGGGGCGCGCGGTGGATGTGAATTTATTCGATCACCCATTCCACCTGGATCGGGACACTGCAGCCAATCTGGTCGGCAGTCAGGGATTCGCCCGAATGGTGCTGAGTTGGGAGAGTCAATTTCTCGGACCAAGCCGAGGCACTTTCGAATCCCGCTACGGTAAAGATGAATTCAAGGATTTCTTGGCAAGGAAAGTGTCCGCCGCTATCGATCGCGTGCGTAAGGTCCTGAGTGATCCGTCGCGGCCCGCACCAACGGACCTGGCGGCAATGGATCGTACGGATTTGACCGCGCGGTTGGGAGGTGCCGGAGTGGTCGATGCGGCGCTCGAGGTCGTTAAGCTTTGGGAGCACACGGACAACGCGAGCGACCCCGCCACATTCCTGGTGTATCTCAGTAGGCGCTGGATGGCTTTGAGTGACGGGCTCCAGCAGCAATTGGACTTCTGGAAATCGGACGCCAAGCTGCCCGACACAGCCGTGTCGGGAGGTAAAGCAAAGCCACCCGTACTCGCGGTGTGGCTAGCCGAGCGGATCGAGCGGCTGATCGTACACGGCGACACAGTGATGCTCGGTACCAAAACGGAGGTCACCAGCGCCTATCAGCCGACAACCAGGTTAGTGCCGAAACACGCCTACACCGTAAGCGGCGTCGTGCGTGCCGGTGGCCGGCGCGAAAGTCCTACTGCGGTGCTGGTTGTCAATCCGCATAATGGCGGCGTCGAACATCTGATACCGCTCAACGAACTCAATCAGTTCAGCACCATCGGATCGGTCGGCTCCGGCACGTTGTCCGCGTTCGGCTCGACGCAGGTCGTCGCGCCGGCGGCGGTGGGCGCGCAGCCGACGGCGCGGGATCTCTTCGGACGGTCCGGACCATCGAGGCAGCATGGTGCCCCGGACCTGCCGCCGGTGGCAGAACTGGGGCGCCCGACCGTGTCGGTTCATTCGGTGGCTGGACAGCAAGCCCGGTCTGGGTGGGGGGACGGCGCCGTCTTCCGCGGTGGCGCGGATGCGGCGGTGGTCGCGGGTGCGCTGAGTACCACGGTCGAGGGGGTCCCCGCACCCGAGGGCGGGTTGTGGAAGGCGATGCCGGGTGACGGTAACTGCTTGTTCCACGCGCTGGCCGCCGTGCTGGGCATGAAAGGCGCTGACGCGCACGATGATTTGCGCGCGGCCGTGGTGGAAGGGTTGAACACGCGGGCGGCTGACGAGTGGGCCGAGTTCTTCGGCGAATTCATGCCGGGGGAGCCGGAGGCACTGCGGCACAAAGAGTTCGAGCGGCAGTTGGCGAATCTGCTAACGGACAGCGAGTTCATGGATCCGGCGGCCGAGCTGTTCATGCCGTTCGTCGTGCGCGAGCTCGGGTTGAATGTGGATATCGCCTATCCGGGCGGCGTTCTGCGGCCGCTGCGCCATGGGCCCGGGTTGCCGGTGCACACGTTGCTGCGCGCGACCGGTGACGGTGCCGGGCACTATCATGTCGCGGTCGACGATAACAGTGCGGCGCTTGGCCTTCCGGACATCGGACACGTCGACGCCGACGGCGTTCGCCGGTTCGACACCAACGCGGACGGTGCCGCGTACGCCAGCCGCTACCTGGCCGGGATGAAGGATTTCCAGGGTGCCGGATGGTTCACGCTTCGGCAGGCAGTGCATGCCTACGAGCGGGAGACCTGGACCAATCTCATTGTGCGCAACAGTGTCATTGCCGATGCGCACGAGGTCGAGATCGGTGCGTATGTCGACCAACTGAGACAAGCCGCCCACATCGTGGAAGTTTTGAAAGGCGAGGACCACTATGACCTTCCGACTGTGGCTGAACTCGAGGAGGACAGGGCACGGCTGGTAGCGGCCGGCGCCACAGCTGAGAACAGTGAGCAGCTGAAGCTGGTCGAGAAGATTCTGAGCGATGCGTCGCGAGAGGCGCGTCTGGTGGAGCTCGGACAGCAAGACGAGCTGTTCTACTCGCTGTTGGACTACTTCGGCCCGACTGAAGAGTTGATATCGGAAACGGTGCTGGCACAGGTCAACCTGCTCGATCAGGCCACCGGACAGTCCTTGCGGCTGCACGAGCCCGTTCAGGTGGTCCGCATCGTCGGCGACATCAATTTCATGGTCGGGCCGCAAGGTCGGCGGCTGGGAAACGGCGACCCAAGGGAGCTCATCGGTACCGTCCAGATCGAACCCGGCTACCTGTCGACCTCGGTCGGCGCGACAACGATCGTCTCCCCGCCCGGTGGTTACCGCCTGGAACTGACCGTCCGGCCCGGCGCGAACGGCATGTACATCGGCAAGTACAGCGTCGCGCCCGGCGGTGATCAACAGGAACTCCTGCTGCCTCGCGGTACCCGCTACCGGATCACCGACGTCAGGATCGCCGCGAACGGCGGAACGATTCTCGCGGCCGAAGTCTTGCCGCCGCACGGTGCCACCCTCGACAACCAGGAGGTGAATGCGCAACCGTACCGGGCGGGAGGGGCCAGTCAATCCACTGTGCGGGCTCGCGCAGGTCGGTCCGGACCGGCGCGGCAGCAGGGCGCGACGGATCTGCCCTCGGTGGCCGCGTCGGGCCACGCGGCCGACGTGCCGGTCGAGGCGGTAGCAGGGCAGCAGACCGGCACTGGACGGCGGCGGACCCGTGACGTGGTCGGTGATCTCGCCGGCCGACTGAGCCAGACGCTGCGGCGCCGTCGTCCGGCGACGAACCCGACGGCCACCCTGCCTGCCGGATGGTGGCGTAGGCGCAGCGGGCGGACCAGCGAATTCCTGCGGGACCTCGGCCGGAATGCAGCCGTCCCTGCTAGCAACCCGAGTGTCGCCGAGTCCCGGGTGCCCACTCCGGTGAACGACCTGTCGCAGTCCAGGTCCGAGCAGGTCGATGCGGCACCCATCAACGATCGCGCGGACGAGGCGGCGGTTACCGGAACGCTCGATCCGGTGGTCGAGGGTGTCTCCGCACCTGACGGTGGGGTGTGGAAGTCGATGCCGGGTGACGGCAACTGTTTGTTCCACGCGCTGGCCGCGGTGCTGGGCATGAAAGGCGCTGACGCGCACGATGATCTGCGCGCCGAGGTGGTGGCGGGCTTGAACGCGCGGGCGGACAAGGACTGGGACGCGTCCTTCCGAGAATTCATGGTGGGGGAACCGGAAGATTTGCGGAAGCAGGAGTTCGCTCGTCAGTCGGCGAATTTGTTGAGTGACCGCGAGTTCATGGATCCGGCGGCAGAATTGTTATTGCCCTTCATGGTGCGTGAGCTCGGCTTGAATGTGAACGTTGCTTATCCGGGTGGTGTTACGAACGGGCTGCGCCATGGTCCCGGATTGCCGGTGTATACGTTGTTGCGGGCAAACGGTGAGGGTGCCGGGCACTATCACGTGGCGGTCGGCAATGACGGTGCAGTGCTGGCGCTTTCGGATGTCGGACACGTCGGTGCGGATGGTGTTCGCCGGTTCAGGAACAACGACGACGGTGCCGCGTATGCCAGCCGCTATCTCACTCGGATGAGGGATTTCCGGGGCGCCACCGGGATGGGCCTTCGGCGTGCCGTGCATGCTTACGAGCAAAGTGCCGTGGCTAATTCGATCGTTCGGAGTATCGCCGGTGTAGCCGACAAGCTCGCGGACGAAATCGAGGACTATGTCGAGCAGCGGAAGCGAGCCGCCCGCATCGTGGAAGTCTTGAAGGGCGAAGACGATTCAGTTCCGTCTTTGGATGAACTCGCGCAGGAACTCTCGGCGGCGGAGCGTGCTTCGGCTGACCGCAGCGAGCGCTTGAATTATATCGACGAGATCGTGAACAGCACGTCGGGAGCTGCGCGTTTGGCGGAGCTCCTGGAGCAAGAGGAGACTTTCTACGATCTGCTGCACTACTTCGGCACTACGAACCGACTGGTAGCGAACAGTGTGCTGACCCAGATCACTCTGCTCGATCGGGCCACCGGGCAGTCACTGCGACTGCCTGAGCCCATCCAGGTAGTACGCATCGTCGGCGACATCGAGTTCATGGTCGATCCGCAGGGTCTCCCATGGGCAGACCGCGATCCAACGGAGCTTATCGATACCGTCCAGACCGAACCCGGCTACCTGTCGACCTCCGTGGGCGCGGAAACTATTCACTCCGTGGCCAAGGGGTACCTTCTGAAACTGACCGTCCGGCCGGGCGCCAATGGCCTGTACATCGGCAGGGACGGCGTCGCATTCGGCGGTGATCAACAGGAACTGTTGCTGCCCCGCGGTACCCGTTACCGGATCACCGGTGTAGCGGTGAACTCCACCGGTAGCTTGACCACCCTCACCGCTGAAGTTCTGCCGCCGCGTAGCGCCCCGGCCGACAATCATGAAGCTACCGCGCTGCCGTACCGGGCAGGGGGCCAGGGACACTCCACTGAACACCAGAACCGGACCGTCGCGTCGGCGAATGGCAGTCCCGCGACGGAGCGCGTGGTCGGGAGCGTGCGCGGGTTGGCCCCGCGGCTGCGGCAACGGCCTCGGGCCGAGGAAGCCGTTGTCTCCGGTAGCCCTTCGCAGACCGCTGCGCCAGAACTCGATGTCGCTGCCGATGTGCGACTGCGGGGTGGGGGAGTTGATGAGTCGATCTCCGCGGCAACGGATCTTGTCGCAGGTGCGCAGGTGCGTGCGGAGATCGCCGGTATTCGTGCGCCGGGCGCGGATGGTGTGTGGGAGTCGCAGCCCGGGGTGGGGAATTGCTTGTGGGAGGCGCTGGCGCGGGCGGCCGGTATCGATGGAGCTGATCAGAACGCGCATAGGGATTTCCGAGACGGAGTCGTGCGGATGATGCTGGCTCGCCCGGATGCGTACATGGGCGGGTTCATGGCTTCGGAGCCCGCGGCCGAGCAGCGTCGGAGCGCGTTCGTGACGCAGTTGACGGAGTTGCTGGAGGAAGGGACGTGGAACAGTGACGCCGCTGATTACCTATTGCGGTCGGCGGCGGCTGCGTTGGAGTTGAATTTGGATGTGTTCGACTCGAATGGTGGTGTGACGCATCTGCATTTCGGGCCGTCCGGGCAGCAGTTGAATACGTTCATGCTGAATCGTGGCGACGGTGCTGCGCACTATTGGGTGGCGGTGGACCGCAGCGGTGGTGCGGTCGTGGATACCGTGGACTTTCCGCACCTGCCGTCCGAGTTGTCCAGTTGGTCAGGGCGTTCGACACGCGCTGGGATGAATGTGCCCGGTGGGCAGGCCCTCCCACAACACGCAGCGGATGAGGGCAGCGCGCAGTTGCATGCCGAGCCGGATCTTTCGGTACCGAGCACGCTTAATGAGGCGCGCGTGAGCACCGAGGATTTTCTCGATCTCAGTGATGACCTGATGTCACTGTTCGTAAGCGAGTCCACCGGACCGGCAGTGGAATTCGACGCGGCGGCGGTTGCCGTTCCGGTGGCTTCTACGGACACGACGCCTGCGGGCTCGGCGGACACGCCTCCCCTGGGGATGCCGGTACAGATGCCGGCGGCTCGACTCAGACTAGGCGACGACCACCTGATCGTGAACGACGCGGACGGAAGGTTGATAGCCGTCGCCTTGAACTCCACGCTCCCCGAATTGGCAACGAGCACCGTCAACGGCGTGCCAATTCGTGAGATCCGCAAAGCCGACGGATCTACTGCGAGAATTCCCGTTGCCGTGATGGACGAGTCGTTCGAATATGTTCCGGCACAGCAGGGTTGGCGCCCCAGGGCTTCGGGGATGGTTTGTATCGACAGTGCTGGAGCGGTCGTAAGATGGCGCGGCACTGCTGTTGCCTTTCAGGTGAATTCACAGCAGCCGCAATGGATCGATCTGCTTCGCGAGGATGGTGGGTGGCTGCCTGTGAGCGCACCCGGTGGATGGCTTATCAGGACCGGTACAGCGACTGGTCCGCTGTATCTGGAGGGCGGTCCGCGACCGGACGATGTCCAGCAAGGCAGGATCGGAGACTGCTACCTGCTGTCGAATCTGATCGGATTGGCCGATCGTAACCCGGCCCTGATCCGGGACATGATTCGGGAGGACGTAACAACACAGCCGCGCACGTTCAGTGTTCGGTTCTATGATCCGGCAAACAACAGTTGGGTCTGGATCAAGGTAGATGACACCTTCTATCAATCCCCCACCGGGGAAATGATTTACGCGACGCACGACGGGGCGCGGCCATTGTGGCCCGCGGTGATCGAGAAGGCGTGGGCGGTCTTCTATGGCGCGCAGCGGGGATACGTCGGCCTCGACGGTGGGATGAGCGGGACGGCAGCCGGGCATTTGCGCCCCCCTGTGATGCCGGGTTCGGGAGGTCGTTCGCAGCTGACACGTAGTGCCGAAACAGCATTGCCTATATTTTCGTTCGGGGCCGACCAGGACACGCTGACCAGCATGGTCGATCAGAATTCCGGCCTCGCCCGCATGATCGCGAGTCGAGTGAGCAGGGCGGCGTCGGCCGAAATATTGCTGATGGAACTCGAGACCACGGCGTGGGATGTGTCTCTGTTGGTGGAGGCGGCGGGCCTGCGACCTTCAGACCTGCTGACGATGGATCTCGATGGACTCGTTGCGGTGGTCGACGACGAACATGTGGCAGCGGCGCTCGAGGCTGTGTTGTCGCGTTGGACATTCGCAGGCGGCACCGATGAGTTCGATGCCTTCGCAAAGTTTCTGAACGATCAGTGGGCGGCATCGACGGACCTACTGCATACGCTGCTTGCGGAATGGGAAAGCGGCGTCGAGTTGACGGATACAACCGAGGCCGCGTGGATAGCGGAGCGGATCGACTACCTGCTTCAGCGCCGTGACACCGTGGGCCTGAGAGGAAGTCGGAATGCCGGAGCGTTGCTGCCGAGCGGTGTCAGTTTGGCCCCCGACCACTCATACTCCGTAATCCGGGTAGATCGTGCCGATGAGCCGAGCGGACGGCTGGGCGCTCCGACGGCGGTGGTTCTGCGTGATCCGCATGGCGGCCCGGAGATCTCCGTGCCCTTGCACCGCCTGAATCAATTCGACATGATCGGCTCGGCCGGTCCTGGCACCCGGGTGATCTACGGCCCGAACACCGATGTCGAGACGGCGAACACGGCGGCGCCCTTGGCGTTGGCTCATGCCGAGCCCGTTCGCACCGTCGAACCGGAGTTCGCCGGACAAGCACAGGCATTACCCGCGACGCAATCCGATGTATCACGGTGGGACCGAACTCTCGTCGGTGGTTCCGCTTCTGTCCGCACGATCGGCCTCGCGCATGAAAAGATCCATGTGCCCAAGGACCAGAATCCGGAAGCAGTGGTTCCGGAGATGCTCGGAATCATGGATAGATTCGCCACCGAATACGGGGTGAACATCGACTCGCTCGCCGGTGCGGGCGCGGTCATCGCCACACATCCCAAAGCCTCCACCGCGACGCTCGGCAAGGTCAAGCCACGACCATGGAACCCCGCCGAGATCGAGGGTCTGCTCGCCGCCCTCGAGCACTACGCCCCGATCATGGGCGCCGCCAGAGCCACCTCGAGCCGCGCGGCCTTCGACCAGGAGGTGACTTCGGTCGGCGCGGTTTCCCGGGCCATCGCAGGAACCAAGCCGCTCCTGTCGGCCACCGGCGAGTACATCGCCGCGTACCGGACCTGCACGATCTACCCGATGGCATTGGTCGGCAAAATTTTCGGCGGCGGCGCCCGCGAGGTCGAGGCCACCGCCGCCCATGAGCTCTCGCACGGACTGCTCGAATACGCCCTGCCGGAGTACACCGGCAAGTTCGGCAGCTGGGATGCTCAGGGCAATCCCGTGCTCGCGGATGGTGCGGAACCGCCCCTTGAAGAGGCGAAGTCGGCGAAGGATGACTTCCAGGCTTCCATCAAAGCCCATCTGCTGAAGGTCGCGGGTTTCGCCGCCGTAGCCCCCAAACACGCGGCGGCCATGGTTCACCTCCAGGCCGAATACCCGGAGATTTTCCGAAAAAAGGGCAACGAACTGTCCGGCCAGGCGGCCATTCGCATCACCAAGGAGCTCGAGGCGAAGTTGCCGTACTTCAACGAGGCCGTCGGCGCCTGGACCGCGGACAGTCGCATCAACTTCGCGGGTGAGCCGCCCATTACCGCGTATGGCGGTACCAATGCCTCCGAGGACCTGGCCGAAGCAGCCATGATGTACTTCCTCGATCGCGACCGCCTCCGCACCCAGGCGCCTCAGCGATTTCGGTTCCTCGACGACCTGGTCGGGAAGTGGCGCCCTGCGGCGCCGTCCGGCGCAGGCGTGAACCAGGCGGCGTTGAGCGGCCACGACTTCGCGGAAGATAGTGCGGCCCAAGCTCCTCCCGTCGACCACCGTTCCGCCGTCGACTTCTTCGATCCATCCGCGTTCGGTCGCTGACCCCGGCGATGATCGAGATCCCGCAGGATCTGAAGTGGCTCGGCTGGCTCGTCGGCGTCGACCTGCCCGCAGGCAACGAGGACCTGCTGTTCGCTATCGGTCGCGCTTGGAGTGAGGCATCGAAGTCGATTGCTGCACAGGTTGACCCGCTGACACAGGTACGGCGGAAGGCTAGCGGCGCGTACACGGACGGTGCGGGAGCCGAGACCATCTCGGCGTTGTTCGCCGACCTGCTCGACGGCGACTCCTCGCTGGTGAAGCTGGCCGCCAACTACGACGAACTCGGCAATGCCGCTTTCGATTTCGGTACAACGGTGCAGGCGGCAAAGTTGATGATGATCGTCTCCTACGCCATGTTGGCGGTGGAGATCCTGTGGGCGTGGATGTTTCCGCCCACCGCGCCCGCGGTGGAGGCCGCGGCTATCGCCGGAACCCGATCGGGGTTGCGGCGGGTCGAGGATTTGGTGATCACGCGGATCGAGCAGGTGATACTGCGGGCTTTCGGCGCTGTCGGGCAGCAGGCTTGGACGAAGTTGGTGGTCAAGAATTTGGCAACCTATGCGGTCAAAGGTGCGGTTTCGGGTGGCCAAGCGGTGCTGGTGGACGCCGCTATCCAGGGTGGTCAAATCGCTGCGGGTACTCGGCGTCAGTTCAACGGTAACGAGGCACTGCTCTCCTTCGGATCGTCTTATGCCAGCGGCCTGTTCGGCCGGGCGGCCGGGCACTGGGGCGGCATCGGCTTCGATGCTTCGATCGGCAGGATTACCAACAAGCTCGGTCGCGCGGCGGATGTGGGTCGGGGTGCCGCGATCGGGGCCTTCGCCGGTGCGGTCGGCACGGTCGGCAGTTCGATGGCTTCGGCGTTGAACAGCGGTAATTGGCAGGGGGCCTTCACCGCGAGTGGGTTCGGTCTCGGTTCGTCGGGTGGTGCGTTTCGTGGTGCGGTGGCGGGTGGTGCGCGCGGACTGTTCCATCTGAACCGCGTGCCGGGCAGTGCGGCGCGCACCGGTTTCCTCCGGCATTTCCAGCTGGACTCCGAAGGGAACGTGTACGTTCCAGCGAGCCGGGCTGCGGCGGTCGGTGGGGCGGTGACCGGCCAGCCCATCCCGCGACCGGTCGCGCGGCCTGCGGTCGACCGGTCGATCGAGTCGACGCCGCAGCATCAGCGCAGGCTGCGTGAGCTCGATCGGCAGGACGCGGCCAACCTGCGCGAACACCAACGGCAGGTGCGTGCGGCGCAGCCCCAATTGCGTGCTCAGCCTTCTGAATCCGCCGACAACCCGTTGCGGGCCCGCGCGCTCGGGGCACCGGATGGGTCGGCGGACCGGCAGCCACAATGGGGTGCCCGCATGTCCGACCGTGCCCAGGACATGCAGCACCGGTCCGATACGGCTCAACAGACCGCGGATCGGGCGCAGGCAGGTGCCGACACTGTCCAGCGGCGCGCCACTATGCAACAGACGAGGGCGGCAACGGAAGCCAACGTCGCCGAGCAAGCACGAACGAACACCGAACGGGCGCAGCAGCAGTTGCGCAACAGCGAGACTCGCCTGGAAGCGTTGCGCGCGAGCGACTCTCCCGATCCTCGACAGGTCGAGCGGGCTGAACTACGGGTCGCCCGCGCCCGTGTCGAACACGCGAGCGCCGAGTTCGAGCAAGCCGCCGCGCGCCTGCGCGCCGACGCGCACCAGCGCCGAGCCGACGAATTCCAAACCCGCGCAGATGAATTTCAACGGAGAGCCGATCTCGCCCAGCGCCGCGCCGACGACCTGCGCATGGTGCGCGTCCACCCGGATGTGATCAACCGCAGCGCCGATGCCGAAGCCAAGCCGACGGTGCGCCCGATCGGCGCGGAGCACAGTTGGTGGCAGCGGGCTCTGCTCCGCAGCGAGCAGCTCGGCAAGGAATACGGCACCGGCGGTCCAGGAACGGATCACTATCAACCCAAGGGCACCGATCTGCGCGCCAAGACCCGCCCCAAACTCGACTCCTACCACCAGCCGACGATCGAACCGTACGCCGCGCCACCAGCACCCGACCCGGCCGTGTGGGAGCAGCTACCGAACTCCGAAACCGTCTGGGACCCTGCGGGTTCCGACAGACCGGAGCGAAAGACGCACTTCTTCTGACAAACGCTCGCGTGTCAGTGCAGCGAGTCGGGGTGTGATTAGCCAGAAGGTGTACGGCTTGATACTGCAACGACACTCGCCGGTCAGGTGAGGAGGTGGCCGCAGGCTCACGCCGGCGAGCCAGGCCCGCAGGGGAGGCAGCGGTTGTTGCGGCAAGCGGACCGGGATGCGGACAGGCTCCGTGACGCCGTGCGTGATTACGTGGTCGGACAGTTGGAAAGCGTTGGCCGCGTTGACGTATCAGCTGTTGCGGATTACCTGGTCTTAATTTAGTGTTCGTCGCACATAAAGAATACGCGGGGAGTTGCAGATGACCTTGGCCGTAGCGGACCAACCCTCGATGTCGCCGAGGCGAGCTCGGTTCGTCCGCCACTGGACCAGTAGGCTGGTCGCGTTCGGGGAGTTCATCGACGGCTACGACCTGCTGGTCATCGGTGCCGCGATGCTGTTCCTCCGGCCCTACTTCGGCCTCACGGCCTTCCAGGTGGGGGTGGTCACCGCGGCGGCGTTCGTCGGTACCGCGGTGGGCCTGCTGGTGTTCGGCGACCTGTCCGACCGGTTCGGCCGCCGCGTGATCTTCATGATCAACCTGGGCTTCTTCGTGGCGGCCTCGATCGCCGCGGCGTTCGTTCAAGAGGTGTGGCAGTTGGTGGTGGCCCGGTTCGTGCTCGGTGTCGCGGTGGGTATGGACATCCCGACCTCGCACGCGTTCCTCGCCGAGATCGCGCCCAAGTCCCGGCGTGGCCGTATCGCAGGCAGCCTGCCCAACATGATGTGGCTCGGTGGCGCCATTGTCTCGGTGCTGCTCGCGCTCGCGCTCGCCCCGGTGTTCGGCGACGAGACCTGGCGGTGGTTGTTCGGTCTGGCCGCGCTGCCCGCGGCCGTGGTGCTGCTGGCGCGGCAGTTCCTGCCGGAGTCGCCGCGCTGGCTCCGTGCCAAGGGCCGCGCTGAGGAGGCGCAGCGGGTGTATGACGTGCTGGGGCTGGAACCGCCGAAGTGCGAGGTCGTCGAGAAGCGGAACTACCGGGCGCTGTTGGCCGGTGGGGCGTGGCGGCGGCTGGTGACGGTGACGGCGTTCTTCGCCATCCAGGCCTTCGGCGGCGCGGTGGCGACGGTCGCGGGCCCGTTGATCATCAGCAGTCTCGGCATCGGAGTGTCCAACACGCTGTACTTCTCCTTGCTGAGTTTTGTGGTGGGGCTGGTCGCGGTGGTGCTCGGTACGTTGGTCATCGACCGGATCAACCGCCGCTGGCTGGGAGTGTGGACGTGCCTCGGCGTGTTCGCTGCCGGGTTGGGCATCGCGTTCACTGGCGAGCAGCCCGGCGTTGGCCTGGTGGTCTTCTGGGTCGCCTACGCCACATTGACCTGGTTCGGCCCGGGTGTGCTGTCCTGGGTGTGGAGCACCGAGGCGTTCCCCACCGCGCTGCGGGGCCTTGGTTCCGGTATCGCTCAGTGCGCGACCCGGCTCGCGATTGCGCTCAACGTGTTCCTAGCGCCCATGCTTCTGCAGAACCACGGCATCACGGTTGTCGCGTGGTACTCCTGCGCATTCCTGGTCAGTGCGTTGATCGTGCTGGCGGCGCCGTGGCTGGCCACCACCGGTGTCGAGCTCGAGGAAGCCAACCGCGTCGAGTCCGGGAAACCGGTGCGAGTGTGAACCACCCAGCCCTCAGCGGAACCCAACCGCGCCAGGCCCGGCAGGCCAACACGGCCGCCGTGCTCCAGTTACTTGTCCAGCGCGGCCCGCTGGCGCGTAGGGAGATCGCCACGGAGCTTTCCCTCAACCACGGCAGCGTCAGCAGGATCATCGAGCCTTTGCTGTCCGTCGGCATCGTCCGTGAACTCGTCGAGCACTCCACCGGGGTAGGCCGGCCCCGGGTGCCGGTGGCCTTGGACCCGTCGAGTCGGTACGCGGTCGGCGTGCACTTCGGCCTCGAGCGAATTACGGTCGGACTGACCGATCTGGTAGGTCACTGCGTCAGAGCACATACCGAGAACCACGATCCGGCCGACCGCGTCGGCACGCTGCGGCGCGCCGCCGAACTGGCCGCCGAGATGGCCGGCTGCGCTCCCGGCCCAGTGCTCGGCATCGGTGTGGCAGTCGGCGGCGAGGTGGACCGGGTGACCGGCCGCGTCGTGCGCAACGGCGTCCTGGGGTGGGTCGATGTCCGGGTCGCCGATCGGTTGCGTGAGCGGACCGGGCTCGACGTCGTGGTGGATGGAAACGTGTGCGCCCTGCTCGGTGCCGAACTCACCTTCGGAGCAGGGCTGGGCCAGCACAGCGTGCTGTATCTGTTCGTCGGCAACGTCGCGGAGATGGGGTTCCTCGGCCAACCGAGGGCGACGGGGCCGGACGGCATCGTCCAGGGCAGCTTCGGCCGCATCCTCGTGCCCGATCTCACCGGCGGCGGTTACGCGCGCCTCGGCGAGTGCGGGACGGACGTGGCGCTGCTCGCCGCGGCTCGATCCGCCGGACTCGCGGTGACCTCGCTGACGGACCTGGTTCGCCTGGCCGAAGCGGATCCGATCGCGATCAGGCTCCTCGAGGCGCGCAGCGCCCAGGTCGCCGCGGTTGCCGACACGGTGTACGACCTGATGCGGCCGCGCATGATCATCCTCGGTGGTAGCGGCGCACCGTCGGACCGATGGCTCGAGGTGGTGCGCGACCGCGTCGAGACGGCCCCACCGGAGGCGCTGGTCCGGCCGCGTTCTAGTGGCAACACGCTTGTTACCGCGGCGGCGGGACTCGTCGTGCGCGCCTTCTTCACCACCGGAAGCACCGAATGGAATGTGTGAGTTGTTGCAGGACAGGCGGTTTCGTGCATGCCGTGGGAATGGGATCAGTCTGGAACTCGCCGATCCTGCCTGGGAAGGGGTGCGGTTGTGAGTGGTGTGGTGGTGCTCGGCGGTGCGGGTGGTATCGGCTCGGCCATAGTGCGTGCGCTCCTGGCTGAAGGGCGACAGGTCGCGGTGGTGGACATCGCGCCACCGCCGCTGGAGCTGGCAGACGTGCCGTGGATCGTCGGCGACGCCACCGACTCAGCCGTGATCGGCGCCGCGTTCGACGCGCTCGAGAGCGCGACCGGGCTGGTGCATTGCCTGTTGAGTGAGCATCGCGCCCCACTGGCCGAGCAGACTTCGGACGCGGTGCTCAGCGTGCTGAACATCGGTGCGGTGTCCGCGTTGGCGCCGTTGCAACAGCTGCTCGCCCGAGCGGGTGGCGGGCCGTGCGCCGCGGTGCTGGTCAGTTCGATCCATGCGGCGCTGGCGTGGGGTGGGCAGGCGCCGTACGCGATGGCCAAGGCCGCGTTGGAGGCGCTCGGTCGCGCCGCCGCCGTGGAGCTCGGCCCGCGCGGGCTTCGGTGCAACGTCGTCCGGCCCGGGTTCGTCATGGTGCCCCGCAACGCGCATCGCTGGCAGGATGCGGCCACCCGTGACGCGTTGACCGAGGTGCAGCCGCTCGGCGAATTGGCTCAGCCGGACGACATCGCTGCGGTGGTGGCCTTCCTGCTCAGTGATCAGGCCAGGCTCGTCTCCGGCGCGACCGTCACCGTGGACGGCGCGATGACGGCCGTACTGCGCGAGCCGACTACGTAGTCGATACCGACGAACGAATGTCGCCGTCGTGGAAAGGCCATCACCACTACGCCGGGACGCGAGCGTCCCGCCACAGAGAGGGACAGTTCCGTGTCGTCATCCACACTTCCCTTACCGAACGGTGCGACGTGTCCCTTCGGTCCCCCGCCGGAGATCAGTGCAATCCGGGAAAGTGCGGCGCTGCCGCGGGTTTCGTGCCCAACCGGAATCGACGCATGGCTGGTGACCCGCTACGCCGATGTCCGCGAAGTACTCGGCGATCCACGCCGGTTCAGTGTCCGGGCAGGCACGGCCGGACACATCCTGGCCAACCAGCCGCCGGACGCCCCGATCAACCCCGGAGAGTTTCCGGTATTAAGCCCGAAACCCATAGTTTGCACAGTGTTTCGGCCGCAGTCGCTCGCAATCCCGTCTACCGCTGCCTGTCCTGGCGAGAGTGGGGCAGGTGGAGCAGACCATCGCCATCGACTCGACCACCGACGTGCATTCCGCCGCCGTGGTGATGGACAGCGTGGCCGACGCGGTCGGCCGTGCGGTGCGCGTACTCGCCGACACCCTGACGCTGCTCGGTGACCCGATCACAGTGCAGCACAACGGAAGTGCGGGGCAATCCGAAGCCACGGTCACCGCGGGCAGCAGCGCCAACCCGCCGTGGGGCACCGACACGTTCGGCAAGTCGTTCGCCGACGGCAACGCCGGCTACGTGAACCTCAGCACCGACCTACTCCAAGGCGGATTCGACCTGGCACACACCCTGTCGCAGTTTGCCCACGGGATGGCCAGGGCCGCGGGTGATCTCGATGGTGTCGAGGAGAACGCCACCGCCGCATTCTCCTGACCACCCCAGCCCGCCGGATGGGTCCCGCCTCCGCGCATCCGACAATCGCAGCCATGCCCATCGCCGAGCGACGTCACCCGCTCAGCTCGGCGGAGGCAGATGGCAGATCTGGATAAGATCGCGCCCCCGTGTCCGCGACACCAACAACCCACGCCCAGGCGGATACTGGGCCGGACGCACGTCCCCGAGCAGCACACCCTCGTCCTTCGGCGTACTCATCAGAATTCCGTCCACCGACATATCCTTCATCGGCCCGAGCACCGGATCGTAGAGCGCACGCGCCGCACCACCGGACCGGCGCGCGATGATCACATGCAGACCGATATCGCGCGCCTGCGGCAGCAGATCCAGCAGCGGGGCCAGCGGATTGTTCGACGCGACCATGTCGTAGTCGTCGACGATCACATACACCTCGGGCCCGGTCCACCAGCTGCGCTCGCGCAGCTCCGCAGGCGTGATGTCGGCGCCGGGCAGCCGCTGCGACACGAATCCCGCCACTTCCTTCAATGTCGGAATCGAGGTCTGCGCCGAGGTGGAGTACCCGGCCAGGTGCTGTCCGTCGATCGCGCCGAGCATGGTGCGCCGGTAGTCGACCAGGATCACCCGCGCCTCGTTCGGGTGCGAGTTCTCCACGATGCCCTGGGCGATATTTCGCAGCAGCGTGGTCTTGCCGCAGCCCACGTCGGCGAACACCAGTAGGTGCGGCGACTCTTCGAAGTCCAGCACCACCGGTAGCAACTCGGATTCGCTCAACCCGATCAGCACCCGCTTGTTGTCCAGGCGCATATCCAGCTCGCGGGCGGTGGTCAGCACCTGGTCGCGGTCGAGTTCACCGGGCAGCATCCGTACCCCGGGGGCCCGGCGGTCGCCGTAGAGCTCGGCGAGCTCGGCCTTCGCGGCAACGATGCCATCGGAGAGCGTCTCCGGGTTCACGTCGGTGTCCAGGCGGGGGAGCGCGATCAGCATGTGCAGCTTGTCGCCGGTCATGCCGCGGCCGGGACGGTTGATCGGAACATTCACCGCCGCACGGCGATCCATCTCCGAGTCCGATGGATCGCCGAGGCGCAGCTCGATCCTGGTGCCGATCTGATCCTTCACATTGGGCCGGATCTCGGCCCACCGGTTCGCGCCGAGCATGAGGTGGATGCCGTAGGAAAGCCCGCGGGCCGCGAGGGCGAGCACCTGCCCCTCGATCAGGTCGAAATCCTCGCGGAAGGCGGCCCAGCCGTCGATCACCAGGAACACATCACCGAACGCGTCGGCGGCCAGCGGATGCGCGGCCTGCTCCTCGGGGGACAGCAGCGCGAATTCGGCTTTGCGCTTGCGGAATTCACGCATGTTCTCGATGCCGAGTTCCAGGAAGCGCGCCTCGCGCCTGCGCAGCAGCATGCTGAGTTCGGCGACGGTGCGCCGCACCCGGTCGCTCTCCAGCCGCCCTGCCGCCGAACCCACGTGCGGCAGCCCGGTGAGGGCGGCCAGGGTGCCGCCGCCGAAGTCGAGGCAGTAGAACTGCACCTGTTCGGGGGTGTGCGTGGTGGCGGCGGACAGGATGATGGTGCGCAGGGTGGTCGACTTGCCGGACTGCGGTCCACCGACCACCGCGACGTTGCCCTGGGCGCCGGACAGGTCGATCGCGAGCACATCGCGCTTCTGTTCGTACGGCTTGTCGACGATGCCGATCGGCAGCCACAGATTGGCATTCTGGTTGACCTGGGAGCGCCAATCATGGTCGGGCAGCACCAGATCCACGGTCGGCGAGATGTCGAGCGGCGGCAGCCACACCTGATGCGCGGGCCTGCCGTGCCCGGTCAGCCGGTCCACCACCACTTGGAGCAGCGACCGCTCGGGTTCGGCGGGCGGTGCCTGACCGAGCAGTTCGCTGAGATCGGGCAGCTCCACCGGGATGGGTTGCTGCTCTTCCGTGCTCGGTGCGGCAGCCTCGATGGTGGCGGCGGTGAACAGGTCGACCGTCCCGGCCATGGCCGTCGGGCCGGTCGTCCGGCCCGCGACGGGCGGCACATAGGTCCCGGACACGTAGGTGGTGTTGAATCGCAACGGATCCGACGAGTCACTCTTCAGATAGCCTGCGCCGGGTTGTGCGGGTAGATGGTAGGCGTCGGTGATGCCGAGCACCTGCCGGGATTCACCCGCCGAGAAGGTGCGCAGGCCGATCCGGTACGACAGGTGCGAGTCGAGGCCGCGCAACCGGTTCTCCTCCAGTCGCTGCGAGGCGAGCAGCAGGTGCACCCGCAGCGAGCGGCCGAGGCGGCCGATCATCACGAACAGTTCCGCGAAATCCGGTTTCTGCGAGAGCAATTCGGAGAACTCGTCGACGATGATGAACAGCGCGGGCAGCGGATCGAGCGGTGCCCCGTTGGCGCGGGCCTTCTCGTACTCGGTGACGTTGGCGAAGTTACCTGCCGCTCGCAGCAATTCCTGCCTGCGGGTCAGCTCACCGGCGAGTGCGTCGCGCATGCGGTCCACCATCGAGAGTTCTTCCTCGAGGTTGGTGATCACCGCGGACACGTGCGGTAGCGGATCGAGCCCGAGAAACGTTGCGCCACCCTTGAAGTCGACCAGCACCAGGTTCAGTAGGTCGGGGGAGTGGGTGGTCACCATCGACAACACCAGCGTGCGCAGGAACTCCGACTTGCCGGAACCCGTTGCGCCGATGCACAACCCGTGCGGGCCCATGCCGTTCTCGGCGGACTCCTTGATGTCGATCTCGACTCGGGTGCCGTCGGGGGTCGAGCCGATCGGCACCCGCAATCGCTCGCGAGCCGACCTCGGCCGCCACACCGTGTCCGCCTCGAGGGTCGCCGCGTCGGCGACGCCGAGCATCGCCATAAGTCCCGGGTCGGTGTTCACCTCGGCCCCGAGGTCGACGACCTGGGCGCTGGTGGCGATCCGGTAGCGCGCCATCCCGCGGCCGAAAGTGGCGGCGATATCCAGGCTTACCCGGTCGGGTCCGGCGAAATTCTCCACGGAACCACCGGTGCGGGCACCGATCACGTCTTCCTCGACCACCAGCTGCAGCCCGCGCCGGACGGCGAGACCGGTCTGCGGCGCGGTCAGATCGAGCACGGTCACCGAGTCGAGCCCGGCGTCGCTGATGATGCGCTCGGCGCCGCTGACATACCCGTCGTCGATCACCACGACCAGGTGCAGCCTGCCCGCTGTGGTCGGTGCGTTGCGTAGGAACCGCCCGCGTTCGAGCAGGTCCTCCGACAGCGAGGTCTCCAGTTCCGACAGTGATTCGTAGAGCATGCGCGCCGACCCGATCCGGTCGGTGTCGCGCGGATGTTGCAGGTGCGGAAGCCATTTGGTCCAGCTCCACACGTCACCGTCCGGGTGGGCGGTGACGATCGCGAAGATCATGCTGTCCGGCCCGTGGAAGGTGGCCAGCTCCATCAGCATCGACCGGACCAGCGCGCGGCCGTGCTCGCGCGGCCCCTCCACGTTCACCGCGGGGAAGGCGCGCAGGGAGATGGCGGTCGGCAGGCTGTGCACCACCGAGTGCGTGCGGACGAAGCGGCGCAGCGCCACTGTCGACACCGGTTCCAGGTCTTCGAGCGGAACAGTCTCGGGCCGAACCAGTTTGGTGGCGAGGCGATGGCTGCCGACACCGATCCGGATGTGCCCGAAGTCGGGGTCGCTCGGCCTGCGCTCCCACATCCGGCGGGTGCCGATCAGCGCGTGCAGGTCGATCGGGTGCGGGTGGCTCCAGAACAGGGCCTCGCGCTGGGCGGTACCGGTGGTGCGGACGTCGCGGCGCAGCTGGTCGAGGTAGCGGAAGTAGTCCTTGCGTTCCTCGTTGAGCTCGGCGGCCGGCTTCGCGCCGCCGCCGGTGCGGCTGGCGAACATGCCGACCATCGACATCAGCATCATCATCGGGAACATCATGGTGAGCGGATTGGAGAACATGGACTTGCCGCCCATGGTGAACATCAACCCCATCATGCCCACCATGGCGACCACCATCACCACTGGCAGCAGACGCTGCCACAGCGGCGCGGGGACCGGCGCGGTGATCTCCGGTGGTGCGTTGAGGATTACCTCGCCGCCCGGCGGCCGCGGTGGTGCGATTCTGGCCAGGCGGATGAACCCCTTTGTGCCCATGGACAATTCCTTCGGTTAGTCATCGCCCGGCAGGACGAGGGGCCTGCGCTGTTCGCGCCGGAACGGAATGGAGAGGGCGAGCACGATGGCAAGCAGCGTCAAGCAGCTCACCGCGCCGGCGAGGCCGATGCGGCGCGGCCACGGGCTCACATAGGCCGGTGGCGTCGGGCCCGCGATCGGAACGCCCTGTGCCGGATCGCTTTTCGCGGTGGGCGGCACCACGGCGGTGAGCGCGGCGACCGGGTCGATCAGGCCTGCGCCGATGCGGCCGTCGTGGCCGTTGCCCGGTGCGTGCGCGGTGCGGATGATGCGGTCCATCACCTGCTTGGCGGAGAGGTCGGGAAAGCGGGCACGCACCAGGGCGGCCAGCCCCGCGACGTACGCGCTGGCGAAGCTGGTGCCGTTCACCGGAGCTACCTGGCCGTCGGCCTGCGGAGTGCCGTTCACCAGCCCGGTGCCGCCTGGTGCGCTGTCCAGCGACATCAGGTTGCTGCCCGGCGCGGCTACGGAAACCCAAGGCCCGTACAGGGTGAAGGCCGACGGCGACCCGTCGGGCTCCACCGACGCCACCGACAGGACATAGGGGGAGAACCACGCGGGCGTCGCGATGGTAGCGACCGCATGCCAGCCCGCAGTGCCGTTCTGTTCCTTGCACGCACCTTGCTGTTGCAGATTGCCTGCTGCCGCGACCACGACGACGTTGTGGTCGTAGGCGTACCGCAGCGAGGCGCCGAGCGGGCCGTCGACCGCCTCGGCACCGGCGGGCCTGCACGACACCGCGGAGATATTGATGACCGTCGCGCCGCTGTCGACCGCGTGCACCACCGCGCTGGCGAGGGTGTCGACGGTGCCGTAACCACCTGCCGACATCGCGCCGGGATCGTCGGAGCGGTAACTGTTCTTGGCCTGGTAGGCCAGGCTGGTCTGGCGAATGGTGAGGATCGAGGCGGCGGGCGCGACACCGGAGAAACCGTCGCCGCCCTCGGGTGCGGGCCGAGCGGCGATGAGGCCGGCCACCAGGGTGCCGTGGCCGTCGCAGTCGGCGGTGCCGTCGGAGTCGGAGACGTAATCACCGCCCGGGCGCACCGACAGTCGCGGATGCCGGTTGACGCCGGTGTCGATCACCGCGACGGTCTGTCCCTCGCCCCGGCTGAACTGCCAGGCGTTTTCGAGCCCGAGCGCCTTCTGCGCTGCGGGCACTCCGACCGGTGCGGGTCCGGTCCAGATCGGTTGCGAGCACAACAGGCGCTGCTCGGACGGGATCGGCGGGGCCACCGGGGCGTTCGTGATCAGCGCCCCCGGATCGACAACCGGCGGTGCGACGCCGAGTGCCGCGCCGGTCGGCGCGACGGAGAGCGTCAGCGCCAGGGCGACGACGCAGGCCGACCGGGCGAGCTCACGCATTCCGGGCCATGGCGTAGACGTCGATGATCCAGAAAACGAGCGGACCGATCAGGCAGATCAGCAGGTATTCGAAGATCTCGCCCGCCCGCTGCACCACCGGCGACACTTCCATGTTCGGCCCGGCCACCCCGATCAGCATGCCGAGCCCAGCGACCAGCAGCAGCGCGCCCGCGGCAGGCAGGGCCAGCTCCGGCATCCGCACACCCCACAGCACCGCGGGCACGATCAGCGCCGCGCAGCCACCGGCCACCAGCACCGCCGCCTGCGTCAGATCGGCGAAAGCCCGTCCGCGCCTGGCTAGTACCACACCCACCGCGGCGGCGAGCGCCGCACACTGCCAGCGGTGCTCGGTGGCCGAGGCGACGATCACGATCGTCGCGAGCACGGTGACCGCGACGATGCCGAAGATCATCCCGGACTGGAAGTCGTTGGCCCGCCGCGATCGTTCCCCCAAACCGGCCGCCGAGGGGATGGCGGTCGCGCCGACCGCGCCGATCCCTTCGATGGTCGGCCGTGGTTCGTGGTCGCGCGGGTCGATGGCCCCGCCAGCGGTCGGCACCGGCGGCACCGGAAGCCGCGCGGCCGCGACCGCGATACGCGAGGCGAGGGTGATGCCGAGCAGCGCCAAGACGATGATTCCGGCCGCGACCTTCAACGGCGCGACGTCCCAGATCGTCACCGTGCCCGCGGCGCCGACGCCGAACGTCGCGACCGTGATGACCCCGGTGAACATCGTCGTGCGCACCGGGATCGCCCGCATCGCGATCACCGCGAGCAGCAGGGTGGCGGCGGCGCCGAACAGCAGGTGTGGCGCACCGGGGCGGCCCGGCACGAATGCCGCTGTGCCACTGCCCATCAGGAGCAATCCACACAGGGCCAGCGCGGTGGCGGGCGCGGTCGCCGCGTACTTCTTGGCGACCAGCGCGGCGCCGACCGAGATCACCAGGCCGATGCCGAGGCCCGCTGATCCGGCCAGCACCGACCAGCCGCGCGCCGCGGCGAACAGCAGCAGAAAACAGGTGCCGAGCACTGCGGTGATCGCACCACCCATCCCGGCCCGGCCCGCCGACTCACCCGACCAGCCGCTGAACGAGTCGTCGGTCAATCGGGCGACCGCGTCGATCACATCATCGAACAGCGGCGGCGACTCGACCGAATCGACCGCGCGCAGCACCAGCAGGTCGCCGTCGAACACCTCGGCCTCGGTGAGCGTGCGGCCCGGATCGATCGCGAGCTGACCGGGCTGGGCCAGGGTCCAATGCTGGGCGGCCAGCGGCCCGTTGTCCTCGAGTTCGGACAGGTCGGGGTTGCGAGAAGCGATGAGCGCCACCACATCCGGAATGAAATTCGCGATCGCGACGGTGGCGGGCAGCACCACATCCACCTGGGTGTTGCCACCGATCACCGAGACCCGGCACAGTTGCGGCTCGATCGCCGTGGACTCCATCACGTTCGGGAAATTAACAACGGAGTCGCTCGGCCGCACCGGCTGAGCAGTGAGTTTCCTCAGTCGTAACCCTGGGCGTGCGCCGACGTGCGGTTCTGTGCCCGAGCCTGCCGCGCGCGGTTAATCGCCGGTGAATGCCGCATGCGGGCGAACCGGTACCGCGTGACGCGGCAACGGATTCCGGTTACGTTGCGCCGCATGTCAGCGATTCGGTCAGCCCAACAGGTCTTCGATGCGGGCGTGCTGTCGTTGGGTCTGATGGTCGACGGCCAGCAGGCCACCAAGAATCTCGAATACGCCAAGGTCGCCTTCCGCCGGGCCACCGAGCTGGACCCGGACATGTGCGACGCGTGGCTCGGCCGCCTCGCCGCCGGGGACGCGTCCAACGAGGTGTTCGGGCAGCTGCACCGCACCTCGACCACCTCGTTGATGCGGGAACAGCGCAGGCTCGGGCTGCCGCCGCGCCAGCTGGCCGGCCGCTTCCAGATCGGTCAGTACATCGACTATCCGGTCGCCGGCTTCACCGAGATCTGGATCGCGCACGCCATGCGGCTGCTGGACGACAAGCAGTTCGACGAGGCCCAGCAGGTGCTCGACGAGCTGGACGAGCGCCGCAAGAAGATGACCGAAGACCCGGACCGCGCCCTGGACGACCGGCTCTGCGCTTATGCGCGCGGCGTGCTGTACTTCACCGCCCAGCTCTGGCCCGACGTGATGGCGGTGCTTGCCGGGTCGGCCGAGTGGCAGGACCAGTACATGGCCGTCGGTGCCCACGTCATGGTCGGTACCGCGTGCGCGCACCTCGGCCTGTTCGGCGAGGCGACGCGCCGCCTCGAACAAGCCGAGCACGGGCCGATCCCTGCGGCCCGCACCGCGGCCATGTACTGCCGCGGCCTGGCGCTGCGCGAACAAGGCAACGAGGACGAGGCGCGGTCGCTGTTCGAGACGGTGTACAGCCAGGTGCCCGGCTTCGCCTCGAACGCCCGCGCCATGAGCGATCCCACCTTCCGGATCATGGTCACCACCCGTGAACAGATCGAATCACGCACCAACCGTTGGGATCCCGCGACCGCGCCGTCGCTGGACGAGGCCGCCGAACAGGAACACCAGGACCGCGCCGAGACGATTCTGGCCACCGCCCGCGCGGAGTTGCAGGCCCAGATCGGTTTGGCGGCGGTGAAGGTACAGGTCGCCAAGTTGCAGTCCTCGGCGACCATGGCGAAGATCCGCGCAGAGAAGGGCCTCAGCAGCATGCCGCGCGGGCAGCACCTGGCCTTCACCGGTCCGCCCGGTACCGGCAAGACCACCATCGCCCGCGTGGTCGCCAAGATCTACTGCGGTCTCGGCCTGCTCAAGACCGACAAGGTGGTGGAGACCAAGCGCTCCGATTTCGTCGGCCAGCACCTCGGTTCCACCGCGATCAAATCCAATGCGCTGATCGACTCCGCCATGGACGGTGTGCTCTTCGTCGACGAGGCGTACACGCTGATCCAGCAGGGACTGTCCGGGGGTGACGCGTTCGGTCGCGAGGCAGTGGACACGTTGCTCGCGCGGATGGAGAACGACCGCGACCGGTTGGTGGTGATCATCGCGGGGTACGACGGCGAGATCGACCGCTTCCTGGCCAGCAACGACGGTCTCGCCTCCCGGTTCGCCAAGCGCGTGAAATTCGACTCCTACTCACCCGACGAACTCCGTGATATCGGCAAATTCATTGCCGCAAAACGTGATTCCGCGCTCTCGGACGAGGCAGTCGAGATCTTGCGCGAAGCATGTGTGCAGCTGTACGCGGCCGAACGCACCGATCAGAGTGGTCTGCCGCGTCGCGGTGTCGATATCGCCGGTAACGGGCGGTTCATCCGCAATGTGATCGAGAGTGCCGAGGAAGAACGCGAATACCGGTTGGCCATGGACGAATCCCTTGATCCACGAACCCTCGACGAAGACACGCTGATGCGCATCGAGGCCGATGACATGCGCAAGGCGCTGGATATCGTGCTGGCCACGTTGACGTAGTCAGGCGATCGCGTCGAGGCAGGAGCCTCAGCGGTTACCCTGGAGTGTGTAGGGGGTAAGTGAAATGCAGCGACTGCGAAGGTTTCTCGTCGAGACCGCGTATGCGATTCCGTTCGTTATGGCTGTGGCGGTGGTGCTGATATTCGTACTCGGTTTCGGCGGGGTATGGGTAGTGATGGTGTCGGTGTTGGCCGGCATGCTCATGGGGAAGGCCGCCGAAGCCGCGGTGGGCGTTGTTCGGTCGTATCGGCCTGCGGTACAGCCTGTTTCAGCGGAACCGGTCTGGCGGGTTTGGCAGCGGCGAACGCGTCATGATGGGGATATCTCGTGAGGGCTGGGTCGTTGTCGGCGTACGAGCCGATCGGTCGGTCCGGTCGGCGGGTGTGACCCGGGGTTGTCATGGCCGCGGCGCGTTCCAGCGGTTGGCATGGCTCGTGCGTGGCTACTTTTAGGCGAAGGCTAAGTCGACTTCCTCGCGCGGGCACAATGTGCTTGTCAGTTGCATCAGCCAGGCGAAATGCGCCGGTGATACATTGTAGACGAGGGCGGTCAGCTACTCGGATCATCGGGCCACTCGAACTGGACATCGGATCAGTTTCGGCGGGAAGGGGCTCCGACGGGGGAGCTCGGCGACCGGGCGCGGAATTGTGCGATCATGAGAATTCGGTCCGCGGCTGTGCTGCGGGCGTTGGATTTCTCACCGTTGCCGAGGCCCGGTGAGCACCGCGAGGATCTAAACCACTCGCGAGCTAGGGCTCGGGGACAACGGCGTGCACCACTGCCTCGGCAGAGCGGGTAGTTCGGTAGATCCCCTTCGGCGAAAGGCGCGCAATCGTGACGTCGGCAACGCTCTCCAGATCTGCAACAGAATCGCTGAAACCCATTGTTCAGCAGGGGTTTTTGGTTCAGCCGTTCACGCGGCACTGTCAGGTGGTCCAGCACGATGGTGATCACGCGGTCATCGGTGTGTCACCGGGAAACAGCTACTTCTCCGGCCAGCGAATCCGGGATCTCGCGAAGTGGGGACTGGCGCACTTCGATCGGGTCGACATCGTCTACACCGATGTGTATGTGGCCGAAATGTTCGAAGCCATAGGATATTCCGAGCTCGACGCTCGGCGTAAGGCGGATAAGAACATTCGCGGCGTGCGTGCCAAAATCGTTGCGGCAGTTGGTGATGCCGATCCGCACGGGCGGCGGCTGTTCGCGAAGGCGATGTCGGAGTTCCGGGCCAACGAAGCATATCGGTACCTGCATGCGGATATCGTCCGGCGATCGGCCGACGATGCGGAGTTCCGCGCGGTGTGTCAGCAGCTGGTGGCGCGGTTCCTGTCCTCTAAGGTGCTGGCTGGTCGCGCACCTACGCCCCGCCAGCACGAGGTGTGCCTCGACTACATCCGCGCAGAGGCTCCGCTTTTCTTGGACACGCCCGCGATCCTCGGGGTGCCGTCTTCGCTGAACTGCTACCACCAGTTGCTGCCGATGGCAGAGTTGCTGTACGCACGCGGGTCCGGACTTCGCGCCTCGCGTAACCAGGGCCACGCCATCGTCACTCCCGTCGAAGGAGCCGGCGCATGACCACCTTCGACACCATGCTCGCGTTCCCGTTCTCCGCCCGCGGCGACCGAATTCCCGAGGAGGTCGCGGTCCTTCGGGAAGCCACGCCGGTGCGCAAGGTGCGCACCATCGCCGGTGACGAGGCGTGGCTGGTGAGCTCCTACGCCCTGTGCAAACAGGTTCTGGAAGATCGCCGGTTCTCGCTGAAGGACACCTCCGCGCCGGGGGTCCCGCGCCAGTACGCCCTCACCATTCCGCCGGAGGTGGTGAACAACATGGGCAACATCACCGGTGCGGGTCTGCGCAAGGCGGTGATGAAGGCGCTGAGCCCGAAAGCACCTGGCCTCGAACAGTTTCTGCGCACCACGGCCACAAGGCTGGTCGATGCCCTCGTCGCCGAGGGTGCGCCCGCCGATCTGCGCAACGATTTCGCCGACCCGTTCGCGGCCGCCCTGCACTGCCACCTCCTCGGCATTCCGCAGCGGGACGCACCCAAACTGATGCGCAGCCTGCACATCGCGTTCATGAACTCCGCCGATCCCATCCCGGCCGCCGAGCTCAACTGGAATCGGGATATCGCCTACATGGTCGAGCGCCTCGACGACCCGGCCACCTCCGGGCTGATGGCCGAACTCGCGGCCCTGCGCGACGATCCGGACTACGCACACGTTTCCGAACAAATGCTGGCCACCGTGGGGGTCACCCTGTTCGGGGCAGGCGTCATCTCCACCGGCGGGTTTCTCACCATGGCGCTGGTGTCGCTCATCCAGCATCCGGAACTGAAAGCTCAGCTGCTCGCAGACCCGGCACTGATCCCCGCCGGAGTGGAGGAGCTGCTGCGCATCAACCTGTCCATCGGCGACGGGCTGCCGCGACTGGCGACCGAGGACATCCAGCTCGGTGACGTCCTGGTCCGCCAGGGCGAGCTCGTGCTGGTACTGGTCGAAGGCGCCAATTTCGACCCCGCCGCCTTCCCCGCGCCCGAGACGGTCGACCTGAACCGCCCCAACGCCAACGCCCACCTCTCCTTCGGCGGCGGTCAACACTTCTGCCCCGCAACCGCCCTGAGCCGCAAGCACGCCCACATCGGCCTGGAAGTACTACTGAACCGCATCCCCACCCTGGACCTCGCCGTGCCCATCGACCAACTCGTCTGGCGCACCCGCTTCATGAAACGAATCCCAGAGCGCTTACCCGTTCTGTGGTAGCTGCCGCGGCCCGATACCCCGCCTGACGAGGGCGGGGTTCTCGGCCGGATCAACCAAGGTTGGGCTACCGAACGCTGGCGCCATTACACATGTCATCGTGTCGAGAACAACGCGCCGAAGGCTGTACGACGCCAGCGTCCGAGATGGCGGGGACGAAGCGCTCAGATCCATGTAGCAGATAGTCGTCTGGTCGCCGCTTACCCTTTTCGGCCGTGCATTCCGAATGGCCTACATTTCGTCCCCTGGACGACTTCTGGCAGCCGAGCGAATCCGCCGTCGGAGCAGTAATAATCCGGTGCGTCTGTGCCATTTCGGACCCGCACAGTGAAGGATCCTTCGAACTCACCCTCGACTGGATCGCCACCAGTGCGTTTACAATCGCTGCCGGTCAACGTCATACGCTGGTAATCCCCACCGAACTCACCCTCTTCGCAGAAGAACTTGAGGGGATCTTTCGCGTGCGCGGCAGGCGCGAATACCACGCAGCCGACGGCCACTGCCGCACCCGCAACAATCCCGGTCAGCAATGCACTGAATCTCGGCATGCACAGTCCCATCTATGAAGGTAGCGGATCGAGCATCGGGTAGACCGTATCTGTATATATTCGGATACGAGGCGAGCGCGGATGGATTTCTGCTGGAGGTGAGTCATGCAGCATCCGCTCGCCGCGTGGGGTGTGAACGTGATCTATCAGCTCGCCTCGTCAAGCCCTGGCCGGGGTGACCTCGCGTGCTCGGCCGATCGGCCGATCGGGGCACACTTCGCCTGGTGACCGGTGCCGTGCTGCCGCTGTCCGGCCGTGAGCAGGCGTACACACTGTTGGCAGGTCGCGGCTGCGCACACCCACGCGGCAAAGATCGCTGAGTATATCTCGCCGAGACTCCTTGCCGCACAACATTTTTACCTTAGCTGGGGACAGGTCCGCGCCATCGATAGAGCCATCGTATGTCCGCACGCTCAGGCAGCGGGGTCGTGTTGCGGATCTGCGTTCGAGGCGGCGTCTCGACCCGTGCCGCGCCTACGCCAGCCGCGGTATCCGCGGTGTATCGCGACCGCGCCGAGGATCGCGGTGACGCACCACACCGCGATCGCGGCGTAGGCCAGTGGCGCCGACAGATCGCCGATCGATGCGCCGAGTGCGGTGTAGACGAAGGCGCGCGGCGCGGAGCCGATGAAGGCGCCGACAGCCAACTGCCACACCTGGATGCCGAACGCGCCGAAGACGTACGACGCCAGCGCGTCCGAGATCCCCGGGACGAAGCGCTGCCCGACCACCGCCCAGAGGCCGCGCCGCTCGATCTGCGCATCGATGTGTCCGGCGCGGCGCGCCCCGATCAGCCTGCGTGCACTCGTGCGGCCGGCACGCTGCCCGAGCAGGCCTGCGATGACCGCCGTGCCCACGGTCGCGCCGAGCGTGACGAAGGTGCCGACGAGTGGACCGAACAGCAGACCGCTGCCCGCAGCCAGGATCGTGCCGGGGACGAAGATCGCACCGAGGGCGGCCGAGGCCACCACATAGACCAGCGGCGCGACCGGTCCGGTCGACTCGATCAGATCGCGCACGGCGTCGACGTCGATCACGCGGGCGACCGCGACGAGATAGAACAGCACACACAGGAACGTGGTGAACAGCAGAAGGCGGGCGAGATCCAGTCGCCGGCTGATGCGAGAGGCGCTGCCGTTCTCGGTCATGATGCGGGCCATCTTGCCGCACGCCGACCGACTCCTCGAACCGACGGCGACGCCGTGCCACTGTGCAAGCCGCCGACCAGCGACGTTGGGGATGTTCCAGTCGCCAATCCGCCGGGGTGTCGGCGTCGAATACGCCTACGGGTTCGTCGTTCCCGGTGGTCAGCTCAGTCCTTGTTGCGGACGCGGGCCCGAGGACCAGTTCAACTCCACGTCACCGTGGGCGGCAGGGGCGAAGACCGAAGTTCGAGCAGGACTCTTCGCCGGACGTAAGGACTCGCCGTTCACCCAGACCAAGGCGATGGTCACGGTGCAACAGAAGTGATTTCGCCGCTCGAGACGCACTACCTCCTGGCCCCGGCGCGGTGTCTCAGCCCACCCCAGCGTGGCCGGGGGTGGGCTGAGAATCTTCTCACCAAGAATGCGGATCGGCGACAGAACGTCATGACGTCCGCGAGGTGCGCTTTAGTTGGGGTCGACCCCGACCGGATCGCCTTTACGCGTCTGCGGGCTCTCGAGCTGCTCCTCGAGCTCGAGCATGCAGTCCTGGAACTCGCCGTAGCTGTTCGCGTTGGCGACGCATTCGAACGTGCCCTCCTCGAATTCGGAGAGCGCGGTAGCAGCGAGAGCGGGCGGCGCGGCCATGGCGATGGTCGCGGCGGCGGCCGTGAGACCGATAGTTAGCACAGGGCGACACCAATGAGTTGCCATCACAAATTCCTCCAGTTGTGGGTGAGCTTTCATGAGTACTGAAGAGTCTTCGTAGGCAGGAAGATCGAGGATGGCAGCGTTTCTGCTGTCCGCTCGTCGGCGGAAGCAGACATTCGCCGGCACACTGCCGTACGGAGCGCACCGCCGGCCGAGCGGCAGTGTGCCGCGTTCCGGGCCGCGTGACAAGACGCCTGATGGCCCTGCGGCGGGCCCGGACTATTCCGGAATCGGCTGGCTGAGTGCGACGTTCATCCAGCTGGGCGCATCGGGGTCGAGTTGCAGGTGTTGCGGTTTGAGTTGGCTGTCGTTCAGTACAGCGAGTGGGGGAAGTCCTTTGGGGAAATTGCTTGCGAAGATGTCCACGCGCAGTCGGTGTCCCGGCTGCAGGGTGGTATCGATGGGGTCGGAGCCGATATCGAGGGTCATGGGTTCGCCGGGCACGGTGAGTTGGCGTTTGTCGAGATCGATGTAGTACACCGGTCGGATGTAGTCGCCGTTGGCGGATTTGTCGCTTCGTGAATCATCGATCGCCCGCATCGAACTAACCAATTGTCCCGCGCTGATCTGACGGGATTGCCCGTCGGGGGCGACATCGTTGACGGTGACGACCCAGTAACCGTCGGCGGCTTCATGGGACACGTTGAGGTGGATGTTGATCGGGCCGGATACGGCGGTGGGCTCGGTGACGGGGCTGCTGGTGAAGGTGAGTCCTTCGGTTTCACGGATGCGGGAGTCCTCGGTGCAGCCGACGATGATCGAGGGAATACCGGCGAGGCTGGTAGCGGTGTCGCGGGAGCACAGGCTCGCCAGGCCGGGGGCAACGGTGAGGTCCCGCCCCGCGGTGGGGGAGTTGCGGGAAAGACCGCCGTCGTAGCGGGCGCCGGGCGCGGTGCCGCTGGGGCGGTCGGTGAGATACATGCGCTGGTAGCCGGTTCCCTTGCGCGGGAAGGTATCCGAGGTCGTCCAAGTGCCGCCGGGTTGTTTCATCGTCAGCGGCGCGAACTTGTCGACGCCGTTGTCGATACCGCGGAGCCATTTGTCGAACCAGGCCCGCTGGAGGGTATCGAGCCGGGGCATGCCGTTGCGGCCGAAGCCCGCGACACCACCACCCGCGTGATAACCGTCGCCGATCACGTATTTCTTCTTCGCCGGGGAAACGCCGAGCTGGCTCCACGTCGTGGTCTGCGACGAGCCGAAGATATCGAACCAGCCGGTCACCACGAAGGTCGCCGCGGAGACCTCGGACGCGTTCACCGTGAGTCCCCGCCGGCCACTGGAGTCTGGATCAGCGAATTCTCTTGTGCGATCGCTGAATTGGTCAGGATGCAACGCGGTGTAGAGGTTGGCGACCATGTCCAGGTAGGTGGCGGGGTCGGCGAGCCGGTCGGCGAGCCATTTCTGTTGCTGGACCGGATCGAATCGGCCCGCGATGATGGCTTCGACGTCGGGAACCATCTTGGCGAGGTTGGTCGCGAGCAGCCAGAGCGGCAGGAAGCCGACGCCGAAGCCGCCGCCGCGGAAGGTGATGTCGTCGAAGGTGTCGCCGCTGGGTACGACGCCGAACACCGCCTTGATCGCGGGCGCGTCGGAATCGACGGCACGCAGCGCGGACAGACCCATGAACGAGGTGCCCGCGGTGCCGATGTTGCCATCGCTCCACGGTTGGGCGGTGATCCAGGCGGCGATCTCGCGGGTGTCCTGACGCTCCTTCTCACCGAACACTTGCCACCGGCCCTCGGAAGTGCCGGTGCCCCGGATGTCGACGTGCACGATGGTGTACCCGGCTCGGACCAGCCGAGGGTCGACGGCCGCAGCCTCGATGAGCCCGGAGTCCGCCTGCTGGGTGAGGTCGGTGATGCCTTCGAGGGCGGTACCCGTCAGGTCCACCGACCCGATCACCCGCTCCAGAAACGGCAGCACCATCTGTTCGAGGCCTGGGAGCTGCAGCAGCATCTGGGCGACCGTCAAAGCCACCTTGCCGTACCCGTCCAGCGACAAGACCACGGGCCCTGGTGCCTCGGAACGGATTCCGTTCTTCATCGGATGGAGGACGTCGGCTTTCAACACCGTGCCGTCGCTCATGGTGAGCGGGATGGCCAGGTCGGGGCTGATGCCGTCGTACGGCTGGGGACCGTCGACGGCGGCCTGCCACTGGGCACCGAGCGGGCCCGCGTCCAATCCCAGGAACTCCGTTCCTGTCTCGGCCGATCCTGTTGGGGTGATGAACGGCATCACGAACGCGACGGTCAACGCGGCGACGGTGCCTCGAACCATTTTCCTGGCCACTTCCGGCGTACCTCTCTGTCCTACTCGGATACTGAAACTCGTGCTCACGGTGCGTAAGCGGGGATGATGGTGCAGGCGCCGGTGATCGGGTGCTGCGGGTCGAGCGCGCCGGCGATGAGGGCAACCGCGGTGGGCGACACCGACTGCCGGCTCACCGCGTCGGAGAGAAACGTCGAGGGCACCAGCAGCACGGGATCGGGATGGGCGGCCGACGGTTTATGCTCGGCGATTCGATAATCGCCCGATCCGAGGAGGCGGGGCAGCGAGGGCGATATTCGTCGCTACGGGCCGTTCGATGTATGGGTCCGAAAGAATGCCGGACTAATACGTGAGGCCGAACGTGCCGTATTTCGATCTGGATTCGTCACGCATGCGCCACTCGTCCGCCATGAGCGGTCCATACGCGACTGTTGCCGACCTCCCGGCGTTGACCACGACGACGTTCATCCGCACCAACCCTCTCGCCTACTCGCCAGTAGTGAAACCGATTGTGTCGGCAAACATGCGGAAAAGCCTCGCCCGGAAGCGACGTAGATTTACCCTTGCGTGCCAGGCATCGGCTCGAACGCCTGGTCCATGGGGTCGTTACGGTGAGCGATCATCGGCCCGCGCAACCCCGGTGCGGCCCGAAGCAGCCAACCTCGGTGTCCCGGCAAACCGATCGGCGCAGATTCGCGGATCGCCCGTGTCGGGTGCGTCCGCAGGCGATACTGACCACGGGGTCGGTTTCGTGACTCGTCCGGTCGCGAGCCGTTTGCGCCGTGCGAAGAATGTCGGACAGTGGGCGAGATATCCCACGTCGTGAGTTGTTTGGAGGTGCCCAACATGGCGGTGATGGCCAGAGCGGCGAGTTTGCGTGGATTTGCTGACCTCGTCGATGAATTGGGCGGCGACGGGCGCGGGATGCTCGCGCGATTCGGTATCGAACCTGGCGCGGTGGAAAGCGAGGACGCGCTCGTCACCGCGGAGTCCATGGGCTGGTTGTTGGAAGTCGCCGCCGCGGAATTCCGTTGTCTTGATTTCGGTTTGCGACTGGCTGCACGACAGGACGGCTCCGAATTCGGGCCGTTGTCGGTCGCGGTGCTGCATTCGGCGACAGTCGGCGAGGCGTTGGAGTGCCTGTGTCGTTATCTGCATATTCAGCACACCGGGATCGTGCTCGAGATCGTGCCGGATCCGGAGGGCGACTCCGGTGTCGTCGGCATCCACCTCGGCGACCCCGCCGAAGCGGTCGGATTCGCTCAAGGTATCGACCACGGCGCCGGAATACTGCACCTGCTGCTGTGGCGAACTCAGAACGGCGACTACGGATTACGCGGCGTGCAGTTACCCCACCCGCCGTTGGCCGAGGTCGCACGCTACCTAGAGTACTTCGGCGTCGAGCCGTCGTTCGGGCGCGCTACCACCGTGCTACGTGTTCCGCTGGACCTGTTGGACCGCCCGGTGCTGGGTAGTGACCGCACGGTTCGCGCGATCGCGGTGGACTATTTGACGCGGAATTTCCCGCAGTTGAACCGGGCGATGAGTGCCCGGGTACGCACCTCGATCGAGAGCCTCGCGTTGACCGCCACCATCGGGACTGTCGCGGAACGGCTTTCGGTCCATCAACGGACGCTGCAACGCACCCTCGCCGCGGAAGGCACCAGCTTCTCCAGAATCCTCGACGAGACCCGCCGCGACGTCGCCTACCGACTGCTCTGTGAAACAGACCTGTCCATGGCGCGCATCACCGCGCTGATCGGCATGCAGGAGCAGTCCGCGCTCACTCGCGCCGCGCGCCGCTGGTTCGGTGTCCCGCCGCAACAGGTCCGATTCGCCCACAAGGCTTTTCGCGGCGTGCCGGAAGCCGCCCCGCTCGCGCAGGGGTAAATCTCCGTCATTCGCGGGCGAGGCTTTTTCGCCCACCTACCGAAACAGTCGGATTGCCCCACGGTCCCGATCGAGATGAGTGACGGCCTCATCCGCAAAGCTGACATCACTTACCCCACCCTGCGGCCGGGACATAGTCTGCGCGTTGCGATCTTCGCCAGCCATTTTCCCAAGGGTAGCCCGCCGCTGCCGATCCTGGCCGACACCCGATTCGCACCGCAGCATCTGCTGTTCGACCCTGCCGCCCCGCCCGGGTCGATATCCCACTGAGTCAACCGATCCCGGAATAGCGCAGCACGCCCTCGATCCGTGCGCCGCCGCTCGCTCGAGAACGCTGTCGTAGAACACGCCGTAGCGGAGATGGCGGTCAGCTATCCGTGGGCATGGCTGTGCAAGTTCTGGACGCGGCAGGTCCCGGGTGGACGTCGTTCGGGTAACGATCTTTCCGGGTGGGAGCGATGTGGTCCATCCGTGCCCGTGTCGGCAACGAAGACCGTAGGGACACCTCTGGGCTGAAACCCTTCGGCTCAGCGCAATGCAGGCCGACCGGTCACGGTACCGACCGGGTCGGCTGCCAGATTCTCAGGAGGAACCCCGCAGTGGGTGTAACGAATGTTCGCGACAAGTTCATGCTTGCCGCACTCGGCCTCGGCAGCGCTGCCGCACTGCTGGTGCCGTGCGGGGGCACCGGTGCGATGCCGGTGGAGCCGGCGCATCGGGGCCGCAAAAGAAGCTCCGACGTCGAAAGAGCTCCTGGATGAAGCAAACAAAGTCCAACAGGAAGTCGAAGAGGAGGACAAGGAAAGGTCCCGTAGGACCATCGCAAGACAGTCCGTGAACGCTCGAGTGGCTTGTGGAATCGGGCCAGGCTCACCACTGGAGCCGCTGCGCCCTGCTCGGTAACGTGCACGCATGGCCATCAAGCTTGAGAACGTCGGCATCACCGTTCGCGACCTCGAAGCGGCAATCGCTTTCTTCACCGACCTGGGTCTCACGGTCGTCGGCCGAGACACAGTCAGTGGGGAGTGGACCGACACCGCGGTCGACCTCGATGGCAACCACGCCAACATCGCAATGCTCCAGACGCCGGACGGGCACGGTCGCCTCGAGCTCTTCGAGTACATCCACCCCCAGGCGATCGAGTCGAATCCCACTCGTCCCAACGAGATCGGCATGCACCGCGTCGCCTTCTCCGTCGACGACATCGACAAAGCCCTCGAGATAGCCGCCAAGCACGGCTGTCATCCACTCCGTGGCGTGGCGACGTATGAGGACATCTACAAGCTCACCTACGTCCGCGGTCCCAGCGGCATCATCGTGATGCTCGCCGAGGAACTGAAGAAGAATTGACTGCCGATCTGCCCGAGTAGACCTCCGCCACCACGGTCGTGTTCACCGCTGAATACGCTGGCAAACTCCAATGGAGGATCACCTCACCCGACCAGAAGGGCGAGGTCGCTAACTACTGACCTTCGGCGAAGGCAGCGGCCGACGCCCTGCCTACTCCGTCTCCCCGCGGCGTCGTAGGTCAGATGCGGCCCGTCTGGCCTGGGCGCGGAGGGGATTCCCGTCGCGGTGGCCTGTCGGGTGCTCGGATTCTCCAAGCAGGCGTATTACAAATGGCGGCAAAGTCCTGTCCCGCACCGTGATTGGGACGACGCGCATCTGATCGATGCCGCTCGGCGGATCCATGCCGACGATCCGGAATTCGGGTATCGGTTCATCGCCGACGAACTGCCCGAACGCGGCATCACAGCCGGCGAGAACCGGGTCCAGCGACTGTGTGCAGTCGCCGGCATCGGCAGTGTGCTCGCCCGCAGACGCGGTCTGGGACGTAAGGCCGGTCCGCCGGTTCACGGTGATCTGGTAGCGCGGGAATTCCGCGCCGATGCAGCGAACCTGTTGTGGCTGACCGACGTCACCGAGCATCGCACCGACGAAGGCAAGCTCTACCTGTGCGCGGTCAAGGACGTCTATTCCAATCGGATCGTCGGCTACTCCATCGACTCGCGCATGACCTCGGCGTTGGCGGTGTCGGCCCTGCGCAACGCGATCGCACTGCGAACTCCGCAAGGCACCGTGGTTCATTCCGATCGTGGCAGCCAGTTTCGATCCCGAAAGTTCGTATCGATGTTGGCGCGCAATGGATTAAGAGGATCAATGGGCAGGGTCGGCGCATGCGGTGACAACGCAGCGATGGAGTCGTTCTTCGCGCTGTTGCAGCGCAATGTGCTCGACCGGCGTCGCTGGGTCACGCGTGAGGATCTGCGGTTGGCGATCGTCAGTTGGATCGAACGCACCTACCATCGGCGACGTCGTCAACGCCGTCTCGGCCGCCTGACCCCGGTCGAGTATGAGACCCTCAATCCGGCCGCATTGGCGGCCTGAAATCTAGATACCCCGTCGGTCAACCGAACTCGGGGCAGTCCCCTTTGCCAAAAGCGGGAAAGGCCACGCTTATGCGGTGTACTACGATGCCAAGGGTCATGCGGTTGACGAAAGCAGCGATCTCGAGTTCACCTGGTAGAAGCACGCTCATGTCGCTTCCAGCTTGTCGTGGATACGAGCTGACCCATCCATAGCGCGGTCCGCGCCGAATTGTGTCGTGGTACGCGGTGACGCACGATCACGGTGTGCCAGTTCGGATACGAGCTGCCGAGGAGGTGCCGGGTAGGTCACCTTCTCGGCAGCGCCGATTCTGCGTCCTGACGAACGTCCGCATTCGCCGTTTACAAGGCCGTTCGGGTCGGCCGAGCTGCGGCTGGTCTTTTATGCCGATTCATCTGTACCGAGGCGCGGGCGCTGCTATCGGCGTGCGGCGTTCGCGGCCGTGATGAACTCGATCTGGGCGGGTGATGGTCCGCGGAACTCGCTCTCGATCCGGTCGGCCTCGCCGGCCTGCATCCGGTACAGGCTGTCGCGCAGGCCCGCGTCACCACCGTGAAACCCTTCCAAGAGTCCCATCCACCGCGCGGCCAATTTCTGCGCCTCGGGTGAGGCCGGGTCCATGCCCGCCGAGATCGCCGCGTCGACCTTCCCGATGAGCTCAACCCAGTCCGCTTCGGCTTGCCGAATGTGCTGTTCACCCAGCTCCTCCCGGCGCTGCGCGAGCTGCGTCACCTGTGCCTCGGTAAAGTATTCCTTGAAGGTGTCGTCGACCATGACGGTCCTCCTGATCAATTCCAGGAAGTGATCCGCGGATGCGTCCGGCCTGCTCTGCGCCGTAGCGGCCAGTGCTGCGACCAAGGCATGAAGCTCCTGAATCGCGGCCAGTTGCGCGGCCAGAAAGTCGCGATGAGCAGACAGCACCTGCGTCATCGCCACGGTGCCCGCGAGCAGGTCGGCGATCTGGTCCAGTCCCAGGCCCAGTTGACGCAGGGCCAGCACCTGGTACAGGCGTTCGACATCGCCGACGGTGTAGAGCCGGTGGCCACTGCTTGTCCGCTCCGCAGGGCATACAAGCCCGATACGGTCGTAGTGATGCAGGGTCCGCACCGTCAGCCCGGCCTCGGTTGCGAGTTCACCGACTTTCCAAACGCGCTCGTTGCCGTGCCGATCCATCCGTTTCATCCCACTTCCACCGACGCACCTTGCGCCGATGTCGTCGACGGTAAAACCTGACCTTACGTCAGGTGCAAGCCGAAACATCTCCGTCGAATCCAGCAGTCACACGGTGCCAGGCACCTTCCCGACACCGCATGCCACGCAGCGGGAACCGGCTCGGATGGCCGATTCCCGGACCGGGCTCGCGTGCCCTGCCCGGCGGGGCAAGCGCTCAGTGTGAGTTCACCGGCCCGCTGCCGTGCATGAAGCAGCCGAGGCCACCACTCGAACCAGCGGCGCGACCGGCCGCTCGACTCGATCAGGTCGCGCACGGCGTCGATGTCTATTACGCGGGAGACGGCGACGGGATAGAACATCACGCCCAGGAACGTGGCGAACAGTGCGAGGCGGGCGTAGTCCAGTTGCCGACTGACGCGGTAGGCGCTGCCGTTCTCGGTCATGATGCGGGCAATCGTGCCGCATGCCGTTGGGCCCCCGACTCATCGGCAGCTGGCAGGCTGGCCGAGTAGCCACGGCTACTTCCAGGCGAATGGTGGGCTGGCACCCTAGCGCGGGAAGGATGTGCTTGTCAGCGATTCGGCGGTCATCGTTCATCGGCGACACACCGTGGGTGTGGGCGACGTCAGCTACCCGGACAATCTGGGCGCGGCAAACTGGACGGTGGATCAGTTCCGGTGGGGGAGTTGGCGCGAACCAGCGTGGGCGGTCTGTATCTCCGTGTGGAAGAGCTTGCCGACGGCGTGCGGAAGTGCCGGTTTCCGCGGGTGATCGATACGTTTGCGCTGATAAAAGCGGGTAACCGGCGGCGATGGCCGGGTGTTGGAGAACCCTCTGACACCCGGGCCGCGGCTGCGCCACGTGTGACGCAAAGCTGTGCGCGAGAGGGGACTTGAACCCCTACGTCCGTGGACACCAGAACCTAAATCTGGCGCGTCTGCCAATTTCGCCACTCGCGCGTGATGGTACGACCGTGCAAACTCTACCGGGCTTGACCGACTTCGCGAAGCTCCGGGCGGGCGTGGCGTACTGGTCAGTAACCCTACCAGGGATTATAACGATTAGATAACTGTCAACATGAGGAGAGCTCATGTTTCGTACGGGTTAGTAACCCGGTGGACCAGCGTGTTCAAACATGAGGAAGGGTCATGTTTGACTTCATTCTGGTACGGATGTGCACGAATACTCGGCGGTATGCCCTGTAGCCGCCGAGCAAACGTGAGGATTTCCTCATGATTTTGGCTATCCTCGCCCGTATCAGGCCCCAACGCTGAGGAACACCTGCGCACCGGAGGGAGCGGCGTGTCTCGCAGGGCGCGTCGCCAGGAAAAGGAAGTCGAATCGTCTTGACGATCAACGAGAGCACCGAGACCGGTACCGGACAGAGCGCGAAGGTTGGAGCCACCCACGGGGGTGGGGACCGCTCGCCGCTGTTGGATCGGCTGCTGAGCGGGACGCCCTACGCGCTCGCCTTCGGGGGACAGGGCGCCCAGTGGCTCGATGAACTGGAAGAGATCGGACGCGACAGCGCGCTGGAGCCCGAATTGACCGCATTGGTCAACGAGGCGGAAGCGATGCTGGAACCCGTTGCGGCACAGCTGCTTGTGGTCCGTCCGGTCGGTTTCGATCCGATCGGGTGGATGCTGGAGGACGAACTGGTCGACACCGACCAGGGTGAGGTCTCCGCGGCCCCGTCCCCGCAGATTCTGCGATCCGCCGCCGTGTCGATGCCCGGTGTGCTGCTCTCTCAGGTGGCGGCCATGCGCGCGCTGCGCCTGCAGGGCCTGGATCCGACCGAGCACGCGCCGGTGGCGATCGTCGGCCACTCGCAGGGCAGGCTGGCGGCGACCGCGGTCGAGGCAGGCGGCGGGCGCGATGCCGAGCTGCTGGCGATCGCGCAATTGATCGGCGCCGCAGCCGGTTTGGTGGCGCGCCGCCGTGGGCTGATGCCGGTGGGCGAGCGCTCGCCGATGGTCGCGGTGTCCAACGTCGACCCCGAGCAGCTGCGCGCCGTGGTGGCCCAGGTGGCCGAGGGTGTCGACCCGGCCGCGGCCGCGGTGGTGTCCATTCGTAACGGACGCAGGCGCGCGGTGCTCTCCGGCACGCCCGCCCAGCTGGAGCGAGTCCGCCAGCGCTGCGCGCAGATTCACGACGAGCAGTCCCGGGAACGCGACACCAAGGTGCGCGGTGGCGCCGTCTTCGCTCCGGTCTTCGAGGACGTGTCCGTCGATGTCGCGTTCCACCACCCGGCGCTGGCCGACACGGTGGACCTGGTCACCGGATGGGCCAACCAGTGTGGCCTGGACGCCGCGCTGGCCGGTGCGCTCGCGCAGGAAATCCTGGTCGACCCGATCGACTGGGTGGAGATCGTCGACGGCATGGTGGCCGCGGGCGCGCAATGGATTCTGGATCTCGGCCCCGGCGACCTGCTGTCCAGGCTGACCGGCGGTTCGCTCAAGGGCACCGGCGTCGGCATGGTCGCGGCCGCCACCAGAGCCGGGCAGCGCAGCCTGCTCACCCCGGGCGCCGCGCCGCAGCGGTCCACGCCGTGGACGGCGTTCGCGCCCAAGCCGGTTCGGCTGCCGAACGGCCGGATCGTGGTGGAGACCGCGTTCACCAGGCTGACCGGTCGTTCGCCGATTCTGCTTGCCGGCATGACGCCGACCACCGTCGACGCGAAAATCGTTGCGGCGGCGGCGAACGCGGGCCACTGGGCCGAGCTGGCCGGTGGCGGCCAGGTGACCGAGCAGATCTTCGCCGACCGCGTCGCCGAGCTGAAGACGCTGTTGCAGCCGGGCCGCGCGGTGCAATTCAACTCGCTGTTCCTCGACCCCTACCTGTGGAAGCTGCAGCTGGGCGGCAAGCGACTGGTGCAGAAGGCGCGCACGGCGGGTGCTCCGTTCGACGGAGTTATTGTCACGGCGGGCATTCCGGAGCTCGAAGAGTCCGTCGCGCTCATCAAGGAACTGACCGAGGTCGGCATCTCGCATGTCGCGTTCAAGCCTGGCACCGTCGCGCAGATCCGCGCGGTGCTGCGGATCGCGACCGAGGTGCCGGACTACCCGGTGATCATGCACATCGAGGGCGGCAAGGCCGGCGGGCATCACTCCTGGGAAGACCTGGACGACCTGCTGCTGGAGACCTACGCCGAGCTGCGCAACCACGACAACGTGGTGGTCTGCGTCGGCGGCGGCATCGGAACCCCCGAGCGTGCAACGGAATACCTGACCGGTGAGTGGGCCACCGCGCACGGCTACCCGGTGATGCCGCTGGACGGCGTACTGGTCGGCACGGCCGCCATGGCGACGCTGGAGGCGACCACCGCGGCCGAGGTCAAGCAGCTGCTGGTGGACACCCCCGGCACCCCCGACTGGGTCGGTGCGGGTACCGCGTCCGGCGGAATGGCCTCGGGCCGTAGCCAATTGGGCGCCGACATCCACGAGATCGACAACGCCGCCTCGCGCACCGGCCGCCTGCTCGATGAGGTCGCCGGTGACGCGGAGGCCGTCGCCGCGCGGCGCGAGGAGATCATCGAGGCGCTGAACGCCACGGCCAAGCCGTATTTCGGTGACGTCGCGACGATGACCTACCTGGACTGGCTGGAGCGCTACATCGAGCTCGCGGTGGGCCTGGACCGCCGCAAGGACTTCGACTGCGGCAGCGACATCGGCGACGCGATCACCGACGCCACCCGCTCGGTGTGGCTCGACGTCACCTGGCGCGACCGCTTCGCGGAAATGATGCGCCGCACCGAATCTCGCCTGCACCCGGCCGACCGCGGCGAGATCCCGACGCTGTTCGCCTCGGACGAGGACTTCGAGAACCCGGTCGACGCGCTCTGCACGCTGAAGGCGCAGTACCCGGCCGCCGAGCAGACGCTGCTGCACCCGGCCGACGTCCCGTTCTTCGTGACCCTGTGCAAGACCCCTGGCAAGCCGGTGAACTTCGTGCCGGTCGTCGACGGCGATGTGCGCCGCTGGTGGCGCTCGGATTCGCTGTGGCAGGCCCATGATCCGCGCTACTCGGCCGACCAGGTCTGCGTCATCCCCGGCACTGTCTCCGTCGCGGGCATCACCCGCGTCGACGAGCCGGTCGGCGAACTGCTCGACCGCTTCGAACAGGACACCGCGTACTCCCTGGTGCGTGCGGGCGTCGTCCCGGTGGCGATCGACGCGCGCCGGGTGGCGGGCGTGACCACCGGCCCGATCGACACCGTGCTGGCCGCGCCGGACATCGAATGGTCCGGCCGCACCACCGTCAACCCGGTGCACCGGCTCGGCGACGTGGCCGACTGGACGGTGGACGGCAAGGGCGCCGTGCACCCGCCCAGCGGTGCCACGCTCACCGAGACCACCGGTCCGGACGCCGACAACTCCTACGTCGAGCTGACCGTTCCGCTGTTGGGCAGCAACGTGGTTCGCATCCGCATCACCGTGCCGACCACCACCTACAACGGTGGCGCTCCGGTCGTCACCGAGACCGACGCGCACGACGCCATGACCGCGATGCTCGCCGTCGCCGCCGGGCAGGCGCTGCCCGAGGTGAAGGGCAAGGTCGCCCACCTGAACATCGCGTGGTCGCCGGACCTCGTGGCCGACCATGCCGGCGTGACCGGTTCGGGTCTGCCCGCGACGCTGAGCACGCTCGGCCGCACCGTCCCCGACGTGCTGGTCGGCGCCTGCTGGCCCGCCGTGTTCGCCGTGCTGGGCGCGGCGCGGGCGGCGGATGGTGCGAGCGTCATCGAGGGCATGCTCGACCTGGTCCATCTGGACCACCAGATCGAGCTGGCGGGCGAGCTGCCCACCAGCCCGAGCGTTCTCGTGGTGCGGGCGGAGGCGGGCGAGACGCTCGACACCGACCTCGGCCGCGTCGTCGAGGTGCGGGTGCGCATCACGGGCATGCTGGACCGCCCCGAAACCGGGCTGTCCATGCCGACCGTCGCCACCCTCACCGAACGGTTCGCCATCCGCGGCCGCAACGGTGCGGGCGAGCTCACCGATCCGCCGCGCGCGGCGGGCACGGTGTCCGACGCCGCCACCGACACCCCGCGGCGGCGCCGTCGCGACGTCACGATCGTCGCGCCGCGCACCATGCACGCCTTCGCCGCCGTCTCCGGTGACCACAACCCGATCCACACCAGCGACTCCGCCGCCAAGCTGGCCGGTCTCGGCAGCCCGATCGTGCACGGCATGTGGCTCTCGGCCGCGGCGCAGCACGCGGTCTCGGCGATCGACCCGGACAGCGCGATCCCGCCGCGGACCGTGACGGCATGGACCACCCGTTTCCTCGGCATGGTTCGCCCCGGCGCGGAGATCGACGTGCGCGTCGAGCGGATCGCGATCGACGCGGGCAGCGAGATCGTCGAGGTGTCCTGCCGGGCCGCGGGCGATCTGGTGATGACCGCGACCGGGCGTACCGCGGCACCCAGAACCGTCTACGCGTTCCCCGGACAGGGCATTCAGCGCAAGGGCATGGGCCTGGACGCGCGCACCCGTTCCAAGGCCGCCAAGGCGATCTGGGACCGCGCCGACAAGCACACCCGCGACGCGCTCGGCTTCTCCATCCTCGCGGTGGTCCGGGACAACCCGACCTACCTCAAGGCGCGCGGTGTGGAACACCGGCACCCCGACGGCGTGCTGCACCTCACCCAGTTCACCCAGGTCGCGATGGCCGTTCTCGGTGTCGCCCAGGTGGCCGAGCTGCGCGAGGCCGGTGCGTTCGTCGAGGGCGCGATGCTGGCCGGTCACTCGGTCGGTGAGTACAACGCGCTCGCCGCGGTCGCCGGGGTACTGCCGTTGGAGGCGGTGCTCGAGGTCGTGTTCCAGCGCGGCTCCGCGATGCACGAGCTGGTGCCGCGGGATGCGCAGGGCCGCAGCGACTACCGGATGGCTGCCATCCGCCCCTCGCAGATCGGCCTGCCCGACGACGAGGTGATCGACTTCGTCACCGGGATCGGCGCGCGGACAGGGGAGTTCCTCGAGGTCGTCAACCTGAACCTGCGCGGCTCGCAGTACGCCATCGCGGGCACGGTCGCCGGACTGGAGGCGTTGGAGACCGAGATCGACCGGCGCCGTGCGGAATTCGGCGGTAAGCGGGCGTTCATCCTGGTGCCCGGCATCGACGTGCCGTTCCACTCCACGGTGCTGCGCAAGGGCGTGCCGGAGTTCCGGCACAAGCTCGAGCAGCTGCTGCCCGCCGACCTGCACCCGGAAATCCTGGTCGGGCGCTACATCCCGAACCTGGTGCCTCGGCCGTTCTCGCTGGAACGCGAATTCATCACCGAGATCGCGGATCTGGTGCCGTCCGAGCCGCTTGCCGCGGTGCTCGCCGACTTCGACAACTGGTCGGCGCGCCCGGTCGAGCTGTGCCGCGTCGTGCTCGTCGAACTGCTTGCCTGGCAGTTCGCCAGCCCGGTGCGCTGGATCGAGACCCAGGACCTGCTGTTCACCGACACCGCGCACGGCGGCCTCGGGGTGGAGCGGTTCGTCGAAATCGGTTTGGGCGCAACGCCTACGGTGGCGAACCTGGCCAGCCAGACCCTGAAGTTGCCCGCGTTCAGCGGCGCGACGGTCGAGGTGCTCAACATCGAGCGCGAGGCAGGCATCGTCTACTCGACCGACACCGATCCCGCCCCGGTGGACGAGCCCATCGAGGAAGCCGCCGAAACCGTCGCGGCCGCCACGGCTGCCGCACCGGTCGCGGCCGCCGCGCCGGTGGCCGCCTCGGGTGGACCGCGCCCGGACGACATCGCGTTCACCGCGGCCGACGCCACCCGTGTGCTCATCGCGCTGTGGACCAAGCTGCGGCTGGACCAGATCGGCCCGGTCGACACCATCGAGGGCCTGTGCGACGGCGTCTCCTCGCGCCGCAATCAGCTGCTCGTCGATCTCGGTACGGAGCTCTCGCTCGGCGCCATCGACGGTGCCGCCGACGCGGACATGGGTGCCCTCTCGGTCACCGTCGAGCGGCTCGCCCGGACCTATAAGCCCTTCGGCTCGGTGCTGTCCGACTCGATCGGTGACCACCTGCGCAAGGTGTTCGGTCCGTCCGGCAAGCGTCCGGCGGCGATCGCCGAGCGCGTGAAGAAGGTCTGGGAGCTCGGCGACGGCTGGGCCAGCCACGTCACCGCCGAGGTCTCCCTCGGCACCAGGGAAGGCGCCAGCGTCCGCGGTGGTGACCTCGGCGGGCTGGTCAACGGCGCGCTGGGCGACGGCGCCTCGGTCGACGCGGCCATCGACGCCGCCGTGCAGGCGGTCGCCGCTCGCCGCGGGGTCGCGGTCTCGCTGCCCGCCACCGGTGGTGGCGGCGGCGCGACGGTCGACGCGGCCGCCCTCGGTGAGTTCACCGAGCAGATCACCGGCCGCGACGGCGTGCTCGCCACCGCTGCCAGGGTGGTGCTCGAGCAGCTCGGCCTGACCGAGCAGGTGTCCACGCCGGAGGCGACCGACACCTCGCTGGTCGACCTGGTCTCGGCCGAATTGGGTTCGGACTGGCCGCGTTTGGTCGCTCCCGCGTTCGACGCCCGCAAGGCCGTGCTGCTCGATGATCGCTGGGCCACGGCCCGTGAGGATCTGGCCAAGCTGTGGCTCGGCGACGACGCCGAGTCCGCGCAGCTGCCGGTCGACGGGTTCCTCGGCGCGGGTGAAGCCGTTGCCGCGCAGGCGAACTGGTGGCGTGAGCGGGCCAAGCACGAGGCCCGGTCGGTGCTCGCCGGCGTGTACGAGCGCATCGCGACGGCGGCGCGCACCGCCGACGATCGCGGGGTCTGGTCCGCGGACATCGCGGTGATCACCGGCGCCAGCAAGGGTTCCATCGCGGCGGCGGTCACCGGGCGGCTGCTCGGCGGCGGCGCGACCGTGGTGGTCACCACGTCGAGCCTCAACGACGAGCGCCTGAGCTTCTACCGCAAGCTGTACCGGGACAACGCCCGCCACGGTGCCGCCCTCTGGGTCGTGCCCGCGAACATGGCCTCCTATCAGGACATCGACGCGCTGATCGAGTGGGTCGGTACCGAGCAGGTCGACAACGCCGGTGGCGCGAAGATCAAGACCAAGGACGCGATGACGCCGACCATGCTGCTGCCGTTCGCGGCGCCGCGGGTGGCCGGTGACCTCGCCGACGCGGGTGCCCGCGCGGAGCTGGAGATGCGCGTGCTGCTCTGGTCGGTGGAGCGGCTGATCGGTGGCCTGTCCACCCTCGGAGCCGACCACGACGTGGATGCGAAACTGCATGTGGTGCTGCCGGGTTCGCCCAACCGCGGCCTCTTCGGCGGCGACGGTGCCTATGGCGAGTCCAAGGCCGCGCTCGACGCGGTGGTGGCCAAGTGGCGTGCCGAGAAGTCGTGGTCGGCCAGGGTCACCCTGGTGCACGCGCTGATCGGCTGGGTCCGCGGCACCGGCCTGATGGGCCACAACGACCCGATGGTCGAGGCCGTGGAGCAGGCGGGCGTGCAGACCTGGTCCACCGCCGAGATGGCCGACGAGCTGCTCAAATGGTGCACCTCGCGTGCCCGCCAGGTCACCCTGGCCGGACCGCAGCAGATCGACCTGACCGGCGGGCTCGCGAAGGCCAAGCTCGATCTGCCCGCACTGGCCAAGCAGGCCGCGGAGCAGGCGGCCGAGGAAACTGTGGAAGCCGATGCGGCAGCCACGATTTCCGCGCTGCCCGCACCGCCGACCATGTCGTCGGCGCTGCCGGTGCCCGAATGGGGCACGGTCACCACCGATCTCGCCGACATGGTGGTGATCGTCGGAGCGGGCGAACTCGGCCCGTACGGCTCCGCGCGGACCCGGTTCGAGATGGAGGTCGAGGATCAGCTCTCGGCCGCAGGCGTGCTCGAGCTTGCCTGGACCACCGGCCTGGTCACCTGGGAGAACGATCCCAAGCCCGGCTGGTACGACGCCGAAACCGGTGACTACGTCGCCGAATCCGAGATCGCCGACAAGTACCACGACGTGGTCGTCGCCCGCTGCGGCGTGCGCCGCTACGGCGACGACGGCGCCATGATCGACAACAGCGCGCCGCTGATGACCTCGGTGTTCCTGGATCAGGACCTGACGTTCACCGTCGGCGGCGAGGCCGAGGCCCGCGCCTTCCACGAGGCCGACCCCGAGCACACGGTGATCGCACCGGTGCCGGACGCGGCGGACTGGACGGTGACGCGCAAGGCGGGCACCGAGATTCGGGTGCCGCGCCGGGCCAAGCTGTCGCGCACCGTCGGCGGCCAGATCCCCACCGGCTGGGATCCGACCATCTGGGGCATCTCCGCGGAGATGGCGAACTCGGTCGACCGCGTCGCGCTCTGGAACGTCGTCTGCACGGTGGACGCGTTCGTCAGTTCGGGCTTCAGTCCGGCCGAGCTGATGAGCTGGGTGCACCCGAGTTTGGTCGCCAACACCCAGGGCACCGGCATGGGCGGCATGTCCTCGATGCGCTCGCTCTACGTCGACAACCTGCTCGGCGAGTCGCGGCCCAACGACATCCTGCAGGAGGCGCTGCCGAACGTGGCCCTCGCGCACGTGGTGCAGTCCTACGTGGGCAGCTACGGCGCCATGGTGCACCCGGTGGCGGCGTGCGCCACCGCCGCGGTGTCGGTGGAGGAGGGCGTCGACAAGATCCGCCTCGGCAAGGCCGAGCTGGTCGTGGCGGGTGGCTTCGACGATCTGGGCATCGAGGGCATCGTCGGCTTCGGTGACATGTCGGCCACCGCCGACTCGGCGGCCATGCGCGCCAAGGGCATCAGCGATCGGTACTTCTCCCGCGCCAACGACCGCCGTCGCGGCGGGTTCGTGGAGTCACAGGGCGGCGGCACCGTGCTGCTGGCCCGCGGCGACGTGGCGGTGGAGATGGGCCTGCCGGTGCTCGGTGTGGTCGCCTTCGCGCAGTCCTTCGCCGACGGCGTGCACACCTCCATCCCCGCGCCCGGCCTCGGCGCGCTCGGTGCGGGGCGTGGCGGGCGCGAGTCCCGATTCGCCGCCGAGCTGCGCAAGCTCGGTGTCGGGCCGGACGACATCGCGGTGGTGTCCAAGCACGACACCTCCACCGCGGCCAACGATCCGAACGAGTCCGAGCTGCACACCCGGCTGGCCACCGCCGTCGGACGCTCCGAGGGCGCACCGCTGTTCGTCATCTCGCAGAAGAGCCTGACCGGGCACGCCAAGGGCGGCGCCGCCGCGTTCCAGCTGATCGGCCTGTGCCAGGTGCTGGAAACCGGTGTGGTGCCACCGAACCGGAGCCTGGACTGTGTCGACGAGAAGATGCAGGCGTACCCGCACCTGGTGTGGGCGCGCGAGCCGCTGCGCTTCGGCGAGCGGTTCCCGCTCAAGGCCGGCCTGCTGACCTCGCTCGGCTTCGGGCACGTCAACGGGCTGCTCGCGGTGGTGCATCCGGAGGCGTTCATCCAGGCGATCGACCCGCAGCGGCGCGAGGCCTACCAGCGGCAGGCGCAGCAGCGTCAGCTCGCCGGGCGGCAGCGGTTCACCGAGGCCATGTGCGGCGGCGCTCCGCTGTACGAGCGTCCGGCGGACCGTCGCCTGGGCGGCGACGGCACGCCTGCCAAGCAGTCGCGGCAGCTGGAGGCGGATGTATTGCTGTCCACCGAGGCTCGCCTCAACGCGGACGGCGCCTACCGGGCCGACGGGTTCGGGTGCGGCACCGGCCACACTGCGGTCGGTTCGGGCACGGACCGCCAGAGCAGGTCGTAGGCTCCCGGCATATGACGATCCTCGGTATCGGCCTGGACTTGGTGACCATCTCCGAGTTCGCCGAACAGCTCGAACGCGCCGGAACCACCATGCTCCGGGAGAGTTTCACCGCGGGCGAGCGGCGCTACTGTCAGAGCAAGGGGACCGATCCGGCGCGTAGTTACGCGGTGCGCTGGGCGGCGAAGGAAGCGGTGATCAAGGCCTGGGCCTCATCCCGCTTCGCGCGCCGTCCGCAGATCGGCGACAATCCGTACCCGCTGATCGAGGTGGTCAACGACGCGTGGGGCAGGCCGAGCATCAAGCTGCACGGCCTCGCCGCCGAATTCCTGCCGCGCGCAAGGGTTCACCTGTCGCTGACGCACGACGGCGACACGGCCGCCGCGATGGTGGTGCTGGAAGATCCGGGCGAACTGGTCGACCTGATCGAAGGCCGGGAAACCCCCGCCTGAGCGTCTATCCTGTACAGCCGCATGCCAACTGAAGTTCCGCAGCCCGAAATCGCTTGCGGTGCGGGACATCAGGCGGCGTGCGGCTTTTCAGCGTTCCCGGCTGAGGCGGCGACGCTGCAAGGCCCACCACGCTTCGAGGGCGCGATCGGGGTCGGTGAGATCGATACCGGTCAGGTCGTGGAAGCGGCGTAGGCGGTAGCGCACGGTGTTGGTGTGCAAGCCCATCTCCTTGGCGGTGTTGTCCACCCGCATGCCGTTGCCCAGATAGTGCGCGACGGTGTCGAGCAGCGTTGCGGCACTGTCGTTGTGGCCGAGCGGCGTGAGGTAGCGGCGGACGAGTTCGTCGCCGATCTCGGTATCGGCGAGCACCGCGGGTAGCAGCCCGAGATCGGCCAGCTCGTAGACGCCGGTGCGGTCGAAGGCCTCGGCGGTCGCCATGGCTCGCGTGGCACGGCGAAACGACGGCTCCATCCGATCCAGCCGGGCGGGCGGTCCGATGCCGACCGCGGTCTCGATCTCCCTGGCGGGCATGTGGTCCACCACGCCGGCGATGTCGCCGTCGACGAGGGCGAGCAGGCCGTGCGGACGGTCGCCGGACGGTGTGTGCTCGAGCAGCCGCGCCACCTGGTCCGCGGGCAGCTCGGGGTGCGGGCGGGCGCGGATCGCGCGGTATTCGCGATCGGAATCCAATCCGTATCGTTCGACCTGGGCCCGGATCTCGGCGGCGCCGAGGGTGCCGAACAAGATGCCGCGGACCAGGTCGGCGCGGCGCTGCTGGTCGTGGCGGGTTCGTTCGAAATCGGCATCGATATGGCCGCGTGCCACCGCGAGGATCGCGGTATCGGTGAGCGCGAGCAACTCATTGGTCAGACCGAGCAGCTGACTGTCGCCGATGCCGAGCCTGCGGCCCGTGCTGACCACCTGGTCGATGGCGATCCGCACGGCCAGCCGCCAGCCGCGGAACATTTCGGTCACCGGGATCCCTTGGCGCCCTCGTGTCTCGCCGTGCGCGGTGAACACCGCGAGTTCGGCTGCGGTCAGCTCACGTCCGTCGGCGAGTACCCGCAGGAACTGGTCGATGGTGCGGCGGGTGGCCGGCGCCAGCGTCTCCGGATCCAACTGCGCATAGGCGGGGATCTCCGCGCGCAGCCGCTTGATGGCCAGCGCGGTCAGGTCTGCGGACCGCGCGGACATCTGAGCAAACAGTGCGCGGCGATTCGCCGACGGCCCTGGGCTGGACATACTCCTGGAGGATAGCCCGTGTTCCGGATTCAGCAACTAGGCGGCTATGTGAACTCAGCGCCCGCTGGCCGAGCGGGATTCCTTCTCCGCGACCAGCAGATAAGCCACCATCAGGCGTTTGAGCTCGGACACCGCCTCGGCGTGGCTCTGCTCGTCCTGCACCGAGAAGTTCAGCATCGAGTAGACGACGTGCACCAGCACCTCGGCCATCATGGTGCGCCGCGCCCGCGGGGTGCGCGGCGTCAGCGGCCGCAGCATCTGCGAGACGACCTCGGCGAACTCCTTCTCGTGGATCGCGCCCGTCGCCCGCGTGGACGGCGTGGACTGCATGGCCAGCCACACTTCGCGCCGGGACGGGTCGTTCATCCATAGATTCGCCAGATGGTCGACCAACTGGTTCATGTGCCGCAGCCAGTCCAGCGACGGGATCTCACCGTGGAAATCGGCGAGCTCCTGCGAAACGGCCACCAGGTCTTGCCGATTCAGCTCACAGACGATGACGTACTTGTTGGCGAAGAATTGGTACAGCGTGCCGATGGGCACCTCGGCGCGCGCCGCCACCTCTTCACAGGTGAACGACTCGAACCCGACCTCGACGAGCAGTTCGCGCGACGCCTGCAACAGCGCGTCGAACTTGCGTTTACTGCGCTCCTGCGTGGGCCGTCGCCGCGGCATGAGCTCCTGCGGGTCGTCCTGCAGCTCCAACGCAGGGTCCAGACGTTGGTGCTTCGACCTGGTCTCTGCGCGTACTTCCACGTATCCAGGCTAACGGTATGGACACACCCACGACACGCGCACGGCTTCTGCGTGTTCATCTTCTGTCCGATTTCACTACCCATCCAGATCGAATGTGGCGCCGAACACATACCGAGCGCGCGTGGCTTCTGACGCGCGAACGGACCAGGAGGGCGCGACCTGTGGTAGCTCGATCAGTGGTAACTCTCGGCGTTTCCACCGAACGTGGCGCCGTGCACGCGGTAGCTTTCGCCGACACCGGCGCACGGCTACCCGAGCGCGTGCTGCTGCATCGGGTGAAACGAACGCTCGGTGACGGCAAAGCCGACTTGGCGGAAGCGGTCGAGACGGCGTTGGACGAACTCGCCGCCGAACTCGGCCAGGACCACGAGATCGTGGGCGCGGCCGTCACTTACCGGGACGCTGCCGAGCGGCGTGCCATCGTCACCAGGCTGGCGTCCGGTCAGTGGCACACGGCTTCCCTGGTGTCGGCCAAGGCCGCGCATCTCAGCGTGGCCGGGATGATGACCTGGCTCGACGAATTCGACGATCTGCTGATCTGCGAGGTGGTGCCCGGCCATCAGGCCTTCACCCTCGTCGACCGCGGCCGTCGCCGGGTGCTCGCCTCGATCAGCCAGGCGGGCGGCGCGACGGCGGACTCGATGGGCGCCGCGGTGACGGCGGCCTGGGATCAGTTCGAAGCGGCGGCGGTCCGGCCGGACGCGGTGGTGCTGATCGGTTCGGCCGCAGGCAAACCCGCGGTCGTCGCGGCGGCGGACGCCTTCGGTGCGCCGGTGATCCCCTGCAAGACCTCGGCGGCCGCGTCGGCGGCCGGTGCCGCGCTGTACGCGATGGCGGACGTGGACGGCGTCGGCGAGACCGAAGATCGGGTGCGCCGGGTGCGTGGCGGCGCTGCGGTATTCGCGGCGGCCAGCGTGCTCGCGGGCGGGCTGGTGGTCGGCGGCGTGTACGTCGCGGGTGGCTCGTCGCGGACGTTGCCGGGTGCGGTGGTGAAGGACGCGCACGTCACCGCCGAGTCGAAGGTGGTCGTCAGCGGGTCGGGCGCGGACACGCCGGACCGGATCCGGATCGATACGCCCCGGGTCGAGGGTCCGGTGCTGGATCGTCGCGCACCCGTCGTCGCGGCGGAGCCGGAAATAACGGTCATCACGCTCGATCCCGTCGAATCCGGGCCGCAGTACTCCGCCCAGCTGTGGGGAAGCACGCCGCAGGATCGCACGGAATCGTTGATCCCCGCCGAGCCGGCGCGCGACTCCGAAGCCAAAGCCACGACGCCGCTGACGTCGGGTTCGGGCGTCCCGGCGACCACCAACAAGGTCGGCGCTCCGAACGGGTCGCTGCTGTTCCCCGGCGAATCGCCGCCCCCTCCGGCGTTCACCGCGGAGTCGTATACCTGGTGGGACAACCACTTCCGGATGATGTTGCAGTGGGCGGCTCAGCAGATCATGGCTACCTGAGCCGAAATCGCCTGCGGCGTAAGGTCCGTCCCTTCCCGGAATCGGACCTTACGCCGAGCGGATGCCGGCGGGTCAGTTCTTTGTCCTGCGCCGCAACAGCGCACCCGCGGCGAGGTACCCCGCCAGGCCGATACCCGCGCACCACAGCACGGCCAGCAGCGCGCTGTTGCCGATCGGGGTGCCCATCAGCAGACCGCGCAAGGTTTCGATCACCGGTGTGACCGGCTGGTTCTCGGCGAACCAGTGCAACCCGCTCGGCATCGACTGCGGCGGGACGAAGGCGCTGCTCACGTACGGCAGAAACATGAAGAAGAAGGTGGACCCGTTGGCGGCTTCGGGATTCTTCGCGAGCAACCCGAGCGCGGCCGCGACCCAGGACAGCGCGAGGACGAACATCGCGATGATGCCGTATGCGGCGAGCCAGCGCAGCGGGTCACCGGTGGGCCGGAAGCCGATCGCCACGGCCACCAGGATCACCAGCGTGGTGGTGATCAGGTTGCGCAGCACGCTCTCCGCCACATGCCCGGTCAGCACCGACGACCGGGCAATGGCCATGCTGCGGAATCGATCGATGATGCCGTTGGTGAGATCGGTGGACAGGCTCACCGCGGTGGTGGCCGAACCGAAGCCGGCGCAGAGCAGGATGATCCCTGGCACCACGTAGTCGATGTACGCGCCGCCGACGTTCATCGCGCCGCCGAACACGTAAGCGAACATCAGCAGGATCGCGATCGGCACCGCGACGGTCATCAGCATCGTGTCGGGACTGCGCACCGTGTGACGCAGGTTGCGGCTCAGCATGGTGGCCGAATCCTGTACTGCCAGCCGGGTATTCATGATCGTCGTCACAGCGCCGCTGCTTTCCGCGTGGTGGGATGCCCGGTGAGGGCGAAGAACACGTCGTCGAGGTCGGGGGTGTGGATGGTCAGCCCGTCGATGGTGATCGCCTGGTCCTCGAACTGATCGAGCAGCTGTTTGAGGGTGCCGACGCTGCCGTCCGAGGGCACCTGCAACGTCAACTGTTCGGCGTCCACCTCGGCGCCTGGCACGGCAAGGGCCGCGGCGGCCAGGCCGTGCTGGTCGGCGAAGCGCAGCTGGATGTGCCCGCCGGGGGCGAGCCGCTTCAGATCGCCCGGCGTGCCCTCGGCCACGATCTTTCCGTTGTGCAGCACCGCGATCCGATCCGCCAGTTGGTCGGCCTCCTCCAGGTACTGCGTGGTGAGGAAGATGGTCACGCCGTCGGCCACCAGGTTTCGGATCACCTGCCAGAGTTCGCGGCGGCTGCGCGGATCCAGGCCGGTGGTGGGTTCGTCGAGGAAGATGATCCGCGGCGCGCCCATCAGGCTCATAACCAGATCGAGCCGTCGGCGCATACCGCCGGAGTAGGTCGCGACGCGGGCCTCGGCGGCGCCGGTCAGCTCGAATCGGTCGAGCAGCGCGGCGCTGCGTTCGGCGATCTGCTGCTTGCTCAGGTGCAGCAGCCTGCCCATCAGCCGGAGATTTTCGGCGCCGGTCAGCACGTCGTCCACCGCGGAGTACTGACCGGTGACGCCGATGAGGCGGCGCACGGTATCGGCCTCGTGCGCGAGATCGTGGCCACCGACCCGGATCTCGCCACTGTCTGCGCCGGTCAAGGTGGCCAGGATGCGCACCATCGTCGTCTTGCCCGCCCCGTTCGGGCCGAGCAGCGAGAAGACCGTTCCCGCCGCCACTTCCAGGTCGATGCCGGCCAGCACCGTCTGGCCGTCGAATGCTTTGGTCAACCCGCCGATGCTGACAGCGGGTGTGGATGGGACTGTCATGTGGTTCCTCGAGTCGAAACTGTGTATGGGTTAAACTTAGTTTAAACGGTACACAGTTTTTGGCCCGAGGGAAGAGGCGACGAGAAAAAGGGGTCGACAGTGGTGGACACGCCGGAGGCGGACAGCGGCGCGGCGGCGCAGGCCAAGTCCTTCGCATTGATGTGGGGCCTGGACGAGCAGGGCACGCGCGGACCGAAGCGCGGGCTGAGTCTCGATCAGGTCATCGACGCGGCGATCGAGGTGGCCGATGACGAGGGGGTCGCGGCACTCTCGATGGGGCGGGTCGCCAAGCGGCTCGGCTTCACCACGATGTCGCTCTACCGCTATGTGGACAGCAAAGACACCCTGCTCGTCCTGATCTCGGATCGCGCGCTCGGGCTACCCCCGGAGTTGCCGGTCGGCGTCGGGTGGCGGGCCGGGATGGAGGCCTGGGCCGCGGGCGTATCCGAGTCGCTGCGACGGCACCCGTGGTTCGTCGATCTGCCGCTGGCCGCGCCCCCACTGGGGCCGTGCAATATGGCCTGGCTGGACGCGGGGCTGGGGATGTTCGCCGAAACCGCCGTGCCCGAGCCGATCAAACTGCAACTCGTCATGAATGTTTCGTTGTATCTGATCGGCCGGATGCGGGTCGCGAAGGAGCTGGCGGCCAGCGGCGACAACGCCGAGTACCCGGTCATGTTGAGCCGGGTACTCGACCCGCAGCGCTACCCGGCGCTGACCCGCGCCCTCGCCGCCAGGGTGTTCGACGATGACGACGTGGAGTGGGACGACGGTGGACTGCGATTCGGTCTGAACCGCCTGCTCGATGGCTACGAACAGTTCGTCCGATCGTTCGAGGAGCAGCCCTAGACCGACAGATCGCGGCGCAGCTTGGCGACGTGACCGGTGGCTTTGACGTTGTACTGGGCGACCTCGATCTTGCCCGCCTCGTCCACCAGGAAGGTGGAGCGGATGACGCCGGTGACGGTCTTGCCGTACATCGTCTTCTCGCCGAACGCGCCCCACGCGGTGAGCACGGCCTTGTTTGGGTCCGACAGCAGCGGGAAGGTGAGCTGCTCGGCGTCGCGGAACTTGGCCAGCTTCGCGGGCTTGTCCGGCGAGATGCCGAGCACGGTGAGGCCCGCGCCGTCGAGTTCGGCCAGGTTGTCGCGGAAGTCGCAGGCCTGTTTGGTGCAGCCGGGAGTGCTGGCGGCGGGGTAGAAGTACACGATCACCTTGCGGCCGCGGTAGTCGGCGAGCGACACGTCCTTGCCGTCGGCGTCGGGCAGCGTGAAATCGGGGGCGGCATCGCCGGGGGAGAGTCGTTGGTTGTCGGTCACGTCCTGCACGGTAACCGACGGCTCGGACACTCTGTCGCCAGACGGAACGACACTGTGTGGACCGACAGAACCGCGCCGCGCACACCTCGGCTGCACTGTGCGGACCGACAGAACGCCGCGCGCCCCGGGTCGGCGCCGCGCGGACCGATAGACTCGGCCGGGAGCTGAGGGTGACCCGCGAAGGCCGAACACGCACCGCGATTCGAGCCCCGGCGCGGCACATCAAACACAGGAGGCCTGAACGTGGCGAAGGATACCGAGCGGATCGAGCAGGAGATCGAGGCCGCGCGCACGCGGCTGGCGAGCACGCTCGACGAACTCGCGGTGCGCGCGGATCCGCAGCGGATCGCGAGCGACAGCAAGCAGATCGTGCTGCGGAAGCTGAACGAGCCCAAGGTGAAGTACAGCCTGATCGGCGCGGCCGTCGTGGTGGTCGGGCTGGTGCTGGTCAAGATCTTCCGCTGAGTCGGGGCCGAACAGCAGAACACCCGGTGTGCCTGGCACACCGGGTGTTCTTATCTCACGGGTATCAGACCGTGGGGCAGGCGAACCCGTCACCGTCCGGATCCAGGTGCGGGCCGTAGCCCGGTTCACCGCGAAACAGTGGTGCCCGGTTGGCGCGCTTGGCGTCTTCACAGTTGGCGAAGGCGCCGCCGGCCGAACCGGTCTGCGTCAGACCAGCCGAACCGGTTGCGGCCGAACCGGTGTCGACGGCCGACGATCCGGTTCCGGAGGAACCCGAGGGAGGCTGAGCCAGCGCGGTCGGCGCCGCAAGGAGGGTCAGTCCCGCGACGGCAGCGCTGAGGGTAAGCCGGCGAACGTTCATGTATTCCTCTAAATAGTTGCTGCGATGGATAGGCGTCCGACCGGACGCCGCATCCACTGTTGTGACGCCTCGCCCGCTTGTCAACCGCGTCGCCCGAGAACTAGGGCATTAGGGGATGCCCTAGTCGCGGCGTTCACTCGCCGAGGCGACGGCCCGCCACGTGCTCGGCGGGGATGTTTCCCATGCGTCCTGCCTGGTAGTCGTCCATGGCCTGGATGATTTCGGCGCGAGTGTTCATAACGAACGGCCCGTACTGGACAACCGGTTCTTTGATCGGCCGGCCGCCGAGCAACAACACCTCCAGATCGCCGGTCCGATTGTGTTGGCGCGCATCGGCACTCACCGTGATCGCGTCGCCGGGGCCGAAGACGGCCAGCTGTCCCTCGCGCAGCGGCCTGCGTTCGGCGCCGACCGTGCCGCTGCCGGACAGCACGTACGCCATTGCCGTGAAGTGTTGCGGCCACGGCGTTTCGAGCTGTCCGCCGGGGCTGATCGAGGCGTGCGCGTATGCGATCGGGGTGTAGGTCGAGCCGGGGCCGTCGAAGCCGCCGACCGAGCCCGCGATGAGCCGGACCAGCGCGCCGCCGTCGTGCGAGCTGACCAGGGTCAGCTCACCGGCGCGCAGATCCTGGTAGCGCGGTGCGGCGAACTTGAGCGCGCGCGGCAGGTTGACCCACAGTTGGATGCCGTGGAACCAGCCGCCCGCCATGACCAGCTGCTCGGTGGGCAGCTCGTCGTGCAGGATGCCCGAGCCCGCGGTCATCCACTGCGTGTCGCCCTCGCCGATCACGCCACCGCCGCCGTTGGAGTCGTGGTGCACCATGGCGCCGTCCATGACGTAGGTGACGGTCTCGAAGCCGCGGTGCGGGTGCCACGGCGCGCCCTTCGCCTCGTGCGGCTCGTAGGCGACCGGGCCCATCTGGTCGAGCAGGATGAACGGGTCGGCGGTGCGCAGGTCCACGCTCGGGAACGGCCTGCGTACCTCGAACCCCGCGCCTTCGCGCTGCTTCGGCGCGCTGACCACGGTGCGCACCGGGCGTTCGCGCATGGTCTCGGTGGGCTGGGGCAGGCGCGGCAGGATCATGAGGTCGGGGACGGTGATGGCGGGCATCGGAGCCTCCTGGGAGGGGAGTTGGTGTCCATGTCAACCAACTGTGAGTAGACTTCATTCCCATGGAGTGGCTGAGTGACGACGAGCAGGCGACGTGGTCGGCCTACATCCGCCTGCGCCAGCGCCTGGACGCGGCGATCGCGGAGGGGCTGACCCGGGACGGGCTGTCCGCGGCGGACTACGAACTGATGGTCGCGCTCTCGGCCGCGCCGGGTGATTGCCTGCGGGCCAAGGATCTCGCGGCCGAGGTCTGCTGGGAGAAGAGCAGGTTGTCCAAGCATCTCGCCCGGATGGACGCGCGCGGGCTGGTCGACCGGCAGCCGGTAGCCGAGGACGCCCGCGGGGTGCTGGTCAAGCTCACGGCCGAGGGGCGCCGCTTACTCGAACACGCTGCCCCGAACCATGTCCGGCTGGTACGTGAGGTGTTCATCAACTGCATCACCCCTGAGGAAGCCCGCGCCCTGCGGACCCTCTCCGACAAAGTACTTGTGGCAGTAGAGGACTCGACCCACTCCGCCCTGCGTGCGTGAGTGTTCGATGAGCAGGGGGCTGCGGTCGGCGTTTCCGAGGAGCCGACCTACCGCAGTTCCCCTTGATCTTGAAACGGTCGCCCAGTGGCGACTGATGCGCCGCAGTAGTCGGCTCGCCCGGGCGGTGGTGGGCTGTGCGGTCAGTTGTTCGGCGCGGCGTGGGGGTTGCGGAACAGGCGGCGCCACCACGAGGTGGTGTGGGGGGCCGGCGAGGAGGTGCTCGCCGACGCGCCCGGTGCTGGCTTCGGGCGACGCTCGGCGCGCCATTGCTCGACGATCTCTTCGGTATCGACCGGGGCGATGCGGACGTAAGGCCCGTGCGGCAGGCGCAGCCAGTCGACTACGCGCTTGTTGAGCTCGCGCACGGTCTCGCGGACGGCGCGTTCGGAGTTCAGTTCGCGCACCGTGTCGGGCAGGCGCTCGATATCCCGGCGCAGCAGCAGCGACGGTGGCAGGAGTGCGTCGCCGCTCACTCCTTCTTTACGGAGGTAGCCCTTCAGCCACCAGTTCTCGTCGTCGCTGCCACGCGGAATCGGTTTGCCCGCCCCGGGCAGATTCTCGAATTCACCGCGTTCTGTCGCCTCACGGATCTGCTTGTCGATCCACGATTCGAAATCCAGTTTCGCTGGTTTGCGCTCGGTCATCGCGTCACCTTTGACGGCGGGTGCATTGCCACCATGCTACCGAACGGGTCGGCCCGGACGCCGAAGCCGATGTCCGGCAACGGATCACGTCCACGGTGTGATCGGCGGCTTCACCCACATCAGCTTGTCCTCGGTGTGCTCGCGCCGCGCCGCAGGATGGCCGGGGTGCCTGGCGGCCCAGTCGTCCTTCTCCGTCAGCAACCGCGCCACCGTGGCCCAGGTCTCCTCGGTGCTCGGCGGGTTCGTGTCGGCCGCCCTGGCGAGCTTGCGCCGGGTCGCCGCGGGCATCGCGAGCAGTTCGGGTCCGGTGATGCCGAGGTGCCAGACGTAGCTTGCGAGACGCCGGGCCTTCTCGGCGCGGCTCTTGGCCGCCGTGTCGCTGTGCGCGTAATCGGTCATCGCGGAAGTCCAAAGGTCGGTGGTGCACGACCCTATCCGGCGGCCGGGCGAGATGCGACGACGCCTCCCCGCGGTCGGGCGGGGAGGCGTCGTGGCTACGCGTCGATGCGCGGCCGAACGGGGCGGCGTAGTCGAGTCGCTGCTCAGTACGCGCCGTTGACGTTGTCCATCGAGCCGTACGTGCGCGCCGCGTAGTTGCAGGCGGCGACGATGTTGGCGACCGGGTCGTAGATGTCCCAGGAGGTGCCCTCGACGTGGTACGCCCGGAAGGTCGGGTCGATCACCTGGAGCAGACCCTTGGACGGGATGCCCGCAGCGGCGTTGGAGTCCCACAGGTTGATCGCCTGCGGGTTACCGGTCGACTCGCGCATCACGTTGCGGAAGATGCCGTCGTAGCTGCCGGGGATGTTGTTGGCCGCCATGACGTCGAGGGCCTGGCGGATCCAGCCGTCGAGGTTGTCCGGGTAGCTGGGGGCCGGTGCGGGCAGCGGCGCCGGGATCGGCTCGGGCACGGGCACCGGGATCGGCAGCGGCGCGGGCATGGGTGCGGGGGCGGCGACGGGCTCGGCGGCCGGGTGCTGCTCGGCGACCATCGCGATGCGAGACGGGACGCTGTCGTCGGCCACCGAGACCGCGGAGGAGGCGGCAACGGCCACGACGCCTGCGGCGGCGATGGCAAAGGTCATGCCCTCGCGAAGCGTCGAGCGGCGGAGCGGGAAAAAGCGTCTGTCAGGCATGACGAAATCGGTTCCTTTGTCGGGGACAGGTCTCGATCCGGGCGCGCGCAGGCAGCACGGATCCGGGGCGGGCACGCGGTGGGCGCTCGCCGGTACGGTTGATGTGCTGTTGTCGGGTTTTGTTGTGGGGGACGCTGTGGTCCCCGGAACGCGACGTCAGTGGTGCGGTGCCGGGGCGCTCACTGCGAGCCCGGCCGCGATATCGCGTGCGACTCCGCATCCTCGATGCGGAGAGAAAGACGGCCTCTCGGCGCGCCCATTCGGCGGAAGGTTGGGGTTAGCGGGTCCATTGCCGGATCCCGATCCGCCGACCGCGGCTGGCACGGGGCCTGCCGTTGCGGTCGTTTTCCGAATGTGTGTGAACAACTCCTCGGTGTAACCAAACTCCAGGTCGCTTTATGACCTGATCGCAGAATGGTCACGCTAAGTGAACGCACGGTGAACGAATAGTTAATGATATGCGCTACCGATCTTGGAATCCCTCCCCGGTAGTTGCCGAACCGTTACCTAAGCAGGGGGTTTGCTGCTAAACCGAATGTGCGACACGTCACAGAAATTTTCGGCTAACAGACCCGGCTTTTGCTGCCGGACCGGGGTGTTCGTCCGGATTGAGACCGGTGAGACGACGGCAAAATCGGCTCGATCACGGTGTTTTCCTCGGAAGATCCGATCCGGTCGGTCCGCGGGACCGAATACAGGAGAGCCGCTAGCCGCCGACGCCCCGCGACCGGGGAGACAGGGAACCGCCGTCCATGAAATCGAACAGCCTGGCGTGCCGCACCGGCGTTCTCGCCGCCGGGACCGTGCTCGCGGTGCTGCCGCCCCTCGGCGTCGCAGCCATGACGCTCGGCACCATGACCGCGGTGGACATGCCCGAGGGGGCCGGGCGCGATATCGCCGCCCGGCAGTACGCGGTCGTGCCGATCGACGCGCGTTCGGACTTCTGCGACGGCAAGAATGCGGGGCATTACGTCGATCCGGCCGACCGGGCCGTGTTCTATCGGTGCGTGAGTTCGCGAACGCAACCCATGGCGACGTATCAGTTCCGCTGTGCGGAGGACGGATGGTACGACGAGCGGCGCTTGATCTGTGTGGGGCGAAGTCCCCGTTGATGGGCGGAAACTGGCCGGTGCCAAGGTGATTCGCGGTCTCCGGTGCGTTATCTGCTCATCCGGCAATGATCTCCGCGAGCCGCCGCCGGACTCGAACCCCGAGGTGCCCGACCCGCGGCGACAAGCTGCTCGGCGGCGAAACGCATTGAGCGGGTGTCGGAGTCGAGCCCCCCGTGTGTCAGGGCACGGCGCAACAATCGGTACGCTGAACACGGCTCTCCTGTGCGGCCCGGGGGTAGCCACGATCATCACCTACAGGACGGCACCTGAGGTGTGGCATGGTCCGTCGGTTCGATGCGTCGCTCATCGCCCTGTGGTTGATCTTCTTTCTCAACGGCGCGGTGCTGTCCAGTTGGGCGCCACGGATCCCCGAGGTGCAGCACGAACTCCACCTCACCGATGGTGTACTCGGCGGCGCGCTGTTCGGGGTCGCTGCCGGATCGGTGCCCGCGCTGGTGGCCACCGGCGCGCTGCTGCGGCGGGCTCCGGGCAACGCCGTCTGCCTGCTGTCTTCGATCGTGTTCGCGGCAGCATTGCCCTTGATTGCGCTGGCGCGCAACGGAATCGAGCTCGGACTCGTATTGGCAGTGCTCGGCGCGGCCAGCGGCTGCCTGGATGTTGCCATGAACACGCTCGGGATCCGGTACGAGGAGCGTCGTCGATCGCGCGTCCTGTCGCGGCTGCACGGTGGGTACAGCCTGGGTGTCTTGGCCGGCACGGGCGCAGGTGCGCTGGCCGCGCACTTCGATGTCGCGGTCGGTCTGCATTTCGGTGCCGTCGCCGTCCTGTTGAGCGTTGTGGCGCTAGGGGTTTCGCCGCTGCTACCCGCCGACGCGACCGTGCCCGCCATCATTGCCCGCCGCAGACGTCCGGCCCGACTGCCGCTTTCGGTCGCGGCGCTGGCAGTGGCGGCCCTGCTCATGGAGGGCATGATCGCCGATTGGTCGGCGCTGCTGGTCGGTCGTGATCACGGTGGCGGCACCAGCCTCGGCGCCTTCACCCTCACCGCCTTCAGTTGCGCGATGTTCATCTCCCGCAGCGTCGGGGATGGACTGGTCGACCGTTTCGGCATACGCCGCATGATCCGCACCGGATCCGTGGTCCTCCTCGCTGCCATAGTGGCCGGTCTGGCCTTGTCATCGCCCGTCTGCACCCTGCTCGCGATCACGATCAGCGGCCTTGTCCTGGGCCCGCTCTTCCCCTTGGCAGTGTCGGCCGCCGGACTCGCGGCCCCCTCGGACATAGCCACGGCGACCGCGAAAGTAAGCGCCATCGGCTACCTGGCCTTCCTCGGCGGCCCACCCCTCGTCGGCGCCGGCGCCGAATTGTTCTCGCTGCCGCCGACGTTCGCCCTCGTCACCTTCGCTTGCGGCATCACCATCGCCTTCGGCAGCCGCCATCGGCCGCTGTCCATCGGTGATACGGAGGGTGACCGAAACCGTTCAGGCGAACGGCGTGGACAGAAATAGCACCCCTGCCCGGCTCGACAGCACGGACCAGCTTGCTCGTGGCGGCGGTACGGGGCGCCCGGCCTGGCTCGCGTCGGTCCGACCAGACGGATCACCGGTGCTGAGGTGTTGCTCGAAGACCATGCGCGCAGCCGACATTCACGAGGACAACCGGTTGTCCTGCGAATTTTCGGCGCGTCACCAGGTGGTCGCTGAGACACTGGCGGTGCCCGACCTGTTCAGCGTTGCCGGGTCGCGGTGTGGGTGCCGATCGGGTGGACAGGAGCGTGATCGCATGTCGCAGAGGTCGAATCAACGCGGAACCCGAGCCGAGGACGCGGTGCTCGTGGCGGCGGGCCTGGCGGATCTGGCGCTCAGCCGGGTAGGCCCGATGGTGAATTGGGCGCTGGGATTATTACGGCGCTCCGACTTACCCGGCATGGCCGGCGAGGCGGAGAACGATCTGAAGGCGCGTGGCCGGTTAGCGCTGGACCGGAACTCGCTGCTGCCGCCCGCCCACCTCGAGATCCTCGCGCAGCAGGTCCTCGCGCGCGAAACCGGTTCCGGTGCGCCCTGATCGGCACGACGCCTGCGCGTTCAAGGCTCGCGTCGACGACATCCTCGAGGAGTTCGTCGGGCACGAACGCGACCAGCTGCTCGCCATAGATCCGCGGCTACGTCCGGTGGGCGATCAGCTCGTAGCGGCGAGCGGGCAGGGGAAACGGCTGCGGGCGGCGTTCTGCTACTGGGGTTGGCGCGCGGCCGGGCAACCGGACAGTAGTGCCTTTGTCCGCGCCGCGGCTGCCTTGGAATTGGTGCACGCGGCGGCGAGCGTGCACGACGACATCATCGATGACAGTCCGCTGCGGCACGGCTTGCCCACCGCACAGATCGCCCTGCACGAACCGCTCTATCGCGCACCGGAATTCGCGCAGACCGGTAAGGCACTCGCCATGCTGGTCGGGGATCTGCTGATGGCGTTGGCCGGCCAACTGTTCGTGACCAGTGGTCTGCCTGCGGCCTACCTGTCGCGGGCGCGCCCGCTGTGGGCGGTGCTCGCGCGGGAACTGATTGCCGGTGAGTGCCTCGAAATCCTGTGCACCGGTGCGGTTCCGGATGTAGCCGAGTCGCTGAAGGTGGTCCGGTACAAGACGGCCAAATACACCGTCGAACAACCCCTGCTCATCGGTGGCGCGCTCGGTGGCGCGAGTGACGCGCTGCGGAAAGCCTTCTCCGCGTACGGCTTACCGCTCGGTGAAGCCTTCCAGCTGCGCGACGATCTACTAGGACTCTTCGGTGAGGAAGCCCGCACCGGAAAGGCGAATCTCGACGATTTGCGCGCCCGTCGCCCTACCGCCCTGCTCGCCGAAACCTGGCAGGCGGTCGACCGCCCGCAGCGCGAACAGCTGACCCGGCTACTGGCGCACGGTGAACCCGACGAGGGGGTCCTGTGCGAAGTCCGAGACCTGATGACCCGGGTCGGCGCACCCGAGCGCATCGAGCAGATGATCACCGACCGAGTCGAGGAGGCCACGCACGCCCTGGCCGACGTGCCCGCGCCCGCCGCTCGCGCGCTGACCGAACTGGCCACCGCGGCCACCGCGCGCCGTTACTGATCCCGCACCATTTCGCCACCGACACAAGGAGTCTCGATGAACCGGACGCAAACGTCGATGGACGCGCTGCGCCTGCACGGTGACGAGCTCGCCGATGCCACCGTGGCCACCCTGTTCGAGCGCGGGGAGGTGGGCAAGTTCAACACCCTCATGCGCTACGTCTCCACCGCCGGGTCGCCGCTGCCCGACGACCTGCCCGAGGTCGCCCGCGAGTACCTGCACACGACCGCCGCGCCGCCCGCCTGGGTGGACTGGGACGAGATGGAGAAGGCGAGGCTGTTCTTCATCGACAACAACGTGCACATCTCCACCGCGCTTTCCTTCGCCGCCATGCCCGCCTGTTACGTCATCCCGCAGGTCGCGAAGCTGTTGTCGGCCACCCACTCCCTGGAGTACCCGTCCAAGAGGATGGCCGAGACCGGCCAGTTCACCGTCTACCTGATGCAGCCCGACGCCTTCGAGGCCGGCAGCCGTTTCATTCCCGCCGTGCAGAAGGTGCGGCTGCTGCACGCCGCGATCCGCCACCACCTGTCCCGCGAAAACCGTTGGGACACCGCCACCTGGGGGACGCCGATCTGCCAGGAGGACATGATCGGCGGTCAGCTGCTGTTCTCGATGCTGGTCCTGGACAGCCTGCACCGGTTGAACATCCACATGAGCGTGGACGGCGCCGAAGCCTACTTCTACGCCTGGCGGGTGGTCGGCGCGATGCTGGGCGTCGACCAGGAACACGCACCGAAAGACATCGAGTCCGCCCGAGAATTCCTCGACCTCTATCTGCTTCGACATATGGGGCCCAGCCAGGAAGGCGTGAACCTCACCCGCCAACTCATCGACCTCTACGAGGAGGTCGTGCCCGGCACCCTCTTCGACCCGGTCGTCTCCGCCCTCATCCGCTACCTCATCGGTGACACCTGCGCCGACTGGCTCGAGGTACCGCGCACCGCCTGGGACACCGCCATCAAAACCGTCCCCGCTCTACTCGGCATCCTCGAAACCATCGAAGACAGTTCTCCTTTGGGGGAGTGGGCCCTCGACCGCCTCGGCCACCTCACCACCTGGTTCGAACTCAGCTCCCTCACCCGAGGCCGTGTCATGCAGTACGCCATCCCCGAAGAGCTCAAACATGATTTCGGATTCGCGTCATCGGTCTCGCGCAGCAGCCGTTGGGTTCCGCCGGACCCCACCTTCGCCAGCGGCTGATGCCTGCGGAACCACCCCTGGTACCCGCATTTCGAGAGCCTAGCGACTCCGCCCGAAAGGCAAATGCGTCGTGGTCAGTTCAAGAAACGATCACGGCGCCGGTAACCGCGGGCAGTCGCGGTCCATCCACAGCTGCCGTCGCACCGAATCATCTCTGTTCGAACAACGAGGCGTCGGTCTTCGCTGTCGTCGGACGCTCTCGGGATCGGTCGCAACTAGGAGGACAAGCTGTGCTCGCTGTGTGGATAGGTGCTCTGCCGCTCGCGCCGCTGGTTGCCGAACCGCACACGGCAACGAAGGGCGGGGCAGCGTGACGCCGATGGCTGACCCTGCGGAAGCGACCGGGCTCGCCGCATCGGGCTTTTCGCGTCGCTCGCTGATCCGTGGGGCGGGCGGGCTCGTGGCAGCCGCGGCCGCGGGAACGCTGTGCTCGGGGACCGCGGCGGCAACCGTGGATTCGAGCGCGTGGACCGGCCTGCGCAGTCGATTGCGCGGCACGCTCGTGCTGCCCGAGGACCGCGAATACGAAGCGGCGAAAGCGCTTTTCGACCGGCGGTTCGACGGCAACACACCCCTCGGAGTGGTCGAGGTGGCGCAGCCGCAGGACGTGCAGGCGGCGGTGTCCTTCGCGCGTGAACACGGCCTGCCCATCGCCGCCAGATCGGGCGGCCACTCGTTCGTCGGCGCGTCCGCCTCGACCGGTGCACTGGTGATCGACGTACGGAAACTCGACCAGATCAATGTCGGCGCCGACCAGGTCACCGTCGGCGCCGGGGTGACCAGTCTCGCGGCGGTGACCCAGCTGGCCGAGTCGGGTCTGGCCCTGCCGATCGGCGTCTGCGCCGGCGTCGGGCTCACCGGTTTGACGGTCGGCGGCGGTCTCGGGGCCGATGTGCGCCGCTACGGAATGACCTGCGACCGGCTGGTCTCGGCCGAACTCGTGCGGCCGAACGGCGAAGCGATACGAGTCGACGCGGCCACCGCGCCGGACCTGTTCTGGGCACTGCGCGGTGCGGGGGGCACCACCGGCATCCTCACCTCCTTGACCTACCGCACCATCCCCGCGACGGCGAAAGACATGGTGCGACTGACCTTTCCGGGTGACAAGGCAGCCCGTGTGCTCAACGGCTGGGCGCAGTGGATGCCCACCGCCGATCGTGGCGTGTATGCCAGCGTCCTCGTCTCGGCGGACGACGGTCTGCAATGTCTGGTCCGGATGGTGTGCCCGGCCGGTGCCGGACCCGCGGCCGCCGCGGACTTGAGCGCCGCCGCCGGGGTCGAGCCGTCCGCCGCGGACCACCGCACGCTGGAGTACTTGGCCGCGGTACACGACCTCGACATGGGCAGGCCGCGGCCGGGATCGCTCCGGGTCGCCGGCTCCGACGTCGTCGCCCAGTTTTCGCCCGCCGTTGTCGACGCCATCGTCGGTGTCATCGCCGCCCGCGCGGACAGTGGGGCGTCGGGTGTGGTTGTCGCCGAACCGCTCGACGGGGCCGTCCAGGAGACCGCTCCCGACGCCACCGCTTTCCCGTGGCGCGCACACGCGGCGGCATTGGAGTGGGTGGTCCGGACCCCCAGCACAGTCGACGAAGCCCACAATTGGATCATCAGCGCAAACCGCGCCGTAACCCCCTTCTCGTCCGGCGGATACCTCAACCACGTGCAACCCACCGACACGGTGCAGCGCTGTTTCGCACACAACTTCCCGCGAGTGCAGTTCCTCCGTCAGACCACAGACCCGGACCGTCGGCTGCGGTGGGGGATCAACGGGTAAGGGGTGACTCCGGCTGCGCTTCGCGGAGCCGCTCGCGGCTGACCGCGAGCAAGCGAGAGAGACTGGCGGGCAGCTATCCCGCGTTCAACCATTCGCGCAGGTCGTCAAGCGCGGTTCCATCGCTGTCCGCATCGATGCTCGCGGCGAGATCGGCGATGGTGACGGCGGCGAGGGCGGTGCGCCATGCGTTGTCGGCGGTGGTCATGGCGCGCATGACCGCGCAGCGCGTGCGACAGCTTTTCGCCGGCAGGCCGAGCGGTCCGTTCTGCCGAATCTCGGTGCAGCGGAAGGCTGGTTCGGCACCGTCCACCGCTTCGACCACCTGCAGCATGCTGATCTCCGCGGCGGCACGCGTCAGCACGTAGCCGCCGGTGGGCCCGGGTACCGATCGGACGATGCCTGCTCGCGACAGCGCTTGAAGATGTTTGGCCAGATAAGCCGTGGGGACGCCGTGCAGCTCGGCCAGTCGTGCGGCGGGGATCGGTGCCAGCGCCTGTCCGAGCGAAACGCAGCAGTGCATGGCCCATTCGACGCCTATGGACATCTTCATGCCGTCAGCATATCTCGGACAACAACTATCCGAGACTGTGTTATAACTTGGACACAAAATGTCCGAGATTGAGGTTTGTCATGGCTACTCTCCGAGACCATCCGGTTCCCACCGCGAAAGATCGTGTGACGCTGGCGTTTGCGGCACTGGCGCTGTTCGTCGCGGCGGCCAATCTTCGCCCCGCGATCGCCGCGGTGTCCCCGCTCGTCGATCGAGTTCGCGCCGATCTCGGCTTGTCCTCGACCGGGATCGCCCTGTTGACCACCGTCCCCACCCTCGCGATGGGATTATGCGCACCCCTCGCCGCTGCGGTAGGCCGTCGCTGGGGTCTGCAGCATGGCGTGCTGATCGGCTTGACGGTGGTCGGGATCGCCACCGCCGCACGTGGTTTCGGCACCGCGACCTGGCTCCAGCTCAGCTGCGCCGCCGCTGTTGGCGCGGGCATCGCGATCGCGCAGACGCTGCTCCCCGCGGTCGTGAAGTCCCGGTTCGCCGATCATGCTGGCCTGGTCACCGGTATCTACACCGCGGGTTTGGGCTTGGGCGGCGCCATCGCGGCCGGTATCAGCGCACCGCTGGCCGACGCGCTAAATTCCTGGCCCGGCGCGCTCGCGTCGTGGACCGTACTCGCCATCGGTGGTGCGGTGCTGTGGACGGCGGCGCGGACGGCGCTGGCGCTCGGTGCGGTGTCCGGGCCGCAGGGTCCTGCGACAACCGGTCTGCCGTGGCGCAGTGCGACGGCGTGGATGATCACATTGCTGGCTGCGGGCAACTCGGCGCTGTATTACTGCGAATTGGCTTGGGTCGCACCACTGTTGCACGACAGCGGCTACCCCGCGGCCGAGGCGGGTTACCTGCTCACCGTGCTGATCTCGATCCAGGTCGTCGCCATGCTGGCGGTGCCTGCCCTGCTCGGCGAGCGCAGAGACAAGCGCATCGGCCTCGGCCTGACCGTGACACTCACCGCCGTCGGATTCCTGGGATTGGCGCTCAGTCCCGCCTCTGCCACCTGGCTGTGGATCGTCGCGCTCGGCATCGGCCACGGCGGACTGTTCACGCTGGTACTGACGGTCCCGGTGTCCATGAGCCGCGATGTCACCGAGGCGGGACAATACAGCGCAATGGCCTTCTTCCTCGGCTACGCCGCCGCGGCGGTGGCGCCGATGCTCGTCGGCGCCCTGCGCGACGGAACCGGCGACTTCCGGCTCGCGTTCACCCTGCTCGCAGCCGGGGCGCTCCTGTTGCTCATCCCGGTGGCCCGAATGGTCCGCCGCGACTAAGCGCGGTTCGTCATCCGGCGCCGACAGGGTTGAAGCAGGCTCGAGGGGACGTCACCGCCGGGTCTGTTCGTTATCGTCGGCCGCGGCACCATGCGAGGGGTGGCCCGCCGTCATAGGGTTCCTCGAAGAGGCAGATCGTCATGTTGCCGGTCATGACGAACGTGCAGGGGTATCTGGCGTCGGAGCCGGTGGGGCAGCCCATCCAGGTCAGCGGACCCTCGGTGTATTCCGAGGGTTCGGCGGTCAGCGTTACCTGCGTGCCTGGCCGCCACCGCGACGTGCAAGTCCCCGCAATGGGACTGCACGTCGTGCCGATCGGAGCGACGTGCACACGAGTACCGGCGTCCACGGACATATCCAGCTGCACCGTTGCCGGACGGGTGCTCGGCAGCTTTTCGAAGACCTCCGGCGCGAACTTTTGGAGCAGCGTGATCGTTAAACCGACCACCACCAGCATCCCGAAGAAACTGCCGATCGCATCCAACGCCGTACTCGCCGAGGACTTCTGCGCTGATGGATCCGGCGGCTGGCCTTTTGTAGTCACGGCGGCGAGCGCAGGGGCAGCTGCTGCTTGCCGCTTCTGGTTGCGGCCGTCGCCCTGCTCGTCGGGGTCGGTGGCCGCGGCGATGGCCGCGAACACCGACGACGGGACGAGCACGGGCACGAACACCGGCGTCAGCTCGAGCGTCTTCTTCAGTTTCGTGCGGTGCTCCTGGCAGGCATGACACTTACCGACGTGCCGAGTCAGCTTTTCCCGGAGGGACTCGCCGAGCGGGCCGTCGGACCAGCCCGCTCGTTTGAGCTGCCTGGCAAAACCCCGGCACGGGGTACCGGCGGTGCCGCGAGCCATCAGGGTCACCGCGGTGGCGTCATAGAACATCTTGACGCCATCGGAGCGCCATTTCGTCGCGTCCTCGGCCGTCAGGCCGAGCAGGTCGGCCAGATCGGCGCCGGTGGCTTCGGTCGCGAGCGAGGTCCGCAGCACCTCGCGGTAATTGTCGGGCATGCTCTCGATCGCATCGTTGAGCAGGTCGATGAACCAGGGCCAGTCCCGCCGCATCTCCACCGCCCGCAGGGCGCCGACGGCGAAATCGCTGGGTTTGAAGGTCTCCATCGTCAGACCGGCGGATTGTTCGGGCTTGCGGGCCTTGAAATAGCCGGCGAACCGGTTGCGGGCGATCCGGAAAATCCAGGGCTGGAACTCGCGCGGCGGTGTCTGCCGAAGCTCGAGTGACCGCCAAGCCTCGAACATCGTCTCCTGCACCAGATCTTCGGCGGCCACCAGGTCGTCTTGCAGCCGAGCCAAAAAGAATCCATAGATCCGCGGCGTCCACAGGTGATACAACCGGGTCCAGGCCGCACGATCACCGGAGACGACCGCAGCGGCCAATTGCTCGCTGCTGGCAGGTGATCGGTCAGTCATCGCTTCCACCGCCCGCCCGATCCGATGCGGCATCGTCGGGGTTGTTTCCGGGAAGTCGACTCGTGGCCGTATCGGCTCCGGACAGCAGCAATTCTATCGTCAGCTGTCCGGCCAGCAGTGCGAGATCTCGGGCAATTTCATTGTCCAGCAACAGATCACCGGTGACGATTAGTGCCGCCAGCAAACTGACCCGAAGCCCGATCATCCTGACATTCATTGCGTCCACCGCCATGTCCTTTCGTTCCGCCGTGGTGGGGGCGCAAAGGATGTGTAGTGCTCCGGACCCGAAATCCGGCTTACCGCAAAGAATCTTGAAGAAGACTGCCGCCGGGTCCACACCGCGCCGGATCCGCAGGGCAGATCAGCTGACCCCGGTGCTGGACGGTTCGACAGCCCGCGAGCAGCGGTGCAGCATCCGAGCCGAGCTACGCACTGGTCGGCACGAGCGGTGAGCGTCCTGACACCACGGCAGGCCGGGGTGCTCGCGGCCGGGTCCACCTTGCTGCTCATCCCGGTGGCCCGAATGGTGCGCCACGACTAGGCGGGATCGGTGCGGGAGCCCACGGACACCGAAGGTGGTCCTTGATGCGGCCGAGTGGAGCGAGGTAATTGGGCAATGAGGAGGCATGGCCTCGTTGGCAAACGGGATGGGAACTGAAGCCCCCGCGCGGCTAGCTGTAGTCGTCCTGGTCGGCTTCGAGGGCGGCCCAGGAGTCGATGAGACCGGAGGTCTTGGCGGGCACATCGTTCGGACTCGATGGACTGGAGCCGCGGCCAGACCGGGTTTGGTTGGTACGGAACCGGATGATGCCCGAGGCTCGCGACAGCGCTGTGTCACCCCAAACGTCTAGGTTTGCCGCCATGGGTGAGCAACACCGTTGGATCGAACACGCCGTGCTGTCATCCCGCTCGTATGAGGCGGCGGAGCAGGCGCTGCGTACGGCGGAGGACACGTTTGTGGCGGCGATTGGTTCGGCATGGCCAGACTCGGATCCGGACCAGGTGATTGCGGTGTGGAAGGAGATGCGGAAGTCGGCGCAGCACATGAATGTTGCGCAGGCCGCATTCCTCGCAAGTTTGGATCGGCGGGTGACCGCGGACCAGGCGGGGGAGGTATTGCAGGCAGTGTGGGCGGCGTTTCCGGGCTACCCGTTTCATGACGCGCAGCGCGCGCCGGGTGTTGTCGCGGATACGAGGGATCCGGGGACCTGGTTGTTGCATTGGCTGGATGGCCCGGATGGTTGGGCCGCATCGTTTGTTGATCGCGGGCAGCCGGTGCCGGGTGTGACCGTGCGGGCGAAGCGAGACGGTCTGCATATCTCTCCCGGGTAGTGGAGAAAGCCTCTGCACTGGACTGTCCGGGTGCCGGCCGAGGTGAGCGAAGGGGATGAGTTCGGGACCGGATCGGGCCCATGGCCACATCGGAGCCACCGAAGACGGTGTGAAATGAGGAAAGCCCTGATAGTGGAGCTATCAGGGCTTCTGTTATGTGCGCCATCAGGGACTCGAACCCCGAACCCGCTGATTAAGAGTCAGCTGCTCTGCCAATTGAGCTAATGGCGCTTGCTCCGTGTTCCGGTGCGGGACAAACCTTAACAGGCCGAGGCGGCAGATGTGAAATCGCGTCCTGAGCGGGGGTGATGACGGTTCGTTGGCGGGTGTTAACGCCGAACCGGACAGTTCGGATCTATCCGGTGTAACACGTCTGTGTCGGCGCGGCATTCGCGTTGGTGCGAGCGTCTCGGACTGGCAGAATGACCGAACGTGGTCTCGACCGCTCCGCAGACACGGCGGGTTGAGCTGTAGGCGGTTGGGATCCGAAGCCATCGGTGTGCTTCTGATGCACCGAGACTTGAAACGGGGTTGGAATGAGCGTTGGTCATGGTCGGCGTCGGTGGATACGACATATCACCGCACCTCTCGTCGTATTCGCGGTGGCCGCGTCGGTGTTATCGGGGTGCTCTTCGTCGGACTCGGCGGATTCGTCGTCGATCGCCATCGACCGGAACCCGCTGGTCGAGCTGATCAAGCCGAAGCTGCTGTCCCCGATCAAGGATGGCGAGATGGGGGTCTCGCCGGGTGTGCCGCTGGCCTTCCAGGTCGAGGACGGAAAGTTGACCAACGTCACGCTGGTGAACGCGCAGGGCAAGCCGGTGAACGGCAGGCTGGCCGCCGACGGCCGGTCCTGGGAGACCACCGAGGTGCTCGGCTACGGCAAGGTCTACCGCTTGAAGGCGGACGCGATCGGCCTCGGCGGCGCCAGCTCCACCATGCTGAGCTTCACCACCAGCTCCCCGGACAGCCAGACCAAGCCGTATCTGCTGCCCGGCGAGGGTGAGGTGGTCGGTATCGGCCAGCCGGTGGCGATTCAGTTCGACGAGACGATTCCGGACCGCAAGGCGGCCCAGGATGCGATCAAAATCACCACCGAGCCCCCGGTGGAGGGCGCGTTCTATTGGGTGAACAATCGCGAGGTCCGGTGGCGGCCGGAGAATTTCTGGGCGCCGGGGACGAAGGTCACGATCGATGTGAACGTGTATGGCCGTGATCTCGGTGACGGCCTGTACGGCCAGGACAACATCCACTCGTACTTCACCATCGGCGATGCGGTGATCTTCACTGCGGACGACAACACCAAGCAGGTGGTGGTCGAGAAGAACGGTGAGGTGGTGCGGACCATGCCGACCTCGATGGGCAAGAACAGCACGCCCACCGACAACGGCATCTACATCGTCAGTGACCGGCACGAGAAGATCATCATGGACTCCTCGACCTACGGTGTGGCGGTGAACTCACCGGACGGGTACAAGACGCCGGTGGACTTCGCGACGCGAATCTCCTACAGCGGCATCTTCTTCCACTCCGCGCCGTGGTCGGTCGGGCAGCAGGGTTACAGCAACACCAGCCACGGTTGTCTGAACCTGAGCCCGGCGAACGCGCAGTGGGTCTATCAGAACGCGAAGCGTGGCGACATCACCATCATCAAGAACACCGTCGGCGGAACCCTGTCCGGCGTGGACGGTTTGGGGGACTGGAACATCCCGTGGCCGGTGTGGAAGGCAGGCAACGCCGACCCGCGTTGAGCGGCAACGTCAACGGGCCATCAGCAGCAGCTGGTGGCCCGCTTTTCGTTTGCACTCGTTGTGACATCCGCGCGCGTGTCAGTGCGGCAAGTCGGTGTGCAACTCGTCAGAAGTTGTGCGGGCTGTTGCTACAGCCGGACGGGCACCGGGCAAGAAGAAAAAGGCCCGGGTGGAGATTTCTCTCCACCCGGGCCTCTCAGGGTGACCGACGGGACTCGAACCCGCGACAGCCAGGATCACAACCTGGTGCTCTACCAACTGAACTACGGTCACCATCACCGGATGAATACCGGCGCCGTCGATATTAGCGTGTCACCCCTTCGTCTCCCTAATCGGTTTCCGACGAGGCGTTGACCTGGGCCGATTCGGCGGGTCCGGCGGCGCTGCCGATCTCGGCGGCGATCGCGGCGATCTCCGTGGTGGACGGCCCGGGGGGTGCGACGAACGCGGTCCGGCGGTAGTACTCCAGCTCGCGGATGGATTCCTTGATGTCGGCCAGCGCGCGGTGGGCCAGGCCCTTCTCCGGCTGTCCGAAGTAGATGCGCGGGTACCAGCGGCGGCACAGCTCCTTGATCGAGCTCACGTCGATCATCCGGTAGTGCAGGTGGGCGTCCAGGGTGGGCATGTCGCGGGCGATGAAGCCCCGGTCGGTGGCGATCGAGTTACCGGCCAGCGGCACGGTGCGCGGGGTGGGCACGTACTGGCGGATGTAGTCGAGCACCAGCTGCTCGGCCTCGGCCATGGTGACCGTGGAGCGGCGCACCTCCTCGGTCAATCCGGAGCGCGCGTGCATGTCGACGACCACCGCGGGCATGGCGGCCAGCGCCGCGTCATCGGCGTGGATCACCACGTCCACACCCTCGCCGAGGATGTTGAGGTCGCTATCGGTCACGAGTGCGGCCACCTCGATCAGCTTGTCGCTGTCCAGGCGCAGGCCCGTCATCTCGCAATCCATCCACACCACGTATTTATCTGACACGGCAGCAACATTAGCTGTGTCGTTTTCGTGCTGCCTGCGGCGGCGCGCGAACGGGTCTTTCGAAGGAGAAGTCTGCTCCCGCGCAGGGAGGCGAGCCCGCCAGAGGGGTGTGCGGGGATACAGTTTCTCGAGATCGGCACAAGCGTTTTCGGTACGACAGCAAACACTGCGTTAGCAGTTTCGAGTCAGACCAGACGGAGGACGCAATGGAGTCAGGATCGCGAAGCGATTCGATGGGGGGCGGTGGTCGGGCGGCGGGCGGGCCCAGCCCCCAGGAGAAGGCCGCTGCGGCGCGTAAGGCTGCTGAGGACGCGGCGCGGGTCGCTGCGGAGGCGGCTGCGGCCGCGGAGGCCGCCGAACGCGAGCTTGCCGAGCAGGAGGCGGGTGAGAAGAGGGCGCAGGCCAAGGCGAAGGCCAAAGCGGAGAGCGCGGCGGCCAAGGCCGACGAGACCGCCGCTGCCGCCGCCGAAGCAGCGAGCAAGGCCGAGCAGAAGGCGGATGCCGCGTCGGCCGGCAAGGGTGATCAGAAGGCGGATGCCGCAGCGGGCAAGGGGGCGGTGGCCGCTCAGGAGATCGCGGCGGGGTACGCGTTCGACGGGGTGGCGCTGGAGCTCGGCACCGTCGTGGTCGACGGCGAGGTGGATCCGGCGGCGCGGGTGCGCATTCCGATGCGCACCATGAACCGGCACGGCCTCGTGGCAGGCGCGACCGGCACCGGTAAGACGAAGACCCTGCAGGGCATCGCCGAGCAACTCTCGGCCGCCGGGGTTCCCGTGGTACTCGCCGACATCAAGGGCGACCTGTCGGGACTGTCGCAGCCGGGCGCGGCCAACGACAAGCTGAGCGCCCGTGCCGCCGAAACCGGCGCCGAGGACTGGCAGCCCACGGGCTTCCCGACCGAATTCGTCTCGCTCGGCACCAACGGCATCGGTGTCCCCATTCGCGCCACCATCACCTCGTTCGGGCCGGTGCTGCTCAGTAAAGTGCTCGGGCTCAACGAGACTCAGGAATCCACGCTCGGCCTGATCTTCCACTGGGCGGACAAGAACGGCCTCGCGCTGCTGGATCTCAAGGACCTGCGCGCCGTCATCACGCATCTCACCAGCGCCGAGGGTAAGGACGATCTCAAGGGCATCGGCGGCGTCTCGGCGGCCACTGCGGGCGTCATCCTGCGCTCGCTGGTCAATCTGGAGGCCGATGGCGGCGACACCTTCTTCGGTGAGCCGGAGCTGGATCCGAGCGATCTGGTGCGCACCGCGGGCGGCCAGGGCGTCGTCACGTTGTTCGAGCTCGGCGCGCAGGCGGCGCGGCCGGTGATGTTCTCCACCTTCCTGATGTGGGTGCTCGCCGATCTGTTCCAGACGCTGCCCGAGGTGGGCGACGTGGACAAGCCCAAGCTGGTCTTCATCTTCGACGAGGCGCACCTGCTGTTCGCGGACGCGTCGAAGGCGTTCCTGGACCAGGTCGAGCAGACCGTCAAGCTGATCCGCTCCAAGGGTGTCGGCGTGTTCTTCTGCACGCAGCTGCCCACCGACATCCCGAATCAGGTGCTCTCCCAACTGGGTGCGCGCATCCAGCACGCACTGCGCGCCTTCACCCCGGACGATCAGAAGGCGCTGTCCAAGACGGTGCGCACCTACCCCAAGACCAGCACCTACGACCTGGAGAAGGCCCTCACTTCGCTCGGCACCGGTGAGGCTGTGGTGACGGTGCTGTCGGAGCAGGGCGCACCGACTCCGGTGGCGTGGACCAGGATTCAGCCGCCTCGCTCACTGATGGACACCATCGGCGACGAAGCGATCAAGTCACGGGCACTGTCCAGCTCGCTGCACGGCAAGTACGGCCAGACCGTCGACCGCGAGTCGGCCTACGAACTGCTCGCAGCGAAAGTCGCTGCGGCAGAACAGAGCCCGGAAGCCGCACCGGCGCCCGGTCGCGCATCGAAGACCGACGAGGATTCCACCGCCGAGCGCATCATGAAAAACCCTGCGGTCAAGAGCTTCCTGCGTTCGGCGGCGACCGCCGCAGGCCGGGAGATCAGCCGCAGCATCTTCGGTACCCGAAAGCGCTGACTACCAGTCGATTTCCCGCACACAGTGTGGTGTGCGGGAAATCGTGTGCAGGCTCAGCTCGTGTCGTCGCCGGGCGCGCTCCACGATCGAGCGGGCTCAGCGCGCGCCGTGATCGAGTCCGTCAGCTCGCGTCACGATCGAGCAGACTCGGTTCGCGGCGGACGAGCTGCGCATAGTGCCCCTCGCGCACCGCGATGACGCGAGTGCGTGGCGCGCCGTGCTGATACGCACCGGTGCACGGGACGGCAAGCAACTCACCGGCCCGCAGGTCGGCGGGCAGCCGCACGTCGGTAGCGAGGATGACATCGCCCGCTCGCCCCGCGACGGTCGCGCTCACCAGCGGACCGGTCGTCGAGCGATTCGCCACTACTGTTCCCGCGAAAGTACCTGCCCGCGTGCGTGTCTCGCTGTCGATGACGACGGAGACATGCCCGCCGTCGCTGTGCTTGACCGACAACACCCGATACAGCGTCACCCCGGCCCGCGCCACGATCCCGCGCCCCGGTTCGAGAACAACCTTCGGCCGCGGAAAGTGTTGCCGGGCACACGCCGCGTCGAGCGCGTCCTCGATGATCGCGGACAGCTCGGCGAGGTTCATCTCCGCGTCACCGTTGCGGTAGGCGATCGCGTGCCCGCCGCCGAGGTCGAGATCGGTGAGCATCCGGTCATGCTCGTGCCGGACCACCGCCATCTCGGCGACCATCCGACGGATCGCTTCACCATAGTGATCGGGGTTGTAGATCTGCGACCCGAGGTGGCAGTGGAAGCCGATCAGATCGAGCATCGGCGCGCCCAGTACGCGCGCCACGGCCGCGGCGGTGGCTCCACCGAGCGGAAACCCTGGTCGGTCCGCCTCATGGACGGCGTCCCCTTCGATGCCAGGAGCCAAGCGCAACAGCACCCGCTGCGGGCGGGCCGTGACGACCGCGGTGAGCAGCTCGATCTCGGCGAGCGAACTGACCACGATCCGGCCGACCCGCCGCGCCACCGCGGTCTCCAGCGTCTCGCGGGATACGCCGTTGGCATGCAGAATAATTCGCTCAGGGTCGACCCCCGCCGTGAGTGCGGCGGTCAACTCGCCGGACGTGCACGCGACCACCGAAAGCCCTTCGTCGGTGACCCAGTCGGCCACCGCCCCGACCAGTAAAGCGGCTGCAGCGTAAGCGATCTCGGTCTCGGGGAAGGTGTTGCGATAGGCGCGGCAGCGCTGACGAACTTCCCGTTCGTCCAGTACCCGCGCGGCGGTGCCGTACGTTTCGGCGATGTCGGCGAGTGCGACCCCACCGACCACAATCCGGCCCTCGTCGTCATACCTCGCATCGCTGGGCCATACCGCGGAGTCCAGGTGCGCGGTAGTTCCCGACCGCATCGGCGCGAAGAAGTCCACTAGCGTCACGGGTGCTCTCCTGATCCGCTCCCCGCTTTCTCCATCTGCGGGGCCTACCAAGGCTTACGCCGCCGGACCGCCCGAGAGCGGTCGCTTAGCGCAACGTTGACCACCCTCGACCCGATCTTGACGGATCACTGACACGCCCGACCGCGCGGCGAGCAAACGCCGCGCGGTCCGGCGGGACACTCAGCAGCCGACGTCGCGGCACATCAGATCGGCGATGGTCTCCCGGCGCACCAGCTCCCGGCACTGCCCGTGCCGCACCGCGACGATCGGCGGCCGGCCGACGCTGTTGTAGGACGAGGCCAGACTGTGGTGGTACGCGCCGGTGGACGGCACCGCGAGCACCTCGCCGGGCCGCAGGTCCACCGGCAGCTGGACGTCGGTCGCCAGGATGTCGCCCGCCTCGCAGAAGCGGCCTGCCACCGTCGCGGTCATGCTGGCGCAAGTAGGGTGTCGGTTCGCGACGACAACGCTGTAGCGCGCGCCGTACAACGCGACGCGCGGGTTGTCGCTCATCCCGCCGTCGACGGTCACATAGGTGTGTCCGCCCTCGATGTGCTTGACCGAGAGCACCCGATACAGCGTCACGCCCGCGTGCGCGACGATGGCCCGGCCCGGCTCCAGCGAGATGTGCGGGCGCGGGAAGTGCTGCCGTGCGCAGGCCGCGTCCAACGCGTCCTCGATGATCGCGGCGAGTTCGCCGAGGTTCATCTCGGGATCGCCGGTGCGGTAGGCGACCGCGTGCCCGCCGCCGAGGTCGAGCTCGGTCAGCAGGTGTCCGTGGTCCTGCCGGACCCGCGCCATCTCGGCGACCACCCGGCGCACGGCCTCGCCGTAGTAGTCCGGGTCGCAGATCTGCGAGCCGAGGTGGCAGTGGAAGCCGACCAGGTTCAGTTTCGGCTGCCGCAGAATGCGCGCCACCGCCTCCGCGGCCGTGTCGCCGCCGAGCGGGAAGCCGAACTTCTGATCGGTGACGCCGGTCTTCACCGCGGGATGTCCGTGTACGTCGATGCCGGGGGACAGGCGAAGCAGCACATTCTGCGAGTCGGTGACCAGCGCCGAGAGCAGCGTGATCTCGGCCAGCGAGTCGACCACGATCCGGCCGACCCCGGCCTTGATCGCGGCGGTCAGTTCATCGAACGATTTCCCGTTGCCGTGCATGATGATTCGGCGCGGAGCCACGCCGGCCGCCAGCGCGATGGCCAGCTCGCCGGACGAGCACACATCCACCGACAGCCCCTCCTGGGAGACCCAGTTGGCGACCGCGCGGATCATCAATGCCTTACCCGCGTAGATGATCTCGGCCTCCGGGAAGGCCTTGCGGTAGGCGCGGCAGCGCTCCCTGACCTCGCGCTCGTCGAGGACGTAGGTCGGAGTGCCGTACTGGTCGGCGATGTCGGCCAGCGCCACCCCGCCGATGGTGATGCGACCCGCGTCGTCGTAATGCGTGTCGCGCGGCCATACGGCCGAGTCGAGACGAGAGGGCATTCCCGACTTCAGCGACGGGAAGATTTCCAGCAGCGTCACGGTGTCTCCTGTGTGCGCCCCCGCTATTCCGTATGCGGGGCCGCTGTCAGGACTACGCCGATTCCGCTGGGGCAAACGTCCAGCTTACGGCTGCTTGACGACCGAGGGCCCGATCTTGACGGATCCCTGACCCCGGTCGTGAGGTGCGTCTCGCTAGCCGCCGAGCTTCTTGTAGAAGGCACCCGCGATCGGCGCGGTGACCGCGCGCGGACCGTACTGGCCCGCCACGCTCATCCCCTTGCTGATCAGTCCGGGCACCACCCGCATCTTGTTGCGGGCCAGCGCGTCGATGGACACCTTCGCCGTGTACTCCGAGGACACCCACATGAAGTCGGGCACCAACCGGTCGACGATCGATGCGTCGGCCGGATCGGGCGCATCGGTGCGCACCGGGCCAGGTGCCAGCAGCGTGACATGGACGCCGGAACCCTTGAGCTCCCCGCGCAACGACTCACTGAAGGTGTTGGCGAACGCCTTACTCGCCGCGTAGGTGGCGTTATTGGGAATCGGCATGTTCCCCGCCGCCGACCCGCTGATCAGAATGCCGCCACTGCCGCGCGCGATCATGCCCGGCAGCACGGCGAGCGTGAGGTCATGCACCGCAATGGCATTCAGCTCCAGCTGCGCACGCTCGTAACTCGGATCGAGCTCGGCGACGGCGCCGAACGTCGCGATCCCGGCGTTGTTGCACAGGATCGAGATGGTGCGCGCCGAGAGCTCCTCGACCAGCGCCGCACGCTGCGTCCGATCGGCGAGGTCCACCGCGCGCACCTCGGCGGCGATCCCGTGCGCCAACGTCAGCCGCTGCGCCAGCTCGGTCAGCACCTCGCCGCGCCGCGCAACCAAAATCAACGAATACCCGCGCGCGGCGAGTTCGGCGGCCAACGCGGTGCCGATGCCGGAGGAGGCGCCGGTAACCACCGCGCGATTCTCAGAAGTAGGGGAGGGCAAGCTCACGCCAGGAGCCTATGCGATCCGCCGCCGCCATCCATCCTGTGCCCGCCTTGCTGAACAAGGACAGTGGCGGCGGCGGCGCGAGTGGGCCGCGCCCCTCTGCCGGGCTCAGGTGAGTCGGTCGATCTTCGGTGGGGTGGCGATCTCGGTGGGGTCGGGGGAGCGGACGGGGAGCAGGGCGAGCAGGCCGAGGACAAGGATGAGGACGATGCCGATGATGCCTGCTCGGTCGGCGTCGAAGAACCAGACGAAGAGGCCGAAGAAGGTAGGGGCCAGGAAGGAGACGGCGCGGCCGGTGGTGGTGTAGAGGCCGAAGAGCTGACCTTCGCGGCCGGGTGGGGCCAGGCGGGCGAGGAAGGAACGGGCCGCGGACTGGGCCGGGCCGACGAAGAGGGTGAGCAGGAGTCCGAAGATCCAGAACATCAGTGGTCCGGAGACTGCGAGCAGCGCGAGGCCGCAGATGATCATCGCGGTCAGCGAGACCACGATGACGATCTTGGGTCCGCCGCGGTCGTCGAAGCGGCCCGCCACGATCGCGCCGAGTGCCGCAACCACATTGGCGGCGACGCCGAACAGCAGCACGTCGGAGTCCGCGATGTCGTATACCCGAACCGCAAGCACCGCACCGAAAGTGAACACTCCCGCGAGGCCGTCGCGGAATATCGCACTGGCGATCAGGAACGCGGCCGTGCGCCGATCGGTCACCCACAGCTCGCGCAGGTCGCGGGCCAGAATCCGGTACGACGCGAAGAACCCCGCGTTGGCCGCGCCGGGATCGGCGTCGGTGCGCGGCAATTCGGGCACCGTGAACAACACCGGCAGCGCGAACGCGGCGAACCAGACCGCCGCAACAATGGCGACCAACCGGATGTTGAGCCCGTCATCGGTCGGTATACCGAGCAGCCCGCGCGTGTCACCGTCACCGGCGATGAACCCGAAGTAGCAGATCAGCAGCAAGAAAATGCCGCCGAAATAGCCCATCGCCCAACCGAACCCGGACACCCGGCCGACCGTCGCGGGCGTCGACACCTGACGCAGCATCGCGTTGTACGGCACGCTGGCCAGTTCGAAGAACGCGGAGCCCAGCCCGAGCAGTACCAGCCCGAGCCACAGGTAGTGATAGTCGTCGTGCACGAAGAACATCAGCGTCATCGACGCGATGCAGAGCGCGGTCAAAACAGCAAGGGAGCGTTTACGTTTCGCGGTCGCGTCGAACCGTTGCCCGCTGACCGGCGCCGTCACCGCCACCACCAGCCCGGCCAGACCAAGCGCCCACCCCAGCCACGCACTCGGCGAAATCCCGCCCGGCAGATCGTCACCGACCTTGTCGGTCAGGTACACCGAGAACACGAACGTGAGAATCACCGCGTTGAACGCCGACGACCCCCAGTCCCACAGCCCCCAAGCCGCCACCTGCCCGCGCCCGGCGGCCTGTCCTACAGTCGCCCGCGCATCCACCTCGCTCATGCCTCCACCTCGCTGGCACTCGGCTCCGGCATACGCGAAGCGCGCTGTGACACGATTCGCTCGCGGCGCTCCCTCATGCCTCCACCTCGCTGGCGCTCGGCTCCGGCATACGCGAAGCGCGCTGTGACACGATTCGCTCGCGGCGCTCGCTCATGCCTCCACCTCGTTGGCGCTCGGCTCCGGGATGCGCAAAGCGCACTCCAACACGACTCGCTCGCTCATGCGTGCACCTCGCCAGCGCTCGGCTCCCGACATGCGCAATGCGCGCTGTGGCGCGACTCGCTCGCTGCGCTCCCTCATGCCGCGCAGCCTAATGCGGATCAGCCGTGACAACGGGTCAACGCTCGACACCAATGGCAGAGTATGCACTCAGTTGCATAGTACTGGGTGTCACGGCTATTCTGGCCGCATGGCCCTCGAGCACGCGTTGCTGGTATCGCTGACCGAGCGAGCCGGCTCGGGGTATGAGCTGGCGCGCCGCTTCGACAAGTCCATCGGGTACTTCTGGAGCGCGACGCATCAGCAGATCTATCGCGTGCTCAAGCGCATGGAGGAATCCGGCTGGCTGAGCAGCGAGTCGGTGGCCCAGGACGGCCGACCGGACAAGAAGGTCTACGCGGTGAGCGCGGCGGGCCGCGCCGAGCTGGCCCGCTGGATCGCCGAACCCTCCGATACCGGCACCCCGCGCAACGAGCTCGCGGTCAAGATCCGCGCCGCCGCCTACGGCGATATCGGCGCGCTGCGCACCGAGGTCGCGCGCCACCGTGCCGAGCACGCCCAACGCCTCGACGTCTATCGCCTCATCGAGAAACGCGACTTTCCGGCACCGGATCAGCTCTCCGGTACGGCTCTGCACCAGTACCTCGTCTTGCGCGCGGGCGTCCGCGTGGAGTCGGGGTTCATCGAATGGTGCGACGAAGTTCTGCACGCCCTGCATCCGCCCGCGACAGCCCCGCGCGGCGATTGACCGGAGAAAGGTGAGACAGGCATGAGTGCCTTCCCCCATTTGTTCGAGCCGCTCGACCTCGGCTTCACCACCCTGCGCAATCGCGTGGTGATGGGGTCGATGCACACCGGCCTGGAGGACCGCGCCTGGGACACCAACAAGCTGGCGGCCTACTTCGCCGAGCGGGCCCGCGGCGGTGTCGGCCTGATCATCACCGGTGGCTACGCACCCAACCGCACCGGTTGGCTGCTGCCATTCGGCAACAAGCTGACCAATAAGACCGAGGCGTACCGGCACCGGGTGATCACCAAGGCGGTGCACAAGGAGGGCGGCAAGATCGCCATCCAGATCCTGCACGCGGGCCGCTACTCCTACCTGCCCGGCAGCGTCTCCGCCTCGTCGATCAAGGCGCCGATCAATCCGTTCCGGCCGCGCAAGCTCTCGGCCAAGGGCGTCGAGCAGACCATCGACGACTACGCGCGCTGCGCGAAACTCGCCCAGTTCGCCGGGTACGACGGCTGCGAAATCATGGGCGGTGAGGGCTATTTCATCAATCAGTTCCTCGCGCCGCGCACCAACAAGCGCACCGACAAGTGGGGTGGCTCGCCGGAGAACCGGCGCCGCCTCGCGGTGGAGATCGTGCGCCGCACCCGCGCTGCGGTCGGGCCGAACTTCATCATCGTGTTCCGGCTCTCCATGGCCGAGCTGGTCGAGAACGGCCAGACGTTCGACGAAATCGTGGCGCTGGCAAAGGAACTCGAAGCCGCGGGCGCGGACATCCTGAACACCGACATCGGCTGGCACGAGGCGCGCGTCCCGACCATCGTGACCTCGGTGCCGCGTGCGGCGTTCGTCGAGTTCACCGCGAAAATCACCGAGCAGGTGAACATTCCGGTGTGTGCGTCCAACCGGATCAACATGCCGGAGATCGCCGAGGAGATCCTGACTCGCGGTGACGCGCAACTGGTTTCGCTGGCGCGCCCGTTCCTCACCGACCCCGAGTGGGTGAACAAGGCCAAGCAGGACCGGGTCGACGAGATCAACACCTGCATCGCCTGCAACCAGGCCTGCCTGGACCACGCTTTCCAGCACAAGACCGTGTCCTGCCTGCTGAATCCGCGCGCCGGACACGAGACCGAGCTGAAGCTGCTGCCCACCCGGCGCACCAAGCGCGTCGCGGTGGTCGGTGCGGGTCCGGCGGGGCTGTCCGCGGCGGTCAACCTCGCCCAACGCGGGCACCACGTCGATCTGTTCGAGGCCGACGACAAGATCGGCGGTCAGTTCGACATCGCCCGCCGCATTCCGGGCAAGGAAGAGTTCAACGAGTCGATCCGGTACTACCGCCGGATGCTCGAAGTCACCGGTGTGATCGTGCATTTGAACAGGCGAGTGACCGCCGCCGAACTCATCGAGGCCCGCTACGACGAGGTGGTGCTGGCCACCGGCGTGAAGCCGCGCATCCCGAACATCCCCGGCATCGACCACCCGATGGTGCTGTCCTATGCCGAGCTGGTGCGCGAGGAGCGCCCGGTCGGCAAGCGCGTCGCGGTCATCGGAGCGGGCGGTATCGGCTACGACGTGAGCGAATTCCTCACCGTCGAGGGGCATCCCACGCTCAAGCTCGACGAGTGGAAGGAAGAGTGGGGCGTCACCGCCGACGACGAGCAGGCACGCGGGCAGCTCACCAAGCCGAAGCCGTCGCCGGCCGCCCGCGAAGTCGTTCTCCTGCAACGCAAGACGACGCCGTTCGGCAAGGACCTCGGCAAGACCACCGGCTGGGTGCACCGCGCCGCCCTCAAAGCCAAGGGGGTCGATCACATCGGCGGCGTCAACTACGAGCGCATCGATGACCACGGCCTGCACATCAGCTTCGGCGAGAAACGCCAACGCCCCCAACTGATCCCGGTCGACAACGTGATCATCTGCGCGGGCCAGGAATCGGTCCGCGATCTGGAGGACGAGCTGCGTGCCGCGGGCATGAACCTCTACCTCATCGGCGGCGCCGAACTGGCCGCCGAGCTGGACGCCAAGCGCGCCATCGATCAGGGCACCCGCCTCGCCGCGCGACTCTGAGTATGAGCCCGGTGTCGCCGAAGGGCGACACCGGGTGACCTCGTCTGATTTCCGCCAGCGTCGCGGCGAGATCTTCGCAACGCTGGCCAAGTGACTCAGGACAGCAAAACCATCGTGCAGAACGCGTGGAAGGCCTTCGCCACGCACGATTTCGACCAGATATCCGCGTTCTTCACCGAGGACGCGGAGTGGCTCGCACCCCCGCAGAACGCCACCGCGGTCTTCATGAACGGCCCAAGCCACATGATCGGCCGGGACGCGATCGCCGACTTCCTCGCCTACGGCTTCGCCAAGATGTTCGCCAAAGACGTCAACCTCACCTTCCACGGCTTCTACGCCGAAGGCGACCGCGTCATCGTGGAGGAAACCATGAGCGCCACCCTCGCCAACGGCAACGCCTACGAAAACGACTACTGCTTCATCTTCGAACTCCACGAAGGCCGCATCCACCGCGTCCGCGAATACATGGACACCGCCCGCGCCCGCACCATGGTCTTCGGCTAGCGGCGGACTTGTAGGGTCAGCGCCATACGTCTTTGCTGGCTGGTGTAGTACGAAGCAACTCCGCGCGGGCGATCTTCTTGCGTCGGCTTTCCCAGAGGTCGCGGGCCAGCGTCAGTACCGGGCCGGCCAGTGAAACGACGATCAGGGCTACCCAGAATCGCTCGTTCGCCGGCCGGTCGGGGTAACGCTCGGACCAGTAGAGGCTGGTGCCGATGACGATGGCGGCCATGGTCAGCCAGAACATGAGCCGACGGGTGGTGCGTTGTCGGCGTCGCCGCGCCTGCTGTACCGCCGCAAGTCCGCTGTCCACTTGCAGTCGATAGCCGGGTAGGTCGGCCACGTCGGCGGCGATGCGCAATTTGGCGAGTTGTCTGCCGATCTCGTAGTCGACGGCCTCGACACCCTGGAGATACGCGGGCCAGTCCTTGCGGATCTCGATGAGGGACTTGAGCTGATCCAAGGGCGATCTTCGCTCGTTCCACCACGCGACGAACGCGGCGATCAGCGCTCCGGTGACCACGCCCGCCGGAACGAACAGGCCGATGTAGTCGACAAACAGGGAACCCCGCACGATGTCCTCGGCCGCCGATGTCATAGGAAAAGGCTCTCAGAGCCGGCGGCTACGTGTGCGCGATTCGGCAGCGGGCATTCGGTGGCGTGACCTGCTGGTCAGGCGAGCCGAATCGCGCTATCGCGGCGGATCTACCGCTCTTTCGGCGGCCACCACGCGCCCATGCCCAGCGAGATCAACCGCATCTGCTGCACGGTGCGATCGATGATCGCGTCCCGTTCACGCGGCAGCGCCGAGATGTAGGCGACGATGCCGTCGGTGACGGTCGAGACCAGGAGGTCGGCGGCGATCTCCAGATCCGCGTGACTCCAGGAGTCCAGCGCGGGAATGCGGGAGAGGTCCGCGACGAGTTCGCGGACGATCAATTGGAGTTCCAGCGCAATGGATTTGCGCAGCGCCGCGGACCCACCGTGCCGCTCCCGGGTGAGGAAGCCGAACAGTTCGCGTTTCGGCTCCACCTGAGCGAACACGAATCGCACCGTGTCGGACAGGCTCGCGTCCGGTTTGCGCCGTACCTCGCGCAGCGCGAGGCGCAACGCGGTGATGCCGTCGTCGACCAGCTGCGCGCCGAGGTCGTCCAGCGACGCGAAGTGCCGGTAGAAGGCGGTCGGCACGATGCCTGCCGAGCGGGCGATCTCACGCAGGCTCAGCGCCGCGAAGCCACGGTCGGCAGCCAGGGCGAGGGTGCCGTCCAGTAGGGCCTGCCGCGTGCGCTCCTTGCGCTCGCCTCGGGTTTCTGCCTGCTCAGTCATCACGGTGAGCATACATCCGTTCACCATTCGTCTTATCTCCAGATGTTGTTCGCGTCACATGTTTTGCCGGTTGACACCTGACCCCGGTCATCAGTCACACTAGTTGAGTGTACAGACGTGCACTGAAATTGGAACGCAACGTCGCGGCTCCTGCAAGTCGAACAGCCCCGACATAGAGGCACGGAGTAACGAATGGTGGATCTCATCAACCTGGTGCAGACCCTGACCACACCGCATCCGCTGGACCGGTATCTGGAACTCGTGCGCCCAACCCTCACCGCGCGGGAGATGCGCGCCGAGATCATCCAGGTCGACCGTTCGGTCCCGGGGTCGGTGACCCTCACGCTGCGCCCGACCCGGCAATGGAAAGGTCACGCCGCCGGGCAGTACGTCCAGATCGGCGTGGTGATCAACGGTGTCCGCCACACGCGCTGCTATTCGCCGGTGAACCCGGCGGGCGGCCGGGGCAGGCACCTTCAGCTCACCGTGAAGGCGCACCCCGAGGGCCTGGTCTCGCAGTACCTCGCCCGCAACGCGACCCCCGGCATGGTGGTCGATCTCGAGCAGGCCGCCGGTGTCTTCCAGTTGGTCGACCCGCGCCCGGAGCGGGTGCTGCTGATCAGCGGCGGCAGCGGTATCACGCCGGTGCTGTCGATGCTGCGCACCCTGGCCGAGGAGGGCTACCCGGGTGAGGTCGTTTTCCTGCACTACGCGAAGTCGCCCGAGGTGGTTCCGCACCGCGCGGAGCTCGAAGCGATCGCCGAGCGGCACAAGAACTTTCGGATCGAGCTGCGCCATCCGTGGCGGCCCGACACCACCGGCGTCGACACCTCGGCGCCGTGGGTCGACGTGGCGAACGCGAAGTCGAACGGGTACTTCGACTACGACGAATTGGAGCGGGTGGCGCCGTGGTTCGCCGAGGCGCACACCTACGTCTGCGGCCCGCAGTCGCTGATGGACTCGGTGCGCAAGATCTACGAGGCCGAGCAGCTCGACGATCGGCTGCACACCGAGGAGTTCACCCTCTCGCTCACCCCAGTCGACGCGGACGAGGCCTTCGGCACGGTGCGCTTCTCGGCAAGCGGTGTCGCCGCGGACAACAACGGCGCGCCCCTGCTCGAGCAGGCCGAGGCCGCCGGACTCAGCCCGGAGTACGGCTGCCGGATGGGAATCTGCTTCTCCTGCACCGCGGTCCGGCGCACCGGTTGCACCCGCAACCTGCGCACCGGCGAGACCGACAGTGACCCGGATCAGCCCATCCAGCTCTGCATCAACGCCCCCGTTGGCGACGTCGACATCGACATCTGAACCCGAGCAAAGGATTAATCGAATGACAATCCTGACCGAAACCAAAGACGGCCCGCTGGTACTGAGCCCGGACCAGATCGAAGAACTCGGCAAGGCGCTCGACGAGCTGCGCGCCAGGGTCGTCGCCGACCTCGGCGACCGCGACCGCGAGTACCTCTACTCGATCATCAAGGCGCAGCGCGGTTTCGAGATCGCCGGGCGCGGCCTGATGTACCTCGGCTTCCTGCCGCCGGTCTGGTTGGCGGCCGTCGCCGCGCTGAGCGTGTCGAAGATCCTGGACAACATGGAGATCGGCCACAACGTCATGCACGGCCAGTACGACTGGATGCGTGAGCCCGGTCTGAATTCCCGTGTCTTCGAATGGGATACGGTCTGCCCGGCGGACCAGTGGAAGCACTCGCACAACTACATCCACCACACCTACACCAACATCCACAACAAGGATCGCGACATCGGCTACTCCATCCTGCGGATGGACGAGAGCCAGTCCTGGAACGTGCTGCGCCTCGGCCAGCCGCTCTACGCCTTCGCGCTGATGATGCTGTTCGAGTGGGGCGTGATGGCCCACGATCTCGAGGTCGAGAACATCGTGCGCGGCAAGCGGACGTGGTCCGACATCAAGCGGCTGGTCAAAGGCCAGTTCCGCAAGGCGGGCAAGCAGGCGCTGAAGGACTACCTGATCTTCCCGGCGCTGACCGGCCCCCTGTTCCTCAGCACGCTGGCGGGCAACGTCACCGCGAACCTGGTCCGCAACGTCTGGGCATACTCGATCATCTTCTGCGGTCACTTCCCCACCGGCGTACAGACGTTCACCGAAGAGGAGACCGCCGACGAGACCCGCGGCGAGTGGTACATCCGGCAGATGCTCGGCTCGGCCAACATCACCGGCGGCAAACTGTTCCACATCATGTCCGGCAATTTGTCGCACCAGATCGAACACCACCTGTTCCCGGACATCCCGGCGGCCCGCTATCCGGACATCGCGCCGGAGGTTCGCGCATTGTGTGAAAAGTACGGACTCCCGTACAACACCGGCTCGTTGAGCAAGCAGATCGGCTCGGTCTGGCTGAAAATTTTCAAGCTCGCACTGCCGCCGAGCTTGGTCAAGAGCGAACCGTCTCCCGGTGTTATCGTGATGCGTCAGCGAAAGGCAACCGAAGTGGGCGTGTGAATGATCGGGAAATTCGAAAGCAACAAGGACCTCATTCAAGAATTGACGTCCTCGGGCGCCAAACATGTCGGCAATATCGCGAGCATCATCGCGGGCACCGTCGCGGAGGTCACCAAGGAGATCGGTGAGTGGGTGACCGACGCGATCGAGATGAACGAGGCCGCCGCCGCGGCTCGGCGCGATGCCGCCGAGGCGCGGCGGGAGGTGGATCTCGAGCCCGACGATCCGGCACCGGCGGCGCCGAAGCCCGCGGTCGCTACCGAGACGTCGTTCGTCGACGCCGAGGTGGTCGAGCCGGAGGTCGACGAGACCCGCTGATCACCACACCGGCAGCCTGCGCCGGTGTTCGGTGACGTCGGTGACCAGATCCCGGTACCCGTCGGTCAATTCGGCGAGCCTGCACCACTGCAGGTGGGCTTCCCCGTCCACCTGCACCGGGCGTGCCCGCTGCTGTGGCGCTCTGCGCAGAGCTCGTTGTGCCGCAACCCATTTCGCGGCCATTCGATCGATCACCGCGCCGAGCGTCTCGGTATGCAGCGAGGCGCCGCCGCGGTGCTCGACATTGTCGGCCACCCACACGTCGATCTGCCCGATCAGTTCCGCCCGCTGCCCGTCGATGTCCTCGACCCGCTGGGTGCACGCCGCGACCCGCCCCGGCGAGGCGTCGGCCGCGTGCGCCGCTTCGATTGCCTTGTGCCGCCGCTCATGACACTCGACGAGTTGCCGGGCGGCACTGAGCACGCCGTGCCGGTGCCGGTTCGGATCGTCGGGTTCGCGGAAGGCGCGCAAGAGTTCAGCGGGTGGCGGCAGTTCTTCTGTCCCGATACGGACGCGTGCGTATTCGGTCGGCATGTGCGTACACCCCTGCGGTATCTATCCCATTCTGGATGCGCCAGGGCCGAGGGGGATTTCGGGGAGGGGCACCCCTCGGCTCCGGCGCAGCCCCGAGCTCGGACGCCACCCCCACAGTCCACCAGCACGGCAAAGAAACCGGGAAATCCGCGACGATGCGATGAGGAAGACGACCCGAATAATCGGGACTCTTTCAGGAAAGCGCGGTTGCCGAATCGGCGCAATAGTATGGTGTACGAAACCTAAAGCCGCTTGTAAATCGTTATGGTCCGTTACGGATCGGTCACATGAGTGCACCGTCGGTATCTCCGACAACGATGGACGGGCGCACGATCAGCAACCGGATCGGCGCGGCGGCTGCGCGGTCTCGGTCGATCCGCTAGCCTCGGTGTTCGTGCCCGCCTACGTGTCATCGCCCGAGCTCACCTTCGGGTTCATGTTCGCGCTGGAAGACCCCGAGCGAATCGGAGAGGTCGTGCGCACGCTCATCGTTCGCAAGACCGTGTCGGTCTTCCGCCTCGCCAGGCTCTCCGACGACAACGGACCGCCCGAGCGTTACGTGGTCAACTGGGCCGCGATACCGCAGATTTCGATCACCACCGAGGCCCCGGCCACCGATGATCTGCAGGCCCAGCGCATCATGCTGGTCAATGCGTTCCTCAGCGAGGACGGCGAAGTGAGTCTGTATTCGGCGCAGGGGAGCGGCCCCGGCTAGGCGTCCCACTCCGGAACGCCGAACAGCGCCATGGTGATCTGGTACAGGTGTGCACTCAGGGAGGGAAGCGCCTTGGCGCCAGGGCCTTCCAGGCAGTCGCGAATACGATCGTCGACCGCGCCGATGAGTGCGTCGAATATTTCCGCCGGAATGTCCACCGGGATATCGCCCTCGGCGCGACCGATTCGAAAAGCGGCGTGCATGCGGTGCGCCAGTAACGTTTTCATCTGCCGACGCTGTTCGGCGACGACCGGCCCGGCGACCAGGCATTCGATATGTAGCGCGCGGGCGTAGATCCCGTTCTCGGCCAGGACGTGCAGGTAGGTCTCCAACGTGGTGCGGATGAGCGCGCGCCACTCGCTGCGCGGGGTGGCCTGCACGCTGCCGGCGAGTTCGCCGAGTACCAGTCCGACGGCCGCCTCGAACGCCTCGGCGAAGCAGTCGTCCCTGCCGCGGAACAGCTCGTAGAAGGTGCGCCGCGAGACGTTGGCGCGGGCCACGATGTCGCCGACAGTCGTTGCGGCGTAACCCCGTTCGGCGACCGCCTCCAGTACTCCCAGATACATCCGCATGCGCTGCGAGTGGGCCACCGCCTCCGGCGCCATGCCGTGGGTGCCACGTGGCAGGCGGCCGCGGTCGACACCGGCTTCGAGTCCCATCCCCTGAGGATAGACACCTCGCGCCCGTGATCTGACTCATACTTGTCCATTCGATGTGGTCCCGGTTACTCTCACACCCGCCATAGGTACGGTCGTGTTTTTAAGCAGGTCGGCCAGGAAGGTCGAGGGCTATGCGGGCATTACGTCGCGGGTCGGGTCGGGTCGGAGCCCTGGTGGTCGCCGCGGCGATGGCCGCGTTGTGGGTCGTGCCGAGCACCGCTGCCGCCGCATCGGCGCCGGACGGGGGTGAGCTCGGCAGGCAGTGGACCGCCGCGCACGACGGTCCGGCGAAGTACCCAGGGCCGGTGCACATCGACTTCGACGTGCCGATCACCATGAGCGACGGAACGGTGTTGAAGGCCAATATCTATCGGCCGGTCGACGCCGACGGCCACATCGTGACCGAACCGCTGCCCACCATCGTCAACCTGACCCCCTACACGAAATTCGTGTCGCTGGTCGCTGATCTGGCCCTCAACATCCCGGTACTGTCCGACGCGCTGATCGAGCTGGTCAACCGGTTCGACTTCGCGGGCACACCGTTCGACTCGATCACCGACCTGACCAGGGCGCTCAGCGGCGGTGCCGCGCGGACCTTCGGGGCAGACCGCAAGCTGGTGCAGCACGGCTACACCTACGTCGTGGCCGACGTGCGCGGCACCGGATATTCCCAGGGTGCATGGCAGTTCTCCAGAGCAGGGAGAACCAGGACACCCTCGAAATGATCGACTGGGCGAGCAAGCAGCCGTGGTCGGACGGCAATATCGGCATGTCCGGCATTTCCTACTCCGGCATCAATCAATTCAAAGCGGCCGAACAGAATCCGCCCGCGCTCAAAGCCCGTCGGCGCCCAGCTTCGTGAATGTGCCGTTGAGCAAGCCGCTGGGTTAGCGAGGGACAGAATGGGTTCCCGCCTATCGGCCGTTTACGGCGGGGTCTGCGACGCGCCGAACTGGTGTGCATCTATTTGTTGGCGTGTCGATATCCGATCGTGGCGTCGGCGACCGTCGAATACGCGAGAATCGCAGATATTCCGCACCTGGTTTGTGGCGTGGATCGAAAGCACCGGAAAGGAGCATCGATCATGGAACCTCAAAGCCCTGACTACATTGCGAAGGCGGCCACCCCGGTCAACCCGATTCGCGTCAGAGGAGATCTGGATCCCGCATTATCGCGGTGGATGTGGCTGGTCAAGTGGCTGTTGGCCATCCCGCATTACCTCGTGCTGCTGTTTCTGCACATCGCCTACTTCGTGGTCACCGTGATCGCGTTCTTCGCGATTCTGCTCACCGGGAAATACCCGAGGGCGATGTTCGACTTCAATGTCGGGGTCATGCGCTGGACCTGGCGGGTCGAGTTCTACGCACTGTCGGTGCTCGGCACCGACAAGTACCCGCCGTTCAGTCTGCAGCCGAGCGACGAGTACCCCGCGGATCTCGCGATCGACTATCCGGAGCGGTTGCATCGCGGTCTGGTGCTGGTGAAGTGGTGGCTGCTCGCCATTCCGCACTACCTGATCCTCGCCGCGATGACGACCGGCGGCATGGCGTTCTCCATGTCCGATGACGACGTATGGTCCGGCGTCGGCAGCATTCCGCTGATCAGTATTCTGCTGCTCGTCGCGGTGATCGGGCTGCTGTTCACCGCGCGTTACCCCCGGGGTGTGTACGACTTCGTCGTGGGCATCAACCGGTGGAGCATCCGGGTGCAGGCGTACGCCACGCTGATGCGCGACGAGTACCCGCCGTTCCGGCTCGACCAAGGCGCCCGTGAGCCCGAAATAGGCTGAATACCAACAAGTCCCGCTACCGAATCCGCCCGCTGAGTCAGCGGGCGGATTCGTATATCCGGCGGACCACGTCCTCGATCTCCGGTTCTTCGATGGACAGATCGCGCACCTCGGTCCGATCCGACACGATCGCGAGCAGCTGTGCGGCCGTGGTCCGCTCGGGGTCGAAGGCCAGCCGCTGGCGCATCCCGCCTGCCTCGGACCCGAGCAGCTGCGCGCAGGGCAGGTCGTCGATATCCGGTGTCGGCTCGGCCAGGTCCACGACGAGCACGCGCCGCGCGCCCACCGTGGCGGCCAGCCCGGTCAGCGATCCGTCGTAGACCAGGCGGCCGTGGTCCACCACGAGCACCCGGCCGCAGAGCCTTTCGATGTCGCCCATGTCGTGCGTGGTGAGCAGCAGGGTGGTGCCGCGGTCCGCCCGCTCGGCGCGCAGGAACTCGCGCAGCCGCTGCTTGGACAGCACGTCTAGGCCGATGGTCGGTTCGTCGAGGATCACCAGTTCCGGCGAGTGCAGCAGCGCCGCAGCCACTTCCGCGCGCATGCGCTGGCCGAGCGAGAGCTGGCGCACCGGGGTATCCAGTGTGTCGGCCATCTCCAGCTGCTCGATCAGCTCGTGCTGGCGCTTGCGCGCGACGTCCGGATCGAGCCGGTGGATGGCCGCGAGGATGGAGAACGATTCGCGCAGCGGCAGATCCCACCAGAGCTGGGAGCGCTGCCCGAACACCACCCCGATCCGGGCGGCGAGTTCGCGCCGCTGCCGGACGGGTTCGAGCCCGCAGGTGCGCACCCGGCCCGAGGTCGGCACCAGGATGCCGGTGAGCATCTTGATGGTGGTGGACTTGCCCGCGCCGTTGGCGCCGATATAGCCGACCGCCGTGCCGCGCTCGATCCGGAAGGTCATCCGATCCACCGCGGTGAGCGTGTCGCGCCGCCGACGCCAGCGGCGGCCGTCCTTGCGGTACAGGGTGAATTGCCTTGTCAGGTCCTCGATGTCGATGATCGGGTCCGAAAAGCCGGAGTCCGCCACGTTATCCGCCGCCTCCCTGATAGTGCCGAGTACCGAACCGCCAGCAACTCAGGGCCAGCAGCCACACCCAGAGCACCGCCAGCGGGGACCACCAGGCCAGCCACGCGGGCAACAGCGCGGGACCGGGCAGCCGCAGCAGGGCGATGGTCGGCAGATAGGCGGTGAAGCAGACCGGAATGGCGAAGCCGAACAGCAGTCGCAGCGGGATCGGAAAGACGGTGGCGGGTTGCACCGCGGCGAACGAGCCGCCGTAGGTGAAACTGTTGGTGAGCTCGGCGCCGTCGATCAGGAAGAACTGCAATCCGGCCGCGCACACGAAAACGCCACCGAACAAGGCAATCCCGCTGACCAGGGTGAGCAGCACCAGCGCGGCGGTGGCCGGACCCCAATCGATGTCGTTGCGCAGCAGCCCGAATCCGAGCACGACGAGCGCGACGGCTGCGCGGGCAAAGCGGCGCAGCGAGATGTCACTGGTGATGAGCTGGAGCAGCAGTGGCTGCGGGCGCAGGTGATACGCGTCGAGCTGACCCATCCGAATCAGCGTTGGGAGGGTGTCCAGATGACCGAAGACGACCTGAGCCAACGCGAACGTCGACTGCCCGAACCCGAACAGCAGCAGAGCGGCGTTCAGATCGAGGCCGCCGAGCACCCGGACGTTGTGGAAGATCACCCACACCTCGGCGAACTCGACCAGGCCGATCAGGAACGCGCTGAAAACCTCGCTGGCGAACGACAGCCGGTAGGACTGCTGGGCGCGGATCCGCGAGCGCAGCACCGCCGCGTACGGGGTGGCCCAGGTCCCGGCCCGCACGGTGCCCGGCTCAACCACCCTGCACCTCCAACTTGCGCCGCCCGGCCGCCAGCAGTATCCGGCCCGTGCCACCCACCACCAGCACCCAGAACACCTGGACGGCAACCACACTCACCGCGGCGGTCCCGGTGATGCGGCCGGACAGCACATCGATCGGCGCCTGCAGGATCGAGGGGAACGGCGTCGCCTGCGCGACGGTGCGCAGCCACGCGGGGAACATGTGCACCGGCACGAACAGTCCGGCCAGGAACGTGCCGGCGACCTGATACAGCACGCGGATGCCGCGGGTCTCGACCACCCAGAAACCGATCAGCGCCACGCCGAACAGGCAGAGGAACGACAGGGCCACGGCGAGTAGGACGCTCAACGTGCCGAGCAGATAGGGGCCGGGCGTGTTGGGCATGACGAGTCCGAAGGTGAGCACGCCGACCAGCACGCTCGGCACCCCGCGCGGCAGCATGGTGGCGGCCGCTCGGCCGAGATCAGCGGCGAGATAACCGAACTGGACGTCCACCGGGCGCAGGAAATCGATCGCGATGTCGCCGTTCCTGACCCGGTCGGCCAGGTCCAGCGGTGGCCCCATGAACTGCATCGCGCCGAGCAGCCCCTGCGAGAGCCACACGTACGCGCCGATGGAGCCCTCGTCGTAGCCGCCGAAATCGCCTGCGGCGCGCACGGCCGCCAGCATCACCGCCGCGCGTACGAAGCCGAAGACGCAGTTGGTGAAAAGGCCTGCGAACATCGCCAGCCGGTACTGCGACTGCCGCCGGAAACCCGCGCGCGCGAGGTGCGCGTAGACCGCGACGGCGCGCCATGGATGCCGGGGCGCGCCGAGCCGTCCGTCCCCGCCTGCTCTGTCGCGCACAAAGAGTCAAGCCTAAGCCTGTCGGCGAGAGCGCGGATGAGCTTCCGGAATTCCCGACCCGAATCACCGGAAGACTCGCACGCAGCGCGGGAATTCGGACGTGCCATCGGGTCGGCGGGTGCGCCAGCGCATGACATCGTGCCCGTTGGTTGCCATACTCAGGCGGAACGGACTAGCGACGATCGGACGCAGGGTGTCCAGGTCGCGCAGTAGGCTTGTCATCGAATCATGTCGCGGTAGCGAAAGACTGGGAACCCGGGAGGGGAACGGTGGACACGCTGAAGCTGGATCCGGCGGCGGTGGCCGCTTACACCGCGATCGCGGACGCGGTCTCCCAACAATTGGCCTCGGCGGCCGCGGTCGCCTCCGGGGCGGTGAACCAAGACCAACTGGCCGCCGACCTGGGGCTGGTCGGCGCCGATTTCGCGGCGCGGTTCGCCACGGCGGTATCCGAACACGCCCAGGCGCTGTCCACCGCAGGACAACTCGTCGGCACCTACGGTCAGATCCTGCGCGGCTACACCTCGGACATGCAGGGCATCGACGTCGACACCGCGGGCGCCATCACCCGGACCGGGGAGACGCTGACATGAGAAGCCTGACCGGACTACGCAGGCGGTCGCAGGCCGCACCGGCCGACACCGTCGCGCCCGTGACCACGTACCAGGACCCGAATGTGGACCCGCCGATCGTCGCCGCGCTGGTGCGCCCGCTGCTCCAGTTGCGCGCCAGCCTCGGCACCGGCGTCGGTACCCCGAACCAGACTGCGACCAACGCGCTGTCGGCCGCCGCCACCCAGGCCGCCGATGTCGAAGGCCCGCACCGCGACGGCCTGCACGCGCTGGAGTCGACCTGGACCTCCCGCGGCGCCGACGCCGCCGTGCCCGCACTGCGCACCACGCAGACCGAGATCGGCGAGATCTCCGACCGCGGACCGGCGTATCTCAGTGTGCTCGGCGACGCGCACGCCACCAGCGCCCGCGCCGCCAGGACGGTAGACCAGATCATCGCCGACTTCCGGCGCGACGCACGTCAGATCCTCGGCAACGCCACCGCCGCACCGGACACCGACGCCGTGATCGCGCGGGCCACCCAGGCGCTGCGCGACGCACTCACCACGGTCAACGTCGCGCAGACCGAGATGGATGACCACAGCAGGCGACTGGACCGGATGGGGCCGCTCACCGTCACCCAGCCGTCCGGCGTCACCGCCGCACAACCGAGCACCACGAGCCAGTTCATCCCGGGTGGCACAAGCCAATTCGTCCCCGGCACTGCGGCACCCGGTACCACGGCGCCCGGCATCGGCGGCACCACGCAGCCTGCGGATCCGGCGCTGGCCGCCCAACTCCAGCTGCAACAGCAGCTCATCTCCGCGGGCGTGCAACTCGGTACCGCCGCCATCAACGCGGGCGTGGACATCGGCACGAACATCATCGACAAGATCGCCGGCGTCGGCACGCACATCGTCGACAAGGTCGCCGAGGTCGGCACGCACGCCATCGACACCGTGGCGGCCGGCGCGGACAAGGCTGTCACCGAGGCGATCCGGCCGGGCAGCACCACCGGCGATCAGTCGAGCGGTGCGCCGAACTCGAGCGCCTCGCCGAAGCTGTTCGACTTCGGGGCGGGCGCACGGCCGTCCACCCCGTCCGCGCCGACCGGCCCCGGCACGGTGATCCCGCCCGCCCAGCACGGCTCCGCGCCGTCGGCGCGGGTCGAGGCGCCGCCGCCACCACCGGCACCGGAGTCCAGGCCCGCGCCCGCTCCGGCACCGCAGGCGCAGGCCCCGGCGGATACACCGTCGCGGTCGGGCAACCCGGATCAGCAGAGCCATCCGGGTACCGGCGGTGGCGTGGCATTGCCGCCGCCGCCACGCGCGGACGACCAGGAGCACAAGCCCAAGGACGGCCAGCTCGGCGTCACCGTGCCGACGGCCGCGGTCGCCGTGACCCCGGTCCTCGGCGACTACGACGATGACACCCTCTGACCCGAACCCACCGGGTCGGCAAGAGGGGCAGCACAATCCGTTCGACATGGGCCTGCCCATGCTGCGCACACCCACCGGCAAGGCGCGACGGCGGCGGCGCCCGTCCGGTCGCCGCGCACCGGTGCGTCGCCGAGATCCGGAGGTCGCCGTGTCCGAGCCACCAACCCCGGAGCGGCCCCGGCGGACCGGCGACTGGGAGCACTGGCTCGACCCGCAGCCCGCGGTGGTGCAGCCGCCGCAGGCACCGCCGGTCGAGCCGGAGCGGCGGCGCACACGCGTGGCCGAGTTCACCGCCGAAGGCCCCGAGGACAACGTCAATCCGCCGCCCGCGATCATCAACCGGTCCGGCATCCACCCCGGCGTCCCGCTGCGCCACCCCACCCGGCGGCGCGAGCAGCCGCGCGGCGGCAACAAGGTGCTCGCGGTCCTGATCGTGCTCGGTGTCGCGATCGCGGTCGTCTCGATCCTGTTCACCGCCGTGCACGGGTTCGGCACCGACACGCCCGCGGCCACCGCCACCGGCACCATCCCCGCCCGCGGCGCCACCGGAATCGCCACGACGACAACGACAACGGTGCCCGCACAACCGGCGGCGATCGCGACCCAGGGCTGCGAACAGAAGCGCACCGCCGACTCCGTCTCCGGCACCGATCCCGGCGGCACCGCCAACGGCCCGGACGCCATCCTCGCCTTCGAATACGCCTACTACGTGGAACGCTCCGGCTACCGGGCGCGCGCCGTGGTCGCCGACAACGCCATCGTCTCGCCCGCCGAGCAGATCCAGCGCGGCATCAACCAGATTCCGGTCGGCACCCGCTACTGCGTGCAGATCAACCGGACCCGCGACGGCGACGACGGCCTGGCGCACTGGGAGGTCAAGCTCACCCAGCAGTACCCCGGCGAGCAGCCCAAGACCTTCACCCAGCTCATCACCACCCGGACCATCGCGTCCCGCACGCTGATCACCGCGATCGCCTCGGCCTGAGTCGGCCGACGCGGAATCAAGGGTTGCAATCGGTACCGTGGTACCGGCTTACCGTGGCTGCATGATCGATAATTCAGAAAACTGGGCGGCCGAGTCGTGCACGTTGCCGACCGCCGAGCAGCCCTTGCGCACCGCGGAGTTCGATCGGTTCTTCGCGGAATCGGTGCGGGCGGCGCGGCGCGTTCGCCCCACCCGGCTGGATCTGGTGATTGATTCCGACGCCGAGGAGCTCGGTAGAGATCTTGCCGCCCGCGAATCGGAATGCTGTTCGTTTTTCGAGTTCACGTTCACCAGAGTGGGCGATGATGTGGTCATGCGGATCGGCGTTCCCGACAGCCAGGTCGAGGTCCTCGACGCGCTCGCGGAACGAGCAAGGACGCGAATACATGAATGACAAGGCTTTACGAACGGGGCAGGTCGCCGCGGCCGCCGGAGTGAATGTGCAGACCCTGCGTTATTACGAGCGCCGAGGATTGCTGCACGACCCCGATCGGTCGCTGGGCGGCCATCGAATGTATCCACCCGAGACGGTGACGACGCTGCGCATCATCAAGGTCGCCCAGCGGCTCGGTTTTCGGCTCGACGAGGTCGCCGAACTGCTCGAGGGCACCCGTACCGGCGCCGACCTACCGACCCGTGCCGCCGCGAAACTGGCCGAAGTGGACGCGAAACTGGCCGAGCTGACCGAGATCAAGACAACATTGCACGCGGCGCTCGCCGCGGGCTGCCACGACTTGCCGACCTGCGCGGAGACCCCGCATTGCCCGATGCCGTTCGGCCACAACAGCAATCGCCGTTGACCGCGAGGGCCGTCCGGCTCTTGTTTGGTGGCCCGGTCTCTGCGAAGGTGGTGCGTATCTCGGATAGTTTTTGTTTCTCGATTCGATGACGAAGGCGGGGACGGCATGATGTCGGTGCTGTGGATTGTCCTGCCTTACAGTGCGGTGCTGTCCTTCGTCGTCGGCCATTTCTGGCGATATCGACGCGACCGATTCGGCTGGTACAACACCGGGCCGGAACTCGACCGTGCGCAGCGGATCGGCGGGACCGCATTTCGGGTCGGGTTGGCGGGCATCATCGCCGCCCAGCTCACCGATCTGCTCGTCTCCGGCCCGAACTCGCACCCCGACAACACCTTCTATGTCGTCGTTGTCGCCGTCGAGGTCTGCGCCGTCTTGTGCGCGACGGTGGGCGCGGTGCTGCTGTTCGTGCCGGACATGATCGGCAGTCCGGGCCGGCCCGTGATCAGCCCGTTGGACCGGATCACCTTTCCGATGCTGGTGGCCAGCCTGCTGACGCGGGTGGCGATCAAGTTCGACCCCAACTCCTCCGAGAACGGCTATCGCACCGCCGAAACGCTGTTCACCTGGTTCCGGTCGCTGTTCACGCTGCACCCGAACCCCGAAGTCATGGTGCACGCGCCGTTCATCTACCAGGCCCGCGGCCTGGTCCTGATGCTGTTCGTCGCGATCTGGCCCTACACCCGGCTGGCGAGCATTCTCGCGGAGCCGGTCTACCGGCTGATCCGGCGCATCAGATCCGAACCGCCGGCCGGTCGACCGCGCGAGCTGTCTACGCCGTAGCGGTGACTGCGCCCGGTCGGGGTGTGCCGCAAAGAAGTACAAGACCGACCAGTGTGCGCGATACTCGGACGCAGTGACAGCTCGCCGGGCTCTCCCGCACTTCCAGCTGTTCCCGGACGACGGAAGGCGGGCCCATGGCGCACGAGCAACTCGACGCGGGCGCATCGATCGAGCGCCGCACCATCGAGGTGATCCCCGACGCCGAACGGCACGGCACTCCGGTCAACCAGTTCACCCTCTGGTTCGGGGCGAACATGCAGATCACCGCGATCGTCGACGGCGCGCTAGCGGTGGTGTTCGGCGCCGACGCGCTGTGGGCGATCGTCGGCCTGCTCATCGGCAACATCCTCGGCGGCGTCGTGATGGCCCTGCACTCGGCGCAGGGGCCACGGCTCGGGTTGCCGCAAATGATCTCCAGCCGAGCGCAATTCGGAGTGTTCGGGGCGGTGCTGCCGCTGCTGCTCGTCATCGTGATGTACCTCGGGTTCGCCGCGACCGGCACGGTGCTGGCCGGTCAGGCGGTGAACAAGATCCTGCACATCGACAACGCGACGGTGGGCATCCTCGTCTTCGGCGCGCTCACCGCGGTGGTGGCGGTGACCGGCTACCGGCTGATCCACGTGGTCGGGCGGATCGCCACGGTGGTAGGCGTCGCCGGGTTCAGCTACCTCGCCGTCCGGCTGTTCACCGAGTACGACGTGAGCGGCTACGTCGGCGTAAAGCCGTTCGAGACGGCGACGTTCGTGCTCGCCATCTCGCTCGGCGCGGGCTGGCAATTGACCTTCGGGCCCTACGTGGCCGACTACTCGCGCTACCTGCCGCGCTCGACCAGCGACCGGACCACCTTCCTGGCGACCTTCGCGGGCACCGTGCTCGGCTCCCAGTGGTCGATGACCTTCGGCGCGCTGGTCGCGGCGGTGGCGGGAAAAGCATTCCTCGGCAACCAGGTCGGCTTCATCGGTGACCTGGCCGGGCCCGCCGCCCTCGCGCTGCTGATCTACCTGGTGATCGTGGTCGGCAAGCTGACGGTGAACTGTCTCAACGCCTATGGCGGGTTCATGTCGATCCTGACCTCGGTGACCGCGTTCAACGGGCAGTCACGCACCACGCCGTTCGCGCGGGCCGCCTACATCGTCGGCTTCACCGCCGTGTCGATGCTCGTCGCGATCGGGGCCAGCGCCGACTTCCTCGGCAACTTCAAAAATTTCGTGCTCACCCTGCTGATGGTGTTCACCCCGTGGAGCGCGATCAACCTGATCGACTACTACCTGATCTCCCGCGAACGCATCGACATCCCCGCCCTCTACGACCCCGACGGCCGGTACGGCCGCTGGAACAGCACCGCACTGGTCTGCTACACCCTCGGCGTGCTGGCCCAGATCCCGTTCCTGGCCCAGCAGCTCTACACCGGCCCGGTCACCGAAATGCTCGGCGGCGCGGACATTTCCTGGATCGTCGGCATCGTGTTCACCGCCGCCATCTACTACCCGCTCGCCCGCCGCACCAGCAACCCGCCGGACCGGATGATCTATCCGGCCGGCACCGTGCACACCGCCGCTAAGGTGTGAATTCTTGCGGCAGTAGGTGTTTCAGCTCAGCCGGAGGTCGGACATGCTCAGCAGTGTCGTCACCTGCTCGGCCGGCATCGGATAGTGGAAGTGCCAGCCTTGCGCGGTGTCGCAGCCGAGGTCGCGGAGCTGGTCGGCCTGGTGGCGGGTTTCGACGCACTCGGCGGTGACGGTGAAGCCGAGCGCGTGCGTGAGATCGATGATCGTCTCCAGCAACAGTAGGTCGGTGGGGCTCGCGGTGTCCGGCGTGCGGATGCGCTGGATGAACGGGCCTGCGAGTTTGACCACGTGCAGCGGGAGTTGGCCGAGGTAGGCCAGATTGGAGTAACCGGTACCGAAGTCGTCGATGGCGATGCGGACACCGGCGTCGGCCAGGGTGTGCAGCGCGCGCAGCGGCCGTCCGGTGGTTTGCATGAACGCCCGCTCGGTCAGCTCCAACTGCAGCAGGCTCGCGTCGATCCCGGTCTCGGCGATCACCTGCTGGACGTGGTCCAGCCAGGCCGGGTCGGCCACCTCGGCGGCGGACACGTTCACGCTGACCGTCGGTGTCTGCGGATAGCGGTCGTGCCACTCGCGGCTGGCCCGGCAGGCCGTCTCCAGCACCACGGAGCCGAGCGCGCCGATGTGCCCGTTGTCCTCGGCGAGGTCGACGAACCGGGCCGGGCTCAGAATGCCGAGATCCGGGTGTCGCCAGCGCACCAGGGCCTCCACCGCCACGGTCTGCCCGTTGGCCAGCGAGACGATCGGCTGATAGTCGAGGTAGAACTCGCCGTCCCGTAACGCCGACGGCATGGCCGCCGACAGCTCGGCGCTGGTGTGTTCGCGGCGGCCCCGGTCGGCGTCGAAGATCGCGTACCGCCCGCGGCCCGCGGCCTTGGCCCAGTACATGCTGGTGTCGGCCGCCTTCAGGAAGTCGGTGGCCGACATCCGGTCGGCGCGTTCCTCCATCACGCCGATGCTCGCGGTGACGGTCAGCTGATGCTCGTGCACATAGAACGGTTGCGCCAACGCGTGCAACACCGTTCTCGCCACTCCCGCCGCTTCCTCGACACCGGTGGAATGCGGGATGAGCACGACGAATTCGTCGCCTCCCATGCGCGCGACGAGCTGATCGGACCGGTTGACGCAGGCGTTGAGCCGGGCGGCGACCTGCGCGAGCAGCTCGTCACCGACGGTGTGGCCGAAGGTGTCGTTGACGGTCTTGAAGTGGTCGAGATCGATGTAGCAGAGCCCGACCCTGGCGCTGTCGGCGTAGGCCGCGGTGAGCGCGTCGAAGAAGCGGGACCGGTTCGGCAGCCCGGTCAGTTGATCGTGGTGGGCCCGGTAGTGCAGCCGTTCGCGCAGTGCGCGGCGCTCGGACACGTCCTCCACCAGCACCAGCGTGTACTGCGGCTTGCCGTGCTCGTCGCGGATGAGCGAGACGTTGATGTGGGTCCACACCGTGCCGCCGTCGCGGTGCCGGTAGGCCTTCTCCAACTGCACGTTGTCGTACTTGCCCGAGAGCACCCCGGCGTACTTCTGCCACATGTCGGGACCGTCGTCCGGGTGGGTCAGATCGGTGACCGACAGCCGGCACATCTCCTCGGGCCGGTAGCCGAGCATGCCCGCGAAGGCATTGTTGACCTCGATGATCCGTCCGGTCATGTCCGAAAGCCCGGTGCCGATCCCGGCCTGGGAGAACACCGCGCGCAGCCGTGCCTCGCTGGCCCGCAGCTGCTGCTCGACCAGCCTGCGGGCGGTGATGTCGGCGGCCCGGACACTTTCCTGCTCGGCAAGCAACCACGCGCGGAAGGCGCGCAGATAGCCGGTGGCGAAGGCGCCCAGCAACTCGGCAGCGCGGGCGGGGGAGACCGTGCCCGTCTCGATGAGGTAGGTGTTGAGTACGGCGAGACTGCGGCCGAGCACTTCGTCGCCGACGAAATGCGAGCGGGCGAGCTCACCGCCGAGTCCGGCGACCCGATCGGTGGGCCCCTGGTTCGCCGCGATGTCGACGAATTCCTTGGCCAAGGTGGTGAGCAGGGTGCGGGTTTCGGCCGAGCTCATGGGCACGACATGATTGCGCGGCCCGCCACCGAGTGCGGCCGCCCATTTCCCGGCCAGTTCGGCGTGCGGTCCGCCAGGATCAGAACCGCTCCCGGCATCCCACGCCATAACGTCTGATCGTAGTCCGATTTGCGGAGCTCCGCCCAACTGCGGCCACTCACGAACCCGGCTACGATGGCGATGCTTTCGTCGCTGGCAAGCGATGTTTCGAGAAGGGTTGGCGAGTGATGACCAGACCGAGTTGGGCGCCCGAGGGTATCGATCTGGATCGTCCCAGCGCCTCTCGCGTATACGACTACTTCGTCGGCGGCATGCACAACTTCGAGATCGACCGAATGCTGGCCCGCCAGATCGAGGAATTCACGCCCAATGTCGCCGAGACCATGCGCGCCAACCGGGATTTGCTGCGTCGGTGCGTGCGATTCCTGGTCGACGAAGGCATCGACCAGTTCCTCGATATCGGCTCCGGTATCCCGACCGTCGGTAATGTGCACGAGGTGGCGCAGGCCGTAAATCCGTCGGCCCGTGTGGTTTACGTCGACATCGACCCGGTCGCGGTCGCGCACAGCCGGGCCATCCTCGACGGAAATCCCGCCGCCGCTGTCGTGCAAGCCGACATCGGCGACCCCGACGCCATTCTGGCCGACCCGGAGGTGGCGCGGCTGCTCGACTTCGACCAGCCGGTGGCCGTATTGGCGCTCGGTGTGCTGCATTTCGTGCCCGACGCGGCCGATCCCGCGGGCTGTATCGCGCGGCTGCGGGACGCGATCGCCCCCGGCAGCTATCTCGCGATTACCCACGCCACGGCCGACGGGCAACCGGAGGAGGTGCTGGAAGCGCAGAAGCTGTCCGGGCGCACCTCCACCGAGATCGTGCTGCGCACCAAGCCCGAGATCGCCGAGTTCTTCCAGGGCTGGACCATGCTCGAGCCGGGGCTGGTGCAGCTGCCGCTGTGGCGGCCCGACAATCCGGCCGACGTCGGCGACCACCCCGAACGTTCGGGCGCGTACGGCGGGATCGCCCGCAAGGACTGATTCGATCAGGCGATCGCGGTGCGCAGGGCGAACCAGCCGGTCGCCGGGTCGGCGAAACCGTGGTAGGTCAAGCGAATTCGCTGGTCCACCTGGAAGTGCCGGTACACCGCGAGCATGGCGCGGCGGACGGCTGCCTCTTGGAAGTCCTCGGTGCGCCGGAATCCGATGGGGCGCTCGGGGAGCAGGGCGAGCCGGGTCATTTCCGCGGGGTCGTCGAGATCGAGGCCGACCGGTGCGGTATCGGTGATGTGCCGGTCGTGCAGGATGGTGCGGATCTCGTGCGGGTCGGGCAGGCCGGACCGGAACGCCCGGAACTCGGTGCGGACCAGGGGGCCGGGTTCGGCGTGGGTCGAGTCGGTCTGTACCAGGTCGACCAGGTCGGCATCTGCGGTCGGCGCGGCGGTGTCGGCGGCCAGCGGCGCCTGCTCGAGCAGGTGCAGAATGCTGCCGCCGGGGATCAGCGGTTCGGGCGCGAGGAACAGGGTGACGGTAGGGCAGGTGCACCCCTGCCCCAATAGGCAGATCTTCAGGTGCGATGGATCGGGCATGCCGCCTCCTCCGGGAAACGGGCCGCTGCGGGCCCTGGGCGGGTCGAGTCTGGGCGGGTCGGGTCTGGGAGATATGCCGATCGCGGAATTGCCGTGGCGCTCCTGCGGTCGACCGTGCCGCTGTTTTTCAGTGTAGGAGCAGGCTGCGACCTGCGGAGAGGAACGGCCAGCGCACCGGGAAGGCAGGCGCACCGGGAAGGCCAGCGCGACGGGGAGGCTAGCGCACCGGGAAATCGAAGAACGTCTTCGGGAACGGCTCGTCCTTCAGGGTGAAGTGCCACCATTCCTCGGCGAGATTGGTGAACCCGTGTTCTTCCATCAGCTCGGCCAGCAGCGCGCGGACGGCCCGCTGGGTGCCGCCGACGGCCGGATTGGCGGTGTGTGCGGCGGGGTCGAAGCAGTCGTAGCCGGTGCCGAAGTCGAGGATGTTGTCGCGGAAGCGCTGCTCGGTGGGCAGGAAGCATTCGCGCAGCGGATCACCGTCCCGGTACGGTTCCGGGTCGGCGGCGGGCAGGGCGACGATGGCGAGGTCCACGGTGCTGCCCCTGCTGTGCCCGGACTTCTCGGCGATGTAGCCGTCGCGGAACAGGTTCGCCTTGTCCACGGCGGGATAGAACTCTTTCTTCATCTTCACATCGCCGAGATCCTTGGCCCACGCGACGAAGTGGTCGACCGCGCGCTGCGGCCGATAGCAGTCGTAGGTCTTGAGCGAGAGGTTCATCGGCTGCAATTCCCGCTGTACCTCCGCCAGCGCCGCGGCCGCCTGCTTGGTCAGCAAACAGCGCGGCGCTTCGTAACCGGTCACCCGGGTGCCGAGGAAGTTGTGCTCCCCGAAATAGCGCGCGTCGACCAGGATGGTCGGCTCGACGTCGGTGACGGAGACGAAGGCGGTCTCGTCGGCCATCGGCGTGGTGGCGACCGGAGCGTTGGTCTCCGCGGGTGCGCCGGGTCCGGCATCCCCGCAGCCCGCGAGGGCCAAGGCCAGCACACCGGCCAGCGTGAGCGACCCGAGGCGCCGCAACGACGGAACAGGGCTCATGTTTCTCCTCGCGATCAGCCTGGGGTGCAACCACATTCGCCGACGGTGACGAGCATCGCACAACCCAGGTGGTCAAGGCGGGTTTCTCGACTTACGCCTTCCGGACGATCTTGCGAGCAGAGGGCCGAGTGTCACGGGTTCGGCGTATTTGTGGGTCGGGGTCCGAAGCACGAGTGTTTCGGCGGATACTGGAGCGGTGACGCTGGGCGACGAAGTTCCACCGGACGCGGTGAGCGCGATGGAAGAGACCATCGGCATCGACGCGTGCGCCGAGCCGGGATGGTTTCGATTCTGGTTTGCCGACCAGCGGTGGGAATGGTCCGACGAGCTCGCGCAGATGTACGGCTACGAGCCGGGGACCGTGAAGCCGACAACCGAGCTGCTGTTGTCCCACAAGCACCCCGACGATCGGGAACACGTGGCGAGCTGTATCGCCGCCGCGGCGGAAACCGGGCAGCCGTTCTGCGGCAGGCACCGGATCATCGACACCGAAGACGAGGTCCGTGAGGTCGTCGTGGTCGGTGACCTGATGGTCGACGAGGACGGCACCGCGGTCGGCACGTCCGGCTACTACGTCGACGTGACCGAGCGGCTCGAGGAGCAGCGCCAGGAGGTGCTCGAAGAGATCCTGCCGGAGGTGGTCGAGGCGCGCGCCGTGATCGAGCAGGCCAAGGGCGCGTTGATTCTCGCCTACGGGGTGAACGCGGATCAGGCGTTCCGGGTGCTGCGCTGGCGCTCCCAGGAGACCAATACCAAGCTGCGTGACCTGGCCGCGCAGTTCGTCAACGAACTCAGGATGCTCAGCAAAGACAGCGCGGGGTTCCGCACCCGCTTCGATCACCTGCTGCTGACCGTGCACGAACGCGTCGACGCTTCCTGACTCAGCGGCTGGTGGGCATCCCGCCGGTCGCCAAGGCCAGCAGCAGCGGCAAAGCCACGAGCGTCAGGCAGGTGATGGCGTTGGTCCACTTGTAGGCCACCACGATCGCGATGAACTCGCGCAGGATCGCGCTCGGCAGGTAGTAGAAGGCGGTGCGCGCGCCGGTCACCTCGGCGTCCAGCTTCAGCCTGCGGGCCAGGATCGCCGTGCGCAGGACATGAAAGTTGCTGGTGACCAACACCATTCGGGTGGTCGGTCCGCGCTCGCCGAGCAGTCGCTTGATGAAGAGCAGGTTTTCCCGCGTAGTGGTCGACCGAGCCTCGGTAGCCACACTGTCGTCGGGTATGCCGCGGGCCCGCAAATAGTCCGCCATCGCGGCGGCTTCCGATACCGCCTCGTCGGAGCCCTTTCCACCACTGGCGATGATTACCGGGCGGCGGCCCTCGGCGAGTTCGGCCCAGTAGATCTGGATCGCCCGGTCCAGTCGGCTGGCGAGTAGCGGCGAGACGCGCGCGCCGACCAGACCCGAGCCGTGTACGACGATCGCGTCCATTCCCGGTTTGTACGGCAGCCAGCCGTAGAGCAGCGAATACAGCACGAAGCCGGTGAACACGAACCCGAAGTAGCTCACCGCCAGTACCAGTGACGCCAGCAGGACCGAGCGCAGGCTGCCCGTCGCGATGGCGACGCCGAGCAGCACATAGGGCACCAGCAGGACGATCCCCGGCCCGATCGAGAGCAGGTTCGCGATCCGCAACCCCTCGCGGCGCACCATCTGCATGCCGTTGGCGAGTAGCAGCCCTGCCAGCACCAGCACCACCAGCGGCGACAGCACCACGAGCAGTCCGACCAGCGCGAGCGTCAGGTCGATGTCGTTACCCGAGCCGAGTGCCCAGGCGCCGAGCACCGCCACACCTAGCAGCAGGTAGATTCCGTTGCTCAGCCGCCGCCGGTCCAAATGGAACCGCAGTGCGAAGACACCCAACAGAACCAAGCCGACAGTGAGCAGGATCACCCGCGCACGGTAGCTGGCATGCCGCCAGCGATCGCATCGGGGGCTGAGTTCGCTCGGTGTCCGCAGACGGATTGTCCGATACGTCCCAACGGATTTCGCGCCGAGCCGGTGTCGGCGCTGGTCAGAGCTCAGCGGGCGGTTTGCCCGAAGATTTGGTTCCCCCCGGATGGGCGATGTGCAGCAGATAGTCGACTTTGGCTCGGAGTTCCGGTGGCGCGAGGTCGAGGGAAGGGAGTTCGGCGATCAATTGCGCGGCCAGCGCTCGCAGTTTGACGTTCGTCTCCTGTGAACGGCGGCGCAGCATGCTGAACGCCTGTTGCGCGTCTACCCCGTAGACCAGCATCAACGCGCCCTTCGCCTGTTCGATCACCGCTCGCGCCGCCAGCAATTCGGGGGAGGCGCGCCCGAGGGCTGGCCGGCCACGTTCCTCGAAAGCATCGCTCATACGAGGGGACTACCCAGCCGACCAATTGTTATGGGGCGGTTGGCCAACCTTCACAAAAGAGATGAGGACTGGTCGGTTCGCTACCTGAGGCGCTCCCACAGCCAGGTGGGTCCGACGGTGCCCGCGCCGAGCGCCGCGACGCGCTCGCGCAGTTCGCGATCCGCGGTCACGACGGTGATCGGCCGCGTGCTGTCTCGCTCGACGGCCGCCGCGACCACATCGACGATCGCGTCGTCGCCCGAGCCGTCCGCCTGCACCACCCGCACACCGTCCACGCTCGCATCCGCGGCCTTCGCCTTACCCTCGAGCACGACGACCATTTGTTGCTCGCGTTGCAGCGCCGAAGCGGAGAGTTGCTCGAGTAGTCTTCGCGCCGCTCCCGCACGATCGCGCCACCAGCCATCCGGGCGCGAGCCGATGACGTTCGCCGCATCCACCACAATCAGCTGAATTCCGTCCGCCACTTGCCCAGTCTCCTCCCGGTCGGGAGTCGGGTGTGCATTCGCCTGGGCCGGGTGCGGGCGCCGATGCAGCCCATTCGACGCGACGAATTCGGCCGCCGGGCGGTGAACGCCTTGCTCGGCGTCGCCGACGATTCGGCGCCGCGTTCTGGGAACTGCCTCCGCTGGAACCGCTCAAACGGCTCTACCGGGCCGAGCGGCCGCACCTTCTGGGTGGGCGTACGGATCGGTGATCTCACGCAGCGCGGCCAGCGCTGCGCGTAGTTCACGCATGCGTCGGGCGCCGAGGTGGGCGGCCCATTCTCCTTCGATCCGGTCGGCGATCGAGTTCGCGAACGCCGCCACCTTCTTGCCGCGCTCGGACAGCCGGACCAGGCGCGCGCGACCATCGGTCGGGTCGGCGACGCGCTCCACATATCCGGCGCGTTCGAGCTGGTCGACCAGGAATCCCGCGGTCTGCTTGGTGACCTGCGCCTGCTCGGCCAGCTCGGTGAGGCGAATGCCGTCGGGACTGATGCGCTGTGCGACCCGGCCCTGCGCCACGGTGATGTCGGTGAACCCGGCCGCTTGCAGCTCGGCGAAGATCCGGTCCTCCATCGACCGGTGCGCGATGAACATCAGCAGGCCCGAGTTCAGCTCGGCGTCGGCCATTCCACTCCTTGACAGTAGTACGATCCGCTGACTAATTTAGTCAGTGATGCTGACTAATACTACCGGAGGTGTCCGATGTCGGCGAATACATCACCGCTGCTCGACCGCGAGGCCAGCTGGCGGGTCATCGAAGAGCAGCGCCTCGCCATCGCCGACGTGCTCGCCGAGCTGACACCCGAGGAATGGGAAATGCCGTCGCTGTGCGACCGCTGGCGGATCCGCGACGTCGCCGCGCACGTCGCGCTGACGCCTCACCCGCCGTCACTCGGCGCCCTGTTCGTCGCCGGCCTGCGCGCGAACGGGAACTACAACCGGCTCATCGACGACCTCACCGTGCGCGCCGCCGAACGCCAGCCCGCCGAGCTGGTCGCGTTGCTGCGCACGCACGCGTCGTCCCGAAAACTGCCGGGCCCCACCAACTATCGCAACATCCTCTTCGACACCATGGTGCACGGTCAGGACATCGCCATCCCGCTGGGCCGCACCATCGAGGTCCCGGTCGACGCGGCCGCGACCGGCGCCACCACCGCGGCGGAAATCGGCTGGCCGGTATGGCAGAAGCGCCGCCTCGACGGATTCGCGTTGCGCGCCACCGACATCGACTGGTCCCACGGCGCGGGCAGCGAGGTTCGCGGTCCGATGGCGGCGCTGCTGTTGGTGGTCACCGGCCGTCCCGCCGGATTGGCACGGTTGACCGGGGACGGCGTTCCCGCACTGGCCGACCGGCTGCGCGGTGCACCGGTGGCCGGCTAGACGCCCGTGGTGGACGCGGACACCGCCCGACCCGGTTCGGCGTCGTCGAGAGTTTCGTGCAGGTTCTTGATGACGCCGCGGGCCAGCGCGTGGTTGCCGACACCGCCGACCACGGCGCCGATGCCCGCGGGGATCACCTTGCCGAACGCGAGCGCGCCGCGCTTGACGATGAATTGGACGAGGAATCGTTTGATGGGGGAGTCGTCCATCCGTCGGATGATCGGAAGCTTGTTGGCCAGCTTGGTATCCCACTGTTTGGCCGAGCGGCCCGCCGCGCCGAGGCCCTCGGTGCCCGCTTGGCCGAGCACGACCGCCGAGACGAGCGGCGGCCTCGGAGCCGCGCCCTTGCTTCCCGAAACTTCGGTCGCGCCAACGGCATACACCGTGGAGGCCTCCAGGAAGAACACGGTGTCCGCACCGGCGGCGGCCAACCCGACCAGGGTGCCGACGCCAGGCACCGCCGCGCTGAGGCCGACGACCACTCCACTGGCGGTCACCGCGATCAAGTAGTGCCGTCCGAGCCGGTCGACGAGCTGATCGGGGGATTCGCCCGGATGCCTGCCTCGGACGAAGCCGGTGTACTTGCGCACCAGCGGTGCCTGCACCCGTGCCGACCTGTCGATCAACGAGACGACACCTTGATCAAGGAACTTCCGCAGCATTGCTCACAGCCCTTCCAGCTACCCTCGCGACATCTGTCGACCACCCAGTGGACCCGCCCGAGCCTACGGTCGTCACGCTTCGATACAGGTAATCCCCGTCACTTCAGTTCTAAACATCACGGCGGCTCAGATCACCCCGTGGCGTACCGCGTGGGCGACCAGCTGGGCCCGGCTGCGCAGGTTCAACCGCCTGGTGACGCCGTAGATCACCGTCTTCACGGTGCGTTCCGAGTAATTGATCCGCCTGGCGATCTCCGCGGCGGTGGCACCGTCGGCGAGGAGTCGGATCACCTCGATCTCGCGCGCGGTCAGGCTCGCGGCGGTCAGCGCGTTGGGGGTGAGCACCTCCCGATGCAGTCGCTCCAGTTGGCGCAGCAGTTCCCCGAGTAGATCCGGTGCGATGAGCCCGGCACCGGCCGCGGCTGCCGCGACGGCCGCGATCACCCGGTCCGGGGTGGCGGCCGCGCGGGGGAGTATCGCGACTACCCGGCACTCGGCGACCATCAGCAGGTAGGCCGGGTCCACCTCGGCGACCACCAGAACCACCGGGCAGTCCACCAGCGTCGCCGAATCGCGCAGCAGCGCAAGTGTTTCCGCGGTGACCCGGTCGGCGGCGACCACCCGCACCGCCGCGCGTGCCGTCTCGTCACCCGAAACGACCTGAACTTCCGCTCGACCGCGCAGCGACGCCAGCACGCCCGTTCGGGTGATCGGATCCGCCGCGTGCACGGCGACGCGGACGCGCCCGGACGCCGCCGTTGCGGTACGGAGATCCCGGCCTGCGCGGTGCCGCGCGGTTATGTCGACGTGCTCGCTGTGTCCCATCGGAAAACCGTGCGGCAAACCGATACTCAGCCGACAGGCCATCCGGTGCTCATTACCTGCCACCTCGGAAATTGAGCAGGTTCTGGTCTGGCACCTGAGCTGGCTCGACGCCGAAGGTTGGCAGCGGCCCGTCCACCAGGGCAGGTGTTGTCGACCAGAGAGGATCGCTGATGACCGTCGTCTTCGTGCATGGTGTCCCGGAAACCGCCGACGTCTGGGATGGCGTGCGAGCACACCTCGGCGCCGAGAGCGTCGCCCTGGCGTTGCCGGGGTTCGGCCGGGGCAGGCCGGAATCGTTCGTCGCCACCAAGGACGGGTACGCGGCGTGGCTGGAGACCGAGCTGCGGCGCATTCCCGGCCCGATCGATCTGGTCGGCCACGACGTCGGTGCTCTGCTCGTCTATCGGATCGCCACCAATTCCGATGTCGCGCTGCGCAGTTGGGTGGCCGATGGGGCGAGCGCCCTGCATCCGGACTATGTATGGCACGAGCTCGCCAAGACCTGGCAGACCGTCGGTGCCGGTGAGGAATTCGTCCGGCGGGCCGTCGTCGCCGAGCTCGATGCCCCGGAAGGCGTTGCGGTGGCGCTTCGTTCGCTCGGCGTGCCCGACGCACAGGTGCGACGGATGCATCAACAGTTCGACGGGACAATGGGCCGAGCGGTCCTGGACTTCTATCGCTCCGCAGTGAACCCGTACCTCGATTGGGGGCATGAGTTGAAGCGAACGTGCGCACCGGGACTCGTCATCAACCCGGTGCACGACCGGTTCGACGACTATCTGCTGGCCGCCGAAGTCGCCCGTCAGCTCGGTGCGACGTTCTACATCATGCCGGACGCCGGACACTGGTGGATGCTCGAGCAGCCGGCGGCGGCCGCGACGGCGCTACACGACTTCTGGGAGTCCGTGTTTCCTGGGCAGCGGAATCCCTAGGGGGACTTGCCCGTCCGTGCCCATTCCTCGATAGCGGGCCTGGTCTGCGCGGACAGATAGCCGATCCGGCCGCCGGTGCGGTCGGGGCGGGTGAAAATGGCGGTCGGGGCCGCCTCGGGCGCGGACCGCCAGATCACTTCGGGCGGCGCGCCCCGGCTCGCCAACCGGGTGAGGCGGCGCTGCGTATCCTGTTCCCAGCAGCCGTAATACAGAACTCTGCTGGTTGCGGGGTTGGCGAAGATGCTGTCGCCGGTGGCCTGGATCAGCTCGTAGTAGGGCGGTTCGGTGCGCGACATCGCGGTGGTCAATTCGAACGACCGCGTCGCGCGTCCGTCGACCTCCATCAGTGGAATACGTTGGGTGACAGGGTCGGTGAACGCCATACCGAGCCCATCGGCGAAACGTGCGATGGCGACATCGAGGTCGGGCACGACGATGCCGACGCGGAAGAAGACGAGCGGCGTCGGCAGGCCGGCGTCAGACAAGGTCACCGTTCAATTCGTGTCGCCACAGCAGCTCGCTCATCCGCTCCACCGCCGTGGTGAGGTGGCGGCGGTAGGTGCTGAAGGGCAGCCCGAGCAGCTCGGCCGCCACCTCCTGGGTGGGCGCCCCGCGGAAGTGCGCGATCGTGACCGCGCGGTGCAGCTTCTCGCCGCCGCGCTGCCCGAGCAGTCCCTGCGCCGCGTCGGCGAGGACTTCACTCAAGGTCTTGCCGCTCTCGACGACGAGCCTGCTGCGGTTGAGTGGGTTGTCGGCCAGCGCCGCCGGTTGCCGCAGCGTGCGCAGGGCATCGCGAATCGCCGCGTCGAACTCCGGTCGCGACAGCACGACCAGCTGGCGGGCGGGTGCCGCGCCGACCGTCATCGCCGACCCCGACAGCATGGACTCGGACTTCTGCTGTAGCCACGGGCCAGGGGGCTGAGCGCGCCAATCGTGGGCGAACAAGGCGTACCGATGGTCGCCGATCGTGGGCGGCGCCGCGGTGGGCAGCATGTTGATCGAGCCGAGGTGATCGTTCCAGAATCCGTCGTCGCGCATCACGACAAACGACCAGGCAAGCCGTTCACCGCGGATCATTTCCCCGGTCGCGCGCCACTGGGCGAAAGTGGTCGACGCGGCAGGCCGCTGATACGCCACGCCGTCAATGGTGAAGCGGGCCAACGCCATATATTCACCAGGCCGGAGCGGTCCGTTGGCCCGCGCGTGGTTCCAGGCCTCGGCGACGACCGGATCTATCTCCAGCCCTTCAGGTTCGGCGAGTTCGAGCCAGGCCGAAAAACCGGCGAGCTCACCGGTGTGCGTGGAGTAATAGACGCGAAAGGCATGAGGCTGGTGATCGAGCCAGAAGGAGGCAATCGGTACCGATTCCGGTCCTTCGTGTTGCTCGACCAGCGCCAGCACCCGTTCCCGCTCGCTCGGCCGGTAAGGATGGTCTTGGACCAGTCCGGTCTCGCGCCAGATATTGAACTCCGACATCTGCCGATCGGTGCGGTAGATGAAGATGAGCGCGCCGGTGGCCTGGACCAACTGGGCAGGCGGCGCCGAACGATGCTGTGCCAGAAGCAGTTCCCGCATCCGATGATGCATCTCGGCGAAACCCTCGGGGTCGCGCCATTTGAGGTCCGCCTCCAGCGCCTCCCGCACCACGTCGTGCGGGAACAGCCCCGTGTCTGTCGACTCGATGAACGGCTGCACCCGCAGCCAAGCGAAGAGCTCGGCTGCCGCGTCACCGAATACCGCGCGCAGCAACGACTCCGAGGTGACATAGGCGTGCGCGCACATTTCCAAAGCCTTGCGATGCTCGGTGCCGGGTGTGTCGCCGACCAGTTGGTTCAGCAGTGTGGCGATGGTGTCCTGGCTCGGCTTCCAATCCGCCGCCACCGTACGGTCTTTCACGGCCACCGCCGCGGCCAGCGCGAGCGCGAGCGGATTGCCGCCGGTGAAGCCGAGCAAGGCCTGCTGTGCGTTCGCGGGCACCTGGCGCGCGTGCAGGAACTCGGCGGCTTCGTTGGGGGTCAGGTTTCGCAAAGCGGTGACTTGCAGGAGTTCGGCCCACCCCGGATCGGCGGCCCACAACGGGTCCGGCGCGGCTCGCCCGGCGATCACCACGATCGCACCCAGCGGCAACTGCGGAAGAAATCGCTCCCACAGCCAGCCTTCGAGGCCCTGGCACATTTCGAAGGTATCGACGAGTAACACCGTGCCTGCCCGCTCGACCGCGATCCCCGCGGCCGCCGTGAAGCCTTCCGGGGTGCGAGTGACGGTGCGGCCGTCGACTTCGACCACCGCGCGGCCTGCCCGGCGGGCCTCGTTCGCGAACCTTCTGAGCAGGGCGGACTTGCCGATGCCGCCGGGCCCGTGCAGGTAGTGGACCGGCCGGGCGTTCGGGGTCGCGGCCAGCGCCGCCCTGAACAGCTCGAGTTCGGTATCGCGCCCTACGAACGCGCGATCACGCCCCGCGGCCAAGCTCTGGGCCAGTAGCGCTCGGCCCTGGGTCGCACTCATAACTCTCCTTCCGGCGCGGCGGCCGTCGTGATTGACAACGCTATCGACAGTGTCCGTGTTATCCATCGCGGACGATGCATTTGGGCCACCTCCGGACCGGTAGGTCCTCCGGACGGTCCCACCCGCAGGTGGGACCGTCCGAGCTCACTGCCCGGACAGGAAGTCGAGCAGCAGCTCGTTCACCCGATCCGGCGCCTCGAGTTGCATCCAGTGGCCGACGCCGTCGAGGCGTTCGTAACGCCACGACCCACCGAGATATTTCTCGGTTCCGGTCATCGCCGCCTCGGTCAGGTACCGATCGTCGCTGCTCCACACCCCGAGCATCGGTGCGCGCACCTGCGGCACGGCGGGCGGCTCCACCAGCAACTGCGGTCCGGCACCGGTGCGGTACACACCGAGGCTCGTGCTGAGTGCTCGTGGGTCACGCAGCCGCTCGATGACCTCGTCGAGATCGGGATGGGTGGCCAGCCACTGCCGGGTATTCGCGAAATCGTCCTGCGCCAACCACCGTTCGGCGATCCCGGAGAACTGGAAGAGCAGGAAATACCAGGACTTCTCGCGCTGGGCCAACCCCGCGTCCACCACGGCCGCGGGGTGCCCGACCGACAGGCAGGTGAGGCTGGCCACCCGGTCCGGGTAGCTCGCGGCCAACAGGAAAGCCAGCGAGGCACCCCAATCATGGCCGACGACATGCGCCCGTTCGACGCCCAGCTCATCCAGCACGCCGACGAGATCGGCGAGGTACTCCGGCAGCTCGTACTGCGCCAGCTCCACCGGTTTGTCCGAGACGCCGAACCCGCGCAGATCGGGCGCGATGGTGCGGTACCCGGCGGCGTTCAGTGCGGAAACCTGGTGGCGCCAACTGGCGTGTGTGTCCGGAAAGCCGTGCACCAGAAGGACATCCGGTCCGGCTCCGCTCACCTGCACCTGGAGTTCGATGCCATTGGTCTCGATACGCATTACTCGGCTCCGATCGCGGCCAGCAGCGCGGTGCGCGACGGCCCGGTAGTGGGGTAAGGCGCTGCGCCCGCCCCGAGTTCGACGATCCGATCGACGAGGCCCGGTGTGGCCAGCGCTTGTTCCGGCGCGCTCACCATCGAGCCGACCTCACCGAACGCCCGCAATACCCCGGGATCGAGCAGTTTGGCTGCCTCGATCGCCTGTCGAAGATTCCAGTCCTGATCATCGGTTTCGTAAGGCACGCCGTTGATTTCACCGTCGATCTGGGCGAGCCGGTGCCGGTCCCATGCGGCCGTCGCCTGGTACACCGGTGCGAGGGTGGCCTCGGTGCCCTCATCGAACCGCAGCGCGAGCTTCTCCAGATCGTCGAACCCGACCTCCCGCACCACATCACGCAGCAGTGCGGCATGCGTCATCCCCATCGTGATACCCATGCCGAACGTCGGATTGGTTGTCGCCCAAGCATCTCCGATGCTCAGCAGGCCGGTCGCCACCGGACGTCCGTCGACCACGAACCTGCGATGCCGTGACTCCATACCCGCCATGGCGAGCACGCCGGTGATCGGCTCGCCATAAGTGGCCCAGTGCGCCATATCCGGGTACAGGGCGACGGCGCGTTGCCAAGCCGCCGGATCGCTGAGCGCCCGCAGCGCGCGGTCGCGCCCGGAGACGAACAGTGCCAGCGACCACGTTCCGGCGTCGCCCGGCACGGAGATGATCCCCAGACTGTTGTGGTGCTCGAGCGGCCACGGGGCCTGCGCGGGCATCGACCCGTCGGGGGAGCGGAAGTACCTGCTGTAGGCCAGGAAGCCGACCTCGTCCTTCTGCTGGATCGGTGCGGGCACTCCGAGATCGGTGAGCATGTTGCCGACCGGAGAGTTGCGGCCCAGCGCGTCGACGATCAGGTCGGCGGTGATCACCTCGCCGTCGCCCGTACGGACACCGGTGACGCGCGCACCGTGACCGGCCGACCCCGCCTCGGTCAGCAAACCCGCCACGGACGTGCCACGGCGGACAGTGATTCCGGCGGTCTCCGCCGCGGCTTTGCCGAGCCCGGCCTCGATAACCGGCCGACGGGCCGACAGCGTCCCGAACCGCTCGTCACCGGGGCGACGACCCCCGATGGCAGGCAGCTCGAAAGCACCACCGAGCATGTTGTGCGACACAGCGCCCAGCGCCTTCAACTCGACCACCGCCTGCGGCAACTCACGCACCAACAGGTGGTAAGCGCCGGGCAGCATGATGTGCGGATGCCGGAACTGATTGACGCCCGGCCGCCGCCACCGATCCCAAGCGCCTTCCGCGCCGCCGCCCGGATCCGCCACGTCCCGATCGAGCACCGTGACGCGCAACCCCTCCGCCGCCAGCAGCATGGCCGCCGTCAACCCGGTCGGACCGCCCCCGAGTACCACGACGGTCCTGTTCTGATCTGTACTGCTTGTTCGCATGATGGATCCCTGTGCTGAAAGTGTTTCGGACTCCCGGCTCGGCACTCGACCGGCCGATGTCCACGTTCAGCCCCCACGGCGCTCACTTGCCAGACCAGAACCTGCTCACTTGTCCGCACCGTCGTCGCACCGCCCGCGGCAACCACGACTGACAACCGCCGCTAGGCAGCACCGTTCGGCCAAGCGCCTGGAAACCGTTGGCGCTGACCGAATTACCGCAGGACGACCGTCAACTCGGTCGGTCCGACCCACGTCCGGCAACTAATCAAGCTCGGGAGCGGCTCTCATGAACACTTCGTCCTTTTCGCTGAACAGGACGGGCAGTCCCCGGCGCACCTCCTGCGCCTCGCGAGTTGCGGGATCCGCGGCCACAGCAGCCTGCACCCGCTCGTAGGCCGCGCGATCGTCATACTCCCAAACCGCGATGACGCGCCCGTCCTCGGATTCCCATCGGCCGACCAGCCTTGCACCATGACGCAATTGCACGGGCAGCAGATGAGTACGGAAGAAGTGGTGAAAGATCCCCAGGTTCTCCCGCACCGCCTGATAGGTCCGCATCCGATAGATCACCACTTCATGATCCGGTAGATCAGCCCCCGACGCCGGAACGTGCGCTCTGCACCCAAAATCTCGGCTGCGGACTTCGGCTCGGTGGAGTAGGGCACTCGTTCGGCGGCAACCCAGGTGGGAATGCAGCCGCGCCGGGCGCGAAACATCCCATCTGTTTGGCCGTTGCACTGGGTGGGTAGTCCCCCTGTGGCGCACTGTTTGTGCAGACCACAGGGGGTGTGGCGCCCCCGGCAGGAATCGAACCTGCGACCTAGGGATTAGAAGGCCCTTGCTCTATCCAACTGAGCTACGGAGGCAGTGGGTTCCACCATGGCCGACATTGGTCGTGCTGTCCAGCGCGCCAATTATAGCGACCGACCAGATGGCTAGGGGTCGACCGTGACGGCGAGTACGAGCATTGCGGCCATGATCACCTCGAGCACCAGGTAGAACCAGACGGGAAAGAAGGCGGACGGGCTTTCTACGAAACCCGACCAGATCCGGCCGACCGCCATGCCGCCGAGCGCGGCGGCGACCGCGACACAGACCCCGAATCTGAGGTTGCCGACATCTGCGGCGGCCAACCCGAGAACCACGGCGATGGCGATGCCGAAACCGCCGTAGACGGCGCGTACCTCGGCGCGGGCGTCCGCGCGGTCGGCGAGCAGCCCGAGTGGGTCGACGAGTTGGCTGGGCCGCAGTAGCCCGTAGACGCCCATGGCAGCGAAGAACAACGCCACCAAGGCAATCAACACGATCGACACGATCGACATTGCACCTCCGTGATTCGCCGACCACCCTATCGGCACAAACCCGACGCGGCCACGCGATAACAATCGAACTACGCTGTGTCGTATGTCGTCAGCGCAGGATCCGTCCGCTTCATCAGGTCTGGAGGTCACCCGGCCGGCGGCGACATACGCGGTGATCATCGCGCTGGCGGGGGCGATCGCGGCGGTGGTTGCCGCGCTGGTGGTCGCCGTGTCCGCAGCGCACGCGCTGAGTCTGCTCGGGATTCCGGATCCGGGGCCGCTGACCACGTACGGCCTGCCCGCGGTGCGCGCGCTCGCCGACCTGTCGGCGGCGCTGACCGTCGGGTCGCTGTTGTTCGCCGCGTTCCTGGTGCCGCCGCAGGCGAGCGGCCTGCTCGACGTCGGTGGCTATCGCGCGGTTCGGCGCGCCTCGAATTTCGCGCTCATCTGGGCTGGGTGCGCCGCGCTGCTCGTTCCGTTGACGGTGTCGGACACCACGGGGCAGCCGGTCGGTGACACGCTGCGACCGGACGGCCTGTGGCGCGCCATCAATCAGATCGAGCTGGCCGGCGCCTGGCGGACCACGGTGATCTTCGCGCTGATCGTGGCGGTCGGCGCCCGGCTCGCGTTGCGCTGGGGGTGGACGCCGGTGCTGTTCGCCGGGGCGATCCTGACGATGATGCCGCTGGCCTTGACCGGCCACTCGTCCTCGGGCGGGGCGCACGACGTCGCCACCAACAGCCTGATCCTGCACCTGGTTTCGGCCGCGATCTGGGTGGGCGGCCTGTTCGCGCTGCTGGCGCATGCACGTAGAGGTGGCGCGCACACCGATCTTGCCGCGCGGCGGTTCTCGCTGACCGCCACCCTCGCGTTCGTCACCATCGGGGTCAGCGGCGTGATCAACTCGTGGGTTCGGGTTCCGTGGGACGAACTGTTCACCACCACCTACGGCAGGCTTGTGCTCGCCAAAGCCGCCGCGCTGCTCATCCTCGGCCTGATCGGGTTCGCGCAGCGGCGCGCCGCACTGCCCGCGCTCGCCGCGAACCCGACCGACCGCGGCGCGCTGGTCCGGTTCGCCGGTGTCGAGGTGCTGATCTTCGCGGCGACCATGGGGCTTGCGGTCGGCCTCGGTCGTACCCCGCCGCCACCGCCGACGTCGCTACCTACGCCCGCCGAGGTGGAACTCGGCTACAACCTGGCCGGGCCGCCGACCGTCGGGCGATTGCTGTTCGACTGGCGCTTCGACCTCATCTTCGGGACGCTGGCGATCGTGCTCGCCGTGCTGTACCTGCTCGGCGTGCGCCGGCTCCGCGCCCGCGGCGACGCGTGGCCGGTCGGGCGGACCATCGCCTGGCTGTCCGGCTGCGTGGTGCTGCTGATCGCCACCTCGTCCGGAGTCGGCCGGTACGCACCCGCGATGTTCAGCGTGCACATGGGCGCGCACATGGCGCTGTCCATGTTGGCGCCGATCTTGTTCGCACTGGGCGGGGCGGTGACGCTCGCGTTGCGCGCCTTGCCGCCCGCCGGGCGCACCGGCGCTCCCGGACCTCGCGAGTGGATTCTCGCTGCGGTGCACAATCCGGTGTCGCGCTTCCTGACCCACCCGATCGTGGCGTCGGTCATCTTCGTGGGCGGTTTCTACGCGCTCTACCTCGGCGGGATCTTCGACACGTACGCGGATTCGCATGCGGCACACCTGCTGATGAACCTGCACTTCCTGCTCAGCGGCTACCTGTTCTACTGGGTTGTCATCGGTATCGATCCCAAACCGCGCCAAGTGGAGCCGCTGACCAGGCTCGGCATGGTGTTCGGTTCGCTGCCCTTCCACGCCTTCTTCGGTATCGCGCTGATGAGCATGACCACGGTGCTCGGTGGCTGGTTCTACCGCAGTCTCGGCCTCGACTGGAACGGCGACCTGCTCGGCGACCAGCGCACCGGCGGTAGCCTGGCCTGGGCAAGCGGTGAGGTGCCGCTCGTCGTGGTGATGCTCGCCCTGCTCATCCAGTGGTCGCGCAGCGATCGGCGGCTGGCGCAGCGCACCGATCGAGCCGCCGACCGCGACCATGACGCCGCCCTCTCCGCGCACAACGCGATGTTCGCGGAGCTGGCCAAACGCGATGGTGGGGTACACAAGTAAGGGTAGGACCATGCCGCAGGGCATGAAAGTCTCAGGTCATGGTGGAGTCGAGCGTGGTCAAGGTGTGGTTGTGAACGAACGGTCCGTAGTTTTCTCCGAACACAGACCGATCGATCGGATCTACCGATCCGATGTGCGGGCCGCCCGTAAGCGGCTGGCCGGACGCATCAGGAAGACGCCGGTCTTCCACACCACCGTGACCGGGCCGAACGGTCCGGTACCGGTCACCATGAAACTCGAATACCTCCAGCACGGCGGCACTTTCAAGGTTCGGGGCAGCCTCAACGCCCTGCTGGCATCCGCGGCGAGCGTCGACCAGGTGGTTATCGCGTCCGGCGGCAACGCGGGCATCGCCGCCGCGCTGGCGGCCGCGCAGCTCGGAAAGTCCTGCACCGTGGTCGTTCCGGAGTCGGCGCCGCACACCAAGGTCGCCGCGATGTGGTCGCACGGAGCCGAGGTGCTCTGGCACGGAACGACATACGCCGAGGCGCTCGATTACGCGAACGAACTCGCTGCGGAACGCAATGCGCTGCAACTGCACGCCTACGACCTGCCCGCGATCGTCGCGGGCGCGGGTGTGGTCGGCTTGGAGATCGAGGAACAGGTGCGCGGGCGGCCGTCGGTACTCGCCGCGGTGGGCGGCGGCGGGCTGGTGGCGGGCATCGCGGCCGCGATCGGCCGCAGGCAGCAGGTGGTCGGCGTCGAGCCGGAAGGCATTCCGACCCTGCATGCGGCGCTGTCCGCGAACCGGCCGGTCGAGGTCGGGGTGTCCAGCATCGCGGCGGAATCCCTGGGTGCCACCAGAATCGGCGATATCGCGATGGATATCGCGCGGCGCTATCAGGTGCGTTCGCTGCTGGTGACCGACGACGCGATCGCGACGGCCCGCGACTACCTGTGGCGCGAGTTCCGCGTCGTGGTGGAGTTCGCGGGGGCGGCGGCGTTGGCCGCGGTGCAGAGCGGCGTGTACGTGCCTGCCGACGATGAGCGTCCGGTGATCGTCCTCTGCGGTGCCAACACCGATCTCTCAGTGCTGTAGTCGTTTTCGCATCCCACTGCCCCGGACGAAGCACGGGGTATCCACATTCGAGAAAGTTGTCCACATTCTCGGATCGAGGTGCCCGGCCGTCCGCCGAATCGGTGAGGCTGGAGGCACTCCTCGAGCGGAGGAAGTCCCCGGGCAACCGCCACGGGTCGAATGCGAAGGGGCGTCATCATGTACGAGGCGAACGCGACCGTGATCGGCACCATCGTCAACAATCCGGTGAAGCGATACCTGTCGAATGGTGAGCAGGTGCTGAGCTTCCGGATGGCGAGCAACTCGCGCAGGCTGGACCACACGACGGGGGAATGGGTGGACAACGGGACGTTGTTCCTCACCGTGAACTGCTGGCGCAGGCTGGTGGCGGGGGTCGACGGCTCGTTGCGCCGCGGCGATCCGGTCATCGCCCACGGTCAGTTGCGTTCGCTGGAATATCGCAGCAAGGACGGCTCGGAACGACGTGACCTGGAGATGCGGGCCAGCGCCGTCGGGCCCGACCTCGGTCGTTGCGTCGCCCAGGTGACCCGGTGGTCGGAGATGCGGAATACTGGAGATGGCTTCGGCGCTGAACAACCAGTGCCGGCAGGCGATGGGCCGGGGGAGAATGTCGCTGCCGCGGTTGCGGCGCCACCCCGGACGACCCACCCCGAGCACGCCGACGCCTGACCCCGGCGCGGCGCGGCTCCGGCCGCGCGTTGCGAGGGGTATCCGCCGGTTCAACTCACCGTTTCCGACACCGATAGGCTTCCTCCTTATGGCTGAGTACATCTACACGATGAAGAAGGTTCGCAAGGCGCACGGCGACAAAGTCGTGCTCGACGATGTCACCTTGAACTTCCTTCCCGGCGCCAAGATCGGTGTCGTCGGCCCGAACGGCGCCGGTAAATCCAGCGTGCTCAAGATCATGGCCGGACTGGACCAGCCGAACAACGGCGACGCCTTTCTCGCCAACGGCGCGACGGTCGGCATCCTGCAGCAGGAGCCGCCGCTGAACGAAGAGAAGACGGTCCGCGGCAACGTCGAGGAGGGCCTCGGCGAGATCAAGGTGAAGCTGGACCGCTTCAACGAGATCGCCGAGCTGATGGCCACCGACTACTCCGACGAGCTCATGGAAGAAATGGGCAAGCTGCAGGAGGACCTGGACCACGCCGACGCGTGGGACGTCGACTCTCAGCTCGAGCAGGCGATGGACGCGCTGCGCTGCCCGCCGCCGGACGAGCCGGTCACCCAACTCTCCGGTGGTGAGCGCCGCCGCGTCGCGCTGTGCAAGCTGCTGCTCAGCAAGCCCGACCTGCTGCTGCTCGACGAACCGACCAACCACCTCGACGCCGAGAGCGTGCTGTGGCTCGAGCAGCACCTGGCCGCGTACTCGGGCGCCGTGCTCGCGGTCACCCACGACCGGTACTTCCTGGACAACGTCGCCGAGTGGATCCTCGAACTCGACCGCGGCCGCGCCTACCCCTACGAGGGCAACTACTCCACCTACCTGGAGAAGAAGGCTCAGCGGCTCGAGGTGCAGGGCAAGAAGGACCAGAAGCTGCAGAAGCGGCTCAAGGACGAGCTGGCCTGGGTGCGCTCCGGCGCCAAGGCCCGCCAGGCCAAGAACAAGGCCCGCCTCGGTCGATACGAGGAGATGGCGGCCGAGGCCGACAAGCACAGGAAGTTGGATTTCGAGGAGATTCAGATTCCGGCGGGCCCGCGCCTGGGCAACGTGGTGGTCGACGTCTCGCACCTGGACAAGGGTTACGGCGACCGCCAGCTCATCAAGGATCTGTCGTTCACGTTGCCGCGCAACGGCATTGTCGGTGTCATCGGCCCGAACGGTGTCGGTAAGACCACGCTGTTCAAGACCATCGTCGGGCTCGAATCCCCCGACAGCGGTGAGGTGAAGGTCGGCGAGACGGTCAAACTGAGCTACGTCGACCAGAACCGGGCAGGCATCGACCCGAAGAAGAATGTCTGGCAGGTCGTGTCCGAGGGCCTCGACTTCATCCAGGTCGGTAACCAGGAGATGCCGTCGCGTGCGTACGTGAGCGCGTTCGGCTTCAAGGGCCCGGACCAGCAGAAGCCGGCCGGCGTGCTCTCCGGTGGTGAGCGGAACCGGCTGAACCTGGCGCTCACCCTCAAGCAGGGTGGAAACCTGATCCTGCTCGACGAGCCGACCAACGACCTCGACGTGGAGACGCTGGGTTCGCTGGAGAACGCGCTCGAGCAGTTCCCGGGTTGCGCCGTGGTCATCTCCCACGATCGTTGGTTCCTCGACCGCACCTGCACCCACATCCTGGCGTGGGAGGGCGACTCCGACAACGACGCCAAGTGGTTCTGGTTCGAAGGCAACTTCGAGGCCTACGAGGCCAACAAGATCGACCGCCTCGGGCTGGAAGCGGCCCGCCCGCACCGGGTTACACACCGCAAGCTGACCCGAGACTGAACGAGACCGCGGGCCGGCCAACCCCTCGGGTCGGCCCGCACCTCGGCTGTGCCTCGGCATAGCCGACTTGCTCCGGGATCCAGTCCTACCGTTGCCACGCGGTCACGACTCGATCCCGGCTCCCACCGAGCCGGTACTTCCAGGCCCGGACCGACGAGTTCGCCGCGCCACAAAAAAGGACGTCCGTTATGTCTCGGATCCGGTACAACCGCACCCCACCGGCGCCCACAGCCAGGTCGAATCTCGCTAGTGTGGGACACGTGAATGCGCAGGCACAGTTCGAGCAATCGGCGGTTCCCACCGTCGACATGGTGGCCGAGCTGATCCGAGGTGCTTCGGCCCCGCTGCCGCCGCAGAAAGACCCTGTAGCGCACACCTGACGTTCGCGAGTCCGAACGATGCTGTGCCTGGATCCTTCATCCGAGCTGGGCAATCGCGTGGCGAACACCGCGGTGATGGTGAACACCCCAGGATTGGAAGGGATTTCACCCCCTCGCCTGCAACGCACAGCTACTCTCGGACCGGCGTCGCTTTGTTACGGAACCGAATCCGAGGAGTTGGCGAAAAAATGACGGTCTCGTCCGAATTGTCCAGTGCGGCGTGGGCCGCGAGTTTGCCGCAGGTACTGCGCGGCGAACTGGCGACCCTCGAGGAGGCGTATTTCCGCCACGTCGACGCTGGCGATGTGGACTGCGCGATCACCGGCATCACCCAGATCTTCCGGCGGCACATGGAGTTGGCCATGCACCGTCCGGCGGGCCGGGCGTTGGTCCGGGTGTATCACCCCGACGACGGCTCCGGCCTCGGCGCGGCGGTGCAGCTGGTCACCGACGACATGCCCTTGCTTGTCGAATCGATCACCTCGTCGCTGAACAGGCTCGGCGTCAGCGTGAGCGAGGTAATTCACCCGATCTTCGAAGTAGAGCGCGATGCGGAGGGACGCCTGCAGCACGCCGCCCCGCACGAAGTCGTGGACGGCACCAACGGCGCCACCGCACTGCGCGAATCATGGATGCACCTGCAACTGCACCCGGCCACCAGCCGGGCGCTGCTGAGCCGGATCGAATCCGGCATGCCGAACGTGATCGCCGATGTCCGCCAGGTCATCGGTGACACCGAGGCGATCAAGGATGTGCAGAGCAGGCTGGCCGACGACCTGGAGCTGGCCGCCAAGTCGGGCACCGCGCCGTTCCCGGAGAACGACCTGTCCGACACCGCGAATCTGCTGCGCTGGCTGGCCAGCGGCAACTTCACCGTGCTCGGTTACGCCCGCTACCAGCTGAGCTCCGAGCAGGGGCGCGAGTCGTCCAACCCGATGCCGGGCACCTGCCTCGGCGTGCTCCGGCCCGACGTCGGCACCGATTTCCGGGTGCCGATCAACGCCGCCGACCGGCCGCTGCTGATGCTGACCCAGGGTCTGGTGCCCGCCACCGTGCACCGTTCGGTGTACCCGTACTTCATCGGGGTCGCTGACGTCGACGAGGCAGGCACCATCGTCGGCGAGCACCTGTTCATCGGCGTCTTCACGGTCACCGCGGTGCACGAGAACGTGCTCGACATCCCGGTGATCGAGCGCCGGGTGCGTTCGGTGATCGAGGAGAGCGGCTTCGACCTGGAGTCGTTCTCCGGGCAGGCGATGCTCGAGGTGATCCAGTCCTTCCCGCGCACCGAGCTGTTCTCCTCCGATGCCGAGACGATGCGCCGGACCGCCCTCGCGGTGCTGAACATCGGCCTGCGCAGGCAGGTCCGGCTGTTCCTGCGCGCCGACGGCTACGGCCGCTTCGTCGCCTGCATGGTTTACCTGCCGCGTGATCGCTACACCACGCGGGTGCGGCTGGAGATGCAGGAGATCCTGGTTCGCGAACTGGGCGGCGTCTCCATCGACTACTCCGCGCGGGTCGGCGAAAGTGACCTGGCCAGTGTGTATTTCACGGTGCGCATGCCCGAAGCCGAGTTCGGCGCCCCGCGCTACGCGGCACCGCCCGCGGACACCTCCGAGGCGAACCGCTTGCGCATCCAGGGTTTGCTCGCCGAGGCGAGCCGCACCTGGGAAGACCACCTGAACGACGAGGTCAGCACCTCCACCATGCTCGATCCTGCGGTCGTGCAGCGCTACGCCGAGGCGTTCCCGGACGCGTACAAGGAGGACTTCGAGGCGGGCCGCGCGCTCGCCGACATCGTCCGCCTGGAACGCCTGCGCGAGGGCGGCATCGACCAATACCTGTACCGCAACGCGGATTCCGACCCCGGCACCTGGCGGTTCTCGCTCTACGTCGCCGGCCCCGGCATCTCGCTGAGCCAGGTGCTGCCGGTCCTGCAGAGCCTCGGTGTGGAAGTTGTCGACGAGCGTCCGTACCAGCTCGAACTGGAGCCGCAGCCCGGCGGTGACCCGAGCACCGGCGGGGAACGCTGGATCTACGACTTCGGTCTGCTGGCCCGCGCCGAGTTGCTGCGCAGCGCGCTCGACCGCGACCTGGACGCGGAACTGCTCGAGTCGTCCAAGCGGGCCGCCGTGCTGGAGGCGGAGGTCCGTGGCCTGCGCGAGCGGTTCACCGAGGCCTTCGAGGCGGCCTGGTACGGCCGCGCGGAGGCCGACGGACTCAACGAACTGGTGCTGCGCGCACGCCTGCCGTGGCGCGCGGTGTCGATCCTGCGCGCTTACGCGAAGTACCTGCAGCAGGCCGGTTTCCCGTACAGCCAGGCCAACATCTCCCGGGTGCTGCTCACCTACCCGGACGTGGCACGGCTGTTCGTGGATTTGTTCGGGGCGCGTTTCGACCCGGACAACTTCTCGGCCGAGCACGCCGCCGAGCTGGAGATCCAGGTCCGCGGCCGGATCGACGAGGTGGTCAGCCTCGACGCCGACCGCATCCTGCGGGCCATCCTCAACCTGATCAGGGCGACGCTGCGCACCAACTACTACGTCACCGATGCCGAGGGCATGGCGCGGGACTACATCTCGATGAAGGTCGAACCGCGCGAGATCAGCGAATTGCCCAAGCCGAGGCCGCAATTCGAGATCTTCGTGTACTCGCCGCGGGTCGAGGGTGTGCACCTGCGGTTCGGCTCGGTGGCCCGTGGTGGGCTGCGCTGGTCGGACCGGCTGGAGGACTTCCGCACCGAGGTGCTCGGCCTGGTGAAGGCCCAGGCGGTGAAGAACGCGGTGATCGTCCCCGTCGGCGCGAAGGGCGGCTTCGTCGTGAAGCAGCCGCCCGCCGCCACCGGCGATCCCGTCGCGGACCGGCAGGCCCTCGGCGCCGAAGGCGTCAGCTGCTACCGCACCTTCATCTCCGGCCTGCTCGACGTCACCGACAACGTCGATCGCGCGACGGGCAACGTGGTGCCGCCCGCCCGGGTGGTGCGCCGCGACGGCGACGACACCTACCTGGTGGTCGCCGCCGACAAGGGCACCGCGACGTTCTCCGACATCGCCAACGATGTGGCGCAGCGCTACGGTTTCTGGCTCGGTGACGCGTTCGCCTCGGGCGGCTCGGTGGGCTACGACCACAAGGCCATGGGCATCACCGCCAAGGGGGCCTGGGAGAGCGTCAAACGCCACTTCCAGGAAATGGACATCGACACCCAGACCGAGGATTTCACCGTCGTCGGCATCGGCGACATGAGCGGTGACGTCTTCGGCAACGGCATGCTGCTGTCCGAGCACATCCGCCTGCTGGCGGCGTTCGACCACCGGCACATCTTCCTGGACCCGAACCCGGACACCGCCGCCTCCTACGCCGAACGGCAGCGGATGTTCAAGCTGCCCCGCTCGTCGTGGGCCGACTACGACGCCTCGCTCATCAGCAAGGGCGGCGGCGTGTGGGACCGCACCGTGAAGTCGGTGCCGATCAGCCCGCAGGCGCGAAAGGCGTTGGGGCTGGCCGATGACGTGGAATCGCTGTCCCCGCCCGAGTTGGTGCGAGCCATTCTGCTCGCGCCCGCCCAGTTGCTGTGGAACGGCGGCATCGGCACCTACATCAAGGCGAGCACCGAGTCCAACGCCGACGTGGGCGACAAGTCCAATGATCTGGTCCGGGTCAACGGAGACCAGTTGCGCGTCAAGGTGATCGGCGAGGGCGGCAACCTGGGTGCGACGGCGCTCGGCCGCATCGAGTTCTGCCGCCACGGCGGCAAGATGAACACCGACGCGCTCGACAACTCGGCCGGCGTCGACTGCTCCGACCACGAGGTCAACATCAAGGTGCTGCTCGACGGTGTGGTCAGCGCGGGCCAGTTGCCCGCGCCGGAACGCAACCCGCTGCTCGCCTCGATGACCGACGAGGTCGCGCGGATGGTGCTGGAAGACAATGTGGCGCAGAACTTCCTGATGGGCATGTCGCGCACCGACGCACCGCAGATGCTGAACGTGCACATGCGCCTGATCGAGGATCTGGAAGAGCGCCGCGGGCTCGACCGGGAGCTGGAGGCGCTGCCGTCGAAGGCGCAGCTCGCGCGCATGCTGGAGGAGGGCACCGGCCTGACCTCGCCGGAACTGGCCAACCTCATGGCGCACGTGAAGCTTTCGCTCAAGGCCGACCTGCTCGACACGGATCTGCCGGACAGCCCGTTCTTCGTCACCCGGTTGCCGGACTACTTCCCGACGCCGCTGCGCGATCGGTTCGGTGCCGCGATCAAGAAGCACCGGCTGCGCAGGGAGATCCTCACCACGATGATCGTGAACGAGATGGTCGACTACGGCGGCATCACCTACGCGCACCGGCTGAGCGAGGAAACCGGCGCCACCGCCACCGATTCGGTGCGCGCGTTCGCCGCGGCCACCGAGATCTTCGGCCTGCCGGAGATGTGGGCGAGGATCCGGGCGGCCGACGCCACCACCGCGGTGCGTGACCTGCTGGAACTGGAAACCAAGCGGACACTGGACCGGGCGTCGCGCTGGTTCCTGAGCAACCGTCCGCAGCCGATCGCGGTCGGCGCGGAGATCAACCGGTACTGCCAGGACGTGCAGGCGCTGGCGCCGAAGGTGCCGGGCTGGCTGCGCGGACATCACGTCGCGACGCTCACCGACCAGTCGGCCGAGCTCATCGCCCGCGGTGCGCCGACCGACCTGGCCACCGAGGTGTTCGGCCTGCTGAATCTGTTCCCGCTGCTCGACATCGTGGACATCGCCGACATCACCGATCGCGACGGCGACGAGGTCGGTGCGCTCTACTATGCGCTCAACGAGCACCTCAAGATCGACTGGCTGCTCCAGGCGGTCAGCCACCTCGAACGCGGTGACCGCTGGCACTCGCTGGCTCGGCTCGCGCTGCGCGACGATATGTACTCGTCGCTGCGCTCGCTGACCCTCGATGTGCTGTCGGCCGGTGACCCGGAAGAGAGCGCCGACGAGAAGATTGCATACTGGGAGTCGAAGAACCAGTCCCGGCTCGGGCGCGCCCGAGCGGCACTGTCGGAGTTGTTCGAGTCCGGAACCCACGATCTCGCCACGCTGTCGGTTGCGGCGCGGCAAGTGCGAAGCATGGTGAGCGGGGTGGGCGCCCAATCGGAGGTACCACGTTGACGAGCTCGTTGAACGGTAACGGGAAGGCACACGGCGGCAATGTCGTGCTGCCCAAGCGTTTCCACACCCAGGTAGAGGTCAGATGGTCGGACATGGATGCTTTTCAGCATGTCAACCATGCCCGCATGGTGACCCTGCTGGAGGAGGCGCGCATCCCGTGGCTGCTCGAGCCAGGTAGGCCGACCGCCGCGCTCGGCACCGGCTGTGTGCTGGCCGACCTGCGGGTGCGGTACCGCGGTCAGCTGCGGCATGAGGACACCCCGCTCGATATCGCCATGTGGATCCAGCAGCTGCGGGCGGTCGACTTCACCATCGGCTACGAGGTGCGTGCCGCGAGCGCGGCGCCGGACTCGCCTGCCGCGGTGATCGCGTCCACCCAGATCGCCGCGTTCGACATGTCCGCGCAGCGGTTGCGCAGGCTCACCGATGCCGAACGCGACTATCTCGCCGAGTGGCTGGACTGATCCACATCGGTAATCGCGTAGCGCGAACGGCGGCACGGCCGTGATGCCGGAACAGCGTGTGCTGCACGTGCCCGATCCGGCGGAGCGAGAGAACCTCGCGACGTTCCTGACTCGGGCACTGCGGCTGGACCCCGCGGTGGTGGTACGTATCCGCCGCCGCGGGGAGCAGCACGTCTCGGCCTGGGTGGCAACGGGTTTCGAGGCGCTCGCGGTCCGCACCATCGTCGGGGAGCTCGGCGTCGACGATGTCACCGTCGGCGCCGACATGGTGCTGGCCGGCCTCGGTTCCGGCCTGCCCATCGACCTCGGTTACTCGATGGACTCCGCCTGGCGTGGCGCGCTGCCGCCGATGGACGGTTTCACCCACATCGACGATGTCCCCGCGCGCACCTTGGTCGAACTCGCCGAGCAGGGTGCGCGATTGGCGAAGGAACACGGCAGCAGCCACGGCCCGCCCGCCTCGCTGCTCGACCAGCCTGTGCTGACCGTCTCCAGCGACGACGTCCAGGTGCAGGTCCCGATGCGCGTCGTCTTCGCCCTCACCGCAATGGATTTCATCCCGCACTCCGGGGACAAGGCCGACCCCGCCCGCATCCTCCCCACCGAGATCGTCCGAGTCCGCGCCACCAACACCTGGCTGCGCATAGACGCCCGCTACGGTTCGGTGGCCCGCCGCCGCGGCGGCGGCATCTCCCTCTCCCCGAGCTGACCCACCGCGGCGGATCGAGATCCGCACTATCTCTTGGGATCCGCACTCGCTAGGGGCGCTACAGCCAGTGCGTATCCCGAGAACCGGCGCGGCGGTTGCCCTCAGCGGTGTGGTTGGTGGTCAGGGGTGGCTGACTAGACGTCGGCGGTTTGGCGAGCGGGCTATCCGAGGCCGGCGGCCAGTTCGTCTGCGATAGTCAGGTCGGCGGCGACGGTTTCCCGGTCGGCTTCGGACAAGTCCAGTGCCGCGACCTCGGCGAGTAGCGAGGATGCGCGGCGATGATCGCCGGTGCGCACGCAGAGCTCGGCGAGGTAGACCAGCGCAGGAAGGCGCTGGACCGCGGGTGCGTCGGCGTGCCGTGCCAGCCCGTTTTCCAGTATTCGGATCGCGGCGTTCTCGTCTCCATGTGAGTCCGCCTGTCTGGCAGCGGCTTTCACCGTCCGCGCCAGCCGGCTCTCTGGTGCCGCAGGGTTGTCGCCGGGGTCGTCCTTCCGGAAGACGCGCAGCCAGTTCCCGCCGGGGTCAACGATGGAGAACCCACTCGGCATGCCCTGCTTCTTGCGTGGTCGGGTTATTCGTGGGATGCCGGTAACCGGCACCTTACCGAAATCGGCGCGCAGCCCGGCAGCGAACGCTGCGTACAGCGCGGCTGGGTCGACGACGGCCAAGCCGACATTGCCCAGCGACTCAGCGGGATCGAATCCCGGGATGGCCCCGAAATGCAACTCGATCCCGCCTCTGCGCAGTGCGACATACGGATTCGGCCGATCCTGGCGGTAGGTCTGCTCGAAGCCGAGGGCGGCATAGAAGGGCAGGATGTCATCCAATGCACGGCACGGGAGGATGGGAATGACCGTCTCGGCGTACACGAAAACATCGTACTGTGTTCGGAGTATTAGACGAGGAGGTTCCGGCCATGGAGTACGCGGGACGCGGCGACGCCGCTCGGACGATGGCGTTGCTGTGGGATGGCGGAGCGCCGGTGCCTCGGCGGGGCCCACGTCACCGGCTCGACCTGACGGCGATTATCGACGCCGCGATCGCCGAAGCCGACCACGCCGGGCCGTCCTCGCTCTCGATCCGCGCCCTCGCCCAGACGCTGAATGTCGGTGCCGCGACGCTCTATACCTATGTGCCAGGGAAGGCGGAGTTGCTGGAACTGATGGTCGACCGCGTCATCGGTAGCCACCCGCCGCCGAGCGCGGCGGGTGGTTGGCGTGCCGGACTGCGCGACCTCGCGCACAGCGACCTCGCGTCCTTTCGTGCTCATCGCTGGCTGCTGCAGGTGGCCACCTCGCGCACCGTGTTCGGACCCAACTACCTGGCTCGTTATGAGGCCACCGTCGCACTGTTGGCCGACTGTGGCCTGGCGGCGGCCGACATCGTCAAATGCGTTGCGGCCGTGGAGTCCTACACGCGCGGGGCCGCGTCGGCGGTGGTAGACGCCGAGCAGGCGCCCAGCGCGACCGGTAGCAGCGACGAACAATGGTGGCAGCAGCGGGCGCCGCTGTTGGAAGCACGAATGGCCGGTCGATTCCCGGTGCTCGCCGCACTGGACGCCGCCGGTGCGTTCGCCGTATCGGAGTCGGCAGCGCCCTATCTACTGCAACGAGCACTCGACCGCTTCGCCTACGGTCTCGATCTGCTGCTCGACTCCCTCGATGCCAGAATCGAAGAGGCGGCGAGTTCGCTCTGGACTGAACGGCCGCGAACTTGACATCTTCGCCAGTCGGCAGGTGCGTAAGTCTCTGTCCTGTGGCGTGCCGCATGCTGTGGTTGCGTCGCTGGCGCTTTGGTTTGAACCGAGCTGGCTCAGGGGAGGCCGAGTAGGCGGAGGAGGGCGGTGGTTGTTGCGGCGGCGAGGATTACCAGGAGGATGGGTTGTTTGCGCCAGGCCAGCAGGGCGGCCACGAGAACGCCTGCGGGGAGGGCGAATCCGAAGTGGCCGGATGCGGTGGGCAGGGCGGTGACCGCCACCAGAGCGGCGAGTAGGACGACGGCGCCTACTTCCAGAAGCTGAATTGTGCGGGCGGGGAAGCGGATACGGTCACGGAGTGCGGGGCCGGACCAGCGGAAGGCGTAGGTTCCCAGGGCGAGGGCGATCATGCCTGCGATCAGCATCATTCGACACCTGATTCACACGCGCTGCGATTGCGATTCGGTGCAACAGCTTCCGATGTACCGGCAGACGCTTCTTTGTCGCCTCGCGGTCGGACAAAGAACAACCCTGAAAGTGCCACCAGTACAGGCATTCCCGCGGGCAAGAACGGCGCACTGGCGACCGCCGCCACCGCACCCACCAATGCCGCACGCCGTGTCGTCATGTCCCGCAACGCGGGAACTATCAATGCGAGCAGCACCGCGGGGAACACCGCGTCCAGCCCGAACGCCGCGGTGTCGGGCACGAAGGATCCGATCAGCGCACCGAGCGCGGCACCGGCAGGCCAGGCGAGCAGCACGCCGAAACCGCAGGCCCAGTAGGCCGCTCGCTTCCGGTCGGCGTCCGGCTGGGCCAGCGACATCGCCACCGACTCGTCGTTCATCAGGTGCACACCGAGGAACCGCCGCCACCCGGTGCCGACCACATCGGGCACCGACAACCCGTACGGCAGGTGCCGAGCGTTGACCACCAGCCCGGCCAGCATGGCAGCGATGGGACTGCCACCGGCCGCGACGATCCCGATGAACAAGAACTCCGCACCCCCGGCGAGCACCACGATCCCGAGCGCAATGGGCAGCCAGGCAGGCAGGCCGGTGGTCACCGCGGTCGCGCCGTAGGACACCCCGATCACCGCGACGGCAAGGCATACCGCCGCGATCCCGGAGAACGTGTCCCGCCCGAGTGTTCGCCATATCGAACGCATGTAGCTTATAGTGAACACGGCGAACCGATCCGTCAATATGGTTTCCTGTTGAGTGGTCGATCACACGATGGGAGGGCAAGTGGCACAGCGGGACTCACCGGCGCAGACACCCCAGGCGGTGATCGCCGCCGCCTTACGTCGTGAACGCACCCGCGCCGGCCTGTCCCTCACCGAGGTGGCGAACCGTGCGGGTATCGCGAAATCCACGCTCTCCCAACTGGAATCGGGCACCGGCAATCCAAGCCTGGAGACCCTGTGGGCCTTGTGCGTCGCACTCGACATGCCGTTCTCTGGTCTGCTCGACCCGCCACGCCCCACCGTTCAGGTGATTCGCGCGGGGGAGGGGCCGGTCGTCGCCGCCGCGGAGTCCGACTACCGCGCGACTCTGCTGGCCGCGAGCCCACCCAACTCCCGCCGCGACCTGTTCCGGATCGCCGTCGAGCCCGGACACGCACGCCGCTCCGAACCGCATATTCCAGGTGTGGTCGAGCACGTACTACTCGCGAGCGGTCGCGCCAAAGTCGGCTTGATCGACGAACCCGTCGACCTGTCCCCGGGCGACTACATCTCGTACCCGGGCGATCTCCCACACGTCTTCGAAGCACTGGAGCCCGCCACCTGGGCAACCCTGGTGATCGAATACACCTAGGCGGCGCCTTCCCCCAGGTACTGCAGCCACACCGGATCCAGATCGGCCGTCGTGGAGAGCAGTCGCCAGTGCGGTCCCTTCGGCGAGACCAGTGGTGAGCGCAGGGTCCAGCCCAGTTCGCTCAGCATCTTGTCGGCCTTACGGTGATTGCACGGCGCGCAGCTGGCGACGCAGTTCTCCCAGGAGTGTTCCCCGCCCCGGCTACGCGGGATGACGTGGTCGATGGTTTCGGCTTTGCCGCCGCAGTAGCCGCAGCGGTAACGGTCGCGGTGCATGAGTGCGGCGCGGGTCATCGGGACGCGGGCCCGATACGGCACGTGGACGTAGGTGCGCAGGCGGATCACCGAGGGGATCGTGACGGCGGATTCGGCGGAATGGACGACCGGACCCTCGGCGTCGTGATGGACGGTGTCTGCTTTATCGCAGATGAGCAAGACGATCGCGCGGCGCGCGGACAGAGCGGTGAGCGGCTCGTAGGTGGCGTTCAGAAGCAGCACCCGGCGCTTCAACCAGCTCGGACTCTCACTGTGCGGCGGTGCGGAGCGGTGCGCATGATCGGCGTGACCGTGATGCGCGCCCGGATAATGATCGGACAAGATGTGCAGCGGAGTAGCCCCCGACCCACGATTGTGGACGTCGGCGGGCTGGAGTTGTCGGTGTGTCCGCGCCTCGTGTGATCTGGCGCTGTGCCGCTGCTTCATCTGGACCTCAATTTCATGATTGGCAGGATCATGCTGTTAGCTCGGCAGAGATTGCCACCCAGTTGACCATGGAACGTCGGCTATTGCACGGTGATTTTCAACAATGTCCGGTTAACTGTGGCTGAAGAGCCGCCTGCCCGCGATTTACCGTCCGGAGAAACCGCGGTGTGGGCTGTCGATGCCGAGCGCGGGCACAATGGACGTCGGCGCATCCAGCGAATCGAGAGGGTCTATGACTTCGGGCGAGCAGACAGCATCGGCTTCGGCAGAACAGGCGACGTCGTTCTACGACGCGGTCGGCGGGGCGGAGACGTTCCGGCGCATCGTCGCGGCGTTCTACCGCGAGGTGGCGGCCGACGAGGTGCTGCGCCCCCTGTACCCCGAGGAAGATCTCGGTCCGGCCGAGCGCAGGCTGCGCATGTTCCTGGAGCAGTACTGGGGTGGGCCGCGGACCTACGGTGAGGAGCGCGGGCACCCTCGGCTGCGGATGCGGCATCATCCGTTCACCATCGGCCCGCTTGAGCGCGACGCGTGGTTGCGTTGCATGCGAATCGCCGTAGCCGAGATAGAACCCGAGCTACTCGACGACGAGCATCGCAAGGCGCTGCTGGACTATCTGGAGATGGCGGCGAATTCGCTGATGAACGCCCCCTGGTGAGGGCGTTTGGCGTCAGAGCCGGGACGGGCCGAGGGTTTTCGGCGCGTCGCGGCGGACGCTGGCGATTTGCCGGAAGTTGAGATCACTGCTCCGCCTAAGGGTTTTTGCCGCAAAACTTTGGCACTATTGCAGATGTGACTGATACACCCGCCGTGCTGGTGCCGGTGGATCGCACCAAGCAACCATGGTGGCGGTCGGCCGTTTTCTACCAGGTTTATCCTCGATCATTCGCGGACTTCGATGGCGACGGGGTCGGTGACCTCGGCGGCGTCCGGGAGAAACTCGGCTACCTCGAACTGCTCGGCATCGACGCGCTCTGGGTGTGTCCGGTGATGACCTCACCGATGGCCGACGGCGGCTACGACGTAGCCGACCCGCGCGATATCGATCCCCTGTTCGGCGGCCTCGCCGCCATGGACGAGCTGATCGCCGAGGCGCACCTGCGCCAGATCAAGATCACCATGGACCTGGTGCCGAACCACACCAGCAACGAACATCCCTGGTTCCTCGCGGCCCTGGAAGCCGGGCCGGGTAGCCCGGAGCGGGCCCGCTACCTCTTCCGTGACGGGCGCGGCCCCGGCGGCGACGCCCCACCGAACAACTGGCCGAGCATCTTCGGCGGCCCCGCCTGGACCAGGGTCACCGAGCCCGACGGCACGCCGGGCCAGTGGTACCTGCATATTTTCGCGCCAGAACAGCCCGATCTGAACTGGGAAAACCCGGAGGTCGCGGCCGATTTCGAGAAGACGCTGCGGTTCTGGCTCGACCGCGGCGTCGACGGCTTCCGCCTCGACGTGGCGCACGGCATGGCGAAACCGGCCGGGCTGCCCGACATGGCGGTGGCCAAGTCCAGCATGCTGTCCAACGACGACGACGATCCGCGCTTCAACAACCCCGCCGTGCATGAGATCCACCGCCGCATCCGCAAGGTGCTCGACGACTACCCGGACGCGGTGTCGATCGGCGAGGTGTGGGTGAACGACAACGTGCGCTTCGGCGAGTACCTACGCCCCGACGAGCTACACCTGGCCTTCAACTTCCGGCTGGCCAAGACCGACTTCGACGCCGACAACGTGCGCGCGGCGATCGACAACTCGCTCGCCGCGGTCGCGCCGGTCGCGGCCGCACCCACCTGGACGCTGTCCAACCACGACATCGCCAGGGAAGTGACCCGCTACGGCGGCGGCGCGGTGGGCGAGGCGCGGGCCCGCGCGATGCTGCTGGTCGAACTCGCGCTGCCCGGCACGGTATTCATCTACAACGGCGCCGAACTGGGTTTGCCGAACGTGGACGACCTACCCGACGAGGTACTGCAAGACCCGGCGTGGGAGCGGTCGGGGCACACCGAACGCGGCCGCGACGGCTGCCGGGTGCCGATCCCGTGGGAGGGCACCGCACCGCCGTTCGGCTTCACCACCGGCACACCCTGGCTGCCGATGCCGGCCGACTGGGCGGGTCGCACGGTGGAAGCGCAGCTCGAGGAACTCGGCTCCACCCTCTCGCTCTACCGGATGGCCATCGAATTACGCGGCCTGCGACCGGAATTCAGCGGTGACCGGATCGAGTGGTACGGCAGCCCACCCGGGTGTCTCGCCTTCCGCCGCGAGGGTGGCCTGGTCTGTGTGCTGAACGCGTCGAACACACCCACCCAGCTGCCACCCGGTGACGTGCTGCTGGCCAGCGCCGCGCTCGACGGTGGCCAGCTGCCGCCGAACACGGCCGCCTGGTTGGTCTAGGGTCTGTCGCAAAGTCCCATCCGGCGCCTCCGGCCGGACTTTGCGACAGGCCCTAGGCGAGGAAGTCGAGCACGGCCCGCGCCCACTCGTCCGGTCGTTCGTCGGCGAGTGCGTGCCCGGCGTCGAGCTCGACGTACCGCGCGCCTGCGATGCCGACACCAGCTCTCGCGCGTGCGCGGGGGAGACCACCTGATCGTGCGCGCCCGCGACAACCAGCGTCGGCACCGCGAGCGCGCCGAGATCGGCCCGGACATCGATCCGGCTGAGCAGATCGAGCTGGTCGTCGGCGCCTTCGGGTAGCCCGGTCGCGATCGCCTCGGTCAGCGTGGCGAGCTCCGCAGCCGACCGCTCGTCGAGCGACCGCGCACTCCAGCCGATCAGAGCCAGATACACTGCGAGGCAACGCATCTCACCCGCAGCGGCCAGCTCACGCCAGATCCGGACGATCAGCTGCAGCCGCGGGTTGGGCAGCGCCAGACCGGCGGACAGGATCAGGGCGCTCACCCGATCCGGGTGGCGGGTCGCGGCCCGCACTGCGATCGCCGAGCCGGTGGAGAAGCCGAGTACGGCGAAGGTTTCCAGCCCGGCCCGGTCGGCTGCGGCAACCAGCTGGTCCGTGAGATCGTCTGCGGTGAGCGGATTGTGAGCCCGCGGCGTTGCGCCGGAGCCTGGATAGTCGGGGCCGACGACGGTGTATTCACGGGAGAGCCGATCGATCAGCGGCCCGAAACTGTCCTGGATATCGCTGCTCGCCCCGTGTGCGAGCAGCAGACCGGGGCCGGTACCGCGGACGAGGGCGGCGAGGGAAGTAGTCATGCCGCGACGCTAAAGTCTCACATGGATGAGAAGGTCAATCGTGGTGTGAGGCGGATCTCGTGCGGATCGGAGAACTGGCGAGGCGGACCGGCGTGAAGCCGCGGTTGCTGCGCTATTACGAAGAGCAGGGCCTGATTTCGGCGGAGCGCGACGCCAACGGCTATCGCAACTACAGCACCGACGTGCCCGGCGTGGTCACCCAGATCCGCGCGCTGCTCGGCGCGGGGCTATCCACCGAGGTGATCCGCGACATCCTGCCCTGCGCGCACGGCCCGGCCCCAGAGTTGGAGCCGCACCCGGACATGCTCGCGGTGCTCGGCCGCGAACTCGCCGCCATCGAGGCGAAGATCGACTGCCTCGCGGCGACCAGGGACATCCTCACCTGCTATTTGAAGGCGACGCGCGCGAAAGCGGCTTCCCCGGCCGGCTAGCGACCCGACACGAAACAGTCACAGTACGACCAGAAGAGGAACTACTACAGAGCATCGTCTACCGTTGGACCGTGAGCATTCTCGAGACAGTGCTGATCTTCCTCGGCATCCCGTTGGTGATCTACGGCGCGATTGCCGGATTGTCGTATCTCGGTAAGCCACTCCCCGGCGAGAAGCCGTCCCACTACGACCTCGGTCAGCAGTGGACGGCGGCGCCGGTGCTGTGGAGTGCGACCGACGAGGTGACGAACGCATTCCACCACGAAAGGGCCGAGGAATCACACGGCCACCACGCGGAGTCGGCGCATGGCCATCATGCGGCGCTCGACGCCCCCAAGGCGGAGCTGATCGGAGGCCGGGCAAGTGGCAAGTTCTAAGTGGCCCGCGGTGGTCGAGTCCGACCTGCCGCACGGGTATGTGGTCACCACCAGCGGACGCGTCTCCGGCGTGCACGAGGCGGGTGACGTGTTCAAGGAGGCCCCGTTCAGCGACGAAGAGCGGCTGGCCATGGACAACGTGCTCACCGAGGCGACCCGCGCGACGAAGGTGCGCTTCAACGTCTACATCGGCGATCTCGGTGCCGATCCGGCCGCGGGCGCGGACGCGATCTTCCCCTCGACCCCCGAGGCGAGCCGTTCGGTGCTCATCGCCGTCTCGCCCAACGACAAGGCGATCGAGGTCCGCTCCGGCCGCGACGTCGCCGACCGTGCGAACGATCGGGTCTGCCAGCTCGGCGTCACCGCAGCGTCCAGCTCGTTCCGGCAGGGCCAGCTGATCGACGGCCTGGTCTCCGCGGTTCGCGTGATGGCCGCCGCGATCGGCCGCTGAACCATCCCGCCCTTGCGGCGGAGTCACGAGTGATGCTTCCGGCGCGCTCACCCAGTGGGTGAGCGCGCCGGTGGCGTTTGCGGGCACCACACCCCAGGGCCAGACGCGGAAATTTTTCTGTCCGCAAGCACCACAATTCGGGGTTGCCGCTCGGTGCGCCCGCCGCGCAGGGTGGTGAGATGAAAATTCTTGTGACAGGAGCTACCGGAAATATCGGACGGATGGTGGTCGACCACCTGCTCGCGGCGGGGGCACAGGACGTACGGGCGCTGTCGAATCATCCGGAGCGGGCGAACTTCCCGGCCGGGGTGGAGGTCGTCAAGGGTTATCTGAAGCGGGTGTCGTCGTTGCCCGCCGCTTTCGAGGGGGTGGACCGCGTGTATCTCGCCCCGGTCCTGGAAACCATCGACGAGGTCGTCGAGGCGGCGAAGGCCGCGGGCATCCGGCACATCGTCGATCTGTCCGGCAACGAGTACACCGACTGGCAGCCGATCGCGCGGGCGGTGGAGAACTCCGGGCTCGACTGGACGCACCTCTACGCAGGCGAGTTCACCGAGAACGCCACCATCTGGGCCGACCAGATCCGGGCCGGTGACGTGCTGCCGGACGCCTACCCGGAGGCCGCCAACGCACCGCTGGTGATGGACGACATCGCCCGCGTCGCCGCGACCGTGCTGCTGTCCGACGGGCACGCAGGCAAAGCCTACGAACTCACCGGGCCGGAGACACTGACCAGAGCCGAGAAGATCAACCAGCTCGGCACGGCACTGGGCCGCCCGCTGAGGATGGTGAAAGTGTCACGCGAGGAGGCGATTCAACACCTGACGCCGGTCATGGGCGAATACGCCGAATGGTACGTCGACGGCCTCGCCACCATGGTCGAGCACCCGCAGCAGGCGAACACCCTCATCGCCGATCTCACCGGCGCCCCCGCCACCACCTTCGCCCAGTGGGCCGCCGCCAATACGGCTCTCTTTCAGTGACATTCATGGTCAACGGGGCACGCAGGCATACGTCGCGCCGCATGCCCCGTCGATCATGGTCCGCTACCGGTTGTCGAATACCCGTGCGCGCAGGGCGCGTTCGACGCCGGCCTTGCCCTCGATCACCAGTCGGCGCAGCGCGGGCGGGTGCTCACCGGCCAGGAACTTGTCGGCGGCGGCGACCGCGTCGTCGCTGATCGCCCAGCTCGGGTAGAGGTTGACCACCACGGTCTGGGCGACCTCGCTGGAGCGCCGCTCCCACACGCCCGGGATCGCCGCGAAGTACCGATCCACGTAGGGCGCGAGCAACTCGGACTGACCGGCCGGCGCGAAGCCCGCGGCGATCGCGCGGGCGGTGATGTTGGAGATGGTGTCGTCCTCCACCACCGTGGTCCAGGCCTGCTCCTTCACCGCCGCGATCGGTCGCGCGGTCGCCGCGGTGGCGGCATGGCGCTTGCCCGCCGCGGTCGGATCCTTGGCCAGCACCTGGTCGATGAACGGGGTGTCGAGGCCGTCGGCGTCGATCTCGCCCGCCGCCGCCAGCGCGATCACCAGACGCCAGCGCAGGTCGGTGTCGATCACCAGCCCACCAAGACCGACCTTCGCGGGGTCGCCGTCGAGCAGTTCCCGCAACACCTCGGTGTGCCAGGCGGACAGCTTGGCCGAAGCGAGCGCGTTGACGAAGGCCAGCTGATGATCCGAGCCGCCCTCGGCCTCGCGCGCGAGCTCGAGCAGCCGATCGGCGTACACGGTCCAGCCGGTGCTCGCCGACCACTCCGGGTCGGCATAGCTGCGCAGCGCCAGATTCGCCTGCATCAGAAGCCGTTGCACCACACCGATTTCCGACTCCGCGCCGACGCCGCGCTGGACCAGCGCGAGGAAGTCACGCGCCCGGAACTCGGCCTGCCGGGTCATCTCCCAGGCCGCCGACCAGGCGAGGGTGCGCGGCAGCGGCTCGGCGATATCGGCGATCCGGTTGACGAGCACGTCCAGCGATCCGGCGTCCAGACGCACCGAGCAGTAGGTCAGATCGTCGTCGTTGATCAGCACGAACTGCCCGCTCGCCACGCCGACCAGCTCGGGCACCTCGGTGCGCTCGGCCGCCTGGACATCGAGCTCGACGCGCTTGGTGCGCACCAGCTTTCCGTCCTGGTCGTCGTAGACGCCGATGGCGAGCCGGTGCACGCGCCGCTCACCGGCGCCCGGCTCCGCGCCGCCCTGAAGGACGGCGAACGAGGTGAAGTTGCCGTCGCCGTCGACCGTGAAGTCGGGGCGCAGGGTGTTCAGGCCGGTGGTCTTGAGCCACTGCGCGCCCCAGTCGGAAAGGTCACGGCCGGAAGACTTTTCCAGCGCCGCGAGCAGATCGTCGAAGGTGGCGTTGCCGTAGGCGTGCTCGGCGAAGTAGGCCCGCAGACCCGCCAGGAACGGCTCCAGCCCCACATAGGCGACCAGCTGCTTCAGCACGCTCGCGCCCTTGGCGTAGGTGATGCCGTCGAAGTTCACCTCGACGGCGGCCAGGTCCGGGATGTCCGCCGCGATCGGGTGGGTGGAGGGCAGCTGGTCCTGCTGGTAGGCCCAGGACTTCTCCACATTCGCGAAAGTCGTCCAGGCGCTGGTGTATTCGGTCGCCTCGGCCTGGCACAGCACCGACGCGAAGGTGGCGAACGACTCGTTCAGCCACAGGTCGTCCCACCACTTCATGGTGACCAGGTCGCCGAACCACATGTGCGCCATCTCGTGCAGCACGGTCTCGGCGCGCCGCTCGTAGGACGCGCGGGTCACCTTGGAGCGGAAGACGTAGTCTTCCAGGAAGGTCACCGCGCCCGCGTTCTCCATCGCGCCCGCGTTGAACTCGGGCACGAACAGCTGGTCGTACTTGCCGAACGCGTAGGGAACGCCGAAGTTGCTGTGGTAGAAGCCGAATCCCTGCTTGGTCTCGGTGAACAGCCGCTGTTCGTCCATGAACTCGGCGAGCGAAGCGCGGCAATAGATCCCGAGCGGGATGCTGCCGTGCTCGTCGGTGTAGACGTCTGTCCACTGCGCGTACGGGCCCGCGATGAGCGCCACCAGGTAGGTGCTCATCTTCGGCGTGGTACGGAAGACGTGCTTACCGGGTTCGGCCGCAAGGGTTTCCACGACCGCGCCGTTGGAGATGACCTTCCACTCCGGCGCCGCCGTCACACTGATGTCGAACGTGGCCTTCAGATCCGGCTGGTCGAAGCAGGCGAACATCCGCTTGGCGTCGGCGGTTTCGAACTGCGAGTACAGGTAGACCGAGTCGTCGGTCGGGTCGACGAAGCGGTGCAGACCCTCGCCGGTGTTCGAGTACTCGCAGTCGGCCTCCACCACCAGCTCGTTGCGCTCGGCCAGATCGGGCAGCGTGATCCCGGTGGACTCGTCGTAGCCGGAGACGTCGAGCGTGGTGCCGTTGAGCACCGCCGACCGCACGCCGCGGGCCACCAGGTCGATGAAGGTGCTCGCGCCCGGCGTCGCGGTGAAGGTGACCGTGGTCCGGGAGAAGAACGTCTGCTCGCCCGGTTTGCCCGCACCGTCGGTCAGGTCCAGGTCGATGCGGTAGTTATCGACCTGCACTGTCGACGCGCGTTCGATCGCCTGGTCGCGAGTCAGGTTCGGTGCGGACATAGGGCTCCTTCGGGTTCGAAGAACTAGCTCGGGCGTTCCCCACGATGCCACCTGGGTAAGGTTGCCCGCGCGGGACTTTTTACTGAACCCTATCCAGGATCGGAGCTGCGGAGTGAAGCATGTGCACGCAGGCAAGGTGCGCGACCTCTACGAGGACGGCGACACCCTGCTGCTCGTCGCGTCCGATCGGGTCTCGGTCTACGACGTGGTGCTGCCGACGCCGATTCCGGACAAGGGTGCGCTGCTGACCCAGCTGTCCAACTGGTGGTTCGACTACTTCACCGACGTGCCCAACCACGTGGTCTCGGCCACCGACGTGCCCGCCGAGCTCGCCGGCCGCGCGATCCGGGTCAAGCCGCTGAAGATGGTGCAGGTCGAGTGCATCGCCCGCGGTTACCTGGTCGGCTCGGGGTTGAAGGAGTACCAGCGGGAAGGCTCGGTGTCCGGTGTCGCGTTGCCGCCCGGCCTGCGCGAGGGCGACAAGCTGCCCGAGCCGATCTTCACGCCGACCACCAAGGCGTCCGAGGGGCACGACGAGTCCATCACCTTCGCGGACGTGGTGCACCAGGAGGGCCGCGAGGTCGCCGAGAAACTGCGCGATCTGACCCTGCACATCTACTCCCGCGGTGCGGCGCACGCCGCAGAGCGCGGCGTCATCGTCGCCGACACGAAGGTCGAATTCGGCTGGGACGGTGAAACTCTCACCCTCGGCGACGAAGTCTTGACCTCCGACTCGTCGCGCTTCTGGCCGGCCGCCGAATGGGAGCCGGGCCGCGCGCAGCGCTCCTTCGACAAGCAGTTCGTCCGCGACTGGGCGACCTCCACCGGCTGGGACAAGGAGCCTCCCGGCCCGGAGATCCCCGCCGACATCGTCGAGGTCACCCGCCAGAAGTACCGGGAGGCTTACGAACTCGTCACCGGTCGCCCCTGGACGGGTGTGTCGCAGTAGGGCGAACTCAGGCCTGGCTGAGGTAGTCCTTCAGCCGGTCGAGGAACGGCCGCTGGCCGGTGCCGAGCTTGTCGTGCGCGGTGGTCAGGTCGAACCAGCCGGCGCGGTCGATCTCCGGGAAGCTCGCCATCCGACCGGACCGCGGCGGCCACTCCATCTCGAAGGTTCCCGGCACCACGTCGGCCGGGTCCAGGTCGCCCTCGACCGCCCAGACGGTCACCGTCTTCTTTCCCTTGCCGCTGCCGTACCGCACGTCGCCGAGCGGAATCCAGTCGCCGGGCGGCACGAACAGGCCGAGCTCCTCGTGGAACTCGCGGCTGGCCGCCGCCCGCGCGTCCTCCAGCTCCGGCTCGTACTCGCCCTTCGGAATGGACCACGCGCCGCTGTCCTTGCGCGCGAAGAACGGCCCACCCATATGCCCGATCAGCACCTCGACGTCCGCGCCGTCGCGCCGCCGGAACACCAAAACGCCCGCACTGGTCTTATCCGTCACCCCATGCAGTCTGCCGTACGAGTCGCCGTGGCCGCGGCAACCGTCGAGCGAGCCGCTCAGCGATGACGGAGCTGGGCGGCGCGAAGGGTGAGGTAGTGGTTCTCCGGTGCGCTGGGGGTGCGGCCGGCCGCGGTGGTGTAGCAGGCGATGGCGGCGTCGGAATTGCCCGCCATTTCGTGGAGGTGACCGCGGACAGCGTCGAGCCGGTGGTTGCCTGCCAGCCGATCGTCCAGCGTCGCGGCGAGGTCGAGCCCGGCCTCGGGCCCGTGCACCATGGCGATCGCGACGGCGCGGTTGAGCGTCACCATCGGGTTGTCCGAAAGCTTTTCGAGCAGGTCGTACAGCGCGAGGATCTTGGTCCAGTCGGTCTCCTCGGCGCTGCCTGCCTGCGCGTGCAGCACGGCGATGGCCGCTTGGATCTGATACGGCCCGGAAAGTCCTTGCGGGAGTGTGCTCGTCACCAACGTGACACCCTCGGTGATCTGCGCGCGATCCCACAGCGCGCGGTTCTGCTCGGCGAGCGGAATCAGCTCGCCCTTGGCCCCGGTGCGGGCCGCGCGCCGGGCATCGGTGAGCAGCATGAGCGCGAGCAGGCCGGTGACCTCGGTGTCGTCGGGCAGCATTCGGTGCACCGCGCGGGTGAGCCGGATCGCCTCGGCGGACAGGTCCGCGCGCTGCAAGTCCGGGCCGGACGTGCTGGTATTGCCTTCGTTGAAGATCAGATACAGCACGTGCAGGACCGTGCCGAGCCGAGCATGCCATTCGGAGCCGCCCGGCCGAGCGAACGGCCGCTCCAACGTCGCCAGCTTCTTCTTCGCCCGCGTGATCCGTTGCGCCATGGTCGCTTCCGGCAACAGGAACGCATGCGCGATCTCCGCCGTGCCGAGCCCGCCCACCGCACGTAGCGTGAGCGCGATGGCGCTGGCCGAGGACAGCGCGGGGTGGCAGCACAGGAAGAACATCGCGAGCGTGTCGTCGTGGTCGACCGGCATCGCGTCGGGCACGTCGCGGTCGAAGGCCGTTGTCTCCCTGCGCCGCCGGGCCACCTCGGCGCGCACCGCGTCGGCCATCCGGCGCTGCGCCACCTGGATCAGCCAGCCGCGCGGGTTGTCCGGGAGCCCGTCCACCGGCCACTGGGTCGCGGCCGCGAGCATGGCCTCCTGCAGTGCGTCCTCCGCGGTGTCGAAATCGCCGAATCGACGGACCAACGCACCGAGGACCTGCGGCGCCAACTCGCGCAACAGGTCCTCGGCCCTCGCCGGGAGCGGTGTGTCGTCGGGCACCACTCGCCGGTTGGTCACAGGTCGCTGGCCGGGACGCTCAATACCGGCCGCACCTCGATGTATTCGCCGATCGGTTTGCCACCCGGCCCCGGTGCCGCCGAGGCTTTCGCGGCGATCTCGTAGGCCCGTTCCGGGCTTTCCACGTCGACGATCCAGTACCCGGCCAGAAATTCCTTCGTTTCCGGGAACGGTCCGTCGGTCACCACCGGCGCCGAGCGGCCGTCGGAGCTGACGATGCGGGCCTCGGTCGGGCCGGCGAGCCCTTGCGCGTCTACCAGCTCACCCGACTTGGCCAACTGCTCGCCGAGGGCGCGCTGAAAGTCTATGTGCGCCTGGATTTCTTCGGGGGACCATTCGTTGATCGGTGTGTCGCAGAACGCGGGGGCGGTGTAGGTCTTCAGCAGCATGTACTTCATCGGGTCCTCTTTCCGGCTACCGAGCGGTGCGCCCGTGCGGCGCGCTCGTGGTGTAGTCGGCGCCCGGCCCGTCGATTCGACGCATCTCGTCGACGCGGTGAAGTGACCTGCATCACAACGGCTTCGAGGTGTCGGCCAGTGCGTCCGGATCGACCGGTTCGCCCGCGAGGATCAACTCCTTGATCCGGTCGGTGACATCCCAGACGTTCACGTTCATGCCGGCGCGGACCCGGTTGTCCGAGTCGAGCCAGAACGCGACGAACTCGCGTTTGCCGACATCGCCGCGCGTCACCACCCGGTCGTAGTCGCCAGGGGCGGCGTAGCCAATGTACTCCATGCCCAAGTCGTACTGGTCGGTGAAGAAGTAGGGCAGCCGGTCGTAAGCGGCCGTCTTGCCGAGCATGGTCGCGGCGGCCACGGCGGGCTGGTTGAGCGCGTTTGCCCAGTGCTCCACCCGGATTCGGCGGTCGAGTACCGGATGCTGTTGTTCGGCGATGTCGCCGACGGCGACGATGTCCGGGTCGCTGGTGGCCAGGTGTTCGTCGACGAGCACGCCGCCGTCGACGTCGAGCCCCGCCTCGGCGGCCAGGTCGATACTCGGCTCGGCACCGACCGCGATCAGCACGGCCTCGGCGTCGATGACGGTGTCGTCGGCGAGTTTCACCCCGCTCGCCAGCCTGGTCCCGATCCCTTCCTTGGTGGTGATCTCACTGACCTGAACCCCGAGGCGCAGGTCGACCCCGTGCGACCGATGCAGATCGGCGAAGACCTCGCCCATCTCCGGCCCCAGCGCGCCGAGCAGTGGCTGTTCCGCGCTCTCCAGGACGGTGACCTCGAGGTCGGCGGCGCGGGCCGCCGCGGCGACCTCCAGGCCGATCCAGCCTGCCCCGATGATCACGAGGCGCTGTGCGGCACTCGCGAAGAGCTCGATCAGGGTGTCGGAGTCCTCGATGGTGCGCAGCGTGTACACGTTGGGCGCGTCGGCCCCCGGGATGGACAGGGTGCGCGGACGCGAGCCGGTGGCCAGCGCCAGCTTGTCGTAGGACACCGTCGAACCGTCCGGCAGCGAGACCGTCTTCGCGGCGCGATCGATGCCCTCGACGGTCGTGCCGACCCGGACCTCGACGCGATGGTCGCGATACCACTGACGCGGTTGGCAGGTGAATTCGGCGAGCTGCTTCTTGCCCGCCATATGCTCCTTGGACAGCGGTGGTCGCTCGTAGGGCAGCCATTCCTCCGCGCCGATGAGCGTCACGGATCCGGGAAAGTCATTGGCGCGCAGCGCTTCTGCGAGCTTGGCCGCAGCCAGTCCGCCGCCGACGATGACGAAATGCTCATCCGAGGTCATTCGGACTCCTTGTCGAGAGGGAACCGGACTCCTGCGAATAGACCCTACTGGGGTGGGCGGCGGCATCTCTGGAAAACGCCGCACCGCCTTGGGAACGAATCGGGCGCCGCTGTGGTTGGTTCGAGGTAGCGGCGGGGCACCAGCGCGCGCAGCGAGCGACATCATCGGACACCGCCACCGCCGTCGAATATCCGATTCGAGAGGACCTGCCGTGAGTGATCAAGGCTCCGCGAAAGACGTCGCCGATTTCTGGTTCGACCCGTTGTGCCCCTGGTGTTGGATCACCTCGCGCTGGATCCTCGAGGTCGAGCAGGTGCGCGACATCGAGGTCCGCTTCCACGTGATGAGCCTGGCCGTACTGAACGAGAACCGCGAGGGCCTGCCCGAGCAGTACAAGGAACTGCTGGCCTCCGGCTGGGGTCCGGTCCGCGTCGCCATCGCCGCCGCCCAGCAGCACGGCGACAAGGTGCTGTCGCCGCTCTACACCGCCATGGGCACCCGCATCCACAATCGTCGAGACGAGTACAAGCAGGAATCGCGCAAGGACTCCCTCGCCGCGGTGATCGCCGATTCGCTGGCCGAGGTGGGCCTGCCCGCCGAACTGGCGAAGGCCGCCGACAGCACAAACTACGACGAGGCGCTGCGCAAGAGCCACCACGAGGGCATGGACAAGGTCGGCCCGGACGTGGGCACGCCGACGATCCACATCAACGGCACCGCGTTCTTCGGTCCGGTGCTGTCCCGCATCCCGCGCGGCGAGCAGGCAGGCAAGCTGTGGGACGCCGCGGTGACGCTGGCGGACTACCCGCACTTCTTCGAGCTCAAGCGCACCCGCACCGAAGACCCCGAGTTCGACTGAGCGCTCGTGCGAGTGCCGCGTCAATGCGGCACTCGCACCCGCTCGCTACGGAACGGGCTTCGGCGGCAGCGCCGGAGCCTGGCCGTAGGAATTCGGATAGGCCGGGGGCGCGGCGCCCGCGGGCGGGGTGGGCCGCAACCACAGCTTGCCGTGGCGGCTCCGGTCGCGCAGCGCCCACATGCGCCAGGTCAGCACCGGGTGCGAGGACATGGCGTTGACCATCCAGACGAAGAAACCCTTCTCCAGCGCCGCCCGATCGGCCATCTCGTCGAAGCCGACCAGCTTGTTCAGGTACTTGCCCGCGGCCAGCGTGCTCATCGCCCCCGGCGCACCGACGTGCCGATTGCAGTAGCCGTGATTGTCGGCGGTGAACTCCTGCGCGCGGATCAGCGAGTTGCCGATGATCGGCAGGAACGGCACCAGGAACATACCGAGCTGGCGCCAGTAGGAGACGTGGCCCGCCGCGATATGGCCGACCTCGTGGCCGATGATGAACGCCATTGCATCGGGTTCCCGTGCGGCTCCGCCGATCTCGAACAGGTCGCTGTACACCACCACGAAGCGGCGGAACCCGTGCCCGCTGGCGAACGCGTTGATCTGGCCGTTGCCGAGCACCACGTAGGCGTCCGGCGCCTTGGCCATGCCGAATCGCGCGGCCGCCTCCAGCACCATCCGGTGTCCTTCGGGGAACTGGGTCGGCGACATCTTGACGCCGTTGACGCGCTGGGTCGCATAGAGAACGCCGCGGCCGAACCAGATGAGCAGCGGCGCGAACACCAGCACCAGCACGTACTGATCGACGCTGCCGGTCACCAGCAACAGCACCGCGATCGCGTAAGCCACGACGGTCAGCGTGACCACCACGATGAGCATCGGGATCTCCCAGCTGTGCCGGGCAGGCATCCCGAACGGCGACAGCCCACGCGGTTGCTGCTGTGGCGGCATGCTCGGCGGGACGGGCACACCGGGGTAGGGGCCGTAGGTCGGCGGAACAGGGTAGGGCGGCGGCGCGCCGTAAGGCGCGTCCTGCGCCTGCGCCCACCCGGCCGGGGCATACGGGTCGGCGTGCGGGCCCGTCTGAGGGGGCTGGGGTTCGTGCGGCTGCATGGAATGAACTCTATTCAGTTGCTGCGAGCCGGAGCGGCACCTCGTGGTGTTCGCGAGACCGCGGTGGTCCGGACGTAACTCGATTCGCGCTTGCGGTCCCCGGCGTTGATCGGGCCGTGTGCCCCTTCGCAACGAGCCGAGGGTGGGCCTGACAGAATGCCTGCCATGCGCGTATACCTCGGTGCCGACCATGCCGGTTTCGAACTCAAGAACCACGTCAAGGATCATCTGGAAAAGGCGGGCCACGAGGTGGTCGACTGCGGCGCCCTCGAATACGACGCGCTCGACGACTACCCGGCCTTCTGCATCGAGGCGGCCCGCCGCACCGTCGCCGACCCGGGCAGCCTCGGGCTGGTCTTCGGCGGCAGCGGCAACGGCGAGCAGATCGCCGCGAACAAGGTGCCCGGCGCCCGCTGCGCGCTGACCTGGAGCGTGGAGACCGCGCAACTGGCCCGTCAGCACAACAACGCCCAGCTGGCAGGCATCGGCGGCCGCATGCACTCCACCGAGGAGGCGCTGGCCATCGTCGACGCGTTCATCACCACCCCGTGGTCGGGCGAGGCTCGCCACCAGCGGCGCATCGACATCCTGGCCGAGTACGAGAAGTCCGGCGAGGCGCCCGCGGTTCCCGCGTACTGACCACGCTGTGCCGGAAGGTCATACGCTGCACCGGCTCGCGAGGCTGCATCAGCGACGCCTCGCGGGCGGTGTGGTGCGCGTGTCGAGCCCGCAGGGCAAGTTCGCGGCGGGTGCCGCCCGGGTCGACGGTCAGCTGCTGACGCGGGCCGAGGCGTGGGGCAAACATCTACTGCACCACTACGACTCGGGCTTGGTCGTGCACGTGCACCTCGGCTTGTACGGGAAGTTCACCGAGTCCGAACTGCCGATGGGGGAGCCGGTCGGGCAGGTGCGGATGCGCATGCTCGGCGCGCCGGACGGACAGCCGGGCTTCGGCACCGATCTGCGCGGGCCGACCGCGTGCGAAGTTCTGCTCGCCCCGGAGGTTTCCGCGCTGACCGATCGGCTCGGCCCCGACCCGCTGCGCCGCGGCGCCGACCCCGCTCGCGCCTGGCAGCGAATCCACCGCTCGCGCAGGCCGATCGGCGCGTTGCTGATGGATCAGCAGGTGGTGGCCGGTGTCGGCAACGTCTACCGGGCCGAACTGCTGTTCCGGCACCACGTTTCGCCGTTCCGGCCGGGCACCGCGTTGTCCGCCGACGAGTGGGACGCGATGTGGGTCGATCTGGTCGCGTTGATGAAGGTGGGCGTGCGGGTCGGCAAGATGGTCGTGGTCCGGCCCGAGGACGACCACGGTGCGCCGTCCTACGCCGCGGACCGGCCGCGTACCTACGTCTATCGCCGCCAGGGCGAGCCGTGCCGCGTCTGCGGCACGCCGGTCGCGCACGCGGTCATGGCGGCCCGGAATCTCTTCTGGTGCCCCGCCTGTCAGGTGGATTAGCCCCTCAACCGGCGACGGCCTCGTCGATCTCCGGCTCGTCGGCCAGCGCGAACCGCCGCCCGCCTGCCGTCTTCGCCGAGTACATCGCGCGGTCGGCCCTGCGCAGCAGATCGCTGAAGTCGCAGGGACTTCCGGGCGGACAGAACGCGGTGCCGACGCTGGCCGAGACCGGCACCGGACCCGCCGTCGACCACACCGGGTCGCGCAGCGCGGACACGATCCGGTGGGCGAGGTCGCCGAGCGTGTTGTGCGGCGGGTTGACGGCGAGCACGAATTCGTCGCCGCCGTACCGGCAGATCACCGTGTCCGGCGGGCACACCTCGCGCAGACGGTTGGCCAACTCGACCAGTACCTCGTCGCCGATGGCGTGGCCGTAGCCGTCGTTGATCTGCTTGAACCGGTCCAGGTCGATCAGCAGCAGTCCGACGCCGCGGTTCGGGTCGGTCGCCATCAGCCGCACCCGGTCCTGGAGCAGTGTCCGGTTGGCCAGATCGGTGAGCGCGTCGTGGGTCGCCTCGTGCCGCAGCCGGTGTTGCAGCGCGGCGATCTCCTGTACGCGCAGCGAGACTTTGGCCGAGAGGTTCTGTTCCTGCTGCGCCAGCGCGCGCTCCTGCAGTGCCTGGGCGTAGCTGTCGATGGCCTGGCTGGCGACGAGCGGCCAGCGGGTGGCGACGAGTGAGCCCGGCGCGCCGGAGGGAAAGCCGAGTAGCCAGCGGGAGGCTTGCGCGAGCATGCGTATCCGGTCGAACGGGGCCTCGGCCAGCTTGGCGCCGAGCATCCGGGCCTCGGGCACCGGGAAGGGCTCGGACCTGGCCAGCGTGAGCAGGCGCTCGACGATGTCGATCAGTACCGGTTCCAGCTGTTGGGGCGCCGCGCCGGTACCCGGCTCGGCGCACACCGCACGGGCCCAGGCGCGGGCCATCGCGGCGACGGGGGGCTCGATATCGATCGACATCGAACTCACCCGACGCAGGTGGCGTCGGTACCCAGAGGCCCTGTGCTGACACAGGTGCCGACGTCACCCCGATCGTTCGCACTGCTACGCGGTTGTGTCCACCTCGCTCGGCGCACGCTCACCGCCCCCTTTCCAGATACCCCCGTCCGGCAAAAAGGATCCTAGCAAGCCACTCGGCATCAAAATACGCTGTTTTGCAACGTGTTCTCGATGCCTCGCGAATGGCGATCGGGTATGTGATCGCTGCACACGCGTCGGCGTTACACCTGGATTTCGTTCGCTGAGAAGTCGCGCCGTGACACGCTGACGACACGCTGTAGCGGTGCGTCAGGCGGGTCCCCTCGGCCGCTCGCCACGCCTCGACGCCCTGTGGCCGTCCGGTCGGCCCGCCGGGCCGCCCGCCTGGTCGCAGTGCCGAAGTAGCGGTGTGGGTTGCCGAGAGTCTGCGGGTCTTCTGCCCACTGGAGGTGTGGAGCCGGATTTTCCTGCCCACAGCACACCCGGCGGTCGGTCGCACGGCGCAATTTACTGCTAGTGCGATATCGGCGAGTCGTGATGTCCCCAAGGGTGGCATCCTCTCCGCGACCGGTCGGGCGTGACTGCTGGCCACCCCGTGGGCCACGGCTCCCCCCGACAGGAGTCGTCACGCGTCCCATATGCTCCCCGCTTCCCATCCGACACGCCCGAGTTTCCAGGAACAGAAGCCTTTTAATTTCATTTAGTTCTGGGCCGTGCGCCACGCCCTGACCGGGGCGGCTGCCCTTCGACGCACCACGCGGCTGCGCGCCGACGACCGGCCACACACCCGCGCTAACCCGCTGCGCGGGGGGCTGATTGGCATTTGCGAAGCAGGGTTCGGTACAGTCGGGACGCACACGACATCGTGGCGATCCCATCGATGTCGTATGCCTGCGGGTGTAGTTCAATGGTAGAACCTCAGCCTTCCAAGCTGATGGTGCGGGTTCGATTCCCGTCACCCGCTCCACACAGAATTCAGCCTCGGCGGCGGCCGACAACCGCCGCGAGGAACAACGGGGTGTAGCGCAGCTTGGTAGCGCATCCGCTTTGGGAGCGGAGGGTCGCAGGTTCAAATCCTGTCACCCCGACAGCATCACACAGCCTCTGACCTGCGCATCAAGGTCAGAGGCTGTTCCGTTTCAACTGACCGATTCCCGCGCGTGCGGCCTGAATTGTGGCCTGCGCGGAAGCCGGCATCGAGCTTGCATCGTGCGCAACACTGATCGGGCCCGTCTGGCTCTCGCGCCTGTTGCCGCTGGTCAGGCCGGGCAACTTACTGTGATCGCCACCACCGTCGGCGGCTGTCACGGTCTCCGCGCGAGCGGTGTCTTCGAGACATCGGTCGGAGCTGAGTGGAGGTGATTGCCTTGGTACGGGTGGTGGTTGTCGGTGCGGGCTATGCGGGGGTTATGGCCGCGAATCGGCTTGCGGCTGTTGGTGGGTCGGGTGTGCAGGTCACCGTGGTCAATCCGCGGGCGCAGTTCGTGGAACGTATTCGGTTGCACGAACGTGCGGTTGGGGTGTCGAGGGTGGTGCAGCTTCGGCGGGAAGTGCTGCGCCGCGATGTTCGGCTGCGGGTGGCGACGGTCGAGCGGATCGGGGAGAGGTCGGTGCTGCTCGATGACGGTTCTGTGCTCGAGTTCGACTATCTGATCTACGCGGTGGGCAGCACGGCCGCGCATGGCTTGGCCGGGGCCGATTACGCGTGCAACGTTGCCGAGCTCGACGGTGCTGAGTCGTTGCGTGGGCGGCTGCCGCGGTTGTCGGCGGGGGCTCGGGTTGTGGTCGTGGGTGGTGGGCTGACCGGGATCGAGACGTCCGCTGAAATCGCTTACCGGTATCCGTCTTTGGCGGTCGAGTTGGTTTCGCGGTCGGTGGCCGGGTGGCTGCCCGAGTCGAGTCGGGTGCGCATCGAAGGCAGGCTCGCGAAGGTCGGCGTGCGGGTGCGTTCCGGGTTGCTGGTGACGGCGATCCGGGCCGACGGCGTGGTGACCGACGCGGGTGTGCTGCCCAGCGACTGCACGGTGTGGGCGGGCTCGTTCGGGGTGCCGGACCTGGCGTCGCGCAGTGGTCTGGCGGTGGCCGCTGACGGGCGGCTGCGCACCGACGATACGTTGGTGTGCATTGATCATGGGCGGATCGTCGGCGTCGGGGACGCTGTCGCACCGCCTCCGTATGTGGGGGAGCACTTGAGAATGAGTTGCCAAGCGGCGATGCCGATGGGGGCGCACGGCGCCGATACGGTGCTCGCGTTGATTCGGGGCGAACGGCCGCAACCGTTGTCGATCGGCATGGCCGGGCAGGCGATCAGTCTGGGGCGCCACGACGGGTTAATTCAAGCCACGCACCTGGACGACACGGCTCGCGGGTTCGTGCTGTCGGGGCGAGCGGCGGCGATGGTCAAGGAAGGGGTGTGCCGCTGGACGCTGACTTCGATGCGGTATCCGAAGGCCTACCGGTGGCTGCCCGGCCCGACCGTGCCTGCGCCGATCTCGACGGCCCGATGAGCGAGCCGACCGAAGGCACCGCTGAGTCGGACGTGTTCGACCGGTTCCGTCCGCTGCTGTTCACCATCGCCTACGAGATCCTCGGCAGCGCGGCCGACGCCGAAGACGTGTTGCAGGACAGCTATCTTCGCTGGCGCGAGATCGACCAGGACGCGGTGGAACACCCGCGCGCCTATCTGGTGCAGATCGTGACGCGCCAGTCGCTCAACCAGGTGCGGTCCGTGCGCCGCCGCCGCGAGGACTACGTGGGCAATTGGCTGCCGGAGCCGATCCGCACCGAACACGACGCCAGTCACGATGTGCTGCTGGCCGAATCGGTGTCGATGGCCATGCTGCTCGTCCTGGAGACGTTGAGTCCGACGGAGCGGGCGGTGTTCCTGCTGTCGGAGGTGTTCGGCCACAGTCTGGTCGAGATCGCCGACATGATCGGCAAATCGGACACCGCCGTGCGCCAGATCGCGCACCGGGCCCGGGAGCACGTGCAGGCGCGCCGCAAACGCTTCCAACCCGACGCCGACACCAATCGTGCGGTGCTCGATCGGTTCCTGCTCGCCGCGCGTACCGGTGACGTGCAGAACCTGATGGACGTGCTCGCCCCCGATGTCGTGCAGATCTCCGACGGCGGCGGGAAAGCCATCGTCGCGGGCCGACCGGTCACCGGTGCCGCGGCGGTCGCCGGCTTCCTCGTCAAGCTCGCCCAGCACACCATGGCGGGCATGGTCGTCGAGTTCGGCACCTTCAACGCGCTGCCCGCGATCCTGCTCCGGTCCGCGGACGGTCAGCTGGACACCGTGCTGATGATCGAAATCGCCGGAGACCGCATCACCGGCCTGTACGCGGTTCGTAACCCAGACAAGCTGCGCTACGCCGACGTGCTGCGCCCGCTCGATCGGCCGCAGGACAACTGAACCGGGTGTGAGGCAGGCCACAGGTGCCCGGATGTCACGGTCGCCGATCAGGTGGTGTCTCAGAGCATGTCCGGATCAACACAACCCTGAAGGAGCTTCGTCATGAAAGCCATCATCGTGTGCACCTCGGTGTCGCATGGCAACACGAAGAAGATCGCCGACGTCATGGGGCAGGTGCTACAAGCCAGGGTGGTCGACCCGCAGCACATCGACGCCGCTGAGCTCGCCGGCTACGACCTCGTCGGGTTCGGCTCGGGGATCTTCCTCGGTTCTTTCCATGCCCAGCTGCGGGAGTTCGTCGAGTCGCTCCCGGAGCAGCGAAGCACCGCATTCGTCTTCGCCAGCAGCGGCTTTCCGGACGCTGGTATGCAGCGCTTCTCTCGCCCCATGGTTCGCCTGCTCGAACAGAAGGGTTTCGAGGTAGCCGACACGTTCTCGTGCCGCGCGTTCGACACCTACGCACCGTTCAAGCTCGTCGGCGGCATCCGGAAGGGGCGACCCGACGCCGCCGATCTCGCGGCCGCGCGCACATTCGCGGAGGGGCTTCGAGTCCGACTCGGCGCAACGCGTTGAGATGCGAGGCGAGTGTCGCACGAACAGTGAGTCCCGATGTCGCAGGTTCATGTGCTGGAATCGCCGTGCCGCGATGGGGTACCGCGCGGTGGCCTGCTCATCGCGGCCGGGCAGCTCAGCGCTTTTAGCGCCACGCCCAGCATTTCGATCGAAGATGCTCAGACCAGGGCGGCGCGGCCTTGCGCGTACTCGATGAGACTCTCCGCATAGGCCGCTTCATCCCGCGCCGTCAGGTAGGCACGCAACCGGCCGCACGCGTCATCCAGTTCCGGCCCGGGCCCACGATCGGCGAGCAGTACGACGATCGCCTCCCAGGCTTCACCCTGCGGATCCGGTTCGGCCAGCAACACGTCCAGGTACCGGTCCGGCTCCAGTAGTCGTAGCGCGCGCCGCGCGTAGGCGTGCACGCGCTTGGGTAGCTCGGCGCGGATGGCGTCGACGTCTGCCGCCAGCGCGTGCCTGCCCGCCGTCGCCGGGTCGACCCCCAGCGACCACGGCCGGGTCAGCTCGTCCGGTATGCCGTGATCACTGATCAGCCCGGGCCCGGTTGCCTGCTCGAGCGGTACGAGCGGACGTCCGAGCTGTGTATTGCGCCAGTTGCGGAATTCCCACCAGGCGGTGGGGGTCGCGTTGAGGGTCAGGCCGAATTTCAGAACCTGCTGCCCCTCGGTCCAGGTGCGCAACACCCGGGTGCGACCGACCGACGCCACTCCGCCGGGCACGATACGCACCCACACGTCGTCCGAGCCCTGGAAGCCATAGGGCTGCAGCAGCTTCCCTGCCTCGCGCATCAGTCGGCGCAGCGCCGAATCCGGTCCGACCACTTCAGCAGACTAGCGGCACCTACCGACACAAACCGGGCACCAACCATCCCGCTGTGTTTCGCGCGGGTTCGGTGGCTACTCGGAGTCCAGCTGGGACTCGGATAGGTAGGTCTCCACGGGCTGACCGTTCTCGTCCTCCAGCGTCACCCGATACCAGGGGCTGTCACGGACGGAGGGGTTGAGGCTGAGGTCGTTTTCGTCGTGGGCCGGCGAGTACTCGGTGTCGACCGCGACGACGACACCGTGACGTCCGATGGACACGTGGCGGACTCGGTCGCCGACAGCGAATTTGGCTTCCGTCATGATTCACGCACCTTTCCGATACAGGTCACTGTATCCGTCTTGCGTGCAACAACATTGAGGAACGAGAGTCGGGGGAGGAGGCTGGGGTACGAAGCCGATCGCGGCGATCGGGTTGGCAACCATCTGTTTGCTGCGTGGCAACGAAGATCAGGGTGGACATTCTGTGGGTAGGTATTGACTACCCGGAACGACGCATCGAAAACTGGTCGGTTTTCTTCGGGTGAATCGCCGACAGTTCACCGCTTACAGTACAATCGTACTGAGTACGCTCGTACTGTTTACGAGAAGGGTTTCGCATGTGGGATCCGAAGAAGTACCTCGATTTCGCCGATCATCGTTCCCGCCCGTTCTTCGAGCTGATCAGCCGGATCGATGCCGAAAAGCCGCGCCGGGTAGTGGATTTGGGCTGCGGGCCGGGCAATCTCACCGGTGTGCTCGCCGAACGATGGCCCGACGCGCACCTCGACGCGCTCGACTCCTCGCCGGAGATGGTGCAGGAAGCTCAGGAGCGGGGTATCAATGCCCGCGTGCTAGACGTGCACGACTGGACGCCGGAACCCGAGACCGACGTCGTGGTCAGTAACGCTGTCCTGCAATGGGTTCCGGATCACCTGAGCCTGCTCGCGGAGTGGCTGCCCGCGCTGCCGTCCGGCGCCTGGTTCGCCATGCAGGTGCCCGGCAATTTCGACGCGCCGTCGCACCGGGAGATCCGCGCGCTGGCGACCGAGGCGCGCTGGCAGGCCCAGCTGGCCGAGATCGCGCTGCGCAGCGCCGACGCGGTGTCCACGCCCGCCGACTATGCGACGGCGCTGGCCACCGACGACACCATGGTCGATGTCTGGGAAACCACGTATCTGCAACGACTTTCGGGCCCAGATCCCGTGCTGGAGTGGGTAACCGGCACTGCGCTGCGGCCGATTCGCGCCGCGTTGGACGACGAGGACTGGCGCGAATTCCGGACCGAGCTGGCGGCGCGCCTGCGCATGGCGTACCCGGCGCGGTCCGACGGCACGACGTGGTTCCCGTTCCGCCGGATCTTCGCGGTGGCGCACAAGCCCTGAGATGCTCACCCGGCCGTGTGCCGCGGCGTCGGTGGTCATCGTCGGCTTGTTCATGGCCATCCTCGACGCGCACATCGTGGTGGTGGCCGGCCGCGGTGGCGGGGCAGGGCTTCGTGATGTCTTCTATCGCGAACTTCGTTGTCGCCGTTGTCATTGCGGCGCTGGCACATCAACTGCCAGTGGTCAGGATGCCGTCGACGATGCGGCGAGCTCGGCTCGTGGCGTCGGGCTCGCCCACGCGCAGCGCGGTGTTGGTGGCGCACAGCACCGCATCGATCTGATAGGCGAGGAGTTCCGGATCGACCTCGGCGATGTCGCCCGCGCGCACCGCCTCGCGCAGCTCCCGCTCGAGGATGCGCACCCACGCCCGCCGATCCCGCAGCAGCGCGTCGCGCAACGGCCCCGGCCTGCTGTCCTGCTCCGGCATGCTCGCGATCCAGAAGCAGCCGCCGGCGAACAGGGGAGTCTCGGCGTAGGCCAACCAGCTCTCGATCAGCGCCCGCAATCGGGCGATCCCGTGCGGAGTGGTCCTCGTCGGTTCGATCACCTGGTCGACGAACATATCGCGCGCGTGGTCGATGGCGGCCAGCTGTAAGGCTTCCTTGGTTTTGAACAGCGTCTGGATGCCCGCTTTGCTCAGCCCGGCGTCGGTGGCGAGCCTGCCGAAGCTCAGACCCGCCAGCCCGTCGAGCGAGGCGATGTCCACCGCGTGCCGCAGCACGGTCTGTCGCGTTTTCGCGCCGCGGAGCAGGCGCTTGTCGGTGATCTCGGCCGGTGCGCGCCGGGCGAGGACCGCAGAGTCGGGACCACTTTCCATACGGTCGATCGTACTCAGGCTGGCGAGAAACGGTCATCGGACCGCCGGGATCGTGCTTGGATCGGCGCATGTCCTACGCGGTAGACCCGCGCGTCGACGCCTACATCGACGCCCTGCCCAGCTGGCAGCAAGCAATCTGCCGGGAGGTGCGCGAGCTGGTGCACGCCGCCGATCCGGACGTCGTCGAGACCATCAAGCGCACGGTGCGGCCGTACTTCGTGCTCGACGGCAATATTTGCGCCCTGCTCGCGGCGAAGACCCACGTCAACATCTTCCTCTACGACGGAGCCATCGTCGCCGACCCGGACGGCATCATCACCGCGGGCCACGACAACAAGACCGCCCGAACAGTGGCCGTGCGCGAGGGCGAAAAGGTCCCTGCCGCACCACTGCTCGCGATGTTCCAGCAGATCATCGCCAATAATCGCGCGGGTGGCTTGCGCAAGCTGAAGCGCGAGCGCTGACGTCTCAGCCGACCGCGACGTCGAGGGTATCCGGCAGCCCGCTGGTGTCTTTCACGCCTCTGGCGGCGCGCTGGGACAGCGCGGCGAGCACCGGCAGCCGCGCATCGCCCAGTGACATGGCGTGGTTGCCGAGATGATTGGTCACGAAGGCGACCGACAGCCCGAGCCCCGGCATGGCGATGCCGCCGGACCCGCCGATGCCGAAGTGCCCCAACGCTTGCCGGGTCAGCCTGGTGCCGACGATGCCACGGTGATATCCGAGCGCGAAATGTGGTGCGGCGCCGAGCACGTAGTCGAACCGCCCGTTCGGCGGCATCTGCGCGATCAGCCGGGTGGTCTCCGGCCGCAGCAGGCGCCGATGGCCGATCATGCCGTCGTTGGCGATCGCGCCGTACATCTTGCCCAGCGCCCGAGCCGTGAAAACCCCGTTCCAGCCGGGCATCATCGCGTCGTAGGGCTGCTCGCCGAGCGTCATGTCCGCCCAGCCGTCGTACACCGCGCCGCGCGCCGAGTGCACCGCCCGCATCGAGGCGAACGGGGCGATCATCCGATCGAACGGCACCCGCGCGATGCCGAGGCGCGGCGACAGCTTGGCGAGCCGATGCCGCTCGTGTTGCGGGACGCCGAAGTAGAAGTCGTTGTCGCCCAGTGGTTCCGCGAGCTCGGTCCGGACCAGCTCGGGGAATTTGCGCCCGGTGGTGCGCTGTGCGATCTCCGCGACGATCGTGCCGAAGGTTAGTCCGTGGTACCCGGATGCGCGCAGCCGCAGCGGATCCGGTGCGGAGGCGGCGATGGCCGCGGCCATCGCGTCGTGGTCGAGCAGATCAGCCGGGTCGTCGAGCAGGCCGCGGGTGCGCTGCAGCCCGGCGCGATGGTTCAGCACATCGCGAACGGTGATGGCGTCCTTGCCCTGTGCCGCGAACTCCGGCCAATACGTCGCCACCGGTGCGTCGAAGTCGAGCACGCCGCGCTCGGCCAGCCGGTGCGCGATGGTGGCCGCGACGCCCTTGCCGGTCGAGTACGACAGGGCGATCGTATCGGCGCGCCACCGCCGGTCACCGTCCGCCCAGCCGGCCCAGATGTCCAGCGCCGGTGCACCGTTCAGGTAGACCGAGAGGGCGCCACCGCCCTGCCGCTTGCGCCGGAACATCGCGAAGAACTTCGCGGCCACGGCGGTGAAGCGGTCGTCGATGAGCATCTGCCCGGTGCTGGGCGTGTTGTCCGAACTCCCTGACGGCATGGTCAGACTCCCTTGTCCAGTACGCCTGCGAAGCCGCTGTGGTAACAGTTGCAAGCGGCTTGCTAACACTCACGGTAACGTGTATCAGTTACCGCGTGCAATGGGTCTGGGACAGTTGGAGCCCGAGATCGAACTACGCCAACGAGACCACCTTGGCCTGACCAGTAACGACGGTGTCGTTGCTGTCGACGAGGGCAGCACGAACCTGAACGGTCTGTCCCGCCGCGAGCGGCGCGTCCGTACCGTTCGCTCCGGTGAGCAGCACAACGGCGCTCTGGCGGCTGCCGTCGCAGGTCACCGCCGTTTGAGTACCGGTGGCCGAGGGACTGTCGGCCTGTGGGTCGCCGACCATGACCCGGATCGCGGCCACGCCGGCCGTGGGTTCACAGCTGTAGTCGATCCCGATATTGACCGGCCCTACACCACTGACCTCGATGGCGTTCTCGGCTGCGGCCACAGTGCTGGCCGACGCGATGGCCAAGGCCGTAGCCCCGATGACGGTGGCGATGCGGGCGGAATTTCGAATAGTGACCATGGATCTTCGTCCTCCTGCGTAGCGGGAACAGGTCGCCGAACATACTCAGAAGAGATCGCGGCGCAGAATCACGCCGCGGCCGAATCCTGCCTCATCGCCGGGGTGGTTACCCGGCCCGGCGGCGCTCAACCAGCGCCGACGAAAGATGGATCGTGCGCTGTCGATGACGCCTGCTGCCCGTGGGCGGGCTGGGTGGGACAGCGCTGACACCACCCAACGCGGCGGGGCATCCGCCGCGGGGGTGGTGTCAGTTGTCCACTGTCCGCCCCGCTTCTTACAAGCGCGGATCGACCGGCTCGGACTCCAGTGCGAGCACCGCGAAGACGGCCTCGTGCACCCTCCACAGCGGTTCACCCGCGGCGAGCCGGTCCAACGCCTCCAGCCCGAGTGCGTACTCGCGCAACGCCATCGAGCGCTTGCGGCCGAGGCCGCGCGTGCGCAGCCGAGTCAGGTTGTGCTCGCGCAGGTACTCCGGCCCGTAGATGATCCGAAGGTATTCGGGTCCACGGCATTTCACGCCGGGCTGTACCAGCCTGCCCTCGCCCGTGGTGCCCTCGGCCTTCTTGGTCCCGCGCACCAGCGCTTGCCGCGGCTTCACCACCATGCCTTCGCCGCCCGCTGCGGTCAGCTCGGTCCACCAGTCGGTGGCGGCTGCCACGCTGTCCGGATCGGTCGGATCGACGAACACCCGCCCCGTCGGCGCGAACAGCTCGCTGTCGGCAGCGACCAGCCGGTCGATCAGTGCGAGGTGCCAATCGTGCGCACGCACCGCGTGATTCGATCCTTCGGCGGCGAGGATCTGGAACGGTGCGAGCCGGAGCCCGGCCACGCCGTCGACCGGCCAGCAGTAGCGGCCGTAGGCGTCGGTGAATGCCGCGGCATCACCTTCGCGTGCTCCGGTGCGCGCGGCAAGGTCCGCGACGTCCAATCCACGTTCTGCCACGGACGCCAGCACCCCGGCGGTGGCACCGAGGGCCGCCCGGGCCGCCGTGCCGACGGCGCCGTACTGGTTGCGCAGCAAGCCGATCGCCTTCGCCGACCACGGCATCAGTTCGGTGTCGAGCAGTAGCCACTCGCTGCGCAGCTCATCGAAGAGGCCCGCGGTCTCGGCCGCCACGCGCACGCGGGCGAGCAGCGTCTCGGTGTGCACCGGATCGTCGAAGAACGGCCGACCGGTGCGCGTGTAGATCACACCGGTGCCGCCGTCGTCGACGCCGAATCGGTCCCGCGCCGCGGCGGCCGACCGGGAAACCAGGACCACGGCCCGCGACCCCATGTGCTTCTCCTCGCACACCAGCCGGTCGACGCCCTCGCCGCGGTAGTACGCGAACGCCTCCGCCGGATGTTCCAGATAGCCCGCCAGCTCCGAGGTCGCGCACGGCGACATGGTCGGCGGCAGGTACACCAGCCAGCGCGGGTCGATCGCGAATCGGCTCATCACTTCCAGTGCGGCGCAGGCGTTTTCCTCCTGTACGCCGACCCGCCCGTGATACCGGGTCTCCACGACGCGACGGCCGATCACGTCCTCCAGGTCGAGCACGCCGGGATCACGGTGTACCACGCCCCCGGCCGCAGCCGACACAACCGCGTCGGAAGCCGCTACGGTGGCCTCCAGTGGGCGCGCCGGCTCGTACCAAACTGCCTCCGCCGCAACCGAAACCGGCTCACGCTCCGGATAGCGCAACGCGGAAAGCCTGCCGCCGAACACCACGCCGGTGTCCAGGCACAGCGTGTTGTTCACCCACTGCAGGTCCAGCACCGGGGTGTGCCCGTACAGCACGGTGGCCCGGCCGCGATAGTCGTTGGCCCACGGATAACGCACCGGCAGACCGTATTCGTCTGTCTCCCCGGTGGTTTCGCCGTACATGGCGAAGGACCGCACCCGTCCCGAGGCCCGCCCGTGGAACTCTTCCTTCAGCCCCGCGTGCGCGACGACGAGCTTGCCGCCGTCGAGCACATAGTGGCTGACCAGTCCGCGGCAGAATTCGTGGGCCGCCTTGCGGAAGACCTCGTCCTCGTTGTCGAGCTGAGCCAGCGACTCGGCCAGGCCGTGTGCGACTCGTACCTGTTTGCCGTCGAGGGCGCGGACGAGCTTGTTCTCGTGATTGCCGGTGACGCACAGCGCCGTTCCGGCCGCGACCATGCCCATCACCAGCCGCAGCACGCCAGGGGTGTCCGGCCCACGGTCGACCAGGTCGCCGACGAACACCGCCGTACGCCCCGCCGGGTGCCGAGCGCCGATTGCCCGGCCGGTGTCGTCGCGTTCGAGGACATAGCCGAGCTCACCGAGCAGCGTCTCCAGTTCGCCGCGGCAGCCGTGCACGTCACCGATCACGTCGAACGGCCCGGTGAGTTCCCGCTTGTCGTTCCACGCCTTCTCATCGACGATGGTCGCCGCCTCGATCTCGGCCACCCCGCGCAGCACGTACACCTTGCGGAAGCCCTCGCGCTCCAGTCCGCGCAGGCTGCGCCGCAACTCGCGCTGCTGCCGGACGACCACGTGCGCACCGAGCGAGGCCCGGTCCGGGCGTGCCGAATTGCGTTCCAGGCATACCGAATCCGGCACGTCGAGCACGATCGCGACCGGCAGCACGTCGTGTGCGCGGGCTACCGCGATCAGTTCCTGCCGCGACTTGGCCTGCACGTTGGTCGCGTCGACCACCGTGCGCAGGCCACGCCGCAACCGGACGCCCGCGATGTGGTGCAGCAGCGCGAAGGCATCGGCGGTGGCCGACTGATCGTTCTCGTCGTCGCTGACGATGCCGCGGCACGCATCAGAGGACACCACTGCGGTCGACCGAAAGTGCTTGCGCGCGAACGTGGATTTACCCGAGCCGGTGCTACCGATCAACACAACCAGGGAAAGCTCGGGCACCGAGAGCTCTGCCATCACGCCACCCCTTCCCTGGTAGCAGCCACGGCGACCGTGGCACTGTCGAACTCGATCTTGCTGAATACCGCCATTTGGGTGGGCGCCCCGAACTCCGCGTCCACCACACCGATCGGCACGAACCGCACGGAATACCCGTGCCGGGCCGCGACACCGTCGGCCCAGGCCGCGAATTCGGCACGGGTCCACTCGAACCGGTGATCGTCATGCCGAAAGGCACCGGCCGCCAAGCCCTCGAAGCGCACATTGACCTCCGCGTTCGGCGTCGTGACGAGCACCGCCCGCGGTGCCGCCGCCGCGAAGACCGCGTGCTCCAGCGCCCCGAGACGGGGTGGATCCACGTGCTCGATGACCTCCATCAGCACCGCGGCGTCATAACCGCGCAGCCGGGCATCGGTGTAGGTGAGCGCACCCTGCCGCAGGGTCAGCCGTTGCGCCACACGTTCGGGCATGCGCTCGAGCCGCAACTTGCGTTCAGCGATGTGCAACGCCCGCATCGACACGTCCACGCCGACGATCTCGGTGAAGGTCTTGTCCGACAGCAGCTCTCGCAGCAACGTGCCCTCACCGCAACCGAGGTCGAGCACCCGATGAGCGCCGACCTCGTGCAGCGCGGCGCGCACCGCAGCGCGTCGTGCGACTGCCAATGGCACTGTCCCCGGGGGTGTTTCGGCTATGTCATGTGCATCGGCCACTGCCGAGGCGGGGTCCGGGGTGGTCTCGCCATCAGCGCAAGGATCGGGAGCTGACGTGTCGACTTGCCCGCTAGCGTCGTCCACTTCCTCCACCGCGTCCAACTGCTCCGGCTCCACCTCGTCCAACTCGGCCAGCCGAGCCAGCGCCGTGCGCACCAGCGACTGCCGTCGCGCCAGGTACCGCCGCGTGATCCACCCGCGTTCCGGATGCTCGGCCAGCCACCCGCCACCAGCCCGGATCAGCTTGTCGACCTCATCGGCGGCCAGCCAGTAGTGCTTCGCCCCGTCCAGCACCGGCAGCAAGACGTACAGGTGCGAAAGCGCGTCCGCCAACCGCACAATCCCGGCCAACTCCAGCCGCAGGAGGTGCGAGTCACCCCACTCCGGAAACGCCGGATCCAACGGCAGGGCGGTGGCGGTCACCGCCCAGCCGAGCGGGCCGAACACCCGCTCCGCCACCTCGGCCCCGCCGCGGCACGGTACGGCGGGCAACTCGATGCGCAACGGCAGCGCGGTCTGCGCCAACTCCGGGCGTAGCGTGCAGCGCCCGTGCAGCGCGGTGCGAAACACCGCCCCGATCGCGACCGACAGCAGCGACGACGCCGCGTACGGCCGATCGTTGACGTACTGGCCGAGACTGAAATCCGGTGTCCCGCGCGAACGTCCGCGCACCAGCCGGATCGGATCGATCTCCAGCACCAGTGCCGCCGTGCACCGGGCGGCGGTCGCCTCCGGGTACACGACATGCGCTGTGCCGTAGGACTGTTCGAACGCCTGCACCCGGTCGGGGTTCTTGTGCAGCAAGAACCCCAGGTCGGTCGCCGGCCAGTCGGCGTCCTCCGGTGGTGTGCAGGTGATCGTCAGGAGCATGCAGCGATCGTCACCCAGTGGCCGGGACCTGCGCAAGGAAGTTTCATTCCCGTCGCGGGCCCTGGTCTGGTTTCGTTCGCCGCTATCCGTAATAGGTGCGGTGGCGCAGGCAGGCTTGGATCCGCCCGGCGAGCACACCGGCGTGCAGGGTCCACAAACCGCGAGGGACGCGATTCCTGGTGAGCGGGAGGAACGGATTGTGCAGCACCACAAGGACAATCGAGAACCACGTCGCCTGGAAGGGCAATCGGGGACAGCCGGCCGACCGATGCTTGACGTACACCTCGACGGCGCCGCGCCCGTAGTTGAGCGCCTGCCGCCAGGTGTCGCGGTAGGTCGTGCGCAGGCGGTATGCGACGAGCGCATCCGCAGAATGGCCGAGGCGCAACCCGGCTTCCTGTAGGCGCCAGCTGATGTCCACGTCGTCGCCACCGAAGAGGCTCTCGTCGAACCCGCCGATCTTGTCGAAGGCGGCACGCCAGTACCCGGCGTTGTTGCCGTGCGCGTAGGGCAGGTAGTGGGTGGGGAAGCCGTCCTCCGGTGCGGGCATCGGTCGCCAGCGGGCCACCTCCGGGGTGTTGAGCGTCGTCACCTCGACGGCGCCGCTCACCGCGTCGTAGTCGGCGGCGGTGCGCACCAGCGCGCTGAGCCAACCGGGATGCACGCGGTCGTCCTGGTCGACGAAGGCGAGGAAATCGCCCTCGGCCAGCGCCGCCCCGTTGTTGCGCGCGTACGACGGACCCGGTGTGGCGGAGCTGGCCACGTAGCGCAACCGCAGGCGCGCGGTCAGCGGATGTCCGGCGATGTGCTCGGCCAGGCCGTCGCTGGAGCCGTTGTCGCTGATCACCACCTCGTAGGGACCCTGATAGTCCTGTTCGGCCAGGCCGGCGAGTTGTTCGTCCAATTCCGGCAGTCCGTTGAACACCGGGATGACGACCGAGACGAGCTCGGGCTTACGTGCGGGTACGGCTGACGCCGACATCGTTACTCCCCCTTGGGCCTCGACGAGGACGCCATCGGCGGGACGAGCACGTGGACCGTCCCACCCGACGGCATCGAGGAACTTGTTCGCGAACTACCCTTCACCACAATGCTTTTGAAGGTGTCCCCGGTCAGGGAAGTATACGCGAGTGTGCACACTCCGCAGCGGTTGGAGTCAGTACGGCCAACTCCAGTCGGCGACCTCCGGAATGTCCTCGCCGTGCTCCCGGGTCCAGGCCCGCGCCTCCCACCGTGCGTCGACCATTTCCTGACGCAACCCGGCGGCTCGCTCACCCAGGCTCGGCACCCGATCGATGACGTCCATCACCAGGTGGTACCGATCGAGGTCGTTGAGCATCACCATGTCGAACGGTGTGGTGGTGGTGCCGCGTTCCTTGTAGCCGCGCACGTGCAGCCCGTCGTGGTTGGTACGTCGATAGGTGAGCCGGTGGATCAGCCATGGATAGCCGTGGAACGCGAAGATCACCGGCCGATCGTGGGTGAACAGCGTGTCGAACTCGCTGTCGGGCAACCCATGTGGGTGTTCGTCCTGCGGTTGCAGGCGCATCAGGTCGACCACATTGACCACCCTGACCCGCAGGGTGGGCAGCCGATCGCGCAGAATCGCCGCCGCCGCAAGGGTTTCCAGTGTGGGCACGTCACCGGCGCAGGCCAGCACCACATCCGGAACGGTGCCGAGCTCGTCGTTGTGCCCCGCCCAGTCCCAGATCCCGATGCCGCGGGCGCAGTGCTCGGCCGCGTCGGTCACCGAAAGCCAGTCCGCCTGGGGTTGTTTGCCCGCAACGACCACGTTGACGTAGTGCCGGGACCGCAGGCAGTGGTCGTAGGTCGACAGCAGCGTGTTGGCGTCCGGCGGCAGATAGACCCGCACGATCGAGGGCTTCTTGTTGAGCACCACGTCGAGGAAGCCTGGGTCCTGATGGGTGAACCCGTTGTGGTCCTGTCGCCAAACATGTGAGGACAGCAGATAGTTGAGGCTTGCGATGGGTCGCCGCCACGGCACGCCTGCGCTGGCGTCGAGCCACTTGGCGTGCTGGTTGAACATCGCGTCGACAATGTGGATGAACGCCTCGTAGCAGGTGAACACCCCGTGCCTGCCGGTGAGCAGATAGCCCTCCAGCAGCCCCTGGCACATGTGCTCGGACAGCACCTCGATCACCCGGCCGGTGCGGTCGAGTTGCTCGTCGTACTCATCGATCTCGGCCTGCCAGTTGCGGCCGGTCACCTCCAGGATGTCCTGCAGCCGGTTGCTGGCCAGCTCGTCGGGCGCGAAGGTGATGAAGTTGTCCGGGTTGTTCCTGGTGACCTCGCGCAACCAGGCGCCGAGCACCCTGGTCGCCTCGTGCTGGGAGCCGCCGGGCGTGGCGACCGGCACCCCGAACTCGCGCCAGCCCGGCAGGTTCAGATCACGAACGAGCATGCCGCCGTTGGCGATCGGGTTCGCGCTCATCCGCTGGTCGCCCTCGGGCACCTGGTCGAGCAGCTCCGATACCGGCCTGCCCAGCTCGTCGAACAACTCCGCAGGGCGATAGGACCGCAGCCACTGCTCCAGCACCGCGCGATGGCCCGCATCCGACCGTGCACCTGGCAGCGGCACCTGATGCGCGCGGAAGGTGCCCTCGACCGGATCGCCGTCCACCACGGGCGGACAGGTCCAGCCCTTCGGGGTGCGCAGCACGATCATCGGCCACACCGGGCGCGCGCCATCGGTGCCGCCGCGTGCGGCGCGTTGGATCTGCGCGATGCGCTCCATACAGGTGTCGACCGCGACGGCCATCGCCTGATGTACCGCGGTGGGGTCGCTGCCCGAGACGACGATCGCCTCGTAGCCGTACCCGCGCATCAGGGAAACCAGCTCCTGCTCCGGAATGCGCGCCAGGATGGTCGGATTGGCGATTTTGTACTGGTTCAGCGCGAGGATCGGCAACACCGCACCGTCGCGCGCCGGATTGAGGAACTTGTTCGCGTGCCAGCTGGTAGCCAGCGGCCCGGTCTCCGCCTCGCCGTCGCCGACCACGCAGAACACCGTGAGGTCCGGGTTGTCCAGCGCCGCACCGAAGGCATGCAGCAGGGAGTAGCCCAGTTCGCCACCCTCGTGGAACGAGCCGGGCGTCTCCGGCGCGCAATGACTCGGCACGCCGCCGGGAAAGGAGAACTGCGCGAACAGCGCACCCATGCCCGCGGCGTCCTGCGGAATGTGGCTGTACAGCTCGGAGTACGTGCCCTCCAGCCAGGCGCAGGCGTTCGGCCCCGGCCCGCCGTGCCCGGGGCCTGCGACGAAGACCGCGTTGAGCCCGCGCTGCCGGATCGCCCGGTTGGCGTGCACCCACACCAGATTCAACCCCGGCACGGTACCGAAGTGCCCGAGCAGCCGCGGTTTGATGTGCTCGGCCTGCAGCGGTTCGCGCAGCAGCGGATTGGTCATCAGATAGATCTGCCCGACGGCGAGGTAGTTCGCGGCTCGCCACCACGCGTCGATCGAGGTCAGTTCGTCGCGGTCCAGCGGGCCTGCGATCTCCGTCAGCCGATAGGGCTGCGGGGCGACGCTCTCGCCGCCCGCGCTGCCGACATTGTCGGCGGAGGTATCGCCACCCGCGCTCGCCATGTGGGTCATGCGCCGACTCTCCTCGTCGTAGGGGGAGATTCCACTGTCAGCGTAACGGCAGTCCGACGCGCGCCGGGCGACTCGGACATTCGCCGCGATGATGGTCTAGGGTCCGCCGCATGCACACACTCGGCAGGATCATCGGGATCGGCACCATGGCCGCGGCGGCGTCCACTCTGGTCGCCTGTGGATCGGATGACAAGGCGTCCTCTACTCCGTCCACCACCGCGCCCGCGAAGAGTCTTTCCACGAGCGCATCGGCCGCGGCGACCCAGAGCAAGGGCCGGGAATGCACCGCGGAGGACATCGGCGTGAGCGGCGACTTCGGCTCCGCACCGAAGATCACCATCCCGGACAACTGCGATCCGCCCAAGACGCTCATCACCAAGGACCTTATCCAGGGCAGCGGCCCCGGCGCGGCCGCGGGCCAGCCGCTCACCATGAACTACGCGCTCGTCACCTGGTCGAACAAGCAGAAGAAGGACAGCTCCTTCGACCGAGGCACCCCCTTCCAGCTCACCCTCGGCGGCGGCCAGGTCATCCAGGGCTGGGACGAGGGACTGGTCGGCGTACAGGAGGGCACCCGCAGGCTGCTGATCGTGCCGCCGGACCTCGGCTACGGCGCGGGCGGTCGCGGTATCGCGCCGAACGAGACGCTGGTCTTCGTCACCGACGCGGTCTCGGTGGGGAAGTAGCGGTCCGAAAAGCGGCCGAGTGCAGCCCGCCCCGGCCGGTCAACTAACCTGGTCGGGATGCGTACGCCGCGTCCCTCGCCAGCCCGGCGGGTGCCGGGGTCCCGGTAGCAGGCCGGGACGATGGGGGATCGCGTCTCAACCAGAACAGACGACGAACAAGGAGCATGTCCGTGAAGAGCACCGTCGAGCAGCTGAGCCCGACCCGGGTCCGGATCAATGTCGAGGTGCCCTTCGAGGAACTGAAGCCGGACTTCGACCGCGCGTACAAGGCACTCGCCAAGCAGGTCAAGATCCCCGGCTTCCGTCCGGGCAAGGCGCCGGCCAAGTTGCTCGAGGCGCGTCTGGGCCGCGGCGCGGTGCTGGAGCAGGTCGTCAACGACGTGCTGCCCGGCCGCTACAGCGAGGCCGTCACCGCCGCCGACGTGAAGGTCATCGGCCAGCCCGAGATCGAGATCACCAAGATCGAAGACGGCGAGGAGCTCGCGTTCACCGCCGAGGTCGACGTGCGCCCGGAGATCACGCTGCCCGAGTACGAGAACATCGCGGTGACCGTGGACGCCTTCACCATCGGCGACGAGGACATCGAGGAGCAGCTGCAGTCGCTGCGCCAGCGCTTCGGCACCCTCACCGGTGTCGAGCGCCCGGTCCAGGACGGCGACTTCGTGTCGATCGACCTGTCGGCGACCGTCGACGGCGAGGACGTGCCGGAGGCGTCCACCACCGGCCTGTCCCACGAGGTCGGCTCCGGCCAGCTCATCGAGGGTCTCGACGAGGCGCTGATCGGCCTGTCCGCCGGTGAGTCCAAGGAGTTCACCTCGAACCTGGTGGCCGGTGAGCATGCGGGCAAGGAAGCCGTCATCAAGGTCACCGTGCAGTCGGTCAAGGAGCGCGAGCTGCCCGAGGCCGACGACGACTTCGCCCAGCTGGCCAGCGAATTCGACACCCTCGACGAGCTGAAGGCAGACCTGCGCAACCGGGTCGAGCGCAGCAAGAAGGTGCAGCAGGCAGGCGAGATCCGGGACAAGGTGCTGGAGACCCTGCTCGAGCAGGTCGAGGTGCCGCTGCCCGAGGCGGTCGTGCAGGCCGAGATCGACGCCGTCACCCACGACGCGGTGCACGGCTTCGACCACGACGAGGCCAAGCTCGCCGAGGCGCTCGAGGCCCAGGGCTCGAGCCGCGAGGAGTTCGACAAGGACGCCAAGGAGTCCGCCGAGAAGTCGGTGCGCACCCAGCTGCTGCTGGACGCCATCGCCGAGGCGGAAAACACCCAGGTCGGCCAGGAAGAGCTCACCGAGCGGATCCTGTTCCAGTCGCAGCGCTACGGCCTGGCGCCGGAGCAGTTCATCCAGCAGGTGCAGCAGGCCGGTCAGCTCGGCGCGATCTTCGCCGACGTCCGGCGCGGTAAGGCGCTTGCGGGCGTCGTCGGCAAGGTGAAGGTCACCGACTCCGCGGGCAACGTGGTGGACACCGCCGAAATGTTCGGTGCCCCTGAGGATTCCGCCCCCGAGGTCGAGGCCGAAGGCGTCGCCGAGGTCGAGTCGACCGAGACCGCCGCGGCGAAGGCCGAATAAGTTCTATGCAGTGCCAGCGTGACGTGCGGCTCTCAGCTGGGCTGATTGCGCTGTAAGCGAAGAAGGGCGGTACCGGGAGTTCGGTGCCGCCCTTGTCGTTAATGTTTGTGACAACGAACCAGAGATGGCCGTCGGCCAACGAGCCGGTTAGAAAAGGCAGGTATCCGTGACAGTCAATCAGGCAGGGGTCGTCATGACATCCGCGACTGCTGGTCTCAACCTCAGCGATTCGGTGTACGAGCGGCTGCTCAGCAATCGCATCATCTTCCTCGGCACCCAGGTCGACGACGACATCGCGAACAAGCTCTGCGCGCAGATCCTGCTGCTCACGGCGGAGGATCCGACCAAGGACATCGCGCTCTACATCAACTCGCCCGGTGGTTCGGTGACCGCCGGTATGGCCATCTACGACACCATGCAGTTCGCGGAGTGCGATATCGCGACCTACGGCATGGGATTGGCCGCGTCGATGGGCCAGTTCCTGCTGACCGCGGGCACCAAGGGCAAGCGCTTCGCCCTGCCGCACGCCCGGATCATGATGCACCAGCCGTCGGCGGGCATCGGTGGTTCCGCGGCCGACATCGCGATCATGGCCGAGCAGTTCGCGCACACCAAGCGTGAGCTCAACGAGTTGCAGGCGCTGCACACCGGCAAGTCCGTCGAGCAGGTCACCATCGACGCCGACCGCGACCGCTGGTTCACCGCGCAGCAGGCGCTGGAATACGGCTTCATCGACCGAGTGATCAGCCACGCGGAGCAGACCAACGGCGCAGGCAACTAGGTGCCATCCGGACTCTTCGTCCGTTCAGCGCAGCAGCCGCTTCCACACACAGACTTTGGAGACCAAGATGGCCAACCAGTTTGACCCACGCGCACTCGGCGGCATGGCGCCGCAGAGCCCGCAGTCGCGCTACATCCTGCCGTCGTTCATCGAGCACTCGAGCTTCGGCGTCAAGGAGTCCAACCCGTACAACAAGCTGTTCGAGGAGCGCATCATCTTCCTCGGCGTGCAGGTGGACGACGCCTCGGCGAACGACGTCATGGCGCAGCTGCTGGTGCTGGAGTCGCTCGACCCCGACCGCGACATCACCATGTACATCAACTCGCCCGGTGGCTCGTTCACCTCGCTGATGGCCATCTACGACACCATGCAGTACGTGCGTGCCGATGTCGCGACCGTCTGCCTCGGCCAGGCCGCCTCGGCCGCGGCCGTGCTGCTCGCCGCCGGTACTCCCGGCAAGCGTGCCTGCCTGCCCAACGCCCGCGTGCTGATCCACCAGCCGTCGCTCGAGGGCGGCATCCAGGGTCAGGTGTCGGATCTGGAGATCCAGGCCGCCGAGATCGAGCGCATGCGTCGCCTGATGGAGACCACGCTGGCTCGCCACACCGGTAAGGACGCGGACCAGATCCGCAAGGACACCGACCGCGACAAGATCCTCACGGCCGAAGACGCCAAGGAATACGGGATCATCGACCAGGTGTTCGATTACCGCAAGCTCAGCGCGCAGAAGAAGTGATCGCGTCGGGCGAATCGTCGACCCCGGCGGCGATTCGCTCGTAAATTGCTGTACCCCAGGGATTTCCGGCCGGGAAGTGCGCCACGTTGCGTGCTGCCCGGCCGGACTGCTCCAGTGACACGGCGGGCCCGGAAACACTCGGGTACGCAGCACCGATGAAACAACTGGCCGGAGCGCGAAATGGCTGCTGAACGGACGAAACGTGCTCCGGTGTCGTGAGAACTCGCACAACCCGGCGGAGAAACATGCTCGAGTTGTCGACCTCCATCGCACACACCAGGTACGGTCAACCTAGGGACCTTTGCTCCCGGTTGACAGCACTGCCTCACCCGCCGGAACCGGTCGATGCGTTTGCGATCACAGCCGGTGGCGCGGACAAGCAAGGCGGCAGATAGCTGGCAACCTGGACGGACGGTTGCACGCGGACAAGGAAGTAGGGACCCACGAGATGGCGCGCATCGGAGATGGCGGCGATCTGCTCAAGTGCTCGTTCTGCGGAAAGAGCCAGAAGCAGGTCAAGAAGCTCATTGCGGGACCAGGGGTGTACATCTGCGACGAGTGCATCGATCTATGCAACGAGATCATCGAGGAGGAGCTCGCCGAATCCAGCGAGGTCAAGCTCGATGAGCTGCCCAAGCCCGCGGAGATCCGGGACTTCCTGGAGAACTACGTGATCGGGCAGGACACCGCCAAGCGCACCCTCGCGGTGGCTGTCTACAACCACTACAAGCGCATCCAGGCCGGCGACAAGGGCCGCGACAGCCGCGGCGAGGTCGTCGAGCTGACCAAGTCGAACATTCTTATGCTCGGCCCCACCGGCTGCGGCAAGACCTACCTCGCGCAGACGCTGGCCAAGATGCTCAACGTCCCGTTCGCCATCGCCGACGCGACCGCGCTGACGGAGGCCGGGTATGTCGGCGAGGACGTCGAGAACATCCTGCTGAAGCTCATCCAGGCTGCGGACTACGACGTGAAGCGCGCAGAGACCGGCATCATCTACATCGACGAGGTCGACAAGATCGCCCGCAAGAGCGAGAACCCGTCGATCACCCGCGATGTCTCCGGCGAGGGTGTGCAGCAAGCCCTGCTGAAGATCCTGGAGGGCACCCAGGCGAGCGTGCCGCCGCAGGGTGGGCGCAAGCACCCGCACCAGGAGTTCATCCAGATCGACACCACCAACGTGCTGTTCATCGTCGCGGGCGCGTTCGCGGGACTGGAGCGGATCGTCTCCGAGCGCACCGGCCACCGCGGCATCGGCTTCGGCTCCGAGGTCAGATCCAAGTCCGAGATCGACACCGCCGATCACTTCGCCGAGGTGATGCCGGAAGACCTGATCAAGTTCGGCCTGATCCCCGAGTTCATCGGCCGCCTCCCGGTGGTCGCCTCGGTGACCAACCTGGACAAGGAATCCTTGGTCAAGATCCTCTCCGAACCGAAGAACGCGCTGGTCAAGCAGTACGTCCGGCTGTTCGAGATGGACGGGGTCGACCTCGAGTTCACCACCGACGCCCTCGAGGCGATCGCCGACCAGGCGATCCTGCGCGGCACCGGTGCGCGTGGCCTGCGCGCCATCATGGAGGAAGTCCTGCTGCCGGTGATGTACGACATCCCCAGCCGCGACGACGTCGCCAAGGTGGTTGTCGACTCCGACACCGTCACCGAGAACGTGCTGCCGACCATCGTGCCCCGCAAGGCGCAGCGGGCGGAACGCCGGGAGAAGTCGGCGTAGTCCGCTTCGACAGAGCTGAGAGAAGCCATCGCGCGGCGCGCGGTGGCTTCTCTCGTTGCTGCCAGAAGGAAATAATTTCCGCGCCGATGAGGTGTAGGTCTGGTGTGGAATGGGTAACCCGTCTTCAGGGTTGAGCGAACAGCCTAGTTCTGGTGCTCATCAACAGCCCGGGACGCAACGCATTGCCGGCAACGGACGTCAATTGCCGTGCGCGACAGGACCGAGATCCACATGTCGTCAACTCTTGCTACTCCCGCAAACCGCGCAACCACCACGTCGCGACCCGACCTCACGGCGAGTCGAGGTGTGGCACCGAGTCGAGCAACGTTGCCGAGTCGTACCGAACCGGAAGCTCGACTGCACGTTTCCGTGACCGCGCCGAGCGAAACGGTCACGCTGTGTGCCGTCGCGGGCGAAGTGGACTTCTATACTTCCGACCAGTTCCGGTCCCAACTGATCGGCTCGCTGAATAGCGCCGCACCGCTGGTGGTCATCGATCTGTCCCAGGTGACGTTCTTCGGCATCGTCGGCCTGCATGTGCTGATCGAGGCGCGTACCTGGGCTGAGCACACCGACCGGCGGGTTCGCCTGGTCACCGGCCCGCGCTGCGTCGACCGGCTGCTGGCGGTCGCCGGCGATTTCGTCGCCTTCGACACCTCAGCCAACCTCGCCGAAGCGCTGCTCGGCGCCGCCTAGCTATCGAGACACGGCGGCGGTCACTACGATTCGATCATGTTTGCCCGCCGCCGCCTCGAGCGGAAAATTGATGCGCTGCACTTCAAAACGGACCTTATCCTCCATCATCTGGGGATTCAGGACCTGCCCCCAGTGCCCGCCGAACCGGTGCGGACGGTAGCCGCCACCGCGCGGCCCGTGTCCCTGGACTTCACCGAGATCGATGCACTTTTGGCCGAGGGCAAGAAGATTCATGCGATCAAGCGTTATCGAGAGCTGACCGGCTGTGGTCTCAAAGAAGCCAAGGACGCCGTCGAAATGCGCTATCGGTACTGAGTTGCCGCGCAGGCGACGGCTGTAAAACTACTGGAGCGGTACCGGCCGCTCGTGCACCACATGCTTCATCACCAGTGTCGACGTCAAGTGCTGCACACCGGGCAGCGTGGCCAGCTTCTCGTCGTAAAGCTGTTGGAACGCAGGCAGATCCGCCGCGACGATACGCAGCAGAAAATCCGGATCCCCGAACAGCCGCTGGGCCTGCAACACGTGCGGTATCTCCGCGACGGCCTGTTCGAACGCGGCCACCGTCGTGCGATCCTCCTGGCGCATGGTGACGAAAACCAGCGCCTCGAACGTCAACCCGACGGACGCGGCGTCGACCAGCGCGCGATAGCCGCGGATCACCCCGGTTCGTTCCAGCTCGCGCAGCCGACGGTGACACGGCGACAGACTCAGCCGGACCCGGGCGGCGAGTTCGGTGATCGTCAAACGCCCGTTGTGCTGTAGCTCCGCAAGAATCTTCCGGTCGACGCGATCCATGCAGAAGATCCTTCCACATAAGGCCGCTCAGCTGCGAAAACTTGGAATCACCTCCCCGTCGAATCCGCCTATTCTTCCTGCGGGTATTCATTCGAAGGGAGCAGCTCCGCATGGCAGTCGGGTACATCGCCGCGTTCTGGACCGTCTCGGTCCTGCTGATCCTGGTGCCCGGCGCGGACTGGGCCTACGCGATCGCCGCAGGCCTACGCGAACGTTCGGTGGTGCCCGCCGTCGGGGGACTGCTGCTGGGTTACGTCGCACTGACCGCGGTCGTCGCGGCCGGCGTCGCCGCCGTCGTCGACCGCAATCCCCTTGTGCTGACCGCACTTACCGTCTTCGGCGGCCTGTACCTGATGTGGCTCGGCGGCACAACACTCGCCACCGCCGGTACCCCCACCGCCCTGCCCGACCAGGGCGACCCGGCCCCGTGGGGCGCCAGCGTCCTGCGCGGGATCGGCATCAGCGGCCTCAACCCCAAAGCCATCCTCCTCTTCCTCGCCCTGCTCCCGCAGTTCACCGACCGCGCCGGCTCGTGGCCCCTGGCCGCCCAAATCGGCACCCTCGGCCTCATCCACACCCTCAGCTGCGCCGCCATCTACCTCTGCGTCGGCACCCTCGCCCGCACCGTCCTGCGCGCCCGCCCCACCGCCGCCCGCCTCGTCACCCGCATCTCCGGCATAGCCATGCTCATCATCGGCACCCTCCTCCTGCTGGAACGCCTGCTGTGAGCTGCATCGGGCGGTTCAGCGGGCGACGGAAAGTCGTCCATAAATTCTGTTAACGAACGGTGGGAGAGGGGCGATGTAGTGGTCGTGGGGTTTCTTTCGGTGTCCCTCGCTGCCGCGGATATCGCGGGTTCCGACTGTGTCGGCGGCGTTGCGGGCGCTCCCGGTTTCCTCCGGTAGGTAAAGGGTCGCGGGTGACAACACCTGCAGGCATCCGCGGTTCGTGCGATCCCTGCCCCGAGGTTGGCTTCGATGGCAACCTTGGGGCAGTTTCATGTCCGGGTGGCGGTGAGCCCGGCTGACACGGTGTGTCGGATTCGGGGATTCGTCGGGCCCGTCGCTCGCATTACGCTGTAGTGCAACGGTTTCGACCGACAGCAGGTTGCCATGGAACAGCTTCCGTCCATCCTCGGCGCGATCGCCGCCACCTTGGCCGCGATCCTGTCGTTCGGAACGCTGTACGTCACCGGGCGACGTGAACACCGGCGGTGGTTGCGCGACTCCCTGGTCGAGGCGTACGTGGAGTACGTCGAGGCCAGCTTCGCCACCCGCGCGCCACGGACGCTGGATCTGCGTGCGGCGGACGACCACGCCGGACTGGTCGAGCAGAAGGAGAGTTCGGACACCGCCTGCAGACGCGCGATGACGAGCCTCAGCAGACTGCGTCTGATCGCCCCGCGCGAGGTCGTGGCCGCCGCCGAGGAACTGCACTTCGCCGACGTCGACGCGATGACTGTGGCGTTCAACGGCCCGGTGCCGCCGGACGATACGTGGCACGTCGCGCGTCGACACCAGCAGGAGTGCCGAGACCGGTTCATCGGTGAGGTCAGGAAATCGTTGGGCGTGGGCAAGCCTGCGGACATCACGCCCGGCAGGTCATGGCGGTACAGCCCGCGGTCGCTGAGCCAGTAGACGTGCGCGGTCGACACTGCATATTGCGGACCGATCCTGTCCGCTAGCGGTGTCAGGATGACCTCATGAACGCAGACGAACTCGACTGGAACCGGACGCTGCGCGAGCAGTGGGAGTTCCACTGGAATCATCAGATCCGAGCCCGGCTCGACGGCCTCACCGACGACGAGTACCTCTGGTCACCGGTGCCGAACGCGTGGAGTGTGCGACCACGCGGCAGTTCGACGGCGCCGGTACAGGCCGGCGCCGGCGATTTCACGATCGACTACGCCTTCCCGCCGCCGACGCCCGCGCCATTCACCACGATCGCCTGGCGACTCGGTCACGTCATCGTCGGTGTGCTCGCCGCCCGCAACGCGGCACACTTCGGCGCACCGGCGGCGTCCTACGAGAGCTGGGAATACGCGGGCACCGCGGCCGCCGCACTCGACCAACTCGAAACCCAGCTCGACACTTGGTCGACCGGAGTGCGCAGCCTCGGGGACGACGGACTCCGCGTTCCGGTCGGCGACGAGGAGCCTTTCCCGGACCTGCCGATGGCCGCTCTGGTACTGCACATTCATCGTGAACTGATCCATCACCTGTCCGAGGTCTGCCTGCTCCGCGACCTCTACCTGCACACCAAAACTGCCACCGGATAACTACGCTGAACCTGCCACACGTTGGACAGGAGTCGGCGGTGGCCGAGACAACGGTAGCCGGGGTGCTCGCCGAGCTGTCCGCACTCGATGATCCGAGAGCCCGCGCGGTGAACGAGAAGCACGGTGACGACCCTGGTCTGCCGCCCGAAAGCCTTCGACCGTGCCGAGCTGGACGCGATGGTGCGTCAGGCGCACACACCCAGGGTGCATGACTGGCCCGTCAACTACGCCCGATGTGGATCACCGAAATGGTGCGCAGGCGGTAGGCGGAGTAGGGCTTCGCACACGAGCCCGGTTGACGACGGCTGTTATCTACCTGGCCTCTGCTATGGTCCCTGACGATCGAGTCGGGAATTTCGGTGTCACTGCTGGTGAAGAGTAATAATTGCTTCGTGACCGAGACTGTTGCACCTACTACCGACGGCCAGCCGAGTCTGGAGCAGATCGCCGCGAGCAGCCCGTACCTGATCGGTAGTTTTCGGTTCTGGTTCGCCGACCAACGCTGGGAATGGTCCGACCAGGTTGCCCAGCTGCACGGTTACGAGCCCGGCACCGTCACCCCGACCACCGAACTGCTACTCGCACACAAACACCCTGACGACCGCGACACCGTCGCGGAAACCCTCGCCGTCGCGGTCAGCCACGGCGACCCGTTCTGCTCGCGGCACCGCATCATCGACACCGCCGGGACCATGCATCACGTCCTGGTGGTCGGCGACCGCCTGCACGACGAGAATGGAGCCACCGTCGGTACCGTCGGCTACTACATCGACCTGACCGACCGGCTGGACCAGAACCATCGCGAAACCCTCGACACCACCGTGCCCGGGGTCGTCGAAGCACGCGCGGTGATCGAACAGGCCAAAGGCGTGTTGATGTTCGTCTACGGCATCAACGCCGAACAAGCCTTCCGCGTCCTGCAGTGGCGCTCCCAGGAAACCAACACCAAACTGCGCACCCTCGCCACCAAACTCATCGCCGTCATCAACACCTTCGATGGTGCACCGGTGAAAGTGCGTGCCCAGTTCGACCACATGCTCCTGACCGTGCACGAACAACCCGACCCCCCAACAGATTCCGAATAGTGGACCGATCCGGTCGGGTGTTCGCCCCCGCGCGCGTAAGGCGCGCCTCCCTCGTGGGGCGGCGCGAAACGAATTGCTGGACAATTGATCACGGGGAACTGATGTCGTTGGTCTCTCGATCGATGCCGACACCAGTTCCTCGTGATCAACCGACCAATGGCCAGAGTTGATTCAACCGGGGTGCTCAGAGTTGCGGGTGGGTGGTGCGGGTTGGGAGTATTGCGGCAGCATGCCGGAGTTTGATTGTGTTCGGGACAGCCTGGAGGGCTTGTCTGTTGGTGATGCGCTGGGTGCGCAGTTCTTTGTGCCTGGTCGGTCGGTCAGTGAATTGATTGCCGGGCGGCCGCCGGCGGGGCCGTGGGAATGGACCGACGATACCGAGATGGCCTGTTCGGTGTATTCGGAGATCCGTCGCCGTGGGCAGATTGATCAGGATGCGCTTGCGGCCGTGTTCGCTGATCGATGTGAGCCGTATCGGGGTTACGGTGGGGGCACAGTTGTTGTGTTGCACGAGATTCGGGATGGACGACCGTGGCGGGAGGCGGCGGGGGCCGGTTTCGGCGGGCATGGGTCTTGGGGGAATGGGGCTGCGATGCGGGTGGCTCCGCTCGGGGTGTACTTCGCCCAAGACTCGGATCGTGCGGCGGAGCAGGCGGCGTCGTCGGCGGAGGTTACGCATCGGCATCCGGAGGCGATCGTGGGGGCGATGGTGGTTGCCGTCGCGGCCGGTCACGCTGCGGTGACTCGTGGGATAGGTTGTGCGCCGAGCGAACTGCTGGATGCGGTCGAGCCGTATCTGGTTGACGGCCGTACGGCGGACGGTGTGCGGCGAGCACGGAAGTTGTTGGGGTGCTCGGTCGCCGAAGCGGCGTATGAGCTCGGGAATGGCGCGGAAGTCAGTGCGCAGGACACGGTGCCGTTCACGTTGTGGGTGGCTGCCAGCTTTCTCAGGGACTATCCGAGGGCTGTCACCGCGTGTGTGGCGGTCGGCGGGGATGCGGATACTACCGCTGCGATCGTTGGAGGGATTGTGGCGGCACACACGGGCGTGGGGCGGCGAGGGGACATACGCGGGGTGCCGGAGGAGTGGTTGGCAGCGCGTGAGCCGCTGCCGGCCTGGGCGGCAGAGTGAGGGTAGAAGTGAAGTGCCCTCGGGGTGTTTCACGAAGCGGCCCGAGGGCTGTTCACTGGTGGAGGTATTCAGAGTGGCGGACGGTTGAACTCGCCATCGACTACTCCGGTGGTGAAAGCGTTCCACTCGTCAGGGGTGAAGATCAGGGCGGAACCGTTGGGGTTCTTGGAGTCTCGGACACCGATCGTGCCGTCGGCGAGGAAGGCGACTTCTACGCATTCGCCGTTGGGGTTGCTGCGGCTGCTCTTGAACCACTCAGCGCCAGTTGAATCGACGGTCACGCTAGATACTCCCTTGCTACCTGCCGGAACAGATTCCTGCTGGCCGTGGCATCCAATGCTGCCTGGCGGATGGCCTCGTACGATTCATCGTAGCGTCTGACGTCATCCGGTTTTTCGAGGTAAAGATTGCCGACGGAGCTGCCTTCGATGAAGACCACGGTGGGCTCTACCGGTTCGCCGGTCGCTGTCGTACCGAAGTCCAAGATGACGAACGGTCCTATGTAAGCCCCTCCCGGGAATCCGGCGCGGAACGGAAGCACGCGGATCGTGACGTTCGGCCGAGTGCTGATGTCGGCCAGCCACTTGAGCTGCGCAGCCATGATTCGTCGGCTACCGGAGATGCGGTGTAGTGCCGCCTCACCTATCAGCGCGTTGACCGTGGTGGGGCCTGTCTTGCGCGTCACGATGTTCTGCCGCTGCATCCTCAGCTGAATCCATCGGTCATGTTCTGCTGCAGCTGCGTTCGGAAGGCGCAGCTCCGCTAGGGCGCGAAGGTAGTCCGGCGTCTGGAATAGACCTGGTATCAGCTCGGGATGATAAGAGCGCAGTTCGACTGCGGCTGTCTCCAGTCCGACGTACACATCGAAGTCCTTCGGTATGAGATCGCCGTACTCGTGCCACCAACTCTTGACGCCGGCCTGCTTGGCGAGCCCGGTGAGCGCTTCAGCCAATTCGCTCGGCACTCCGTACAGATCGCACGCTGCCTGAATATCGCGCACTTTGATCCGACTGTTCTGCCCACGCTCCAGCCGTTGCAGACTGCTCGACCCCATCTCCAGTAGCTCAGCGGCTTTCTGCTGGCTCATTCCCGCGCGACTGCGCCACTCCGTCAGATACCGGCCGAGTTGCCTTCGCGGCAGGGTAGATCCGGTCTCCGGCATGAAGTCCTCCCCACTTCGGGCGGGCCGTTCGACCCGCATCGGGTAGATCATGGCAACTGCCGCGGGAGGTTTGCTGGCGATTCGGGGGAGTTCATTCGGGCCGCCCGAAGCCGCACACATCGCCACCCTGGCAGGTGTTTTGTTTGATGCGCGTCCGGTCGATGCGGTTAGGGAGTCCACCTCAAACCTAACAGTTTCGTTGTCGGCCGGGCGCACCCTTGAACCGGCGATGTGAGTCGAGGCCTTGATGGACAATTTGATGTTCGCTGACACACCAGCTGCTCGCTGCGCCTGCCATCGACGCACGTGCGGCCTCGTTCCACCGCGGGACACAATTCGTCCCTCCGGCTCGGCCACCCGCACCGCGCTGTGCTCCTGTGCCACAAGGAAGCCGCGATGCTGACCGATCCACTACCACCGAAACATCAACTGCTGCAGGCCTGTCGAGGCGATCTACCGGTCGACCACCCGCTACTGCGTTTGGCGCGCGAGTTATCGGACCTGCACGACCAACGGCTGTACGCCGCCCGCGACTCCCTCGACGACCGCAGGCAGATCGATCAAATCGACGTGCGGCGTGCCGGATTGGTGCGCGACATCGATCGCTGGGTCACTCTGCAACTACCTCCCTCGCACGGTGCCGCGTACATCCATACCGAGACCGTCGGGGCCGTGGTCGACCGCCTTGCCCAGTTCACCGCGTGCGCCTTCGCGGCCTTGGCGAGTGCGTCGCGGTGGGAGCTGGGCGATGCTTGGGAGCAACTCGCCGAATTGGCCGTCGGCTACGACGATTTGGCCGCTGAGGTGTGCGCAGGGCGCAGACGGCTGCCGGGTGGGCCGTAGTTCATTGCAACGCGGCTTTGGTCTGCTCGTTTTCCATACGGTAGTAGCGGCGGGTCAAGTCGAGCAGGCGGGCTATTTCGTTGGTCATCGAGGTAGGGCTCATGGGAGTGGCGACGATCGGGTCGCCGGACTTGATGTAGTAGCGACCGTCGTCGGCGTAGTCGGTCCACAGGAATCCCCGACCGTCCGTTGTTGGTCTCGAATCCGTTGCAGGGCCGGGGAATACGGTGATCTCGCCGACGGCGGTGCGATCGCGCTTGAACATGCGGTTGAGTTGCTCGTTGATGCTGACCTCGTTGGCGCGACGGGAGTAACGCTGACGGTCAGCGGCGATCTCGTCTCTGCGAAAACTGACCGCAGGTTGCTTGCCTGCCTGGGCCTTCGGCAGTGCCGCGACCGCCGCTGTGGCCACCTCGCTCGGTGCGCACAAGCCCATGATCACGTCGCCGCCGGTGTCTTCGGCGGGGCCGGGCAGCTGAACGAGTGTAGCGCCGGACCCGTTTCGAACCGCGCCGTGGAATCGGAACACCGCCGTGAGTCCCGAACCACCGAAGCCCTTGGATTCGACGCGTGCCTCGGGCTCCAGCAACGTCGACAAGGCGAGTTCCAGATTCTCGGAATACTGGCCGAGTAGTGCCTCTACCGCCGACTCTCGTTGCCGCACAAGATCGTCCCAGCCGACGGCGGTAGTGGGGCGGAAGGCCAGCGGGTAAGGCAGACGATCGCGATCGTAGGCCGACCAGAGGATGTCGAACTCCTGGCCGGTGAATCTCCAACTGCGCACGCTCAGTTTTCCCCGATCACCGGGGGTACAGCTTTGGTCGGTTCGCCGAGGAGTTCCTCGGACCAATCGCGGATCAAGTAATCCTTGGTCTGATGGGTGTTTTCCTCATCGTCCTGTTTACCGGCGGCACCGGCCATCGGCATGCCGCTCATTCCGGGACGTCCGGCCGCGCCGGTACTTGTTCCACTGCGGGCGGCTATCGGGGCTGCGGTCCCCGGCTGCTGGGGGCTGCCCGGGATGCTGCGACCAGGGGCTGGCGTGCCGGGAGTGCTTGGGTTGCCAGGACTTCCAGGGCTACCGGGACGCCCGGGTGAACGCGTAGTTGCCGGGCTACCCGGCGAGGTGCTGCGGTTGGGCACCGGAGTACCCGGAGCCGTTGTGGTGCTCGGAGTGTTCGGATTCGGCGTGCCGGTCGGAGTGGCGGGTGACGTGGGATTGGTTGCCTGCGTGGTGGATTGCTGTGTCGTACCGGCTGGGTTGGTCGGCGAGTTCTGCCCTGCGGGCTGGGTGGACGAGTTCGGATCTTGCTTCGGATCTGCGCCTTGGTTCTCGGCCGACGTGGGACTTTCCTGCTTCGACGGATCGCCCGTAGCGGAGGACGTCGTCGGGCCGGATGAAGTCGAGGGGGGAGGCACCGGTTGATCCGGATTGTTAACCAGCGTCGGCGAGTTCGGTACGACGGGAACACCGTTGTCGGTTTGGTTCGCAACCTGCCAATACACCGTGCGCAGCACCCGCCGCGCCTCCGCGGTTGCCTCGGTCTGGTTGTGGTCGTCGACCTTCATCACGCCCTCGCTGGGCAGTGTTTTGCCGCGGAGATCGGGACTTCCCTCACTGGCTCGCGGCATCAGTGCCTGCGTCTGATGGAGACCGGTGTACAACTCGTTCAGTTTCACCGAGATGAGTTCGGTGGCGAGAGTGAGCTGTTGGGACTGTTCGACGTACTTGTTGACCGATTTGACCGCCTCTTGCGCGGCTAGGCCTTCCCAGCCGTTGGTGACTGTCGCCTTGATCGCGTCCCCGAACGCGTGCGACTTCTCCCGAAACTTGGCGCTGATGTTCTGCCACATTTGCGACGCTTCCCAGGCCTGCGCTGGCTTCATCGCCTCAACCTTGGCGACGAGATCCTGCAGGGTGCCGGTCTCGATCACGAACAGGTCTTCGCCGGGGTTGACGATCGACGGTGGGTCGTAACCCGCCTCGATATTCTGAGCGAGCTTGCTGCGGTGCGAATAGAGAGCTGTGCGATCGTCGTTCCACTGCTGCTGAGCCGCGATGATGCGGGCTCGGTAGTCCTCTTGGCTCATGAGCCGTCCTCCCCAAGGACGTTGATGGCCGCGAGGTTCTGGCTGTTGGACACGTCGACCGATGGGTAGTTCGCCATGGCTTTGGCGAAGACTTGGCGCATCAACTGAACTTCTTCGATGTGTGTCTCCAAGGATGCTTGGAGCGAGGTCTCCCCACCCTGGCCCTTGAGCGAGAACTTTTGCTCGAGGACAGGACCGGACGGCATACCGCCGAAACCGGAAAGGTATTGCACAGTTCTAGTGGAATCGCGGATGCCATCGAGATCATCCAAGTATGTCTGACACTGCGCGTCCAAGTCTTTGCCGACTTCCGGCCTCAACTTCAGCTCGCCGGCGTTGGCTTGGTCCAGTAGTTGTCGCCAGTTCGATTGCGGAACAGTCGAGTCCATTGATCAGTTCCCTCCACTGGGCAGGTACTTTGCGAACTCGCTCGCGTGTCGCGTCGCCTGTTCACAGGGGTCGCCGAGCTTTCCTACCGAGTACCGCGTCGTGACTAGGAATGCCACCGTCCCTTGGATTTTTCCCTGTGGTACTTCGACTGCTACGCCGCAATCGAGTCCCTTGTCGTCACCGACGAAGGACAATCGCAACGCCGGACGGCCGCCGACGGTGAGAGGTGTGAAATTTTCGAAGTCTCGGCGGCCCTGGACTTGTTGCAGGGAGGGTTCACCGGAAAGCACCGTCAGGGTGTACCAACGGGCGGACGACCGCCAACCGCACACCTGCCAGCCTGTCGGGTCTACACCTGCGGCATCCTTGGTGCGCGTCTCGGGACTGAGCTCACCTGCTCGTAATGCATCATCGGGGAGCTGCGTGCAGGGATCCCAGATCGCCGCGTCCGTCCCCGACGGCTTCGCGCTCGTACTCGCCGCCGAACTTTGCCCACTACTAGCAGGCACCCCATCCGTCGACTTCTCACACCCCGCCAACACCAACCCAACCCCCACGACCACCGCGATCCCCCGCAGCCCGTTCCCCCTGCTGGCCATCCGTTCCCCTAACCGCCGGTGCCTGAATTCCATCCGGGGTGAATGCGTCCCGGTGCCCACCCCCGTTACCTGCGCAAACCGTACCGCCGACCCCACACGACCCGCAACAACACATGCCGATTCGGGTACCGGGTCAGTACTGCACCCAGCGACCAGGCACGGCGGTCCCCCTACCGCCGTCTACCTGGCAATCACGCGCGCGTCGCGCCGAGTAGCGTGCTGTCGTGCATCGGCCGCGGCCGGTCGGGGTTCTCGCGGATGTGCTCGGTGGCGCGGGTGATCGCTTGGCTGTACCGCGCACTCGCCGCGTTGTGCGTCAGCAGCGCGACACCGATCATCATCGGCGCGACCGCGTGCACGCCGGCGTCGAACCACCGTGCGTCCTTGACGTGCGGGTAGGTGTTCAGCCCGACGGTCAGTGCGAGCAGCACGATTTCGGCGGAGACGACCTGGCGGCGGCTGTTCAGCACGCCCCATTCGGAGAGTTTGGTGGTGCCGATCATGATGATGACCAGGCAGACGCTGATCATCGCCTCGACCAGGTAGCTGAACCAGTACAGCGGGTCGGTGATGCCGTCGGGCGCGATGTTGTGCTGCACGTTGACCGCCGACCACAGCATGCCCGCGATCACCACGCCCGCGAGCGCGCGCAGTGACCAGGCGCGATGCCGGTAGAGCGAGGCGAGCTGGGCGTGCGGGCTGGATTCGCGGCGCTGGGCGGCGATGGCTTTGCGCGCCATCAGCAGGTCGCGGATGTCGGCCTTTTCGATGGCTTCTTTGGTCTGCCTGGCGCGGTCGGCGGCGGCGGAGACGGCTTCGGCGTACTTCCAGCGCTGACCGCGGTCCTGGGTGCGGATGCGTTCGGCCAGTTCACGCTCGGCCTCCAGCTCGTCCTCGGCCAGGGCCTCGGTCAGCGCGGGATCGAACTGGTAGGCCAGCCGGCCGCGGGCCCGCTCGACCCGCCTGGCCAACTGCGCGACTTCGTCGAAGGGGTGTTCCTCGGGCATGCGGCTCCAAAAGTGGATGGGCGGAACGGAACTCGACAAATCGGGAGATGCCGGGCTGCCCGATCACCGGGAGCTGGGTAGTAGCTCGCTGCGAGGGTAGCGGACGGGAGGCATCGACACCTACTCTTCATAGTCGATTCCGCGCGCCGAAGACACGCTGAAGCGCTATCTGCGCCGAAAATCCCGGCGAGTCACTCGGGTTCGATGGCCATGTCTTCCTGACTCCAGAAGGCGCGCATGCGCACGATCTTGCCCTCGTCGTCGAACTCCATCACGTCGATGGGCGAGAGGGTGAAGCGCTGCCCGCCGACCCTGGTGACGACGGTGAACATGAACGCCGCCTCGTTGCCCGCGATGCGGATGGTCTCCGGCCGCAGTTCGGTCTCCCGGTCGAGCGCGGCGAGCACGTCGTAGAACTCGCGGATGGCGGCGTGCCCGTGCCGGACCGGGGTGCCTACCGGATCTTCGACGGTCGCGTCGGGGGCGTAGAGCTCGACGATGGCCTCGGTCGGTCCGGAACCGACCAGTTTCACGTACTGCTCGACCACGTCGCGGATCTGCTTGGCCATCGGAACTCCTGCCGAATTGGAACCTGTTCTAGTTCGGCAGCGTAGCAGCACAGCGGCGGGGGCGGTCAAGGATCGGTTCCGCGCTGTCGTTGCGCTGTCCACGGCGATCGATGTGGCTCGGGCCGTTGGGAATCCCCCCGAAAGTTACCTGCCCCCGTATCCGCTGTGCTGTTGTCAGCATCCTCGCAATGGGACACGGTGACGATCGGAAAACCCGCTCGCGCCCGGTGCCGGGGATCGTCTTTGACCCCCCGTGGCTCGCCGTTGAACCTTTATCCCGCGCTGATGCTTTCATTGATTCTGTCGCGCTGACCGGGTGTGGCGTTACCGATAGCACGTATTCGGTCCGGTCAGTGGACCGGGAGCGGTTTTCGTCCTTTTTGCCCGCTGATTACTGCGTTCGGCGGCGCGGAGCCAGGAAACTCATCGCTAACTCCGCCGAACCGATCCCGGTGTGTCGGCCTTGCGCTGCCGGTGAAGTGCTGTTTACTCGGTCCGGTCAACCAGATGTTCGAGTGACGAGTGGAAGCGGAGGAGACATGGCACTGCCTACCATGACCGCGGAGCAGCGCACTGAAGCGTTGGCCAAAGCGGCAGCGGTCCGCAAGGCGCGCTCCGAACTGATCGGCAAGGTGAAGGCGGGCAAGGTTTCGGTCGCCGACCTGCTGAAGAAGGCCGACTCTGATGAGCTGGTCAAGAAGACGAAGGTCGCCGCGGTGATCAAGGCTCTGCCCGGCGTCGGACCGGTGAAGGCCGCCAAGCTGATGGATCAGGCGGAGATCCCGGAGGATCGCCGGATCGGCGGGCTCGGCGCACGTCAGCGTGCGGCGCTGCTCGACGCCCTGAAGGACTGAACAGCTACAGTTCGCGGTTATCTGACCGGGGAACGAATACTCACGTCGGTGGCGCGGCTCTGCCTCGCGAAGGACCGCCTGCTCGCGGTCCGGACGGCGTAGCTCAGCCCCCAGCCGCATAGACAATGCAAACGCCCCACAGCGCCTGGACGGGTTGTGGGGCGTTGTCGTCGGCTCAGCGGCGGCGGCGTGGGAATCGGACGTGCACCGGCGCGGGATCGGTCATCGGGATGTCACCGCGTGGCGGGAGCAGCAGGCAGGCGAGGCCGAGGGCGATCAAGAGCGCGGCGGCGAGCAGGCTGAGGGTCAGACTGACCCCGCCCATCCCCTCGGGCCGATGAAAGGCGTGATAAACGAAGTGCGGCAGGCTGAAGGTGAGCCAGCCGAGACCCGCGAGGCGCGCCGCCGCGGTGCTGTTGAGGACCAGCGCTCCGATGGTCACCGCGGTGAGGGCCAGGAAGAACGCGCCGACGTCGGCCGCGAGATGATGGTTGAACGGGCCGTCGGGGGAGATCCACCGCATGCCGAAGCCGGGAAAGCTGGTGTACCAGGAGTGCGGCGCGACGGTTGCCCACAGGCCGACAACGGCACCCTGTACGGCAAGGACCGCCAAGACGACGCGGGTGGCGAGCAGACGGCGGCGGTGCTGTTCGAACCGCATCCGGACGCGCAGACCCTCCTGGGTGCCTTCCACTGAGAACCGCATCGGTCTCTCCGTTCCCGCCCGAACTGCTCCGACTACGTGCTGTCACGGTAAAACGGACATCCGGTCCGAGCAAGGGCTGATCAGGCCAGCCGCGGCTTCCGGTTCGAGGAGGCGGTGATCCGACCGCCGTGGGTGTAGACATTCATCGTCTCGCCACGCAGGAAACCAGCCAGCGTCAGTCCCGCCTCCGCGGCGAGATCGACGGCGAGTGAACTGGGGGCGGAGACGGCGCCGAGCATCCCGATGCCCGCCATCACCGCCTTCTGTACCAGCTCGAAGGAGGCGCGACCGCTGACGATGAGCACCAGATCCCGGGCGGGGACGCGGTTTTGGCGCAGCGCCCAGCCGATCACCTTGTCCACGGCGTTGTGCCTGCCGATATCCTCGCGCACCGCGAGGGCGGTGCCGTCCGGCGCGAACAGCCCGGCCGCGTGCAGGCCGCCGGTCGCCTCGAACAGGGATTGCTTGCTGCGCAAGGTATCCGGCATCGCAGCGAGCACCTGGGTGTCCACCACCGGTCCACCCTCGGCGATGGGATATCTGGAGAGCGTGCGGACCTCGTCGAGCGCGGTCTTGCCGCACAGCCCACAGGCTCCGGTGGAGAGGAAGCTGCGGCTGCGCACTGGCACCGCGGTGCGCAGGGTGAGGTCGAGGACGTTATAGGTTTGGCGGCCGTCGTCGTCGGTGCCGGTGCAGTAGCGGGCCGCGGTGATCTCCTCGGCGACGCCGATCATGCCCTCGCTCAACAGGAATCCGTGCACCAGGTCGACATCGTTACCGGGAGTTCGCATGGTGACGGCCAGGGATTGGCCGCCGATCCGGATCTCCAGCGGCTCTTCCACGGCGAGCGTGTCGGGGCGCTGGATCTCACCCGAGGGGGAGATCCGGCGCGTCCTGCGGCGGGCGGTGACTCTACTCATCGGCGGTCCGCTCGAGTCTGATGGTGACCGACTTGGACACCGGGGTGTTCGACCGTGCCGCGACATGGTCAAGGGGGACAAGAGGATTGGTCTCGGGATAGTAGGCCGCCGCATTGCCGCGCGGGGTCGGGTACGCGACGAGCCGGAAACCCTTGACGCTGCGCTCGGTGCCGTCGGTCCACTCCGAAATCACGTCGACGAGTTCGTCTTCCGCGAAACCGAGCGCGGTGATGTCGTCGGGGTGCACGAGCACCACCTTGCGCCCGCCGTGCACGCCGCGGTAGCGGTCGTCCAGGCCGTAGATGGTGGTGTTGTACTGGTCGTGGCTACGCAGCGTCTGCAGGATCAGCCTGCCTTCGGGGACCGGAGTCCAGCTGAGCTCGTTCACCGCGAAGTTGGCTTTGCCGGTGCTGGTGCGGAATTCGCGGCTGTCCCGGGGCGGGTGCGGTAGCGCGAAGCCGTTGCGGGCGCGGACCCGGGCGTTGTAGTCGGCACAGCCGGGCACGACCCGGGCGATGGCGTCGCGGATGGTGTCGTAGTCGCGCCGGAATCGTGCCCACGGGACGGGGTGGTCCGCGCCGAACAGGGTGAGCGCCAGATCGCAGACGATGGCGACCTCGCTGCGCAGGTGCTTGCTCACCGGCGTGAGCCGCCCGGTCGACAAGTGCACCATCGACATCGAATCCTCCACCGACACCTGCTGTTTACGGCCGTCGCGCAGATCCTGATCGGTGCGGCCCAGGGTGGGCAGGATCAGCGCGGTCTTGCCGTGCACGACATGACTGCGATTCAGTTTGGTGGAAATCTGCACGGTCAGTGCGCAATTGCGCAACGCGGCCTCGGTCACCGCGGTGTCCGGCGTGGCCGAGACGAAGTTGCCGCCCATCCCGACGAAGACCGACGCACGCCCGTCCCGCATGGCGCGGATGGCGTCGACCGTGTCGAGGCCGTGCTTGCGCGGACTGGTGATGCCGAATTCCTGGTCCAGGGCGTCGAGGAACGCGTCCGGCATCTTCTCCCAGATGCCCATGGTGCGGTCGCCCTGCACGTTCGAATGCCCGCGCACCGGGCAGACGCCCGCGCCGGGCTTGCCGATCATCCCGCGCAGCAGGAGCAGGTTCGTCGCCTCCTCGATGGTGGCGACGCCGTGCGCCTGCTGGGTGAGGCCCATGGCCCAGCAGATGATGATGCTCTTCGCCTCGGCCATTTGCTTTGCGGTGCGGTCCAATTCGGCCCGGGTCAGCCCCGTCGCCGTGAGCACCGTATCGAAATCGACCGCGCGAACCTGCTTTTCGTACTCGGCGAAGCCCGCGCAATGCTCGTTGACGAACTCCTGGTCCACGACGGTGCCCGGCGCGCGATCCTCGGCCTCGAACAGCAGCCTGCCGAGGGCCTGGAACAACGCCATGTCGCCGCCGAGACGGATCTGCAGGAAGTGGTCGGCGATGGAGACACCGGTGGTGAAACCCTTGACCGTCTGCGGATCGCGGAAGCCGAGCAGCCCGGTCTCCGGCAGCGGGTTGATCGCAATGATCTTGGCGCCCTCGGTTTTGGCGTTCGCCAGCGCGCTGAGCATGCGCGGATGATTGGTGCCCGGGTTCTGACCCGCGACGATGATCAGATCCGCGGCGGCGAAGTCGTCGATCGAGACCGAGCCCTTGCCGATGCCGATCGAGCTGGTCAGCGCGGCACCCGAGGACTCGTGGCACATGTTCGAACAGTCCGGCAGATTGTTGGTGCCGAAACTACGGACCAGCAACTGATAGAGGAAGGCGGTTTCATTGCTGGTGCGGCCGGAGGTGTAGAAGACGGCCTCGTCCGGAGAGGCCAAGGCGCCCAAGTGATCCGCGACGATGCGGTAGGCGTCGTCCCAGGCGATGCGGGAGTAGTGGGTGTCGCCGGGGCGCAGCACCATCGGATGCGTCAGCCTGCCCTGCTGGCCGAGCCAGTACCCCGACTTGTCCGCCAGCTCGTCGATCGAGTGCGCCGCGAAGAACTCCGGCGTGACCGTGCGCAGCGTCGCCTCCTCGGCGACCGCCTTCGCACCGTTCTCACAGAACTCGGCCGGACGGCGATGACCGGTCGGCTCCGGCCAGGCACAGCCTGGGCAGTCGAAACCGTGCACTTGATTGACCCGAGCGAGGGTGCGAGCGGTGCGAATCACGCCCATCTCGCTGACCGCGCGCTGCAACGACACCGCGACCGCGGTGACACCCGCAGCCTGCTCTTTCGGCGCGGTCACGCTCAGGGCGGACTCGTCGATGTCCTCGGTCGGACCGTTACGGTGCATATTTCGTATTGTCCTCTTCGCGGTGTCTGGGTCGGGCACGGGACCAGCTACTTCGATGGTATGCACTCGCGGCGATGCGGGTGCGGAACACGCTGGTTGCCCGCGCTGACCATAACGGGCGTGCGGAGTCCGCGTGCATCCCCAGATCTCGAGCGCGCGCAAGCCGGTAATCCCCGAGGTCGGCTCGTCGGAGTTGGCTCCGCGTTGGCGCACACGGCCTTACGATGCTAGGGATCGCACGATGGGCGCGGTCGTACAGAGTCCGTCAGCGCGCCGGGCAGGGTCGGCGCGCGAGCGGCGATATGCCTAGCGAGAGCACGGCCGATGGGGACGCTGGCACCACATGCTTCGCGTGCCGGCGCAGCGCGTCGGCAGGTGGGACAGCGACGCGCGGGTGGGACGCTGCTGGGAGCGATCCTGTGCGGGGTTGTGCTGGCCGGTTTTCCGGGAGCGCTCGCGGTCGGGGATTCTGGTTCTGCGGCGGTGATCGGGGAGGCACAGCGACCGCCACCGACATCGGGGCCGCGGGACGGGCTTGTCGCGCGCTACGCCCCTGCCCTGCTGGATAGCGGGGTAGACGAGGGTGTCGAGGCGGGTAACCGGCCGCAGGCGGTGGTTCCGGTGCGGCAGCCGTCGAGCCCGCTACCGCCGCCGGATGACGGCGGTGGGACCCGTGACGGAACCGGTGCGCCCGCTCCGGGGCAGGATGGCAGTGGTGGCCGGGACGCACCGCCACCGCAGGATGGCACCGGGACCCACGACGGGCCCGTCTCGCCCGGCCGGGCGGTGCCGCCGCCCCGACCGCCCGATCCGTGCGGTGGGTCCGATGGGCCGACCTGTCCGCCGGTGCCGCCGACGAGTAGGCCGAAACCGCCGGACATTACGACGCCGCCGACCACGCCGCCGGAGGTCACCACGCCGCCGATCACGCCGCCCGAGGTGGTGCTTCCACCGCTGCCCGAGGTGCTGATTCCGCCCCCGCCACCGCCGCCGCCACCGCCTCCTGAAGTCGTAGCCCCGCCGCCTGCGCCGAATGTTGTTGCACCACCGAGGAATCCGGTGCGCACTCCGGCGGTTGTGCCACCCGTGCCGGAGCCGTTGCCTCCGCCGCCACCTCGATTACCGCCTGCCGCAATGGATCTCACGCCGTCGGCGGTCGGTCCCGGGGTCGGTGTCACGGCCAGCGGTCACGGCTGTGCGCCGGGGGCGCCGGTCGATGTCGCGATCGGCGACGTGGCCGTGGGTAAGACCGTGGCCGGGGTGGACGGCGCGTTCGAGGTGCCGTTGGCCACCGGTGCGATGGAGGTCGGCAGGCATCAGGTGACGGCGAGCTGCGGGCGGACGCTGGCGGCACCGTTGGATGTGGTGCTGGTCGGCAGCGTCGGGTCGGGCACGTCGACGCTGACCGTGATTCTGTTCTTCCTTGTGCTGGGCGGGTGGTACTACGGCCATCGCCTCGTGTCGCAGCTACCCGCGCGGAGGGGCGAATGAGCGGTGGTTTCCAGGGCATTCGAGCTGTCGTCTGGCCGGTGCTGTTGCTGATCGCGCTGCTGTGGCCCGCGGCGCAGGCAGGTGCGAAGCCCGACGGGGTCGACATGTCGGCGAACTTCGATGGGCGCGATATCGCGGGGACGTCGGTGGCGAAGCCGTTGCGGCTCGAGCCGGACAGCGCGATCCGGATCGCGATCGAGCTGACGAACAATACGAGTGCGCCGCTGGAGCTCCGGCACGTCGACCTCGCGGGGCGGGTGCTCGGGTTGAGCTTCTTCTCGTACTCCACCGCTGTCGAATTGACCATCGCGCCAGGGAAATCCGAGTCGCTGCGGTATCGGCTGGAGTTGCGTGGGCTGGCCGGGCAGGCGACCGGGCTGATCGGTGGTGAACTCGCGGTCTACGGCGCGGGCGGTACGGCGGTGGCCGAGATTGCCTTGGTCACCGATGTGCGCGGGTCGTTGTGGTCGGTCTACGGGTTGTTCGGGATCGCGCTGGCGGTATTGACCGCGCTGGCGATCGCCGACGCCGCATTGGCCATTGCCCGGCACCGGCTCTCGGCCAACCGCTGGCAGCGTGGGCTGCGCTTGCTCGCACCGGGGCTCGGGATCGGGCTGGTGTTCGCGTTCACCGCGTCGGTCGCCCGGTGGTGGGTGCCGGATACCGGTTTGTGGCTGGCGTTCGCGGGAACGACGGCGGCCGTCGCGTTTCTGCTCGGCTACGCGTCGCCGACGCCGGAGCCGGACGAGGACGACGACGTGGACGCCGACGCCGATACCGACGAGATCGCCGACGCCGCCGCCAACCGCCTGCCCGTCGAAGGATCGGCGCCGTGACCGAGCAGGACGAACTCCTCCGGGCCGCCCTGCCCGCCTACGACATCGGCGCCGAACTCGGCCGGGGCGGATGCGGGGTGGTGCTCGCGGGTACGCACCGCAGACTGGGCAGGCCGGTCGCGATCAAGCAGATTCCGCCGCAGTTCGCGCACGACGCGCAGGTCCGCCGCCGGTTCGTCGCGGAGGCTCGGGTACTCGCGGCGATCGACCATCCGCATGTGGTGCGGGTTTTCGACTATCTGGAGCACGATGAGCTCTGCCTGCTGGTGATGGAGTATCTGCCGGGCGGCACGGTGGGCGAGCGATTCGCCACCGACGGCTACGATTCCGCGACCGCCGTCGCGATCGCGCTGTCCTGTGCGGCGGGATTGGCCGCCGCGCACCGGCATCGGGTGCTGCACCGCGACGTGAAACCGGCGAATCTGATGTTCGCGGCGGGCGGGGCGATCAAGCTTACCGATTTCGGTATCGCCAAGATCGTCGGTGGCGACGAGACCTGGGTGACCAAGGCCGGCGACATCATCGGCACGCCGTCCTACATCGCGCCGGAGCAGGCACGGGGGCAACAACTTTCACCGGCCACGGATGTCTACGCGCTGGCGACGATGCTCTATCAGTTGCTGTCGGGGGTGTTGCCGTTCCCGCCGGGTGACGGTCCGCTGGCCATGTTGTTCGCGCATGCCTTCGATGAGCCGATCCCACTGAGTGCGGTCGCTCCTGGCGTGCCGGAACCGATCGCCGCCGTGGTGATGCGCGGGCTGGCGACCGACCCCGTGGATCGGTTCGACACCGCGGAGTCGTTCGGCATCGCTCTCGCGCAGCCTGCCGCCTACTGCTGGGGCGCGGATTGGCTGACGCCCGTGGGTATTCCGGTGATCGGCGCGGACACGATCGTTGCCGCCGCCACCGGTAGCGGGCGGATGTCGAGCCAGGGATCTCGGCACCGCCGTACACCACCGGTCACTCCCGGGCCACCACCCGGTGCCCCGCCGTATCCAGCAGGCGGAACAGCGTTGTCTTCCAGCGAAACTGCTCCGCCGAATGCCTATCGAACCCCACCGCCGTTTCGACCGGCGATGCCCGGCGGGGTGCAGGAGCCGAGCGTTCGATCGGGATCGGCCGCGTCTGGCACACCTCCGGAGCGAGGTACGCCGTCGGACACGGAGTCCCTGTCGTCGGGGCAGCCGTTCGGTGCTGCCCCGACGACCACACCGTGGTTCCCGGGTGGGGCATCGAAATCCGCTGCGCCAGCCGAGGAATCCGGCGGGACGTCACCGTTCGGACCCGCGCTGGAGAGTGAGCCGTCATCGACGGCTGGGCCGGCCGGGACTGCCCCGCCCACCGTGCAGTGGTATCCGGCGGGTGCACGGCCCGAGACCGGCGCGCGGCCACCGACTGGTCCACGACCGGTGGGTGGTCATCTGGCGGGAGGCCGGCCTTCGGGCGGTGTGCCTCCGCCCACTGCGGCTCGGGCCCCGGTCGGGCCTGCGGCACAGGCGCAGGGCGCGACGCCGTTTCGTGGACCGGTGACGCGGGTGCGGCCGTTGCAGCCGATGCCCGGCAACGGGGCACGACTGGACGAGATCGATCGACGGGACCTGGTGCCCATTCAGCAAGTCGTCACGTTCGAGTCGCCGCGGGTACCGTTCGCCGTTGCCGCGGTCCTCGCGATCGCGTCGGTGGTGTTGGTGGTCTCGGGGTTCGGTCATTCATCGATCGCTGGCGACTTGGCGCCGGGCGCGGTCACCCTCGGTGGGGTCGACCCGGCCACGACGCCCGTCGAGGTCGATCTGACGAAGCCGATCCCGTTGCAGGTCAATGGGGTCGACGCGGACGCTGCGTCGCTGAAGGTGACGGTGCTGGGTGTGCCGCTCCTCGGCGAAGTCGTGCCGTTCGTACCGGGTGAGCCAGGGGCCATGCTGCCCGCGCCGGTCAATCAGTACGTGATGGCGGGGAATCTCACCGGTGAGCTCGTGCTGTTGCGGAACAATAGTGACGTCGCCACCCAGCGAGTCGAAATGCGTGCGGCCCAGCGCCCGGCAACCACGGCAACGGCTGCGAGCGTCGTCCTGCTCGCCCTGTTCTCTTTCGCTTACCTCGAGTCGAACATGCGCCGGTTACGCAGGGGCCGTGGTGGATTCGCCAACAGTGTCGGCCTGGTCATCAGTGCCGCACTGCTCGCCGTCGCCCTGGTCGGCGGCGCCTGGATACTGCTCGGCCACCCTCCGGCGATAGCAACCACCGCAGGCTCCGCCGCGCTCGCTGCCGCCGCGGGCCTGGCAGCGTCGTTCGGTGCACGCCGCGTCGGCAAGCGACGCCGCTATCTGCGCCGCGCCCGCCGCCAACGGTGAGTCAGCTGCCTCGCCGTCCGTAATCCGTTGCCGAGGAACCGCATTCGCCGCGGCTCATGCGTCACTCGGATTCGCGACGGTCGCCGTCGGACTCGTCGGTGCTGCGGTAGGTGATCACTCGATCGCTGATGCGGACGCTCCAGCCGGGGCGGAGTTCGGTGGGGGAGGTGCCGATTCGGGTCCACTGGTCGGTGCCGGGCGGGGCGATGAAGGTGCCGGAGGTGGCGGTGGCGTCGCGGACGAACACCTTGCCGCGGTCGACCGAGACGTAGGCGTGCACGCGGGAGACGTGGCGATCGCGTTGGATCACGATGGGCGCGGCGGCGGCGGAGCGGACGGAGTCGTCGGCCTGTGGGCCGCGCCCGATGACGTAGGGGCGGTCCAGGGGGTAGGCCGCGCCGTTCTCCAGGATCAGGTTGCCGACGGCCTGGTCCTGCTCGGCGGACGGACGGACGATGCGGGCTACGCGGTCGGCCGAGGTCTTGTGCAGCGCAACAGGTTCGGGCCGTAGCCCGGGTTGGTGGGTTTGGGACCAGGCGAGCGGCCGGTCCGCCGCGGGACGGTTGCCGATCGGCGGCCGTGGCCGCATGCGTGGCCGCGCCGATTCCGACGGCTGGCCGGTGGTGGAGGTTGCGGCCCTGGTCGACGTTGGTGTGGGCGCCGACGAGGACTGAGCAGCGCCGGACCGGGTAGCCGAGGGGCCCGACGAGGTGCGGCCGGTCGGCGATGCCCGGATGACCGACGACACGCTCGCGGCCGCCGCGGTATCGGAGGGAGCCACCGTGGCGACTGCGGCATCGGCGCCGGTGGGTTCGGGTGACGCGGCGAATCCGGCGGCGGCGGTCGGCGGCGGCTCAACCGCCGAGCCGGCGGCCGGCGGGCGGGGTGTCGCGGCGCTCTTGGCCGCTTTACCCGCACGCTTCAGCGCGACACTCAGGACGAAACCACCACCGGGCACCACACCCGCACGCAGATCGGTGCGCGGCAATGCTTTCAGCGGTTTGCCGATGTCGGTGCCGACGGTAATCCGCCGCAGCGGTTCGCGCACGATCTCGTCCACCCAGGTGAACGCGCGCGACCCGTCCAGCCGCCTGGTCCCCTCCGCGCCGCTGATCTCGGCGAAGACCGGTCCGCGCAGCAGGATCAGGGTGCCGTCGTCGGTCGGGGCCACCACGCCGAACGGGGGCGTCTCGGAGGTGCTGCCGAAAACCACGGCGGCCAGCCGTTGCGCGAGCGCCGCGCCGGGATGCGCGGCCTCCGCGACCGCCTCGATCGCGCCGAGGACCCGGTCCGTGGAGGCGGTTTCCCCAGCCAGATAGACGACTACGCCACCGAAGCGCGCGACGAGGCCGTCACCCTGCGCGATACCAACGGTGGATGATTTGCTGCGCATCCGCGCCCTCCTTCCCGGCGCACTACCGACATTCGAAGCCAGCATAGAGCGTGTGCGCCGGGTGGATCGGCGCGCCGAGCGGCCGCGGGGCCGCGTCCGGGCACGTCGTCGCTACCGATTGGAAGGATCTGCCGAGGGCCGAATACGCCAGTGCCGCCACGGTTCTGGTCGGTCGGTCGGTGACGGGCACGCCACCGGCAGTGGTGGGTTTCCTCCTGTTCGGTCCGGGGCGCAAGTGTGGCGACCGTCTCGCCCGACGCCCCGTTCAGGTGCCGGTCCGCGCGTCGCCCGTGCCGTCGGTCGGCGCGAACGTTTCCGACAGCCGGAGGTGCGGCTATCGGAAACGGCTCAGTTCGTGGAGTCAGCACACACTCACGCGGTGAACACCGCGGCGTTCTCCTCGAGCCAACTGGTGAAGCTGCGGGCCGGTCGGCCGGTGAGGGTGCTGACATCGTCGGTGATCGGACCCGGGACACCGTCGCAGCGACGCCAATACGCAAGCAGGCCGTCGGCGAAGTGGGCGGGAATGTACTCGGCCATCTGCTGTTTCCACGCTTCGGGAGTCACGTGGTCGACGGCGACGGCGCGGCCGATGACCTGGCCGACGCGGTCGAGCTGCTCGGTGAAAGTGAGGGTCTCGGGACCGGTCAGGTGGTACCGGCCGCCCCGTGCGTCCGGCCTGGTGAGCAGGGCGTACGCCGCCTCCGCGATATCGAGCTCATGGATCGGATCGCCGTAGGCGTTCGGGTAGGGCAGGCTGATCGGCTGGTGTGCCTTGATCGCCCACGCCCAGCTACGGGCATTGCCTGCGAAGGCGCCGGGACGTAGCACGCTGACGGTCATCGGGGCGTCGGCGAGTCCGAGCTCGGCGTCGAGATGCGATTTCGCGACCGGGTTGGTGGCGGCGTCGGGGTCGAGCACCGAGGACGAGGAGAGCAGGACGATGTGCTCGACACCGGCTTCGGTTGCGGCGGTGACGAATTCGCTAATGGTTGTTCCCTCCGCGTAGAGGAACACCGAGGTAATCTCGGCGAGGGCCGCGGGGAAAGTGGTTGGATCGGTCAGGTCACAGGCGACGGTCGATACGTCCGCGGGAACGTGGAGTCGCTCGGGGTGGGCGGATCCGACACGGACGGCCAGGCCATCGGCTTGCAGCAGGTCGAGCAGGTTGGTGGCGACCGCGCCGCGGCCACCGGTAACGAGAATCATGAGAACTCCTGAGTGAGTAGTGAATTGGTGAGGCCTGCCGCTGGCAGGCACATCGGTGTTTCAGTGCTCGGCCGGCGCATTGCGCGGCAGTAGCCGGACCAACGCGCAGCAGACGACGGTGCCGACGGCGACCAGCAGCAAGCTGACGATCAGCGCGTGCGCCTGCCCCGAGTCGACGGTGTGGAAGTACGCCGTGGTGACGGCGGCCGCGCCGATGGCATTCGCGAGTTGTTGCACGGCGGTGAGAGATCCACTGGCACTGCCGGTTTCGGCCTGCTCGATATCGCCGATGGTGACCTGGTAGACGGTGCCGAAGCAGGTGCCCATGCCGAGCCCGAGAATCGAGACGGGCGCGGCGAGCGCCCACGGTCCCACGGTTGTTCCCGCGGTCAGCGCGAGCACGAGCAGCAGCCCGATGCCGGCCAGGGTGATCAGCAAGCCGATCAGGATGAGGTTGCGACCGAGCCGGGCGAGGAACCGGTGTGCCGCGATCGAGGCGAGCACGATACCCACGGCCAGCGGCGCGAGGCCGAGCGCGGCACCGGTCGGGCGGTAACCGAGCCCGGTTTGCAGGAACAGCGACAGCACGTAGAGCAAGCCGGACACCGCGGCGAAGAACACGAGTCCGAGCAGCAGTCCCGAGGTGAAGCCGCGGTTCCGGAACAGGGTCGGCCGGATCAGCGGTGCTGCGGCGGTGAGCTGACGCCGGATGAACAGGCCGAAGCAGACCAGACCGCCGAGGAGGCAGCCGAGCGGCAGCACGGTCCAGCCGGTGGCCGCACCGTCGATCAGCCCGAACAGCGCGCCGAACATGGCGGCACCGAGCAGTCCCGCGCCGAGCCCGTCGATCGCGACGGTGCGGTCACCGGTGTCGGACGGCAGCAGGCGGTACGCGGCGGCGAACGCGAAGCCACCCAGCCCGATATTGATCAGGAACATGGCGCGCCAACCGAGGCCGAACAGGTCGGCGTCGATCAACAAGCCGGCCAGGATCGGCCCGCCCACCGCGGACAGCCCCAGTGCGGGGCCGAAGACGCTGAACGCCTTGCCCAGGTGTTCCCGCGGGAACACCGCGGTGAGGATGCCGAAGCCCTGCGGGATCAGCAGCGCGCCGAACGCGCCTTGCACCAGCCGGGCCACGACGATCGAGACCGGATCGACGGCCAGGCCGCAGGCGACCGAGGCGATGGTGAACCCGGCCAGCCCGATCAGGAACAGGCGCCGCTTACCGAAGCGGTCGCCGAGCCTGCCGCCGACGACGAGTAGCACGCCGAGGGTGAGGGCGTAGCTCGCGCCGAGCCACTGGATCAGGGCCTGGCCGCCGCGGAGGTCCGCGGCGATCGTCGGCGCGGCGATGTTGGTGATCGTCGCGTCGAGCAGATCGAGGACCGCGGCCGCGACGATGACGGCGAGTATGGCCCACATGCGGCGATTGACCTGGGGATTCGCCGCTGTGGACTGGGTGGGGGTGGACATGGGACACCTCCTTCGAGGTGGAGCGGAGAGTGATCGAACTTCGATCGTTACGAACGGTGTTCGTTGAAGGACGGTACGGAACGAACGCTGTTCGTGTCAAACATTGTTCGTTCGGCGCGTATGCTCGGCGCATGAGCGAGCGCGGAGAACGAGCAGCGAGCCAGGCGGTTTCGACGCGACCGAGCGAGGCATCGTCATGAACCCAGCGCCGGTCAGCCGCCGAGCCCGTCCGGCCAAGGCCCCGCTGAGCCGTGACGTGATCATCGAAACCGGCCTGCGCGTCCTCGATCAGGACGGCCAAGCCGCGCTGACCATGCGCCGCGTCGCTCAGGAGCTCGACACCGGCGCGGCCTCGCTCTACGTCTACGTCGCCAACCGCGACGACCTGATGGCCGCGATGCTCGACCATGTACTCGGCACGATCGAGGAACCTACCGGCGGCACCTGGCGCGACCGGCTGTTCGAGCTGGTCGAGTCGGCGGTCACGGTGATGAGCAGGCACGAGGGGCTGGCGCTCGTCGCGCTCGGGGCGATCCCGACCGGGACGAATGCACTCGTGCTCGTCGACCGGATGCTGGCGCTGCTCGCCGAGGGCGGGGTGGACGAGCGCACCAACTCGTGGGCCGTCGACCTGCTGTTCCTGCACATCACCGCGGTCGCCGCCGAACAGAGTGCCTACAACACCAAAGGCACGCGCGCCGAGGTCCACCAGGCCGAGGCGCGCGAGCGCTTCGCCGCCCTGTCGGCCGAGCGCTACCCGATGATCGTGGCCATGGGGGACGTCATGATGTCGGGTGCGGGGGACCAGCGTGCCCGCTGGGCACTTCGGGTGCTGATCGAGGGCATTCTCGCCACGCCCGCCACCTGATCTCTATGATGCGAAGGTGTCCGTGATCCGACCGGCGACCGAGGACGACTTGCCAGTCCTGCAGGATATCGAGATCGCAGCGGGTAGACCGTTCGCGGAAATCGGTATGACAGCCGTGGCGGAGGATGAACCGCCGCCCTTAGAAACATTGCGCGAATTCCAGCGCGCCGGACGCGCGTGGGTCTGGACCGACGACGGCGACCACCCGATCGGTTACCTGGTCCTCGGCGTCGTCGACCAGATGGCGCACATCGATCAGGTGTCGGTGCACCCCGATTACCGGGGCCGCCGGATCGGCAAACAGCTCATCGACCACGCCGTGTTCTGGGCCAAAGACCATGGCATGCAGGCGATCACCCTGACCACCTTCATCGACGTCGCGTGGAACGGCCCGTACTACGAGCGCCTCGGCTTCCGCTACCTGTCCGAAGAGGAGCAGACGCCGGGTCTGCACGCCATCCGCGCCGCCGAAGCCGCGCACGGCCTCGACGACTGGCCACGTGCCACCATGTGCGCCGATATCGACTCGTGGACGTTCGACGGGTCCGTCTCGGAAACCTAGGCAGGCGCCAGCGCGGCCACCGCCGCCGGGGTGGCGGCCGCACGGTCTTCGGCGATCAGGCCGATCCGGGTGCGGCGGTCCAGGAGATCGTCGGCGTCGAGCGCGCCTTCGTGGGTGACGCCGAAGTGGAATTCTGCCGCGGTGACGTCCATCCCGGGCGCCACCGGTTGGGCCAGTGCCGGATTGTGTTGCGTGGCAGCGAGAACGGTCGCTGCCTCGCTGCCGTAACGGTCGATCAGCACCGGGGGCGCGTCGATGCGGTCGCGAGCGGCGCCGGAAACCGCGCCCACCAACGGAAGTCGTTTGGTGCGGCAGGGTCCCGCGGTGAGACCGGCGCGGTCGACGGCCGCGTCGATGACGTCCTCGGCCATCTGGCGGTAGGTGGTGAGTTTGCCGCCGACGATGGTGACGACTCCGGTGGGGGAGTGCAGGACAGCGTGTTTGCGGGAGATGTCGGCGGTGCTGTCGTCGGCGGTCTTCAGCAGCGGGCGCAGGCCCGCGTAGGTGCCGCGAATGTCGGCGCGGGTCAACGGTTCGCGCAGCGCGGTGTTGATGGTGTCGAGCAGGAAATCGATCTCGGTGTCGGTGGGTTTCGGCTCGTCCGGGACCGGTCCGGGGGCGTCCTCGTCGGTCAGGCCCAGGTACACGCGGCCGTGCGCGGCGGGGAAGGCGAAGACGAAACGGCTGGTGCTGCCCGGCACCGGGACGGTCAGCGAGGCGGTGAGCCCGCCGAACGCCGCGGCGTCGAACACCAGGTGGGTGCCGCGGCTCGGGCGCAGCTCGATGCTGGGATCGACCTCGTCGGCCCACACACCGGTGGCGTTGACGACGGCGCGGGCGCGCACGGACAGGGTCTCGCCGGTCAGGGTGTCGCGCAGCCGAGCCGAATTGCCGTTCACGTCAGAGGCTTCGACGCGGGTCAGGACCGTCGCGCCGTGTGCGGCGGCGGTGCGGGCCAACGCGACCACCAGGCGGGCGTCGTCGACTAGCTGACCGTCCCACGACTGGAGACCGCCACGCAGCCCGTCGCGGCGCACGGTCGGCGCGAGCCGCAGTGCCTCGGCGGCCGCGACCCGGCGGGACCGGGGCAGGATAGCGGCCGGGGTGCCCGCACCGCGGCGCAGCGCGTCACCCGCCAGGAAACCCGCCCGCACCAGCGCGCTCTGCGCGGCTCCGAGGCCGGGCAGCAGCGGCACCAGCTGCGGCAGCGGGCGGACGAGATGCGGTGCCGTGGTACGGATCAGAATGCCGCGCTCCACAGCACTTTCGTGCGCGATGCCGACCTGGCCGCTGGCCAGATACCGCAGCCCGCCGTGCACCAGCTTCGAACTCCACCGGCTGGTACCGAACGCGAGGTCGTGCCGCTCGACCAGCACGGTGCGCAGTCCGCGAGCCGCCGCGTCGAGCGCGGCGCCGACGCCGGTGACGCCGCCGCCGATCACCAGGACGTCGATCTCACCCCCGTCGCCGAGCTGGCGCAGCTCCCTGGTGCGGCGTTCCGCGTTGAGGGCGGAGTCGCCGGTGACCACCGAATGCCTGTTCATCGCAGTGCCTTTCCGAGTTCGGTGCCGTGCCGATCGGTCGGCACGAGATAGCCGTCGAGTGCGCGGGACAGCTCCGCGTCCAGGTCGGGTCCGGCGAGCAGCGGTTCCACCGTGCCTGCCGACTGGACCGCGGATTGCGCGATCAGCAGGAGCATGGTGGCCAGCTGCTCGGGGTCGCCTTCGCGAATGGACCCGTCCTGCTGGCCTTCTCGAATGCCCGCGGCGAACAGTTCGAGCAAAGCGCGCTGGTTGCGGCCGAGCCGACCGAAGACATAGGTGAGCATCAGGTCGGTATCGGCACGAAAAATCTTGCCGAACAACGGGTTCGAGCGAACCTTCGCGGCTCCCGCGACGATCCCGGTGACCAGCCGGGTGCGGCCGATGCCCGCGGTGGGCATGGTGGCGGCGACGATCGCGCGCAGCTCGCGCACCAGCAGCTCGGCCACCAGCGCCCCGGTGTCGGGCCAGCGGCGGTAGACGGTCGGCCTGCTGACACCCGCGCGCCGGGCCACCTCGGTGAGCGTGGTGCGGCGCACGCCGAACTCCGCCACGCAACGCCGGGCGGCATCGAGGATCGCGAGATCGATGGCGGAAAGCGGGTCGTCGGGAGTGGTCAAGGGTTCACCTCGGGGAGGTCGTCTCGTTACTGCTTGACATTCTATGTCAAACTGTAACGCATGGTCGACACGCAGAAGTACGCAGCCGAGGCCGTGGCGAGGATGGTCTGGGATGCCTGGGGCATTCCAGCCGGTCACAAGCCGTTATCGGCACAGGTCCGTGGCCTGCTCACCCAGGTGTTCGGAGTGTCCGGCGACCCGGTGGCGCGCCGCGATGAGGGCGAAGTGCCGCTTCGCGAGTCGGCGCTGACGCCTACCCGGCGAGACGGGCTGGCCGAGTTGGTCGGCGCGGACAACGTCTCGACCGACCACCGCGACCGACTCCGGCACGCAGGCGGTAAGAGCACGCCTGACCTGCTGCGCCGCCGTGCCGAGGGCCCGCAGGACGCCCCGGACGCCGTCGTCTTCCCCGCCGATCACGAACAGGTGCTCGCCGTGCTGGCCTACTGCGCCGAGCACGCCGTCGCGGTCGTGCCGTTCGGCGGCGGCACCAGCGTGGTCGGCGGCGTCGATCCGGTGCGCGGCCGCTTCGCCACCGTGGTCGCGCTGGACCTGCGCAGACTCGACGGGGTGTCCGATATCGACCCGGTCAGCGGCATGGCCACCCTCGGCGCCGGGCTGACCGGCCCACGCGCGGAGGACCTACTCAGGGCGCACGGACTTTCGCTCGGGCATTTCCCGCAGAGCTTCGAATTCGCCAGCATCGGCGGGTTCGCCGCCACCCGGTCGTCCGGGCAGGCCTCGGCGGGCTACGGGCGGTTCGACGACATGGTGCAGCGGCTGAAGATCGCTACCCCCACCGGCACACTGGAACTCGGCCGTCCGCCTGCCTCTGCGGCGGGTCCTGATCTGCGTGAGCTGTTCGTCGGCTCGGAGGGCGCACTCGGTGTGATCACCGAGGTCACCGTGCGCGTGCATCCGGTGCCGGAAACCACTGCCTACCAAGGGTGGTCGTTCCCCGACTTCGAAACCGGCGCCGCCGCACTGCGTTCGGTCGTGCAGACGGGTGCCGCACCGACGGTGCTTCGCCTGTCCGACGAGGCCGAGACCGGGGTCAATCTGGCTCGCTCCAGCGATATCGGCGGCACTGCGATCGCAGGCTGCCTGGCCATCACCACCTTCGAAGGCACTGCGGCGCATGTCGCGGCCCGCAGCGCCGAAGCGAGCGCCCTGCTCACCGCGGCGGGTGGCACCGCGCTCGGCGAGACCCCGGCCAGGGAATGGGAGCACGGCCGCTTCGGCGCGCCCTACCTGCGCGATGCGCTGCTGGACGTCGGCGTGCTGTGCGAGACGCTGGAGACCGCGACGACCTGGGCGAACCTCGGCACGCTCAAGGCGAAGGTGACTGCCGCGCTGACCGATTCGCTCACCGGGCAGGGCACCCCGCCGCTGGTCATGTGCCACATCTCGCACACCTATCCGACCGGTGCGTCGCTGTACTTCACCGTCGTCGCCAAACAGCTCGATGATCCGATCGCGCAGTGGCACACGGCGAAACAGGCTGTCGGCGACGCGATCGTGGCCAACGGCGGCACCATCACCCACCATCACGCGGTCGGCACCGACCATCGCCCGTGGCTGCCCGCCGAGGTCGGCGACCTCGGGGTCCGCGTATTGCGCGCGGTGAAAGCCGAATTGGACCCGGCGGGCATCCTCAATCCTGGAAAGCTGATCCCGTGACGCAGAACTCGTTCCGAACGGTGCGCGCGGTCACCGTGGTGACCAACCCGCGTGCCGGACACGACGCCGCGGACGCGGCCATGGCGCGGTTGCGGGCCCGCGGCGTCGACGTCGCCGAGGTGCGTGCGCCGTCGGCCGCCGAAACGGTTCGGCTGGTGCGGGACTCGATCGCGCGCGGCAGCGGCGACGCGGTGGTCTGCATCGGCGGCGACGGCCTGATCAACGTGACCCTCGACGCCGTCGCGCAGACGGGCGTGCCGCTCGGCATGGTTCCGGCGGGCACCGGCAACGACCTCGCCAGGGAGCTCGGCGTGCCCACCGAAGATCCGGTCGCCGCCGCCGATCTCGTCGCCGACGGGAAGATCCGGACCATCGACCTCGGCCGGATCGAACCGTCCGCACCGGGATCGGCGCCGATGTGGTTCGTCACCGTCACCGGCACCGGGTTCGACGCCCGAGTTACCCTGCGCGCCAACGCTATGCGCTGGCCGAGGGGCCGGCTGCGCTACACCGTCGCCGCGCTGGCCGAGATCTCGGGCCGGTTCACCGTGCCCTATCGGGTCGAACTGACCGGCGCGGTCACCGAGGGGCTGACGAACCCGGGGGAGGGTTCGGCGGTAGCGACCAACGCGGTGATGGTCGCGGTCGGCAATACCCGCACCTACGGCGGCGGCATGCTGATCTGCCCGGACGCGGTGCTGGACGACGGCCTGCTCGATCTGACCGTGGTCGGCGGTTTGTCCCGGGTGGAGATGCTGCGGCTGTTGCCCGCGCTGTCCGCGGGTAAACGGCAGAATCACCCGGAGGTCAAGCAGTATCGAGCCGCCGAGATCACCCTGACCGCGCCCGGCGCCCCGGCGACCGCCGACGGTGAACCCGCGGGCACGTTGCCGATCACCATCCGCGCCGTACCGAGTGCGCTGACAGTGCTGGTTCCCTGAGCCCGCATCGCCCGGTTCCCGCGCAAGCGGGAACGAGTGGTGTCCGGGCATTCGCAACGGCTGGCGGACGCGGATTTCCTACGCGGCGAAGGTGACCCGGTTCATCTGATTGATGTTGCTCCGGTCGACGATCACCAACGACTCCGGCGCGGGCCGCAGGCCGCCGCCGGCCCCCAGTCGCTGCATCAGCCGCCGCCAGCGAAAGCAGTGCAGCACAAAGGTCATTCGATTGGACCGCCGCCCGCGCGCCTGTTGCCCGGCGCGGGCCACCGCGGCGGGCACATCGAGCAGGATCACGTGCAGCTCCCTGCCGTACCCGGCGGCCCAGAGGGCGATGATCCGCCGCGCCCAGCCGGTGGTGGCGCAGTCGTGGATGACCACCGGTCCGTCCGTATCACGCAGCGCCGTACGAATTCCCGCGAAGTGCACGACGTGGACGATCGGTCGCCACAGTGAGTACGGCAGCCAGCCGAGCCGGTGCCGCAACCGATTCCGGGCTTGCAGCGAGTCCAGCACGATCGACCCTTCCGGCCCGCCGGAGGGGTCTTCCGCCTCGGTGGTGGCGCCGAAGAACCGGCGCAGCACCGTGCTCTTGCCCGCACCCGGTATCCCGGCGACGACCAGCGCCGCCATGGGCGGGTACTGCAGTTCGTCGATGACCCGCCCGCGCAGATCGTGCACGGCATCCGGTGCGAGGAAAGACGATAGCGCCTCGGGGGAGTGCGGTGGCAGTGCGACGAGCGGAGGGTTCACCTCTTCCAGAGTCCCTAGCCGGCCTTGTTCCGGCAACGGGGAAAACCCTGATTTTTCACTCACATCCTCCAGCCTCCGCATCCGCGGCCGATATCGCAACAACGGACAATACGGGCGCGGTCGAATCGTGACTATCCGGATCGGCCGCCGCGGCTGCGCGCGCGGACGTGCATGCGCTCGCCTTGACTCCCGAAGAGGCTGAGGATTTCGACCGTACCGCGGCCGGTGGAGCCGAACCAATGCGGTTGCCTGGTATCGAATTCGGCGGCTTCGCCAGGTCCGAGGACAATATCGTGCTCGCCGAGCACCATCCGTAGCCGACCGGACAGTACGTAGAGCCACTCGTACCCTTCGTGCACGCGCGGCTCCGGCTCGGTGCGGTCGGCGGGCAGCATCATCTTGAAGGCCTGCAACGGGCCCGGCTGGCGAGTGAGCGGAAACACGGTGATGCCGTTCACCTTTCGTGCCGGAGCATGCACCCGCGGGTCGGCGATCTTCGGTGTGGCGACGAGTTCCTCCAGCGGCACCTGCAGGGCCAGCGCGATCGGCAACAGGAGTTCCAGGCTGGCGCGGCGTTGCCCGGACTCCAGCCGGGACAGGGTGCTCTTGGAGATCCCGGTGGACTCCGCCAAGGCCGTCAGGGTCACATTGCGGTGCGTGCGCGCCGCCTTGAGCCGCGGACCGATATCGGCGAGCGCGGCGGCGATGGTCGGCTGGTTCTGCATGACTCCAGTGCACCTCGAATTCCCGGAAACGGCAATATAAGTTGCTGTAATCGCGACGAGACCGGCAACCTGTGCGGCGGAGGTGATCGCTGGATGAGCGAAGAATATGACGTAGTGGTTGTCGGCGGGGGCACGGCGGGACTGTCCGCGGCGCTGGTGCTGACCAGGTCGATGCGCACGGTGGCGGTAGTACGAGGTGGCGCGCCACGCAACGCGCCCGCCGAACACATGCACGGATTCCTCAGTCGAGACGGCATGCCGCCGGGTGAGTTGCTCGAGCGGGGCGCGGCGGAGGTCGCCGGATACGGCGGCGAGCTGATCGATGACATCGTGACCGACGCCGAAAAGTCTACCGCTGGAGACGATTTCACCGTTCTTCTGGCAAGCGGGCGCACTCTGACCGCGCGGCGGATCCTGGTCGCCACGGGACTGCGCGACCAACTGCCGGACCTGCCCGGCGTGCGCGAGCGGTGGGGCATCGACGTGCTGCACTGCCCGTACTGCCATGGGTACGAGGTGCGCCAGCAACCGCTCGGTCTGCTCGGCGGCGCCGATCCGCGCGTGCCGCACCTGGCGCTGGTGCTGCCGCAGTGGTCGGCCGAGGTGACCTTGTTCCAGCACACGATGGAGTTGTCCGACACCGATCGGGCCCAGCTCACCGCGCGCGGCGTCCGGATCGTCGAGGGCGAGGTCGCTCGACTCGTCGTCGACGGCACGTTGCGCGGTGTGGAACTGGCAGACGGGCGTGCGGTGCCCTGCTCGGCCCTGTTCGTCGCGCCTACCTTCGTGCCCAACGCCGACCTGCTGCACACCCTGGGTTGCGACTTCGACGAGAAGGGCTGGGTGGTCGCCGACCCGTCCGGGCGGACCAGCGTGCCGGGCGTCTGGGCGGCGGGCAATGTCGCGAACCCCGCGGCCCAGGTCGTCGGTGCGGCGTCGGCGGGCTACTCGGCCGCGGTCGCGATCAATGTCGACCTGGCGCAAGTGGCCGCCCAGATGCCCGTTTCGACCGGTTAATCCGGAGATCAGGGGTAGAAAATGCCGGAAGCTGAGAATTGCTTATGGATTCGAGAACCCTTCCAGCTGGGACGGTAAGCTTTCTGGTGTAGGCGGAGTCTTCGGTGTCCCTCATCCACCGAAGACTCCGCCTTACTTTTTGTCCGGGTCCCGGGCAATCTCGTTGTGCGGCAACCGGTGCCGCGACCCGAGTCGCCGCAGGCAGGCCACTTCGTCCTCGGTCAGCAGCAACGCCCGCGCGATCCCGGCGAGCACCTCCTCCGAGACGTGGGTCACCCGGCCGAGCTCCAGCCGGGTGTACTGATCGACGCTCAGCCCCGCCAGCTGGGCGACCTCTTCGCGACGCAGCCCACTCACCCGGCGTGGGTTGCCGACGGGCGGCAGACCGACTTGCTCCGGCGCGATCGACGCGCGCTTGCCCCTCAGAAATTCGCCGAGCTCACTCACGTCGGCAAGTTTCACACGACCCGGTGTCCGGCCTGCCCACCGCGCCGCGAGCCGGCCGGCTCAGCCACCGGCCGGGCGCCACTGCGCCCGGAATCGCCGCACCACGGGATTGATTCCGGCGTCGCCCCGCACCCTGCGGAAAACGGTTGAGCCCGACCACTAGAATCGTCGGGTGACCAGCGCAGCCCCTGACAATCCGCGTAATCGTGCCGATGCCCTCCCCAAGAGCTGGAACCCCGGCGAGGTAGAGGCCTCGATGTACGAGCGCTGGGTAGCCGCTGGCTATTTCGAGGCGGACGCGACCAGCGACAAGCCGCCCTACTCGATCGTGCTGCCCCCGCCGAACGTCACCGGCAACCTGCACATGGGCCACGCCCTCGACCACACGATCATGGACGCACTCACCCGCCGCAAGCGGATGCAGGGCTACGAGGTGCTGTGGCTGCCCGGCATGGACCACGCGGGCATCGCCACCCAGACCATCGTGGAGAAGCAGCTCGCCGTCGACGGCAAGACCAAGGAAGACTTCGGCCGCGAGCTGTTCATCGACAAGGTGTGGGACTGGAAGCGCGAGTCCGGCGGCGCCATCCAGTGGCAGATGCGCGCGCTCGGCGACGGCGTCGACTGGAGCCGCGACCGATTCACCATGGACGACGGCCTCTCCCAGGCCGTGCAGACGATCTTCAAGCGGCTCTACGACGCCGGACTGATCTACCGCGCCGAGCGACTGGTCAACTGGTCGCCCGCGCTGCGCACCGCCATCTCCGATATCGAGGTCAAGTACGAGGACGTCGACGGCGAGCTCGTCTCGCTGCGCTACGGCTCGCTCGACGACAACGAGCCGCACGTGATCGTGGCCACCACCCGGGTGGAGACCATGCTCGGTGACACCGCGGTGGCCGTGCACCCGGACGACCCGCGCTACCGCGCGCTGATCGGCACCACCCTGGAGCACCCGATCACCGGGCGGCAGATCCCGATCATCGCCGACGACTACGTCGACCCCGAATTCGGTTCCGGCGCAGTGAAGATCACCCCCGCGCACGACCCGAACGACTTCGAGATGGGGCTGCGGCACAACCTGCCGATGCCCAACATCATGGACGAGCGTGGCCGAATCATCGACACCGGCACCGAATTCGACGGCATGGACCGGTTCGAGGCCCGCGTCGCGGTGCGCGAGCGGTTGGCCGCCGAAGGCCGCGTGGTCGCCGAGAAGCGCCCGTACGTGCACAGCGTCGGGCATTCCGAGCGCAGCGGTGAACCGATCGAGCCCCGCCTGTCCATGCAGTGGTGGGTCAAAGTGGAGACGCTGGCCAAGGCGGCGGGCGACGCGGTGCGCAACGGCGACACCGTGATTCACCCCGCCAGCTCGGAGCCGCGCTGGTTCGACTGGGTCGACAACATGCACGACTGGTGCATCTCCCGCCAGCTCTGGTGGGGTCACCGCATCCCCATCTGGTACGGCCCCGAGGGCGAGGTCATCTGCGTCGGCCCCGGCGAGACCGCGCCGGAGGGCTACGTGCAGGACCCGGACGTGCTCGACACCTGGTTCTCCTCCGGCTTGTGGCCGTTCTCCACCATGGGCTGGCCCGACGCCAGCCCGGAACTCGAGAAGTTCTATCCGACAAGCGTTCTCGTCACCGGGTACGACATCCTGTTTTTCTGGGTGGCCAGGATGATGATGTTCGGTACCTACGTCGGTAGCGACTCGGTCCTAACAGCCGGCAAGGAAGGGGCGCAGGTTCCGTTCAAGGATGTGTTCCTGCACGGCCTGATTCGCGACCAGTACGGCAAGAAGATGTCGAAGTCGCGTGGCAACGGCATCGACCCGCTGAGCTGGATCAACGAATACGGCGCCGACGCACTGCGATTCACCCTGGCCCGCGGCGCGCAGCCCGGCGGTGACCTCTCGGTCGGTGAACAGCACGCGCTCGCCTCGCGCAGCTTCGTCACGAAACTGTTCAACGCCACCAAGTTCGCGCTGATGAACGGCGCGCGCACCGGTGCGCTGCCCGACCGCGCCCAGCTCACCGACGCCGACCGCTGGATCCTGGATCGGCTCGACGAGGTGCGCGCCGAGGTGGACGCGGCGCTGGACGGTTACGAGTTCGGTAAGGCCTGTGAGGCGCTGTACCACTTCGCCTGGGACGAATTGTGTGACTGGTACCTGGAATTGACCAAGGTGCAGTTCGCCGAGGAGGGTGCCCGCGCCGACACCACCCAGCTGGTGCTCGGCACCGTGCTGGACGCGGTGCTGCGGCTGCTGCATCCGGTCATCCCGTTCGTCACCGAGTCGCTGTGGCAGGCGCTGACCGGTGGCGAGTCGCTGGTGATCGCCGCGTGGCCGCAGGCCTCCGGTGTGCCGACCGATCAGGTGTCGGCGCAGCGCATCGCGGACACCCAGCGGTTGATCACCGAGATCCGCCGATTCCGTGGCGATCAGGGCCTGGCCGACAAGCAGAAGGTGGCGGCCAAGCTCATCGGCCTCGACACCGCAGGGCTCACCGAACTGCACGACTCGGTCGCGAATCTGGCCCGGCTCACCGAGCCGGGCGAGGATTTCGCGGCGACCGCGACGGTGGAGGTCCGGCTGAGCGGCGCCACCGTCACCGTCGAGCTGGACACCTCCGGCGCGGTCGACCTGGACGCCGAACGCCGTCGCCTGGAGAAGGACCTGGCCGCCGCGGAGAAGGAACTGGCGGGCACCACCGCCAAACTCGGCAACGAGGCCTTCCTCGCCAAGGCGCCGGAACCGGTGGTCGTGAAGATCAAGGGCCGCCAGGAAGTCGCCGCCGCCGAGGTGGCGCGCATCGGCGCCCGGCTCGCGGAACTGAGCGGCAAATGAACCACGAACCCGAACCCCAGTACGGCGACGAGCTGCGGCATCCGGCCGCCGGACCGCGGCTGAGCTCCGGGCCGTCGCCGGTCGAGCTGGCCGAGATGGCGCTGGTGGAGGCCGAACTCGACACCCGCTGGCCGGAAACCAAGATCGAGCCGTCGCTCACCCGCATCGCCACGCTGATGGATCTGCTCGGCTCGCCGCAGCAGAGCTACCCGGCGATCCACGTCGCGGGCACCAACGGCAAGACCTCGGTGACCAGGATGATCGACGCGCTGCTCACCGCGCTGCACCGGCGCACCGGCCGGATCACCAGCCCGCACCTGCAGCTGGCCACCGAGCGGATCAGCATCGACAACGCGCCGATCACACCCGCCAGATACGTGGAGACCTACCGCGAGCTGCAGCCGTTCATCGAGATGATCGACGCGCAGTCGGCCGAGGTGGGCGGGCCGAAGATGAGCAAATTCGAGGTGCTCACCGGCATGGCGTACGCGGCGTTCGCCGAAGCACCCGTCGACGTGGCGGTGGTGGAGACCGGCCTCGGCGGCACCTGGGACGCCACCAACGTGATCGACGGCCAGGTCGCGGTGATCACCCCGATCGGGCTGGACCACACCGACTACCTCGGCAGCGATCTCGCCTCCATCGCGGGCGAGAAGGCCGGGATCATCAAACGCGCACCGGAGAGCCTGATTCCGCGCGACACCGTCGCGATCATCGCCGAGCAGGACCCCGAGGCGATGGAGGTGCTGCTGCGCCGCGCCGTCGAGGTGGACGCCGCGGTGGCGCGCGAAGGCGGCGAATTCCGGGTGCTGGCCCGTCAGATCGCGATCGGCGGCCAGCAGCTCGAACTGCAAGGCCTCGGCGGGGTGTACGACGAGATCTTCCTGCCGCTGCACGGCGAGCATCAGGCGCGCAACGCGGTGCTCGCGCTCGCGGCGGTCGAGGCGTTCTTCGGCGCCGGTGCCGACCGCCAGCTCGACATCGAGGCTGTCCGTGCGGGTTTCGCGAGCGTGACCAGCCCTGGCCGGCTCGAGCGGATGCGCAGTGCGCCGACCATCTTCATCGACGCCGCACACAATCCCGCGGGCGCGCAGGCGCTGGCCTCGACTTTGACCGCGGAGTTCGACTTCCGCAAGCTGGTCGGTGTGGTCTCCGTGCTCGCCGACAAGGACGCCGACGGCATCCTCACCGCGCTGGAACCGGTGCTCGACGAAATCGTCGTCACCGCCAACGGTTCGCCGCGCGCGATGGACGTCGACCGGCTCGCCGACCTCGCCGTGCAGCGCTTCGGCGACGAGCGGGTGATCACGGCGCCGACGCTGCCGGACGCGCTGGAGACCGCGATCGCCATCGCCGAGGAGATCGGCGAGTCCGGGAAGATGGTGTCCGGCGCCGGGGTCGTGGTGACCGGCTCCGTAGTGACGGCGGGCGCGACGCGTGCGCTGTTCGGAAAGGACCCCGCATGACCGAGCCCGCCGCCCAACCCGACTCGGTGCCCGAACCCGCGACCGATCCGTGGAAGGGCTTCCGCGGGGTGATGGCGGGCACGCTGATCCTCGAGGCGATCGTGGTGCTGCTCGCGCTGCCGGTGGTCGGCTCGGTGGGCGGCGGGGTGACCTGGGCTTCGGGCACCTACCTGGTAGTGCTCGCCCTGGTGATGATCCTCGGCGCCGGGCTGCAGCGCCGGTCGTGGGCGATGTCGTTCAACCTCGGGCTGCAGGTGTTCGTGCTGCTCGGTACCTTCATCCACCTGTCCATCGGGATCATCGGCGTGGTGTTCGCGGTGGTCTGGGGCTTCATCCTGGTGCTGCGTGCGGATGTGCGCGGGCGGATGGAGAAGGGCCTGCTGCCGAGCCAGCGGATCCAGCGTTCCTCCTGAGCCGAGGACGCTGTTCCCCTCTTGCCGCCCCAGCGTCGCGTACCGCTGCGCCCTCGATGCACGTGCGATGCCCCTCTCCTCGGGGTCGGCAGTCTTGGGGTCGAGACAATTTCGGTCTGCCCGTCTCAGCCCCCGCTCCCTAGCGTGGCCGCTGATACGGCGTCGAAGAGGGCGCCGTACGGCTAGCGAAGGAGCGTTCTCATGAAGCGGATTGTGGCGAATAGTGTTGTGCTCGGGGCGATTGCGGTGGGCACCATGATCGGAGCGGGACAGGCGACGGCCGAACAAGGCCTGCGGCTGGAGCCCGCTGGGCCCGCACCGGTCGGTGCGACGGACACCGGGTCCGCGACCGGGTTGTCCAAGCTGCTGTCGAGCCTCTCCGGACCCGCCGACTGTGGTCTCGGCGGTAAGCCGGCGACGGGCAGCAACTTCCTCTGCTGACCTTCGCCGGAGCCCTATGATCCAACGTCGGTGCCCCGTCCCGTTCCTGGTGGCGGGGCACTGTCATGCCCCAGACGAACGCTGGTTCGGTACCCGGCGGGGGTGCCGGTTAGAGTGTGCGCCGTGACTGAGCAGACGTTGGTACTCATCAAGCCGGACGGTGTGGCCCGTGGCCTCGTCGGCGAGGTGCTGGTACGAATCGAGCGCAAGGGCCTGAAGATCGCGGCCCTCGAGCTGAAGCATGTGTCCGAGGACCTGGCCAAGGGCCACTACGCCGAGCACGCCGAGAAGCCGTTCTTCGGCTCCCTGATCGAATTCATCACCTCCGGCCCGGTCGTCGCGGCCATCCTGGAGGGGCCGCGCGCCATCGCGGCGTTCCGGCAGCTCGCCGGCGGCACCGATCCGGTCGAGAAGGCGGTGCCCGGCAGCATTCGCGGAGACTTCGCCCTGGAGACGCAAGAGAACCTGGTACACGGGTCCGATTCGCCCGAATCGGCCAAGCGTGAGATTGCTCTGTGGTTCCCGGAGTTCCCCGCCTGAAAATAGTTGCGAGTTGAACACAGTCGTGAGCGAGCGCAGCGAGTGAACCAAAGGCACAGCGCCTAGCGGGGCGCGGTTTGCCGAGCTTTAGCGAGGCAAGCCGTGCGCCGCGGTGAGACCGCGGCGTTCGGTATGGGATACTGACATCGGCTGCTTTTGATGCCGACTGTTCGCGCAGGTACGTGGACTATCGGGGCCATCGCAGCCGGATGACACACCGCGGTTCGATGCCGATCATCGCTGCCACGGACAAAAGGCCCGGTCGCTGGGCTTGCTGTTCGCGTCGGCACGCTGGATGAGCGCTCACAACCGCGGAGTTCAGCCAACAGCCAGGCGCCGCGTGACCAGTTAGCCCAAACCGACGAACAACATGGTGATAACCGGACATGCGGGGCGAGACCAGATGACCTTGCGCTGAGCGGCGTGAGGCGAACGGACAGTGCCCCCGCGTCGGCCGCTTCACTCCTTACCGGGAGGGACGCGCCCGGGGGTCCGAGGAGACTTCGTGGCCGAAAAAGAGCCATTGGAAACAACACCACAGGATGCCGAACAATTGCCGGAGCGAATCCGAGTTCACGCACTCGCCAAGCTGCTGGGGGTAACGAGTAAGCGCATCCTGGCCAAGCTCACCGAGTTGGGGTCCGACGCGCGCAGCGCGCAATCGAATGTCGACCGGGCGATCGCGGAATCCGTCCGTGACGCGCTCGGCCCGCCGGAAGGTGACGCTCCGGCGGCGCAGGCGGTCGAGACGCCGGCCGCGCAGCAGGCCGCAACTCCGGTCGAGCCCCAGCCCGAAACCGCGGCCGAGACTCCGGAAGAGCCTGCCGCCGCGCCGAGCAGGGGCCACGGCGGACTGGTCTTCTCCGCGCCCGAACCGCTGATCGGCCACTCCGGGTCGGAGAACCCGAACGAGGTCGCACACCAGCCGTCGGTGCAGCTGTTCACCCACCCCGTCCGGGAAGAGCCGCACGTCGCGGCGCCGGTGGTCTTCGAGTCCGCCGCCGTCGTGCAGGCCCCGCTGTTCCTGCCGCCGGACGCCGCGGCCGCCGAGCAGACCCGGCGGAAGCGCCGCACCGAGCGCGATGTGCGCCGGGAAGAGCCGGTGGTCGAGCCGCAGCCCGAGGAAGAGCCCGAGGCGGCCGAGGACGACCAGGAATCGGCCGACCAGAGCGATGCCGACGGTCAGCCGCGCCGCAGGCGCCGTGGCCGTCGTGGCCGTGGTCGCGGTCGTGGCGAGCAGCACAGCGACGCCGACGACGAGAACGACTCCGACGACGCCGAGGACGAGCAGAACGGCGACACCACCGCCGAGACCACGGACTCGACCGACGCCGCCGAGGACAACACCGACTCCGACGACGACGAGAACGAGCCGGAGGGCGCGAGCCGCCGCCGTCGCCGCCGTCGCCGCCGCAAGGTGGCGGGCGAGCCCGCCGAGGCCGAGGCCGCCGCCACCGAGGACGACCCGCCGAACACCGTCGTGCACGAGCGCGAGCCGAGGAACAAGAGCCGCAGCCGCGCCACCTCGGTCGACGAGGTGCAGGGCATCACCGGTTCCACCCGGCTGGAGGCCAAGCGGCAGCGCAGGCGCGACGGCCGCGAGGCCGGACGTCGTCGCCCGCCGATCCTGACCGAGTCGGAGTTCCTGGCCCGCCGCGAAGCGGTGGACCGGGTGATGGTGGTGCGCGAGAAGGCGTTCCCGGATCACCCGACCGCCACCCAGGTCGCCGTGCTCGAGGACAACATCCTGGTCGAGCACTTCGTCACCAGCACCGGTTCCGCGTCGATGGTCGGCAACGTCTACCTCGGCAAGGTGCAGAACGTGCTGCCGAGCATGGAGGCGGCGTTCGTCGACATCGGCCGCGGCCGCAACGGCGTGCTCTACGCGGGCGAGGTGAACTGGGAGGCCGCCGGTCTCGGCGGTAAAGAGCGCAAGATCGAACAGGCGCTCAAGCCAGGCGAACTGGTGCTTGTCCAGGTCTCCAAGGACCCGGTCGGGCACAAGGGCGCCCGGCTGACCACCCAGATCAGCCTGGCCGGACGCTTCCTGGTGTACGTGCCGGGCGGCACCTCCACCGGCATCAGCCGCAAGCTGCCCGACACCGAACGCAAGCGGCTCAAGGAGATCCTGCGCGACATCGTCCCCAACGACGCCGGGGTGATCATCCGCACCGCGTCCGAGGGCGTGGCCGAGGACGAGCTGGCCCGCGACGTGGAGCGGCTGCAGGCCACCTGGCGCACCATCGAGAAGGCCGCCGAAGGCAAGAACGACGGTCAGCCCAAGACGCTGTACGAAGAGCCCGATCTGCTGGTCAAGGTCATCCGCGACCTGTTCAACGAGGACTTCTCCAAGCTCGTCATCGAGGGTGACCGGGCCTGGAGCACGGTCGAGAAGTACATCGGCACCGTCGCGCCGGAGATGCTCGCCCGGGTCTCCCGGCACGACAACAACAACGTCGACGTGTTCGAGGCCTACCGGATCGACGAGCAGCTGGCCAAGGCACTCGATCGCAAGGTGTGGCTGCCCTCGGGCGGCACCCTGGTGATCGACCGCACCGAGGCGATGACGGTGGTCGACGTGAACACCGGCAAGTTCACCGGTGCCGGCGGCAGCAACCTGGAAGAGACGGTCACCCGCAACAACCTGGAGGCGGCCGAGGAGATCGTGCGCCAGATGCGGTTGCGCGATATCGGCGGCATGATCGTGGTCGACTTCATCGACATGGTGCTCGAGTCGAACCGTGACCTGGTGCTGCGCAGGCTGACCGAGGCGCTCGGCCGGGACCGCACCCGCCATCAGGTGTCCGAGGTGACCTCGCTCGGCCTGGTGCAGATGACCCGCAAGAAGCTGGGCACCGGCCTGGTCGAGGCCTTCTCGACCACCTGTGAGCACTGCCATGGGCGCGGCATCCTGGTGCACGCCTACCCGGTGGAGCCGTCCTCGGGCGACGACGGCGCCGCGCGCGGGACCAGGGAGACCGGATCGCGTCGCCGCCGTGGCCGCGACAAGAGTGCGGCCCCCGCCGCGCCGGTCGCCGCGAACAACGGCACCGCACCGGTCGAGTCCGAGGAGGACATCGCCGTCAAGCGGGCGCACCCGGTCGCCTTGGCGATGGCCGCGCACCACGGTGACGACGAGGACGAGTCGGGTGTGACCGGCAACCAGTCGGACGGCACCGAGGACGAGTCGGCGGAGATCGAGCCGCTCGAGACCGAGGTCGTCACCGACGCCGCGGTGGCCGTGCCCGCCGACGACGTGGATGCCGAACCGGCCGAGGTGGTCGAGGTCGTCGAAACCGTCACCGAGACCGTGCCGGTCGCCGAGGCACCCGCCGCGCCGGCCGCCGAAACACCTGCGCCACCGGCCGCTGAAACTCCTGCGGATTCGGCCGCTGAAGCACCTGCGGATTCGGCGGCACCCGCTGCCGAGGATCGTGCGGTAACCAACGGTGCGCCGGCTCCGGCCGCCCGCACCGGACGGCGACGCAGGGTCGCCCGTTCGGCCGCCGCGCCCGCCGCGGACAGCAGCGGTGCGGTGTTCGTGCTGCCGACCGCGGACCAGGCTCCCGCCCCCGCTGTCGACTTCACCGCCTCGGCTCCGGCCGTGGTGCCGCAGCGACGGCCACGGCGCCGTGCCGTCGGTCGTCCGGCGGGCCCGCCGCCTGCGGAGTCGTAGCAGCTGCGCTGACAGCTTCGACGCGGCCGGTCGCACCTGTTCGGTGCGGTCGGCCGCTTCGTCGAGTGGTGGCCACGGACGGGGCGGTTAGGACCGCACCGGAGGTGTCCGCCGCGGTGCCGGAAAGCCCCCGAAATCCCACTGGCGAAGGGTTGCTCGCAGGCTGCCGACAGGCGGATTGTGTCGTTGAAGGGGTGCTCTGGTAACCTTGGTCGGTCGCTGCCTGGCGATGGGCGTTATACCACGCCCCGCGCAGCAAGCCAGCCAAGAACACATCTCGCGTCGCGCACGTGTGTCGCGAGAAGAAACATGACTGTACTTATTCGAGTGGAGGAAGCCGACCGATGGCAACGTACGCGATCGTCAAGACCGGCGGAAAGCAGTACAAGGTCGCGGTCGGTGACCTGGTGAAGGTCGAGAAGATCGAGGGTAAGCCGGGTACTTCCGTCGCCCTGGATCCGGTTCTCGTCGTTGACGGGGCCGACCTGACCACCGACGCCGCGAAGCTGGCCAAGGTCTCCGTGGCCGCAGAGGTCGTCGAGCAGACCAAGGGCCCGAAGATCCGCATCCACAAGTTCAAGAACAAGACCGGCTACCACAAGCGTCAGGGTCACCGTCAGCCGCTGACGGTCATCAAGGTCACCGGCATCAAGTAAGACATCCCGAGGAGATTCAGCTATGGCACACAAGAAGGGTGCGTCCAGCTCCCGGAACGGTCGCGATTCCAACGCCCAGCGCCTCGGCGTCAAGCGGTTCGGCGGCCAGAAGGTCAACGCAGGCGAGATCCTGGTGCGTCAGCGCGGAACCCACTTCCACCCCGGCGTGAACGTCGGCCGTGGCGGTGACGACACCCTGTTCGCCCTCGCGGCGGGCGCGGTCGAGTTCGGCACCAAGCGCGGACGCAAGACCGTCAACATCGTCGTCCCGGAGCCGGTGGAGGCTTAGGCCTTACCTCTCCAGACAACAGCCGAGCGGGTCAGGGTCGCAAACCCTGGCCCGTTTTCGCGTTTCAACAGACGTACCTCTGCGATCGACCAGTCCTGAAGGAGGATGATTCGGCATATGTCCAAGTTCATCGACCGTGTCGTGCTGCATGTGCGAGCCGGCAAAGGCGGACACGGGTGTGCTTCGGTACTTCGCGAGAAGTTCATGCCACTCGGCGGACCCAACGGCGGTAACGGCGGCCACGGCGGGGATGTGATCCTCGAGGTCGACCCCAACGTGCACACCCTGCTCGACTTCCACTTCCACCCGCACGCCAAGGCGGGCAACGGCAAGCCGGGTGAAGGCAGCAACCGCGACGGCAAGCAGGGCACCGACCTGCTGCTCAAGGTGCCCGACGGCACCATGGTGCTCGACGGCGACGGCAAGGTCCTGATGGACCTGGTCGGCGCGGGCAACCGCTTCATCGCCGCCCGCGGCGGCCGAGGTGGACTCGGCAACGCCGCGCTCGCCTCGAAGGCGCGCAAGGCCCCCGGCTTCGCGCTGCTCGGCGAGGACGGCGAAGAGTGCGACCTGGTCCTCGAACTGAAGTCCGTGGCCGATGTCGGCCTGGTCGGCTTCCCGTCCGCGGGCAAGTCCTCGCTGGTGTCGGTGCTGTCGGCGGCGAAGCCGAAGATCGCGGATTACCCGTTCACCACGCTGGTGCCCAACCTCGGCGTGGTACTCAGCGGCGACACCACGTTCACCGTCGCCGATGTGCCCGGCCTGATCCCTGGTGCCAGCGAGGGGCGTGGCCTCGGCCTCGACTTCCTGCGGCACCTGGAACGCTGCGCGGTGCTCGCGCACGTGGTGGACTGCGCCACGCTCGAGCCGGGCCGGGACCCGGTCTCCGATGTGGACGCGCTGGAAGCCGAGCTCGCCGCCTACAAGCCCGCGCTGAGCGCCGACGCCGACCTCGGCGATCTGGCCGATCGGCCGCGCGTGGTGATCTTGAACAAGATCGACGTGCCGGACGCCGCCGAGCTGGCCGAGATGGTCACCCCCGAGTTCACCGCACGCGGCTGGCCGGTCTTCGAGATCTCGGCGGTGAGCCGAGAAGGCTTGCGGCCCTTGACCTTCGCGCTCGCCGACCTGGTGCTCCAGTATCGTGCCGCGCATCCGAAGGCCGCGCCGGCCCGCCCGGTGATCCGGCCGATCGCGGTCAACGAGTCCGGCTTCAGCGTGATCGCGGATCCGCAGGAACCGGGCGGCTTCATCGTGCGCGGCGCCCAGCCCGAACGCTGGGTGAAGCAGACCCAATTCGACAACGACGAGGCCGTCGGTTACCTCGCGGATCGTCTGGCTCGCCTCGGCGTCGAAGACGAGCTGGTCAAGCAGGGTGCCGAACCCGGCGCTCCGGTGACCATCGGCACTGTGACCTTCGAATGGGAGCCGCAGATCACCGCGGGCATCGACCGGGTGCCCACCGGCCGTGGCACCGATATTCGGCTGGAACAGGACGACCGGATCAGCGCCGCCGAGCGCAAGCACGCCTCGCGCGTGCGCCGCGGGTTGGTGCAGGACGACGAGGAGTAGCCGTGCCCGCGTTTCGATGCGTCGTTGAGCGGGTGGGTTCGGTGTCGGCGAGTGTTGTTGTTGCGCAGGGAGTTCGAGGGCGATGACGGTGAGTTCGGATGCTACGGCGGCGGACGAGGGGTTGAGTGAGGCCAGGCTGGCGATCGCTTCGGCGCGCCGGGTGGTGGTGAAGATCGGTTCGTCGGCGCTCACCAGTCTGGCAGGTGGGCTGGACACCGCACGGCTCGATCGGCTCGCCGATGCCGTGGAGGCGCGGATGCGCGCGGGATCCGATGTGGTTGTGGTGTCGTCGGGCGCCATCGGCGCGGGCCTCGCGCCGCTCGGATTGACCACGCGCCCACGGGATCTCGCGACCAAGCAGGCCGCGGCGAGTGTCGGGCAGCTGGCGCTGGCGCACGCGTGGGGGACCTCGTTCACCCGCTACGGCCGCACCGTCGGCCAAGTCCTGTTGAGCGCGGACGATTTCGCGCGCCGCGAGCATCACCGCAACGCGCAGCGCACCCTGGACCGCTTGCGTTCGCTCGGCGCGGTCGCCGTGGTGAACGAGAACGACACCGTCGCAACGGAAGAGATCCGTTTCGGCGACAACGACCGGTTGGCCGCGCTGGTCGCCCATCTCGTCGGCGCCGACGCACTGGTGCTGCTCTCCGACGTCGAGGGCCTCTACGACGGCGACCCGCGTAAGGGCGCCGCCAGCTTCATCCCCGAGGTGCGCAGCAGCGCCGACCTGGACGGTGTGATCGCAGGCAGCGGTGGCGCGCTCGGCACCGGCGGGATGGCGTCCAAGCTGTCCGCGGCCCGCCTCGCCGCCGACGCGGGCGTCCCCGTGCTGCTGGCCGCCGCCACCGCAGCGGACGAGGCGTTGACCAGCGGCAAGGTCGGCACCGCATTCGCCGCGCGCCCAGTTCGCCTGTCCGCCCGCAAGTTCTGGGTGCGGCACGCCGCCGACAGCCGCGGCGCCCTGCTCATCGATGAAGGCGCGGCCCACGCGGTAGCAGCCCGGCGCTCCCTGCTCGCCGCAGGCATCACCGGCCTGCGCGGCCGCTTCTACGGCGGCGACGTCGTGGACCTGGTCGCCCCCGACAATCACGTCGTAGCCCGCGGCGTGGTCGCCTACGACAGCACCGAATTGTCCACCATGCTCGGCCACTCCACCGCCGAGCTCCCGGACACCATGCAGCGCCCGGTAATCCACGCCGACGACCTGGTCAACGTCTGACCGAGGCACCCGCCAGACCTCCCGCCTCCAGGCCCGTGGTCGTGAAGACCGGGCTTGACGGGTTACTTCTGGGAGGGGACCACGCCGGGCTGGTTGGTGGTTGAGGGGGGTTGTGGCTGTTCGCCTTCCGAGGGGATGGGGCCGGTGACACCCGGTTGGCCGCCCGGATCCGGAAGCGGCACGGGGGGTTGTGCCGGGTCTGGAATCTGCTGTTGAGGTGGTGGCGAGGGCAAGGGTGGCGGGGCCTGCTCGGTCGGCGGAGCCGGTGCGGGCGGTGGCGGGGGTGGGGCCTGTTGCGTCGGGGGAGGCTCCGGTGGGGGCGCCTGTTGGGTTGACGGTGCAGGTGCCGGCTGCGTCGAGGGCGGCGCCTGTTGCGTAGTCGGCGGCGCAGGTTGCGTGGGGGGTGGTGCCTGCTGCTCCGTTGTCGGCGGTGGTGCGGGCTGCGTCGACGGCGGCGCCTGCGTGGTCGGCGGGGGCGTCGGCGTCGGGTCCGGAACCGGGCGCGGTGGGGTCGTAGTACTCGGTGGCGCTTGCGTTTCCGGCACCGATGGTGCGGGCGCCGACGGACGGCCGTTCGGCTGCTGGCCGTCGGGACGCTGCCCGTCCGGCTGATCCTGTTGTGGCGGTATGTATTCCGGTTGGATCGGCACCGTCCGCCGCTGCTGCGGCATGGTGGGCGCGGGCGCTACCTCCGCGGGCAATTGTGGGGGCGGCGGGAGCGCGGGAACGGCTTTGCCCGCCATGCCGTAGGCCGGTTTGTACACCATGTTCATGGCAAGCACGGCTTCTTGGCGCAACGCCTCCTCGGCCATCTTCGCGTCGATGACGTGCGCTGCCTCGAGTAGTCGGGCCACCGCGCCGATGGGTCCGGAGGATCCGGGCGGGGCGACCGCGATCTTGACCGCCTCGGCCGCGGCGGCGACACCGCCGAGCCGGGCGCCCACTTGGCCCATGACGGCGGCCAGTTCGTCGGCCGAGGCCGCGAAGCTGCGGATGCTGGCGTACGCGGCGTCGGCGGCGGCACCCTTCCACTCCATCGAGTTCATCACCCGGTCCACGCTGCCTCGGGTGAGTGGGAAGGAGGTGCTGACCGTGCCCGCCGCCTCCAGCCAGGCGACGGAGGCGCGCAGGATCTCGGCGGCGTCGATCTGCTGGGCCTTGGCGTAGATCTCTTCGTGGCGCATCGACTCGAAATGCTCCATCGAGCTGATGTAGTCGGGATCGGTGCCGGTCATCGCGGGATCCTCGAGGCGACGGCGCGCAGGGCGGCGGCGTTGGCGGCGTCGGCTTCTTCGAGTAACCCACCGCTGATGAGAAACGCCTCTTTCATGCGGTAGGCCGCCTCGATGTAGTGATCTAGCAACGTGGCGGCATCCCGCGCTTTGTGATTGAACCCAGCCTGTAATTGCTGCGCCGACACGAATCCACCGAATCCGCCCAGCTCCGAGGCGGTTTCGAGGCGTTGTTGCAGATGAATGAGCCGTTCGGCCTGCTGGTCGTACATCTCGGCGCAGCGCCGGGCCGCCGCCGGATCGAATTGGACGGTGCCTGCCTGGGCCGCTTGCTTGAACCGGACGATATCGGCTCGGCTGGTCTCGATCGTCATCGCACACCCCTGAGATGGTCGGTCCGACTCAGACTAGCCCGTAGCCCCGCTCGCGGGCACCAGTGGTTATCGGTCGGCATCATCAAAGCGGTCAGGTTCCGATGCGCTTCTGCAGTTGTGCGCCGATCTGTTCGGCCGAGGCGGGCGTGATGTGAACTTCCTTGCCTGCCCGCAGGAGATACCGTCCGTCACCCTTGACGTCGAACCAGGTGTAGTGAATCGGCGGCGGCGGAGCGGGCCGATCAAGGCCGGGCTCGATCCGGATATGACCTTCGGCGCTGTGCGGTTTCAGCAGCAGCTTGCGAATGCGCGGCGCGGTCGGCTGCTGCGCGACCACCACTTCCTCGTCGCGGACGGCGTCGGTCGGCGCCACCCTGGCCGGCTCCTTGCCGGGTGGCGCGGCGGGCAGCAGTCCGGCGATCCGGTTGCCCAGCTTGCCGCTGTGCCCGATCGAGAGGCGAACCCGCCCGCCGAAATCGGGGGACGAGCCGGGTTCCTGCACGGCGAGCACGGCTCGGTCGAAGATCGCCGCGGCAAGCAGCCGGATCTCGCTGCCTGGCGTGTGCGTGCCGCCGATCGCCACGATCCTGGTGTGCGGTGTGGCCAGGATGCGCAGGCAGGCGCTGAGGTCGGGGTCGGCGCCGAGCGGCAGCCGCTCCTCCAGCGTCGCGCGCAGCGTGTCGGCCTCGTCCTCGGTGCGCGGCGTCTCCAGGATGCGCAGCGGATACGGGTGCCGATCGAGGTCGGTTTCGCGCCAGAGGTGGGCGAACTCGTCCGGAGTGAAGGTCCAACTCACCGCCCGAATCACATCCTCACCGAACCCACCGAAACTGCTTCGTAGCTTAACGGTCGTCGCGCGCATCGGCGGCTGCCGCACCGAGCACCTAGGATTGTGGGCTAACACTGCGGTGAAATCTCGGATATATCCATACAACCCCTTAGTTGTGCTCTGCCCGAACGAGCCGGTGCGTGGTGCTTCGGCGTAACGATCAGGGGTGATGGGAGCATGCCGTGCAGGTGCTTGGACCATGGACCGATATCGCGACGATCGCCGCCGTCGGTGGCGGTAAAGCGCGCGGTCTGCACCGTCTGGGGGAGTGCGGTTTTCGCGTTCCGGACTGGACCGTGCTCGGCACCGACGCCTTCGCGCGGTTCGCCACCGAAGCCGGCCTCGCATCGAAAGTGACTGAGATCACACTGCTGGAAGATCTGGACGCGGCGCTCGCCGCCGGTGCCGCCGTGCGAGCCGACATCACCGCGACACCGCTGCCGAACGAGCTTCGCGAGCTGATCGCCGAGGCCTACGGGCGGCTCGGCGACGGCCCGATCGCGGTCCGGTCGTCGGTGGTCGCCGAGGACGGGCCGGAGCACTCGTACGCGGGCCAGTTCGATTCCTTTCTGAACGTCAACGGGGTCGACGCGGTGCTCGACCGGGTGCGCGACTGCTGGGCGTCGGCCTTCTCGGAGCGGTCGCTGCGCTACGCCTTCGCCAACAAGCAACCGCGAGCGGGCGCGATCGCCGTTGTGCTGCAACGCTTGATCGCGGCGCGGGCCAGCGGCGTGCTGTTCACGGCCAATCCGATCAGTGGGGCGCGCGACGAACTGGTTGTCAGCGCGGTCTACGGGCTCGGTGAGGGCCTGGTATCGGGTGCGGTGGACGCCGACTCCGTGGTGGTCGACAAATCCTCCGGCGCGGTGCTGGAAACCGTGCTCGGCGACAAGGACCGGTCGTACCTGGCCGAGGGCGCGCAGGGTTACGCGATCAGCCCGGTCGACGCGGAACAGCGCGAGCTGCCCGTACTGACCGACGCCGAGCTCACCGAGCTCACCGAACTGGGCCGCAAGCTGGAGGTCGAGTTCGCCGCCCCGCAGGACGTGGAATGGGCGATCGACGACGACGGACTCTGGTTCCTCCAGTCGCGCCCGATCACCACGGTGCTCGGTGCCGCGCCCGGCGCGATCATCCGCGGCGCGGGCGAGGTGGTGCCCGACGGCGAACAGCGAATCTGGGACAACTCCAACATCATCGAGAGCTTCAACGGCCTCACCTCGCCGCTGACGTACACCACCGCCGCCGACATCTACGGCCGGGTGTATCACGGCTACGCGAAATCCCTCCGCGTCCCGGACGCGCAGCTGCGGCAGACCGAGCGGTGGACTCCGGTGCTGCTCGGCTACTTTCACGGCCGCGTCTACTACAACCTGCTGCACTGGTATCGGATGGTCGGCATCGCGCCGGGATATCCACTGAACCGGAAGGTGCTGGAGGCCGCGCTCGGAGTGGCCGAGCCGCTGCCCGACGACGTCGCGAAGACGTTGCGCCCGTTCACCTTCGGGAACCCGCTGAGTCGACTGCGCTCACGCTCGGTGACCACCCTGACCTATCTGCGACGGCTGTTCGGCATCGACGCCGTCGTCGAACAGTTCATGACCGACTTCTACCGCGTCTACGACGAATACGAAGCCATCGACTACACCACGCTGTCCGGCGCCGAAGCCTATGCGGCGTACCGGAAGGTGGATCGCGACCTGGTGGAACGCTGGGGCCCGCTGATGGTGCTCGACGCGATCCTGTTGACCTGCACCGGGTTGATGTTCCTGCTCACCAAGCTGCTGCTGCCGAAGGCGCCGGAGTGGTTCCTGTACGCGGTGGTCGGCCCGGGCGGCGACGTCGAGTCCGCCGAACCCGCCCGCGCGATGAAGGCCCTCGCCGACGTGGCCCGCGCCGATCCGGAGCTGACCGCGCTGGTGAATTCGACTGCACCGGAACAGATTTACCCGGCGCTGGCCAACCATCCGGATTTCCGCGCCGAGGTCGACGCCTACATCGCTCGCTGCGGCTATCGAAGCCTGGACGAACTCAAACTGGAAACACCCGACCTGCGCGAAGACCCGGCGAGCCTGTTCATCATGCTGCGCAGCGCCCTGCCGGACGCACCGCTCGGCCATCGCGACGAGGCCGAGGAGTATCTCGACGCACATCTGCGCGGTATCCGGCGCCGCGTCTATGAACGCTTGCGCGGCAAGGTCTCCCGCTGCGCCGCGCATCGTGAGCGGCTGCGGTTCTGCCGGACCAGGGCCTTCGGCATGGTCAAACGCATGATCCGGGTGATGGGCCGCGACCTGGCCGAGCGCGGCGTCCTCGACGAGTTCTCCGATGTGTTCTACCTGACCGTGCAGGAGCTGCGCGGCTGCTACGAAGCGGCCGACACCACCGACCTGCGCGATCTCGTCGGCGCGCGAAAGGCGCAGCGCGCCAAGGACGCAGGCTTGGTCGCTCCGGCCAGATTCGTCACCACCGGGTCGGCGTTCGGCCGGGCCGAACTGGCGAGCCAGGGCTGGGTGCCGCGCACCGATACCCCGGCCGCCGAGGCCGGGACCGTGCTCGCGGGCACGCCGTCGGCCTCCGGCATCGTCGAGGGCACCGCCGTCGTGGTGGACGAGCCACGCGACGTCGCGGGTGGCATTCTGGTGGCATATCGGACCGATCCCGGCTGGGTGGCCGCACTGCCCTCGGCGTCGGCTTTGGTCATCGAGCGCGGCAGTCCGCTCACCCATGTCGCGATCGTGGCGCGGGAACTGGGGGTGCCCACGGTGGTCCAGGTCGAGGACGTCACCACCAAGGTGCGGACCGGCGCGCGGATCCGGGTCGATGGCACGAACGGGACCGTCACGGTGCTGGCCGAAGGAGATGTCCGCGATGAATCATGACGAAGACGTTGCGGCCGTACGCGATTGGCTAGCCGCCCCGGCCGAGGGAGCCGGGATCTATCTGGCCGACGAGGCCGACGGCTGGGCATATCGGAGCTACGCCGAACTGGCCGACCTCACCTGGTCGATCACCGCGGTGATGCGGCAGCACGGGATGGGCAGCGGCGACGGCGCCTGCGTCATCATGCCGACCGGATTCCCCTGCGTCGCCGCGTTCTACGCGGTCTGGGCGTGCGGCGGCGTCTTCACGCCGGTCGCGCCGCCGATGTTCGGCGATCTCGATCAGATCATCGCGCACATCGCCGCCATTCTGACCCGGGCGAAACCCCGCTTGGTGGTCACCTCGACGGAGTTCGAGCAGCTGGTGCGGCAGGCGGCGACGGCGGCAGGGCGCGCCGACGAACCCGTGGTGATCGACGCGTCCACACTGCGCGCCCCCGCGGAGCGCGTGTTCGGCGCTCCGGACGAGTGCGCGCTGCTGCAATTCACCTCCGGTTCCACCGCCGCCCCGCGTGGGGTGCGGGTGAGCTGGCACAACCTGGCGAACAATATCGCGATGATCTCCGCCCTGGTCGAGTGGCGCAGCGGCGAGGCGATGGTGTCCTGGCTGCCGCTCTATCACGACATGGGTCTGGTCGGCGCGTTCCTCACCACCGTCACCAACCAGGGCGATCTGTACCTGATGCGCCCGGACCAGTTCGTCCGCGACCCCGCGCGCTGGCTGCGCGCGATGGCGCACGCCCAGCATTCGCCGTCGCCGTCGTTCGCGCTCGGCTATGTGGCGCATCGGGTTTCGCCCGAGGAGATCGCCGATCTCGACCTCTCCGGCTGGCGCACGCTCGCCGTCGGTTCGGAGCCCGTCGAGGTGACCGATCTCCAGTCGTTCGCGAATCTCACCGGGCCACGTGGCTTTTCGATGAGCGCCTACACGCTGGCCTACGGGTTGGCGGAGTCGACGCTGATGGTCACCTCGTCGGCACGGCATCGGCCGATCACCGCCCTGCGCATCGACACTCCGACGCTGCGCTTCGGCGAACCCGCCACCATCCTCGATCGGGAACTGCTCGACGACACCCATCGCGTGGCCGGCGCGGGCTGGATCACGGGCCTCGGATACTCGACCCCGGAGTCGACCGTCACGGTGGTGGACGAGGACGGGCGCACGCTACCCGACGGCACGCTCGGCGAGATGGTGGTGGTCGGCGACTCGGTGGCGCTGGGCTACTCCGACGAGTCCGAGGGCGCGTCCACCAGGATCATCGACGGCGCGCTGTATACGGGTGACGCCGGATTCCTGCATCGCGGTGAGGTATTCGTGCTCGGCCGGATGGGGTCGAGCCTGAAGGTGCGCGGGCGTTCGGTGTTCATGGAAGACATCGAGTCCCGCGTCGCCCAGGAAACCGGTATCACCAAGGGCAAACTCGCCGCCGTCGCGATCACCGAACCCGGTGATCAAGGGATCGCGCTGTTCGCGGAGGCCAAGCCTGGCGACTGGATCCCCGAGGCGCGCAGGATCATTCGCAGCGAGCTGGGACCCGCTCAGACGGCCGTGGTTATCACCGGGCCGCGCGGCATCATTCGGCGCACGTCGAGTGGCAAGCCGCGCAGGCGTCACATGTGGGAGCAGTTCCGCGGCGGATCGCTGACGGACGCCGTCGTGCACGAGCCGGAGGCTGCCCGCTACTCCGCTGCCGATAGTTCCGACGACCAGCAGGCGGCCCCTCGGTCCGGCGAAAGCGTGGAGCGAGTGCCGACCGACCTCCCTGAACCGACCCTGGCGGCCGAGCGGGTCCGCCAGCTGCTCGACCAGGCGCTGGAAATCGTTGACGTGCCTGCGGATTCGACCATCCTGTTCGAGGGGTCGCTGGCCGAAGGGTTCGGGAACGCGGGATCCGATGTGGACTTCCTGGTGCTCGCGCCCGGCAACGAGGAGCTGCCCACATTGCCGACGGTGCTGTTCATCGACGGCCGCCGGGTCGAGGTGCGCACGCGCTCGGAGTCGCAGCTGCGTCGTCAGCTCGAACAGGTGGCGAAGGCCGCCACCGTGGCCGAGCTCGACGAGGATCTGCTCAATCGGTGTCAGCGGTTCCTGCGGGCGACCGTGATCCGACCGGGCGGCCCGGACGTCGACGACTTGCGCGCGCTGTTGCCGCACCCCACGTTCATGACGCTGATCGCGGACTGGTGGACCGCGCGGGCCGTGCAGGCCCTGCGCTACGCCGTCGCGCTGCGCACGCTGAAGGCCCGCGACGAGGCGATCGACTGGGCCCGCGACGGCTTGCTCCAGGCCATGAAGGGTTGGGCCGCCCGCCGGGGCGAGAGCTACCTGGAGACCAAATGGCTTCCGCAGCAATTGGATCGGATCGGCACTGCCGAAATCGTCGACCGTTACCGTGATCTCAGTGATCCGGGAGCATGGGCGGGCGACGACAACTACGGCGACACACCGCAGGGTGCGCTCGGCGATGCGACGGCGCGAGCGCTGTCCGAACAGGCCACCTGGAATCAGGTGCTCGAACTCGCCGCCGAGCTCGGTGTCGAGGGTGTCGTCGACGATCCCGACCAGATCATATTTGCGAGGGTGCCCGGCGTCACCACCTGGACCATCGGCGGGCGCGTGCATGTAGTCCGCGGTGACAGTGAAGTTTTCGCCCTCTCGGACAACGGTGCCCGCGCCTGGCGTTCGGTGGTGTTCCGCCATTCGCTCGCCGCGGTGCTGGCTCGCGCACCGCACGACGACACCGCCGAGCTGGCCGAGTTCGTCCGGCTCGGCTTCGTCGGCTTGCAGTGGCGCCGTGGTGAACTGCTCACGCCCGCGCTGGCCATGTGTAAGCCGGTGCGGCCGTACACGCCGGTGCCGTCCGCGACGGCGCCGGCACTCGGGGTGAACGGCGCCGCGCGCGAGGACACGATCGCGACCCTCTCGCCACTGCCCGCGCGGCGGTTCACCGAGTGCGCATTGAATCTGGTGTGGTCGAACATCGTGCTGGAGAACGCGCGCGAGGATCTCGCGGGTGCCGTCAAGAACGGCCAGGGTGCCGTCGCCGACATTGCCGCGCATCGGATGATCGCCATGGGAGTGCGGGTGGTGTTGTCCGCCTTCGGCATTCACCCACTGCCTGCGGACGTCGCAGCGTCGGCGACCCTGCGCCGCCTGGTGCCTGCCAACGCCGCGTCGCGCGAGGAACTGCTCGCGCGGCTGGAATCGGCTCGGCAGGTGCGGTTCTCGGAGACCGACGACGCCGTGGCCGGGCTCGCGGCTCTCGACGACTTCGTCACGTTGGTCCGCTCCATCGCCGCTGACCCGGCCGCGACAGGGTTTCCGGCCTCGTTCGACTCGCGAGAACAGTGGCGGCGCACCCTGGCCATCGGCTACGACTGGCTGCGCATCGCGGGCTACCTCGACACCGACCTGCCGCTCGACGAGGCTCGCGACCTGCTGGCCTCCGGTGGGCAGCAACCGCACCTGCGCGACGAGGCGGTGCGGTCATGACCGCCGACGCCGCGGTGGCCGAGCGGGTGCGCAAGCTGGTGTACGCCATGGCGCCGGACCCGCAAGGCCCGGCGGAAGACAGTCAACGGCTCATCGAGGACCTGGGTTTCGACTCGCTGCGGTTGATGGAGTTGACCGTGGTGCTCGAGCGGTCCTTTGGCCTGCCGCGCTACCAGCCGGAACAACTCGTCGGCGTGCGCCGGGTCGGCGAGGTCATCGGCCTGGTCGCTACCGCGCTGGACGCAGGAGATCAGTCATGAGCGCGCGAATGAACCAGCGGCACGGCGCCCCCTCGCGCACGACCGCCCCGAGCGTCGGCGAGGCGGCGGCATGAGCGGGCGCGATACTGTATTAGTCACCGGCGCAACAGGTCTCGTCGGTGCGGAGGTGGTGGCCCGGCTGGCCGCCGCGAGCCGACCGGTCGCGGCGGTGCTGCACCGCAATTCGTGCATCGTCCGTAACGACGGCACGGCGCTCGGCGCGGGTAGCCCGGTCGCGGGCGACATCCGCAGCCCCGGATTCGGGCTGTCCCAGCGCGATTCCGCGGATCTGTCCGAGCGCGTCGGCGTCATCGTGCATTGCGCCGCTACCACCGCGTTCGATGCCACCGCACAGGATTACGACGAACTCAATGTCCGCGGCACCGCCAACGCGATCGCACTCGCCAAGGCCTGGGATGTCCCGCTCGTGCACGTCAGCACGGCCTACGTCTGTGGAAGGCGCGGCGGCACCATCGCCGAGGACGCACTCGATGCGGGCCAGTCCTTCGGAAACGGCTACGAGCAGAGCAAGTTCCGCGCCGAACAGCTGGTGCGTGCGGCGGGCGCGCAGGGCCTGCGCTGGGCGATCGTGCGGCCCGGCATCGTGACCGGTGCGAGCGGCACCGGCGTGATCCGCGAGTACAAGAACCTCTACACCGTGGTCAAGCTCATGGTCGAGGGCAAACTGCGCTCACTGCCCGGCCGGTACGACGCCACGCTCTCGCTGGCGCCGGTCGACCACGTCGCCGAGGTGGTCGCCGCCGCCGTACTGGATTTCGAATCGGCGACCGGCCGTACGTTTCACGCGCTCGGCCGGGACACACTGTCGCTGCGCGAGGTCTCCGACGTCTTCGCCGAATACCCCTCGTTCGAGGTCGCGACCTTCGTCCCCGCGACGACGTTCCACGAAGACGATCTCGGCGCCATCGAGCGGGAGTACTACCGGCGCATCGGCTCGCTGTACACCAGCTACTTCGAGCGTCGGCTGGCTTTCGACACGTCGAACGCCGAAGTGCTGCTGGGCAGATCGTCGCCGTCGACCGGAAAGGAGTATCTGCGGGTGCTGCTGGACTACTGCCTGGAATCCGGATACCTCGGGGTGCCCTTACCGTCGATCGAGGAAGTGCTGGCGGGCAACGACTTCGGCGGAGCGGACCGGTGACGGCCCCGCTGGGTGAGCTGCTCGCCGCGCTGACGCCGCAGCGGGAAAAGGTGGCGGCCTATGTCGGTGACACCTATGTGCAGGAGACCGTGGACCAACTCGATCGCCTCGGTGTCGATGCCGCGAAGTTCGCCAAGGCGCACTCGATGCTGCTGCTGAAGCCGGACGCCATTGTCGCCCGATCCGTCGAGCCAACACTGAAGTGGCTGGCGGACAACGAATTCCGAGTCGTCTCCGCTTTCCGGGTAGCGGTCGACCGGCATTTCGCCCGCGCGCTGTGGTACTTCGCCTGGAACATCGCCTCACCCGAGCGCCGCCGCCTGGCCGACCTGCTCGTCGGCATCTCCGACGTGCTGGTGCTCGTCGTGCGCGGCGAAGACGCGGAACTGCCGGTCCCGGTGCGCCTTACCGAGGCCAAAGGCCCGACCGACCCGCGTAAACGGCGTCCGGGCCAGCTGCGCCAGCTGCTCGGCCTGCACAGCTACCTGTTGAATCTGGTGCATTCGCCCGACGACCCCGCCGATGTGCTGCGGGAGCTCGCCATCTACCTGGACGAGCAGCGTCGGGCGGCGGTGATCGCGGAGGCGGGCGCGGGCATCGATCGCTCGGCCGACGCCCGCGCGCTCGCGAAAGACCTCTACGCGCAGACACCCGCTCGCAGCTTCGACCGTACGGTCGCGGTTGAGCGGATTCTGCGCGACCTCGACGCGGCCGGCGCTCCGGCCGCACCCGGATTCGACCCCCGGGCCGACGCGGACTGCGCGCAGCTGCTGTATGCCGCGTGGGCCGACGGCAGGGAACTCGATCCGTGGTCGGTGATCGTGCTCGGGTCCTATGTACTCCCGATGCGGGTCGGCACGCAGCCGCAAACGCTGCGTCCGGTGTCCGCGAAAGACTGGCTGGAGGAACAACCGTGACGGCGAACGTGGAAACGGTGAAGACAGCGACTCATCTGCGCACGATCTCGCGCGAGCTGGCGCACCGGTGCGCGGTGTCCGAGGTGTTCGTCACCTCGCTCGACACCGTGGCCGAGGACGAGTTCGTGGTCGGCGCCCAATTACCGAGGATGCACGCCTACTACAGCGACCACCTCGGCTCACTCGCACTGCGGCACGACCCGCTACTGGTGATGGAGGCCGCCAGACAGGCGGCGATCGCGCTGAGCCACGAGTTCTACGGCGTCCCCGCCGACATGGCGTTCATCGTGCGCACCTTCAACGGCACCGGCGCGGACACTCCGGCATGGGAAATCGGTACCGCGCCCGCCGATCTCGTGATGCGGGTGCGGGTGCCACGCAGGCACGTGCGGGGTGAGCGGGTGCAGGGACTGGACATGGTGCTCGAAATCGACTGCGGCGCGGAGTCGATGATGACCGTCGACGGCTCGTTCTCCTGGATGACGCCGCGGCAGTGGACCGCGCTGCGCGCGGCCTTCCGCAAGAGCCTCGGCCTCGGCGAGTATCTCGGCGCCTCGGCGCTCGCCGATCGTGCGGTCGCGGCCGAGGTGGGGCGGGAGAACTGGCGCAACGTCGTGATCGCCGCGCCACACGTGTCCGGCACCACCGCCCGCGCCACGCTGGTGCCCGATCTCGGCCATCCGTTCCTGTTCGATCACCAACTCGATCACGCGCCGGGGAGTCTCTTGATCGAGGCGTGCAGGCAGACCGCGCTGGCCATGGTGTTGCACCGAGCGCCCCGATTGGAGTGCGTCGGTAGCGCTTTCGAGCGGTTCGTGGAGCTGGACCGTCCCGCGGAGTGCGTCGCGGAGATCACCGGGCAGCAGGCCGATCGGACGGTGATCCACTGCGAGATCCGGCAGTCCGACGCGGTCGCGGCCGAGGTCGATCTCGAATTCGCCGATGACGAACTGGGTTTCGATGCCGAGGTGCCGGCGGCCGAGCGCTGATGAGCACCGAACTGCTCACCACGACCCGCTCGTTTCGCCGCCGCCTCGATCTCAGCAGGCCGGTCGAGCGACGAGATCTGCTGGAGTGCCTGGATATCGCGGTGCAGGCACCGAGCGGCAGCAATCGGCAGCCGTGGCGCTTCCTCGTGGTGCAGGACCCGGAAACCAAACAGCAGATCGCGGAGTACTACCGAAAAGGCTTCGCCGCCAACCTGGCCGGGCGCACACCGCGACCAGATCAGCTCGGCGATCTGGCCTCCGGACAGTATCTGGCGGAGCATCTGTCCGAGGTGCCCGCGCTGGTGCTCGTCTGCTCGCTCGGCAGACTGCCGGAGTCCGCCCCACCACTGCGGTCGGCGAGCTTCTACGGCTCGATCTATCCCGCGGTGTGGAACTTCATGCTCGCCCTGCGCGAGCGCGGTCTCGGGTCCTGCCTGACGACCGCGCATCTGGCCTACGAACGCGAGGTCGCCGACCTGCTCGGCATCCCGTTCGACGAGGTGACCCAGGTGGCCATGGTCCCGGTCGCGCACCTGCTGCCCGGCCGCGACGGGCCGGGGCGGCGTACTCCGGCGGCCGAGGTGACCAGGTGGGATCGGTGGGCGTGAGCAGCCCGCTGGCGTCCGCCGCGCGGATCGCCCGATTCACCGCGGTGATGTACAAGCCGCATTACCTGCTGTACGGCGTGCTCTGGGTGCTCGCTCTCGAAGGCACGGCTTCGCTGGTGACACAGCCGGATTCGGCCTGGCGGCCCACCGGCGCCACGCTGGTCCGGATAGTGGTCGTCGCGTTCGTGCTGCTGTATCTGCGCATGGTCGATGAGCAGAAGGACCTCGAATACGACCGTGTGCACAATCCGGACCGCCCGCTGGTGACCGGTGCGGTGAGCGCTGTCGAACTTCGAGTCGCGATGGGCCTCATCGCGCTCGGGGCCGTTGCGGGCAGTCTGACGCTGTCGGTGGGTTCGGCCGTAATGATCGCTGTCGCTATGGCTTACGGGCTGGCCCTGTGGGGGCTGGAGTACCTGTTCGCGACGGTGCGCACCGACATCATGGTGAATCTGTTCGTCACCTATCCCGTGCAGCTACTCGTCACCGACTACGTGGTCGTCTCGGCGATCGACACCGGCGAGGTGCGCGCGGCGTGGCAGGCCGCGGCGGTGGCCGGTGTGTTCGCCGGTGCGTTCCTCCAGTTCGAATTCGCCAGGAAGACCTCGCGCGAACGCCGACCCGGCGAGCTGCTGTACTCGAATGCCCTGGGCGCCAAGGGAAGTACCGCGGCATCGCTGCTCTGCGCGGTCGCGGCGGTGCTGTGCGATATCGCGCTCGTCCGTCCGTGGGACCACTCGTCGCTGTTGGCCTGGCTCCCCGTCGCGCTGCTGTTGATTTCGGCCTTCGGCGCACTGCGGTTCCTGCGTGGTGACCGCGCCGACTATCCGGCTCTGCCTGCCGTCGTCTTCATCCTCGCGCTCTACCTCACTTTGATCGCACAGGCGCTGGCCTTGCCCTGACGCCCGAAACGGTGGCCGAAGCGACCGTCGTGTCCCGCGCGAATACGCCTCGGGTCTGGTGGAATAGCGCCGGGGGACGCTTCACGCCGATGCGGCGACCGGGCCGGATACCGGGACGATTGTGCACACTCACGAGGAAGGGATCTATGTGAGCGAGCGTAAGCGAGGCCGAGTCGTACGAACCCTGTTACGTCGCACCATCGGGGTCGGCTGCCTACTCGTGCTCACCTGCGGCATGGTGATCGGCACCGCGAACGCCGACCCCGGCGCCTGCTTCATCGATCGCGGGGTGACCGACGCCATCGCCCGCTGCCACGAAGGCAACGGATCCTCCGTCTTACAGGTCGAATGTCTCGGCATGAGTGCCGCTTCGAGCCCGGACGGCCCGATCTTCGGCCCCTACTCCGGCACCGATTCCGTACCGTCCGCGGTCGGCCAGCCCATGCGCGCCTCGTGCGTGACCACCAGCACGCTGGGCATCACTACCCGCGCTTTCGTCTCGGACACCTAGAAACATCGCTCGGTGTACCCACGGGTCGCGAACCTCAGGCGGCGATCCGCACCGCGCCGACCATGACCGTCGCGTACCGCACGGTGAAACTGCCGCCCACCGCGTCGACAGCGGCGCCGAGGCCCGCCAGCACCTCGTCCAGCACGGGCTGGGGGAGCCGGGTAGTGGCGCTGGTGGTCGCCGAGAAATCCAGCCACTCCTCGCGGGTGTAGCGCTGTTCCCAATCGAATTGCCACCGCTGCGGCTCGCTGAAGGCACCCGATCGGCGGATGCCGTCGGCGGCTTTGTCGCACATCGCCGCGTACATCGCAGCGGGGGAGGTCGGGGGCATGCGGAAGAACGGGGAGTCGGGGACCGCCCGGCGGTAGACCTCGGCGAAGGTCTCGCCGAGGTCGGGCGGTGGCTGACTTACGTTCCAGAACAGGGCAAGTCGGCCGCCGGGCCGTAGCGCCTCGGCCGCCTTGGCCGCGCCGGCGACGGGGTCCACCCAGTGCCACGCTTGCCCGGAGACGACGGTGTCGAAGGTGCGCCCCGCGGGGTCCCAGGCCTCGAAGGTGGCCACTTCGACCTCGGTGCCGTCGCGGCGCGCGAATTCGGCCATCCGTTCGTCGGGTTCGACGCCGAGGACGGTGCAACCGGCGGCTCGGCATTGCCGGGCAACGATGCCGGTGCCGACGCCCACATCGAGGAAGTCGCGTCCAGGGCTCGCGGCGACGATCGCTTGCACCAGCGCGTCGGGGTAGCGGGGTCGGGAACGGTCGTAGCGCTCGGTGTCGACGCCGAACGACTCGGCTGTCTCGCGGGCCTGATGGGGCTCCGGTGACGACGGTATAGTGGGCATGTGCCCACTATAAGTGGGCGGATGCCCACTGTTCAACCGTTTCGGGCTCGACGACAAGGAGAAGAACACGGTGCCAACCGGAGTGGCCATGCGCGACGTACGCGACCAGCTGTTCGACGCCGCCGAACGCATCCTGCTGCGGGACGGGCCGAGCGCGCTGACCAGCCGGGCGGTCACCACCGAGGCAGGCTGCGCCAAAGGGGTGCTGCACCGGCACTTCACCGACTTCGACGCCTTCCTGGCCGAGCTCGTGCTGGACCGCATCGCGCGGATCGGCCGGCAGGCTGCCGTGCTACGCGAAGCCGCGGGTACCGGCACGGTCGTCGGCAATCTCAGCGGTGCGCTGACCGAGGTGTTCGGAACGGTCGCCGTGTCGATCGTCAGCCTCGTCACCTTCCGGGACGAGTTGCGCGCGAGGCTGCGTCGATCCAGGCCCACGGGTGTCCCATTGCTCGCGGAAGCGACGGCGATGATCGCCGACTATCTCGACGCCGAGCGCGAGCAGGGACGCGTCGTGGCCGAGGCCGACGTGGAAGTGTTGGCGCCCACTCTGATCGGGGCCGGGCATCTGCTGTTCGCCGACCGGACGGGGCCGCCGCCGACCGCCGAAGCCGTCAGCAAGGTCGTGACCACGGTCATCGCCGGGGCGCTGGCACCTTAAGTGGGTTCGGCCTCGAGAATGTTGTCCGGTGACACCGTGGGGATCACGCGCGTCAGCTCGAACCCGTAGCGCGCCAGGAACTTCCGGTACTCCTCGGCGGTCCGCTCACGACCGCCGGTATTCACCAGCATCTCGAGATCGATGAACTTGCCGGGATGCGGACGGGTGTGCTCGGGGACGACCAGCTCGATGATCACCAGGCGGGCATCGGGTTTCATCGCCGCGCGGACCGTCGTCAGGATTCGTCCCGCGTCGTCCTCGGTCCAGTCGTGCAGGATGTGCTTGAGCAGATAGGCGTCGCCGCCCTGCGGTACGGCGTCGAAGAAGGAGCCGGCCTCGATCGCGCAGCGGTCGGTCAGCCCGAGCTCGGCCAACCGGCCCGGCGCTGACGCCAGCACCTCCGGCAGGTCGAACAGGATGCCCGTGGATCGTGGTGCGCGGCGCAGGATTTCGGTGAGCAACGCGCCTTCGCCGCCGCCGACATCGACCAGGGTGTCGAAGGTGCCGAAGTCGTAGGCTGCGAGCAAGGGGGTGAGCGACAGGCTGCCGATGCTGGTCATCGCGTTGTCGAACAACGTGCCGAGCTCACGATCGGTCCGCGCGTGCTCGAAGAACGACATGCCGTGCAGCGCCTCGCCGACCGGCTTGCCGGTGCGGACCGCGTCGACGAGATGCGACCAATTGTCCCGGTGGATCGGCGAACCGAAGAACAGGGCGGCGTCGCGCAGGGTGACATCGCTGTCCCGTTGCAGCGCTCTGGCCATCGAGGTGAGGGCATATCTACCGTCTCGGCGCCTGGTGAAGATGCCGTGGCTGATCAGGAGCCGCAGCAGCCGATGCAGTGCGTCCTCGTCGGCTCCGACGGTCCGTGCCAGCTCGGCACCGCTGCGCGGCCCGTCCGCGAGCGCATCGGCGATGCCGAGTTCGGCGGCGGCGTGGATCGCCTGCGTCAACCACCCGGCGGCCAGCAGTTCCATCACCGCGAGTTGTCCCGGCACCAGCTTGCGATACGCGACGGACAGACCGTTGCGCACCAGTTCGACAGCCCGAACCAGCGCTGGCGGTGGCATTCTCGGGTGCTCGGGTGCCATGGGAGTCTCCATCCGCTCGACGGCAGGCACTATGCCACCAAGCAGCGTACGGGTCTGCCGCTCGTCATGGGTCGAAGCGGCGGCCGTCCCGCAATGCAGTCGGCGTCGTCAGAATCGCCAGCGGGTCGCGCCACCCGGCTCCACCGTGGCGAGTGCCATCGCGGTCTCGACGGTGATGCGGTAGACGTGCCAGGGCGGCGGCCCCGCGGACGGCGCGCTGTATTCGGCGGTGAGCGCCAGCCCGGTGTCGTCGACCCGCGCGGGCCAGCCGTCCGCGGCGTAGCGGGCGGCGACGTCGGCCACCGCCGCCGGGTCGGTCACCTGGGCTGCCGTGCCGTTGACGGTGAGGTCGAAGTCGTGGGTGGCGATGCTGATCGCGCAGCGCGGATCGCGAGCGATATTGCGGGCCTTGCGTGTTCGCGCGCCGGTGGTGAACCAGAACGCCCCGTCGATCCACAGCGCACCGACCGCGGTCATGTGCGGACTGCCGTCGGGATTGATGGTGCTCAACCAGTAGGTGTGCCGGTTCGGCCCACCGGTGTCGGGCGCCTGGGGGATATTCGCGTCGAGTGCAGTCCGGATGGCCGCCCAATCCAGCGTCGGCAATTCGTAGAGCTCAGCGAGATTTTTGGTGTCCATACTGTGCTGACGATACGGCGGCGTCGAACTCATCGGCCGTCGACGCGCTGCGCCGGTTCAGCGCCGGGGATGCAGGATCACCGGCAACCGCGATGGGGCTGCGACGAAATCACGGTTCGATGGTTTCACCTGGTAGCCGGGGTCGGCGACCGGCTGCCAGCGGGCGAAGAGGGCGGCGGTGGCGAGGGTGATCGTCATCAGGGCGAAGTTGTTGCCCGGGCAGTGCCTGCTGCCGACGCCGAACGGCAGGATCGCCTTCTTGTCGATCTCCTCGACCCGACCGGGGAACCAGCGATCCGGATCGAAGGTTTCCGGGCTCGGGTAGTAGTGCGGGTTGTGGTGAATCATGTACGGGCTGAACACCACCATGGCGCCGTCTGGCAGCGTGGTGCCGCCCAGCGTGACCGGTCCGTCCGCAGTGTGCGTGCTGACCCACGGGCCCCAGAACCGCAGCGTCTCCAGGATGACCAGCCGCAGATACGGCAGTTCCGCGACGTGGTCGGGGGTGACCGGGTCCGCGCCGACGAAATCGTCGAGCTCCCGGCGTAATTCGGCGGCGATCTCCGGATTGCGTATGGTTTCGTGCCACACCCAGCCCAGGATGGAGGCGGTCGAGCCGACTCCGGCGGCGAGCATGAGCAGCAGTTCGTCGATGATCTCCTCGTCCGACAGCCGGGTGCCGGTCTCCGGGTCGCGGTGCCGGACCAGCGCGGAGAGCACGTCGTGGAAATCGCGGTCGGCGCGGCGGTATTCGGCGACCACGGCGCCGATCTCGGCGCGCAACCGACGGGACTTGGCGCTGAACCGGCGGTTGGCGACCACGCGCAGGCGGCGCACCGGCGGCGGCAGCGCGGCGCGCTGGATCACCTGGCCGAGCAGCCACGGGATGTTCTGTTGGACCTCGCGTTTCGCGTCAGCGCCGAACTCGGCGGTGAACAGGGTCGAGGAGATCGTGTCGAGGACGAGGCGGTGCGCCTCGTCCACCAGGTTCACCTGCCGATCGGGTGGCAGCGCAGCCGACCACGCGTTCGCGAGATCGGCGGCGACGACCGCGTACTCGGTCAACCGGCGCTGCCGCAGCGCGGGCGCGATCATCCGCCTGCGCAGCTCGTGCGGCTTGCCGCTGAGCACGTTGGACGCGCCGCGAATGACCTCCTGTATCGCGTCGCGCAACTCCTCGCGATGGAACTCGCCCGCCTCGCCGAAACCCACCTCGCGGATGAGGTCCGGGGTGGTGAGCACGTAGGCCGGTCGCGGGCCGAGATAGATCCGTACGATCGGGGCGATCTCGGCCAGCGACGTGACGAACTTCAGTCCATCGCGCAGCGCCACCACGCTGTGGCCGAGCAGGGGTAGCCGCCCCGGCGCGGTGGGAACATTCGGAACAGGCTGCGGCATAGCTTGTTTCGCACCGCTGGCCAGGTCGGTGTATATCGCGAGAATCGCCTCGGTGAGGCGTGATTGCCGCGCGGAGTCGGCATGATCGGCGAGGATCTTGCGCATCGGCGCCAATTGCTCGGGGTCGTCGGCGAGTTCGCGCAGTGCGTCGGCGATCGCCGCCACCGACGGGCCGCGGGTACAGACCCCACCGCCCTCGGGCACCGTCTCGGCCAGATCCGGATCGCAGTAGACCACCGGTAGCCGCATGGCCACCGCCTCCAGCAGGGCCATGCCCTGGGTATCGAAACCCGAAGAGGGAAAGAGCAATACGTCGTGCGTCGCCATCGCCGCCAGACACTCGGCCTGACTGACCGCACCGTGCAGCCGCACCCGATCGCGCAGCCCGCCCGCGTCGATCGCCGCCCCCGCACGCTCCCACAGCTCGCCGGTGCCGTAGATGTCGAACACGCAGTTCGCCACGAGCCGTACCGCCTCGATCGCCTCGAGCAGCCGCTTCTCCCCGGAAAGTCTGGCGCACCACAGGATTCGCAATGGCTCGGTTCGTACCGGGCCGGACTCCGGCACCGACGTCTGTGCGGCGTCGAGCAGTTCGTCATCGATTCCGTTGGAGATCACCCGAATCGGCCGAGCCAGCCCGTGCGCCAGAATGCGCTCGGCGAAGTGCTCGGTCGGCACGATCACCCGATCGGCGGCCTGGGCCTGGGCGACCATCGTGCGCCAGGCGTGCCGCGCCGCCCGGGATTCAGCGTTGCGCGGCATCCGTCCCCGATGCGAGACGAAGCGGCCGTGCAGCGCCCGCATGGTGAGCGCGGACAGATAGGGGACCGGCGAGGTGTTGGCGATGAAGACGTCGTCGCGGCTGTGCACGGTGTGCACCACGGGAATGCCGTGGCGCCGAGCCGCGCGCAGCCCGGCGATGGCGACGCCGTAGGTGGTCTGGGTGTGCACGACATCGATCGGGCCGCGCTCGGCGAACGCCGCGTCGATGGCCCGATTGTTCGCAGGCGTCGGCAGCACCATGGCGAAACCGTTCACCACGACGCCCCCGAGTGCGGAAAGGACCACCAGGTCCGGGTCCGGTTCGGTAGATTCCGGCGTGGGCGCGGTGAACACGGTGACGCGGTGGCCGAGCCGCTCGAGCCCGCGACGCTGGGCATGTACCGAGGTCTGGATCCCGCCGAGAGTCGCGGGATGGAAGTCCGTGAACAGCGCGACGTGCATGCCGACCACGGTACGGACATGTGCGCCGCGCGGATGCTGGAAAAACGACGAGTCGCGACAAGTGCGGGGTATGGCCCGCCGGGTACAGGAGCTGGCATGAGAGTGGCGATTCCGTTGACGGGCACCCGCGGCGACGTGCAACCCGCGGTGGCGCTCGGGCTGGAGCTGCGCAGGCGCGGCCACGACGTCCTGGTCGGCGCGCCGCCGAACCTCGTCGACTTCGCCACCCGCACCGGCCTGGCCGCCGTCAGCTGCGGGCCGGACGTGCAGCAGCTCTACTCGTCCGACGAGGGCCAGAAGGCGCTGGCCGCGGGCAGCAGCTTCCGGCTGATGCAGCTGGTCGGCAAGCAGATGGCCGACTACGCCGAGCAGATGAACCGCGAGGTGATCGACGTGTGCGCGGGCGCGGACGTGATCGTGGCGACGATGCTCACCGAGGATCGGGCCGCGTCGGTCGCCGAGGCGATGCGGGTGCCGATGGTTTCGCTGCACGGCTTTCCGTGCCGGAAGAACTCCGCGTATCCGTTCCCCGGCTCGCTGCCGCCGGCCTGGCGCCCGCCCGCCCTGGTGAACCGCGCCACCTGGCTGCTCGCCGAGAACCTGCGCCGCGTCGTCTTCATGCGCTACCTCAACCAGCTGCGCAAGGAGCTCGGCCTGCCGCGCACCACCGCCGCGCCTGCCGACATGCTCGCGCGCGCCGGCGTGCCCGAGGTACAGATCTACGACCGTGCCCTGGTGCCCGGCCTGGCCGAGGAGTGGGGCGAGCGCAGGCCGCTCGTCGGCTTCCTGCCGCTGGAGCGGACCGCCAGGGAGGCGCTCGGCGAGCTGGCCGCCGATCACGGTGAGGTGATCGCCTGGATCGCGGACGGCGAGCCGCCGGTGTACTTCGGTTTCGGCAGCATGCCCATCCGGGACACACACGCCGTGCTCGCGATCGTCGAGCAGGTGTGCGAGCGGCTGGGTATCCGGGGTTTGGTGAGCGCGGGCTGGAGCGATCTGGCCGCCGCCGACGCGGAAACCGGCAAGCAGGTGAAGGTGGTGGGCCCGGTCGCGCACGACATCGTCTTCCCGGTGTGTGCCGCGGCGGTGCACCACGGCGGCATCGGCACCACCTTCGAGAGCCTGCGGGCCGGGTTACCGACGCTGGTCTGTTCGGTGTCGTTCGACCAGCCGATGTGGGGTGCGCAGGTCGAACGGCTCGGTGTCGGTGCGCATCTGAGTTTCCGCAAGCTCGACCGGGAGCGGCTGGAAGCCGGGGTGCGGACACTGCTGGACGAGGGGACCGCGCAACGGGCGAAAGCCCTCGCGGGAGAACTGCAATCGCACGCTGACGCGACGCCGCGCACCGCCGACATCGTCGAGGCGACAGCCGGGTGAGCAGGCAGACCGCCGGCGGGGCGCTATGAACACAGTGGCGCTCGCTTGCGGCGATTGCGCCGTCATGTTCCGGCGGGCGGTGCGGCATACGCTGCGTAGCCGGGACACGCTGCTGATCTCGCTGTTGCTGCCGGTGCTGATCATGCTGCTGTTCGTGTACGTATTCGGTGGCGCGATACAGGTGGACGGCCCCTACATCGACTATGTGATTCCCGGAATCATCCTGCTGTGCACCGGATTCGGCGCCTCGATCACCGCCACGGCGGTGGCGACCGATCTGCGCACCGGCGCGGTGGACCGATTCCGGACCTTGCCGATCTTTCGGCAAGCCCTGCTGGCCGGGCATGTGGGGGAGGGGGTCGTGCGCAACATGATCGCGGTAGTCGTGGTGCTCGTGGTCGGGGTGCTGCTGGGCTTCCGTTCGGACGCAGGGTTTCTCGGGTGGCTCGGCGCGCTCGCGGTGATCGTGCTCTTCGTGCACGCGATTACCTGGATCGCGGTCGCGCTGGGTCTGCTCGCGCAAAACCCGGAGGCCGCAGGCGGATTCACCTACGCCATCATGTTCATCCCCTACATCAGCAGTGCCTTCGTGCCGACCGCCACCATGCCGTCCTGGCTACGCGGCTTCGCCGAGCATCAACCCGCGACCCCGGTGATCGATACGCTCCGCGGCCTGCTCCTCGGTGCCGAATGGCACAGCAGCGCGGCGCTCGCGGTGCTCTGGTCCGTCGGGCTCGCTGTACTCGGCTATGTCTGCGCCGCAGTGCTTTTCGCCCGTCGTTCGCGGGTGTGAAGCCGTCGATACATCTTTCGGGACAACGCGAGTGCGCAGGTCAGAGTCGGGAGCGGGTGTCCCGCTGCTGCTGCCGGGCATGTCGAGTCACAGCCTGGTGTCGGGTCCGTCCATCGAGGACTTGGCCCGCGACCGCACCGTCTATACCACCGATATCGTGGGAGCTGCGTGCGGGCCGCGCCGATGCGGTCCAGGTCCGAGCCCTCAGGACGGGCTGTCCGGGCGCGAATCCGTCTTGGTGCGTTCGCGTTCGGCGGCGGTGGCGAGGTAGTCGCCGAGTTCCCGGCGCAGAGTCACGTCGAGCGAGCGGGCAAGCGTCGAGTGCACCGAGGCCACGGCCAGCTCGCGCATCTTGCTCAACATCGTTGTGGTGTCGGCGATTTCGCCGCTGGTCTCGGGGAGCCAGCCCGCGCCGTGCTCATCGATGATGTGCTGCTTGGCGGCGGTGATCATGATGTGGGTGATGTCGTCGATCCGGTCGGCGACCTTGGCGTAGATCTCGATGAGGGTGCGCAGTTCCAGGCCGTACTCGTGCAGCTCCGCGAACGAGGTGAGCAGCTGGGTCTCGGTGAACACCACGGTGTCACCCTCCAACCGGACCAGTTTCATCTCACGCAGCCGGTCGACGAGCTCGTCGGCCTCCGCGCCGAGGATGGTGCCGATCAGCTCGCGCGGCACCTCGAAGGTCTCGTCCTTCGCCCAGGACGCGGTGACCGCGTGCTGCAAGCCGAGCACCTCGGTGAGGTCCTTGCCGGTCTCCCAGCTGGTGATGAAGTCGCCGATGTGCGCGGTGGTGAACCCGCGTTGCAGCAGCGCGTCGATCAACCGCAGTCGCTCGAGGTGCGAATTGTCGTAGATGCTGGCCCGCCCGTCCTTGCCGACGGGCGGGGGCAGCAGACCGCGCTCCTGGTAGGCGCGCACATTGCGGGTGGTGGTGCCCGCGGCGCGCGCGAGGTCATCGATGCGGTACTCCATCGACTCCACCTCCTCGCCCACCTGCGCGCCGGAATGCCGGCGACCGAACAGCCCGGTTATTGATTGCCCGAGTCTATCGCCAAGGCCGCCGGCACCGGTCATCTAGGAAACCGCCGCGATCCGGGGCTTACGGGCGGTGCGGTCCGCGGCGACCACCGTGTAGTCGGCGAGGTCGACGGTCCGCAGCTGATTGACGTACTGGGTGGCGAAGCCCGGATACATGGTCGCGTTGAAACCGTCCTCGGAGAGGTACCAGCTGCGGCAGCCCGAGTTCCAGGTGGTGCCGGTCAGCCTGCGCTGCATGCCCGCGTTGTAGCGGTCCTGCCGGTCCTTGCGGACGTCGAGCACGCGCAGATCCTGCTCCAGGATGGTGCCGATGGCGCTGATCAGGTAGTCGATCTGGGCCTCCATGTACACCAGCGCCGAATTGTGGCCGGGACCCGAGTTCGGTCCGAAGGTGAAGAACAGGTTCGGGTATCCGGATACGGCGACGCTCTTGTAGGCGTACGCGCCGCCCGACCATTCGTCGGCGAGCACCCGGCCGTCCCGCCCGACGACCGGGATCGGGGTGCCGGTCTTGGAGACGTCGAAGCCGGTGGCGAAGACGATGCAGTCGGCTTGGTGCTCGATGCCTTCCGCAGTGCGGATGCCGTTCTCGGACAGCCGCGCGATGGGCCAGGTGATCAGCTTGCAGTTGTCCCGCTGCAGCGCGGGGTAGTAGTCGTCGGTCATCAGCAGCCGCTTGCAGCCTGCCCGGAAATCCGGAGTGAGCTGACGGCGCAGCCAGGGATCCTTGACCTGCCTGCGTAATTGGGCCTTGCCGACCAGTTCGACGACCCTGGTCAGCGGTGTGTTCCAGACGACGCCGAGCGCGACCGACTCGTGCCCGTAGAACCAGGCTTGCCGGGCGAGCTGCTCCGCGGCGGGCACCCGGCGGTAGAGCTCCTTGGTCACCGCGTTGGTGCGCCGGTTGACCCGGGGCAGCACCCAGCCCGGCGTGCGCTGAAAGACCTTGACCGAAGCGGCCTTATCGACCAGCTCCGGAATGATCTGCACCGCGCTGGCGCCGGTGCCGACCACCGCGACCTTCTTGCCGGTGAAGTCGTAGTCGTGATCCCAACGGGCACTGTGGATCTTGTGCCCGGCGTAATCCTCGATGCCGCGAATGTTCGGAAAGCTGGCATTGGCCAGCGGTCCCGAGGCGAGCACCACGGCGCGGGCTCGCACGGCCTCGTCGCGGCCGTCGATCGTGATCTCCCACAGCCCGGCGGGCTCGTCGAAGACGATGCCGGACACGTTGTGGCCGAACCGGAAATGCGGTCCGAGGCCGAACTCGGCCGCCATCGACTCGATGTAGCCGAGGATTTCGTTGCTGCCCGAGTAGGTGTGCGACCAGTCCGGGTTCGGCGCGAAGCTGTAGGAGTACAGCCGCGACGGAATGTCGCAGGCCGCACCGGGATAGGTGTTGTCGCGCCAGGTGCCGCCGATCGCGTCGCCGCGCTCGAAGATGGCGAAACTGTCGATCCCCTTTTGTTTCAGGCGAATCGCGCTGCCGATACCGGCGAACCCGCCGCCGATGATGGCGACGTCCAAAGTCTTGCTGCTCATCTGCCTCACGCCGCCGGCTCGTAGGTGACTTCCTTGACCCAGGTCGGGTCCCTGCGCAGCAGTGCCTTCGGCACCCTGGCGGTGATCTTCACCAGTGCGTCGGCGAACAGGTGGTACGGGTGGCCGCGGTCGATCACCCAGCTTCCGTGCATCTTGACGATCTGGTACATCGGCAGCCTGCGCGCGAACTCGCTGCGCTCACCGACATTGGCGTAACGCTTCAGCGCCGAGTACAGCTTCTCCTCGTCGACGCCCATCTCGACGATGTTGTCGCGCATCTTGTTCAGCAGCGGCACGTAGCTCAGCACGCCGATGAGCAGCGACGGCTTCAGCCAGCCGCCGACCAGATCGATGGCGAGCTTGCGCACCTGTGAGTGCCCGAGCAGATCCATCACCGCGAAATCGACCGCCAGGTGCCGGGATTCGTCGTTGTTGATCTTCTTGAAGGCGTCCTGACAGACCGGGTCGTGGATCTCGTCCATGATGAACTTGACCAGCGCGCCGTCCAGCGCGACCTCCAGCATCGGAATCACGGTGCCCAGGAACGACAGCGACATATCGTCGGCGTACTTGTCCAGGAAGTCGATCACCAGCTTGACGTTCACATTCGGCTGCGGAATCTCGTCGCCGTCGAGCATGCCCCAGCGCCGCATCAGCGCCAGTTCGGCGTTGGCGTGGCGCTGCTCCTCGGCGTGGAAGTAGCGGTAGATCTCGCGCAGCGTCTCGGTGGGCGCCTTCTTCGCCATGGCGGCGAAGCCGCGCGCGCCGACGTTCTCGATCCACATCAGGTCGGCCATGAACGGCTTGAGCTTGGCGTGCAGTTCGGGCGTGATCGTCTCGGCGCCCGGTGCGTCCCAGTCGATATCGGCCAGCGCCCACTGTCGGTCTTTGATCTTGGCGAGCATGTCGTCGAAGTCCATCGTGATGGCCATGTCAGACTCCTGTCTTGTCGGTGACCGAGGTGCGGTCGGTGGCGGGGGAGTTGTCCTGGGGCAGCACTCGATCCAGGAGGCCGAGGACATAGGTGTACTGGGCGGGGAAGTAGCGCTTGAGCCGCCAGACGACGTGGGCGTCCAGTTGGGGCAGCACATACAGCTGCCCACGATCGTGCGCGTCGAGGGTGTTGCGGGCGACGTGTTCGGGCGTGAAGCCGGTCCAGCGCATCAGGGTGTCGGCCAGTCGGGCCGACTGCTGGGTGATCCGGCCGTCCTTGGCCACATTGGTTTTCACGAAGGTGGGGCACAGTACGGTGACCGCGACGCCGGTGCCGCTCAGCTCGGCCGCCATCGTCTCCGACAGCGACATCACCCCGGCCTTGGACACGTTGTAGACCGACATCGAGGGTGCGGCGGCGAACCCGGCCGCGGAGGCGACGTTGATGATGCCGCCGCGACGGGCGGCGCGCAGCTGCGGCGTGAAGACCTCACACCCGTGCACCACACCCCACAGGTTGATGCCGAGCGCCCACTGCCAGTCCTCGAAACCGACCTGGCCGACCCGCTTTCCGCCGATGCCGACGCCTGCGTTGTTGATCACCAGGCTGACCGGGCGCTCGAACAGCGATTCGGCAAAGCGCGCAAGGTTTTCCACGTCTTCGCGGTGCGCCACATCGCAGCGGAACGCATGCGCGGTGCCGCGATGCTTGCGTTCGATCAGCGCGACGGTCTCGTCGGCGCGCGCCTCGTCGATGTCGGCGCAGATCACCTGCCCGCCGCGATCGGCGATCTCCAGTGCGAAGGCCCGGCCGATGCCGCTGCCCGCCCCCGTAACCACCGCTCGCGCGCCGTAGCTGCGCCGTGGCCGATTACCAAGGGGCAGCAGCTTTTCCAATCCGAACATGGTCAGCTCACCTTCTCCGAGACGGTGCGGGCGGCGAGTGCCGTCCGCAGGAAGTCGGCCGCTCGGGCCAGGGCTTGGTCGGCTTCGGGCACCAGCGTCGGCAGCGCCTGGAAGACGTGCACCTGACCCGGCCACACCTCCAGCTCGCAGCTGCCGCCCGCGGCGCGCACCATCGCGCAGAGCGCCCGCGCGTCGGCACTGAGCATCTCGGTGCCGCCGACCTGAATCAGCATGGGCGGCAGGGACATGCCTTCCGGCACGGTCAGCCGCAGTCGCGGGGTGTCGTCGGGCAGGCCCCGGGTGTAGGCGCGTGGCATGCGGCTCGCCGCCTTGGCGGAGATGAGCGGATCCCGTCGGCGCCGTTCTTGTTCGGCGGCCAGCTGCAGCGTCAGGTCGAACAGGGGGGAGAACATCACCACGGCCGCGGGCTGCGGAATGCGGCGGCGTTCGTTCTCGATGAGCAGGTCGAGCGTGAGATGCCCACCCGCCGAATCACCGGCGATCACCAGGTCGTCGGCGGCGTAGCCGCGGTCGAGCAGCCAGCGGTAGCCCGCCTCGACATCGTCGGCCGCCGCCGGGAAGCGGTGTTCCGGGGCGAGCCGGTAGTCGGTCAGGAAGACCGGAAGCCCGGTCTTGCGCGACAGCTGCGCGGCCAGCCCCCGGTGCGTGCGGGCGGAGCAGATGACGTAGCCGCTGCCGTGAATGTAGTAGACGGCGCGTTTGCCGAAGGAGACGCCGGGCGCGCGGACCCATTCTCCGCGCACCGGCCCGGACCGAACCGGGGTGACGGCGGTGCCACGGGGCACCGGGCCGCCGACGGCCATGAAGGTGGCGACGAGCTTGCGGGCGAACCAGACTCCCGGGGCATTCATCGGCACCGCGTTGTTCAGCGGGCGCAACCCGAACTGGGTGGCCGCCGCGGCCAGGGTGGCCCGCGTGGAGGGTGCGGTGGGTACGCCGGGGATCGAGGTCCTCGTTGACCTTGTCATGCGTCCAGAATCATCGATGAATGCGCCAGTTGTCAATGGCACATTTGTTGCAGGCCGATCGCGATGCGGGCTGACCTGCGACGACGACCGCGGCATCAGCTGGTGGGCTGGTGCCGCGGTCGTCGCGGGTGGGGCTGTTCAGTTGTCGGATAGTCACTGCGCTTTGCGCAGGCCCAGGTACTGCAGGGCGGCGAAACCGCCGACGGTGGCGGCCTGCATGACCGTCCAGATCGAGCCGACCAGATTCAGGTCGAGGACGCCTGCGATGAGGGCGGCCAGGCTGACCACGGTCCAGGCGGCGTTGCCTGCGATCACGACGCCGGTCGCCGCGGGGCTGATCGTCTGCCGGGTGCCGATGATCGCCACCGCCACGCCGTACAGAGTCAGGAAGATCCCGATCGGAATGCCGAGCTCGGTGTTCAGGCCGAGCAGCGACTCCAGCGGCCCGGCGAGGGCGAGGTAGGCCAGGCCGTTGACGCCGGTGACCACGGCATCCAGGCGGAGCGAGAGGCGAAGCAACTGCGGGCCGGGGGCCATGACGGTGGACAGGTAGGACGGGGCGGTGGCGTTCATGACTTTGCTTTCCTTCGGTGAATCAGTATGTGGCGAAGCAGGTTTCGATCAGGCTGCGGCGGGGACCTTGTCGAGGAAGCCGTACACGTTGGCGATGCGGCCATCCGCGACCACGGCGACGTCGAAGCCGACAACCACCGCGGGGGCGTCGGCGGGGCCGAGCTCCCAGGTGAAGCGGACCTGGTCGTGGTGGGCGTCCACCGGGCCGGCCAGCCGGAAGGTCCAACCGGGGAATTGCGCTTGCGCCGCGGCGATTCCGGCGTCGATGGCGTCGTGCCCGGTCACCGCCATCAGCGGGTCGGTGTAGCCCGCGGTCTCGGTGAACACCCGGGCGACGGCGGCCTTGCGGGCGGCGGCGTCGGTGGTGTTCCAGGCTTCCAGGTACTGGGCGACGATGGTGTCCATGATGAGCTCCTTCGGGGCTGTGATCTGCGGTTTCGCTGTCGTTCTTGCTGACAGGAACTACGTTATGGCCGCAGGGGGGTGCCCCGAATCAGTCATCTATAAGTACTTTTCGCCGCCGTATACGTAGGGGCGGCGCGCTGGGATCAGTAGCCGCGGTCCGGATCGATCGGTGCCAGTAGATCTTTGCCCGCGACGAACCGCCGCACGTTCGCGCCGACATGGTCGGCGAAGGCGGCCAGCCGCAACTGCGGCGGGTTCGAATCATGCGGCGTCACAATGGCGTTCGGTAGCACCCAGAGCGGGTGGCCGTCCGGCAACGGCTCCGGCTCGGTGACGTCGAGACCGGCTCCGGCGATCGCGCCGGAGGCGAGCGCGGTGACCAAGGCATCGGTGTCGATGAGGCTGCCGCGGGCGATGTTGATGACCCACGAGGACGGCTTCAGCCTGGCGAGCACGTCCGCGTCGATGAGATGGTGCGTCGCGGGGGTCGCGGGCGCCGCGACGACCACGTGGTCGGTGCGCGGCCACACGCGGGAGAGCTGGTCGGTGGAGATCGTCTCGATCGTGTCGGGGATATCGGGGCCGGTGACCGGGCGGCCGGACCGGTTCACCGCGATCACCTGCGCACCCAGCGGGGTGAGCATGGGGATCAGCGCGCGGCCGATGCCGCCCGCGCCGACGATGGTGACCGTCTTTCCGCGCAGCGAACCGATGTGTGGGATGAAATCCTGCTGCCGCCAGCTGGCCGCGCGCAGATGCTCGGGCAGATAACGCACACCGGCCAGCAGCAGCATCAGTGCATGCTCGGCCACGCTCATCGCGAAAGCGCCTGCGGCGGAGGTGAATTGCACCTTCGGGTGGGCGGCGATGATGCCCGCGTCGAACCATTCTTCGACGCCGGCCGCGGGGAGTTGTACCCACTCGACCGTGCTCGGTAATTCATCCGGGAACTGCCCGGGCGTGCCCGCCCAGATCAACCCCTGCGCCTTGTCGAGGTCGGCTACCGTCGCGCCGCCGTCCACCACCGCTTTGGCCAGCAATGCGGGCGGCGGGTCGGCCGGTCCGATCGCTATCGCTACTGCCGGTCGGTTCATGGAGGGACCTCCTTCGGAGCAGTACAGCGGGTTCGCACGGCAGCTATGGCAGCGCCTCCGCGACGTTATCACCGTCGCCGAGCCCGCTCGCCGAGTCGCAGCGCAGGGACACTGCGAGGGTTCTCCGCCCCCTTCTGCCGACGAATTCGCTGTTATCCGGTGGCAGCGGGACCATGCGCGTGGATGGTCGGATCAGCTGTGCTAGTCCGCGTCGAGGTCGGTTTCCGCGTCCAGGTCGGCGTCCACCTTGTCGCGATCGGCCCACTCCAGCAGCTGGTCGATCTCGAAGACGGCGTCGTCGATGCCCGCGTGCAGATCGCCGAGTTCGGCGAAGCGGGCGGGAACGGTCTTCATAGTGAAGTCGCGCGGGTCGATGTCGGGGATCTCGTCCCAGCGGATCGGGGTGGAGACGGTGCCCGTCGGTACGCCGCGGACGGAGTAGGCGGCGGCGATCGTATGGTCGCGGGCGTTCTGGTTGTAGTCGACGAACAGCAGCGCGGGGTCGCGGTCCTTGCGCCACCAGGTGGTGGTCACGTCATCGGGTGCGCGGCGTTCCACCTCGCGCGCGAAGGCGAGTGCCGCGCGCCGCACCTCCTTGAAACCCCAGTTCGGCGCGATCCGGACATAGATGTGTAAACCATTGCCGCCGGAGGTCTTCGGCCAGCCGACCGCGCCCAGTTCGTCGAGCACCTCCTGCGCGACACCGGCCACCCGCTGCACCCGCGACCACGGACAGTCCGGCATCGGGTCCAGGTCGATGCGCCACTCGTCGGGGCACTCGGTGTCGGCGGCGCGCGAGTTCCACGGATGGAACTCGACCGTCGACATCTGCACGGCCCAGATGACGTCGGCCAGCTCGCGCACGCACAGCTCGTCGGCGTGTCGGCCGTAGCGGGGGAAGAAGACACGCACCGTGGGAATCCAGTCCGGCGCGCCCGCGGGCAGCCGCTTCTGGTGCACCTTGTCGCCGGCCAGTCCCTTCGGGAATCGGTGCAGCATGCACGGCCGGTCGCGCAGCGCGCGGACGATGCCGTCGCCGACGCTCAGGTAGTACTGCACCAGGTCGAGCTTGGTCGCGCCGGTCTCCGGGAAGTACACCCGGTCCGGGTTCGAAATGCGGATCGTGCGGTCGCCGACGTCCAGTTCGATGGCCGGCGACGCGGACTTGCTGGCCACGGGTCCGACGATAGCCGAACCGGCACCGGCCGCGCGGGCGGAAAACGAGCCGCACACCCTGCAGCATCGTGGTATGCATGAGGGTATGAGCGAGCGCAGATCATGCTGCGCACGCCGGCGGCGAGCGCTGACGAGGTGGCGGCATGAGTAAAGCGACGCGGGTAACCGTGACCCTGGATCCGCAGGTGGCCGAGTGGGCGAAGCAGGCGGCCGACCAGCAGAATCGCAGTCTCTCCTCGGTGATCAACGCCTCGCTGCGCACCGCGCTGGTGCACGACAGCCTGGCCAAGCTGGCCGTCGACGAGGCCGCCGAACAAGCCGCCGCCTACGACGATCTGACCATCACCGAGGCGGCCGAAACCGACGCCCGCCGCAACCGCGGCGCGGCATGAGGCGCGGCGAAGTCTGGCGTTACTCCCCGGCACTGCGCGACGGCACCCCGCTGCCCCGACGCATGTCGGTGGTGCTGGTCTCCGACTCGGCCGTGATCACCTCCCCGTACCGCTGGCTACACGTCGTCCCGCTGCGCGACGCCGACCCCGGCCACGTCCTGGCCACGCACACCGAACACGGCTGGGCCGACACCCTCGAACTGCACCGCGCCTACCGCCCGTGGCTCACCGAACAACTCGGCGAACTCACCGTCGCCGAATCCGAATCCCTCGACGCCCGCCTGCGCGCCACCCTCAGCCTCTGATCTGCGGCTTCGCTGCGCGTGAACAACGACGGTGACCGCCGATTCGGCGAGCACACTGGACCGTATGATGCGAAAACTACTCCGGGCCGTTCGAAGACTGTTGGGCGGCAAGGTAGCCGGCGGTGGTCCGCCCGGCGACGGTAGCGGCGGTGGCACGGCGGGCGTCCGCGAGCCCCGCCGACCGGTGCCGCCGGACAATCAGTTGGGCGGTACCCGACCGATAGAGCCCGACCCGAAGACGATCACCCTGCCCGACGCTCGGCAGTGATCCGGCCGACTAGGTGACCGAGGCGAGCGCGAAGGGGAGGACGGCGTCCGCACCAGCCCTACGCAGTGCGTGCGCGGCGAGGGTGAGTGTCCAGCCGGTGTCGGAGAGCGCGTCCACCAACAGGATCGGACCCTCGACGTCGGTGAGGTCGGGGACCTCCCAGGAGTCGAACAGGCCGGCGACGCGATGGGCGGAGTTGGCGGCGGACACCGGCGGGCGGCCCGGGCGGGTCGGCAGCGTGCCGAGGTCGTGCATGCGGCCCACCTCGGCGAGGCCCGCGGCGAGGGTGGCGGTCAGCACGGGGTAGCGCGGGGACTCGAGTGCCATCACCGCGGTCGGGCGAACGGCCCAATCCCAGTCGCGCAGTACCGCGATGCACGCCTCGAAGACCTGCTCGGGGATGGGATCGTCGGGTCCGTCGAGCAGGGCGCGCAGGCGCTGACCCCAGCCGAGATCGGTGAGCCTGCCGAGCACCCGCCCCGTCTCGGCCCCGCCGGTGATCTTGCCGGACAACGGAACACCGAGCTTCGCCATGCCGGTGGGCCACTGCTTGCGCGGGCTCAGATCCAGACCCGGCCGGTCGAGCCTGGCCCGGGTGGCGGCGACCGCGTCGGCGTCCACCGTGACGTCGGGCCGGGTGCCGGTGCAGTTGTCGCAACGCCCGCAGCCGGGCGAATCCGAGTGGCCCGCGGGCAATCCGGGGTCGTCCAGCTGACGACGCAGGAACTCCATCCGGCAGGCCGTTGTCGACTGGTAATCGATCATGGCCTGCTGCTCGACCTCGCGCGCCTCGGACAGTCGCTCGTAGCGTTCGGTGTCGTAGGTCCACGGCTGACCGGTGGATATCCAGCCGCCGCGCACCCGGCGCACCGCACCGTCCACGTCGAGCACCTTGAGCACCATCTCCAGCCGGGAGCGGTTCAGCTCGACCAGCGGTTCCAGCGCGGCCGTGGACAACGCCCGGTCGGTGTCGAGTGCGTCGAGCACCGAGCGCACGATGTGCTCGCGCGGAAACGCAACGGAGGCAAAGTAACTCCAGATCCGCGCGTCCTCGGGTCCGGGCAGCAGCACCACCTCGGCCCGCTCGGTGGCGCGGCCCGCGCGACCGACCTGCTGGTAGTAGGCGATGGGGGAGGACGGCGCGCCGACGTGCACGACGAAGCCGAGATCGGGCTTGTCGAAACCCATGCCGAGTGCCGAGGTGGCGATGAGCGCCTTCACCTCGTTGTTCAGCAGCGCCGCTTCCAGCGCCTCGCGTTCGGCGGGGTCGGTCTGGCCGGTGTAGGCGGCGACGGTGTGGCCGTGGGAGTTCAGCACGTCCGCCAGATCGTGCGCGGCGGCGACGGTGAGCGTGTAGACGATGCCGGAGCCGGTGAGGGTGCGCAGGTGCCCGCTGAGCCAGGCGGTGCGTTCCACCGCGTCGGCGAAGCGCACCACCGACAGGTGCAGCGACTCGCGGTCCAGCGTGCCGCGCAGCACCAGGGTGTCGGTGCCGATCTGGGTGGCGACGTCGGTGACCACCCGATCGTTCGCGGTCGCGGTGGTGGCCAGCACCGGTACGTCCGAACCGAGATCGGCGATGAGTGTACGAATCCGCCGATAGTCGGGCCGGAAGTCGTGGCCCCAGTCGGAGACGCAGTGCGCCTCGTCGATCACCACGAGGCCGGCGTCGGCGGCGAGTTTCGGCAGCACCTGGTCGCGGAAGTCCGGATTGTTCAGTCGCTCCGGGCTGACCAGCAGCACGTCCACCGCGCCGGAGGCGACCTGGGCGTGGATCTCGTCCCATTCGGTGACGTTGCCCGAATTGATGGTCGCGGCAACCACACCCGCCCGTTGCGCGGCGGCGACCTGGTTGCGCATCAGCGCGAGCAAGGGCGACACGATGACGGTCGGTCCGCGGCCCGCCCCGCGCAGCAGCTTGGCGGCGATGAAGTACACCGCCGACTTACCCCAGCCGGTGCGCTGCACCACCAGCGCGCGGCGGCGCTGCACCACCAGCGCCTCGATCGCCGTCCACTGGTCCTCCCGTAGCCGAGCGGCAGGTCCGGCCAGTTCGCGCAGCAAATGTTCCGCGCGCTCGCGAAGGTCGGGTGCGGTGAGGTCGATCGCCGGGACATCGGTCGCCGTGGTCATGGGCTCCATCGTGCCCGACGGTACCGACACGAACCGCGCTCGTCGCGCCCGCCCGCCCCGACCGCGCATGTCGCGGTCGATACCGATCGGACTCTCGGTATCCGCCGTGATGTGCCTTACACTGCCTGGATCGCTGCTATGTCGGCCGAAATCCCCGGCCACGGCGGCGTTCACCACAAGTGAGTGCGGTTCGAACGATACGAGGCTTGCTGTCGACGCCGAGGACGAGTCGAATGAGCGAGACAACCGTGGCATGGCGCGTACGGCCCTTGGCGGAGCCGAGCGCGAGCGAGGCGCGGCCATGAGCAGCTATCTGCGGCTACTGCGCGACTGGTGGCGCGACGGCGTCGATTACCGCTGGGTGGTGAACGCGCTCGCCGACCGAGGGGCGCTCGGCGTGGTGAAATTCGCGATCGGACTGTGCGGGTTGGCGACGCCGCTCATCAGTGTGCTGACGGTGACCTCGTCGGCGGGTCCGCAGAGCATGTTCGGCCGGACGGTGCTGTGGTGCATCGTGGCGCTGGCGGCGGTATGGGTGGTGCGCTGGTGGTGGTTGCCGTGGCCGAACCGCGTGGAGTCGCTGATGCTGTGCGCGATCGGCGATGTGTGCATCACGGTGGTCTGCGTGCTGAGCCCCGGCTACGTCGTCCGGTCGGTCGGCATGATGCTGCTGTTGATCGTCGGCATCTATGTCAGCGCGTTCCACAGTCCGCAGGTGCTGGCCGCGCACACGGCGTGGTCGCTGGCTTCCGCTGTGGTGCTGTCGATTCCGCTGTTCGGGGTCGGCGACGCGGCTTCGGCGGTGATCATGATCCTCGGCATGGTCGCGGCCACGGTGGTGCCGCCGGGATTGCAGTTCTGCTATTGGATGCTGCGCACCGACATGCTCTCCGACCCCCTGACGACCTTGCTGAGCAGGCGCGGGTTCGAGTATCACTCCGCGATGGTGGTCGGTGGCGCAGGCCCGGTTCCGGTCTGCGTGATGATGGTCGACCTGGACCGGTTCAAAGCCGTCAACGACACCTTCGGGCACGCCGCGGGCGACGAGGTGCTGGTGTGTACCGCCGACCGGTTGCAGCGCGCGGCCCCGGCGCGCAGCATCGTTTCCCGGCTCGGCGGTGAGGAATTCGCGGTCGTCGCGCGCCTGCCGGCTTCGATCGCAGTCGACGCCGCCGAGCGGTTGCGCGCCGCGGTCGCCGAACCCGTCGGGTCGATCTCGGTCACCGCGAGCATCGGCATCGCCGTCGCCGACGCGGGTGCCGACGGCTACGGCCGCAGCCGTCAGCTGGTGCAGGATCTGATCCGCTGCGCCGACAGCGCGATGTACCAGGCGAAACAGCGTGGCGGCAATACCGTCGTGGTCGAGCACATCACTGCGTTGCAGGGCCTCGACAACCACGACTCGACACATCAAGTGTGAGCCGAAGCGCTGCCACGATTTTCACGCCTGCGAGCCGGGCCGGGAGGTGTCCGCGGCGAGGGTGATCAGGCGGGCGCGCACCAGATCGGGCCGCTCCTCGGTGATGAAATGCCCACAGTTCGTTACCCGTTCCAGGGTGTAATCATCGGCCTGCGCGGTCTCCGCGGCGGCCAGCGAATGGTGGACGGCACCGTCGTCGACACCGAACAATGCTCGAATCGGCACGGTGGCGCAGCGGGTCTCGTTAGCGCGGCCCGCGCGAGGCAGTTCACGGAGCAGGAACGTGCGGTAGGTATCGGTCGCGGTGCGGGCCACAATCGGATCGCGGAACCGATCGGCATAGGCGCGCACCACTTCCGGGCCGAACTCCGCGTGGTTCTCCACGCCTTTGGCGAACATCAGGTCGAGGAAACGGGTGCGCTGATGGAGAAATTGGCCGAACGCGGCGACCGGCGGTTGATAGAGCATGAACCGCCACAGATGCGGCAGCACGGTGCGCGGTGTCTGCCAAGGATGTGCCATGTTCAACACCAGGTACCCGTCGAAGCGCTCGGGTTCTCGCAACACCATGAGGTAACCGATGTAACCGCCCCAATCGTGGCCGACGAGCAAGAGCCGGTCGAGCCCGAGTTCGTCCAGCAGCGCAAGGAGATCGGTAGCCACCTCGTCCTTGACCCACCGATGCGGTGCCGGACCGGACCAGCCGTAACCGGGAAGATCAACGGCGATGATTCGCAACCCTTCCGGCGGATCGGCCAGCAGGTGACGATAGGCGTAGTGGTGCTGCGGCCAGCCGTGCAGCGCGAGCACCGGCCGACCGTCCGCTGGCCCGGCCTCGGTCACGTGAAAGCGGATGCCATGCGCGGTGACGAAGGAGCGGCGGACGCCGGGAATCGCGGGCGGGTCAACCTTTCCGGTCGCTGCCGGAGTTGCTGAGCCGGAATTCCGCTGCCGCTGGCGCATACTCGATGGTAACCAGCTGATCCGCGCAGGAGGCCAACCATGTCGAGCCAATATCAGCCGCCGGCGGGCTGGTCGCCGCCGGGCGCCCAGTTCCAGAGTCGCAGCGGCTTCGGCCGCACGGTGATCGGCACGCTGATCGCGCTCGCGATCACGCCGATCGGGGTCGGGCTATCCGCGCACGGCGCGCTGGATACCCGGCAGTGGGTGATCCTCGGCAGCTCGGCGGACCGCTGGGGTTCGAACTTCCAGATCATCGGCGGCGCGGTGCTGCTGTTCCTGGTCGCGGCGCTGGCCGCGTTCTCCCCGGTGGGCACGGCCATCGCGGGCCTGGTGTGCGGCCTGATCCCCGGGATCCTGCACATCCTCTTCCCGGAAGACACCTACCGGCAGATCGAGAACCTGCCCGAGCTGTCCGACGATTTCCATCTCGCACTACACAATTGGGTGCTGAACGGCTTCGCGCTACTCACCGGCATGTTCCTGGTCGGCGCGGCTTTCGCGGCCGTCTTACGACGCAAGTGAATCGGTGCCGCGCCCACCAGCCGGTGGGCGCGGTCCGCGTTCAGCCCTTGACGCAGAGCACCTGCCGCAGCGTCGCGACGACGTCGACCAGGTCGCGCTGTGCGGCGATGACCTCGTCGATGTCCTTGTAGGCAGCCGGGATCTCGTCGACAACGCCCGCGTCCTTGCGCGACTCGACGCCCTCGGTCTGGGCGACCAGATCGGCGACGGTGAACTGCTTCTTCGCCGCGTTGCGGCTCATCCGCCGCCCCGCGCCGTGCGAGGCCGACTGGAACGAGGCCGGATTTCCCTTGCCCCGCACCACGTATGAGCGAGTACCCATCGAGCCAGGGATCAGCGCGAGCTCGCCCGCGCCCGCCCGGACCGCACCCTTGCGGGTGACCAGCATCGGAATGCCATCGACGAGCTCCTCGGCCACGTAGTTGTGGTGGCAGGAGATCGGCTGCTCGAAACGCACCGGACGGCCGGCGAATTCGTCGCGCACCGCGCGGCACACTAGGGCGAGCATCACCGCGCGGTTGCGTGCGGCATACTCCTGCGCCCAGGTGAGGTCGCGCCGGTAGGCCGCCATCTCCTTTGTCCCGGAGAGGAATACGGCCAGATCGCGGTCGGGCAGGTCGACGTTGTGCGGCAGCGTCCGCGCCACCGCCATGTGCCGCTCGGCGAGTTCCTTGCCGATATTGCGGCTACCCGAATGCAGCAGGATCCACACCGCGTCGTCCTGGTCGAGGCACACCTCGATGAAGTGGTTGCCACCACCCAGGGTGCCCATCTGCTTGTGCGCCTTGGCTTCTCGCGTCTGCACGCCGTCATCGAGGGTGGCGAACGCGCCCCAGAAGTTGTCCCAGCCCGCCCGCAGCGTCGCGGTGCTCGCGCCGAGCGCGGACACCTCGCCGCCGAGCTTGGCCACGTTGACCGCGCTGTCGTGCGCGGTGAAGCCGACCGGGACCGCGGCCTCGATCCGGGACCGCAGCGAGCGCAGATCGTCCGGGAGGTCCGCGGCGGTGAGGTCGGTCTTGACGCTCTCCATGCCGCAGCCGATGTCCACGCCGACCGCGGCCGGGGCCACCGCGTCCTTCATCGCGATCACCGAGCCGACCGTCGCCCCCTTGCCGAGGTGCACGTCCGGCATCACGCGGACGCCGTGGACCCATTTCAGCGCGGCGATATTCCGCAGCTGCTGCAGCGCGGCCTGCTCGACCGCGTGCTCTTCGGCCCACATGAGCGTCTGCGCGCGGGTGCCGCGCAGCTCGACGGGAAACATTGTTCGATCCTTTCGTTGGTTCCGTGATCAACGGTAAAGATCGACGCGGCAGGACGCACTCGAATAAATACGCGCCGAGGGGAGAGTAATTCCACTCGGTGTCAACGAGCGGGGGTGCTCGGATAAGCCTCCTCGGCGTTGATATGGGCGATGCCCGCGGCAAGACGTTCGGCGTCGGCGGTGGTGATCAGGTCCTCGGCGATCCATTCGTCGAGCAGCCTGCCCAGGCCGCGGCGCCACCAGAACGCGCCGAGAAAGTGCAGTTCGGGCAGGCCGTAACCGTCCGAGGAGTAGCACAGCGAGCGAAAAGGGGCGAGTTCGAGCGCTTCGGCCAGCACGGCCTGGGCGCGGTGCCCCACATAGGGGATGGTGAGTCCGATATCCATCCGAACATGCCCGAAGGCGTGCGCCAGGTAGGCGGCATTGCGATGAAATGGCCAGCAGTGCAACATCATCACGGTGAGGCCGGTGTTCGCGGTTTTGCGAAGAAAGTCGGTGAGCAGCAACGGGTCCGCACGAGGTAACCGCAGGTCGGTGTCGCCGAAACCGGTGTGGAATTGCAGGGGCAGGCCGAATTCGGCGCCGATGCGGGCGCCGAGCCCGACCAGCCAGCCGAGCAGGTCCGGATCGGTGAGGCGATGCTCGGGGAACACGGTTTTCGGTGGTCGATCGCGCAGCGGGAAATCCAGCCCACATCGGTAGGCGACGATGGATTTGAGTCCGACGGCGCGGCGGGCACGCGCACGCAGCCGGGCCTCGATCTCGTCGAACACCGCCCGGCCCGCGCCCACCTCGGCGATGACCTGCTCGGCGACCTGCTCCAGTCGTACGACCTCGCGCACCTCGCCCTCGGTGAGCTGGCTGAATTCCGCGGTGCCGCCGCCGAATCCGGTGTCGATGAACCAGCTGGTGGTGCCGGTGGCGGCGAGCAGCCGGACGGCGACCTCGCGCCAGCCGAGTTCGGCTCGGTGGGCCAGGTAGGCGTCGGCGCCGACGTGTGGCGGTAGGTCAAGTGCCGGTGCGCACCATCGGCGCACCGCCAATCCGATGGCGGAATCGAAGCTGCCGGTGGCGCCTTCGCCGAGCAGCCGCTCGAAACCAGCGCGGTCCACATCGTGCGCAACCACGCCGTGGCAGTGGTGGTCGGTCAGGGTGAGGCCGTCGGTCAGCACGTCAGAACCGCCAACGGGTCAGCGCGACAAGCTCTTCCGGGCTGCTGTCGCGGTAACGCTCGGCCTCGGCGCGGCGCACGGTGAGCAGTGCGTCGTGCAGTTCGGGGCCCATCGCCTCGGCCAGTACCGTGGAGTCCGCCAGCCGGTCCGCGGCCTCGGCGGGGCGGGTCGGCAGCCTGCGGACACCGGAGATCATCAGCTGTTCGGCGTCGAAGGTGATCGGGTCACCGGTGATTTCGGCGGGCAGCCGTAGTTCCTCGGCGATGCCTGCCAGCCCGGCGGCGATGACCGAACCGACGATCAGATACGGATTCCCGGTCGCGTCGAAGCATTTGACCTCGGCGTTGGCCGCCCACTCCTCGGTGTCGCGCACGCCGGTGATGAAACGCAGTGCCGCCTCGCGGGTTTCCCGGCCCCAGCACTGCCAGGTGCCCGCCCATCGCGACGGCACCAGTCGCAGAAAGCTCGCCGGATTGCCCGCGCCCACCGCGACCAGCGCGGGCAGTTCGCGCAGTACGCCGGCGAGGAACGCCTCGCCGGCCCGGCGCATCCCGTAGGGCCCGTCGCCGGTGGCGAACAGTGGCCCTTCCTCATCCTGTGCGGAAAAGTGCAGGTGCGCACCGGATCCCGTGCCGTCCGGATCGAGGCAGGGCGCCAGCAGCGCGCGCCAGCCGTGTTGCAGGCTCACCTGCCGGATGGTGTGCCGCACCAGCACCGCGTCGTCGGCCGCGCCGACCGGATCGGACGGTTGCACGGACAGCTCCAGCTGGCCCGGTGCGTATTCCGGATGAAACTGGTCGACGAGGATCCCTTGCCGCTCCAAGACCGCGACCAGTTCTCGTGCGTAGTCGGCCACTTGTCCGAGCCGCAGCATGCTGTAGGCGGGGCCGTGCACGGCGGGGACGAAGGTCGCTGGGTCATCCGCGCCGACAGACCATTCGGTCTCGAACGTCATGGACAGCTGGATCCCGGCCCGGCGTGCGGCCTCGTCCTGACGAGCCGCGAACCCGCGCTGGCAGGCGGCGAAAGGCGTCCCGTCCTGGGTGTACTTGTTGGCGGGAGCCCACGCCCAGCCCGGCTGGCAGGCGAGCTCGGTCAACGCCGACAGGTCCGGGATCAGCCGCAGATCGCCGTCGGGCCCGCCCAGATATTTGCCGACCGCCATCAGATCATCGAAGGCGAACGTCTCGAAGCACGGTGACACTCCGACCCCGTACCGCGCCGCCTGCCCCAACCGCCGCGTCGGCACCGTCTTCACCCGGGTGATCCCCGCATTGTCGACAAAGGTCAACGCGACGATGTCGGCGTCCAGCCCGCCGATCACCGCCGCGTCGTCGCCGTCGAACGGTATGCGCTCCGGCATGGTGGACATGAACATCAACGATAGTCGGCAGACTGCCCGTCGGCGTTGCCTTTTCCGGTGGTGCTACCGCGTGCTGAGGGCGGCTGAGATCTCTTCTTCGGTGGGGATCGAGGTGCTCGCGCCGAGCTTGGTGGTGGCCAGCGCGCCTGCGGCCCCTGCCCAGGTCAGCGCCCATTCGGGGCCGTGGTGCCAGGCGGCGGCCAGAGCCCCCGTGAACGTGTCGCCCGCGCCGGTGGTGTCGACGACCTCGACGCGGGGACTCGGCTGGGACAGTTGATTGCCGTCCGGGTCGCGATAGACCGCACCGTCGGCGCCGCGGGTCACGACCACATGGGCGACCGGATCGAGGTCGGCGCCCAGCTGTTCGGCTTCGCCCGAATTCACCACCGCCACATCGACATTTGCCCACAGTTCGGCCGGAAGATGTTGCACCGGAGACGGGTTGAGCAGCACCGTGGTGCCGTTCGCGCGGGCGTGCCGCGCCGCCGCGGCCACCGTATCGAGCGGAATCTCCAACTGGCACAGCAGAATATCGGCCGCGGCGATCACCGCGAGATCGGCCTCGGTCAGCTCGGTCACTCGGGTGTTCGCCCCGCCGACCACGATGATGCTGTTCTCGCCGCCGCCGTCCACCACGATCGCGGCCACACCGCTCGGCCCGTCCACGGTCCGCAGCCGCTCGACCCCCACGCCCGAATCCGTCAGCGCACGACGCAGTTCGGCGGCGAACACGTCGTCACCGACCGCCCCGAGGAACTGCACGGCACCGCCGGCCCGCTGCGCGGCGATCGCCTGATTCGAGCCCTTCCCGCCGGGCACCATCGCGAAGCCGGTCCCGAGCACCGTCTCGCCGGGCACCGGCCGTCGATCGGTGGTCGCCACCAGGTCCATATTGATACTGCCGAGCACCGCGATGGAGGGGACGTCCGTCTTTTCGGCCATGCCGTCAGAGGATAGGCCCTGTGTCCAGGTCCGATCCGGCGCCTCCGGAGGCTGGATGCATCCGGCCGGACCTCGACACAGGGCCTAGTAGCGGCCCTACAGCGGTGGTTCCGGCCCGGTGGCGGGAAAGTACGCTGTACCCATGACGGTAGGAACGACGACCGAGCCGGATGTCCGCGAGGTGGTGCACGAGGCCGCACGCAAGGCTCGTGTCGCGTCGCGTGTGCTGGCCCAGCTGACCACCGCACAGAAGAACGACGCATTGCACGCGGCGGCCGACGCGCTGCTCGCCGCCGCCGACCAGGTGCTCGACGCGAACGCCGAGGACGTGCAAGCGGCGCAGTCGGCGAATGTCGAGGAATCGCTGATCGACCGGCTGCGGCTCACCAAGGCCAGGATCGACGGCATCGCCTCCGGCCTGCGCCAAGTGGCCGGGCTGCCCGACCCGATCGGCTCGATCGTGCGCGGCTCGGTGCTGCCGAACGGGCTCGAGGTCCGTCAGGTCCGGGTGCCGCTCGGCGTGATCGGCATGGTCTACGAGGCCAGGCCGAATGTCACCGTCGACGCGTTCGGGCTCACGCTGAAATCCGGCAATGCCGCACTGCTGCGCGGTTCGTCCTCGGCCGCGCACTCCAATGCCGCGCTGGTCGCGGTGCTGCGGGAATCTCTTGTCGCACACGGGCTTCCGGCCGACGCGGTGCAGCTGCTGCCCAGCGCGGATCGGTCCAGCGTCACGCACCTGATCCAGGCCCGCGGCCTGGTCGACGTGGTCATCCCGCGCGGTGGCGCCGGTCTGATCAGTGCCGTGGTCCGGGATGCCACCGTGCCGACCATCGAGACCGGCACCGGCAACTGCCACGTCTACGTGCACGCCGCCGCCGACCTGGAGATGGCCGAGCAGATCCTGCTCAACGCGAAGACCCGCCGCCCCAGCGTCTGCAATGCCGCCGAGACGGTACTCATCGACGACGCGATCGCGACCACCGCGGTGCCCAAGCTGATCGAGGCGCTGGAACGGCACGGCGTCACCGTGCACGGCGATCTGCCCGGTCTGGTGCCCGCGAACAGCACGGACTGGGGCGAGGAGTACCTCACCCTCGATATCGCGCTCAAGGTGGTCGACGGCCTGGACGCGGCCATCGAGCACATCAACACCTGGGGTACCGGGCACACCGAGGCCATCGTCACCGGCGAGCTGGCCGCGGCCCGCGAATTCACCAGCCGAGTCGACGCCGCCGCCGTGATGGTGAATGCTTCGACCGCGTTCACCGATGGCGAGCAGTTCGGCTTCGGTGCCGAGATCGGCATCTCCACCCAGAAGCTGCACGCCCGCGGCCCCATGGCGCTACCGGAGCTGACCTCCACGAAGTGGATCGTGTGGGGCGACGGCCAGATCCGGCCTGTTTAGGTAACAGGGGGCGACCACCCCCGAGGAAGGACTGCACGTGGCCCGCATTTCCGAGACGACCCAGGAGCCGATCTTCAGCTCGGTCGACGATGTGATCGACCAGCTGGCGACCACGGGCTACCTCGCCGACAAGGCCACGGCCACCTCGGTGTTCCTGGCCGACCGGCTCGGCAAGCCGCTGCTCATCGAGGGTCCGGCCGGTGTCGGCAAGACCGAGCTGGCGCGGGCGGTCGCGCAGACCTCCGGCGCCGAGCTGGTGCGTCTGCAGTGCTACGAAGGGGTCGACGAGGCCCGCGCGCTCTACGAGTGGAACCACGCCAAGCAGATCCTGCGGATCCAGGCGTCCAGCGAAAACGACTGGGAAGAAACGAAAGCCGACGTCTTCACCGAGGAGTTCCTGCTGTCGCGGCCGCTGCTCACCGCGATCCGGCGCAGCGACCCGACGGTGCTGCTGATCGACGAGACCGACAAGGCCGACGTCGAGATCGAGGGTCTGCTGCTCGAGGTGCTCAGCGATTTCGCGGTGACCGTGCCGGAGCTCGGCACCATCGTCGCGAGCCGCAAGCCGTTCGTGGTGCTGACCTCCAACGCGACCCGTGAGCTGTCCGAGGCGCTCAAGCGTCGCTGCCTGTACCTGCACCTGGACTTCCCGGACGAGGATCTGGAGCGCCGCATCCTGGCCAGCCGGGTGCCGGAACTATCCGCCGCCGTCGCCGCTCAGCTGGTGCGGATCGTGCACGTGTTGCGCGGCATGCAGCTCAAGAAGCTGCCCTCGGTCGCCGAGTCGATCGACTGGGGCCGCACGCTGCTCGCGCTCGGCATGCACGATCTGGACGACTCGGCGGTGCGGGCGACGCTCGGAGTCGTGCTGAAGCATCAGAGCGATCACCAGCGCGCGCTGGCCGAGCTGAAGCTGGCCTGAGGCCATGCCCGCGCGCTCGCAGCCCGCGCCCGATGTGGAACTGACCGCACCGCACGGGCTGCCCGGTCACCTCGTCGGGTTCGTCGAAGCGCTGCGCGAACGCGGCATTCCGGTGGGCCCCTCGGAAACCGTGGACGCGGGCCGGGTGGTGACCGTGCTTGACCTGTTCGACCGCGACGTGCTGCGCGAGGGGCTCGCGTGCTCGTTGCTGCGCCGGACCACCCACCGCGCCACCTTCGATCGACTGTTCGACCTGTGGTTTCCGATCGCGATCGGGGAGCGCAGCGGCGCCCGCGACGAAGTCGAGATTCCCCGGACCCCGGCCGGCGAAGTCGACATCGCCGCGCTGCGGGAACTGCTCGCCGAGCTGTTGACCCAGGAATCGGCGGATGCACAGCTCGAGGCGTTGGCCGCCCAGTTGGTCGAGCAGCTCGGCCAGTACACGTCGGCGAGTGGGGCGTCGTTCTCGGCGTATCAGGCCTTGAAAGATGTTCAGCCGCAAACATTGCTGGCCAAGATCCTGGCCGGCCTCGCGGTCGGGCCGGATACCAGCGCGTTCGACACCGAGATCGCCCGGCGGGCCGCGCGTGGCCGGATCGACGCGTTCCGGGCCTCGGTGGAGGCGGAGACGCGGCGGCGGGTGGCCGAGCGGATCGGGCGGGAACGGGTCGCCAGCTACGGTGTCCCGCGCCAGTCCGAGGACGTCGACTTCCTGCGCGCCTCGGAATCCGAGCTGGCCGAGATGCGGCGCAGCACCCAGCGCCTCGCCCGCATCCTCGCCTCGCGACTCGCGGTGCGGCGCAGGCACTCCCGCCGCGGCGAGATCGATATGCGCAAGACGCTGCGTAAGTCGATGTCGACCGGCGGCGTGCCGATCGATCTGGTGAACCGCAAGCCGCGGCCCGGTCGTCCGGAGCTGGTGCTGCTGTGCGACGTGTCCGGCTCGGTCGCCGGTTTCAGCAACTTCACCCTGCTGCTGGTCAGCGCGCTGCGCGAACAGTTCTCGCGGGTCAGGATTTTCGCGTTCGTCGACCAGACCGACGAGGTCACCCGGTTCTTCGATCCGCGCACGCAGCTGGACAAGGCGATGAACCGGATCTTCACCGAGGCGAAGGTCGTCGGGATGGACGGGCATTCCGACTACGGCAACGCGCTGGCCGGCTTCGCCCGAGACTTTCCCGATGCCGTCACCGCCCGCAGCTCGCTGCTGATCCTCGGCGACGCGCGCACCAATTACCGTGACCCGGAACTGGAAACCCTGCGGGGACTGGTGCGCACCGCCAAGCACGCGCACTGGCTCAATCCGGAGATGCGCACCAACTGGGGTTCGGGCGATTCCGCCGCGGACAAATATCAACAGGTGATCGAGATGCACGAATGCCGCTCGGCCAGCCAGCTGACGGCCGTGGTGTCGATGTTGCTACCGGTGTAGGAGCTCACATGGATGGCGCGCGACTGCTCGAATACTGCCTGGCGAAGCCCGGCGCATGGCAGGACGAGCCGTGGGAAGGCGACGTGGTCGCCAAGGTCGGGGACAAGATCTTCGCGTTTCTCGGGGACACCTCGGTAGGGCTCGAGTGTGGACGCAGCCGGGAGGAGGCCGACGAGTTGGTCCGGGTGTATCCGAATGATGTGGCGGCCTCGGCGTATATCGGGCGCTACGGCTGGAATGTGATCACGCTCGGCGGTGCGCTGCCGGGTGATGAGCTGCGCGAGCTGGTCGATCAGTCCTATGACGCAATCGTGCGCAAGCTGCCGAAGTCCAAGCGGCCGAGCGGCTGAAGGCTTCCACTCCCTTCAGGCGAGACCATCAGCGTTCGTTAAGCGAACCATTGGGCGCTGCGGCGAGGATTGCCCACCATGGTGGAGAGAGCGCCCAATGGTGTGGCGGCGGTGGAGGACAGCTATACGTTCCAGGTGGATCTGCGGGGGATCGTCGATTTACTCTCTCACCACCTGTACTCCAGTCCACGGGTGTATCTGCGTGAACTACTGCAGAACGCGGTGGATGCCGTCACCGCCCGCGCCCGGCGAGACCGGTTGGCGCCCACCGCGATTCGGATCTGCATCGACGAGACCGGTCTGCGGATCGCCGACCCAGGCATCGGACTGACCGAGGCGGACGTGCACCGCTTCCTGGCGACCATCGGCCGATCGTCGAAGCGAGACGACATCGAGGGCGCGCGACGCGAATTCCTCGGGCAGTTCGGCATCGGACTGCTGGCCTGCTTCACCGTGGCCGAGACGATCCGGGTGGTCACCCGCTCGGCCGACGACGCCGCGGCCGCGCCGGTCGAGTGGCTGGCCGCCGCGGACGGCACCTACTCGGTGCGTCTGCTGGAACCGGCGGAATACCCCGAGCCCGGCACCACGGTGCACCTGACGCCACGGGTCGGCGCGGAGTCGTGGTTCGGCGCGCGCCGGGTGATCGAACTCGCCCGTGAGTACGGGTCATTGCTGCCGTATGCGGTGACGGTCGAGTCCGACGGCCTCATCGTGCCGGTCACCGATGGACCGGCGGTGTGGCATCGCGAATACCCGTCCGCCGTCGAGCGCCGTGCGGCTCTGCTCGAGTTCGGTGAGCGCGTGCTCGGCTTCGCGCCGCTCGACGTCATCGACCTGGACGCGGAACTGGCCGGCGTGAGCGGTGTCGCGTATGTGCTTGCGCAGCCGGGTAATCCGGCCGAGAGCAGCGCGCATCGGGTGTACCTCAAGGGCATGCTGCTCGGCGACGCGGTGCGCGGCGTGCTGCCGGACTGGGCATTCTTCGTGCGCTGTGTGATCGACACCGACTCGTTGCGGCCGACGGCGTCTCGGGAGGGGCTCTACGAGGACGAACGGCTGGCCATCGTCCGTGAGGTGCTCGGCGATCGAGTGCGCGACTGGCTCACCGAGATCGCGGCCGAACAGCCGCAGCGGCTGGCGGCGTTCCTCGCGGTGCACTCCCTCGGGGTGAAGGCGATGGCGAGGCATTCGCCGGAGCTGTTCCGGATCATGCTGCCGCACTTGAGCTTCGAGACCACCGACGGTCCGCTGCCGCTGACCGAGTTCGCGCGCAAGCACCCGGTCGTCCGGGTGACCGCGTCGGTGGAGGAGTTCCGCCAGGTGGCCTCGACCGCTGCCGCGCAGGGGATCGGGATCGTCAACGGCGGCTACGCCTACGACCGTGAGCTGGTGGCGCTGCTGCCGCGGCTGCTGCCCGGCGTCGAAGTGATCGACCTGGATACCGCCGCCATCGCGGCCGCGCTCGACCCGATCGACCCCGCCGATGAGCTGGCGTTGACGCCGGTGCTCTCCATTGCTCGCGCGGTGCTGGATCCACTGTCGTGTGACGTGATAGTCCGTGCCTTTCATCCTGTTTCGGTGCCCGCGCTGTACCTGGACGACCGCGGCGCGCGCAACGAGCGCACCAGGGTCGAGACGGCGCTCGGCGCGGACGAGCTGTGGACCGAGATTCTCGGCGCGCTGGACGCCGCGGCGCCGCGCGCCCAACTCGTGCTGAACCATCACAGCCCGGTCGTGCGCAGGCTGGCCCGGATCGGCGATCCGGCCTTCCTGAAGACGGCGGTGGAGTCGCTGTACGGGCAGGCACTGCTGATGACCCACCGCCCGCTGCGCGCGGCCGACACGGCGCTGCTCAACCGCGCCTTCGGCGAGTTCCTCAGCTGGGCGACGCAACGTGCCGCGGGCACCGGCGAAGAGACGGAGTGACAAGTGGATACCGCCGAGATCAATGAGGCGCTCGCGCAGGTCTACTCGTTGCCGCACGGCCGACTACGCGTCGAGCGGCTGGAAATGCTTGCGGCGGCGGCGAAGTCGGGCACCGACCGGCAGCTCGAAGGTCGGGTGCTGCTCGAGCTCGCCTCGTCCTACACCTATGCGGGCGAGCGCGATCTGGCGCCGGTCGCCTACGGCAGGTTGCTGCGGATCTACGACGAGTTCCCCGCCGAGCTCGGCGTGCTGACGCACTCGGTGCACTGGTACCTCAAGTGGATGACCTGGGGGCTGATCGACAATCCCGCGGTGCCGCCGACGACGGTCTACCGATGGTTCGACGAGCTCGAAAACCGCTACCGCCAGCGCGGTTACAGCCTGCGGCCGGTGCTCGCGCTGCGCGCCGAACTGGCCAGGAAGCTGGGCGACGCCGAGCACGGTGCGCAGCTGCACGAGCAGGCGTTGGCGGCACCGCGCGACGGGATGTCGGACTGCGATGCCTGCGAGAGCAACGAATGGGGCGCGGGCCGGGCGGCTTTGGGTGACGATGCCGGTGCGCTCGCGCACTGGCAGCCGGTCATCGAGGGTGATCGGGTCTGCGCGGAAGAGCCGCACCGAGTACTCGCGCAGGCTCTGCTCCCACTGCTGCGCACCGGACGGGTCGCCGAGGCGCGTGGCGCGCACCTGACCGGGTACCCGCTGGTCCGGCACAACGACAGCCTGCGGCCGTCGGTCGCGTTACACATCGAGTTCTGTGCGCTGACCGGCAACGAAGGACGCGGGCTCGAGATCCTGGCCGAGCACGTCGGCTGGCTCACCGATCCCGGCGCGGACGCCGGTGCCCGGCTCGCGTTCATCACCGGCGTGTGTGTGCTGCTGCGCCGGCTCGACACCCTCGGCCTCGGCTATGTGCCGATCGCGGACGGGACGGTGAATTCGCTACTGGCGGAGCTGGATACGGAGATCGCGGGGTTGTGTGCTCGGTACGATATCCGGAACGGGAATGCTGCGGTGAGCACCGAGGTCACCGCTCGGCTGGCGAGACAGCCGCTGCTGGAACGACTTCCGCTGGGATTGCGGAATCGCTTGCCGGGGACGTCGGTGGCGGGTTGCGGTGGTGAAGACCCGGGGGCAGGTGGCGCTGTTTCGTCGGCGCGTGGCGCTGGGAGCGGTGTAGCGCTGACGGTCAGCACCGCTACTGGGAGCGGTATTGCTCCGGCCACGGGTTCCGCTGTAGCCACCGGTGGGAGCCGAACTGTGGTGCCGAGTTCCGGCGAGTGGGCTGAGGACGTCACCTCCGAAGCGGACCGGCGAAGCGAAGCGCAGCGGTTGGGCGAGCTCGGCGCCGCCCGGCTGGCCGACGCCCCGGAACAGGCGGAAGCTCGACTGCGCGAAGCGTTGACGATCGGGTCCGGTGTGCTGCCCGCGGAACACCTGGCGCGAGTCAGCTCGCAATTGGTCATCGCGATCGCCGGACAGCCGGATCGCGAACTCGACCTGGCGGACGCGGCGGTCCGCGCGGCCGCTCGGTGGGAAGGGTTGTCCGAGCCGGACCTGCTGCACCACACCGTGATCGCGGCGCGCGCCTTCCATCGCGCTCGGCGGCACGGCGAGGCCGTCGCGCTCTTCGAGGAGGCCTTGGCGGCGAACGGGGTGCCTTATCCACCCGCTGAACTGGCCGCGGTCCGCGCCCAGTTCGGCGAGTCGCTGAACGCACTGCACCGCTACGACGCCGCCGCCCGGCAGTTCGCCCTCGGCGCCCAGCTGGTGGAGCACGACCCCGAACGTCGCGCCCTGCACGCCCGGCTCGCCATGTCGGCGGCCTCCGCACTGGACTACTCCGATCACGACGCGGCAGCGGTGGCCGCTTATCAGCGGGCGGCCGAGCTGTTCGGCGAACTCGGGGACGTGGTGTCGCGGGCTCGGTGCGTGCGCTCGGCGGCGTGGTTGCAGCTGTGGGGATCCGCGGCGGGGCCGGGCCGACCGTGGTTCGCGGCGATGCAGGCGCTGATCGCCGAGTTGGCCGAACTGGACGGCCGCTCGCCGAGCACCGAGATCACCGAGGAACTCGCCAGGGCACGCCGGGAGCTGGGAGAAATGATGGACGCCGAAGACCGGGACTGGGTGGCGGGGGAGTAGCTTGCCGCTCCCGGCCGCGCGGAGCCGACCGGTTAAGCTCGGCACTCATGCAAGAGACAGGTCGGCGCGGCCGCAAACTGGGCGTGATGGGCGGCACCTTCGACCCCATCCACCACGGTCACCTGGTCGCGGCCAGCGAGGTCGCGAATCGGTTCGAGCTCGACGAAGTGATCTTCGTTCCCACCGGTCAGCCCTGGCAGAAGGCGGATAAACAGGTCAGTCCGGCGGAGGACCGCTACCTGATGACCGTGATCGCGACCGCCTCGAACCCCCGTTTCTCGGTCAGTCGCGCGGACATCGACCGCGGCAAGGTCACCTACACCGTCGACACGCTGCGGGAGATGCGCAGCAAGCACCCCGACGCCGAGCTGTACTTCATCACCGGAGCGGATGCGCTGGCCAACATCCTGACATGGCAGGATTGGGCCGAACTGTTCGAACTGGCGAGGTTTGTCGGGGTGAGCCGTCCGGGGTACGAGCTGAATACCGATCATCTCGAGGAACATCTGCGTGATCTTCCGGCCGATGCGGTGACCATGGTCGAGATCCCGGCGTTGGCGATCTCGTCGAGCGAATGCCGTCGCCGCGCCGCCGAGAATCGGCCGGTGTGGTACCTCGTCCCCGATGGCGTGGTGCAGTACATATCCAAGCGGCACCTTTATGTGCCCGCAGGAGCGGAAGGTAGCTGAGTGAGCGAGCGTAGCGGGGGGCAAGCATGAGTGCGTCTGTGGAGTCGGTGCAGATCGCGCAGATCGCGGCCTTGGCGGCGGACGAGAAATTGGCACTCGACGTGGTGGTGCTCGATGTGTCCGAGCAGTTGGTGATCACCGACTGCTTCGTCATCGCGTCCGCGCCGAACGAGCGCCAGGTGAACGCCATCGTCGACAATATCGAGGACAAACTGCGCGACGCCGGGCACAAGCCGGTCCGGCGCGAGGGGACCCGCGAGGGCCGCTGGGCGCTGCTCGACTATGTCGACGTCGTGGTGCACGTCCAGCACAACGAGGAGCGCAATTTCTATGCGCTGGAACGGTTGTGGAAGGACTGCCCGGTGGTGCCGGTGGACGGACTCGGCACACCCGAGGCGCGGGCGGCGGCGGTGAACGGTGCCGCGGAGAGCGATGCCGAGTGAACGAGCGAGTTGTCGGTAAGTCAGCGTCGAGCGTCAGAAAGGCGCGACCGTGAGTAAGTACGCCGGCGTGCGCACCCTGATCCTGCTGCGCCACGGGCAGACCGAATGGAATGCCGCCGACCGGATGCAGGGTCAGATCGACACCGATCTCACCGAGCTCGGTCGTCGTCAGGCGAAAGAAGCCGCGCGCGAACTGGTTTCGCGCAATGCGATAGCCATCATCTCCTCGGACCTGCGCCGCGCCTTCGAGACCGCCTCCGCACTGGCCGATCACACCTCGCTCGACGTGGTGCCGGACCCGCGACTGCGCGAAACCGATCTCGGCGACTGGGAGGGGCTCACCCACCTCGAGGTCGACGCCGACTATCCCGGCGCGCGCAAGGCCTGGCGGCTCGACGCCACCTTCCGGCCGCCGAACGGGGAGAGCAAACTCGAGGTCGGCGCGCGGTCACTGCCGGTGGTGCGGGAACTGCTCGTCGAACGGCAGGACTGGCCCGGCCGGACTATCATCCTGGTGGCGCACGGCGGGCTGATCGCCGGCCTCACGGCCGCGCTGCTCGATCTGCCGCCAGCGAACTGGCCCGTCCTCGGTGGACTGGCCAACACCAGCTGGGTGCAGCTCAGCAGTCACGGTCCGAGCATCGACCAGCCCGGCTGGCGCCTTGACGTGTGGAACGCATCGGCGAAGGTGGCCCCGGATGTCCTCTGAAGACCCGATTCGGCAGGTGCCGGACGAACTGTTCCGTAAGGCGTCGGCCAAACCGGAACGTTCGATCCCGGACGCGCTGTTCGGCCCGCCCCCGGCACCCCCGGCGGCGGAGCCCGAAGCCGCTGAGTCGGGCACGGACGAGGGCGAGGCGCCCGCCGAACCCGAGGGTTCCGCGCCGGCCAGCTCGGTCGATCCGCCGCCGCCCGAGCGGGTAGCCGAGGGTGCTTCCGCTCCGAGCGCGGCAGCGTCCGCTACGGCGGTCGCCTCGACTGCTTCGGTCGACTCGGGCGCGGCGACTACGGAATCCATCGCAGTCGAAACCGAGTCGAGTGTGGCGACTACGGAGTCCGCCGCCGCCGACCCCGCGTCGGAGGGCGAGTCGGTCGACGCCGCCGCCGACGCTGTCGCCTCGGCGGAGGTCGCCGCCGCCGCGCGGCCCGTGCTGTTGGTGATCGCGGACTCGTTGTCCTACTTCGGGCCCAAGGGCGGGCTGCCCGCGGATCATCCGCGGATCTGGCCGAACCTCGTTGGGGCCGAGCTGGATTGGGATGTCGAGGTGGTCGGGCGGATCGGCTGGACCTGCCGGGATGCCTACTGGGCGTTGATCGGTGACCCTCGGGTGTGGGCGGCCGTGCCGCGCGCGGGCGCCGTGGTGTTCGCGGTCGGCGGCATGGACACGCTGCCCTCACCGCTGCCGACCGCGCTGCGTGAACTGATCCGCTATGTGCGCCCGCCCGCGCTGCGCCGCCGCGTCCGGGCCACCTACACCTGGTTGCAGCCCAAGCTGTCGAAACTCGGTCGGCCCGTGGCACTTCCGCCGAAGGTGAGCGTCGACTACCTGGAGCAGTCGCGGGAAGCGTTGGCGCACCTGCGGCCCGACCTGCCGTTCGTCGCGGTGCTGCCGTCGGTGCACAACTGCGAGGCTTACGGGCGCGTGCATTCCGGGCGGGAGCCCGCCGTCAAGGCGCTGCGGGCCTGGTCGGCGCGGACCTCGGTGCCGCTGGTCGACCTCGGTGAAGCGGTGCGCGACAACATCTTCTCCGGTGATGCGAACCCGGACGGCATCCACTGGGGCTGGGCCGGACATACGGCCGTGGCCAACGCGATGGTGAAGACCTTGCAGGAGGTTCGGTAGTCCGTGGCCGTCGTGGTCGTGACCGATTCGTCGGCCAGCCTCCCCGCCGAACTCGCCGCCGAGCTCGATATCGCCGTCGTACCACTGCATGTGCTGATCGGTGACCGCGCGATCCGCGAGGGCGTCGACCCCATCGACATCGACTACGCCTCCGACACGGTGACCACGTCGGCGGCCTCGCCCGGTGAGCTGCGCGCCGTATACGAACAGGCCTGGGAGCTCAGCGGCGGCGATGGTGTTGTCGCGGTGCACATTTCGCGCCAGCTCTCCGGAACGTGGGAAGCGGGCAGGCAGGCCGTTCGCGACATGGACGCCGCCGACCGGGTCCGGCTCGTCGACTCGCTCGGCGCGGGTCTGGCCACCGGACTTCCGGTGCTGGCCGCCGCGCGCCGGGCGCAAGGTGGGGCGTCGCTGGATGTCGTGTACGACACCGCGGTCGCGGCTGCCAGTCGCGCGCGCACGTTCATCCTGGTGAACCGCACCGAACAGTTGCGCCGGGGTGGTCGATTGAGTTCTGCCGCCGCGTTTTTCGGCAGCGAGCTGGTCACCAAGCCGCTCTTGCAGATCGTCGAGGGGCGGCTGGAACTTCGGGAGAAGGTCCGCACTCGGTCCAAGGCCTTCGCGAAACTTGTTGCGGCAGCGGTCGATGCGGCGGGTGAAGACGGCGCGGCCGTGGCCGTACAGCACCTGGGCGCCGAAGACGCGGCACAGACCGTCGCCAACCAACTCCGGGACCTGGTCCCCGGCATCCGCGAACTGATCGTCGCCGAATTCGGACCCGCCCTAGGCATCCACCTAGGCGTCGGGGCAGTAGGCGTCCTGGTCCTCCCCGGCGGCTGCGCCTAGCGATCGTTGCGCCGAACGGGAGATAGGGGCGCGACACACCGGTTACACCCGCCGTCATGTTCCGTTCGGTAACGGGCGGATGGGCTTCGCGCAGCGCCACGCCCGACCGATCCGTGAGCCGTCGGCGAGTTGTGCACACCCCGGTAGTTGTCAACAGCGCGGGCGAATTGCCTGGTCGGCCACGATCTTTCGGCGCCACCCGGAACTACCGTCGCCCCCATGCCACGACAGGACGAACGCGAACGGATCCGGCGCCGGATGAGCGAACTGACCTGCCGCGTCGGCGCCAGCCGGACGGGAATCGCGGGCGCGGCCGAAGCCGCGCATCCCCTCGGCGGTCGCCGCGCGCAGTTGGCGGGTGCGCTGCCCGCGGCGCCGCGGATGTCGGGTGGGCCCGGCGAATCGGCGCATGACCGATCGGACGTCGGTATCGCACGTCCCGGACGGTGGGATCTGGCAGAGCTGCCGTCGGATGACGATGCGGGCGATGGTGAGGTGCGTTCGCCGGGGTGGCTGGACGAGCCCGTCACCGCCGGATGGCGGGATCGGATTGTGCCGGAGCGGTTTCGGGGCATGCGGCTTGATCCGGGACGCCGCGGGATGTGCACACTGCTACTGGTCGGCGTGGTGGCGATGGCGATAGCCGTCGTAGTGATATTTCGCGAGCGGCCCGTGGCCCGGCCGGTGCCACCGGTGCCCGCGGTGCGGACGACCACGGATCCCGCCGTCGCGCGCTTGTCGGGTGCGGTGCCGCGGAGTGAGGCCGCCTCGGCGGCTGCTGCACCGGCGCCTGCCGAACCCGGGTCGGCGGACGCCGAATTGGTGGTCAGCGTCGTCGGTTTGGTGCAGCGCACCGGTCTGGTGCGGTTGCCCGCCGGTTCCCGCGTCGCCGACGCCCTCGCGGCGGCCGGTGGCACACAAGACGGCGCCGACCTCGCCGGACTCAACCTGGCCCAGCGACTGCTCGACGGTGACCAGGTACTCGTCGGCCCATCCGGCCCGAACCCCGGCCCGCCACAACTCGGCAGCGCGACCATCAACTCGGGTGCCCGCCCTTCGGCCGCACCATCCGGAGCCGCGCATCCGCCCACACCATCGGGCCGGGTAGACCTCAACACCGCGACAGAATCCGAACTCGACGCACTCCCCGGCATCGGGCCGGTCACCGCCAAAGCCATTGTCGCGTGGCGCACCACCCACGGACGCTTCACCGACGTCGCTCAGCTCGGCCAAGTCGACGGCATCGGTCCCGCACGGCTGTCCCGGCTGCGCGAGCTGGTGAAGGTATGAGCTCGGTGGACCGGAGCGAGCGGCGAATGTCCAGGGGACGCGAGCAGGTTACGGAACGGGATAACGCCGATGGCGAGGTGCAGGTGCTCGATGCTCGGCTGTTGCCCGCGGCGTTGTGTTGTTGGGGGGCAACGATTGTGGCGGTGACGGCCGGGTGGCTTGCCGGACTGTGGCTTGCGGTGGCGTTGGTCGCGCTGGCGATCGGGTTGTGGGTGCTGCTGCTGTCGGCGATGGCGCATCCGAGGGAGCGGCACCGGGCCGTCGCGGTGACGGCGTTGGCCGCGGTGCTGCTGGCGGGCGGGTTCGCGGTGGCCGCGGCGTGGCGGGAACATCGGGTGGCGACGCATCCACTGCGGGCCGTGGCGGGGATTTCGCTGCGGGTGGTCGTGACGCCCAGCGATGATCCGAAGCCGGTGCGCAGCAGTTCATTCGGGGGAAGCCGGTGGGTTGTGCGGGCAGGTCTGGACGAGTACCGCTTCGGCGCGACGACAGTGCGGACCGGTGGCACGGTGGTGGTGCTCGCGTCTGGCGAAGCATGGGCGGAGTTGCTGCCCGGACAGGCGGTCGAGTTCCAGGCGCGAGTCGATCGACCCCGGGGTCGTGATCTCACAGTGGCGACGCTGCTGGCCCAGGGGCCACCGCGGGTTGTCGGCGCCTTGCCGTGGTGGCAACGCGTAGCCCATTCGATCCGTACGGATTTCGCGATCGCGACAGGCCGGGCACTGCCCGAGGAACCAGCGGGGTTGCTACCCGCGCTGGTCGACGGAGACACCTCCGCCCTGTCCGACGAGCTTCGTGAAGAGTTCGATGTCGCAGGTTTGGGTCATTTGTGTGTGGTCAGCGGCGCTAATTTCACGATCCTGCTCGGAGCGGTGCTGCTGATGGTGCGGGCGCTGACCCTCGGTCCGCGGACCGGAGCACTGGTCGCGGGCGCGGCGTTGGTGCTGTTCGTGATCATCGCGCGGCCCGATCCGAGTGTGCTGCGCGCCGGGGCGATGGGCGCGATCACGCTGCTGGCCTTGGTAACCGGGCGTCGTAAGCAGGCGCTGCCCGCGCTCTGTGCGGCGGTCATCGGGCTGCTCGCCGTGTGGCCGGGTCTCGCGGTCTCCGTCGGCTTCGCCCTGTCGGTGTGCGCGACCGCCGGGTTGATCCTGCTGGCACCGAGTTGGGCCGACTGGCTGCGGGCGCGGGGTTGGCGGCGCGTGCCCGCCGAGATCGTGGCGGTGGCGGTGGGCGCGTTCGTCGTCACCACGCCGCTCATGGTCGCGCTGGACGGGCAGCTCAGCCTGGTGGCGATCATTGCGAATGTGCTGGTTGCGCCCGTCATCGCGCCGATAACGATCATCGGAGCATTCGGCGCGGTGCTGTCCTGCGTCTGGTCGCCGCTCGCCGAACTCGTCCTGCGTTGTACCGCACCGCCGATGTGGTGGCTGCTGTTCGTCGCCGAACGCGCGGCCGATGTGCCCGGCGCGTCTATCGGGGTGCCCGGTGGAGTGTTCGGCGGAATCGTCGCCTGCATAGTCGTCGCCGCGGTCATCATCGCGTTGCGCTTCGCCGCCCTCCGCAGGGTGCTCCTGACCGTGGCGTTCGGCGTGGCGGTGGTGCTGATCCCGGTGCGAATCTGGCATCCCGGCTGGCCACCCAGCGGCTGGGTGCTGGCTGCCTGCGATGTCGGCCAGGGCGACGGGCTCGCGCTGTCGATCGGTGACGGTGCCGCGGTGGTCATCGACGTCGGGCCGGAGCCGCGGCCGATCCGGAACTGTTTGGACCGACTGCACATATCGCGGATCGAGTTGCTCGTGCTGACGCATCCGCACGCCGACCACATCGGCGGTATCAGCGGCGCGCTGGATGGACGTGCCGTGGCCGCCGTGGCGGTGGGGGTGCATGAGCTCGGTGCGCTGAAACCGGATACCCGCAGCGCGTCGATCGCCGGAGATGTCCGGTCGGCGTCGGCTGATCGCGAGCCATCGCCGAGCGAAGCGGCGCAGCGGCGAGGACACGGAGAAGGGCTTGCGCACGTGATAGCCATGGCCGAGGATGCGGAGATCCCGATCATGGAGTTGTCGGCCGGACAGCTATTTCGTTTCGGCACAGTCGAATTAGAGGTCCTCGCCCCCATGATGGATGGACTACGACCGACCCCAGGTGCCGAGGCCGAAGAAGCCAACGACCGCTCGGTCGTCCTGGCGGCAGCCACGGCAGCAGGACGAATCCTGCTCACCGGAGACATCGAAGCCCCCGCGCAACGTGCACTACTGCACACCGGCATCTCGCTACACGCCGACATTCTGAAACTCCCACATCACGGATCCCGAACCACCACAAAGGAATTCCTCGCCGCAGTACAACCGCGACTAACCGTGATCAGCGTGGGCTCCGACAACACCTTCGGACATCCGAACCCCGAAATCCTCACAGAGCTATCCGCCATCGGCACAACCGTGGCGCGTACCGACCAGCGAGGAGACGTGCTCGTGCTGGGTGGAGGGCAGGAACTGCGGATAGCGACATCGCGGTGAGCGCCCTACAAGCTGTAAAGCAGATCGTAATGCAACCTGTGCAGAAGCAAGTAACCTGGAAGGCGTGACGAAGCCCGTGAACATGCGGTTACGTGAAGATCTGGTAGAGGCGGCCAAACTGGCCGCCGAGACCGACGGCATCACCCTCACCGCGTTCGCCGCGAAGGCGATCGAGGAGAAGCTGCTCCGGCGAGAGTTCGAGGAGCACGCTCGCATGGTGAACGCCGCCGAGGCCGCGGACCCCGGGCGTCTCGTACGGAAATCGCGCGCGGTCCGCGACGGTCTCGCCACCTGGAAGGCGGAGCGACGCGCCGGCGGTCCGGTATGAGACAGGGCGACGTCTACCTCTCCGACCCTTCGCCGCTGACCGGTGAACGTGAGTTGTACCTGATCATTTCGAGTGACGAGTACAACGAGGCAGCGGGTCCGACCGTCGTGGTGGCTGAGATCGAGACCGGGACTCGCTACCGGGCAACGCCTTTCGGTACGGCCGTGGAAACCCCGTTCGGGGTGGCGCTCGCCGACCGGCTGCAGTGGCTACCGCGCACTCACGTGGGTGAACGCTTCGATCAACTCGATCCGGAGTTGACCAGGCGTGCCGTCGACGCGAGTTGCCGGGTTCTGCGCGGTGCGCGGTGAACACGCGGAACCTGAGGGGTGGGGGTGTCGGTGGGGGACCGTAGGATCGCTGCCGTGACCGAGCGCAGCGAGCGTCAGCGAGAGGACCATCGACCCGGCGTGCACAGGCGTGTGGCGGAGGCGAGCGTCGGCGAGGTGATGTCATGACCGAGCGCCCTGCGCTGCACCTCGTGCTGGGAGACGAGGAGCTGCTGGTCGAGCGGGCGGTCGCGGAGGTGACCGCGCAGGTGCGGGCGCTCGCGCCGGATGCCGATGCGGTGCCGGTCGATCGGATGCGGGCGGGCGACGCCAGCACGGCGGAGTTGGCCGAGCTGTTGAGTCCGTCGCTGTTCGCCGAGGATCGGGTGATCATCCTGGAGTCGGCGGCCGAGGCGGGTAAAGACGCGGTCGCGGTGATCACCGCCGCCGCCGGCGATCCGCCCGAGGGCGTGGTGCTGGTGGTGCTGCATTCGGGTGGCGGACGGGCCAAGGCCTTGGTGCCCGCGCTGCAGAAAGCCGGTGCTGTGGTGCACGACTGCGCCAAGGTGACCAAGGCGGCCGAACGCGTGGAGTTCGTGCGCGGCGAATTCCGCAACGCCGGAGTACGCGTCGCGGGCGACGTGGTGCAGGCGATGCTGGAGTCTGTCGGATCCGAACTGCGCGAGCTGGCCGCCGCCTGCTCGCAGCTGGTCGCCGACACGGGCGGCAAGATCGACGTCGCCGCCGTGCACCGCTATTACTCGGGCAAAGCCGAGGTCTCCGGTTTCGACGTGGCCGATCTCGCGGTGGCAGGCGACCGCTCCGGCGCGATGGAGGCGCTGCGCTGGGCCAACGACCGCGGTGTCGCCCACGTCCTGCTCGCCGACGCCCTCGCCGACTCGGTGCACACGATCGCCCGCGTCGGTTCCGCAGGCCGTGGCGACCCGTTCAAACTCGCGCAGCAACTGGGCATGCCACCTTGGAAGGTCAAGAAAGCTCAAGCGCAGGCCCGCAACTGGACCCCCGCCACCATCGGCTCCGCCCTCCAGGTGGTCGCGGCCCTGAACGCCGACGTCAAGGGTGGCGCCGCCGACTCGAACTACGCGCTCGAACACGCATTGACCCAAATCCTCGACCTGCACGCGGCCGGATAGCGCGAGCCGCTCGATCCCTGAACTTTGGTCGGGCGCGAGGTCGAGCCAGCCGACCGATCGAGGGATGCTGGTTGTGTGCTGTGGCACATGTGGGGGAGAACTCAGTGGACGGGAGTCGGCGTGCCGCAAAGCAGGAACAGTTGCTGGATACGCGACGTAGCTGCACCAGATCGCGACGTCAGATGAGGTTTGTCTGATCTCGGATCGGCACCCGCCAGCGAGCTTCCGAGTGGCCTGCGGCGTTCTGGCCAGCGGTTACGCGCAGAGTTGAGCCAATTGTCGGCTAATCGTTCGTGTCAAACTGGAATCAGTTATGGACGAGCGAACACCACCGGTCTTTCCGGTCGATAATTCCCGGCGGGGCCGTGTACGACGCGGTCGCCGCCAGGGCGGTGCGCATCGGCAGCCGGAGCGGCGGATCGGGCGAACCGTGCTGAAGGTGCTGGCCGGAGGTGTTTCGATGGCGGTGCTCGCGGGGACCGCGGTCGGCTGGGCGACCGAGGGGCGTTTCGATCGAGGATTTACCAGGTCTGCGGCGTTGGGTGTGGATGCGCCGCGGTCGCTGGCCGGCGATACGAACGTACTGCTGATCGGGCTGGACACTCGGAAGGATCAGGCCGGGAACGACCTGCCGAAGGAGATCCTGGACCAACTGCACGCGGGCGACGGCGAAGAGGGTGGGTACAACGCGAACACGCTGATCCTGGTACACATCCCCGCGGACATGAAAAAGATTGTCGCCGTGTCGATTCCGCGTGACGACTACGTCAAGGTCACCGGCATCCCCGGCTACACCGATGTGAAGATCAAGGAAGCGTACGGCCTGAGGAAAGCGGCGGTGCAGGATCAACTGATCAGCCAGGGCGTGACCGACAGCAAGGCGCTGGAGCGGGCGGGACGCGAGGCCGGGCGGGCATCGATCGTGCAGGCGGTGCGCGACCTGACCGGTGTGCCGATCGATCGATTCGGCGAGGTCACGCTGGCAGGTTTCTACGACTTGGCCAAGGCGCTGGGCGGGGTCGACGTCTGTCTCAACAAGCCGGTGAACGACAGCTACTACTCCGGCGCCGATTTCCCGGCGGGCAGGCAGCGGCTCGACCCGGCGCAGTCGCTGGCGTTCGTCCGGCAGCGGCACGGTCTGGAGAACGGCGACCTCGATCGGACCCACCGCCAGCAGGCCTTTCTCACCTCGGTGGCCCGCGATCTGCGGAAGGCGGGCACGTTCACCGATGTCGGCAAGCTGTCCGCGCTGATGGATGTTGCCCACCGCAATATCGTGCTGTCCGACGGCTGGAACGTCACCGATTTCCTGCGCACCCTCGGTTCGTCCGAGAACCCGGTCGTCGAGTTCCGTACCTTGCCGGTGCTGCGCTACGACACCATCGACGGCCAGGACGTCAACATCATCGACCCGGCAGCGATTCGCCGCGAGGTTCGCGCCGCGTTCGGCGACCCGGATCCCGCTGTGGCGCTGTTCAAATCGACCCGCCCGCCGACGCTGCAGACCACCGACCCGCCCGCCGGAACAGCAACGCCCACACCGGATGTCGGTGCGCCGGTCGCTTCCACCATCGCCGGCGACACCATCCCCTGCGTCAACTGAGCTGCACCGCCTGCCCGACGCCATCCGCTTCGGACATCTCTACAGATTGATCTCCTGCATACCCAAATATCCTGTGCGACAAGAACGATGCGCCATGCGGCAGCGGTGCCTCACATAGCGGCAGTGACCCGCTCGACCCCCGACCCGGTCAACGCCGCAAGCCCCGCCTTCCGTCCCGTTGCGACAAGCAGCAGATCGCTGACCGGTCCCCGGATCTCCTCGGGTCCGTCACCGCCCGCCCACTCCGCGTCGGTGGCGACCAGTCGAATCCCACGCAACCGCTTGCGCGAACCGTAGAAAATATTGTTTCGCACATGGTCGAGTGCCGCGCACGCCTGCTCGATCGGCACGTCCCGCACCCGGCCGAGCGGTCGTGCGACGTCCTGTCCGTGAATCATCATGTCCACCAACGGATCTATCGGGCTCGCCCCAGGTGCCCGGTGCGTCGATCCGGCCGATTCACGCACTTGCGCGATCAACTCGGCGGGCGTGAACCGGGCAGCGCGATCGCGAGCCAACTTGTCGGTCATCGCATCCCAATCGCCACGGGCCTTGATGACACCGACCAGCGTTTCCCGCAGGCCGACCTTGCTGGACAGCGAGACGTGGGCAAGTACCTGGTGCACGTTCCAGCCGGCACACAGTGACTCCACGCGCCATTCGTGCTCATCGAGGCCGTCGAAGAAGTCGGCCAGCGAGAGCCTTTCGGCGGTTACCCACGCCTGGATCTGATCTCGGTCCACTGTGTTCCTCCGGGTTCGGTGTCGTCACCGGTATCGACGACCCGAACCACGGAATTTCATCGCACTGCCCGAAAGTAGGTGTTATGCCTGCTGCGGGGGTTGGACCAGGGCGGCCGTGACCTTGCGGACGAGCGGCAGCACGAGCAGCAGCGTCGGAAAGGCGATGGGCCAGGACACCGCCCAGGACCGCAACCAGACGCCCACCGCCAGCCCGTCGCTCATCAGCGTGCTGATCAGGGACACGATGCAGGTCATCAGAATGGACAGCAGCATCGGCAGGATCACCGCGGAATACCGGGCGGGCAGCTTGCCGAAGGTGTTGCGAGAGTTCATCGGTCGCTCCGTAAGTGTTCGTCAGGCAACGGCGCCGCCGGGACGGCGGGGCCGGTGCGTTGGTTGACGTGAACGCTTACGGCGACAGGATGTCGCGGCGCCGAGCATAGGACAGCCGTCCGCGGCGGCGCAAGCCGTGCTCGCGCCGCCGCGGGTACCGATTGGTCAGGCGCGGGCTTCGATCTTCAGGTCGCCGGAGACGACGCCGCGGGTCATCGGCCGCGCCAGCATGTCGTGCGGGAAGCCGAGTTCGATGGCGCTGGCCTGCTCGAGCCGGGCCAGCTGTGCGGTGTCGAACTCGACCTCGAGCGCGCCGAGGTTGTCCGTCAGCTGGGCGGCGGTGCGGGCACCGATGATGGGCGAGGTCACGCCGGGATTGCGCAGCGTCCAGGCCAACGCGACCTGCGCGGGCGTCTTGCCCAACTCGGTGGCGACGTCGGTGACCACGTCGGCGATGGACAGTGACCGCTCGGTGAGCGCGCCCTGCGCGGCCGCGACGTTCTTGCGAGTGCCCTCGACGTCGCTCGCTTCTTGGTGAGTCAGGTCGTCACGGGTGTACTTGCCGGTGAGCACGCCGCTGCCGAGCGGCGACCACGGGATCACACCGAGGCCGAGTTCGCGAGCCATCGGGATGAGGTCGCGTTCGACGGTGCGCTCGATCAGGCTGTACTCGATCTGCAGCGCGATCAGCGGTGACCAGCCACGCAGGTCGGCGATGGTCTGCATGCGGGCCACCTGCCAGGCGGGCGCATCGGAGATGCCGACGTAGAGCACCTTGCCCGAACGCACGAGATCGTCCATGCCGCGCAGGATTTCGTCGACGGGGGTCATGAAGTCCCAGGCGTGCAGGTACAGCAGATCGATGTAGTCGGTGTTCAGCTTGCGCAGGCTCGCCTCGACCGAGGCGAACATCGACTTGCGGTGGTTCCCACCGGAATTGGGGTCACCCTGGCGCCGCAACATGGTGTATTTCGTTGCCAGCACCAGGCTTTCGCGATTGTCTGCGGTGAATTCGCCGAGAAGTTGCTCGGAGGTGCCGTTGGTGTACTGGCTTGCCGTGTCGACGAAGTTTCCGCCACGCTCCACATAGGTGTCGAAGATCTTGCGGGCCTCGTCCTTATCGGCGCCCCAGCCCCAGTCGGCGCCGAAGGTCATCGTGCCGAGGGACAGCGGAGACACCCGAAGACCGGAGCGGCCGAGCAGCCGGTAGGTGTCGAGGGTACGGACTCCGGACATGTCCAGCTCCTTGTCGTTGCTGCTTCATTGGTGAGCAAACCCAGTCTTCAGCGGCGCGGCAGGCGGGGTAAGGGAAGGTTTTTCCTGGGAAAGCCAGTCCTAGGCAGCCGTAATATCGACGGTGATGACCGGAATGGTGAATGCGACAGACGGCGCGAACTCGGGGCACGGCGGCCGCGGATCGGCGAGCGCCACCGATCCCACCCAGGAATTGGCGGCCTTCCTGCGCGACCGACGAGAGCGCCTGACACCAGCTGACCTCGGGTTACCGCCGCGCAGGCAGGCGCGGCGCACGCCGGGGCTGCGGCGCGAGGAAGTGGCGGAGCTGGCCGGAGTCAGCACCGACTACGTCGTCCGGCTGGAGCAGGGACGTGGCTTGCGCCCGTCCGCCGAGGTACTGGAGGCTTTGTCGCGGGCGCTGCGGCTGAACGCCGACGAACGGGCCTACCTGTTCGATCTGGCCAGGCAGCGGCAGCCGAACGCCGGGAAACCGGCCACCGTGCCCGCGCCCGCGCTGGCCATGCTGGTGCGGGATCTGTCGCCGCTACCGGCGATGCTGATCAACCATCGCTACGACATCCTGGCCTGGAATCCGGAGATGTCGCGGCTGATCATCGACTTCGACACGGTGCCGCCGCGCCAGCGCAACTCCATGTGGCTGTGCCTGATGGAGCCGAGCATGCGCGAGTTCTACGTGGAGCGGGAGCGGATCATCCGTGAGGGGGTCGCGGACCTGCGTGCGGCCTGGGCGGCCCATCCGGACGATCAGGTGCTCGGCGACCTGATCGCGGAGTTCACCGCACGCAGCGCGGAGTTCGAGGAGGGTTGGGCCAGGCACGACGTGCGGGTGCAGGGCCGCGGCGCGAAACCGCTGCGGCACCCGATCGTCGGGCGGCTGGTGGTCAATTACGAGGTGTTGATGCCGGTGCAGGATCCGGACCAGCGCATCATCATCTATCGGGCGGCCGACGCGGATTCGCAGACGGCGCTGGACCGGCTCATGGCCGATCCGGCGCCGTTGGCCGATCGGACGGCCGCGGCGGAGCTCACTCCACCGAGCTGAGCACTAGCTCCTCGTCCTCTTCCTCCGACTCCTCGTATCGGCCCTCCCAGTCGTCGTACACGGGTACTTCGTCGTCTCGCGTGACAACCCACTCCAACGAGTACGAGCCCTCATCGTCGATGGGAACCATCACGTTCTCGATCTTCACCCCGATGCCAAGGACCTCGGCGGCCCGGATCACGTCGGGCAGATCCTCGCCACGGACCACAGTCTGATTGGCGTAAACGGTAACCATGCGCCGAATGGTAGCTGGAACCTCCGACAGGCTGTGGGCCGATCCGGAATCCTCGCTGCCGAACAGGGCGCTGACCGGGCTATGTGTACGACAAAAGCCGCCGTGGTCGTCGAGGCCACGGCGGCTGCGTCACAAGCATGCGGTACCGGATCGGTACCGGGGGAATCAGATCTTGTTCAGAGCCAGCGCGAGGGCCGACTTCTTGTTGGCGGCCTGGTTGGCGTGGATGACGCCCTTCGAGGCAGCCTTGTCGAGCTTGCGGCTCGCGAACTGGAGCTGCGCGGCGGCCTTCTCTTTGTCGCCGGCCGCGGCAGCTTCCCGGAAGCTGCGGATCGCGGTGCGCAGCGAGGACTTCACCGACTGGTTACGCTTGCGCGCTTCCTCGTTGGTACGGATCCGCTTCAACTGGGACTTGATGTTGGCCACGCCTGTTTCCTCGTGTTCCTGTCGCTGAGTGGTCTGTGCTGGAAAAGTTCCTGCGCGTGCGTCGCACCCTCGATAAACGGGTAACGCAACGCCGAAGGTCGAGAATACCAGCCGCCGCTCGGGGCACGAAATCAGCACCGTCGTAGGGCGCTGCGCCGACGCGTTCGATGACATGTTCGACCAGGCGGGCCGGTGGGGCAGCCTACCGGGGACTGTGCGTCGCGTTGGCTGGTCGATGAGGTCATGCTGCGGCGCGGACCGAATTCGCGAGGTCTTGTGGCGACCGCTCGTCCGGCCCGAAGACACGCTGCCGAGATCGTTGTCGCAGGTACACCGGGCGCGTAGCGTTCGAAAAGCGAGTGACTTGTATTGCCTGAATACTCGAGAGGCGGGCAGATGTCTCCAACGGCTCAGGAAGTTGTCGAAGAGGTCGCCGAATACGGGCCGATTCCGGACAGCAAGAAATGGGGTGCCGAGGCGCTCGGCACATTCGTCCTGGTCATGGGTGGTGTCGGGACGGCGGTGCTCGCGGGGGATCGGGTCGGGGCGCTGGGTGTGGCGTTGGCCTTCGGACTCTCGTTGTTGTTTCTCGTGTATGCGATCGGGCCGATTTCCGGCTGCCACGTGAATCCCGCCGTGACGGTCGGACATCTGCTGCTCGGCAGAATCAGTGTGGTTTCCGCGGTGGGTTATTGGATCGCGCAATTGATCGGCGGATTTCTGGCCGGGCTCGTGTTGTTCGCGCTGGCGAAGAATCTGCCGTCGTACGACCGAGAGGTCAAGGGACTCGGTGCCAACGGCTGGGGGCCGCACAGTCCTTCCGCGCAGAAGGGGCCGCTCGGTGAGGTCGTCCTGCAGAACGGGTACGGGCTGGCCGCGATGATCATCATCGAGGTGATGCTGACCGCGCTGCTGGTGTTCGTGGTGCTCGCCTCGACCGATCAGCTCTCCGATGTGCCGCTGGCCGGCCTGTCGATCGGTGTCACGCTGGCGGTCATCCACCTGATCTCGATCCCGGTCGACAACACCTCGGTCAACCCGGCACGTAGCCTCGCCGTCGCCCCCTACCAGGACGGCGCGATGGGGCAGGTCTGGGCGTTCGTGGTGTTCCCGTTGATCGGCGGTGCGCTCGGCGCGCTGGTGTACGGCCTGCTGTTCGGTCGCTCGCGCAACGTGCTGTCCTGAGTTGGTCCGACGAGCCCATCGGTGCCGATGGGCTCGCCGCTACTTCGCGGTTCGGCGAACGGCGTTGCAGGTCACGGTGATTGCTTGCCGCCTGCCGTGCTTCAGTGCCAGGCGTATTCGGCACACAACCGGTGGGCGACGAGGTCGAACGACTTGCGGGGCAAGATGGCTCCCTCGCGCCGGATGCCCGCCTCGGGCACGTCGAGCACCCGATCCAACCGGACCCAGCTCGGCCTGCCCTCGGGATCCCAACTGCCGCTGCCGATCCCGACCCAGTTCGGGTCGCGCGCCCGGTCCGCCTTCGACGACAGCATCAAACCGAGCAGGGTCCTGCGGTCGCGCCCGACGACCAGCACCGGCCGGTCCTTGCCATTGCTCGGATCCTCCTCGAACGGCACCCAGGTCCAAACGATCTCACCCGGATCGGCCCGCCCGTCCAACTGCGGCGAGTACACGATCTGCCGGGCCCGCTCGGCCGTCGGCACCGGAGTCGACGCGGTCGGGCGCACCTTCACCGCAGGCGTGCGCCGCTGACTCAACGACCCCACCAGCCGCTCCACCAGCCGCGGCCCCTGCTGCCTGACGAGCTTGGGACCCTGCTCCTTCGCGATAAGTCCGAGCTGCTTGCCGAGGGAGTTCCAACTTCGGGCCATATTCGCAATATAACGGCGCACCGCCGTCTTCTCACGCGCGCCGCGACGCCCGTCGATGCGCCGATCTGGGCGCACGATGCCGGACCGAACGACCAGTTTTGGCCAGGACCTTTCCGACCAGGGGCGAACCGGCTACCGCGGAGATTCGGGTCCATAGCAGAACGACACCATATGTGTGAGCGCCCACTGTTTCGGCAGCGATCACCCTCGGTCGCACCCGGATCCGGCGCTTCGCCACACCGATGGCGGGGGCTTCGTACTGCTCATGGGACGATAGAGGACAGTTTGCCGATACCCATGAGGAGTGGAGTGCCCGCCAGCTTCGCCGACACGACGTTCACCGATCCGTCTCGGATCCGGAACTTTTGCATCATCGCGCACATCGATCACGGGAAGTCGACGCTGGCCGATCGGATGCTGCAACTGACCGGTGTGGTCGAGGAGCGGCAGATGCGCGCCCAATACCTGGACCGGATGGATATCGAGCGTGAGCGCGGCATCACCATCAAGGCGCAGAACGTGCGGCTGCCGTGGCAGGTGGATGGCACCGATTACGTGCTGCACCTGATCGATACGCCGGGCCACGTCGACTTCACCTACGAGGTGTCGCGCGCGCTGGAGGCCTGCGAGGGCGCGGTGCTGCTGGTCGACGCGGCGCAGGGTATCGAGGCGCAGACGCTGGCGAACCTGTACCTGGCGCTGGACAAGGATCTGACGATCATCCCGGTGCTCAACAAGATCGACCTGCCCGCCGCCGACCCCGACCGCTACGCGGCCGAGATCGCGCACATCATCGGCTGCGACCCCGATGACGTGCTGCGGGTCTCGGGCAAGACCGGTGTCGGGGTGACCGAACTGCTCGACGAGGTCATCAAGACGGTGCCCGCCCCGGTCGGTGACCCGGACGCGCCCGCTCGCGCGATGATCTTCGACTCGGTCTACGACACCTACCGCGGCGTCGTCACCTATGTCCGCGTGGTGGACGGCAAGCTCACCCCGCGCGAGAAGATCAAGATGATGTCCACCGGCGCCACGCACGAGATGCTGGAGATCGGCATCGTGTCGCCGGAGCCCAAGCCGACCCAGGGCCTGGGCGTCGGCGAGGTGGGTTACCTGATCACCGGCGTTAAGGACGTGCGCCAGTCGAAGGTCGGTGACACGGTGACCGCCATGCGCAACGGTGCGTCCGAGCCCCTCACCGGGTATCGCGAGCCGCGCCCGATGGTGTACTCCGGTCTCTACCCGGTCGACGGCTCCGACTACCCGGACCTGCGCGACGCACTGGAAAAGCTGCAGCTCAACGACGCCGCCCTGACCTACGAGCCGGAAACCTCGGTGGCGCTCGGCTTCGGCTTCCGCTGCGGTTTCCTCGGTCTGCTGCACATGGAGATCACCCGTGAGCGGCTGCAACGCGAGTTCGACCTGGACCTGATCTCCACCGCGCCCAACGTGGTCTACACCGTAGAGATGGAGGACGGCACCAAGCATGTCGTCACCAATCCGTCGTACTGGCCGGAGGGCAAGGTCCGGCATGTGTTCGAACCGGTGGTGAAGTGCACCGTCATCTCACCGAGTGAGTTCATCGGCTCGATCATGGAGCTGTGCCAGGCGCGCCGCGGCGAGCTCGGCGGCATGGACTACCTGTCCGAGACCCGTGTCGAACTGCGCTACACCATGCCGATGGCGGAGATCATCTTCGACTTCTTCGACTCGCTGAAGTCGCGCACCCGCGGCTACGCCAGCCTCGACTACGAAGAGTCAGGCGTGCAGGACGCGGCGCTGGTCAAGGTCGATATCCTGCTGCAGGGTGAAGCGGTGGACGCGTTCAGCGCGATCGTGCACAAGGACGCCGCGCAGGCCTACGGCAACAAGATGACCACCAAGCTGCGCGAACTCATCCCGCGCCAACAGTTCGAGGTGCCCATCCAGGCCGCCATCGGCTCGCGCATCATCGCCCGCGAAAACATCCGCGCCATCCGCAAAGACGTGCTCGCCAAGTGCTACGGCGGCGACATCAGCCGCAAGCGCAAGCTGCTGGAGAAGCAGAAGGAAGGCAAGAAGCGGATGAAGACGATCGGCCGCGTCGACGTCCCGCAGGAAGCCTTCGTCGCCGCGCTGTCTTCCGACGCCGCGTCGGACAAGCCCAAGGGTAAGTAGGGCCACGCTCGACACCGAGAAGCTCGAGGATTTCGTCGACTGACGCTCAGTCGGCCCGTGTTGCGATCTGTACGCGCAGTCGGGTGCCGCCCAACGGGCTTCGGTCGAGTTCGGCTGTGCCGGAGTGCAGTTCGGCTTGTTGCCGAACCAGTGCGAGCCCGAGCCCGGAGCCGGGGGAGCCGGGGCCTTTGACGAAACGGTCGAAGGCGTTGGGGCACAAGGTGTCCGGGACGCCGGTTCCGTCGTCGTCGATGAGGATCGCCACCGTGTCGTCGGCGGCGGGGTGGACGGTGATGGTGACGGTGTCGGCGTGACCGTGTTGGACGGCGTTGGCTACCGCGTTGGTGACGATGAGCATGAGGCCGCCGGGGAGGCCGGTCACCGTGACGGGTTCGCATTCGACGAGTTCGATGCGGACGCCGGGGTGGCGGCGTTGCGCGTCTTGGGCCGCGCGGTCGAGGGTTTCGCAGAGGTCGAAGGGCTCGAAGATGTCGGGCTCGGTGAGTTCGCCGACGGCGAGCCGTTCGAGATCGGTGAGGGTGTTCTCGATCTGCTGTTCGGCGAAGAGCACCTCGTTGAGGATGGTGCCGCGCTGCTCGGCGGGGATCTCCTTGGTGGCCAGCACTTGTAGATCGGTACGCAGGGCGGTGAGCGGCGTGCGCAGTTCGTGGGCGCAGACGGCGGCGAAATCGCGAGCGCTGGTGAGGGCGTGGTTGGTGGCGCGGTGGGCCGCTTCGAGCCGGGCGAGCATGCGGGTGATGGCGTCGGAGAGCTCCTCGGTCTCCTTGGCGCCGCGGCCGGACAGCGGCGGGAGCTCCTCGAGGGTGTCGATGCTGTGGGTGGCGGTGGCCAGCGTGCGCAGCGGTCGCGCGGCATAACCGGCCAGCAGCCAGCCGAGCAGGGCGGCGACGACGGCGCCCGCGACCCCGATGCCGAGGCCGATGAGCTGGCTGCGATGGATGGCCGAGGCGACCACGTCGCGGTTCGGATCGAGCGACACCAGGACCCCGGGCAGGCCGTCGACCCTGGTCACCGCTGCGTCGCTGGGTACGCCGGGCACCGAGTATTCGGGGACATCGGCGGCGGAGGGTGAGCGCGCCTCCACCGAGGGTTGGGTTTCGGTATACGGCGCCACGACGGGCGGTGCGGGCGACAAGGTTTCCGCATAGGGCGGCGTGCCGGGTGCCTGTGCTCCCGGGTACGGCGGCGGAAGTGGCTCTGCCGGAGCGCCTCGCAAGGGTGGCGCGACCCGCACCGCCATCGAGGAGACGGTTTCGTCCAACTGCCGCTCGCCGGTCGCGTTGAGCAACGCGGCGAACGTGATGGTGAGAGTGAGCGCGACGAGCGCGGCGACGACCCCGGACACCAGCGCCACCCGGGTACGCAGCGACGGTGAACGTTTCACGGCTGCTCCCGTAATACGAAGCCGACTCCGCGCACGGTGTGTACCACCCGTGGCGCGCCCGGTGCCTCGAGCTTGCGCCGCAGATACGAGACGAAGACATCGACCACATTGGTGTCGGTGGCGAAGTCGTAACCCCATACGGCGGAGAGGATCTGCTCGCGACCGAGCACGATGCCCGGGTGTTCGGCAAGCAAGGCGAGTACCTCGAACTCTCGTTTTGTCAGGTCGACGGGGGTGCCCGCGGCCAGCACCCGGTGCCCGGCCAGGTCGATCTGCACCTGACCGATCCGCACCTGGGTGCCGGGGCGCTCGGCGGGGGTGACCCGGCGGCGCAGCAGTGCGCGCAGCCGGGCGACCAGCTCGCCGAGGTCGAAGGGTTTGGTGAGGTAGTCGTCGGCGCCGCGTTCGAGGCAGGCGATGCGGTCGGTCACCGCGCTACGCGCGCTGAGCACGCAGATCGGAATGTCGTTGCCCATCGCGCGCAACGCGGTGACCACGCCTTCACCGTCGAGCGTCGGCATGTTCACGTCCAACACCATGGCGTCGGGGGCCGCGGTACGCACCATCGACAGCGCTTCGGCGCCGTCGCGCGCGGTCACCACCTCGAAATCGGAGAGTTCCAACCCGCGGCGTAGCGAGGCGAGCACGCGAACCTCGTCGTCCACGACCAAGATCCGGTGTCCGGTCATGGATCAACATTAGTCCCGGTCAGCGCACGCTCGCGACGACGCACTGTGGCTCACCCGGAGCGCCGGGAAAGACTTCGGCCGGGGTGCCCGGCACGGCGTCGGCCGGGATCGCGGGCACGGGCTCGATCGGGACGGCGGGGACAGCGCCGGGCGGGAGTTCGCGTTCGATGGTGACCCACGGGCCGTCCGCGCCTTCGCCACGGGTGATCACCACCGGCTCGCTCGGATCGATCACGGTGCAGAGGACGGGTTCACCAGGGGCGGGCTGGATGACGCCGGGACCCGAGAGCGGGGGCGGCGCCGGGGGTCCCGGCTGCGCCGACGCGCTGCCCGCCATGCCCGCGACCACTGCCGCGGTGAGGGCGGTCCCGCTGAGCACGGCCGCGATGCGGCGTCCGGTGAATGCGGTCATGAGAATGACTCCTTCGGATCGATGCTGTCGGCCCGGCTCGGCCCGACGAAATCGACGGTAGGGAAAGGATCTTCACCACTCGTTGAGCATTCGTTAGAGAACTCTTAGGTTCGGCGTCGTCGCGTGCGTGGTCCACTGGGGCGCGGCAGAATTCGACCTGGTCACGGGCCACATCGGCGACCCCGAACGGTTTGTTACCCCACCAGAAATAGGGCTTCCGTTCTGGTTTTCGGGATGGCAGGGTTGTGTTGCTCGCCACCTGTGGAGTCTCTACAGTCCTGGAGAATGTGACAGTCGGGTTTTCCCGAAATAGTGTTAGGTGATCTTCACTCGGCCTGGCCGGCATGTGAGGATGGCTGCTGGAAACCCGAGATGGAGCTTCTATGACGCGTGACCTGCCCTTCGATGACGACGCCACCGAGGCAGCCGAGCGCGCGGGTGACACCGCATACCGAGTGGCTACCGGCGTCGCGCGGGTAGCACGGGCGGGCGCTTATGTCACCGGCGGCGCGCTGGTGGCCGCGAACGGCGGCGGCGTTCCTGCGCACCCAGGCTCCTCACACGCGGACAGCAAGAACGCGGGCTGGGCGCACAACAGCGATCCCGACGCCGACCTGCCTTCACCGACGATCACCTTTCCGGACCCGGTCGTCGAACCGGCCCCGCTGAACTCGCCTTACGCGGCCAACTCGCCCGTCGCGCACGGCAATTCCGGTTTCGGCCTGCCCGGCACCCACCCCGGCGGCGCGCACCTGCCGACGTTCGGTGACGAATACAACGGCACCGACGCGGGATTCGCGCTGCCCGGCACCGAGGCGGCCAACCAGGGCATGGGACTGCCGAGCCTGCCCGGCGGCGCATCGAACCAGCACGGCGTGCAACTCCCGGGTACGCCCGCCGCGTCGGACCAGCACGGCGTCGGCCTGCCTGGCACCGCTCCCGGTACCGGCATGGGCCTGCCTGGTACGCCCGGCGGAATCGGTTTGCCCGGCACGGACGCGGGCCCGGCCCACCGTCCCGGCGCCGAGGTCGAGGCGCCCGGTGGCAATGGCTTCGGACTGCCCGGCCACGGACTCGGTCAGGCCGGGCACGGTTTCGGTCTGCCGGGTGCGAATGGTTTCGTCGCGCCGGGTTCCGGCGTCTTCGACTTGCCCGGATCGCAGGCGGCCCCGGCAGCGGGCGGCCCCTTCGACGGCGTCGGCGACGCGGGCGGCGACCCCCTCGGGATCTTCGTCGGCACGCAGTGGTCGGTGGACTTCGCCATCGGCCCGCAGGGCATCTACTTCAACTCCGAGATGAAGGTGGACCTGGGCGCCGGTCACGTGGGCGATCAACTCGACCAGTTCACCGACTGGCTCGGCAGCGGCCTGCACGTGCCCGACGGCAACGACCGCGCGGTCACCGACTCGGCCATGCCCGGCCATGGCAACCCCGGTGTCGTCGGCGGTCTCACCACGCCGGGCTCGTCGTCGACCCAGTCCACGCACTCCACACACTCGGCGGCCCCGACACCCACGACGCAGCCGGTGATTCAGGCAATGCCCGCGCCCGCACCGATGACGCAGGCCGCGGTCGCGCCGGTGGCCACCGCCGCCGCGGCGCCCGCCGTGGTCGCGCCCGTGGCGAGTGCCGCGCCGCAGCCGGTGGCGGCTACCCCCTTGCAGACCACCATCCAGCCGGACGCCGCGACAACGCCGATCGCGAACGTGTTCGGGGCGCCGGAGGGTCCGTCGGTGCTCACCGTGCCCGCCGCCGCCACGCCCGCGCTGTTCGAGCAGGCTCGGTCGACGCCCGTGGTGAAGCCGACCCCGATCCCCGATTCCAAGCCCACGGACGTATCGGTCACCACGCCGAACATGCCGACCACCATCACCAAGACCGTCCCCGTCCCGACGGTGCCGTCCGACATCACCACGCCGAGCATCCCGAAGACGCCGGACCTCACCACGAAGGTGCCCGGTGCGGGCCACCCGTCGACTCCGCACGGCGGCATCTCCACCGGCCCGGACGTGCCGACCACCAAGACACCGCCGGCCACGGGCACGCAGCCGACGCAGTCGCCGACCATCCCGGACGACGACGTGACCACCCCCAGCACGGGTGCGGGCTCCGGTGGGGTCACCACTCAGCCGACCGTGCCCACCCGCGAGGTGCCGACGGTGACCCAGCCGGACCCGACCGTGCCGACCCGCGACGTGCCGACGGCAGTCCCGACGCACAACGCACCCGTGCCGACCCACGACCTGCCGCCGACCTTCACCGCGCCGACGCAGGCACCGGTACCGACCTACAAGCCGCCGATCGTCGATCCCAAGCCGCACGCCATCGCGGACAACACGCACATGGTCGGCGCGAGCACCGCATCGATCCAGGACTACCCGACCTACACCGACCACTCGACCCTCGCGAGCGGCGGCCTGTCCGGTGGTCTGCTGCCGGAATCATCGATGGCCGATACCCATCACATGGGTCCGGGCGGCTTGGACACCGTGTTGATATAGAGCAGGACCTTGGTGATCAAGGGGTGAAGGGGGCGTCCATGTCGATCGAGAGCACAACTATGTAAGGAGGCAGGTTGTCTGCCGCAGCCGGGCTGAAGGCCGCGACGGTGAAACATCCGGACGCGATGGCGCCGCTGATCCGGATCCTGGACGAACTGCGGGAGATAACCAGATTCGCGGGCCGCGATGATCTGGGTAGCCGGTTGAGCATGGTCCGGGCCAGAGTGAGCGACCCCCGGGTCCGCCTCGTGGTCGTCGGCGAGCCGAAGAACGGCATGAGCACGCTGGTCAACAGCCTGGTCGGCGCGTCGGTCAGCGCGACCAACAGCGACCTGAGCGTGCCAGTCATCGTCGAGTACGGGCCGGAACCGACTGCGACACTGGTGCGTTCGGTCGACGGCCGCACCGAACGGCAGTCGGTGGACCCGCTCGATCCCGGCCCCGCCATCTCCGGCTTCGGCGTGATCCGGGCCGAGTTCACCCAGCCGAGTCCGTTGCTGGCCGACGGGGTCGTGGTGATGGACGCACCCGGCGCGCGCGGCGCCGACAACACCACCTGGTCGATGATCGCCGCCGCCGACGCCGTGCTCTACGTCGGTGACGCCGCCACCGAACTCACCGTGGATCAGATCGCCTACCTGCAACGCATTCAGCAGATCTGCCCGACCGTCATCTGCGTGCTCAACAAGATCGACCAGTTCTCCCACTGGTCACACACCCAGCAGCGCAATCGGGAACTGCTCGACGCGGCCGGGCTCGGCTTCGCGGTGGCGCCCGTCTCCGCGGAGCTGCACCGGCAGGCCGGACTGTCCGGCAACTACCAGCGCGACATCGAATCCGGTGTGCCGCAACTGATCGACCATCTGCGCGACTACGTGGTCGCCCGCGCGGACAGCGTCGCGTTGGACGCCGCGGTGCAGGACATTCGGTTGGTCAGTGATCATCTCGCGCTGACCTTGCGCAATGAGGTCGAGTCGCTGCGGGATCCACGGATGCGCGCCGAGATCACCGACAAGCTGGTCCGAGCCAGGGACGAGGCGGATCAGCAGCGCCAGCGCACAGCCAACTGGCAGGTCACTCTGGTCGACGGCAGCACCGAGCTGATGGCCGATATCGAACACGACCTGCGCCACCGCCTGCGTAGCCTGGTGCGTGACGCCGAAGCCGAAATCATGCAGACCGATCCGGCGCGGCGCTGGAAGGAGTTCGGCACCGACCTCGATGCCAGGATCTGCGAGGCGGTAGAAGAGAACTTCGTGATGGCGCATTACCGTTCGGTCGAACTGTCCGAGCAGGTGGCCTCGAAGTTCCTCGCCGACAACCGGGCCGCACCGCTGCCCAACATGCGGTTGGAGAACCCTGGCGAGGTGCTCGAAGCGGTGCAACCGCTGGAACCGCTGGAGAGCGCGAAAGCGCGTGTGGGCCAACAGATTCTGTCGGCACTGCGCGGCTCCTACGGCGGCATCCTGATGGTGGGTCTCGTCACCAGCATCCTCAAGATGTCGCTGGTGAACTGGTACTCGATCGGCGCCGGCGTGCTGCTCGGCATCAACGCCCTCTGGGACGAGCGCAAAAACCTCAAACAGCGCCGCCGCGCCGAAGCGAAGGTCGCGGTGGCTCGCTTGATGGATGACGTCATCTTCCAGGTGAGCAAGGAATCACGAAATCGGTTGCGCGCCATGCAGCGCGTACTGCGCGACCACTTCACCGATATCGCCGCCGACGTCGCCAAGCAAGCTGACGAGGCACTGCGCCTGGCCGAGGCCGCCTACCAGAAATACGGCGACCACAGCGGCGACCGCATCGCCGACGCCAACGGGCAACTCGGCAAACTGCGCGGCCTGCGCGAACAGGCCGACAGTCTGACCGCTTGATCGAGGTTATCTATTCCGCCGAGATTGGTGTCAAAGCGCGACCTGCGCGTCACACTGCGCCGCCACAGATGGATCGTGGGTGACGAGCACGACTGTGGTACCGCTGTCTCGCAGCCTTCCGATATGCCGCATGATCGCGTCCCGATTTTCGCTGTCCAGTGCACCCGTTGGCTCATCGGCTAAGACGAGGCTTGGACGTCTGATCAATAACCGGGCCATGGCTACGCGTTGCTGTTCTCCGCCGCTCAGCTCGTAAACGCGTGCGTGCAGCTTATCCCGCAATCCAACCTGTTCGAGTGCTTCCAGTTTCCAGTCTCGTTTCTTACCGGTGCCGCGTTTGGTGTAGGTGCAGGCAATGGAGAGGTTCTCATCGACGGTCTGATCGTCCATCAGAGCGTAGTTCTGGAATAGATATCCGACCTCATGGCGGAAATATGTCACGCGGTCTCGCCGACGAATCTTCTTCAAGTTTGTGTCGTTGACGACGATCTCGCCTCCGTCGTAATCATCAAGGAGGCCTATACAATTCAGTAGCGTCGTCTTCCCGCTGCCGCTGGCACCGGTTATGGCAAGCATTCTACCTCGGTCGACCGAGAAGGACAGGTCGTCGAACAGTAGTCGTTCGCCAACAGTCTTTCGCAGTCTTCTGACCTCGATGGCCTTGGCTTCGGGCACGGTAGCTGCGTTCCTTCCCGAGATGCGCTTGTCTGTAATGATCATTCCCGCTTCATCCAAGTGTTGTGCGATCGAGTTTCGTAGACCGCTATAAAACCGACCGTGATAAGAATGTCCGCTGTGACCGCCCCGATCGCAAGGATGCCCATTCTTCCATGTAAGAGCGACGGGTTCCCCAGTGCGAGACCGACCAGCACTGTGGCACAGCCTAACGTCAACCCGAGGCTAAGACCGCTGTGTCGACGCCAGAACGAGTAGCCATGCAATTCTTTGACGTAGATTTGTTTTCTATTTCGTGTGCAGTACAGTGCGGCAAGAAAGCTTGCGATCACGGTGCCTGCAATAATTGTGGCGACCAGGCCGTACAGCTGGCTGTAGCTAGCTCTCTCGACATCGGCAATGTCTTGCATCGAAAGATCTCGGATTGAATAATGGTATTGAAGGTAAGTATCAATGCCGGCTGTGGCGAGGCTGTCGCGGAGCAGCATGCTATCTAGAAACAGGGCCTCGGCAGAACTCGACTTAGCGGAATAGAAATCGTCGGACAACAATCTGGCCCGGGCGTCGGACACTAAGATCACAGGGTCGCGGACGAAGCTTTTCGTTAGCGAATCGGTAACCCTATAAGAAAATATGTCCTGACCATCTCGGATATTCTTTACGCTGATCTTCACTGCATCGGAGTCGACCGGAGTACCTTGAATGCGCTGCTGGAATGCGATAAATTCGACATATCGTTCGATTATGACGGATTGTTGGTGCTTTTTGCTGTCTGGTATCAATAGAACCATCTCCAGGTCGGAAATGTGCACGTTGCCGATGCAAGATCCGAAGGAGTCGACGATGCAATTCTTGTGGATAAAGTTGTTATCAACTATGAGATCGGGAAACTCGTCTCCCGCCTGTACGTCCCTTGCAGGGCGGAGATCGTTACTGGCTACCAGTAGAGCCTTATCCTGTTTCTCGAAGGTGTCGAAGAGCTCTCTGATTTTTGCATCCAGATCCCGCTTTTCCTGGCCATCGATTCTTCCTGCTGCAACTGAGTGGCTCAGGGCGAGATAATCGGGCATGGCCTTGAATTTTTCGGAAACTTGATCCATGGCTCCGAGAAGTATTATCGCTCGGACGCAACCTATTATCAGAGTGAGAATCGTAGCTAATACCGCAAACTTCGCAAGATATGCGAAGTGCAGCAGCCTGCCATCGGATTTGGCACCCTTCAGGTTCTGGTCGGTCTGCTGCGTCAACGCGAACCAGACTGCGATAGATTCTACTGCGAACAAAAGTATCAGTACCAACCCGAAAGTCACCAGCAGAGTCATGAGAAGCGCTGGGAAGCGGGCAAGCCCGTTGTACTGCCAAAGATATATGGTGGTAGCAACCAGGATGGCAAAGGCGAGCAGGGTGCTGGTCTTGGCTAGCACGCCTAGTCTCTCGGCTATTATTCGCCAACGTGGATAGCCGTGCAGTGACTTTATTGCATACGCTTTTGCGGAGTTTAGTGCCGAGTAGGCGACGACTAGCGCACAGCACAATACAACGACAGTCAGTATTGTTAAGAGATTCGACTGTGACAAAGTGTCCCACAGGGCGGACCCGAAATTTTGGTCCCACCTCGAAACTTGAAATCGAAAACTCTGTAGAGCGGCTATAGAGCTCTCGATACTCGAAGCGGACCCATCGATGATATATCGTCCCCGCACATCCTCTGTGGTTATGTGACTCGACGGACGAAAGACCGTGCGGAGTTCCGGATCGAAGGTGACATACTTCCCGCCAGGCGCGAGAGCTTCGCTACGGCCGGGGTTTCCTATGAATTCGAAAAATACGCGATCTTTGCTGTTGGTTCCATCGAAACTGAGTTTGTAGATATTTGTATTCTGCTCTACTGCGACAGTTGAGAAGGCGTTGTACAACGATTCCTTGGATAGGGATCGATCAAAGTTGTCTACAACTATCTCTGTGGTGCCGCGCAACGGGTGAGCTTCGTCTTTGAGTTCAAAGTAAACAACAGAAATTATTGCAGTCAGCAGGAAGCTGACCGCGATAACAACTCGCGAAACGAGTTGCACGATACCTCATCTCTTCGAGTGATGGCTCGCCTGTGCCTGAACGGTATCGATAGTTCGGAACAGGCGAGCCATCGGCGAAGCTTAACGCGCGAACGTAAGCGATCTAGAACGGTTCCGCCAAGATAGTCACTGAGTCAATCGCGGTGAGCCGATGCCGCTAATGGCTTTGAGCCGCCGCGCACTCGGTGTCAAATATTTGCTTTTCCGCTGCCGCCACCCTCGACGTCGTAGAAGGCCTCATTGCCGGTCAGGCATCTGTTCTGTCGAGCCTCAGCGCGCACGCCGGCCGGTCGCCAACCGGATGAACTTGTTCCGTTGCAATTGCGTACGGCGGAGGAGTGCGTACGATCGTTGTGATCGTAAAGTGAATAGTTGTCGGTGCCGCCCGAAACGGTTGAGGTTCCGTACTGCCAAAGCCCGCCTTCGGGGTGCTCGACACCGGCGTTTCCGATACCCATACCAAGGCCGAGTCCGACTATGCCGATAAAGCCGGCGACGGCAGCCTTTTTTGCAGAGATCATTTGAGATTCCCTCCCCTTTGAAGATAGACGCTCTTAGTTGGCGTCAGATCTGAATGCTAACAAACGGTCTGATCTAGGTCAACGGTTTGAATGCGTTGCCGTACATAGTGTTACGAGGTAGGCCAAGGTGAATCCACTCGAAAGCGTTATGCTGTCGAGCATTTGAGGTATGGCCTACCAGTCCATATTTCGTCCGCCTCGTTGGCAAGATTCCTACATCGGTATCGATCGCAAGAATGTTGCGCAGGTCTTCGTTGTCTGGCCGAGCTGTGCACCTCAATCCTGAGTCATGTTCCGTCACTTAGGTTTGACGCGCCGCCCCAGCGTTCGGTTCCATAGATTTTCAACTTCTTTGGGAGTCTTTCGCCGCTCCTCATCCTGGATGGCCAGGGGCCGGTGCCGCACGCAGGAATGTCGGGACACGCAGAGATGAACGGGATCACTCCCGCCGCAGGCAAGCAGCACGTGGGCGGGGCTCTGCTGCACAGATCGACAACCTGGTAGCTGCTACTCGTCGTCGGTTCACCCAGGGTTGTTCGCGGGGGAGTGGGCGGGTTGGAAACCGCTTGCGTTGCGGTTTTCCTCGGCTCTGATCACGTGGGTGACCGCGTTGATCAGGGCCAGGTGGGTGAAGGCCTGGGGGAAGTTGCCGAGGTGGCGGCCGGTGCGCGGGTCGATTTCCTCGGCGTAGAGGCGCAGTGGGCTGGCGAAGCCGAGGAGCCGTTCGCACAGGTGCCTGGCACGCTGGACCTCGCCGATCTCCACCAGCGCGGAGACCAGCCAGAACGAGCAGATGGTGAAAGTTCCTTCGGCGCCGGATAGTCCGTCGTCGGTGGTCTCGGTGCGGTAGCGCAGCACCAGGCCGTTCTCGGTGAGCCGGTCCGCGATGGACAGCACGGTGGCGCGGATGCGATGGTCCTCCGGCGGCAGGAAGCGGGTGAGCACCGCAAGCAGCAGCGAGGCGTCCAGGGTGTCGCCGCCGTAGGTTTGGGTGAAGACGCCGTTGGCGTTCACGCCGTGCTCGAGAATGTCGGCCTTGATCTCGTCGGCGATGGTGTACCACTCGGTGGCGTGCTCGTATTGGCCGTGCAGCTCGGCGAGTTTCGCGCCGCGGTCCAGCGCGACCCAGCACATCACCTTGGACGAGGTGAAGTGCTGTGGCTCGCCACGCACCTCCCAGATGCCGCGGTCGGGTTCGCGCCAGTGTGCGATGGCAGCGTGGACCTGCCGTTCGAGCAACGGCCACAACGTTTCCGGCACTTGCTGGCGTGACTTCACGTGCAGGTACACGGCGTCGAGCATGGTGCCCCAGATGTCGTGCTGGTCCTGGTTGTACGCGGCGTTGCCGATGCGCACCGGCCGCGAGCGGTCGTAGCCGCTGAGGTGGTCGAGGGTCTCCTCGGTGATCTGGCGTTCCCCGCCGATGCCGTAAAGCACTTGCAGCGGAACGGCATCCCCGTTGTCGCCGGTGGTGGCGTCGCGCAGGAAGGCGAAGAAATCGTCGGCCTCCCGGTCGAGCCCGAGTGTGTAGAGGCCCCACAGCGCGAAGCTGGAATCGCGCACCCAGGTGTAGCGGTAGTCCCAGTTGCGTTCCCCGCCAGGGGTTTCCGGAAGCGAGGTGGTGGCGGCAGCCAGCAGCGCGCCGGTCGGCGCGTAGGTGAGTCCCTTGAGAGTCAGTGCGCTACGCTGTAAGTAGTTGCGCCACGGGTGATCCGGGAAGTTGCCGAGGGTGATCCACTGCCGCCAGCTCTCGGTGGTCTGCCACATCTTCTGCGCCGCGTCCGCATAGGTCTTGGGCGCGGGCAGTTCCGACCAGGTCAGTGCGACGAACCTCTCGTCGCCCTCCGCCATTCTGGTGCGGGCGCGGGCCTCCCTGCCCTCCAGTCCGAGCCGCAGATCGGTGGTCAGCACCAGGCTCGGGCCCGCGCTCGGATCGTCGGTGCGGACGGCGGTCGCCTCTTCGTAGACCTTGCCGGTGTACTCCCAGCGACCCGCCGCGCGGTGGTAGTCGAACGACGGTTCACAGCTCATTTCCAGCTCGACGGTGCCGTTGACGCACTTCACCGTGCGCAGCAGCATGTGCTCGGCATCCCAGTCCATCGGCGTGCGGCGGTGCGTCTTGGAGCGCTGGTCGTTGTTGTGCCACGGCCCGAGCACCAGCGCGTCCCGCACGATCAACCAGCCGGTCTCGGTCTGCCAGGTGGTCTCCAGGATCATGCCGCCGGGCAGGTAGCGACGCGCGGCGGGCACGTTGACGCCGTACGGGCCGATCCGGAAGTGCCCCGCGCTACGGTCCAGCATCGCGCCGAAGACGCTCGGTGAATCCGGGCGCGGCACGCACATCCACTCGACCGACCCGTTGCTGGCAATCAGGCAGCTGCTCTCGCAGTCGGAGAGGAACGCGTAGTCGTCGATCGGCGGGTAGGCGCCATGCCGCTTCGACTCGGACAGGTAGCTCAGCACCGGCAGGTCGTACGGTTCGTCGACGGTGAGATCATCAGAGGACGGCATACCTCATCTTCGGGCCGGCCGACCCGCACGTCCACTGTCTTCGCCGCCGTGCCGGGTCAGCGGCCCTCCGTGACCGAATATTGACCTTGCCGGGCTCTCAGGTGGACCCACTAGGCTGGACGGCGTGCAACAGATCGCAGGGTGGTGGGACAGCTTCGAGCTGTGGGTAGCGGGACTCCCGTTCATCCCGCAGTTCCTCGTCGTGCTCGTCGGCATGGTCCCGGTCAGCTTCGCCATCGCCTACGTGCTGGACCGCACGCTGCGTGCCCTGCTGCGCGTGTTGGACCGTAAGCACGGCATCGAGCAGGCGTTGCCCGCCGTACCCGACACCGTGCCCGCCGACCTCGCCGTCGACGCCCGCCCGACCGTGCAGAGCGGTGCCCACTGATGCCACGTTCGCGCGTTCAGCTCGCTTTGATCGCCCTGCTCGTCCTCGTCGTGGTGGCCTGGCTCGTCACGCGCTGACGCCCCATCCGCTCCGGACCGAGGCAACAGCCGCACACGTTCCGACTTCCCGCACCACGACTTGCCGCCCCGACACGCGTGCGTTTGCCGAAAGGTGTGCGGCTGAGCATGCCGCTCTGATGGGCGCTAGTTCTCCCGCTCTCCGGTCCGCCAGTCGTTGAACCGCTTGCCGATCTTCGAGACCGTCTCGCCGACCTCCTGGCCGACCGTGCCGACCGCGGCGCCGACATCGCGGCCGAGGTTGCGCACGGTGCGGATCAGCGGGTCCTCGGACTGGTCGAAATTGGTGCGATAGGTGCGGGCGGCGCCCTTGATCTCCTCGGTGAGACTGGTGTTCTTGTCCTGATCGCGCCGGGGGTAGTCGCCGGCGAGCATGCGGTCGTATTCACCGCTCTGGATCCACCGGCGCAGCTCGGCGGCGCGCAGCACGGAGAATGGATGGCTCTGCAATTCCAGGTTGAGCAGTTTCAGTACACCGTCGCGCAGATCGCCGGACCGTTCGTAATCGTCGGCCTGCGCGAGGAACGCACCGTGGTTCATCTCCTTGATCCAGGTGCCGCCCGCCGTCTTCATGTGCACCCGCACCGAGGCGTCGACATCCTGTCCGCACAGCAGCCCGGCCCGGTCGCCGGACAGCTCGGACTTGCGGCTCCATTCCATCAGCGCGGCCACGATCGCGCGTAAAGCCCAGCCGCCCACCGGCATCCAGCCGATGCTCGCGGAAATGCGCAGCAGATGCATGAGCATGGTGCGGTACACCGCGTGCCCGGACAGGGCATGACCCAGTTCGTGGCCGACGATGAAACGCAACTCCTCGGTATCCATCAGATCGATGAGACCGGTGGTCAGCACGATGAACGGCTGGTCCATGCCGATGGTGAAGGCATTCACCTGCGGGTTCTGCAGCACGAACATCTCCGGCGTGGTGCGGGCGTCGAGCACGGCGACGCAGTCCTCGCGCAATTGATGCAGCGAACGGAACTGTCGTTCGTCGACCCGAACCGCCGTCGCCAGGTAAAGCAGCCGGTGCTGGCGTTCTTGCAGCAAACCGGACAAGGTGCGCAGCACGGTGTCGAAACCGGAGAGCGTGCGCAACGCGACCAAGGCGGTCCGGTCGGCCGGGTGCTCCCACGCGCGGGTGCTGATGCCGGGAAACCTCGTGCGTACGCGATCCGGGCTGGTAGTCATGGGATGAAACCCCCCTCTTCCTGGAGCTCTGTGATTCGAATCGAGGCCGTGGCCTCTGCTACAGTCTGCCCGTGTCTTCGAATGTCGTCCCGCAGGTCCGCCATGAACTGGCGTTGATCGCGGTCGGCAACCTCGCGGTCGCCGACATTCTCTGTCGCTGATCGGCGACCGGGCACGTTTGCGCGTCCCTCCCTCGTAGACTGGCGTGCACCTTTTCGCAGACGTCCCCGAACCCCGGCGGCCTATCCGGCCGGCAGTCGCGCCACAGCCGCATCGATGCGGTGTGCAGGTCTACCGATCCATCGCAGTCTTCGCCGCCGCTCGAGATCTCCGAGCAGGCGGTCCGTAGGAAAGGTCCACCCCGATGTCTCGCAAATCTTGGCTCACCCCGCGCCGACGTACCGCCGTCGCCGCGCTCACCGCGCTCGCGGCGGTCGCCCTCACCGCGTGCGGCGGCGGAGCCAGTGACACGGTCGGCGGTGGCGGCGCGGACGGCAGCGGCGGCACGCTGAACCTCTACGCCTACGCGGTTCCCAAGCCGGGTTTCGACAAGGTCGCCGTCGAGTTCAACAAGACCGAAAAGGGCAAGAACGTCATCGTCAACGGGTCTTACGGCGCGTCGGGTGACCAGTCCCGCAAGGTCAAGGACGGCGCGGAGGCCGACCTGGTGAACTTCTCGGTCGAGCCCGACATCACCCGCCTGGTCGACGCCGGCCTGGTCGACACGAACTGGAATGCCGACGCCACCAAGGGAATTCCGTTCGGGTCGGTCGTCGCGATCGTGGTCCGCAAGGGCAACCCGAAGGGCATCAAGGACTGGGACGACCTGCTGAAGCCCGGCATCGAGGTGGTCACCCCGAACCCGTTCAGCTCCGGCTCGGCCAAGTGGAACCTGCTCGCCCCGTACGCGGCCAAGTCCGAGGGCGGCAAGAACCCGCAGGCCGGTTTGGACTACCTGAGCCAGCTGGTGTCCAAGGACCACGTGAAGGTGCAGCCGAAGTCGGGCCGCGAGGCCACCGAGACCTTCCTGCAGGGCACCGGCGACGTGCTGCTCAGCTACGAGAACGAGGCGCTGTTCTCCGAGCGCAACGGCGACCAGCTCGAGCACTTCGTGCCGCCGGTCACCTTCAAGATCGAGAACCCGGTCGCGGTGCTGAAGTCGAGCAAGAACCAGGAGAAGGCGCTCGCCTTCCGCGACTTCCTCTACACCCCCGAAGGCCAGAAGGCTTGGGCACAAGCCGGTTTCCGCCCGGTCGACCCGAAGGTGGCGGCCGATTTCAGCACCGATTTCCCGACTCCGCAGAAGTTGTGGACCATCGCCGACCTGGGCGGTTGGAAGGCCGTGGACAAGGAGCTGTTCACGCCGAACACCGGCTCCGTCGCGGTGATCTACGACAAGGCCACCAAGTAACCGGCTCCGGCGCACGGGATACTGGACGACTGTGACTGACACCAGCACCGCCGGGATCGGTACCAAGCCCGCTCCCGGCGGCTCCCCGAACACCGGCCGGTGGAATTGGTCCTGGCTGCGCGTGACCGGCTCGGTGGGCCCGCTCGGCATCGCCACCGCGGTGCTCTGGCTCAGCATCATCGTGCTGCTTCCGCTGGCCGCGCTGACCGTCACCTCCTTCGAGGACGGCTGGTCCGGCTTCTGGGACGCGGTCACCGCGCCCGCCGCGCTGGACTCGCTGCGCATCACCGTGCTCGTCTCGGTGGTGGTCGCGCTGATCAACGTGGTGATGGGCACCCTCATCGCCTGGGTGCTGGTCCGCGACGACTTCCCGGGCAAGGGCATCGTCAACGGTCTGATCGATCTGCCGTTCGCGTTGCCGACTATCGTGGCCAGCATCGTGCTGCTGTCGCTGTACGGTCCGCAGAGCCCGATCGACATCCACCTCAACGCGACTCAGCCCGGGCTGGTCGTGGCGCTGGCGTTCGTCACGCTGCCGTTCGTGGTTCGCTCGGTGCAACCGGTGCTCATCGAGGCCGACCGTGAGGTGGAGCAGGCCGCGCTCTCGCTCGGCGCGGACAACTGGACCACCTTCCGCCGCATCGTATTACCCACCTTGGCCCCTGCGGTCATCTCCGGCGGCGGGCTGGCCTTCGCCCGTGCCATCGGCGAGTACGGCTCGGTGGTGCTGATCGGCGGAGCGATCCCGCGCGAGACCGAGATGGCCTCGCAGTACATCCAGAAGCAGATCGAGATCGATCGTCCGATCAACGCGGCCGCGGTTTCGGTTGCGCTGCTGGCTATTTCGTTCGTATCGCTGCTCGTGCTGCGCTTGCTCGCCGAGCGCAGTGTGCGGAAAGAGCAGGAGACACGATGAATCTGTCGTGGCCTACCCGGATTTCGCTGCGCGTCGTCGCGCTGGGCTACCTGTTCGTGCTGCTGGTGCTGCCGCTGATCATCATCCTGCTGCGTACCTTCGAAAAGGGTATCGGCGCGTTCATCGACTCGATCACCACGCCCGCGGCCATCTCGGCGTTCCAGCTGTCGATGATCATCGTGGCGATCGTGGTCCCGCTGAACGTCGTCTTCGGTATCTTCACCGCGCTCGCGCTGGTGCGCGGAAAGTTCCCGGGGCGCACGCTGGTTCAGGGCATCGTCGACCTGCCGTTCGCGGTCTCGCCGGTGGTCGTCGGTGTCGCGTTGATCCTGCTGTGGGGTGCGAACGGCTGGTTCGGCGGGCTGGAGAGCATCGGCTTCAAGGTGATCTTCGGGCTGCCCGGCATGGTGATCGCCACCATCTTCGTCACGTTGCCGTTCGTGGTGCGTGAGGTCGAGCCGGTGCTGCACGAGATCGGCGACGAGCAGGAGCAGGCCGCCACCACCCTCGGCGCCACCCGGTGGCAGACGTTCTGGCGAATCACGTTGCCCGCCATCCGCTGGGGCCTCACCTACGGCGTGGTGCTCACCGTGGCCCGCGCCCTCGGTGAGTTCGGTGCGGTGATCATGGTGTCGTCCGCGCAACCCGGCAAGTCACAGACGCTGACGCTGCTGGTGCACGGCCGATACATCAACGACCACAACACCTTCGGCGCCTACTCCGCCGCGACCCTGCTGATGGGCCTCGCCCTCGTGACACTCCTGTTGATGACCCTCCTCGAACGCAAGCGGGGCACTAAATGATCACCGTGACCAATGCGAAGAAGAACTACGGTTCGTTCGCCGCGCTCGACGACGTCACCATCGATATACCCTCCGGCGAGCTGACCGCCCTGCTCGGGCCATCGGGTTCGGGCAAGTCGACGCTGCTGCGGTCGATCGCCGGGCTCGAATCGCTCGACTCCGGCATCGTGCTGATCGCGGGCAACAACGTGACCAGGGTGCCGCCGCAGAAACGCGACATCGGTTTCGTATTCCAGCATTACGCCGCGTTCAAGCACATGACCGTCCGCGACAACGTGGCGTTCGGACTGAAGATTCGTAAGCGGCCCAAGGCCGAAATCGCCAAGCGGGTAGACGAATTGCTCGGCATCGTCGGCCTCGACGGCTTCCAGCACCGCTACCCCGCGCAGCTGTCGGGCGGTCAGCGGCAGCGGATGGCGCTGGCCCGCGCGCTCGCCGTCGACCCGCAGGTGCTGCTGCTCGACGAGCCGTTCGGCGCGCTGGACGCCAAAGTCCGTGCCGACCTGCGTACTTGGCTGCGCAGGCTGCACGAGGAGGTCCACGTGACCACCGTGCTGGTCACCCACGACCAGGAAGAAGCGCTGGACGTGGCCGACCGGATCGCGGTGATGAACAAGGGGCGCATCGAGCAGATCGGTACCCCGGAAGACGTGTACGACCGCCCCGCCAACGAGTTCGTCATGTCCTTCCTCGGTGCGGTCGCGCGGCTCAACGGACATCTGGTGCGGCCGCACGATATTCGGGTCGGGCGCGAGCCGAGCATGTCGCTGGCCGAGCACGAGGGGACTGCCGAATCGGCGGGCGTTACCAGGGCGACCGTCGAGCGGGTCGTGCATCTGGGGTTCGAGGTTCGAGTCGAACTGCGTAACGCGGCGACCGGTGATCTGTTCGCGGCGCAGGTGACCCGGGGTGACGCGGAGGCGTTGCGATTGGCCGATGGTGAGACGGTCTACGCGCGGGCGACGCGAATTCCGGAGTTGCCCGCGCACTGATCGGTGGGGCAGTGCCCGCGCGGTAGATCATCCGGCTGCTGGAGCGTTGCTGATCTTGTGCTGGCGCAAGGAAATCCCGTCGTTCGTGCCGTGCGGAGTCCATCGCGTCAAGCCCTGCAAACGTCCGGAAGGTCCTTTCTGGACGGGTGCCCCAGAGGGCCGCGGTGAGAGTCTCGTACTTCTCGCACCGGCGGGCCGGGACAGTATCCGCCTTCGGCGGTCTCCTGTCTGGACTTCGAGGGATTGTTAGGGGCTATCACAGCATGTGAGAACGTGTATCCGCACCGGGTGCCCGACGTTCGCACGGTTGTGGTAGCTCTCCGCAAACACGGATGGGACACCCGCGAATATCGGCGTGTCGCAGTGGGATCCGGCCGTCGTCGCATACGCCGCCGTCCAGGGCAGGTGACCAGGATGGATGCTTGTGCTATGCAACCTGTGCCAAAACAGGCGGGCTGCGGACAACAGGGTGTCCGGTGGTTGGCAGGCGGGTCGCGGAGTGGTTGCGTGGACGGAGTTCGAAGCAAATCGGATCGGCGATCAGGTGGATTGCGATGGCGGTTGGTCTGGGTTTGAGCATCGGCACGGTGAACACGGTTTCCGCTCTCGCGGAGGAAGGTTCAGCGAAGGCTCCGCCGGGCCGCCGATGGGCCCAGCGCTCCCAATCCATCACCCGCCGAACAACTCTCACGTTCGACAGCACGGGCCTGGCCCGGGTCGGCATGATTCCGCGGCACGGGCGCGCGATCATCGAATTCGCCGATCTCACCCAGCGTTCGATCATGTCGGCGCGGGTGGGGCACCGCGCGCTGTCGCCCGCCGACCTGGTTGCGGTGGTGGCCGAGAGTCTCATCAGCGAAACCTTGCTGGATCATCCGCATTGCGACGGGCACGGCGGCGATGTCGGTATCGCGCTGACCTACCCGGCGCGCTATACGGAGGCACACGTCGAAGATCTGCGCGCGTCGCTGGATGCCATCGGTCTCGATCACGTCGCGCTGGTCGCCGAACCCATCGCGGCGGCGACCTGGCTGGAAGCCGATCGCGGCCCGCTCATGCCCGGGCTTGCCCTGGTCTATGACCTAGGTGGCGCGAGTCTCGACGTCACGTTGGTCCGGGTCGGCGCGGGCTGTCCGATCAATCCCATCGTCGGCGAGCCGATGCGTTCCGCCGAGTTCGGTGGCCGGGCTTTCGGTGCGCTTGTCGCGTCGCGGGTGGGGCACGGACTGCCGTCGGCCTCGATCTCCGGTTCGGTCACCGGCACGACCGCGGACGAGTTACGCACCAAGCACGTGCGCTCGTCGCTCGAACTCGTCTACCGATGTCTGCGCGTCGCGGACGTCACCATGGCCGACGTCGACTGCGTCCTTGTGGTCGGCGGCGCGGCGCGGCCGGTCGAGGTGGCCCAGGTGCTGGCGGGCGAGCTGGCCCGGCCGGTGATCACCGCCCCCGACCCGGAGCGCACCATCGCCGACGGGGCGGCGATCATCGGCCGACGGACCGCCGTCGCGGCCGAGGAGGCCGCGGGCAAGCACCACGGCAAGCGGCGCGGTGGCGGCGCGCATCGGGCGGCCACCAGGGCATTGGTGCTGTCGCAGCGGACCAAGCAGCGGCTGACCAAGGTCGCGACGGCCGCGGGGTTGTCCCTCGCCGGTGTCGGTATGGCGCTCGCGCTGCCCGCAGACGGGGTGATCGTGGGGTTGGCGCAGCTCGGGCTGCGGTAAACGGGGTGATCCGGTGGCGGCGGTGACGAGGGCGGCCGGCACCGGGTCCCCTGAACGTTGCGGCCGCGACCGCCTGTTTCCCTGGTGAGGGAACCGGCGGTCGCGGCCTCTTCGCATTTCCGCGGCCCAACTGTCCACGATCGTTGGTCCAGATGTGTCTCCGTGGGTTGACGTGACCTTCTGTAGGTGTAACTATGAGATACAGGTAAACGTTCTACTAGGAGAGGCAGCGACGACGATGTCTACAGCCGTGACGCCCCCGGTCGATTCCGATCTGGAGAAGGCGCAGGAGTACGCCTCGAAGCTTCTGTTGCTCTCCGAAGGCTCGGTCAACAAGCATTTCGACCCCTTCGACGATATCGACTGGGACAACCCCGACTTCGCCCCTGATGCGGGCCCTGAGCGGTGGATCCTGCCGGTCTCGGCGGACCCGCTCGGTCGCCACCCGTGGTACCTCGCGCAGTCCGAGGAGCGCAAGATCGCGATCGGCAAGTACCGCCAGGCCAACGTCGCCAAGGTCGGCCTGCAATTCGAGACGATCCTGATCAGCGGCATGGTGACGCACAACTTCGGCCTGCCCAACGGTTCCCCCGAGTTCCGCTACTGCTCCCACGAGATGATCGAGGAGCACAACCACACCCTGATGTTCCAGGAGATGGTGAACCGGATCGGTGAGGACGTACCGGGCATGGGCCCGCTCGTCCGGAAGTTCAAGTACCTCGGCGCGCCCGTGGCGGCGCTGTTCCCGAACTTGTTCTTCATGGCGGTGCTGGCAGGCGAGGAGCCGATCGACCACATCCAGAAGGCGATCCTGCGCTCCGGCGAGGACGTGCACCCGATCATGCGCGGTGTGATGGCCATTCACGTCGCCGAGGAGGCGCGGCACATCTCCTTCGCTCACGAGTTCCTGAAAATCCATGTGCCGGAGGCGAAGCCGGGCAGCAAGTTCGTGCTGTCGATCGCTATGCCGATCGTCATGTACATCCTCGGCCGCTCGATCTTCACGCCGCCGCGGTCGTTCTGGCGCGAATTCGACATCCCGGACTACGTCCGCAAGGAACTGTTCTACGGATCGAAGGAGTCCAAGCAGGAGTTCAGCGACTTCTTCGGTGACGTGCGCACGCTGGCCAAGGACATCGGCTTGATGAACCCGGTCTCCAAGGCTGTGTGGAAGCTGCTCAAGATCGACGGCCACACCACTCGCTACCGCTCGGAGCCGTTGCGCGCGGCCAAGGCCGGCTGACGTGCCCTACATCGTCACCCAATCCTGTTGCAGCGACGCGTCTTGCGTGTACGCCTGCCCGGTCAACTGCATCCATCCCACGCCGGATGAGCCGGACTTCCTGACCGCGGACATGCTGTACGTCGACCCGCAGGCCTGCGTCGACTGCGGCGCCTGCGCCACCGCGTGCCCGGTCGACGCGATCGTGTCGTCGAAGAAGCTGACCGAGGAACAGAAGCCGTTCATCGAGATCAACGCGAACTTCTACCGGCAGACCCGGCCGCGGCCGCTGCTCGCGAAGCCGGTGCCCGCGGCTGCGATCCACACCGAACGTCAGCCCCTTCGGGTGGCGATCGTCGGGTCGGGTCCGTCGGCGATGTACGCGGCCGACGAACTGCTGACCCAGCCCGACGTGTCGGTGACCGTGTTCGACCGGCTGCCGGTGCCCTACGGGCTGGCCCGGCACGGCGTCGCGCCGGATCACGACAAGACCCGCAAGGTCAGCCACCTGTTCGACATCATCTCGGCCCAGCCAGGATTCGGCTCGTACCTGAATGTCGAAGTGGGCGCGCATGTTTCGCATGATGAGCTGCTCGACCACTTTCACGCGGTGATCTACGCGGTCGGTGCTTCGGCCGATCGCAAGCTCGACATCCCCGGTGAAGGGCTGGCAGGCAATATCTCCGCCACCGACTTCGTCGCCTGGTACAACGGGCACCCCGATCACGTCGATCGCATCTTCGATCTGACGCAGCAGCGCGCCGTGATCGTCGGCAACGGCAACGTGGCCCTCGATGTCGCGCGCATCCTTACCAGCGATCCGGAGTCGTTGGCCGGCACCGACATCGCGCCGTACGCGCTGCGGGCGTTGCGGGAGAGCAAGATCGAAGAGGTGGTCGTCCTCGGCCGCCGCGGCCCGCTCGAATCCGCCTTCACCGTGCCGGAGTTCGTCGGCCTGCTCGGCGCCGATGTGGACATCGCGATCGAGGGCGACCTGCCCGAGCTGACCGACGGCCTGCCGTATCAGGTCGAGCAGAAGCTGCGATTGCTGCACAGCGTGCGCAACCGGCCGTTCGGTGAACGTAAGCGAATCGTCTTCCGCTACCTCGCCTCGCCCACCGCGATCCTCGGCACCGACCGGGTCGCGGGCATCGAGGTGAGCCGCAACGAGCTGGTCACCGACGCCGACGGCCGCACCCGCGCGGTCGCGACGGGTGTCACCGAACGCCTCGACGCGGGCCTGGTGCTCACCTCGGTCGGCTACCGCGGCGTGCCACTGCCCGGCCTGCCGTTCGACGCCGCGTCGAGCGTGATCCCGAACCTCGACGGGCGTGTCCTCGAAAGCCTCGGCGGCGCAGTGCTTCCCGGCACCTACGTCACCGGCTGGATCAAGCGCGGCCCGACCGGCTTCATCGGCACCAACAAGTCCTGCGCCCAGCAGACGGTGCAGCAACTCGCCGACGACTTCAACGCCGGACGCCTGCCCGAACCAGCAGGCACCGCAACGGAATTCGACCGTTTGGTGCGGCAACGCCAACCTGCCGTCCGGGCTGCGGGCGCCACCAAGCGCCGCACTCCGGTCCGCCGCCTGCTGACCCGCTCCTGACAGTCTCTCGCGGGACCGAGTGGTCCCGCGAGCCTCACCATCGACGTCAGCGCCGCCGTCGATGGTGCCCTGCCGTACCGGTCGCGCGATGAGGGCGTGACCGTGATCGGCTGGATTTCCGCACCGCGTAGCGGGTTGAGGGAGTCGATCGGCGCGGGGTGACGAACGGGCGATAGTCGGCATCTCGGCCGGGCCAGGCGAATTGACGTGCGGCCCAAGGGTGTTCTTCCGAGGTCGCTGTGATCATCCACCGCACTGGCCTGCGTGCGTCTGGGGCCAGTGCGGACAAGTGTGCCGGTTGATCAGCAAGTAGTGCACCTGTTCATGGTGCTGTTCGCCCTTGCGCCATCGACGCGGCCACCCAATAATTCTCGCGCTGTGCGATGTGGTCCCGGCATGCGTGTGCTTGTTCAAGGCGTAGCTAACCGCCTGCCGTTCGGACGAAACCACCCCAGTTTCGGGGCCTTGTGGGGGCGGGGGTGGGGCCGAACGATAGAGAGGTTCGGTACGTGGCCGGGGGTCTGTGTCGGCTGCGTTGTGGAGTCGCTGGGTGCAACCTGAGGAGTCGGTACTTGATGAGAAGTCTGCGGAACTCCGTTCCGATCGCTGTCGCGGTCGCCGCCGGGCTGGTCCTGAGCGCGCCCCAGGCGTCGGCCGAGATCGGAGCTCGCGTGGTGATCGCGGGCGGCGGTCTCACGAATGGGTTCGGCACCGGCTGTGCCTACCAGGTGGTCGCTACCGGCAATTCGAGTGCGGGCATGGATTTCTATGACAACGGTGTCTGGTTCGCCGCCACGGAGGGGAGTCCGAACCCGAAGACGCATGTGGCCAACTGGACTCCGCAGACCGTGGGGCCGCACACCATCCTGGTCACCCAGAACGGGGAGTCCAAGACCATCGGCTTGCAGGTGGGCACCGGGATCAACGGTGGGAGTTCTTGCCTGGTGATCTAGCGGGACCACGTCGGGTCGGTCCCGCTTCCGCTCGGACGGGTCGCGCGCGGCGACCCGTCCGAGCTCTCTTTGCGCACGCTACTGAGCGGTGAAACCGCCATCGATCGCCAGCGCGGCGCCGGTGATGAAGCTGGCCTCGTCGCTGAGCAGGTACGCGCAGAACGCCGCGATCTCCGCGGGCTGACTGATCCGGCCCAGCGGATGCAGCCCGGCGATCATCGCCTCGCCCTCGGGTGTCGCACCCATCGAACTGCGGAACGCCGGGGTGTCGACCGCGCCGGACGCGATCGCGTTCACCCGGACACCTTGCGCGGCGGCTTCCAGTGCGACGGCTTTGGTCAGCCCGACAACACCGTGCTTGGCCGCCACGTACGGCGCGACCGATCCCATTCCGACCACGCCGAGGTTCGACGCGTTGTTCAGGATCGCGCCGCCGCCTGAAGCGACCAGCGCGGGCACTTGGTGCCGGAGTCCGTAGAAGACACTCGTCAGGTTGAGTTCCAGGTCGGCCCGCCAGCCCGCCTCATCGATCTCGCCGATGGGGCCGAAGGCGTTTACGGCCCCCGCGTTGTTGAACGCCGCGTCGAGTTGCCCGTACTCGGTGATCGCGGCCTGGGTGAGCCGCGCTATGTCGTCCTCCACGGTGACGTCGGTCGGCACGAATACCGCCCGTCCGCCGCCCGCGCGGATCTCGGCGGCCAGCTGCTCGCCCGCATCCTTGCCGCGAGCGCCGAGCACCACGGCGGCGCCTTCGCTCGCCACGCGCCGGGCCACTGCCTTGCCGACACCCGAACTGGCGCCCGTGATCAGCACGACCTTGTCCGCGAACCGTGTAGCCATGGTCTCCGTTTCCCTTCTCCTTCTTGCGATCTCACCGCGCTGGTGGATCGTGGAAGTAAGTCAAGCCGGAGTCGAGTAGGGGCGCTGGCGGGAAACAGACGTTGAGTTGATGCGTCATTGTTCTTGATTGACGGTCTGTCCTTGCGTGAAGTGCGTTAACCGGCAATGCTTTAGTTACCGACCGGTCAGTGTCGTAAGGTGACTTGTCATTCTTTGGTCGACGCCGACAGAAGATCGGGTATCGGAGCATTGTCTGAATCGCTGCGAGATAACGGGATTGCACCGCCCGGTATCTAAATTGCCTCTTGTCGAGAGGGCTGGACGGTTTGATTCGTGCGCATACTCGCAGGTGATGTGGATCATTGCCGTCGGGAGCTAAACGTTTCACGCCATTCTCGGCCCGTTCATGTCGATTCCACATCCTTCCAGCGAACCCAACAGCTAATCTGTGCTGGCTGTTTGGAAGACGACCGCGGCCACATGGTTCTCTGTGTGATGGACGTGGTCTCGGTACGTTGACGGGATAGCAAATGACCACAGGTCTGGGTTTCAGCATCGGTGCAGTGAACTCTGTGACGGCTTCGGTGACCGGTGCGCGAACCCGGCCCGTCGTGCGCAGTCGACGCACCGCGGTGACCTTCGACAGCGCGGGCGGCCTGCGCATCGGCGGCATCCCGCAATTCAGCATGGCGGTAACGGATTTCGCCGACCTGAGCCGCGACCCGGAGCCGATGATCGTCGGCGGACGCATCTGGTCGCCGGCCAACCTCGTCGCGGCGGTAGTCAATGGCCTGCGGGCGGCTGAAGCCACTGCGGCTGAGTCGGGTGCGGTAGCCACCTATCCCGCGATGTACTCCGACAAGCAGGTGTCCCTGCTGCGGCAGGCGCTCGACCTGTCGGGTGCGAGTGATGTCGCGCTGGTGCCGGAACCGGTTGCCGCCGCGGAGTGGTTGGAGCGCGAGCACGGTCCGCTCGAGCCCGGCTTCGTGCTCGTCTACGACCTCGGCGGGACCAGCCTCGACGTCACCGTCGTGCGGGTGGGTCCCGACTGGGGCAACCATCCGATGGTCGGAAAGCCGTTGCGCTGCTATGACTTCGGTGGTCGGCCGCTCGGGGCGATGATCGCCCGATACGCCCACGACACCGGTCCCGGTGCGACCACGCCGATGTCGCTGCTGTCGATGGTCGACATCGACGGCCTGCGCACCGCGCACGTGCACGACACGCTGGAGGTGGTGCGGGCAGCCGTCCGATCCGCCGACCTCACCCTCTCCGACATCAGCCGCATCCTGGTGATCGGCGGGGCGTCGCGGCCCGCCGAGGTCGCCCGCACGCTCGCCGAACTCGGCCGCCCCCTGGTCGTTTCGGCCGACCCGGGCCACACCGTCGCCGCAGGTGCCGCCATGATGGCCGCGCGCACCATGGCGCTCGCCGCGTCCGGCGCTAAGGAGCATGCGCCGCGGGTCGCCGTATTCTCCAGTGCTGCTGTGGTTTCCGCGGTCGCCATGTCGGCCGTGACCGTCTTCGGCAGCCCCGCCGGCCCCGCCGCGTCACCGGTGCTCGAGCATTACCCTGGCCTCGACACGCCCTCGGCCGACGCCTTGCTCTACGACGCCGGCGCGGACAAATCCGCCGGACAGCACGAAGCCTGGGTGGCCACACCGGCGGGATGGAAGACGTCGCGAACCATCGCGGCCGGTCTCGGTGCGCCGATCCAGTCCGCTTACGGGCGGTTCATCACACCGGTGGCGCGGACCGGCACGCTGGGGCCGAGCATCGCGGAATCCCGGAGCGACGCGCACGACGAACTCGCAAGCCACAGCGGCGCACCGCGGCCCGGCGGCACCTACGCCGATCCGGCCCACTTCATCAATCCGCTGCCGTTCGGCAAGCCTGGACTGTTGCCGGGTCAGCCTTCGGTCCCCGGTGTCCCTGCTCATCCGGTGTCGCCGATCGCGGGTACACCCGCGGCGCCGCCCGCGTCGGGTTCGATACCCGCTGTGCCGCAACCCAATCCCGCGCCATCGGTGCCGGAACCGGTCGCCACTGCGGCCACTGGCGGTGCGGTGAACAGTCCGACGGCCGGCACGGGTGCCGCCACCGGCACAACGCCTTCCGAAACCACCAGCGGCACTACCTCGGGAAGCACCTCGTCCGGCGGAACCACGCCTGGCGGCACTTCCGGCGAGTCCAGCACAGGCGGTACGTCTTCCGGGGAAACCTCGGGTGGCGCCACCTCCGGGACCGGCGGTACCTCCGAAACCTCCTCCGGCGGAACCACGTCCGGCGGTACCTCGACTGGTGGTAGTACTTCCGGCGGGACCTCCTCGGGCGGAAGTACATCCGGCGGCACTTCGACAGGTGGAACGTCCAGCAACAGTACCTCCGAAACCTCTTCTGGTGGCGCCACTTCCGGCGGCTCGACCTCCGGTGGTTCTACTTCCGGCGGCGACTCCGCGAGTAGCCACTAGCTGCAGCGGTCCGTAGTCGACTCGAGTATCCCGTCGGATGCGGTGGATGACTTCCTTCGTCAACGGGCTGAATGTTCAGCTGGCGGCTGTCAGCTGCCCTTCGGCCGTAGCTGAGCGGGCGAGCGGTCCTGCTGCAACGAAATCGGTTTGGCCTGAGCATATTTTCACGCCGTCTACGACCACGGCGGCAGCTACGACATGGTCGTTGGCACCGCTGCGGGGACATGGTCGTCGACATCACTGCGGGATCGCCTGCCGGAACTACCGAGAGCTGTGCTGTGACGTGAACCGCTAGGCGGGGTGGCCTGACGTTCGGGCGGCCCGCTTGAACCACCAGCCGGTCGGGATAGGGGGAGTGCTGAATCACCGGAGCGAGCAGCAGGCTCCATGCGGTTGATCGGGGGACGAGCGCAGCTATCGCGGGGCACAATGGGCTGGTGGCAACTGGGGGACCCCAGCTGATCGCGCTGGATGTGGACGGCACGCTGCTCGACACCGGCAGCCCGGTGACCGAGCGGGTAGCCGCCGCTGTGCGCGCGGCCGTCGCGGCGGGCGCGCATGTCGTCGTGACCACCGGGCGAACCGTGTTGGCGACCCGTTCGGTGCTGGCCGAGCTCGGCCTCGTAGAGGGGCACGCGCTGTGCTCCAACGGCGCGGTGCACGTCGATGTCGCCAAAGGCCAGCCGCTCACCGTGCAGGATTTCGACCCGGCGCCCGCGGTCGTCGCGTTGCGCGCCCTGATTCCGGAGATGATCTTCGCCGTGGAGAAGGTCGGCGTCGGCTACTGGGCGACCGGCGTCAGCCCTGGACAGTTCTCGCTCGGCGAATACGTGCTCGTCGACCACTCCGTCCTGAGCCGCGAGCGCACTCCGCGACTCAACGGCTGGTGGCCGCAGGGTTCACTGGCGGAGATGCTGCGCCTACTGGCGGAACTTCAGGTCCCGGGCGCAAGCTGGGTGCACGGCGAATTCGGCCCCTGGCTCACGGTCTCGCGCCAAGGAGTCTCCAAGGGCTGGGCGCTCGAACGGCTCCGTCTCGCGCTGCAGATCCCATCCACCGCCACCCTGGCGATCGGCGATGGTTACAACGATCGCGAAATGCTGCGCTGGGCAGCGCATTCCGTGGCCATGGCGAACGCCCCTGCGGAGGTTCGGGACTTGGCGGACGAGGTCACCGGCGACGTGCTGGAAGACGGCGTCGCCACGGTACTCGAGCGGTGGTTCCGGCCCTGAGCAGGACCGAACGTGCGCCGAGAACGACCGACTCCGCCTGAAGCGCCTACGGTCGCAACCGCCGCCACAAACCGGCGACCCGGGTGGTCCACCCCGCCTGGCTGCGTGGTTCCGGAGAGTCGTTGTCCGACAACCCTTCCAGCGGCGGCATGATCGCGGTCTGCTCCAATGTGCTGACCGCGGGGATCATTTGGGTTCGGCCGAGCTTGTCCACCGACGGCCGACCGGCCTCGTCCGGGGTTCGATCTCGCAACGAAGGTGCCTCCGCAGCACCGTTCGCATCGTCTGCCGCTCCAGCGGGGATGACCATAGCTGTCCTTCCAAGCCTGAAGCCGCTCGCATTGGCACGGCCTGATGTGGCCCAGATCATATGACGCCCCACCCCGCATCGCCCGGCCCACCCCACCTGCGCCCGATATCCAGCCCGAACTGCGGGTCATGACCGATCGGTCCAGCCCGAGCAATCGCCCCGGGCGTCATCTGAAATGCCTCGCGGGCATTGCATCTCCGATCATCCCCTGGCAACAACCTCGTCGCACGGTCGCACGCTCGCACCGGTCGCGGGGTTTGGCGAGGTTGGCGGGTTACGGCCGCCGGGTTGTCGGGCCGCCAGGTGGCCGGGCTGTGGGGTGGCCGGGCCGCCAGGTGGCCGGGTGGTCGTGCCGAGGGGTTGGCGGGCTACGGCTGGCCGAGCCGCGGGGGCGCGGGTTGCGGGCCGCGGGGTAGCCGGGCCGCGGAGTAGCCGGGTCGCGGGGTTGTCGGGCGGTGGGGTTGCCGGGGTACGGCTGGCCGTGCCGCGGGGTGGCCTCGTTGCGGGTCGCGAGGGTCGCCGGGTTGCGGACGGTCGATTGCCCCGCAGGAGACTGCGGGGCATTCGAATGGATTGTTCAGTGGCGGCGACGCGGTCGCGGCGGGTGACTACGCCGGTCCGGTTTTGGCGAGCACCTCGAGGTAGTGCGGGTTCGACATCAGGCCGAGGACGTTGCCGAAGGGGTCGACGACCGCTGCGGTGACGAAGCCGGTGTTGCCGCGTGGGGTGATCGGATCGTATTCCTTGGCGCCGAGCTCGAGCAGCCGGTCGAAGGTGGCTTGGAGGTCGTCGACGTGCCAGTTGACGATCGCGCCGCCGGGGGCGTTGTGGGCGCCCGCCGGTCCGTATGCGCGGTTGACGATGCCGAATTCGTGCAGGTAGTCGCCGATGCGGAACTCGTAGTAGCCGCCGGGGACGTGGAAGTACGGCTCGATGCCGAGGAACTCGGTGTACCAGTCCTTCGCGGCCTCCAGATCGTCGGCGTAAAACGTGCTCGTCGCCATTCCTCGCAGCATTGTGGTCTCCTTCTTCGGTTTGTTCCTTGCTGGTAAAACCATCATCCGCCCTAAAGTGCTCACCTAATGAGCACTTTTTCGGGCAGAATTGTGCGCATGCGAGCGGACAGACTTGTGGCGATCCTGCTGATGATGCAGACGCGCGGACGAGTGACGGCGGCCGAGGTCGCGGAGGAACTTGAGACCTCGGTTGCTACCGCGCGCCGCGACCTGGAGGCGTTGTCGACGGCGGGCGTCCCGGTCTACCCGCAGCCCGGCCGTGGCGGCGGCTGGTCCCTGGTCGGCGGCGCGCGCACCGACCTCACCGGCTTGACGGCGGGCGAGGCGCGGGCATTGTTTCTGCTGGCTGGGCCGTCGGCGAACGCGGTGCCGGAGGTGAAATCGGCGCTGCGCAAACTGGTTCGCGCCTTACCGCAGCCGTTCCGCACCGATGCCGCGGCGGCAGCCGACGCCGTGGTGATCGATCCGGCCCGCTGGGGTCAGACCGACCGCGAACTGCCGCCGGTGGTCGCGCTGCTCCAGCGAGCGGTGGTGCAGCGCAACAAGGTTCGGCTGCGCTACGCCAGTAAGAAGGGCGAGCACACCGAACGACTCGTCGACCCGTGGGGCCTGATCGACAAGGACGCCATCTGGTACCTCATCGCGGGCACCGCCAACGGCCAGCGCACCTTCCGCATCGACCGCATCACCGAGGCGGTCGTGACCGACGAAACCGCCCACCGCCCAGCCGATTTCGACCTCTCGGCGACCTGGAACGAGGTGGTGGACGAGCTCGAGCAGCGCCGTGCCGCCACCGCCGCCACCGTCCTGATCTCCGAGCGCCTGCTGCCCATCCTGCGCAATCAGCAGGGCAGGCACTGCGTGGTCGACGGCCCGATCGAGGACGGCCGCATCCGTGTCCAGGTCACCGCCCCCACCGCGTGGATGCTCGCCCAGCAGCTGGCTGGCTGGGGAGCCTCCATCGAAGTCCTGGACCCGCCGGAAGTCCGCACCGAACTCGCCCGGATCGGCACCGAACTTCTCGAGCGCTACCACTCCTGACCCGGAACCCCTCGAAAGTGCATACGACCGTTCGTGCATTAAAGTACGACCGTACGTTCTTGTATGCGACTTTTCGTGGAAGAATGGAGCCATGCCCGAGCCGACCACCCCTGTCGACCAGCAGCAAGGCACCGATCAGCGCTTGGCGAAGGGCGCGCGATCCCGGGCTTCGATCGCCAGACACGCCGCCGACGTCGCCTCGGTCGAAGGCCTGACGGGCGTGAGCATCGGCAAGCTGGCCGCCGATCTCGGCATCAGCAAAAGCGGCATCGCCACCTTGTTCGGCAGCAAGGAGAGCCTGCAGTTGGCGGCGGTCAAAACGGCCCGCGAGGTCTTCATCGACCAGGTGATCACGCCCAGTCTGGCCGAGCCGAGCGGCATGCCGCGCCTGCGTGCCCTCGTGAACCATTGGTTCGGCCAGGTCGCCGAACCTGCATTTCCCGGCGGCTGCTTCCGCGTCGCCACCCTCGCCGAGTTCGACAGCCGGCCCGGCCCCATCCGGGATGCCATCGCGGCGGACCACCGCGACTTCCTCGCCTTCCTGTCCAAGGAGATCCGCCTCGCCCAGGAACAAGGCCACCTCGGCGAGCGCAACGCCGACATCATCGCCTTCGAACTGGACGCCGTCATATCGGCCGCGCACACCGCTCGTCAGATGGACGACGAGTGGGGGGTCGCGACGGCTAGAGCCATCGTCGACAATCTGCTGAGCACCTAGCGGGGCGCGCTGTCAGGCCGACATCGTGAGAGTCGTGGTGATCGCCGCGTCGTAGCGGTCCCAGACGATGTCGGTGAGAGCTGCGTGGGGTCCGATGACGTCGGCGTGCAGCACATTCGGTGCGGCGGCGACCAGGCGATCGGTGAGCAGGCCGGGTGCCAGGAACCACGGTGCGACGAGAATTTCCTCGGCGCCACGCGTGCGCAGCCGGGAAATCGCTTGGGGCAGTGTCGGTTCGGTGGTAGCGAAGCAGACCTCGGTGCGATGGCCGGTAAGTGCGGCAAGGCGAAGGGCTACCTCGGCGGTGCGGGCATTGGCGGCGGGGGAGGAGGAACCCACGGCGGCAACAGCGATCCCCAAGCGACGATTCGTCCGTGCGCCCAAGGGATCTCGGCCAGTCGAATAGGTGCACGCCCCTGCCACACGATCCGCCAGAGCCGCGATCAGCCGGGCCTCGGGTCCGAGGACCTCGGCCTGGGTCAGTTGCAGCTGAGGATGCCGAGCCTGCGAGGCAGCGAGTAGACCGGGCAGATCCACCCGTGCATGAAAGGCGCTACCCAGCAACAGCGGCGTGACCACCGCATTGGTATGCCCCTCGGCCGCAACAGCATCCACGACCTGCTCCACGGACGGCGCATTGAGATCGAGAAACGCCAACCGCACATCGACGCCCGGCCGCGCCGCCGCCAGCTCGGCCACCACCGCAGACATCGTCGCGGCCGACCGCGGATCCCGGCTCCCGTGCGCCACCGCGATCAGGGCGGGGCGGCCGAGCGCCGCCGCCACGTCACTGTTGATCGCGCGAGCCGCCAGGCCCCCACCCACCACGGGAGTGACGGCAGGCCAGGTGACGCCGGACGGATCCGTCATCTCAGACTCCGGTACCGACCTCGACCGCCGACAGCACGTCGCCGACGAGGCCTGCGGCGAGGGTGTTGCCGCCGGACGGGTCGATCAACAGGAAGCTGCCGGTGTGCCGGTTCACTCGGTAGTCATCGACTGCGAGCGGTTCGGCGACGCGCAGGGAGACGCGGCCGATGTCGTTGAGCGCCAGTGATTCCGGGTTCGGGTCGGCGATCATGCGCTGCTCGTCGAAGCGTTCCAGCAGGCCGCCGACGATCGCCTGGGTGGTGCGGGTGCCGTGCTTGAGCAGCAGGCGGGCGCCGGGGCGCAGCGGCTTGTCGCCGAGCCAGCAGACGGTGGCGTCGAAGGTGTCGATCGGCTCGGGGGCGTCGGCGACCGAGGCGATGGTGTCGCCGCGGGAGATGTCCACGTTGTCGGCCAGGATCAGCGTGACGCTGCGGCCGGTCTGCGCGACCGCGAGTTCCCCGTCGGGGGTGTCGATCCGTTCGACGGTGGTGCGGATCCCGGACGGCAGCACAACGACCTCGTCACCCGGTGCGACCGAACCGGCCGCGATCTGCCCCGCGTAGCCGCGGTAGTCGGGGTACTCGGCGGTGCGCGGCCGGATCACGTACTGGACCGGAAAGCGAAGTCCCAGTGTGTGATTGCCGGTGCTGTCGGCGTCGACCGGCACCGACTCGAGGTGCTCGATCAGCGAGGGGCCGTTGTAGTACGGGGTGTTGTCCGAGCGGGTGGCGATATTGTCGCCGTGCAGCGCGGAGACCGGAATCTCCAACACGTCGTCGTCGGACCAGCCGAGGGTGCGGGTGAGCCGGTTGAACTCGGCCGAGATCTCGGCGAACACGGTCGCCGCGTCGTCGACCAGGTCGATCTTGTTCACCGCGAGCACCAGCTTCGGCACGCCGAGCAGCGCGAGAACCGCAGCGTGCCTGCGAGTCTGCTCGATAACGCCCTTGCGCGCGTCGACGAGCAGGATCACCAGCTGCGCGGTCGACGCACCGGACACCGTGTTCCGGGTGTACTGCACGTGCCCCGGCGTGTCCGCGAGCACGAAAGAGCGCTGCGGTGTAGCGAAGTAACGGTAGGCGACATCGATGGTGATGCCCTGCTCACGCTCCGCGCGCAGCCCGTCAACGAGCAGCGAAAGGTCCGGTGTGGCAAGACCTTTGTCCACCGAGGCGCGGGTCACGGCATCGATCTGATCGGCGAGCACGGATTTCGTGTCGTACAGCAGACGCCCGACCAGAGTGGACTTACCGTCGTCGACAGAACCGGCGGTAGCCAGCCTCAATAGGTCGGACATGTCAGAAACTACCCTCTCGCTTACGTTTTTTCCCCGGGACGTTGCCCACGCCGCGCACCAGGTTCACTGCGGTCGCCATCAGAAATAGCCTTCGCGCTTACGGTCTTCCATCGCGGCTTCCGACACCCGGTCGTCGCCGCGGGTGGCGCCACGCTCGGTCAACCGCGATGCGGCCACCTCGGCGAGGATCGCCGCGTTGTCGGCCGCATCGGAAAGCACCGCGCCGGTGGATGACCCGTCGCCGACGGTGCGGTACCGGACCGAAAGCGTCTCCAGCACTTCGTCTTCCCGTGGTCCGCCCCACACACCGGGGGTCATCCACATGCCGTCGCGCTGATACACCGGACGCTGGTGCGCGTAGTAGATGCTCGCCAGGTCGATGTCCTCGCGAGCGATGTAGCGCCAGATATCCAGCTCGGTCCAGTTGCTCAACGGGAACACCCGGACATGCTCGCCCGGCGCGTGCCGCCCGTTGTAGAGGTTCCACAGCTCGGGCCGCTGCCGCTTCGGATCCCACTGCCCGAAGGCGTTGCGCAGCGAGAAGATTCGCTCCTTGGCCCGGGACCGCTCCTCGTCGCGGCGGCCGCCGCCGAACACCGCGTCGAAGCGGTGCTCGGTGATCGCGTCGAGCAGCGGGACGGTCTGCAGCGGATTGCGGATGCCGTCCGGGCGTTCGGTGAGCCTGCCGTCGGCGAGGTAGTCCTCGACCTTGGCGACGTGCAGCCGCAGCCCGTACCGCTCGACGATCTTGTCCCGGAACTCCAGCACCTCGGGCAGATTGTGCCCGGTGTCCACGTGCAGCAGCGCGAAGGGCAGTGGCGCGGGCCAGAATGCCTTGAGCGCCAGATGCAGCAGCACGGTGGAGTCCTTGCCGCCGGAGAACAGGATCACCGGCCGCTCGAATTCGCCGGCCACCTCGCGGAAGATGTGGATCGACTCCGACTCCAGCGCGGCCAGGGTATCGAAATCGCTGATGCCGAAGGCACGCTCGGTGGACTGGTCGCTCACCCGTTCGCTCACGTTCATGGTCTCCGTCATGACTGGTGCAACCCGCATTCGGTCTTGGCGAGGCCGGCCCAACGCCCGCTTCGTGGATCGGATCCCGGCTCCGGCTTCCGTGTGCACGGAGCGCAGCCGATGGACGGATACCCCTCCTCCACAAGGGGATTGACGAGGATGCCGTGCTGTTCGATGTAGTTCTGCATCTCGTCGTCGGACCAGGCGGCGATCGGATTGATCTTCACCAGTCCGAACGCCTCGTCGAACGAGATGAGCGGCGCGTTGGCGCGGGTCGGCGACTCGACTCGGCGGATGCCGGTGACCCACGCGTTGTACCCGCTCAACGACTTCTTCAGCGGAACGACCTTGCGCAGCCTGCAGCACTCACCGGGGTCGCGCCCGAACAGGTCCTTGCCGAGCAGCTGATCCTGTTCGGCGACAGTGTGTTCCGGCCGGACGTTGATCACGTTCACCCCGTACACCGCCTCCACGGCGTCCCGGGTGCCGATGGTCTCGGCGAAGTGGTATCCGGTGTCCAGGAACAGCACGTCCACCCCGGGACGGACCTGCGCGGCCAGGTGCACGAGCACGCCGTCCTGCATGTTCGAGGCGACGATGTAGCCGCCGGGCGCCTGCGGGTCCGCTGCGGCGGAACCGAAGGTGTCCTCGGTCCACCGCAGCAGGTCGAGCGCCGAGGCGTCCGGGCCGAGATCGGCGGCACCCCGCTCCGCGATGGCCCGCAGCTCCTCCTCGGCCAGTTTCGCCACCAGTTCGGTTGTCACAGTTGATCTCCCATCTTCGCAGCGAGGCTCATTTCAAATCGGCCTCGTCGGCGCGAACGACCCACTGCGCGAATCGTTCGCCATCCTCGCGATGCTTGATGAAGTTGCGCACCACCCGCTCGATGTAGTCACCGAGCTCGTCGCTGGTCACCTTGTGCTGACGCAGCTTGCGCCCGAAGGCGCTGTCGAAGCCGAGGCTGCCTCCCAGGTGAACCTGGAAGCCCTCCACCTGATTCCCGGTGCCGTCGTCGACCAGCTGGCCCTTGAACCCGATGTCGGCGATCTGCGACCGCGCGCACGAGTTGGGGCAGCCGTTGATGTTGATGGTGACCGGAACGTCGAGCTGCGCATTGAGATCCGCGAGCCGCTCCTCGAGTTCGGGCACCAGCGCCTGAGACCGCTTGCGGGTCTCGGCGAACGACAGCTTGCAGAACTCGATTCCCGAGCAGGCCATCAGGTTTCGCCGCCACAGCGACGGACGCGCCTGCAGGCCGAGGGGAGCCAGCTCGTCGATCAGCGCGTCGACCTTGTCGTCGGCGACATCCAGCACGATGAGCTTCTGGTACGGGGTGAACCGGATCCGGTCCGACCCGATCCGCTCGACCGCATCGGCGACCTTGGTGAGGATCGTGCCCGAGACCCGGCCCGCGATGGGGGAGAACCCGACCGCGTTGAGCCCGTTCTTCAGCTTCTGCACGCCGACGTGGTCGATCGGCTTGGTCGGCTGCTCCGGCGCAGGCCCGTCGATCAGCTTGCGCTTCAAGTACTTTTCCTCGAGCACCTCGCGGAACTTCTCGATGCCCCAGTCCTTGACCAGGAACTTCAGCCGCGCCTTGGTGCGCAGGCGGCGGTAGCCGTAGTCGCGGTAGAGCGAGACAACGGCCTCCCACACGTCGGGCACCTCGTCCAGCGGCACCCACGCGCCGACCCGTTGCGCGAGCATCGGATTCGTGGACAACCCGCCACCGACCCACAGGTCAAGGCCGGGCCCGTGCTCGGGATGGTTCACCCCGACGAACGCGACGTCGTTGATCTCGTGCACCACATCCTGCTGGCCCGAGATCGCGGTCTTGAACTTGCGCGGCAGGTTGGAGTACTCCTTCTTGCCGATGTAGCGGCGCACGATCTCGTCGATGGCAGGCGTCGGGTCGATGATCTCGGTGAGCGACTCCCCGGCCAGCGGCGAGCCGAGCACCACGCGCGGGCAGTCGCCGCACGCCTCGGTGGTCTTGAGCCCGACCGCCTCGATCCGCTGCCAGATCTCGGGGACGTTCTCCACCTCGATCCAGTGGTACTGCACGTTCTCGCGGTCGGAGAGGTCGGCGGTATCGCGGCCGAACTCGGTGGAGATCTGGCCGAGCGTGCGCAGCTGCTCGACGTTCAACGCGCCCGCGTCGCAGCGGATGCGCATCATGAAGTACTTGGCCTCGAGCAGGTCGATGTTCTCGTCACCGGTCCAGGTGCCGTCGTAGCCCTGCTCGCGCTGGGTGTAGAGACCCCACCAGCGGAAGCGGCCGCGCAGGTCGCCCTTGTCGATGCTGTCGAAGCCCTGCTTCGAGTAGATGTTCTCGATTCTGGCGCGGACGTTGAGCGGGTTGTCGTCCTTCTTGGACTGCTCGTTCGGGTTCAGCGGTTCGCGGTAGCCGAGCGCCCACTGGCCCTCCGCCCTGCGGCGCACCGGCTTACCCGTGCGGGCGCGCGGGCCTGCCGAGGCCTCCGGACGCGGGCGGTCGGGACGGACGCGACGCTCGGCGGCGGGGCGTTCGGGGCGTGGGTGGTGACCCGGCCGGGATTCAGGGCCGGACTGATCGATCGGACCGGCGTCGGTGCTCGACGTCATGGGGTCGCTCCTGCGGGGTGGGTTTACATCCGTGCTGGAGGCGCGAGGGGCTGACTCGCACCTGCGGTGTCAGCGGGACCGATGAGGTCGATATGCGGGATCGCCGGGAGAACCCGGGGATGGGCGTCGCTGAGCTACCGAGGGGAATCGGGCAGACAGCTGGCGCTACAGACGCGCTTGTAGTCGACGTGGCGACGTGCCACAAGTCGTACTCCCGATGCGCGCATGCAGCCTATTGTGCCACCTCAACGGGCCGCTTCCGACCGTAGATCGATATTTTCCGCAAAAGTGCGGGAAATCCCCTGGACCGTTCGGCGGATATGTGACGGCGGTCATAGATCATCCGTCGATGGCGGCCGGTGATACGGCGGGCTCACCAAAAGTGAACTGCGCCACTCCTGCTGAGTTCGCCGCCGTCGAGGTCCGCCAGCGCTACTCGACTGAGCCGGCCAGGCTACCGGCGCAGGTTCCCGATGTACGTCGCAGACAAGAGAGCTGCTGCCCACCGCCAACCAGAACGCCGTCATCGCCGAATGCCGAGCGGTATCGGTGAGGTGGCACTGGAGTTGGCGTTGCGCGAGTAACGAACAGCATCAGTTCCCCATGATCGTTCGTCCAGGTCCCATCAGCGTCGCGGGGGAGGCGTCGAGTGTTGGTTGTGGGGCGACCTGCACACTGGAGGGGTGAGTTCACCTGCGGCTATCCCTGTCGGCACCGAGACGTCCGGACCGGTGCTCAGCGACTTCGGGGGCGGTCCGTTCGGGATATACGTGCATGTGCCGTTCTGTGCGACACGCTGCGGATACTGCGACTTCAACACCTACACGGCGGGTGAGCTCGGGACTTCAGCGTCGCCACAGTCCTGGCTGGCGGCGCTGCGGGGTGAGTTGGCCACGGCGGCAGAGCAGTTCGCGGCGCTGCCGACCGCAACGCCGGAGGTGGCGACGATCTTCGTCGGTGGGGGCACCCCGTCCCTGCTCGGCGGCGACGGATTGGCCGCGGTCCTCGATGCCGTTCGCGCCAACTTCGCCCTCGCCTCGTCCGCCGAGGTGACCACCGAGTCCAACCCCGAATCCACCTCGCCGGAATTCTTCGACCAGATTCGCGCCGCCGGCTTCACCCGGATCTCGCTCGGCATGCAGTCCGCCGCCGCGCACGTGCTGAAGGTGCTGGACCGCATGCACACTCCGGGCCGGGCCGTCGCCGCCGCGCGAGAGGCCCGCGCCGCCGGTTTCGACCACGTCAACCTCGATCTGATCTACGGCACCCCCGGCGAACGCGACAGCGACCTCGACGCAAGCCTCGACGCGGTGCTCGACGCGGGCGTCGACCACGTCTCCGCCTACTCGCTCATCGTGGAAGACGGCACCGCACTGGCCCGCCGCGTGCGCCGCGGCGAACTCCCCGCGCCCGACGACGACGTACTCGCCGCGCGCTACGAACGCATCGACGCTCGCCTCACCGCCGCGGGATTGAGCTGGTACGAGGTGTCCAACTGGGCCGCGAGCGAAGCCGCGGCCTGTCGGCACAACCTCGGCTACTGGGACGGTGGTGACTGGCTCGGCGCGGGTCCCGGCGCGCACAGCCACGTCGGCGGCGTGCGCTGGTGGAACATCAAACACCCCGCCCGTTACGCCGACCGCGTCGCCGCAGGCGGCCTGCCCGCCGCAGGCTGGGAAACCCTCACACCCGACGAGCGCTACACCGAACGCGTCATGCTCGCCGTCCGGCTCCGCACCGGCCTGCCCCTCGCCGAACTGGACCCGGCTGGCGCCGCGGCGGCCGACCGCGTCATCGCGGACGGTCTCGCCACTCGGGTGGGCGACCAACTCGTCCTCACCGACCGAGGCAGGTTGTTGGCCGACGGAGTAGTCCGTCAGCTACTCGTCCCGTAACCGTCCACACGGTTCCCGCACGGCCGTCGGTCGAGCGGCGCCGCGACCGGAATATCCGGCTCCTCGCTGGGCCCACGTCGAGCGGCACACAGGCGGAGGTCTCCCGGCCAACGTCGCCACCATGCGCCACTCGACGGAGACGGTTGCCGCTCAGCTACGGGCTCGCCGGACTTTGTTCGGCCCAGCGGTGTCGAGAGGGGTCGACACCAAGATTCGCACTTCGGCCGGCTCGTCTGGCGTTGCCGTCTGGAAGTGCCGCGCGGCCGATCCTCGCCATCATGTGACGTAACACTCACCTTGCTTCGGTCGGGATCGGGTGTGCGGTCGAGGAGCCCTCCGCGCCGACAAAACCACCTTCGGCGGCGTTCAGTAGCCTCGGCGGCCAGGCTCGCCCCGGGGCGCTCGCAAGCGCCCGACCACCCCGGCTGGCGTGGGAACTCGTTCCCGTACGGCGCGCCCCGCCACCGGTCGAATTGTCTGCATCGTGCCGCCCGACAGACCCCGGTCAGCGAACTGCCGGGTCGGTTCGGCTGTCGCGGAGCGAGCGCGCCTTGTAGGCTTCGAGCAACCCCAAGGAGATTCATGTCCCCGGCACGACACATCACTCTCATCCACGAACCGGGCGAATTCGCCGAGGCGCGGGCAAATGAAAAGGCCGAAACTGCGCGACAGAGCGCGGTGGCCGCACGCACCGTTGCCAGCTATTCACAGAACGCCGATGATTGCCAATCCCTATTGGCGATGCTCGGCCTGGACGCACTCGCCGGCAAACAAGCCAGAGTCTGCGACTGACAAACCGCCCCGTGGGCGAAAGCCATTCGCGGGGTGTCTCCCGTAAGCGTTGAACCACACGCGACGGGTCACGAAAACCACAGCGCCGCGCGATCATTGCGATCGTGCGGTGTCTGGCATCGGTATGCGCGGTAGATGGACTCCGCTGCTGTGCTGGCGGGTCACGATGTGGCCGTATGGCCGTGCACGCGACCTTCGGCATGTCACCGTGCGGCGTGGTTCGCGGGTGACCTTCGCCAGTCCGCAGTGTCGCTGCCATGGGCTGAGCCGCACGCGGCGCTGCTGGTTGCGACCGTCTGGATTTGCGGCGGCCCGCCCAGGCCACGTCGCCCAGAAGGCCGAGCGGGCGCACACGTAGATCGAGGATCGCCCAGTAGACCGAGCCAGGCACAGCAGACCGGGCCAAGCACGATCCTCCTCGTCCGCTGCAGCACTGGTCACGCTCTCACCTCCGTGGCTGCATTCGGGCTCATGACGCCAGCCGTGCCCAGGTGGGTAGGCGTTGGGCGTGGCGCATAATTACGTGATCACGAAGGGGGACGGCGTGGGAACTGAGGATGTAAGCGGTTGGAGCCGGGGTGGATTCGAGGCAACCTGCGCGCATATGGACAATTCGGGCTCTGTCGATCTGCTGTACGCGGTCCGGCACGGGCAGAGCACTGCGAATGTTGCTGCTGCTGCAGGCGAACTCATCGAATCCGACGACATGACGATCGAACTGACCGGGTTGGGGGAGCGGCAGGCCGTTGCGGTCGGCCGATGGTTGGTTTCCCTGGAACCTGATCAGCTCCCTGACTTAGTGCTTTGCTCGCCGTACCTGCGGGCGGTGCAAACCTGGCAACTCGCCGAACAAGAACTGCGGGCGGCGAACCGCTCACTTCCGTGCCTGCACATCGATCAGCGGCTGTACGACCGATCCCGTGGCCGGTTGAAACACCTACCGCCGACCGCTGTGCGCGAGCGCTTCCCCGACGAACCCGCGAAAGAAGCCCGCGACCCACTCGGCTACCGCCCACCTGGCGGCGAGTCGTTCAGGGATGTCGCCGAGCGCCTCCGCGGCGTCGTGTCCGATCTGCGATCCGAGCACCGGCACCGCCGCGTGCTGATCGTGGCGCACGACGCCGTCGTGCTGTTCCTTCGGCAGATTCTCGAGAACCTCACCGACGCAGCGGTTTTGGCGCTCGCCGAAGCGGGACTCGCGGGCAACGGCTCGATCACCAGCTGGCAACGCACCGCCGACGGCTATCAACTGTTGACCTACGACCAGCGCACCCATCTACCGGAATCCTGAGCACATTTCACCAATTGACGCCGCCCGCAACGTGAACCGGCGTCACCGTTCGATGATGTTGTCCCGCAACGCCGGTGGGAGCCCGACCACGAGTTGCGAAACATTCCTGCGCACCTGACCCACCCGGAGCTCCGGCGGCAACGACTGCCACACCTGACGGATCTGCTCACGCGCGTGGTCCAGTTCCCCTTGCCGAGTCCACAGGGCGGCCATGTCGAGATCGAGCAGCGCCCGACCCACCTGGTCCTTCTCCGCCATCGGCAACTCGAGCATGCGGTCGCGGACCGCCTCGGCCGCCCGCCAGTCACCGATCGAACTCAGCGCATGCGATTGATGCCAGCGCAGAATGTATTCGGAGGTGCCGAGGTTGTCGTCGGTCGTCGCGGTCTCGGGCAGCGCGTCGAACATCCGCTCCGCCGCGTTCACCGCCTCCAAGGCGTCGCGGCGCCGCCCGATTCTGGCCTGGATCCCCGCCTCGGCCAGCAGCCCGAACACCCCCGCTGCGGTCGGCGTACGTCCGCTGGTCGCCTGTGCCGAACGGGCTGCGGCCAATCCTTGATCGAGCGCGTGCCGATAGCACTCGTGGGTGTGCGCCATGTGTCCGGCCAGCCACGCCTCGAGCGCGGGATCGCCGGCATGGCGGGCGGCCCGGCGCGCTTTGGCGAACCACATGAAGGTGTCGTGCAGATCGGCGACATCGTTCAGTCGAAAAGCGATGAGGCCAGCCAGGATTGCCTCTATGCGGTGCAGCCGCCGGTGCAGATCGGCGGAGTGATCGGTCAGCTTCACATGCTGGACCTGAGCCAGGTCACGCATCCGCGCCGGAATGTATTCCGAAGGGGGAAGGACGTATACGAGATAGCCGCTGAGTTCGAGGCTTTCCTCCAGTGCGCGCACGGTATCTCGCGCGGTGGAGCCGACATGCGAAGCGGGAGCGACGACCAAGCGGCCGGGTAAAGCGGGAGAAGGGGTTTCGTCGTCGGTGTAGTCGTGTCCGAAACCGAGCCGGTCCGGTCGCGTGCGATACAACCGGCACAGGGCGTCGAGGAACTGATACGTCGGCATGTCCAGGCCGGTCTCCCAGCGGGACACGCTCTGATGGGACAACCCCCGGCACGACGATCCGTCGGCGCTGACAATCTGCTGTAGTCGCTGCGCGACATCGACGAGTGTGAACCCATGCGCGATGCGATGAGCGCGCAACAAGGAGACCCCGCAATGCGATCGCACCGCGTGTACCTGCTCCCACGTCGACCCACCCGCGGCCTCGTATTCGCGTACGACTCGTCTTCCGCACGCAATGCTGTGCTGCCCACCCACAACATCTCCAGATCATTGGTGTTTCTGATAGTCGGGACACGCGTAGGTATCTGCGACGTCCGCGCTTTCGACGGTATCCCTGCCCTACGACTTCGTCCATAAAAGTCGTGGTTCTGCGCGTAAGGCGTGCAAGAGCGGGGCAATCCCTGGCCGCAGGGCCCGGTCAGCGGCACGCTGGGGGTATGAAAAAAATCGTCATCGTCGGCAGGGTCCTGGCAAACCCGGAGTGTGCCGCTGACGAGGATGACCATGTGTCATTCGCCCACAAAATGGTGCACGTAATGACGCCTATCGCGACTGTGGTGACCGCACTGGCCACCTTCGTGACCGCGGCCTCGGAAATGAACACCCTGGCCGTGACGGCCCTGGCGGGAGCCTGGGTGGTGGCGGGCTGGCTGGCTCGCGGCCGCCGCTGTCACTGTCGTGAAGATCGAAAGCACGCCCGGCTGCATAATGCGGCAGGGGGTACCGCCTAGTCGAATGTTGCCCTGACCGAGGCACGCGCCGGACACGTGACGCCGTAGCGGGAGTCGATCAGCCCGCACCGTTGTAGCTGCGGCAAGTCGCGAAAAAATACCCGGGAGTACGGAACCTGGGTGTCGCTCAAATCGGTAATGTGAGCGATATCAACGGGTCCGAGATCGTACAAAGCAGACATTTCACTGACCTGCGCGGTATCGGAGCGCTGGTTCTGCTAACCGCGTCATTTGCCATGCTCACTGTGGTATCGCGGTATCTCGGTGGCGGCTTCACCGCGCCCCAACAGGTCTATCTCCGTACGGCTCTGGCGTTCTTCATCGCGATAATCGTATTCAGCCGATGTATCCGCTGGCGTACCGTGCTGCGGATCAGTGCGCGGGAATGGTGCGTGGTGATCGGACGCACCGTGCTGCTGTACGTAGTCGGCACCACGCTGTTCGCCAAGGCCGCCGGTATGACGGCGGTGAGCGACATTTCGTTCATCGCCGCCTTACCGCTGGTCGCGGCCCTCGGGATGCTGCTGCGCAGCGTGCGCGTGTCTGCCGTGCGGGTCGTGTTCGTCGGTGGGTCCGCCGTGGGAGTCGCGATCCTGTCGGGATTCGGTGGCAATGCGTCGAGCTCGCTGAACTACGGCAACCTGCTCGCATTGGTCGCCATGGTGGCCATTTCGCTGAGTTACCTCGGCCGTGAGCTGCACGACGGAACGTTGAACAATCACGAACTCACCGCGCTGACCCTCGGTGTCGGCGCGGTGGGTGTCGCGCTGACCTCGCTGCTGCAAAGGGATGGTCTGCCGCACGTGCCTGCGCACGCGTCAGCGGTAATGCTTTGGGCCGCAGTCGGTATCGGCGGACTGCTCAGCGTGCTGAACGTCTTCCTGATCAACTACTCGTTCGAGCGGGTGGACCCGGTGCTCAGCGGAAACATGCTGACCGTCGAATGCGTGTGGGGGTTACTGTTCGGACTGATCTTCTTCGGTCAGATGCCTACGTGGAGCGGGATCATCGGCGGTGCGCTGATCGTGTTGTGCGCGCTGGCGCTGAACATGCTCGATGGGCGCGGTGCCACGACCGTCACCGAGCCCGATGGCGACGATCCGGTGACCGCGCAGCAACCGGAGCTCGCGCTGGCCGCGGCCGAGCAAGCGCCGCCGGTACTCCGGATGTATCTGTCGGAGGAGCACGATCAGCCGCGCACGCAGCGGGAGGAAGAACTGGCCGCGAGCCACTCGTGGATCGGGGCGTGGGAGCCGGCGAATGGTCGAGGTCAGCGGTCTGCGGCCAGTTGAGGAGGATCGATGCACGGCGTCCCTCGGCTGTCGCGGCGCGGTTGTCACGAGTTCTTTCGAGCCGCAGGTCGCAGGCATTTATCTGGGTTTGTCCGATTCGGATTCATCAGCGATGGAGTTATTTAGCGTCAGCAATATTTCTCTTCGGAAATGGTTAATGCTCGACTGTTAATTGTGCGCTCAACATTTGCGACACTTGTGAACGCATTATCCCGAACGCCGCAATGCGATTTATCACCACAGGTATCAATGTGCAGGCGATCGCAATTGTTACGTCAAGTAGATGGTTACCAGCTGGCATCTTCGAGACGATTCAAGGCCTGAGTTATCCAGGTGGTGAAGTGACCGATCAGGTCGGTGGGGGTGGTGGGGCGGATGGTGATGTGCGGACCGCGGATTTCGGTGTAGCGGCCGTCGTCGGTGATGTCGTGCCACTGCAGGACGTGCCAGGGCTGGGCCTGGGTGGATAGCGGGGCGGCGATGAGGACGGCGGTGCCGCCACCGTCGGCGGGGCGGCCGACCAGGCGTTGGTACTGCTCGCGAGGGGTTTGACGGGCGACGTCTTCGAAGTAGCCGTCGCGGCGCGGCGCGATGTCGTCGGGGTGGAAGGTGGCAGGCGCGGCGGTGCCGGGCGGGCAGGGCGGCACGGACTGAACGGTGCGTGCGGCAAGGCTTTCCGGGCCGAACATGCGGACGCGGATCGAGCCGTGCTCGGTGGCGGTACCTGCCTGCATCAGGGTGACGGCGTGATAAGCGTTGCGGGCGCCGATGACTCGGTACTCGCGCAGGTCCTCCCGGCCGGTGCTGTTCTTGTGTTTGCATGTGCCGCCGAGGATTTCGATCCGCAGGTCGGAGGTGCCCAGGGTATGCAGGGCCAGTTGAATCTCCTCCAGCTCGTCGGAGGTATAGCGATCACGCACGGCGCGACGATGTGCCGCGAACTCGTCACGCAAAGCGAACCGGCTCGTGTAGCGCAGGGGGCCGGGAAACCGATCATGGGCATCGGAATACCAGAGTGCAGCGAAATCGTCTGGTTCCCAAGTCCATTCAGTCATCTCGGTCCGATCTTCTACGTGGTCGTTCTGTTCGTGAGCGCCATTGACGGCCGCGCTCGCACCACCCGGTCCTCATCGGGTAGGACTCCCGCGAACGGGACACGACGGCGGCGAAGCGCGAGTTGCTCCCGTCATGTCCCGTTCGGCGCGGTGTCGTCTGGTCTAAGTGGTGTTGTCGCCGCCGATTACGCCGCCGGGGATCGTTCTCGGGAGCTCGCCGAGCAGTTCGTCGGTGTTCTCCTGGGTGATCAGGTAGTCGGGGATCTTGTGTTCGGAGTCGTCCTCGGACTGACCACCTCGCGCACCCATGCCCGGGGCGCCCATGCCGGGGGTACCGCTCGCGCCACGGGCGCCCGCCGCGGCCGCTGCCGCCGGGGTGGACGTGGTGCCAGGAATGGCGGGACTGCCGGGGATACTGCGGCCGGGTTGCGGAGTCTTCGAACTCGGCGAACCTGGACTGCTGGGGCTATTGGGACTGCCCGTTCTGCTGGGACTGCCGGGACTGCTCGGAGAGTACGGCGTCCCCGTGCCGGTCGGCGCGGTCTTCGCCGGATCAGTGGAGGTGGGGTTGCTCGGCGTCGGCGTGGTCGGGTTGGTGCCGGCCGGTGTGGTCTGAGTGCCTGCCGGGTTCGTCGAGGCAGGTGTGGTCTGCTCGGCCTTCGGGTTGTCAGCCGACTTCGGATTCTGGGTCGACGGTTCGTCGGGCTTACCGTCGCCGTCTTTGTCGCCGGGAACGGTGGAGTTGTTCGGAGTCGGGTCGTTGGTAGTCGACGTGGGTTGATTCGGCTGACCACCATTGCTACTGGTGTCGGTGTTGTATCCGCCCGGCGGAGGTGTGATGTCGACACCCTTGGTGGGACTCGTCGGGGTAGGCAGGACTGGGATCTTGCCGTCGATCTGGCTGAACGGCTGCACGTAGTGCTCGTTCATCGCAACGCGCGCCTTCTGCGCCTCCTCCGACTGGTCCCGCTGCAAGTCCCACCGGCGTGGCGGCCAGGCCCAAGACGTCCACGTGACCTCGACGGGATCGGGAATCGCCTTCTTGGTGTTCACGATCGCGGTCGCCGCGTCGCGCACCCGGGTATGAAGTTCGGCCAACGCGGGCGTCAGTGTGTGGGCGTCGGTCGTGTAGGCCTGGATCGAGTTCTTCGAATCCTCGGCAGCCGGCCCGGACCACGCTTGAGAGATCGAGTTCTGGATCGAGCGGGCAAAGGTTGCCACGCCCTGCTCCCAGAGTTGGTGCATCTGCCAGTACTTTTCGGCCTGATCGATCGCGTTGGTGGTGTCGAGCGGGTCGAACGCACTCTTGATCTCTGGGTGATCCCAGCTGTCGGTGTGCTCGCCGCCGCCCGGAATCCGCGGGGGTTCGTAGCCGGTCATCTGGCGGTTCCGTCCGGGAGGAGGTATGGGCCAGCGGGGAGCTGCGCGGGTGGGCGCTCCGGGAGGATCTCGTTCAAACGCGTGAACTCGCTGGCAAAGTTGCTGTCCGCCTGCATCATTCGCTCCCGGACTGATCGATAGACGGACTGGATGTCATCGACGATTTTGTAGTGCTGCTCCATCACCGTATAAACGTCGTTACCGTCTTTCGCTTGTTTGGCTTTCTGTCTGAACCGATCGACCACTGTGCCCGCTGACACCATCTGGTTGTTAGTCTCTCCGAGCCCCCAGCTGGGCTGATTCGACACTTCGTCTGCGATCGTCTGGATTCGCTGGATTGTGCGCTTGAAGTAGTCGCAGTCGCGGTCGATGTAGACGAAGTCTTCTGGCTTCATCTCAACCGCCAGTTGGCCTTCGCGAGCTGCGCTGATCAGGTTCGACATCGGTCGAGGCGATGGTGTCTGATCGTCCCCCATGATTCCTTCCCTCCCAATCGGGGCCGTCGCGGTCAGTGGAGTTACACGTTGGCAGGCAAGGTCGGTACAACCTTCTCCGCGAGCTTACGAGTGAGCTCGCAAGTGTCGAGATGCCCAGTGTTACGCCGTGACGGTGGGTTGCTCAGATTGAATTCGAGGCTGCCGCCCTTCATCTCCACATCCACAGTGCAGGCAGCGTCCGGGTGATCACTGGACTGTCGCGTGGAGACCGCCCGGCGACCGTTCATCGTGAACTCTCGGGTGTCGGGGAAGTTCTTCGCGCGCACCATGTCCACTGTGATGTTCGTCGTCTGGATTCGGGCCCCGTACCCGTCTGTTTGCGCCCAGAGACAGCCTCGCCACTTTATGCCGCCTGACGTGTTCGAGTTATCCGGCGTTCTATCCAACAGCTTCTCAGAGTCCAACACGCTTTGCGGAATGTCTTTGCATGGGTCGTAACCAGCGGGTACGTCCGGAGCGACGCTCGGTGTGGAGGTTGATGAGCTTCCGGTCGGCTTATCACCTCCGCCATCAGAAGGCCCGCACCCCGCCAACACAACCACGGCACCAAGAACGAGACCGGACACCTGCCACGAGAGAGACCTGCTCGTCATCGGATCCTTCGCCCGCCGGTGCTCGAATCGATCGCACGGGACCGGACCGGCTTCTCCGCCCCCCGCTTCAGCTCATGCTGACGCTACCGATGCGTCTACCTGGGTGCAAGCGAGTCGCGCCGCAGGTCGACGGCCGTCGGTGGCGGGTCGGCTCTGCGCGACACCGGGCCCGGGACCTCGCGGAGAGCGACGTCCCGGGCCTGATTCACATCCTCGGCATAGCCTTACCGCAGATCCCCACCGGCAACACCGGCGGTAAAGGCCCCCCACGCACTGGAGCTGAAAACAAGTGCGGAGCCGTTCGGGTTCTTCGAGTCACGAACGCCGACCAGGTCGCCGGCGAGGAAGGCGACTTCGACACAGTCTTGGTCGGCATTACTGTGGCTGCTCTTGAACCAGGGCGTGTCGGATAGGTTCCTGTTCACGTCGCGGACTCCTTCGCGATCTTGTGGATGAGTGACCGACTGCGAGCCTCATCCAGTGCCGAGCGTTGCAGGTCGGCGTACGCCTGCTGATACTGCTGTACCTCGTCGGTCTTCTCAAGATACAGCGCACCGGTATACGCCTGGATGTACACGACAGGCGGTTCGGTGAGATGCGCGGTTGGGTGCCTTGGGAATTCGAGGAGCACGAACGGCCCGACATTCAACGCCCCATACGCTTCTGCACTGAGCGGGACCACGCGCATCGAGACGTTCGGCAGTTCGCCGACTGTCGCGAGATATTTCAGCTGGCCCACCATGACGGCGGGACCACCGATGGCCCGCCGCAGCGCCGCCTCGTCCACGATGGTGTCGAGCGCGAGGGGTTTGGTCGAGTCGGTCAGTCGAGCTTTGCGCTGGTTGAACATTTCGATGCGCCGTTCGACCTCTGCGGTCGGCATCGTCGGTGACTTCAGCCAAATCATCGCCCGCCGATATTCATCGGTCTGCAACAACCCCGGCAGCAGCACCGTCTGATACGAAACAATCCTCTTCGCAGCCTCTTCCAACCCGACGAACAAATCGAAATGCTTCGGCACGGCATCCCCGTACGCGTGCCACCACCCGGTGCGATGCGATTCTTCCGCCAACCCGAGCAGCATCGTCGTCACGTCCTCGGGTGCACCGTACACCTCGCACAACCGCTGGATGAACAACGGATTCAAGCGTACGGGTTGTCCGGTCTCCATTCGCCACAGTGTTTGTTTGCCAACGCCTATCGCCAGGCGCGCGATTTCCGCGCTGACACCTGAATTCTCCCGTAGTTCGCGCAGCTGACGTGCCAGCATGCGCCGGGGGAGGGTGGATCCGGTGGGGGTCACGGCAATTCCCTTTCGTAGCCTCACTATTGGCCAGGTATGCAACTGGAACCGCATGGACGGGAATCCTTGGAACCTTGCGAATTTTCCCCTGGTTCCACTACTGGGAACGTTCCCGCCGATCATTTCCGGTGCTCTACTGAACGCGCGCCCCGGTCCGTGTCATCGAAGTCTTGAAACCCTATCGGCGAGAGCGGGTTCAGGTCCACTCGGAACCGGGGGCACCAACCGATCGATCGAGGTGAGTAGAGGTTCGATATGCATGACCCAACGTTCAGGGACACCCCTTTTTCGCGCTGTGCCTATTACCGCCGCACCTGCGGGCTACCGGCCGGAATCCAACCGGAAGCAGGCCGAATCGTCGTCAAGGTCGGCCTGGTCGGCGCCATCACCATGCCCGCTCGCCTCGGCCAACGCGTCCGGGACGACATGCTGTTCCGTGGCTGCCCGGTCGGCCCGATAATGGCCCATATCCGTTCCCGGCGTTGGACTTTCCTCTGCCGGCCGGACGTACCCGACGACACCCGCCTGTTTACCGAACTATTCCGCCTCGACGTCGCCATCGTGCCGTTCGGCGGTGAGATCGCCCTTCCGTCCCCCACGGATTCGCACACCCCTTCCCGCGCCTGGGTTGTCCTGCCGCGGGACACTTTCCGTCCCTCCTGTGCGGTCATCATCGATTACCTCCGCGCCTGCACCAAGAGGCCTGCCCGGTGACTTCGCACCCCACGAAAACTCGAGCGTTCCAAACACACTGCGTGCGAACTATGCACTCATTGTTGGAACCTCACACCCTTTCTGTGAACCGCACACTCAGTACACGGCGTGTGCGGCTCCGACAACGGGTGTGCAATGAAGTCCCCGCACCGGGGGAGGTAATCGCGTGAGTGGTTCGTTGCCGACGAGAAGTCAAGTGCTGCGGGCGTGCCGTGGCGAGAGCACTGTCGACCATCCGTTGTTACGTGCGGCCCGGGAGTTGACCGCACTGCACGAACACCGGTTGTCCACTCCGCAGGAAACCGCCTGCCATATAGACGAATATCGTGCTCGGGAGGTCCGTGACATCGACCGCTGGGTCAGCGCGCACCTCCCCGTGGCGCACGGCGGTGCCTATGTGCACACCGAAACCCTCGGCGCGATCCTCGATCGCCTCGCCCGGCTCACCGCGTGTGCCAACGCATCCCTGGCCGGTGAATCCGACTGGGAGCTCTGGTTCGCCTGGGAACGCCTCGCCGAACTGGCGGTCGGCTACGAGGACCTGATCACCGAACTGACCGCGGGCCGCCGCCGTCTGCCTACCGGGTGCTGATCATGAGTTTTGTTCGTGTGACGTGGTTTCCGACACTGATTAGGTCACGATTCACCGGGTATTCGAGAACCGATAAGGGAGCCGTCGCAATTGGGTTAACCTGCCGTGGATCGTTCGATAAGCCGAGGGAGTTGCCGTTGATCGCAGGCGGCAGGCGGGGCTGGGCGGCCATGGCAGCACTGACCACGGTCGTCCTCATGCTGTGCGCGTGCGGCACCATCTCCACCGAGGCGAAGGTGCGTCCCAGCGCCGAATCCACCGCCCCGAAAGCGGCGAAAGCGCAGGCGGGCACGCCGGGATCGCAAGAGCTGGCCGCTATCGCGCCCGGCACGGCCGACCTCATGGCACGGATCCGCGCCACCGACCCGTGCGCACTGCTGAATCGCGAATTCGCTGAGCGCTTAGGACTTTTCCAGCGCTATGAACGCAGTCCCGGATTGGAACGCGGCGGCGGGTGGACCGGTTGCGGATTGATACTCAGTGCCCCCGATGATGCTTATTATTCGTTCAATCTGGAACTGGACAAGCTCTATACCTCGTCCCAGCGGGCCGCGGACCGGACCGAGCAGGTCAACGGTCGCACCGTGTATCGCAGCGCGAGCAGTGACGACAGACCCGAGGCGTACGGCTGCGACTACCGAATCCCGGCCGGGGACACCGGATTCGCGCACCATCTGAGCGTTGCCAAGATGACCGGCCCGACCAAAACGCCGGTCCCGTGGTCCCAGCCTTGCCGATTCGTCAGGGAGTACCTCGCCGCGTCGATCGACGCCCTCACGGCCTTACCACCCCATGTCGTCGATGAACCAGCCGGACGGTCACTGCGACAGCGCAACCCGTGCGGGGCCACGTCCCAGATCGCTGCCCAATTCACCGGCTGGCAGTTGACCTCCGTCGGCTGGACCAAGGCCTACAAGTGCGCGATCACCCTCGTGCAGACCGGCGGCGCCCACCGCGCCACCGTCGAGGTCTCCTTCGACCAGAGCAACGAGCAGATGGTCAAGACCGGCGAGGTGAACCGCCTGCCCTCCGGCCTCGACGGCGGCCAGGCCATCCAATACGCGCGCCACACGAACGTCGAAGGACTCACCGGTACCGAACTCCGCACGGTCCAATCCACCGATCCCACCAGGGAAAACTCCACCTGTGCGATCACCCTGAACTACCGCCGCGCCGACCCACCCACCGCAAGCAACGCCCACCTCCTGCGCGTGTCGGTCAACCTCGCCCCCGCCACCCCACCCTTCCCCTTCGACGCCTGCACGCAAGTCGTCCAAATCGCTCCAACGGTCCTGCGCGCGATCCCCTGACCGAAGCACACGCCGGCCGCGCACGAACACGATGGCTGCCTCGGTGCCCGCGAACCCGGTGTCACGATTCTCTCGATCGCCCCTGAAGGCATATACCGATCGCAGTCCAGCCTCTCCACCCGTGGCGCGCAAGCGGCGATTCGGGTATAGGCAATTAGACTGGTTAACCAGACGGACCGGGATTCGCATGAAGTTGTGCGATGTGACGGGTTCGCCGACGGCCTACGGCGGCGTACCCGAGGACGGAAGCGAGGAGGTGGGGCCGATGTCGAGCACCGAGGACAGGCGGTTCGAGGTCCTGCGCGCGATCGTCGCGGATTATGTCGCGACCAAGGAGCCGATAGGGTCGAAGAGCCTGGTGGAACGGCACAATCTAGGTGTCTCCAGTGCGACGGTGCGCAACGACATGGCGGTGTTGGAGGCCGAGGGCTACATCACGCAGCCGCACACCAGTTCCGGGCGGATACCCACCGACAAGGGCTATCGGCAGTTCGTGGATCGGATCGCCGAGGTGAAGCCGCTGTCGGGGGCGGAGCGCCGGGCGATCATGGAGTTCCTGGAGTCGGGGGTCGACCTCGATGACGTACTCCGCCGGGGCGTGCGACTGCTGGCCCAGCTGACCAGGCAGGTTGCGGTCGTCCAGTACCCCTCGGTGTCCGCGTCCACAGTGCGGCACATCGAGGTCGTCGCGTTGAATCCGGCGCGCCTGCTGCTCGTGGTGATCACCGACACCGGCCGCGTCGACCAGCGACTCGTCGAGCTCGGCGCGCTGATCAACGACGACGATCTGGCCGCGCTGCGCGGCATGCTCGGCGGCGCGATGGACGGCAAGCGACTGGCCGCGGCGTCGGCGGCGGTGGCCGAACTGCCCGAGCAGGCGCCACCACGGTTGCGTGACGTGCTGATCAGGGTGTCGACAGTGCTGGTCGAGACGCTGGTGGAGCATCCGGAGGAGCGGCTGGTGCTCGGCGGCACCGCCAACCTGACCCGCAACGCGGCCGACTTCGGATTCCCCGGCTCGCTGCGTGACGTGCTGGAGGCGCTGGAGGAACAGGTCATCGTGCTCAAGCTGCTGGCCGCCGCGCAGCAGCCCGGCACCGTGACGGTGCGCATCGGCGAGGAGACCCAGGTCGAGCAGATGCGCGGCACCTCGGTGGTGTCGACCGGCTACGGCACGTCCGGGGCGATCCTCGGCGGCATGGGTGTGCTCGGCCCCACTCGGATGGACTATCCCGGAACCATCGCCTCGGTCGCGGCCGTTGCCCGCTACATCGGTGAGGTCCTCGCCGAACGCTGACGGCTCCGATGCCGCTGATACGCTCGTAGTTCCGGCCGGATAAAGTTGAGTGCATCCGACTAATGCTGTCGATCAGCATGCGGTTGGAGCGGTGAAGCACCGTCGGCACTGTCGAGAACGACCAAGGACTAGAGAACTCAAGTGGCACGGGACTACTACGGACTGCTCGGCGTCGCGAAGAACGCGACCGACCAGGAGATCAAGCGCGCCTATCGCAAGCTGGCGCGGGAACTCCATCCCGACATCAACCCCGATGAGACGGCGCAGGCCAGGTTCAAGGAAGTGTCTGCCGCCTACGAGGTGCTGTCGGATCCGGAGAAGCGACGCATCGTCGACCTCGGCGGCGACCCGCTGGAGTCCGGTGGCGGCGGTGGCGGGTTCTCGGGCGCGGGCTTCGGCGGCCTCGGGGATGTGTTCGAGGCGTTCTTCGGCGGCATGAACGCCTCCGGTGGCGCGCGCAAGCCGCGTGGCCGGGTGCAGCCCGGCGCGGACTCGCTGCTGCGGACCCGGCTCAGCCTGGCCGAATGCGCCGTCGGCGTGACCAAGCATCTCACCGTCGACACCGCGATCCTCTGCGATGTGTGTACCGGCGCGGGCACCAACGGCAAATCCAAGCCGGTGCGCTGCGAAACCTGTGGCGGCGCGGGCGAAGTGCAATCAGTGCAGCGCTCCTTCCTCGGTCAGGTGCTCACCTCGCGCCCCTGCCCGACCTGCCGCGGCGCCGGCGAGACGATCCCCGATCCGTGCCACAAGTGTGGTGGCGACGGCCGGGTGCGCGCGCGTCGCGAGATCGCCGCGCCGATCCCGGCCGGTGTCGCGAACGGCATGCGGGTGCGGCTCGCCGCGCAGGGTGAAGTCGGCCCCGGTGGCGGCCACGCCGGCGACCTGTACGTCGAGATCGTCGAGCAGCCCCACGACGTCTTCGTCCGTGACGGCGACGACCTGCACTGCACCATCCGCGTCCCCATGGTCGACGCCGCGCTCGGCACCACCGTGGTGATCGACACCATCCTGGACGGCCCCACCGAGCTGACCATCGCGCCGGGCACCCAGCCGGGCGAGGTCTCGGTGCTGCGCGGCCACGGCATGCCGCGGCTGCGGTCCGGCGCGCGCGGCGACCTGCTCGCGCACCTGGACATCGTGATCCCCGCCAAGCTGGACAGCAAGCAGACCGACCTGCTGCGCAAGTACAAGGGCATGCGCCCGAGCGAGCGCGCCGAGGTCATGTCCACCCAGTCCGAGCACAACAGCGGCCTGTTCGCCAGGCTGCGGGCCTCGTTCAGCGGTCGTTGATTGGCCGCCACGGTCTTCTACCTCGACGAGGTGCCCGAGCCGGGCGCCGTCGCCGTGCTCGACGGCCCGGAGGGCAGGCACGCCGCCACAGTGCGCCGCATCCGGGTCGGGGAGCCGATCACCCTGTCGGACGGGCGCGGCGTGCTCGCCGAATCGGAGGTCGTTGCGGCGCAGCGTGACCGGCTCGAGCTGCGGGTATTGAATCGCGCTGTCGCACAAGCTGTCTCGCCGCGCGTGACGGTTGTTCAAGCGCTACCGAAGTCGGACCGCTCGGAGCTGGCCGTCGAGCTGATGACGGAGGCGGGCGCCGACACCATCGTGCCGTGGCAGGCCGCCCGCTGCATCGCGAACTGGGAAGGCAAGGCGGGCAAGGCCGTTGACAAATGGCGTGCCGCCGCACGGTCGGCTGCCCGCCAATCCCGCCGCGCCTACATCCCCGAGGTCGCCGACCTGCACCGCACTCGCGACCTGCTCGAGCTGATCCGTAAAGCCAAGGCGGATGGCGCAATCGTCGCCGCGCTGCACGAATCCGGCGCGGGCCGTTTCACCGAACTCGCTTTCGCGGACGTGCCCGAGGTAGTGCTGATCGTCGGGCCCGAAGGCGGCCTCGACAACTCCGAGCTGTCCGCACTGTCCGAGGCCGGTGCCGACATCGTTCTCCTCGGCCCCACCGTGCTCCGCACCTCCACCGCGGCGGCCGTCGCCCTCGGCGCGCTCGGCGCCTTGACGCCTCGCTGGTAGCGCACAGCGAAGTCAGCCCGTGCTGTCCACGCGGAGGTGCTGAGTCCGAAACGCCAAGGTGGACACCAGAATCAACGCCACCGTCAGCAGAGCGGCAACGCAGATGACGAGCCCCGCCCACCCGTGCCGGGTGTAGGCGATACCTACGGCACCACCGACGAGGCCGCTGCCCACATAGAACGAGAACAGATACAGCGACGACGCAGCGCCACGATTCCCGGTGGCCAGCACGCCGACCCAAGCGCTCGCCACGGTGTGTGCGCCGAAAAAGCCTGCGGTGCAGAAGGCCATGCCGAAGATGAGCGTCACCAGGTTGTCGGGCACGGTCAGGACCAGCCCCACACCCATGAGCAGCACCGTGCCTGCGAGCACCCGAGGGCGGCCGACGCGATCCGCGAGCCGCCCGGCAACGGTCGCGACCGCAGTGCCCGCGAAGTAAAGCAGAAACACCAAACCCGCTACCGCGTCGGGCAATTCGAACGGCGGCTGGGTCAGCCGGTAGCCGAGAAAGTTGTACAGCGAGACGAAACCGCCGACCAGCACCAGTGCCAGCCCGAACAGCGCGAGCAGCCCGCGATGACGTAGCTGAAGGGCGAGATCGCCGAGCACGGTGCGGATTCCGGCGGGTCGGGCGACGAAACCACGCGACGGCGGCAGACTGCGGACGAACCACACCGTGCACACCGCGGCGGCCACCGAGATGATCGCCTCGGCCCAGCGCCACGACCCGAGGCCGAGGACGAACCCCGGAATCACCCGCCCGATCAGCCCGCCCATGCTGGTACCCGCGATGTAGACACCCATCGCGGCCCCGAGCCCCGACGTGCCGATCTCCTCCGCGAGATACGCCATCGCGACGGCAGGCACCCCGGCCAAGGTGAGCCCTTGCAGTGCTCGCCCGGTCAACAGCACCTCCAGCGTCGGGCTGAACGGCAGCAACAGGCCGATCACCGCCGAACCGATCGCGGAGACCATCATCACCCGAGTACGGCCGATCCGCGAGGACAGCGCGCTCACCGGAATGATCGCCAGTGCGAGAAACGCGGTGGTGAGCGAGACCGCAAGCGCCGCATGGGCCGGGGTCGCGTCGAAGGCGGCGGACAGGCTCGGCAGTAAGGCCTGTGTGCTGTACATCGTCGCGAAGGTCGCCAACCCCGCCGCGAACAGCGCGGTGGTGATCCGGCGCTCGTGTGCCGTGCGGCCTGCGGCGGCGGGCCCGGACTTCATCGAGGTCATGGCTTTCAGGATCGCCAGCGAACCCTTCCGAAGGGAAATGAATAATAATGGCGGAGTTGATGCACTGAGCGTATTTAGGGAGAGCAGCGTAGGCCGCCCTCGGCTGCGCTGTGACACGCATCACCGGAAAGGGCGGACGTGTGCTGAGCGAAGACCTCGAATGGTTCATCACGCTCGCTGAACTCGAACGGGTCGGCGCGGCCGCCGAACGCCTGCACCTCGCTCAGCCCACCCTGTCTCGCATGCTCGGCAGGCTGGAGCGCAGGCTCGGCGTCGAGTTGTTCGACCGCCGCGGCAAACGCATCATTCTCAACGAGTTCGGTCGCATCTATTACGAGCAGGCCCGCCGCGCGCAATCCGAACTCGACACCGCGGCCAAGTCGATCGCCGATCTGAGCAGCCCCGCCAACGGTGTGGTGCGCCTGTCTTTTCTGCATTCCTTCGGCGGCTGGCTCGTCCCGCAACTGGTCGGCGAATTCCGCCGCGGCTCGACCAGAATCACTTTCGCATTGCGCCAAGGACCCGCCGAAATGGTGGCCACCGATGTGCTCGACGGAACCTCCGATCTCGGCATCGTCTCGCCGCGCCCGAGCGGGCCCGGCGTCGGCTGGCGCGGCTTGTTGCGGCAGCGGCTCGCGCTGGCCGTGCCCGCCGATCACCGGCTGGCCGGCCGCAGACAGGTGCGCCTCGCCGAGGTCGCCGACGAGGACTTCATCGCCATGCATCCCGGCTTCGGCATGCGCCGCATCGTCGACCAACTATGCGCGGCCGCCGATCTTCGCCCGCGCATCGCCTTCGAGTCCAGCGATCTTGTGACCGTCGCGGGCCTGGTCGCCGCAGGTCTCGGCGTCGGGGTGCTGCCGGAGGAACATCTCGGCCCGGCGAACTCGCCCCGGGTGGCCGGCGGTAAGGCCGATGGGCGGCTGGCCGGGCCGGTGCTGATCCCGCTGGCGGACGCGGGTGCCACCAGAGAGGTCGGGTTGGTGTGGTCGGCGGCGAGGTCCGCGCCAGGGGCGGCGCGACGCTTTCGTGATTTCGCCGAGGGTTGGGCCGAGCGCCGCGGGGGAATCCCGTGAAGACCCGGTCCCTCCGTTAGCGGCTTATTCACTGGGCGGTGTCGGTGGGGCGCGTTAAACTTTCATCAACACAGCAGCACGTCGAGACCGGAAAGCAGGCTGTAGCCACTTTTGAGAACACAAGGCGAGATCGGCGACCCGACGACATCAGCAACAGGTATCGGCGCCGACGAAACCAGCTCGGGTCCCGCAGCGCGCACCGTGCGTTCCAGTATCGAACTCGCTCCCGAATCCGTGTTCCCGTTCCTCGGTTCGGCCGACCAGAACCTGCGTGAACTCGAAGAGCTGCTCGACGCGGATATCCACGTTCGCGGCAATTCCGTCACTCTCACCGGCAAGGCGGCCGAGGTCGCCCTCGCCGAGCGGGTGATCGAACAGCTCGTCGCGCTCACCGGCCGGAACCGCGTGGTGACCCCGGAAGCGGTGCGGCACACCGTGTCCATGCTCACCGAGGGCTCCTCGGAGTCCCCGGCCGAGGTGCTCAGCCTGGACATCCTGTCCCGGCGCGGCAAGACCGTGCGGCCCAAGACGTTGAACCAGAAGCGCTACGTCGACGCGATCGACGCCAACACCATCGTGTTCGGCATCGGCCCCGCGGGCACCGGCAAGACGTATCTGGCGATGGCCAAGGCCGTGCAGGCGTTGCAGACCAAGCAGGTCAACCGGATCATTCTCACGCGTCCCGCGGTGGAGGCGGGGGAGCGGCTCGGCTTCCTGCCCGGCACGCTCAACGAGAAGATCGACCCGTACCTGCGCCCGCTCTACGACGCGCTGCACGACATGATGGACCCCGAAGCCATTCCGAAGTTGATGGCGGCCGGCGTCATCGAGGTCGCGCCGCTGGCGTACATGCGTGGTCGTACGCTCAACGACTCGTTCATCGTGCTCGACGAGGCGCAGAACACCACGGCCGAGCAGATGAAGATGTTCCTCACCCGCCTCGGGTTCGGCTCGAAGATCGTGGTGACCGGCGACGTCAGCCAGGTCGACCTGCCGACCGGCGCGCGGTCCGGGTTGCGCGCCGCCAGCGAGATCCTCACCGACATCGATGACATCCACTTCTCGCAGCTGACCAGCAGCGACGTGGTCCGGCACCGGTTGGTCGCCGACATCGTCGACGCCTACGACCGGGCCGAGTCGGAGACCAGGCCGCAGGTCGGCCCGCACTATCCGGGTAACCGGGCCCAGCGTCGCGCCGCCAGCCGCGGCGACCGGCGCTGAGCCGCGTGCTCGACACCGTCCGACCGACATCCCGCGACGCCGGGTGTCAGCCGGACGGCGGCATGCCGTGACATAGGCTGACCGGGTGAGTATCGAGATCGCCAACGAGTCGGGTATCGACGTACCCGAAGAAGATCTGGTCAGTGTCGCGCGCTTCGTGATCACCCGGATGGATGTGCACCCCGCCGCGGAACTGTCGATGGTGCTCGTCGATCTCGACACCATGGCAGACCTGCACATGCGCTGGATGGACCTACCCGGCCCGACCGACGTGATGTCCTTCCCGATGGACGAACTCGAGCCGGGCGGGCGCCCCGACAGCCCCGAACCCGGCCCCTCCATGCTCGGCGACATCGTGCTGTGCCCCGAGTTCGCCGCGGGCCAGGCCCGCAAGGCGGGCCACTCGCTGGACCACGAACTCGCGCTGCTCACCGTGCACGGCGCGCTCCACCTGCTCGGCTACGACCATGCCGAGCCGGAAGAGGAGAAGGAAATGTTCGCGCTGCAGGCCCGGCTGCTCGAAGAGTGGTACGAGAGCCTGCGCGAAGCACAGCGGCGGGCCGAACTAGCCGCCCGAGACGCCAGGCTGCTGGGGAAGGCGGGCTTCACCACACCTGGTGACGCATTAGGACCCGCGTGAGTTCGCTGACCCTGATAGTTTTTGCCGTCCTGCTCGTCCCGGTCGGCGGCGTATTCGCGGGCGTCGATTCGGCGTTGAACACCATCTCACCGGCCCGCGTCGACGATATGGTGCGAGCCGACCGGCCCGGCGCGGTGCGGCTCAGCAAGATCGTCTCCGATCGCGCCCGCTACGTGAATCTCATGGTGCTGCTGCGCATTCTGTGCGAAATCGGCGCCACCGTTCTGCTCGCCGCGGCACTCATCGCGGTCTGGGACGACAATTGGGCGCTGCTGGTCACCGCCGCGGTGATGGTGCTGGTGTCCTATGTGGTGATCGGGGTCGGCCCCCGTACCCTCGGCCGCCAGCACGCCTACTCGATCGCCTTGGCCGCCGCGCTGCCGCTGCAGTTCATCGGCGCGCTGCTCGGCCCGCTCAGCCGCGTGCTCATCCTGCTCGGTAACGCGATCACACCGGGTAAGGGCTTCCGCAACGGCCCGTTCGCCTCCGAGATCGAGCTGCGCGAGGTGGTCGAGATGGCCAGCGAGCGCGGCGTGGTGGCCGACGACGAACGCCGAATGATCCAGTCCGTCTTCGAACTCGGCGACACCGCCGCCCGCGCGGTGATGGTGCCGCGCACCGAGATGGTCTGGATCGAAGCGGATAAGACCGCGGCACAGGCGATGTCGCTCGCGGTGCGATCCGGGCACTCGCGTATTCCGGTGATCGGTGAGAACGTCGACGACATTCTCGGCGTGGTGTACCTGAAAGACCTTGTGCCCTACGCGGAACGAAGTCGCAAGGTGCTGGTGCGTGAGGTGATGCGCCCGGCCGTGTTCATGCCCGACTCCAAGCCGCTGGACAGCCTGCTCGACGAGATGCAGCGCAGGCGCAACCACATGGCCCTGCTGGTCGACGAGTACGGCGGCATCGCCGGGCTGGTGACCATCGAAGACGTGCTCGAGGAGATCGTCGGCGAGATCGCCGACGAATACGACACCGACGAGACGCCGCCCATCGAAGACCTCGGCGACGGCCGCTACCGGGTCTCGGCGCGCCTGCCCATCGAAGATCTCGGCGATCTGTACGGGCTCGACATCGAGGAAGAAGACGTCGATACGGTCGGCGGGTTGATGGCGCACGAGCTCGGCCGGGTGCCGCTGCCCGGGTCGAAGGTCGTGGTGCACGGGTTGATGTTGCGCGGCGAGGGCGGCGCGGACACCCGAGGGCGGGTGCGGGTGCACACCGTGGTGGTGCGCAAGGTGACGGACAAGGCGCAGAACGCCGACGGCGAACAGCCGGACGGCAAAAAAGGCAATGGATCGGATCGGGAAGTCCCGGCCGGTCGACACGAGGACGGAGACACCGAATGACCGAATTGGATCCCGAGGACAACAAATTACTGGTGCTGGCGCGCGGCGCGATGGGCCGCACCGGCGGCGCCAGCGGCGCAGCGATCCGCGACAGCGACGGACGCACCTACGCGGCGGGCGAGGTGAGCCTGACGGCGCTGCGCCTGACCGCGCTGCAGGCGGCGGTCGCGGCCGCGATCTCCAGTGGCGCAGAGGGATTCGAGGCGGCCGTGGTGGTCGGCGGACGGTTGTCCGATTACGGGGTCGCGGCGGTGCGCGAGGTGTCGCCCGAAGCCAAGATCATCTTCACCGACCGGGACGGTGCGGTCTTCGAGATCGTCGACGACTCGCAGCTCACCGTCGACGCGCAGTCGGCCGAGGTGCACGGTGGCTGACGGCCAGGATAACGCCGAATTCCGTTCCGGCTTCGTCTGTTTCGTCGGCCGCCCGAACACCGGCAAGTCGACGCTGACCAATGCCCTGGTCGGCCAGAAGATCGCGATCACCTCCTCGCGCCCGCAGACCACCCGGCACACCATCCGCGGCATCGTGCACCGCGACCACGCCCAGCTCATCCTGGTCGACACCCCCGGCCTGCACCGGCCGCGCACCCTGCTCGGCCAGCGGCTGAACGACCTGGTGCGCGATACCTATTCGGAAGTCGACGTGATCACGCTGTGCGTGCCCGCCGACGAGAAGATCGGTCCCGGTGACAAGTGGATCGTGTCGCAGATCAAGCAGATGGCGCCCAAGACCACCGTGCTCGGTGTGGTCACCAAGATCGACAAGGTGAGCCGGGACCAGATCGCCGAACAACTCCTCGCGCTGTCCAAGCTGCTCGGCCCTGACGCCGACGTGGTGCCGGTCTCCGCGGTCAAGGGCGAGCAGATCGAGGTGCTCGTAGACGTCATCGCCTCGAAAATGCCTGAGGGGCCCGCGTTCTACCCCGATGGGGAGCTCACCGACGAGCCGGAGGAAACCCTCATGGCCGAGCTCATTCGCGAGGCGGCGCTCGAAGGTGTCCGTGATGAGCTGCCGCACTCGTTGGCGGTGGTGATCGAGGAGATCCTGCCGTACGAGGAGCGGGAGGACATGCTCGATGTGCACGCGATCCTCTACGTCGAACGCCCCAGCCAGAAGTCCATCATCATCGGCAAGGGCGGGGCTCGGCTCAAAGAGGTCGGGACGAATGCGCGCAAACAGATCGAACATATTCTCGGGACGCGGATCTATTTGAACCTGCATGTGAAGGTCGCCAAGGATTGGCAGCGGGATCCGAAGCAACTGGGGAAGTTGGGGTTCTAGCCGTCGGGCGACTACGCGATGGCGCCCTTCGCCGTCATCGTCCCTGTCGTCGCCGCGGCGTGGTCGTGACGATCAATCGCCGGGGCGCGTTCGGCTGCGGGATGGAGGCCAGATAGACCATGCGGCCGTCCACCCCGGCGCAGTCCTTCAGCGAGATCGCCTCCAGCAGTGGGAAATCGCCGATGGGTGTGAGGTCATCCGGCAGCGTGACCGCGGACAGCTCCAACGATCGGAGCTGGGGCAGCATGGCGGTGAGTGCGGGCAGCTCGTCGACGAGATCACAGTCGGCCAGCGTCAGTCGTTCGAGGTGCAATGCCCGGCCGACCGCGGTGAGCGCGGCCGGTGCGCCCTCGCCGCTGAGGCTGAGCTCGCTCAGTCCGTGATCCACGAGGCAGGTCAGGTCGTACCCCGTCGGAACCGGTTCGAGGCCCAGCGATCGCAGCTGAACCGGTAGCGCTGCCCCGACCAATTGCGGCAACGACTGCCAGCCCACCAGCTGAAGGCGGTGCAGCCCGGTGCACGCTGCCAGTCCGTCCAGGCCGTCGAGTACTGCCTGATGGTCGTTCGTGGCGAGCACCAACTCGCGTAGGTAGCCGAGGTCGCGCACAGCGGCAAGGGCCCGCAGATCGTTGACTCCGGTCAGCCGGAACAACGACAGCAGTGCGGCCGCCGGTAGTCCGTCGGCTGCCAGTGCGCCGATGCTCGAGGGGAATTCGACGATCAGGGATCGAAGGTTGTCGAGCCGGACGGTGGGCTTCCACTGGCGCGGCCGAAACAGCCAGAGGTCGAGACCGGGCTCTGCGGGAAAGTTGGCGAGTACCGCATCGGCGTATTCGATCGGATCGTAGTAGTCCCAGGTGTTGATCAGCTCCTGCTGTATCTCTTCGCGAGTGTCTTCGGTATAGCCACCCAGCAACCGCAAGGAGGCAGGCCCGCCGATGAGCGCCGCCGTCCGTACCGTCGTCATCGCGCTCACATCGGGAAGGTCATCGAGACGCTTCGGCAGATACCGCAGCAACGGCTCGCCGACGGCCACGAGCGAGGCGGCCTCGTCGAGATCCTGCGGCGGGACGAGCCCGGCGATCGTCTCGTCCAGCCGCTGGGCCAGTTCGCCCGAGAGCGACTCGATCGTTTCCCAGCACGACGCGGCCAACAGCCGCAGATGTCGTCCATTGCGGTCGTCATTGTTCGCGCGGTCGAGCAGGCCGGTGATCAGCTCCCCGCGCTGGCTGCTGTTGGCGTGGCCGGCCGCCATGATGACCGTGTCGTGCCACACGTCCAGATGCGCGCGTCCGACGAGGTTGCCGATGCGGTCCTGCGCGGCGGCCTCCGCTGCCGCGAGGTACTCCTGAAAAGTTCGGTGCACGAAGTCGACTCGGCCGTCGGCGGGGGATCTGAGAATGCCCGATCGATTGAGCAGATAGTCCAGCACGTCCTGCGGGTCGACCGTCAGATGACGCATGGACGCGATCTTCGTGGTCACGTACCCTGCCGCCCTGTCGGTGTCGACTTCGTTGAGATTGTTGTCCGACAACCGCCAAGCCAGATCGCGGAGCACGGTGACCTTGTCGGTCAGGCTGAGTGAAGCCCCCTGCGCGCTGGGAATATGCCGCTCCGCATCGCGTCGCTGCACGAGCAGATCCACCGCGATCTGATACAACTCCATGCGATTGCGCGGCAGCTGTCGCTTGCGCCTCAAATGCAGCGAACACAGCATCGCGGCGAGAAGCGGGTTGGCGGCCAACGCTTGCAGATGCGGGCGATCCCGGACACTGGCGATGAGCGCGCGCTCGTAGTCGGGCAGCTCCGTCGGCGCGCACGGCAGCTGCTGACCGCTCGCGCCGATCGCTTGATGCCATTGGCGGATGAAGGCGTCCAGATCCGACTGCGTCATTCGTTCGAGCTCGACCGGTGTGAAATCGGTGTTGGCGAGCCAGTCATGGTGGGCGGCAGCCGGTCTGGAGGTGACGACGATTCTGGTCAGCGGGTAGGCGTTGAGTAGGAGACCGATCCACTCCCGGACTTTGTTTCGATCCGCGGGAACGAGTTCGTCCACACCGTCGACCAGCAACAGGACCTGACCACTCGCCAGTTGACGATCGACCCACGCGTCGGGCATGTGGCTGGTCAGTGGGCCCGCCGCGTCGTCGAGCAGCTCGTGTAGCTTGGGCAGCTCGCGAGCGGTATAGCTGCGCAGCCTGAGCAGCACAGGGACCAGCCCGTTCCACGCGGCGAGGTCGCCGGTGAACGTCGCACGGGCCGCGGTGACCGCCAACCAGCGCAGCAGCGTCGTTTTGCCCGATCCGGCTTCGCCGCGGAGCAGGATTCGCAGCTTTCGGCTCAAGGCCGCCTCGACTCGTCCGCCGCCGAGTCCTTGTTCGTCGGCCTGGCGCCGGTCACCGAACCACAGGTAGTTCTGGCCGACCACGCGCAGACTGACGTAGGCAACGGAAAGCTTGGTCCGCAAAGGCTGTTCGACAGCGAAGCTGAACAGCTCCACCTCGTCGAGCGTCCGACTGATCAGCTCGAGATACTCGCGGCGAAAGGCGGCGTCGTGGTCGCTGCCATCCGGTGCGTACAGCGACCGCTTGGGTAGTCGCCCGAGCACCTGCTCGACGTCGGCGCCCAATCTGTCTACGCGCCTGAGCAACTCGGGCACCGCTCGCTCGACGAAGACGGGCAGATGACGCACGATCTGCACGTAGCAGTCGCAGCATTCCGCGACGAGCTGTTCGTACAGTGCCGATCCGGCGGCACTGAGCCACGTCGGTGTCCGCACCGTTTCGCGCATCCGCCGGGCCAGCTGCGCCGGATCGGCGTTCGACGCGAAGATCGCGGCGTCGGACAGATCGGCCTGTTCGAAGGCGTGCACCACCGCCTCGACGACCGCGGTGTGCTCACCCGCATCCATCCCGCGGAACTCGTGGGCGAGCATGGGTTCGAGCCGCTCGGCCACCGCGTCCGCGATCTGTTCGAACTGTCGCTTGACGCTGCGCTGGGGGCGAAAGCCGGGAACGTGGCGCCGAATCAGATCGTCCATGTCGGAGCGGCGCGCTTGGTCGCTTTGCTGTTTCGCCAGCAGCAGCCGCGCCGCACGACCCACCAGCGCGGTACCGAGCCGCACCGCAACGAGTTCCGCGCTCATGTGCCCCCCTGTCGCAAGGTTTGCGCTATCCGAACCACCTCGTAGCTCTCGATGATGCCACTGCCGTCGGACACCTCGAGCGAACTGCCGATAGTCGCCGCCAGGCCAGTTCTTCGTTGCCACGACGGCATTCCGCGGGCACTCCGGCCACGACGAATCGGCATGTGGTGGTCAGTCGCGCTGCTCCAGGGTTCGCGCACGAACCTTCCCCTGGGTTCGCTGGATGGACCGAAATGTGTCCTCCGAGACCGGCCCGCCGCCAGTCTGGAGGCGTGTTCCGCCGACGCGACGAGTCGGATGGCTCGATCCGCAAGTCATGTCAGATGTGGAGGGTTCGTCATGGGCAATGTCAACGGGGATTCGACGGTCACCGATGTACCTGCCGTTGCCGGTACGCATGAGGCGGCCGGAATCGGCGTTTTAGGAACCAGCAACACCGGATTCGGTGTTCGCGGCGATGGCCACGGTCCAGGTGCCGGTGTGGTCGGGGTGAACAATTCGGCTGCTCCCGGGGGCAATGGTGGGTGGTTCGAAAGTGCTGAGGGGGAGGGTGTTCGGGGTTGGTCGAAGAATCCGAATCACGGCGCGGTGGTGGGGGTCAACACCGGCGGCGGCACCGCCGGGTTCTTCGAAAGTGCTGAGGGGGAAGGTGTGCGGGGGTGGTCGAAGAACCGGAACCATGGCGCGGTGGTGGGGGTCAACAGCGGCGGGGGTGATGCGGGGTACTTCGAGGGCAATGTGTACACAACCGGAAATGTCACGGTGAGAGGCGATCTCGTGCTCGAAGGCGCAGACTACGCCGAGGCATTGACCACGACCGACGATACCGTGGCGGCCGGGCTGGTCGTCGTGCTCGGGTTGGATGGCGAAGTTCATCCGTGCACCCGCGACTACGACACGGCCGTGGCAGGCATCGTATCCGGCGCGGGAGGTGTGAAACCAGCCATCGTGCTCGACCGGCAGGACAACAGCGCGCATATCGCGCTGATGGGCAAGGTGTGGTGTGCGGCCGATGCCGACTGCGCACCCATCCGACCCGGCGACCTGCTCACCACATCGGCGACGCCCGGTCACTGCCGCCGGGTCACCGAGCCCGCCCGCGCATTCGGCGCGGTGATCGGCAAAGCGCTGACCTCGCTGGCCGACGGTCGAGGTTTCGTCCGAGTCCTCGTCAGCCCGCGCTGACAGCAGCGAAGAATCGTCATGGTCGCATTGCGCGAAGCCACCCGACGGTAGGTTCCAAGCTGTCGGCGCAGCGGGTCGCGGTACCTCGAACGAACCGGCCCAGCACGACCGCCGAACCCCCGCACCTTTTCTCGGGATCCGCACTGACTTCATGGCACTAGAGCGAGTGCGGATCCCGAATGAGGGTGCGGCATTTGCGTATCGACGGTGGACTGCGAATCCGGTGGGCCGCGCTGTGCTGGCCAGCGAAATTCTCGTTTCGAAGCGGACGTGGGTGCGTCTGCGGTTCAGCGAGACAGCCACCACGGGCTGGGGCGTTCCCGTTCCCAGTGCAGCTCCGATTCCAGTTGCGCGGCAACCGAAATCAGCAGTGGCTCGGTCGATGCCGTGCCCATCAGCTGTGCGCCGACAGGCAACCCCGCCTCGGTGAATCCGGCGGGCACGTTCACACTCGGCCAGCCGAGGACGTTCCACGGCCAGGTGTAGGGGCAGGCGGCGGTGATCAGGTTGTTGGTGGCGTGCACGCCGATGCCGTCGATGTCCTCGGCGCGCGGGGGAGGTGTCGCGGTGGTGGGGGCGAGCACGAGGTCGTAGTCGCGGAAGAAGCTGCCGATGCGCTTGTGCAGCAAGGGTTCCGCCTGGCGGGCGGCGAACAGCACGGGTCCGTCGAGGAGTCTGCCCAGTCGAGTATTGGCGATCGTGCGCGGATCCACCTCGGCGCCAGGGAATTTCTGATGCGCCGCGCGGATACCGGCCATCGATCGTGGCAGGAAGGACGCGCCGATCAGCAAGCCGTAGTGCAGGTCTGCGACGGTTACGGTGTGGCCCAATTTGCGTAGGGTGTCGCCGAGGCGTCGCACCGCCGCCGCTACCTCGGGGTGCAGCGCGGTCCTGGTCGCGGTGAACGGGGTGCGTAGCGAGAGCGCGATGCGCAGTCTGCCGGGGTCGCGGCCGACGGCCGCGCTCGCGGAAATCGGTGCGGGAGTGTGTAAATCGCCGTCGTGCGGTCCGGCGGCCACGTCGAGCAGCAGGGCGGCGTCGGCGACGGTGCGCGCCAGTGGCCCGTTGACGGTGAGCCCGTAGAACGCTTCGGCGTGCGGCCAGGTGGAGATGCGGCCGCGCTGCGGCTTGATGCCGACGAGATTGGTCCACGACGCGGGGATGCGGATGGAGCCCGCGCCGTCGGAACCCAGTGCGGCAGGGACCAATCCGGCCGCGACGGCCGCCGACGATCCGCCGGAGGAGCCGCCGGGCGTGTGGTCGGCCGACCACGGGTTGCGGGTGTAGCCGAAGGCGGCCGCGCTGGTGAACGGCAGCTGTCCGAGTTCGCAGGTGTTGGTCTTGCCGACGATCACCGCGCCTGCCGCGCGCAACCGCCGAACCGATTCGGCGTCTTCGGTTTTCGGAGCGAAGCTGCCGCCGCAGCCGAACGCCGTCGGCTCACCGGCGATGTCGGTGTCGTCCTTCACCGCGACCGGCACGCCGAGCAGCGGTAGCCGTTCGCCTGCCGCGAGGCGCCGGTCGGCATCGGCCGCCTCGACGAACGCGCGCTCGCGGCGCACGAGGCGAAACGCGTTGAGCGTCGATTGCGACGCCTCGATGCGGTCGAGGGCGGCGCCGACGGCGGCAACGGAGCTGATCGTGCCCTTGGCGAGGGCAACGGCATGGTCGGCCAGTCCCAGGTCGCCGGTCTGCGGCTCGGACGCCGGCCGAGTGGGTTCGGGCACCGTCATCGTGAGCTCCCTCTCGTCGCGCTTTCGAAGACGTTATCGCGCACCTGGTCAAGTGACTAGTTCGTCACTGTGGGTTCGCTCCCTTTGTCGCGGCGCCGAACCGTGTCGGCGGCCGACTCGAGCGCGAGTCTGCCAGTGGCGTGGCTGATTTCGGCTGGCCGACCGGCTTGGCTCTAGACATACATACGGAATGTATGTAAAAGTGGACAGACCGCAACGCTCTGGAGGAACGATGGGAATCAGCACCGAACTCGGTCCCGCACACGAGGTTGACCTGCCCGGCGGCCGCATCAGCTACCACGACACCGGCCAGGGCTCCCCGGTCGTTTTCGTACACGGCCTGCTCGTCAACTCCGACCTGTGGCGCAAAGTCGTCCCCGGCGTCGCCGCCGCGGGCCACCGCTGCCTGACCCCCGACTGGCCGCTGGGCGCGCACCAGATCGCCATGCCCGATGCCGACCTCACCCCGTCCGGCGTCGCCGATCTCATCGCAGCCTTCCTCGAACGACTCGACCTGTCCGACGTCACCGTGGTCGCCAACGACACCGGCGGCGCGATCACCCAGGTGTTGATGACCCGCCACCCGGCCAGGATCGGCCGCGTGGTGCTCGCGGCGGTCGACAGCTACGAGGGCTTCCTCCCGAAACCGTTCGCACTGCTGTCCTGGCTGGCGCGGATCCCTGGCTCGATGCGCCCGGTCGTCGAGTTGGCGCGCATCCGCGCGCTGCATCAGACGCCACTGGTGTTCGGGATGGTCGCCAAGCGCCGGGTGCCGCAGGAGATCGCCGACTCCTATCTGGCGGGCCCACAGCAGTCCGGCGCGGTCCGCAAAGATTTGCGGCTGTTCCTCAAGAACGCGCACCGGCGCTACACGCTCGAAGCCGCTTCCCGCTTCCCTTCGGTCGACCTCCCGGTGCTGCTGGTGTGGGCGCGTGAGGACAAGATTTTCCCGATGTCCTACGCCGAACGCCTGGCCAGGGACCTGCCGCACGCGACGTTGAAGGTCATCGACGACTCCTACACCTTCCTGCCCGAAGACCAGCCCGAGTTGCTCACCGAGTCGATCCTGGAGTTCACTCGGCTGCATGCCACGCCGTAGCCAGGAGGACCGCTCCCGCACCACCAGGGCCGCGCTCGAACAGGCCGGACGGCGCCTGTTCACCGAGCGCGGCTTCGCGGCCACCTCGGCGGAGGAACTCGTCACCGAGGCCGGGGTCACCCGGGGTGCGCTGCATCACCACTACGGCGACAAGCGCGGCCTGTTCCTCGCGGTGCTGGAACAGATCGAGGTGGAGACCACCGAGGAGATCGAAAAAGCCATCGCCGCAGTCGATCCCGACGACGTGATGGCGGGGATGGCAGTGGGCCTCAGCGTTTTTCTGGAGATCTGCCAGCGCCCCGCCATGCTGCGCATCGCGCTCACCGACGCGCCGGCGGTGATGGGTTGGCAGGCCTGGCGTGAATTCGAGAACCAGCACGGCCTCGGCCTGATCACCGCGCAGTTGGAACGCGCCCGCGCCGCGGGCCTGATCGCCGACGCCCCCATTCAGGTCCTTGCCCAGCTATTGCTCAGCGCGCTCACCGAGTCGGCGTTGATCGTCGCGCACGCCGACGACCCGGACCGTGCCCGCGCCGAAGCCCAGCAGTCGGTGCTGCTACTCATCTCCGGCATCGTTCGCACCTGAATCCGCTCGCGCGAGCGATACCGTTCTACTCCACGAACTGCAGCTCTACCTGCGGTAATTCGACCATGACCCGGGCGCAGACGGCCCGATGCCAGGTCGCCGGATAGCGGGTGTCCGGCTCGTGTCTGCAGTAGTCGTCGTTGGTGCGATAGGTGTGCAGACGCGGGGAGATCTCGCCTGCGCCGATGGCGTCTACCATCGCCTCGACGACCTGTTCGGTCTCGTCGGCAATCTCGGCCAGCTCGCGGGCCGCCGTGTCCGGGATCTGGAAGGCGCCCCGTTCCCACCGTTCCACGGTGCGTTCGGCGACGGCGAAGAGCCGGGCGCACCAGGGCACCGGCAGGCCGAGTAGTTCGCGAGTGGCCCGGAACCCGGCGGCGGTTCCGGTACCAAGTAGGTCGTCCAAATCCGAAAACCCCTCCCCAGCAGTGCGGTAGAGAAAAAGAATAGGTCAGTGCGCCGACCTGCACGGGGGATTCGTCGGGGAAGTGGCAGAGGTGATGCCGCGCCTGCCGAAGACTGTCGGGTCCTCGTGCGAGGATGAGGCGTGCGTTTGTATCGAGATGTGGCGGTGGTGGTACGCCAGCACAAGCTGGGCGAGGCGGACCGCATTGTCACGCTGCTGACGCGCCAGCACGGATTGGTGCGCGCGGTGGCCAAGGGGGTGCGCCGCACCAAATCGAGGTTCGGGGCCAGGCTGGAGCCGTTCGCCTACATCGACGTGCAGCTGCATCCGGGACGCACGCTGGACGTGGTAACCCAGGTACACACCGTGGAGGCGTTCGCCGCCGACATCATCGACGACTACGGGCGCTACACCACGGCCTGCGCGGTGCTGGAGACCGCCGAACGACTGGCAGGCGAGGAGCGCGCCCCCGCGCCGCGGCTGCACGCGCTCACTGCGAGCGCGTTGCGCGCCATCGCCGCCAAGCAGCGACCCCACGAGCTGATCCTGGACGCATTCCTGTTGCGCGCCATGGGTTTCGCGGGCTGGGCGCCCGCGTTGGACGAGTGCGCCAAGTGCGCGACGCCGGGCCCGCATCGGGCGTTCCACGTCGCGGCCGGGGGAGCAGTGTGCGTGCACTGCCGCCCGCCGGGTGCGGCGACACCGGCCGCGGGGGTGCTCGATCTGCTCGTCGCGCTGCTGCGCGGGGAGTGGGCCTACATCGAGACGGTGCCCGACGGGGTGCGCAGGCAGGCCAGCGGCCTGGTCGCCGCGCATCTGCAATGGCACCTGGAACGGCAGTTGCGGACGTTGCCGCTGATCGAGCGGTCGAGCCCGGTACGCTCGCCCGCCTGATCGCCGGGTGGGCGGAGACCTTCACAAGGCCTCCACAACCATCAGGCAGGATAGGGGCCGTGATCCTCCGCCGAGACTCCTCCACCGCGACCAAGTCGGGCGCACCCCGCACTGTTCGTCCGCCCTCGCAGCACCCCTCGGGCGCGCGTCCGCCGGAGATCCCGGCCGTGCTGGTGCCCAACCACGTCGCGCTGGTGATGGACGGCAACGGCCGGTGGGCGCAGGAACGCGGGCTGCCGCGCACCGCGGGCCACGAACGCGGCGAGGCCGTGCTGATGGACACCGTCGAGGGCTGTATCGAGATCGGCGTGAAGTGGCTCTCGGCCTATGCCTTCTCCACCGAGAATTGGCGGCGCAGCCCCGAGGAGGTGCGCTTCCTGATGGGCTTCAATCGCGACGTGATCCGGCGCCGCCGCGACGAGATGAACGAGATGGGCGTGCGGGTGCGCTGGGCCGGACGGCGACCTCGTTTGTGGCGCAGCGTGATCAACGAACTCGAGGTCGCCGAGGAGCTGACCAAGGACAACACGGTGATGACCCTCACCATGTGCGTCAACTACGGCGGGCGCGCCGAAATCGCCGACGCCGCAAGGGAAATCGCGCGACGGGTAGCGGCGGGGGAGATCGACCCGGAGAAGGTCACCGAGTCGACGCTGGCGAAATACCTGGACGAGCCGGACATGCCGGACGTGGATCTTTTCCTGCGCCCCTCCGGCGAGTTCCGCAGCTCGAACTTCCTCATCTGGCAGTCCGCCTACGCCGAATACGTCTACCAGGACACCCTGTTCCCCGATTTCGACCGGCGCAACCTGTGGGCCGCGTGCCTCGAGTACGCTTCGCGGGACCGCCGCTTCGGCGGCACGAAATGAACGGCGGCGCGGACATGGAATCATCGGTGACCCCGGAACACGAACTGCAAGCCCGCGCGGGCGCCTGCCTGTCGCTCTACGACATCGACGTGCGCGTCGACCCCGAAGGCTCGATCGGTTTCGAGTACGAGGGCTCGCTGTGCTCGCTGCGCGCGGTGAGCCTCGCGCCAGGGCTTGACGTGCTCACGCTCACCTGTGTGCTCGCCTGGGATCGCCCGATCAAGCCGCAGCTGCACAAGCGGGTCGCCGAGCGGAACAACGCGCTGCAGTTCGGCTCGCTCACCGTCATCGCGCACGACAAACTCGCCGACATCATTCTGCGCTACACCTTCCCCGCCGCCGGACTCGACGACCAGGCGCTGGCCACCATGCTGGTCCTCGTGCTTTCCGGCGCCGGGCGTGCCCGCCAGGGTCTGCTGCCCTGATCGGCCGCACCACCCTTCTCGGGCGCTATGCCGTTCTGTAGGCAGTGCGAACGGGATCGGTGCTCGAATCGCATTCGTGTGCTTGCGCTTTCGGCACCGAGAACCAGGTGGGGCGGGTGTGCCGGCTGTTAAGGCAGCACGACGCAGGCCGGGCCGGCGTTGAGGCCGGTGCCGACGGTCACCGAGGTGAGGAAGTAGGTCTCGCCCGCGATGTATTCGGCGGCCCAGATCTTGTGCTCACCCTTCTTGGCCGGGGTCCAGGTGGTGCTGGCCTTGCCGGACGCATCCGCGACCGGGCCGACCGGCTTCAACGTATCTGTGGTGCGGAATCCGTCGACCTCGTCCAGGAAGACCACCGCGACGCCAGGGCGGGCGGTCGCCGTGACCGTGTACGAGCAGCCGGTGCCGTAGGAACCCGAGCTGCCGAAGCTGAGGCCGGGTGCGATATCGATGCGGGTGACCGCGGCACCGGCGGTGGGGGCGGCGAGCGCGATCGCGGCGGTCAACGCGCCGAGCGTGGTCACGGTGGCGGCGGTCTTCTTCGAAACGGTCACTGCGGGTTTCCCTTCGGACAGATTCATCCCATGAGGTTCCGACACTTACACAGGTGTAGTCAGCGATCAATGGCCTGGAACGGATGGGACTGCCGGTAGTTTCTGGGGGATGGGTCCGCTGGCTATCGAGGAGCCGGTGTTTCGGCCCCTTGTCCACACCGCTTGGCAGAACCGACCTGATAGTCGGCTGAGAACCCGGCAAACGCGACACTTTTGACCCCGTCCGCCGCGTTGAGACTGGTGAGAGGGCCAACGCGGCCACCACGAAGGAGTTGGACATGAGCCTCATCGGGACCCTGATCGGGTACGCCTTGACGGTGTTCATCGTGTTGCTGCTGGCTCGGATGGTGTTCGACTGGATGGCGGCACTCGGCAACAATCCGAGCTGGGCCAACCGCCCCCGCGAACTGACGCACGCCGCGACCGAGCCTGTGATCGCACCGGTTCGGCGGGTATTGAAGCCGATCCGCGCCGGCGGGATGGCGATCGACTTGGCGTTCACCGTGGTGTTCATCGTCGCGCTGATCCTGCGCGGAATCGCGTTCAGCCTCTGAGTCACGGGCGAGCCCGCGCTGGCTTATACCGATTGGCCAGCCGGTTGCCGTGGACGGCGTTTCCGCGACAGGCCGAGCTTCGCGGGGATTGGTCCGGCGGCTACGCACCAGGCAAGTGCTTCGCCGGGATGGGTCCGGCGGCTACGCATCAGGCAAGTGCTTCGCGGGGATTGGTCCGGCGGCTACGGACCGGGCAGGTGCTGCGCGGGGATCGGGACGGCGGCCACGCACCAGGCAGGTGCTGCGCGGGGATCGGGCTGGGGGCCGCGGGCCAGGCAGGTGCTGCGCGGGGATTGGTCCGGCGGCTACGGACCGGGCGAGTGCTTCGCTGGGATCGGGACGGCGGCTATGCATCAGGTGAGTGCTTCGCTGGGATCGGGACGGCGGCCACGCACCAGGCAAGTGCTTCGCTGGGATGGGTCCGGCGGCTACGCATCAGGCAAGTGCTTCGCGGAGATCGGTGCGGCGGCCGCGGGCCAGGCAGGTGCTTCGCGGAGATCGGTGCCGCGGCCGCGGGCCAGGCAGGTGCTGCGCGGAGATCGGGTGGGCGGCTACGGGCCAGGCAGGTGCTGCGCGGGGATCGGGACGGCCGCCGCGCACCAGGCGAGTGCTGCGCGGCGGGGCACCGCTAACCCGCACCCGTTCTCGGGACCGCACGCATTCTCGGGGCACGCACGCGTTGCGGGGTACTAGAGGTAGTGCAAATCCCGACATCGGGTGCGGGTGCGGGTGCGGGTGCGGACAGGGTGGCGGGTGCCGCATGCCCGTCAGGCGTCCGGAGACCCGTAGGGCAGTAGCGTGCGGATGCCGCGGGCCAAAGTTTCGGGATCGATATCCCCGATTATCAAGTGCTGCAAGATGAATCCGGGCAGCACACCCATGATGGCGGTGGCTACCGCGTGGATGTCGGCGTCGGCGGGAATCCATCCTGCGTCGCGCATGCGCTCGGTGTACTCGTACCAGCGGCCGCGGAGGCCGAGGATCGCCTCTTTCACATACTGAGCCGCGTCGGGGTCGACGAGCGCCAGGGCCCACGCTTGGGGGGCCAGTCGCAGCGGCCCGTCGGGTCCGCTGTGCGCGACCATGTGCTTGGCGAGGGCGGCGACCAGCACGTCCGGCGTTGGCAGGGGATCGGCGCGGATCAGTTCGGTCATCTGCGCGCGCAGGGGGAGCGTGGTCTGGGTGGCCAAGACCGCGATGATGTCGTTCTTGCTCTTGAAGTAGCGGTACACCGCCCCGGCCGACAGTCCTGATTCAGCGAAGACGTCCTGCATGGACGTCTCATGGAAGCCCTTGCGTGCGAAGCAGAGGCGGGCCGCCTCGAGAATCTGCTGCCGACGACGTTCCAGGTGTTCTTCGCTGACTCTGGGCATGCCTCCAAAGTAAAACGAACATCCGTTCTTGACAAGTTCGAGGTTGCGCGCGACGATATCCCCCATCGAAAGAGAACGATCATTCGATTTACGGGAGAACATCATGAACACCACTAAGCGAGCGCTCGCCGTCGGAGTCGGCGCCGCCTTGCTCCAGGCCCTGATGCTGATCGCCTTCGCCTGGCCCGCCGCCAATATCACCCCGCTCGATCTGCCCATCGCCGTCACCGGCCCGCAGGCGGAGATGGTGGTCGGCCGGTTGGCCGAGCACAGCCCCGGCGCCTTCGAGGTCTCCCGCCAGGCCGACGAGGCCGCCGCCCGCGCCGCCATCGCGGACCGCGAGGTGTACGGCGCGATCGTGACCGGCGACGGACCGCCGCGAGTGCTGGTCGCCTCCGGCGCGAGTCCGATTGTCGCGCAACAACTCACGCAGATCGGTCAGCAGATGTCCGGCGCCCCGGCGCCACGAATCGACGATGTGGTGGCCGCCGACTCCGACGATCCGCGCGGCGCCGCGTTCGGCGCCATGGTGCTGCCGCTGGTGATGGCGGGAATCACCGCTGGCGTACTGCTCAGCCTGGTGATCCCGACCGTCGCCGGAAAAGCGTTGGGGCTGCTCACCTTCGGCGTAGTCGGCGGCCTGCTGAGCATGGAGATCATCCACGGCTGGATGTCGGTGGTGCCGGGCTCCTACCTCGAACTCTCCGCCGTCGCCGGCCTCGTCTCGATCGCGGTCGCCGGTGCGGTGGTCGGACTCGCCACCGCGATCGGCCGGGCAGGCATCGGCATCGCCGCCCTGACCATGCTGCTCATCGGCAACCCGTTCTCCGCCGCCACCTCGGCCCCGGAACTGCTCCCACAGCCGTGGGGCGCCATCGGCCAACTCCTCCCGCCCGGCGCCGCCGCCTCCCTGCTCCGCTCCGTAGCCTTCTTCGACGGCGCAGGCGCCACGGGTCCACTTGCTGTACTGCTGATCTGGACCGCCGCCGCCCTCGCCCTGCTCGGCATCGGCGCACTACGCGGTCGGCGTACCGCCGAAACGGCTACCCCGGCACCTGTTCCCGTCGCGTGCTCGTGCAATCGGACGGCGTGATCGAGCCACCGGCTTCGCTGCCGCAGGTCAATTGATCACAAGTACTGGCAGTTACCGTCGGAATCCGGGTTGCACGGCCACTTGTCTTTGTACTTGTCCGGCTGCGAAGCCTTTGCATCTGCGAGCTTCTCGGGTGTCAAGCCGATCGTGTCCAGGAAGTTTTCTTTATAATCCTTCGCAACCTCGTCCGCCTCCTCCTTGTCCTCGGCGTCCAAGTCTTCGTACGGTCGGCCGGTCTCTCTCTCGGCCGCCTTCTTGGCCATTTCGTCGATTACCTTCTCGACGTCTTCCGGTGACTCGCGCAGGCTGAGTGCGATGTTATCGTTCAATTTTTTGTCAAAAAACTGCTGCATACCGTCCTCGGTTGCGCAGCAAGCCTTGACGGAGCCTTTGTTTTCTACCGCGACACGTTTCAACGCCGTTGCGAAGTCCTCTTGGTTCTGGCAGATCTTTTGGCGCGTCCTGGGGTTGAATACCGTATGTCCTGACTGGTACACGCCAAAATATACTTCATAGTCGAGGCGGTCGTCGTCGATCATCCGCACCGCTGTGGAGTGCGGCAATATGTTCCCACGTGTTTCGTAGGGAGCTTCGTCCTGAATCACCGAGTACTCTTCGTACCATGCTCTACTGCGCTCGGCTTTGCCGTCACCTGGCAGGCGAATTTATTGATGAATGTCGCGATCTGCAACTCTTGGTCCTCGGAGTAGGCGGCGGCGGGACCGGTCCCAGTGCCGAGCATCAAAGCACCGGACACTCCGATCATCAAGGCGTGCCGCCACAACTTGCACATCGATATGCTCCTCAATTTTGTACGATGCACGGCGCCTGCGACCGCAAGGCGCACGCGATGCTTCGTCATGTGGTGAATGGACAGAACAAAGCCCTCGGTCGGTTGCGGAAGGTCCCTCCTCGACCTCGGCACAGGGCTGGAACCCCTGCGTCGACAAGTATTCGGACCAGCCACTTGCGCGGATTGGTGACAGTTCGCAGAAATTTTCCGCTGGAAGTGGTGGGTCGCCGTCGCAACAGCTCAGTGCCCCGGGCAGCACAAAGTCGCCGACGGTCGAAGCTGTCGACCGTCGGCGATTCGGAGTGCGGTGGGTCAGCTCACCGTGAACGCGAGGGTTGGTGCGGTGGGCGCGCCCTCGTCCTTTTGGCTGTTGTAGGTCAGTACGTAGTCACCGCTGGTCGGCGCGGGCAAGATGAACACGACGTAGTTCTTCGGATTGTCGATGGTCTTGCCGGCGTCGAGCAGTTCGTTGATCGGGCTGCGGTCGTCGGCGACCACGGTTTTCCCGTCCGGTGTCCGCAGCGAGAAGTACTCGGTGAAGATATTTGCCCCGCCTGCGGGAACCCCTTGCCCGCCAGTGATTTTGATGTGTAGCGCGAGCTCGTTCTTGCCGCGCTCGTTCTTGGTGTAGCTCGGGCCGAGCTTGCCCGCGGTCACCTCGATCGTGGTGTGGCCCTGCACCAGCGTGCCGGTGACGGGCAACGTCTTCGGCTGCACGCTCTCGACTTCGCCTGCGGCGCTGAGCGGAATCTTGGTCTGGTTGTCCGAAGCCTGCCCGTAGACCACGGTCATGGTGTCGAGCAGGTGCTCGGCGTCCTTGGCGGATTTGACCGGCGTGGTCACCTTGCCGGTCGCCGAACCGCCGCCGGGCACCGTCGGGTTGTCCCAGCTCGCTCCGCCGTCGACTTCGCCGTCGACCAGCAGCGAGGTGTTGTTGTCCATCGTCTTGTTGTCGAGCGTGGTGTTCTTGTAGGTGATGTCGATCAGCACCTTGGCGCCGCCGTATTCGTCGGGCACGAGGGTGGCCTTGTCGACGGTGATGGCGAAGCCGTCGTACCAGCCGGTCTTGCCGACCGGCCGAACCGTCGACTGTCCGCTCTTGCCGCCGGGCTGACCGTTCGCGACGGCACTGGTGGTTGCGGCCGCCGAGGTCGGTGTCGCGATGCCTGCCTTGTCGTCGCATGCCGTCAGGACGAGCACGGCCGCGCCGACCAGCGCGACCGTTCCTGCGGCGGTACGGATTCGACGGCTATCCGCCGCAACCGCAGATGGAATCGAGCGCACGCTGCCTCCCAGAAGATGTGCGAAACCCAGCGTTCGATACCCGGTTCGTCCGGGCGTTCCTGGGCTCGCGTTGAAATCTGTACGGGGAGGGGCGGTGTTAACCAGGGTGCGGTCCGCTGAGCGGACTACTCGACCGCCCGGCCGTCGCCATTGCCCGCGGTCGCGCAGGACCGGCAGGTGCCGAACACCTCCATGGTGTGGCTGACCTCGGTGAAGCCGTGTTCCCGCGCGATGGCGCCCGCCCACGCCTCCACGGTCGGGCCCTCCACCTCCACGGTGCGCCCACAATGCCGGCACACCAGATGATGGTGGTGCCCGGTAGAACACTGCCGATAGACCGATTCGCCGGTGTCGGTGCGCAGCACGTCGACCATGCCCGCGTCGGCCAGCGACTGCAGCGTGCGATAGACCGTGGTCAGGCCGATGCCCTCGCCACGCTTGCGCAACTCGTCGTGCAACTCCTGCGCGGAGCGGAACTCTTCGATATCACCGAGCAGCGCGGCGATCGCACTGCGCTGTCTGGTGCTGCGGATGCCGACCGGCTTCTGCGGAACGACAGTGTTCTCTGACACGAATTACCCTTCCTCGGCGTGCGCGACGGCGTCGACCACGATGTGCGCGAGGTGGTCGTCGACGAGTTCGTACAGCACCTCGCGACCGGACCGCTCGCCGTGCACGACGCCTGCGGACTTGAGGATGCGCAGATGCTGGCTCACCAGCGGTTGGGTCACTCCGAGCGCGTCGACCAATTCGTGCACACAGCGCGGTGACTCGCGCAGTTGCAGCACAATGGCGATACGGACGGGTGCGGCCAGGGCTCGAAGTAACTCGCCTGCGTCCTCCAGGACGGTCCGCGCCGGTACCAGCGCGGGCGCGGGCGAGCGGTACGGGTTGTGTGGATGGGCGGCGGCGGTCTCGGCGGTCATGGCACCAACTCCTTATTGGAAAGCGATCCCATTTTGATATGCATAGTTGCGCATGTCAAACGGACGCGCCGGAGGGCTGGCACTTTCCGCGAAGCGCAGGAGGTTGGCCGTGCGGTGGAAAGTCGGTTGGGCAGGGCCGATAGTCTGTCTTCGTATCGTTGCGTACACGCAAAACAAGAGCCTGAACGCACAATCCGACTCGTAGTGGATGGAGAATTCTCGCGTGGCACCCAAGTCGAAGGTGGACACCGTTGCCAACCTCGCCAAGCGCCGGGGTCTGGTGTACCCGAGCGGTGAGATCTACGGAGGCACCAAGTCGGCATGGGACTACGGTCCGCTGGGTGTCGAGCTGAAGGAGAACATCAAGCGGCAGTGGTGGCGGTCCATGGTCACCAGCCGTGAGGACATCGTCGGCCTCGACTCGTCGGTGATCCTGCCGCGCCAGGTGTGGGTGGCCTCGGGCCACGTCGGGGTGTTCAACGACCCCCTGGTGGAGTGCCTGAACTGCCATCATCGTTTCCGGCAGGACCACCTGCAGGAGGCGTACGCGCTCAAGCACAAGATCGATGACCCGGACACCGTCTCGATGGAGCTGCTCGCGTGCCAGAACTGCGGCACCGTCGGCAAGTGGACCGAGCCGCGCGACTTCAACATGATGCTCAAGACCTACCTCGGCCCGATCGAGTCCGAGGACGGCATGCACTACCTGCGGCCCGAGACAGCGCAGGGCATCTTCGTCAACTTCGCCAACGTGATGACCACCGCGCGCAAGAAGCCGCCGTTCGGTATCGCCCAGATCGGCAAGAGCTTCCGCAACGAGATCACGCCGGGCAACTTCATTTTCCGCACCCGCGAGTTCGAGCAGATGGAGATGGAGTTCTTCGTCAAGCCGGGCGAGGACGCGCAGTGGCACAAGTACTGGATCGAGACCCGCTTCTCCTGGTACACCGACCTGGGCATCAACCCGGACAACTTGCGGCTCTACGAGCACCCGAAGGAAAAGCTGTCGCACTACTCGGCCGGTACCACCGATATCGAGTACCGCTTCGGCTTCCAGGGCAACGAGTGGGGTGAGCTCGAGGGCGTCGCGAACCGCACCGACTTCGACCTGAAGACGCACTCCGAGCACTCGGGCACCGAGCTCAGCTTCTTCGATCAGACCACCAACGAGCGCTACATCCCCTACGTCATCGAGCCCGCGGCAGGCCTGACCCGCTCGCTGATGGCGTTCCTGGTCGACGCCTACGCCGAGGACGAGGCGCCGAATGCCAAGGGCGGCGTGGACACTCGCACGGTGCTGCGACTGGACCGCAGGCTGGCCCCGGTCAAGGCGGCCGTGCTTCCGTTGTCGCGCAACGCGGATCTGACGCCGAAGGCGAAAGACCTTGCGGCGCAGCTGCGCCGGAACTGGAACGTCGAGTTCGACGACGCGGGCGCGATCGGCCGCCGCTACCGGCGCCAGGACGAGATCGGCACCCCGTTCTGCATCACCGTCGACTTCGACACGCTCGACGATCAGGCGGTGACCATCCGCGAGCGGGATTCGATGGCTCAGGAGCGGATCGCGCTGGACAAGGTCGAGGGCTACCTGGCCCAGCATCTGCTGGGGTCCTGAGGCTTTCGCGAGAATCGAACGACCCGCACCGAGTGATCGGTGCGGGTCGTTCGACGTTGCGCCCCTTGCCGCCTCGGTGTTTCAGCGCCTCGGCGGGACGGGTGGCAGCGGTGGCATCGGCGGCATCGGTGGCTGCTGCGGTCCGGAACCGTTGCCGCGCACAATGATTCCGATCGCCGTCGGAATGAGCAGCGCGCAACCCCACGGCACGGCAACCCAGAACGGCCAGAAGTCGCCCATCCCGGTGGCCGCCCAGATCAGCAGGCACAGCATGTTCACGAACACCCACGGGGTCCACATGATGATGACCCACTGCGGCACCGCCTTCGCCGGCGCAGCGCGCGAACCGCGGTGCTCGGGCAGATCGGACAGCAGCGGGGTCAACTCGCCATAGGTCTTGGCGGCGTACACCTGTTGCAATCGGTCGTCGTACTCGTGCAGGGTCAACCTGCCTTCGTCCATCGCCGAACGCAGTCGTTCGACGATTTTCTCGCGGTCGGCATCCGACGCCCGCACATTCTCCGCACCCACACTGGTAAGAGTAAGCGGTGTCGTGTGGTCCGCGCCCTAATTGTTCGGTGGCAGTGCGCGGCACCGGTGCCGTGATGCGTCGCTTCGCCGACGTGCCGCTGCCTGCCGAGCGCGGTGAGGTCCAGGTAGTTGCGGGTGCCGATGAGGATGTCTTGCCATAAGACGCTGGTGCCAAGAGGCCCGGTGCGGAACGATCGATTTCGGCGCAGGTCGATGGGAATGAACAGGTCGTCGCGCGCCGTTGACGCTCCAAATGCCGTAGTCATTGAAACGAGGAGCCGAGCATGGCAAGAGCGGTGCAGTTCGATCGATATGGCGGAATCGAAGAGTTGAAGGTGGTCGAGGTGCCGACGCCGACCGCCGGTCCTGGGCAGGTGGTTGTCGAGGTGGTCGCGGCCGGCATCAATCCGGGCGAGGCCTACATCCGCAGCGGAGTGTTCCATGAGCAATGGCCCGCGACGTTTCCGTCGGGGGAGGGGAGCGATTTCGCAGGCCGGATCGTCGAGGTCGGGGCAGGGGTCGGCGGGGTCGAGGTCGGCGACGAGGTGCTGGGGTTCACCGAGAATCGGGCCAGTCACGCGACGCATGTGGTGGTTCCCGTAGACCAGGTGACGCCCAAACCTGCCGGGCTGGACTGGGACGTCGCCGGGGCCCTGTATGTCGCGGGGACAACGGCTTTCGCGACGCTACGGGCGGTGGAAGCCAACGCGGGCGATACGGTCGCCGTGTCCGGCGCCGCGGGCGGCGTCGGCTCGATCGCGGTGCAGTTGCTGCGGGCGCGCGGGGCCGAGGTGATCGGTATCGCGAGCGCGGCCAACCACGACTGGCTGCGCAAGGTCGGCGTGACACCGGTCGCGTACGGCGACGGACTGATCGACCGCCTTCGGGCCGCCGCGCCGAAGGGTGTGGACGCGTTCATCGATACGTTCGGCGCCGACTATGTGGACATCGCGGTGGAACTCGGCGTACCGATCGAGCGGATCGACACCATCATCAACTTTGCCGCCGTCGAGAAGTACGGCGTGAAAGGCGACGGCAACGCCGCCGCGGGAACCGTCGACGTGCTCACCGAATTGGCGGATCTCGCCGCGGCGGGCACGCTCGAGGTGCCGATCGCCGGGGCGTACCCGCTCGACAAGGTGCAGGAGGCTTACCGGGAGCTCGAGCAGCGGCACACGCGCGGCAAGATCGTGCTGCGTCCCTGAACCTCGGTTTGCCGCATTGAAATATGTGCGGCAAACCGAGGTGCGGCAGGGAGCGCCAGTCGTTCGGCTGAAAAGGTGTACCTGGGCCGACCAGTGTCGGCTGATCGAGGACGCGCCGGCCGACCCAGCCGAGCGGCTGATCTCACGCGTACCTCAGGCGGGAACGTCCCAGAAGGCGAGTTCGTGGCGCATGCCTTCCAGGAACAGTTGTTCCGCGCGGGCCGGGTCCGCTCCGGCTTCATCGATCATCTGCGCGCAGCGGCGGGTGAGTTCCGCGAAGCCCGGGTCGGCGTAGGTGTCGACCCAGCGGCGGTAGCGCGGTTCGGCGGGCGGGTTCTCCGCGAGGCGGGCACCCAGGGTGGAGTAGCCCCACATGCACGGATACAGGGCGGTGAGTCCCTCGGCGTAGTCGGCGGCCGAGTCGAGCAGGAACGTCGTATAGGCCTGGCAGGCAGCACCTTTGGCGGCACCGCCCAGATCGGCGCCGAACTCCGCGGCCAGCGAGCGATGCAGTGCGAGTTCGTCGTGGTAGGTCGCGTGCGCCAGGTCCACCAGGTCGCCGAGATGGGTCGCGGGGGCCTGCCAAGCCAGGCGGCTGAAGACGCGGACGTAGTCGAGCAGGAACAGATAGTCCTGCTCCAGCCAGGAACGGAAAATCGGCTCGGGCAGGTCGCCCTTGGCGATGCCCGCCACCGTCGGGTGGTCGAGCTGATGCTCGACCAGCGGGCGGCCGAGTTCTTCCAGATGCGCGGCGAGACTCATGCCTGCCAGTCTGGCGCATGCCGCGGTTTGCGCGTCCGCCGGTGTTGCCGCACGCTTGCGAGGTGTTGCGGGATGAGGATGCGGTGGTGCGCGTGTTGGCACCGTCGGAACAGCGGTTTGTTCGGCACGGCACCTACACGGGCCGGTCGGTGTCGGTGACGGGGCAGCTCGATGCGGTGGCGTTGAAGGAGGCCTTCGCCGCACTACAGCTGGCTTATCCGGTGGTGCTCTGCCGGATCGTCGAGGACGAGGCGGGCTCGGGTTATCTACTGCGCCCGCAGGATTCGCCCATCGAAGCCTCGGTGGTCGAGGGTGATGTGCGGACTGTGCGTTTGCCCGCTGTCGCGGTGGACCCGGCGACGCAGCTGGCCTACCTGGATGTGGTGGTCGCCGGTGGTGATCGGTGGCGGGTCACGCTGTACGCGCACCACAGCATCGCGGACGCCGGGCACTGCGTCGAACTGCTGTCGCGGTTCTGGGACTTCTACACCGACATCGTCGAGTCCACGTCGATGAGTGTGGTGCCACAGGAGTATCCGCAATCGTTGGAATGGCATGTGGCACAACGCGGTATCACCGCCGGGGCCGTGACCGGTTTCGAGGATGTGACGCGCCCGCTGCCGCCGGAGGCACAAGCTGTCCCGGCCGGTGAACCGACACCCGCTTCGCTGGCCAGGCCGGTGCGTGCGCTGCTGGACGAGACAACGACGGCGCGGATCGTCGGGCTCGGCCATCAACGGGGCGTCAGCGTCAACGGGTTGATCACCGCCGCGCTGCTTCGTGCTTATGCGTCCGAAACGGTCGATGTCGCAGGGGGTTCGGTGCCGCTGGGTTGTTTGTATCCGGTGGACATGCGCTCGCGACTCGATCCGCGGGTGCGGCCCGCCGAGGGCACCAACATGGCCGGACTCGCGTCCTTCGCCGCCGACATCGACCTCTCTGGAAGCGTTCTCGAACTGGCCCAGCGGGTTTCGAAGCGGCTACGCGATGACCTGGCCGAAGGCGTCGTGCAGCAGTCGGTGCTGCACTTTCCCGACTTCTTCGGCCCCAGTCGAATTCGCTCCCTCGCAGGTCACGTCGCTATCACCAACACCGGTGCCGTGCCGCGCTTCCGGACACCAGCGGGCCTTGTGTTCACCGACTACGAAATCGTCTACCTCTCCGCACACCCGCGTCCCTCGACCGGCGCATCCGCTGCGGTCACCTTCCTTGTCTACACCTTCCACGGACGGCTGGCCGTTGGCCTGCTCGGTGGCGGCACCGACGCCGACCGGCTCCTCGCGGCGGTACGCAAAGAACTCACCTCGTTGGCCACTGAGTCGATCGAGGAGTGAGCCGGTACTCGTAGCCGGTGCGGCGGGATCGATGTCCAGCACTTGGGCTGAGCCAGCTCCTCGCCCGGGGCGGGTCTCAGCAGGGGGCGGTACGTCGGCGCGGCTCATGACAGGCTGCGGCCCTTCGGCACGGGTGTGGCGCCGAGTGCGCCCATCGGAGAAGTCGTGGTCGGATCGGATTCTGCGGCACCGCACAGGCACCGGGCATCGGGGCTGGTCGACTACAGCGGCGGGCGAATCAGCGGCTCGGCGGTCGTGCGCCGTGTGTCCACCTGGTCGGGCTGAAGAGGAAACCGGCGGGCCGATGACGCCGGTCGGGCAGAATGCTGGATGACAGCGGACGATGAGGCGGAAGCGGGTGTGCCGGCGGTGGTGACAAACGGAGACCGGAGAACCGGCGGACGGGTTGCGGCGGCCGCGGTAGGCGTGGCGGCGCTGGGGGTCGGCGAGGCGATCGCGGCGACCAGGGGCGGCTCGCTGATCGACACGCTGGGGCGGGCGGCCATCGATGTCGCTCCGGTTCCGGTCGTCGAGACCACGGTGGCGATGTCCGGCAGACACGACAAAATCATTACCCGGTCCGGTATCGGTGCGGGGGTGATCGCGGCTGTGGTCGGGCTCAATGCCTTGCCCGAACGGTTGCGGACGCCGGCGGCCGCCGCGCTGGGCGTGGGCGCGGGTGCGCTGGCGACGCGGTTGCCGACGCGTTCGACCTCCGCCGTCGCCGGTGCGGTGGCGGCTGCCGGAGTGCTCGCCGCCGGCCTGCGCAGGCGACCGCGCGGCCCGCTCGGCACGCTGGCCTGGGCGGCGACCGGTGCCGGAATGTTCGCGGCCGCGCACACCCTGCAGCATGATCTGGACCGTAAGCACGACAACGAGATTCGCCGCATAGGCCCGATGGGTGCGCTTGGCGTGGTGCCGCAGGACGGGCTAGAGGACGAGCCGGGGTTGTCACCACTGGTCACCGCCGCGCGCCGCATGTACGTCGCCGACGTGAATCTGCGTGCGCCGCGCATCGATCCGAGCCACTGGCGGCTATCGGTCAAAGGCAAAGTGGCACACCCGCTGCGGTTGTCATTGCGTGAATTGGCCGAGGACGCGGTGGAGTTCGACGCCGTCATGGTGTGCGTGCACAACCACGCCGGAGAGGGCCGGGCGGCCAACGGGCGATGGTACGGGGTGCCGCTGTCCGATCTGCTGAAACACGCCATTCCGGAGTCCGATGCCACCCGACTGGTCACCCGAGCCGTGGACGGTTACTCGATCTCGCTGCCGCTCGCGCCGCTGCGTTCCGGTGAATGGCCCGGCTATGTGGTGATCGGCATGAACGGTGAACCGCTGACTCCGGCACACGGTTTCCCGGCCCGCGTCTTCGTCCCCGGCCTCTACGGCCAGTACACCGGCGCGAAATGGCTTGGCGAACTGGAACTTACCGACGACAGCCACGTCGACTACTGGTGGCGGCGCGGCTGGCCGTCCGGCCCGCTGTGGGTGACGCCGCAGGCCCGCATCGACGTGACTGCACCGGGTAGGTCCGCCGCGGGCACCACCACGGTGGCCGGAGTCGCCTGGGCGCCGCCGCACGGTGTGGCCGGAGTGGAGGTGCGGGTCGGCGAAGGTGATTGGCGCCCAGCCGATCTCGGTACCGAACTCGCCCCGGCCGCTTGGCGCCGCTGGCGCACGACGGTGGAGTTACCGCCGGGCGAGCACCGAGTACAGGCCAGGGCGATCAGCCGGTCCGGTGAGGTGCAGGAGGGACGTCACCGCCCACCGTTCCCCACCGGCCCGTCGGGACTCCATACGGTCACTGTTCAGGTCTGAGCAGCACTCGAGGGTGTGCGCCGCACCTACTTCGCGACGATGGGTTCCTGTAATTCGGTGACCCAGCCGCTCGGGTCTTCGGTGTAGACCAGCGTCACCTCGCGGCTCGGACCGCTGAGCCGGTAGCCGTTGTCCTCGACCCAGCGGCCCAGTGTCTGCCAGGGTTCCAGCACCTCGGTCATGTTGCCGCGATGGACGACAGTGGCGGCTTGGGGTACGGCGGGCAGATCGACGACGGTGAAATCGTGTGACTCGTCCGGGTCGATATCCACCGGCATCGCGGCGTGCGCGAGCACCGACCCGTCTGCGCGGTGCTCGTAGTACGCGATCCCGCATCCGACGATCGGCACACCGGCTTTCTCCAGCCGCGCGCAGATGTCCTCGAACAGCGGCCCTATCACCGGACCGATCGAGCTCGGCTCGAAATCGGATGCGACAGTAGACAATTCAGCAACCCGAACGGCTGGCAGGGATTTGATCATCACATCATGTACCGGCATGACGCCCTCTTTCTCGATGATGCGGAGCCTCGTTTCGACCTGGCAGAGCCTGGCGCGATCGCCCGCGATGCGCTGCTCGAGCTCGGCGCGGCGCAGGGTGAGCATGCCGCGCAGTTCCGCGCCGCTCACCTGATCGTCCAGGATCTGGCCGACCTGCTCCAGCGTGAAGCCGAGATCCTTCAGTGCGACAAGGCGATTGAGCCGGGCCAGCTGTCCGCCGGAGTAGAAGCGGTAGCCGTTGTGCTCGTCGACCCGATCCGGGCGCAACAGCCCGATCGCGTCGTAGTGGCGCAGCATGCGTACCGACACCTGTCCGTGCCTGGCGAAGTCTCCGATGGTGAACATAACGACTCCTGGTCTATGACCTCACACGGTGTCAGGGTCAAGCGGTCAGAACCGGCCGCCCTGGCTGATCCGCCGCGAACCCGACGAGCCGCCGTAGGAGCCCGTGCTCCAGCCACCCGAACCGGATCGGCGGCCGCCGCCGGCCGCGCCGCGCAGTAGTCCGTCGATGAGGATGCCGCCGAGCACCGCCCCGGCCTGCGAGGAACCCGTCATCGGTTGGCGCGTTTCCCAGGCTCGCACGCTGGCCTGGGCGGCCTGCAACGCGCGTCCGCCGAGGTCGGCGGCGGCTTGGGCGCTGGCCAGGGCGCGCGCGGGATCGGTTGTGCTCAGCTGTTGTGCCGCGTCGAGATTGCGTTGCGCCTCGGACAGCCGGGTGCGGGCCTCGGCGTCGATGCCGCCGCGCCGGGTGGTGATGTAGTCCGATGCGGCGCTCACTCGGGAACCAGCAGCGGTCAGCGCCTGGTCGAGCCTGCGCCGAAGGTCCTCGGCCGCGAGTTTGCGGTCGGTCGCCGCCGCGATGGCCCGGTCGAGCTCGCCGTCGGCGGTGACCGCGTCGTGGAAGGCGTCGAGCGGGTCGGCGGTCGCGGTGCCCTCGGCCTTGTCCAATGCGGTGCGCGCGGCGGCCGTCGCTGCCGCCAGCTCCGGACCGCCGTAGCCGGAAAGCTCGGTGGCGGAGGCGATATCGCGGCGCAGCTCGTCCAGCACCGCGGGCAGGCCGTCGCGGGCCTGCTGGATGTTGGTGGCCGCGTTGTCGATGCCGTCGAGCAGGGTACGGGCCTGGCCGACCGCAGCCTCCGCCGAACGGATCGCGGCGACCGCACCACCCTGCTTTCCCACCGGCTGGGTGAGCGCCGTGCGGCCCGCGTCGATGTTCTGCTCCGCGAAGGTGATTCGCTCGCCTGCCATGGTCACGTTGTCGTGGATCGGGGCGAGGACGCTGGCTGGTTGCGCGGCGGTGAGCCGGGACAATTCGGCCTCGGCGGCGGGCACACGGCTCTTCAGCTCGACCAGATCCCTTGTCAGCCCGTCCAATCGGTCGGCGGCGTTGATCAGCAGGTTGCGCATGGCGTCGAACTCGGCGACCTGGGAGTCGAGTTCGCGATCGGCGCGCCCGACGGTGCCGATCAGGTCGACCAGCAACGCGCGCTGTTCGTCCGTGGTCTCCGGGATGTCGTCGTCGAGCCGCTGCCGGATCGAGAAGGCTTTGGCGGCCGCGGCTTTCGCGTGATCGAGGGCGGTCTGGAAGGGGAGGACGGCGGTGGCGCCGAACTCGCCGGTCGCCAGCTCCAATTCCTCGGCGCTGGTGCGGATCGCGTTGTCGATCTCGACGAGCGTCTCCCGCGAGCGCGCGTGCAGCGCCTCCAACGGGAGCGCGGCGAGGGCGGTGGTGTCGTCCGGGTCCACCTGCCGTGCCGCCGCGAGTTCGCCCTTTGCCCGGTCGCGGCGCCGCTTACGGGAGAACAGCACCAGCCCGCCCACCACGAGCACCAACAGCGCGGCGATGACGAGCAAGAAGCCGAGGTGCACGCCGCCACCCTGCCTGGCTGTCTTCAGGCCGTCCGCCGTCTCGACGCCCGCATCGGCCCAGCGGCCGTCGCGCAGCGCCGGCTCCACCTGCCGCGTCAGCAGACTGTTCAACTCGGAATCGCTGACGCCACTGGGCAATTCCCCGTAGAACCAATACGCGCGATCCTTCGTGGCGACCGCGAGAAGTAGGTCGCGGTTACCGAACCCGGACTCCGCGGCCGTGCGCTGCGCCCACGCCTCCGGCCCGAGCCCACCGAAGTCGCGCACGTAAACCACCCACAGCCGTACCTGCTGGTCGGTGTAGAGCTCGTCGACCGCCGACCGCACCCGATCGAGTTGCCCGCCGTTCAGCGCCTGCGCCGGGTCGACGACGTAGGTGTCCATGCGCAGCGGTGCCTCCGCCGACCCCGTCGGCGCACCCAGCAGCACGGTCCCGGCGAGCAGCACGCCGAGCACCATCCGGGAGGTCCAGCGGGCAACACGATTCGGAAGCGGCATGGCACGAATCTATCGCGTGGCCTAGCCCTCGGGTCGCTGGTAAACGTCCTCGACCGGAAGTTCCGGCCCACGGCGCATGGTGGTGAGCTCTCCTCGCGAGATGCCGCAGCGACGTGCCGTTGATCATGCGGGTTCGGCGCGCGGCGATGGCCGGGGTTGCGGGTGGTCGATAGCATCGTCGGTGTGATCACCATCGATCGCCCGTATACCGGCCATGTGTCGCCGGGTTCCGACCCGCAGCAGCGGGACGTGCCGGGCGCCCGCATCGTCAAGATGTCCGTCGGCGGCATGGACAACAACTGCTATCTGGTGCAGTGCACGGCCACCGGTGCCACGCTGCTCATCGACGCCGCGAACGATCCCGAGCGGGTCGAGGCACTCGTCGACCACGTCGCGCCCGGTCAGATCGCGCTGATCGTGACGACGCATCAGCACCCGGACCACTGGCAGGCGCTGAAGCAGACCACGGCCGCCACCGGGGCCCCGACCGCCGCCCATCGACTCGACGCCGACCCGCTGCCGGTCCGCCCCGACCGGCTACTGGCCGACGGCGACCAGCTCGCCATCGGCGACCTCACCCTCGAGGTCGTGCACCTGCGCGGGCACACGCCGGGTTCGGTGACGCTCGCTCTCACCGACGGCGCCGGCCAGGTCCACCTGTTCACCGGCGATTCGCTGTTCCCCGGCGGACTCGGCCGCACCAACGGTCCGGCGGACTTCGACAGCCTCTACCACGACGTCACCACCAAACTCTTCGCCCGCTACCCCGACGACACCGTCGTCTACCCAGGCCACGGCGACGACACCACCCTCGGCACCGAGCGCCCGCACCTGCCCGAGTGGCGCGAACGCGGCTGGTAGATCCGCGAAAAACGCGGGCGAAGCACACGTACTGGCAGACTTGGGGAGTGGATTCGCCAACGATGCGCGCTCGAGCCGATTCGGTGCCCGACCCCGTGCTGCCGCGGAGTAAAGGCGCGGGGGTGCGGCGGTGGGTGCGGCGGCTGATCGTCGGATCGGTGTTGATGGGGCTGGTGCTGGTCGGCGGGACGGCGTTCCGGGTGTGGCAGGTGGCGCGCATCGACGACTACGCGACGGCCGACGCCATCGTCGTGCTCGGCGCCGCGCAATACTCCGGCACGCCCTCGTCGGTGTTCGAGGCACGACTCGACCAGGCCTACCGGCTGTTCCGGCTCGGCGTGGCACCGCGGGTGATCACGGTGGGCGGTAAGCAAGAGGGGGATCTGTACACCGAGGCGGCGTCCGGCAAGAACTATCTGCAGTCGCGGGGCGTGCCGAGCGACAAGATCCTTGCGGTCGAGACAGGTTCGGACACCTTGCGCAGCGTCGAGGCGGTCGCGACGGCCATGCAGGCCCGCGACATGGACTCCGCGGTGCTGGTGAGCGATCCGTGGCACTCCTTGCGCACCCGCACCATGGCCCGCGACGAGGGTTTGGACGCGTGGACCGCGCCGACCAGGACTGGACCCGCCGTCTACACCCGTGAGTCGCAGGCGCATGGAATCGCCAGGGAGACAGGCGCTTTGCTCTGGTATCAGCTCACCCATTTCGCGGCGGATTTCCGATATACGGCAGGGCAGTAGTGGACGGTTACACCGAGCACGATTGCGAACGGCTGGTTGTCGAGCGCGCGAAAACCGCGGGACTCGGCCCGCCGCGCAGCGAATTCGAGACCGGGCATCGCACCGAGTTCGCTCGGGACCGGGCCAGAGTGCTGCACTCGGCGGCCCTGCGTCGCCTCGCCGACAAGACTCAGGTGATGGGTCCGCGCGACGGTGACACCCCGCGTACCCGGCTCACCCATTCGATCGAGGTCGCCCAGATCGGCCGCAGCATCGCCGACGGTCTCGGGTGCGATCCCGACCTGGTCGATCTGGCCGGGCTGGCGCACGACATCGGCCACCCGCCGTACGGGCACAACGGCGAGAAAGCCCTCGATGTCTTCGCCGACGCGCACGGCGGTTTCGAAGGTAACGCGCAGAACCTGCGCATTCTCACCCGTCTCGAGCCCAAGGTGCTCGACGCCGAGGGGGCGAGCGCGGGTCTCAACCTGACTCGCGCCGCTCTCGATGCCGCCCTCAAATATCCCTGGGGCAGAACGGGTCCCGGCACGAAGTTCGGCGCCTACGACATCGACACCGACCGCCTGGACTGGGTACGCAAGGGCGCGCCTGAGCGTCGCCGCAGCCTGGAGTGTCAGATCATGGATTGGTCGGACGACGTCGCGTACTCCGTGCACGACGTCGAGGACGGTGTGATCGCGGGCCGTATCGATCTGCGCGCTCTGGCCGACCCGATCGAGCAGGAGGCGCTGGCCAGCCTCGGCAGGCACAAGCATTACTCGCTGTCGGCGGACGAACTCGTCGCGGCGGCGCAGCGGCTTTCCGAGCTGCCGGTCGTCGCTGCGGTGACCGATTACGACGGCACGCTCGCCAGTTCGGTTGCGCTCAAACGACTCACCAGCGAGCTGGTCGGCCGGTTCGCCACTGCTGCCATCTCTGCCACCCGGGAGACCGCCGGCAGTGCTGCCCTTTCCCGGTACGGTGCCGACCTCGAGGTTCCGCAGGTGGTGGCCGCCGAGGTGGCGGTGTTGAAAACCGTCGCGCTTCGCTACGTCATGTCCGACCCCGATCACCGACTTCGCCAAGAAGCTCAGCGCGAGCGCATCCACGCGGTTGCCGAGGGGCTGCTCCGCCAAGCGCCGCGCAGTCTCGAACCGCTGTTGCTGCCGTGGTGGGAGGCCGCCGCCGACGACACCGCGCGGGTTCGGGTGATTGTGGACCAGATCGCGTCTTACACGGAGAGCAGGTTGGAGCGGGTGGCGGCGTCGCTGCGTCAGTGAGTGGCGTCGTCGGTCAGTGTGACGAGAATGACGCGGGTTCGGTGGGCCGGGCGTAGCGGACACCAGCTCGCTTGCTCAGTCGACTTCGCGGAGAAGTGTCGTTGAGCGCGCCTGCGTGCACTGTGTCGCTCAGTGTGACAAGCATGACCCGGCGCTCGAGCGGGCAGGCACGGGACCGCGTTTTGCGAGACGCCGACGCGCACGGCTGGTTCGACTTGTTCAGGTTGCAGGAACTCGCGCCGCCGCGTCGCTGCAGTTCGGGTGCTACCGCCACCTTCTGCCATGTCGCGTCGCCGCAGTGGCAGTCGAGCCGGAGCCAAGGGTGAAGAAGGCACCCCTCGACGGGTACGCTCACTGCCGTGGCCGGACGACTCCCAGATCGCGATATCGCGGCGATACGTGACCGCGTCCGCATCGAAGACATTGTGGGGGAATACGTCGCGCTGAAGCGCGCCGGCGCGGACTCCATGAAGGGGTTGTGCCCGTTTCACGACGAGAAGTCGCCGTCGTTTCATGTGCGCCCCAATCATGGCCTCTTCCACTGCTTCGGCTGCGGTGAGGGCGGCGACGTCTTCGCGTTCCTGCAGAAAATCGACCATGTCGGCTTCGTCGAAGCGGTCGAGCAGATGGCCGACCGGGTCGGCTATCAGATCAACTACGAGGGTGGCGGCACCTCGGTGCAGCGCGACCGGGGCACCCGTTCCCGGTTGGTCGCCGCCAATGCCGCCGCGCACGAGTTCTACATGGCGCAGCTGCGCGAGCCGGAAGCGGAGACCGCGCGCAAGTTCCTCACCGATCGCAACTTCGATGCCGCCGCCGCCCAGCAGTTCGGTTGTGGTTACGCGCCCGCGGGCTGGGACACGCTGACCAAACATCTGCTGCGCAAGGGTTTCGAGTTCAAGGAGCTGGAGGGCGCGGGCCTGTCGAGGCAGGGCCAGCGCGGCCCGATCGACCGGTTCCACCGCAGGCTGCTCTGGCCGATCCGCAACCTCGGCGGCGACGTCATCGGGTTCGGCGCGCGCAAGCTCTTCGATGACGACACCATGCCGGGCAAGTACATCAACACCCCGGAAACGATCCTGTACAAGAAGTCCCAGGTGCTGTTCGGCCTCGATCTCGCCAAGCGCGACATCGCCAAGGGGCATCAGGCCGTCGTGGTCGAGGGCTACACCGACGTGATGGCCATGCACCTGGCCGGCGTGAAGACCGCCGTCGCCTCCTGCGGTACCGCCTTCGGTGACGAGCACCTCGCGCTGCTGCGCAGGCTGCTGCTCGACGACAATTTCTGGCGCGGCGAGATCATCTACACCTTCGACGGTGACGCGGCGGGCCAGGCGGCGGCGCTGAAAGCCTTTGCGGGCGACCAGAAGCTGGCCGGCCAGACCTACATCGCGGTGGCGCCCGACGGGCAGGACCCGTGCGAGCTACGCCAGCAATCCGGTGACGGTGCCGTCCGCGACCTGGTGGCGCGGCGTACCCCGTTGTACGAGTTCGTGATTCGCGGCCTGCTCGCCGACCACAACCTCGATACCGCCGAGGGCCAGGTGGAGGCGCTGCGCCGGGCGGTCCCGGTGGTCGCGCAGATCAAGGACAACGCGCTGCGTAAGGCGTATGCGACGAAGCTGGCCGGGTGGGTCGGCTGGGACGACATCCAGACCGTGGTCCGCCGGGTCGGCGACGAAGCCAAGCGCAACCGCACCGGCGGAGGCGGCACCGGCGGGCGACAGGCCCCGCCCGTGCGGCAGACCGAGGTGGTCGCCGAACATCCTGCGGCCCGGCCCAATCCGAACGATCCGACGCTGATGCCGCAGCGACAGGTACTCGCCGCGGCGTTGCAGTACCCGGCGATGGCCGGGTCGGTGTTCGACTCGCTGGAGGCCGACGCCTTCACCCACCCCGCCTATGCGGCGGTTCGGCTGCTGATCGCGGAGGTGGGCGGCACCTCGGCCGGGCTCGGTGGCGCGGAGTGGGTCAACGCGATTGCCGACCGCACCGATGACCTGACCATGCGCGCACTGCTGTCCGAGTTGGCCAACGAGCCGCTGCCGGTGAAGAACGCGGCCGGTATCCCACGTTTCGTCGCCGGTGTGCTGGCGCGCACGCAGGAGGCCTGGGTGGGGCGGCAGATCGCCGAGCTGAAGTCGAAGTTGCAGCGGGTGTCGTCCACCGAGCAGCCGGATGCGTACATGGCGCTGTTCGGGGATCTGGTGGCGCTGGAGCAGTACCGCAAGAGTCTGCTGACGCAGGCGATGGGCAACCACGACGACTTCGCTACCGGGGCTTGAGAACCCGCGTCGGCGTTCCCGGACGTACTCGATAGTGTCGTGCGCGAGCGTCGGCGACGAGCTCATCGTCGGCGTCGAGCCGCAGCGGAAGTCGCCCGACGAGCCACCCAGCGCAGTAGAGCTCGTTGAGACCGATCGTGTCAGTCGATCGGGCGTCAGCGGCGGAGCTGATCCTGCGGCACGAGGATGGTGGTGCGCTCGTCCAGCGGCTCCATCGGTTCCAGCCGCGGTTTCGTGCTGAGCTTGTCCGACAGCTTCTGCCTGCCGACCAGCACCAGCTTGCGGGTCACCGGGCTCTCGGAGAGCGCCCGGGTCGCCGCGCTGATCTGCTCGTAGCGAGCCCGCCCGGCCTTGCTGCCGAGTACATACCCGGCCGCCACGCCGATGATCAACCGCAGCATCTCGATGTGCTCCTCCCAGTTGCCTGTTCGCGGCTCTATCCTGCCCGACGGCCGGTGGCCCTGTCGATCCGGATAGGGCCTGGGAGGCGGATGCTCAGGCGGCGAGTTCTTCTCGCTTGGCCCGATGCTCGTCGCACAGCTGGCGCTGGCCGCGGCGGATGTGCGCCGGATCCAGCAGTTGTGCGAAGGTCAGATTCTCGCGACGCCAGCAATCGCCGCATGCGAATTCGTTCATGGCGGCCACCTCGTTCCTCTGCTCAGCGGGGTTGCCAAGGAGTTCCCAATTCACCACGCGCTCAGCGCTTTGTGTTCATTCTCGCCCCTGATAGCGGCCGTACCGTTACTTCCAGGTGAGAACGGTGGAACGCGATCCGGTTTCATGAACCTCTCATCTCGCCCATCCATCGTTGCCGTCATGCCGTACGGAACTCTTCGAGACATCACCCTCGCGTCGGCCGCCGCACTGCTCGCCGCTCTGCTGGTGGCCCCTCGATTGCTGCCCGAGACCGGCGGGTTTCGCCAGCTCGTCAGCAGTTTCCTGCCCTGGCTGATCGTCCCGACACTGCTGCTCGCCCTCGTCGCCCTCTGCGCGGCCTCCAAGGTCGGCCTCGTCGCTGTCGTGGCCCCGATCCTGGCTTGGACGGTGATCTTCGTCCCCGAACTCGTCGACCGCCCGCACGGCGAGTCGTCCCCTGACGCGTTGCGTGTCGCCACCCAGAACCTCGGTGCAGGCGGCACAGCAGACGAATTGACCGACGCCGCAGTGATTTCGGTACAGGAACTCACCGACCGCAACCGAACAGCCGTAGCAGCCGCCCTGGACCCACACCACCCCCACGTCGCGACCGTCGGCACCATCGGCCTGTGGAGCCGCTACCCCCTATCCGACGTCGAACGCCTCGACCTAGGCCAAGGCTGGGCCCGCGCCCTACGCGCCCACCTCGAAACCCCCACCGGCGACGTCACCGTCTACGCCGTACACCTAGGCTCCATCCGCTTCAACGACACCGACGCACGCAACCGCACCCTTCGCACCCTCACCGACCTCGTCCACCGCGACCCCGCCCACCGCCTCCTCGTCCTCGGCGACCTCAACACCGCCTCCACCGACCCCGAACTCACCGCCCTCGCCCTGCACGACGTCCGCAGCGGCCTCGGCTTCACCTGGCCCGCCGACTTCCCCCTCACCCGCCCCGACCACATCCTCACCCGCGGCTTCACCCCCCGAGCCGCCACCGTCCGACACACCCCCGGCAGCGACCACCGCGCCGCCACCGCAACCCTCGACCCAACCCCACATGTCAGCAGGTAGCGACGCGATTTGGGCGGGCGCCCGCCCATACGCTAAAGTTTCTCCTCGGCCCGCCTAGCACAGACGGACCGAGGATAGTCCCCTATAGCTCAATTGGCAGAGCAGCCGACTGTTAATCGGCAGGTTTCTGGTTCGAGTCCAGATGGGGGAGCAGTGACCAGGGCGAACGGTACAGTTCGACCCTGGTTTTTTGCTTTTCGGTGTTAGAACGACACGGAAACGACACGTTTTCAGCGTGCGAGGCCGCCTAGAGCGGCGGTGAAGTCAGGTGCCTCGGTGGGCTGGTCGATGTAGTGGCGTTTGGTGACCGAGTCGTTGGCGTGGCCGAGCTGCTGAGCTGCTGCTTGGGGGCCGTATTGCTCGGCGATGAGCGAAGCGACGGTCTTGCGGAAGGTCTTGGGGGTGACCCAGGCGAACTTCTCGCCGCGTGCCTGGCGCCACAGGCGGTTGAAGTTGTGGGGATCCCAGATGCCGCCGTCGCGGTTGGGGAAGACCAGGTCCAGTTCGTTGGCGACTGCCTCGGCCTTGACCCGCCGGAGGGTGTCGATGACGAATTGAGGCAAGACCACCGTCCGGTATCCGGAGTCGGTCTTGGTCCATTCCTGGCGGATCAGTCCTTTACCCTTGATCCGGATGATGGTGCCGGAGAAGGTCATCCGTGCCGGGGTGCTGTCGAGGTCGATATCCGACCAGCGCAGGGCTAATGCTTCGCCGGGGCGCGGGCCGCGGGCCGGTTCCGAGTTCGATGTCGGCGACGTCGAGGAGCCTACCCGCAGGTTGCCGAGCGCTGACTGGCTCGCCTCGCCGCCCGCGCCGCCGCCAGACAGCCGGATGCCGTGCCGGTTGCCTTCGAATTCGACGGCACTTACTTCTGCCCGGCGATGCTACGTTCTTCCCGGACACGCAAGACGCGAAATGTCGCTGCAGGCAACGAGAAGATGGCACTGGCCGTCGACGACCAGGTTTCGCTCGACTCGTTCATTGCGCCGCCGCCTGCGCGTCTGCGGTCACGCCGAACCGCCTGTTGACCGCACTGGCAGCTGGGGCGCGGTAACTACCTTCAAATCATCCCAGTCAGCCCTGAGGCTGGAAGCTGGCCAGGACAGCGGTCGGTGATCAGTGGTACGACACCGGCCGTTCTGGACAAACCTCTCGGATTCCGCGCACCATCAGAAGCGTTGGAAGGAGCGTTGCGATGGCTGCCTGAGATTGCAGGCATTATCGACCGTTCTGCACAGCGTTCGACATCGGCAAGCACTCCCTCTACATCACAATCTTGTGTTCAACGGCATAGTAAGAAAGAAGTTGCGCTCACGTTGCTTACCAGGGCCACCGGATGGTGCATTCACCGACAAAGTTCGCTGAATGCACCAGGGCTCTTTCCGTCCCAGGCTCGGATTGCCCAGGTTCCAAGCGTGCCCAGTCGACATCAGACGATGCCACCCCGTTCCAGGCCATGCTCGCTCGCAATGATCCCGACGTGACATGGTCCATAGCGTCGCCTAATTAATATACTCTATTATCGATTGAATGCAATCCATGCATCAGCTGTGTAGGGGGACATCTCAGGGTTCGATGAGAGTTTCACTGCTAGTGCCTGAAACACCCGAAAACTTAAATCGATACAACCAAGTGTTGGCGTGTCGTCACTGTCTATCCTCGCCATCTAGTCCAGAACGAAATTCTTTGCCGAATATCTCAAGGTAAGTGTCATACGTTCGTTCCATCTCTTTCGCAGCGATGGATCTGCTAGCCGGGGATTGCGCCTCTCCATCGAGGAGCTCCGCCAGTACTCGGCGACCAGCCTCGCGGCGACCAGCCTCTACCAAGGTTGCGGCTAGAATACGCCCAATTTCGAACTTGCGAAGACTTTGCGCTCTGCGCGCACTCGCATAGGCACCCTCTAAATAATTGATTGCCTCGAGAGGTCGCGTCGAATTTCGTAACACCTTGGCTACTGCGAGCTGAGTATTCAGAATAGCTGTCGGATTCGAACCAGCGCTCGAATGTATGCACAGAACACGTTCCAGGGTCTCGATGTCGCCCCGGGATTCTGCAGCAGCAGTGATGGGACCGAGCATTCCCAGTACAGGTGAATCAGCCGTATAACCGTCCGTGTCTGCCTCAATCTTCTGAACAAGTGTCAATAAGAGGTCATATTCCACACTGGAGAGGTCCGCCTCTTCTGACGGCGTGGTTGACCCCTCTACCCGATCAATAGGACCGAAGTCGACAGGCCTGCTCTCGCGAGATTCTCTAGCAGAGCGCACGGTCGATATAGTTTCCTCTTCGACCTTCGCGTCAAGGTATGTATTGGCCGACCTCAAAAAGCCTTCAAGGGTGGTCTGATGGTAGGATTGACCGCATTCTGTGGCCATTTCCATAACCATCTCGATCCGCGGTCCGATGGTCCTGCCGTGTAACTGGACATAGAAATCCTCCTTCACATCGTCGGTAACGAAGAGCATTTTTTTCTGTGTACATTTTGCATGTTCAAGCAACTCGAACCATATTAGACAATCCCCCAATGGATCAGGCTTTTTCTTATAGTCCTTATAACCCGGAGGAATCCCCTCTTCCATGCGACGCTGTGCGATAGCGCGCTTCTTTTCGCTTTCTTCGACCGAGAGTGGCGCGCCAGTGTTGGATTCGCTTACGAGAGCGTCGAGTGCGGCGCGGACTGGATCGTCGACCTGTACTTCACTGAACTCGAGAGCGTGGGTCGACCGGAGCGATCCAAATTCTGATTCCAGTTTTTCTCGATACTTTTCAGACAAGGCGATCAGCTCTTCCTGTGCTTCTCTGAAGTGCCGCTGTATTGCCTCTCGCATTTCACGATCTCGGACTTTTCTCTTGGCTACCAGCGACCGCTCTTCAAGAGTCTGCTGAACAAATTCGGCGATGCTCCTCATCGCTGTTTCGGGCATCCGCTCCACTTCGTCCAGGTCCGCGTTGACGTCCCAGGCCGTCTTGAGCCTGTTCTTTTGATACTCGTAGGCAACCTGGAATGGAATCCATAGCCGGTCGCCGATCTTTCCCAGAACTGACAGAATTTGGGCTCGTTGAGAGCCGTTGACTCGGTAGAGAGACAGGAGAACGTTGGCGTCCAGGGCGATCGTGCCCTGCTTGTAGAACTCGCCGAGTTCGTCGTGTGTCGGCGAATACCATTCACGGAGCACGTTCTTCATCTGATCCCCTTCAATAGAAGGTCATACAAAACTATGGACTTTGGAGATCTCGGAACGATCCCAGGGTCTTGCCTGGGACTACGAAATCGGGGTCGAGTAGCACTTCAGGGTCCCGCCACATTTCGGGTGGCACGGTTATCCCAGCTGACTTCTCCCAGCGGAATTGGTCCGTGTCTTCCGGTATGAGTTGTTGCAGGTCGTCGTGGGTGAGCTCGCGGACCGCTTCGACGTGGATCGCCCCGATCTTGTCGGCCAAGAGTGCAGTGTTACTGAGGACGATCTGGATAAGCCTCCACCGCGTTCCGCAGTAGATCGCTGTGTCGAATTCGTTTCGCGTGATGTGGAAACCTGCCGAGGTGGACGAGGTGGCTGCCTTCACCTCTATGCAGTCGACATCTCTGCCGGGCACCTCGATGTCGTATCCGTAGGCGTCGCTGAGCTGGGCAATATGAACGGGATGGCTGCCCTCGTACTCAAGGGCAGCCATCATCAGCAGCTCGGCTGCGTCTCCCAATGCTTTCGCAGCCTGGTTGTCGACTTCGGCGTTAATGTCGGCCGCGGATCGCACCAACACTTGGTCGAGGCGTGGCTCCAGCCAGAGTAATCCGTTCAGGTCGTTAGTGGGGATGAGTTCACGCTGGACATGTCTGCCTTTTACGGCTACGTACAGCCAGAATGGCGGACGGGCTCGCAGCATCACCTGTGCGATGTGACACATCGCACGTCCGTCTGGAAATCGTGCGGCGGCCAGCAGTCGTGGGGAAATCTTGACGTGGGTATCGATGCTTGCCAGTCGGCAGTCGACGAGGTGCTGTGCGTAGGTGCGCATTTCGATCTGAGATGCCAGCTGCCGGCCATGAGTACCGCGGGCTGCGTCCACCCATTCATCGATGCTGCGGCGCGCTGTGAGGAGTGCGACCTGAGTGAGCAGCAGCGTGCTGTAGGCGGCACCGTGGAGGGGAAGCATCAGGATCCCGCCTGCAGCAAGGCGGCGACGGCCGCGATGTCGTCGTCGGTGCCGGCATGTTCTCGGGCATCGGTGTCAGGCTCAGGGAGGGCCATTTTCACAAGGCCGGGGTCGGCCATCAGCTGAGACAGCACGGCGACTTTCTCGCGCAGACGTCCGTCGACCAATTCGTCTATGGTTCCTTCGCTGAGGAGGAGCGTAAACCTGGTTGCGATGTTGTCGGCGAGTCCCAGGCGATGTATCCGATCCTGGCTTTGGAGAAAGTGGCCGGCGTTGAAGGTTCTGTCGAGATAGATGGCATGGTGGCACCAGTGGTGCAAGCTCACGCCCTCGCCACACGCCGCAGGATTGGCCAGAAGAACCCGGCAATCCGGCTCGAAGCGGAACCGATCGAATTCCATGTCACGAGTGACCTGGTCCGGTTTGGCGCTGTCAGCGTAGGGAATCCCCCCGTGGACCAGCGCTGGCTGATGGATGCGGAGGTAGTTTGCGAGCAGCTTGAGGTTACGGACGAAGGTCGACCAGATGATCACCTTCTCTCCGCGAGACGCTGCGGCCTCGACGATCTCGGCGACCTTCGTGTATTTCCAGGGGACCTCGAGGTCCCGGTACTGCAAAAGGAGGTCGGCCACCGGTTCGTTTCCGGCGATGTCGAGCGGCGGGTGTTCGAAGCCCTCCTGGTCGTCTGCGTCGGATCCGGCGGTGAGCAGCATTGGGTTGGTAGCGCCTTCGAGCAGGTACATGGTGATCCGGCCGAGCCTGTCGAATTTCCGGCGATCGGGAGTATTGAGCTGGAATCGACCGCGGTACTGCCCGATCAGCGAGGCGTAGATCGCTCGCTGAATCGGCAGCATAGGCCTTCTGATCACTTCGAAGGTTGTGGGCGGCAGGGCAAGGTCTGCCTTGGGTGTGCGCACGAAATATCGGGAAATCGCCGCGCTGGCGGCGGCGACCACCTCCTGCTCACGACCAGACTTCTGGTCGTATACCGCCTCAGGAAGGATGTCCTGATCCTGGCCCGGGTAGAGAAACCGCACCGGTGCCACGAGGTCGGAGGCTCCCTGCGGCGCAGGCGTGCCTGTCAGTACATCTCGGCGCCGTGCAGCGTAGGCGAGGTCCAGGACCGCGCGACCGTGAACTCCGTTCTCGCCGCGTTTGATTCGGTGTGCTTCGTCGAGGATCATCTGGGTGGGCTTTGCTGCTACGAATTCTCGGATGCGGTCGTAGTCAGCAGCGACCCTGTTGTAGTTGGTGAGCAGTATTTCCGTGTCGTCGGGTATGAGCGACATCGTGCCGGCATGCACGAGGATGCGCGGCGCGGGTTCGATGCAGTCGGCAGAGTCCTCTTTCCATGACTGGAACGCCGCAATCGGCGCGACGACCAGTAAGCGCTGTACCGATCCTCTTGATCGGTGCAGAAGGTAGTTGGCGAGAGCGACAGTAGTTTTTCCTGCCCCTGGAACTGAGAAGTCCGCGCCATGCGGCATTCGTTGTATCGCGGCCAGGTTGAGCAGCTGGAATGGTTTGAGTTGCCGGATGAAGCCAGCTTCTTTCAGTTCGGCCTGTAGGTCCTCGGGCGAAACTTGGGGCGGTTGAGATAGAGCTGCCCGGCGGTCACGTCGATCGCGGGACAGCGTTCGGAGTTGCTCGGTCAGAATCGGCCCGAAATCGAACTTTGTGCCGTACAGCATCCGGACCTCTTGCAGCGCTTTGAGTTCGGCGAAGAAGACATCGGCGCGCACCTGTGCCGTCTCTGTCGTGCCGCCGACGATGCCTCGGGACAGCGCTTCTTGCAGGCGCGCCCACGCTCCGGGTTTTGCGTCTTCTCCTTTCTCCAGCGCGACGATCGGCCGTTTTCCTTGGATTAGTTCGGCGACGATCATCACTCACCGGATCTTGTCGAGCGCTACACTGATCTCGGCAATCAGCTTTGCGAACTCAGCCTCGTCCCATTCCTTGTTGCGTCGCGCCTTGGGAAGCGTCGCGACCACCCGGTTCAGCTCCTCGATCGCCTTCTTGGCGCGAACCAGTGGAGCCTGGAGCTCTGACTGGTCTCTCCCCTCTTCCTTGGCTTCATCCGCCGCAGACGCGATCGAGCTTCCGATGCTGGTCAGCATGTCCTGCACCTGGACCCGCTCTCCATCATCGAGGGTGATGTTGGCCTCTGGCCGCTTCTGTGCGACGAAGGCAAGCAGGCTGTGCAGGGGGGAGATCGGTTCGGAGCCTCCTACGAGGTCATCGAGAAGGTCGTCGGCCGTGTCAGGGGTCGCTGTCTCGGCCTCCGAGGTTGTCGCTTCGGCGAGATCGAGAATCGACCGCATCGTTGTCTCGTCGGCGAGCTCCTGGTGGACTAGCTGCGCCGCGTCGGCGCGTCGAAGGTGCCGCAGTTGTCGATATGGGGTGCCAGTCAACACACCCAGGAAGTACACAGCGCGCACGGAGTCAGCTTCTTTTTGCGGCTTGTTCTTGATGTGCTTAGACAGCTCGTCGAATACCGACTCGTTGTCCACAAAGTCCAGATGGAAGCGCGTACCGCCGGAAAGTTCGACGAGTTGGTGAAGCTGTTGGAGCTTGTCGTACATGCCGCGGACATCGGTCACAGTGCGATGCATACGGTTCGCTACGTGGGCCCAGTTCTTGCCGACACGCTCGTAGAGTTCTTCGATGAGGATGGCTTCGTTGACCCAGGAGTATTCCTGTTTCAAGCTATTAGCCACCTGCAGCTCGGCTTCCAGGTCTACGAGCTCGTCCGGCAAGGCATCCGCCGGCAGGACGAGGCAGGTCACATACCTGGCCGACAGAACCCCAGCCTCGTACAGCGATCGCAGCCCTGCTGTGCGCCGGTTGCCGTTGATCAGAATCCCGTCGGCGGTGACGATCGCCGGTTCCTGCTGACCGCGCTCTTGCAGATCTGTTTTCAGTTCGTCGAAGCCAGGTTGGCTGCAGAGGATCTTGTACTGGGCATCCTGGGCCACCGGTCCGAGCGGGTCGGCGGTAAAAAGGTCCGCACGTCCGGCGAGGCGCTTTTCTCGCTCCTGTTCGGCCCTGGTTCGATGGTTCGAGACGGAGAACCGCACCCATGTCGCCTCAAGCTCGACCTCAGGAAGGTTTTTCTCGCTTCTCGGCCACGCGGGCACACGCACGGTGTTGCTTTTGGTGCGCGCCGCCAGGAAGGCGCTCCGATCGGGGTCGAGGGTATCCAGCATCCGTCAGCTCCTGAACGTGGTGGCGCGGCCGGTCCCGAACCGCGAGGTGATGATCGTCTTGGTGTCGTCGCGGCGCTTTTGGAACCCGACGTGGCCGATGAACTGGGCAGCCTGTGCTGGCGCGATACCAAAGGCCTGGAGCAGTATTGCCGGGAAGACCCTTTCGACCTCGCCGTTCCAGTTCCACGCGTCGGCTTCAGGATTGCGGTCAGGCATCACGTATACGCACGGAGGCGGCACGCGGACCCGTCCGACCTCCAGGCCATAGGCGCTCTTGGGACACGGACGGTTCGGCGTTCCGCACATGTCGTTGTGGAAGATGATGCCCGAGAGGGTGTCCGGCCGCGTGCCGCGGAACTCCCCCAGCAAGCGCTTGACACCCTTGTCGATGTGCGCGCCGGGCTCGTAGCGTGTGCTGTCACATAGCCACCACAGGTAGGTTTCGCGGGCCCATTCGGGCACCTTCCAGCGTTTGCTGCTGTGGGCCCCGTCTGGGCAGCCCTTCTGGATGATGGCGACGTCGCCGAAGCCGCTGATTTCCAGGCGGTAGACCGTATTGTCGCCATACTCGGGCTTCTCCATGTATGCAACGAGGCCCGCATCGACGAGTCCCTGCAGGAGATCGGCTAGGAACATCTTGCGTCCGGATGTGCTCGCGCTACGCCGACCGCGGAATTGCTCGATCGCTCCCGGCAGGGCCGACCGGTACTCGTCCGCCGTCAATCCGTACTTGGTGAGCACCTCCGGGTCATCAGCGAGTTGCTGGATGAGCCGGGTTACGCTGTCGACCACTGCTGGCAGTGGGACACCTGCGTGGCGGCACGGTGCGGCCAGCTCAGCATCCACTCGTCAACCCCCTGTTCGAGCGGCTCAATCAGAGCCAACTTTAGTTGCGGTGCCGAACAATCGAAGTCGGCAGGCATCAGCAGCAATCGCTGACGAAGCCAACTTACTACCCCACACCGCCACGTGCAGCTACTTATGCGCTCACTCCGATGCAGACAGGATGCATCCCTTGAGTCGTGCCGTTTTCGAGGTAGCCCCAGGATGTGCCGCCGTGATCCCCAGGACGCGGCGGCGCTGTCGATGAAAGTTGGTTGGCAAACGGTGGGTGTCATACGCGACGGGTTCTCGGCGGTGAGGGTCTGCCGGTACCCTGCGGAACGCTACGGCACCTGGCGTGATTTGCGCTGTCCAGTTGTCGCCAGCGGCATTTAGTCGTTTACAGGCGCGTTCGGGCGTAGTTGCCGTCGGAGAATTGAGGGTGACGCGACCAGTCCCTCGTAGCTGTTCCACTTCGCGTGCGCTCTACATTCCCGACATCGAGCACACTGAACTTCGTTGATAGTTATGAAAACTCAACCTGTCCTTGGTGCGCCAGATGGCCACGAAGTGATGGTCGGCGCCGCCCTGGAGCCAGCAGTCGACGAAAGCGCGCGGCACGGCACTGGGGTGGTTGTTTCGAACGGCAGGAACGAAGGTACTACGACAGTGTCGATAGTGCCCGCGACTTACTTTGCGCTGCAATCGATCGGGGTTTGGTATGAGCCCGGAATGGCGGAGACAAATCTTTACGTCTGCCTAGTAGAGGCGCTCGCGGGCAGGCCAAAGCTCGGTGTGGTGCAATACTACGCCCGGATAGATTGGAGACTAAAGTCTTCTTGCCGCAAGGACGACGACTGGAGGACGACGCCGCATCGGCAGCTATCCCGGTTGGCCCCTGACCTGCGCCAGCAGGTGACTAAGGGCATGGCGATCTCGCGTATTGCACTCCCAGATCGTGAGGACGCGCCAGCCTTCGGCTTCGAGTTCCCTGCGCCGACGCAGGTCCCGCTCGATGTTGCCATCAAGCTTGCTGGTCCAATATTCCGTATTCGATGCGGGTCGCGCGGATCTGGGGCAGCCCGGATGTTGATGCCAGAAGCAACCATGGACGAATAGAACAATCCGTCTGCCGGGAAAAACCAGGTCGGGTTTTCCCGGCAAACGACGATCGTGAAGTCGATATCGCAGACCGGCGGCATGGAGGAAGCGGCGCACGGCCATCTCCGGCGTAGTGTCGCGCGATCGAACGGCCCGCATTGTTCGACTTCGTTGCTCCGGCGTCTCGCTCATAAGCTCGTGTCTGGTACAGGCCGTGAAGCGGTATGGAGAATTCGGAATTGCTTACGCCGCCAAGCGCTCGTCACGCAGCTTGTTCCTCCGTCTGGTTGGGCCGGAGCACTGCGGGGGCAGCGACCAGCGGTTCAATCAGGTTCTCCGCGAGGAAACGAACCACGTTCACCACGACCCCATCGCCCGCGAGATGGTAGGCATCGTTGTAGCGCTCAGGCAGCTTGTAATCGTCCGGCAGTCCCATGAGTCGAGCTGCCTCACGTGGGGACAACAACCGCGACCGGACGTTGTCGCCCTCGACGACGAGGATGGTCTGGCGACTCGAGCCTCCGGTCGGAGTGCGCAAGCAGCCGGCGACCTCGTCAAAACGGACCTCTGCCCGTTGCACCTTCTCTCGGATCTCTTTGCCGTCGACAACTGCGATGACTTTCCCTTCCGGTCGCATCCGCTTGTAAACGGTCCCCACCCTGCGGCCGCCTTTTTCTCTGGTATAGTTTTTTGCTGCCTCGACTTTGGCTTGGTTCACTGGGTTCATCAGAACGTTCACGAGGCGTTCGGTGACCTCGGGGCTGTTCCAAGTCACGCCCTCAAGCTCATCGCCCTTGATAAGGTCGGCGAAGGTCTGGTAATCATCGCGTTTGGCTGGTGCCTCCGGCAGCTTCCACCACAGCCATGACTCCTTGGCGGCAGGTACCAAGCGTCCGTATGCGGTGCGTAAAGCTGTGGTGTGCCAGACGCTATCTGGTCCCTCTGCGATGAGGTGGTCAGGAATCGGTTGGCGCTTGTCTACGGCGATGATGAACAACCGCGGTCGGGACTGCGGGACCCAATGAGAGGCATTGATGACAACCGCGCCGAAGTTGTAGCCAGCTTCCTCTAGCTCGTTCCCCAGCGTCGAGAATGCCTGGCCCTTCCCTGAGGTGAGCGCCCCGACGACGTTCTCCAACACCACTACCCGGGGAGGAGCCCCTGCTGCTCGAAAACCCTTGACCAGATTCCAGAAAGGATGAAATGAGCCGGACCGCTCGCCGCTCAGGCCTGCGCCGTTGCCAGCGAGGGACAGGTCTTGGCAAGGAAAGGACCCCCACACCAGATCGGCATCGCCATGTTTGCGCGCGACATCGACTGTCAGCTTCGCCACATCGCCCGGAATCATCACGCAGGGATCTGATTCCGATGGCTCGGGGTGCCAGTTCTTGTTGTAGATGGCGACCTTTTTGTCATCAAAGTCGTTGGCGAGCAGGCACTTCCAGTTCGCGCCCAATCCTGCCCGAGCCATGCCGCCACCGGCGAAGAACTCGTAGAAGCTGTACTGGTGCATCTATCCCCTCTTGTCTCTCCGCGCTGATCCGCTAGTTCGTGTACAGCACGCCCGCGTTCGCCAGATCCCATCGCTCACCACAGCGGTCGCCATCGATTGGCTGACAGGCGCGAGACTCACGCCGGGAGCCCTAGATGCCGCCGATCCACCTGAATTACAACCCTGTCATTATCTATCCCATTCCGGCCCATACGCTACAGCACACACCCGACAGGTTCCGCCAATATCCGGCGGTGCCTGACCGCCGCTGAACAAGAAGACGCCAGGTCACGGATGGCGCAAAGCCGACTGTATAGGAGCTCAACCCCTGCGGTGCAGAGGTTTCCATGCACTGCTGTACGGCGTCCGTCACCTTCAGGCCAGCATCGGGAGGCTGCAGGGATCTTGAGGTTCAGCCCAGTGCCTAGGTAGCTGCCTCGATCTTCGCGTGGTGTACGTAACAGTCCATGTCCTCTGTCCTGGACATTGAACGCGGTCTGCAGTGCGCGCGAGAGTTTCGACGTCTGCAGCGTGTCCACGGTCGCCTTGGTGTCCGCGAGTACCGTCTGCGCGGACCGCGGGAGCAGTAGATGGCCAGTGGCGGCACCAAGTCGTCCCCGTCGGACTCGCCTCCATGTCAGTAGCGTCTGCATCAGCCGTCCCGCTGAGCCATAATGCTTCGGGCGAGGCCGCAACGATGTTCCGCAAGGTTCGCCCCAGATTGGGTGGGGAACTCAGATGTCGTCATGGACTTCAACCTCGCATTCCCGCTACTGCTACCGCGGGCTCGGGCATTCCTCGCAACAGCCGCAGCGTCCTGGCCTAGCGGAGATCAAACTCCACGATGGAGACTGGATTCCGTCGAAACGCGCTCATATTGGGTGATCTGAAATTCGGTATTGCAGCTCGGCTGCTTCGACCGCAGCATGCTGATGCGTGCCGCGGTCTGTGCTGCAACAGATATGAAGAGCGCACAGTTCGTGGCCGCTTCTCGTCGAGGGAGGACGGCCGTAGAGTTGAGTTTTTGCGGCGAATTGGCCTCTGCGGAGAAGTATGATCTCGCGGAGCGCCATAGGATGGAAGGATTGAACTAGGTCGTGTTTCAGAGTAGTTACGCTGACGTAGTCAAGTCTATGTTTCCCGTGGACCACGGCTGGCCCGAACGGCTGCGCCGCCAGGCCCGCCGCCACCGCCGCAGGCTGCTAGTCACCGACGAGCTCGTCCCGCCCTCCGCGAGCGGTGAGGCCGTCATCAATGGGTAGTCGAGGCGTCGCCAGCTACAACGATCCGGCCAAGCGGCCGCCGACCAAGAAGTCCATGCCGACGCGGTTTGTGCGTGGGTTCCGTGAGAAGCTGTCGGCAGCCCTCAACACCGTGGATGGCGCGAGCGGCGTGAAGCTGAGCAAGTGCATCGGCGTGTACGCCTTCTATGACTACGATGGCGAGCCGATCTACGTCGGGCAGACCACCGAGGACTTCGGCACCCGCATCGGCCGCCACCTGACCGGGCAACGCTCGGATACCCTGGCCTACCGCATACTCGACCCGTTCGAAGTCGCCGAGATGGAGCTGTACCCGGTCGAGCACCTCCGCCAGGTGCCGGCCACGGAGCGTCGCCCCCAGGTGGACGCCATCGAGTACTCGGTCTACGTCCAGGCTATTCAGAACTCCAAATACAAGGCGATCCTCAACGAGAAGATCCCGCCGATATCGCCCATCGTCGACCTGCCCGCGTCGTACCGCTTCGACCTCGTCCCCGAGGACATGCGAGAGGATCGTGAGCACCCCGACGTTCGGATCGCCCGCCGGGCAGAGACGCTGGCTCGAGTGGCCGCCGTCGCCCACGAGCGCGGAGAGGTCTCGGCCGGGCTTCGGCGCGTGATCGTGATCCAGGCAGTACGCCTCGCCGACCTAGCGGCCGCACGTCTGGCCTATGCGGAGGGCCGAGCACGGCCGTCGCCCGATTCCATCCACGTGCCCGCGCTCGTCGGCAACGTCATGGCTGAATCCGGCGAAACCGACGCTAGTGACGACTAGGTCGACTTTCCCAAGCGCGGGCCGTGGCAGCTCCCAGCATCGAATCGTCTGCCGAGTGGGTCGATCCGGTCGGAGCGGGCACTGAGGAACACGATGGTCGCGCCGTTCTGGGCCACGGTAGTTGAGCCCGAACTGGTCGCTGGCGTACACGTCAAGGATGGTGCAGACCGTGCCACGTGGTTCGTTCCGACATTGCTTGCGATCTGGCGGAGGCGGAATGTACGAATGAAGCAATACCGCAGGCGCGACGATTTGCACATCGGCAATAGCGAGCACTCGAGTCCACCGAAGTCAGCGTCGGAAGCTGGCGTAGACACGCAGGCTGTAATGGCCATGCTCGGCATGAATCACCACAGCGATCGCTGATAAGTTCCTCCCGCTACCGGCATGTCGGCGGAAACTCGCAGTTCATGGCGGGCTGGCGCCTGTTGTGGATGCTGGACGTGCCGCTAGGGCGCGATCGACGAACGCCGATGGCCGTGCATGTCCAGTCGCCCGACCGCCGGGACTTATCCCTTACTGAAATTCCGAACGAGGGGAGAAGGAATATTGGCGTGGCCGACCTGAACACAGCCGTCGGCAGCCGACTCGGTCGACCTCTGGGCATTTCTTGGCTGTACGTCTGTTGACCAGCCGGGCTTGTTCCAGCCAGCATGTGCAGCGACCGCACCGAGGCCGCCTTCGCCGAACCGCGTAGCCCGTGGGCTGTCAACTCGACAGGGGGCAGTCGAGCCAGGCGTCCGCGCATACTGTTCCAAGGCAATTATTAGGCAGCACTGAACAAGCTGGTTCCCTCACCATCAGGAACCGTTGAAACGCAACAGGTTCCATCGGCGACCTCCGCGCGATCCGATCATCCGCCGTACCCTCGAACGGAGCGACGGCAGATGAAGGGATCGACCGATGGCCGAACCGGCTTACGTCAGCATCGCGGACGATTACGCGCGGCGGATCCGGAACAGGAGTCTGGCGGGCGGCATGCAGCTGCCGAGTCATGCGGAACTGGCTGAGCGGCATGGGGTGTCGCGGTCGGTGGTAAGGCAAGCCATTCAGTTGCTGGCTGCTCAGCGGCTCGTGCGGACCGTGCCGCGGCGCGGCACCTTCGTTGTCGAGCAATCGCCGGTGGTGCAACCCGAGAGTCCTGCGGTCGACGACGATGTGGATGAGATTCGTGCCGTGGCTCATCCGATCCGGCGGGCACAGCTGGCCGCTAACCTGATCACCCATTACCAACTTCGTATCGCCGAGCTCTCCGGCATCCGCCAGACCGCCATCGAGGACGCGCACGACCACGGCATGAGTATCGCCGACATCGGCGAACACCTGGGCCTGGCGAACGGCCGCATCGGCGGGCTGCCGCGAATGGACGACTAAGGGCCCGTTTCCGAGCGACGGCGGCAAGAATCTCGGGATGGAGCGGATTCCTTTCGATGTAGACGAATATGTGCGCCGGGTGCAGTCGAGCCCTTGTTTCATCTGCGCGATGGTGGCCGGTGAGCACGACTCCGTGATGGAGCAGATCGTGGTGGAGGACGACGAGAACCTTGTGTTCCTTCCGAGATATCCGTTGCTGCTCGGCTACGTGCTGGTGGCGCCGAAGGTACATCGGGAGCATGTGGTGCGTGACTTGCCCGAGGATGTCTATCTCCGGTTGATGTCGCTGGTTTATCGGGTCGCCCGGGCGGTGGAGATGGTGGTGCCGACGGAGCGGACCTATCTGCTGAGTCTCGGTAGTCAGCAGGGCAATTCGCATCTGCACTGGCATGTCGCACCGCTTCCGCCTGGCGTCCCGTATCGCGAGCAACAGTTCTACGCGCTGATGTCGGAGAACGGCGTGTTGCCGTGGTCACTCGAGCAAGCGATCGAGATGGCAGGCAAGCTGCGGTCAGCCTTGGCCGAGCTCTCGTGAATCTTGATGGGCGGGTTGGGGGAGCAGTAGTGCCAGGCCGACGGCGACGGCAGGAACTAAGCATAGGGCGGTCAGAACTGCTTGTGGCCCTTGGTGATCAGCGAGCATGCCGAGCAGCGGTACGAACAGTCCGCCTGCGCTGACTGCCAGGCCGAGGGTGACGCCTGCGGCGGTGCCTGGACGGTTCGGCAGATAGTCCTGGCCCAGCTTGACCAGTACCGCGAAGGGGATGTTCACCGTGATGCCGGTGAGCGCGGCCAGGCCGAGACCCAGCAACGGGCTCGGCACGAGACGCAGCGCGACCAGCGCGGGAATGGCTGCAGCGCTGCCGATTTGGAGCGTGCGCAGCGTGCCGATGCGGTCGGCGAGGCGGCCACCGAGCAGCGTGCCTGCCACGCCTCCGGCCATGAACGCTGTCAGGGCGGCGCCGCCGAGCGCGCGCGAGCCGCCGAAGGAGTTGATCCAATACAGGGCGAGGAAGGTGCTGAGTCCGAAGGAGATGATCGCGCGGACGACGGCGACAGCGGTGAGCACGAGGAACGGAACCCAGCGGTCCTGGCCCGGAGTCGGCGTCGCGGCAATCGAGCCGACGGATTGCCGAAGTTGGTAGCGCCACAGCAGGAAACCCAGCAAAACCGCTGGGGGAATGAAGAATGCGGTGGCACCGACGCCGTAGGAGACCAGCGCCGGTGTGGCGAGTGCGGGAGCCAAGAAGAATCCGACGCTGCCACCGGCGGCGAACAAACTCATGGCTGACGCACTGTTCCCCGCGTCCCGACGGGCGTCCCGGCCCGCCGACGGGTGGAACGCGGCCACGCCGATTCCCGAGAGCAGCAGCAAGATCCACACCATGGGATAGGTCGGTGCCAGCCCGGACAATCCGGCGCCCAGCCCGGCCACCGCGACCCCGGCAGGTGCGAGCCAGAGCAACCGCCACCTATCGGCGAGCAGGCCGAGCACCGGCTGGGGGAGCGAACTGCCCAGCGCCGCGGCTAGCGCGAGACCCGACGCGGCGACATAGCTGTAGTTCCGCTCCAGTACGAAGAACGGAATGCTTGCGGGTACCAGGCCCTGATAGAAGTCGTCGACCGCGTGGGCAATCACCCAGTACCGCATGCGTTTCCACGCAGAACGCACCACGACAGCATCTGTACTCACCGTGTCTCCTCCTCTGCCATCCGGCAGCCTATGGACGACAGGCCTCAGCAGGATTCCGATAAACTGCCTGATTATGTCGATCTTCCGCCAGGACACCACGGTGGCGAAGACGCTCACCGGCGGAGCGCGCATCCATCGCCACCGGCATGCCGACCATCAGGTGGTCTATCCGCGCTCCGGTGTGGCCGAAGTACGCACCGACGCGGGCAGTTGGATCGCCCCTGCGGACCGCGCGATCTGGATCCCCGCGGGCAGCTGGCACGAACACCACTTCTACGGCCCGACGCGCTTCCACACGGTGGGCTTCCCGCCCGAACTGGCTCCCGACTGGACCTCCCCGGCGGTGCTCGCGGCACTGCCGCTGATCCGCGAGCTCATCATCACCTGCTCGACGGCCGAGGACCTGCCCGATGCCGAACTGAGGTTGCTGCGCCAGGTCTTGCTCGATCAACTGCGTCGCAGCCCCGAACAACCGTTGCGGCTACCCGCGGCACGCGACGAGCGACTCCGAAAGGCTTGCGCCCTGGTCGAATCCGACCTCACCGAGGTGTGGACACTGGCCGGACTCGGCCGCCGGGTCGGTGCCGGCGAACGAACGCTCACTCGCCTTTTCCGTACGGAATTCGCCATGACCTACCCGCAGTGGCGCACTCAGCTGCGCCTGCACAACGCCATGCAACTCCTCGCCGAGCAGGTACCGGTCACCACAGTCGCGTATCGGTGCGGCTGGTCATCGGCCAGCGCGTTCATCGAGGTCTACCGCCGCACGCTCGGACACACTCCTGGCGCGAGCCGAGATCTGAAGTAGGTGCCCGAAAGGTGTTGCACTGCAAGCGGGTACCGAGGGTCGTCGCCGACCAATCGAACCCCGCGGCGTGCTCACCCATGAAAGACCACTACTTCTCGAACTGCGCCCGCTTCCAGTCCCCGTAGGGTTCGTCCCGCTCGCGCACAGCTGCCCTGAAACCTTCAGTGGCCGAACGTAATTGAAAGGCGTAACCCTCTCGAGTATGCCGAGAAATCCCATCGAAAACCGTGCTGATCATCCCCGAGTTGGCCACACCTTGCGCCAATAAAGCACTGTTGAGCGCCAGCTTCGCCATCATCAACTGATTGATCGGCATCCGCGCGATCCGTTCGAGCAACGCCTCGGTGCGTTCATCGAGTTCGTCGGCCGGCGCGGATTCGACTGCGAGACCCCACTCCTCGGCCTGCTTACCGGACAGGCAGTCACCGGTGAACAGCAGCCGTTTGGCGCGCTGGTCACCGAGGCGGTGTGCCCACATCCCGGCCGCCGGGATGCCCCAGACCCGAGTGGGCGGATACCCGATCTTGGTGTCGTCGGCGCAGATGATCTGGTCGGCGTAGAGCGCGATGTCGGTACCGCCCGCGACGGCGAAGCCGTGCAGTTTGGCGACGGTCGGCTTGTTGGCGTGCAGCAGGCTGGCGAAGCCGCGGTTGAACCGGCTCATCATCGCGTAGTCGACCATGGGATCCCAAGTCCCCCAGGGATTGTGGTTGCGGGCCTGGATCATCGGATCGAGCACGGTGCCTGCGGTGGAGTCCGCGTCGTCGCCGTGGAATCCGCTCTCCGCGAAGAGTGAGAGGTCGTATCCACCACAGAAACCCTTGCCGCGTCCCGAAACCACCATGACGTGCACGCGCGGGTCGAGGTCGGCCCGCTCGACCGCGTGCGCCAGCTCGATCGGGGTGTCGGAGGTGATGGCGTTGCCGTGTTCGGGCCGGTTGAAGGTTATTCGCGCGATCCGGCCGGTGACCTCGTAGGTGAGGGTGCGATAGCTGATGTCGGTCGGCGGCAGCTCGCGGTCGGCCCACGGCGAATCGGGGGCTTCGGTGAGTCCCTCATACCAGGCGGCCGGACGGGTCCCGGAATGATTCTCGAAGTCTGACAAGAGGCTTTCCTGACTGCAGCGGGGCGAACAACTTCTCCCGATATTACATACTTGTGCCAATTGACGGAACACTGTAATACTGATTTCATGCCCACCCACGCCGTTACCAACCAGGTTCCTCCGCTCGTCGACTACGACGCCGCCGAGCAGCCGGTGCTGCTCGAGGCGCTGCACCGCGCGGGCGCCGAGCACGCGCTCGACGAACTGCACGAGATCGGACGGCTGGCGGGCAGCGCCGAAGCCCTCGAACTCGGTGACCTCGCCGAGACACACCAACCGGTACTGAAGACACACGATCGTTATGGCAATCGCGTCGATGAGGTCGTCTACGACCCCAGTTATCACCGATTGATGACCTACGCGGTCGGCTTCGGGTTGCACGGCGCGGTGTGGGCCGACACCCGGCCGAACCCGCATCTGACCCGGGCCGCGAAACTGAGCGTGTGGGGTCCGGTCGACGCCGGGCACGGCTGCCCGATCTCGATGACCTACGCCGTGGTGCCCGCCTTGCGCGCCGCGCCGGAGCTGGCCGCACAATACGAACCTTTGCTGTGCGCGAAGGAATACGATCCCGTCCTGCGTGCGCCGCTGTCCAAGCGCGGCCTGATCGCCGGAATGTCGATGACGGAGAAGCAAGGCGGCTCGGACGTTCGGGCAAATACCACCGCCGCCACCCCGATGTCCGACGGCACCTATCGGATCACCGGTCACAAGTGGTTCACCTCCGCGCCGATGTCGGATGTGTTCCTGGTGCTGGCACAAGCTCCGGGCGGGCTCTCCTGCTTCTTCGTCCCGCGCGTGCTGCCCGACGGCACCCGCAATACCTTTGCGCTGCAACGGCTCAAGGACAAGCTGGGTAATCACTCCAATGCCAGCAGCGAGGTCGAGTACGACAACACCGTCGGCTGGCTGGTCGGTGCCGAAGGCCGCGGCGTGCCGACGATCATCGAGATGGTCAACCTGACCCGCCTGGACTGCACCATCGGCACCGCCACCGCGATGCGCACCGGGGTCGCCGCGGCCGCGCACCACGCCGCGCACCGCAGCGCGTTCGGCGCGACGCTGGCCGATCAACCGCTGATGCGTAATGTGCTGGCCGACCTCGCCATCGAGGCGGAGGCGGCGACCACGGTCGCGTTGTGGCTGGCCGACCTCACCGATCGCGCGACGGCCGGCGTGGACGGCGCCGACCAGTTGCGCCGGATCGCGTTGGCGGTGAGCAAATACTATGTGTGCAAACGCGGTCCGATCCACGCCGCCGAAGCGCTGGAATGCTTGGGCGGCAACGGATATGTCGAAGAATCGCGGATGCCGCGGTTGTATCGGGAAGCCCCGTTGATGTCGGTCTGGGAAGGATCGGGCAATGTCGCCGCACTCGACACTCTGCGTGCGATGGCCAAACAGCCGGAAACCCTCGGCGCCTATTTCGACGAGGTCAAACGCGCGGCCGGCGCCGACGCGCACCTGGACGCCGCGATCGCCCGGCTGGAGGGACAATTCGGCGACTTCGACACCATCCAGCACCGGGCCCGCCGCATCGTCGGCGATATGGCCCAGGTACTCCAGGCGTCACTGCTTGTTCGCTTCGGTCACCCGGCCGTCGCGGACGCCTTCACCGTGAGCAGGCTCGGCGGTGAGCACGGGGATGTTTTCGGTACCTTGCCCACCGGTATCGACAGCGCGGCGATCATTCAGCGAGCGACGCCCAAGACGAGCCGCTGAAACAGGCCGGAAGTTTTCAAGCGTCCGATGTGACGAGCAGGTGTTCGGCGAATGTCATGAATTCGGTACGGAACGCCGCGTATTCGGCGCGCAGCGGCAACCCCGGCCAGTCCGCGGGGAGCAGCGGATCGGGCAGCAAGGGATCATCGAGAATATGCCGCACCGCCGCTGCCGCCACCTCGAACCGCTCGCGCAGCGACGACGAACTCGCGAACTCGCCGAGCAACCGCTGCGCGTCGTGCGCCCAAACCCGCGGCGTGAAAAGGGTTTCCGCCAGCGCGACCGGTGAATCCTCTGGCGCCGCGGTGAACACCGACACCCGCCTGCCCGCATCCGGCCCGAGAACGATCTCGATGTTCGCGGGCCGGGTCCACACCCCTTCGCGCAATTCGCCGAGTTTGCGGGCGCGCATGGTATCTCGGAACGCGGTCCGCGCCGACGCGTCGTCACCGACCGCTGTCACCACCGCCAGATACCATTCGCCGTCCCAAGCTTTCACGACGGGACTCACCGCGGCGTCCTGCCTGCGCTGGCGCTCGATCAGCCGATCCGAGAGTCGATATACGCCGTTCGCGCGTTCCAGATCACCCATGGCGACCATCCGGGTCAGCGCGACCCGCACGGCCGATTGTTGCAGGCCCAGTTCCTCGGCTACCGAAACGATCCAGCTGACCGGTGCCTCGGCCGGATGCGCGCCGAGCAACGCACTGAGAATCGCCGACCGAGCGGTCAGCTTTCGCATGCGCTTCGCCACACACCCCGTCCTCTCCGAGTCACCGTCGGCCGAACTCCGGCCGACGAACCCGAAATTCTACCGATGCCGGCACCGGGACCACCCCGCGACATCGTCGCCGGAACTCCCGTGAACTGGCGATGTGCTCCAGACGAAGTCCGATTCCTCCGGTTTCGCTAGTTCGCGTTGTTATATGCCGCGACAATGTCGGCGGGGATGCGGCCGCGGGTCGATACGTTGTGGCCGTGCTTCCTGGCCCATTCCCGGATCGCCGCTGTTTGCTCGCGATCGGTCGCCGAAGTCGCTTTACCGCTGCCTTTGCGCTTCGCCCGTCCTGTCTTGCGCGCTTTTTCCGCCCAGGGCTCCAGTGTCACCCGCAGCTTGCCCGCGTTCTTGGTGGACAGATCGATCTCGTAGGCCACGCCATCGATCGAAAATTGAACTGTTTCATTCGCTTTCGACTTGCCATCGTAGTCGTCGACCAGGGTGACGGTGACTTTCTTGGCCATGGGATGCGTCCTTTGCGTAGTCACGGGTAATTGCTCGAAATACTAATACCGTATCGCATCGAACTCGGCGAGGAGAAAAGTACTGTGCCGCACAACTGCACGCGCATCGCCGGGTGCGCTAGTCAGCGCAGCGATTCCGCCGCTGTCGCGGCTATCGCAGCGGCCACCGCGCTCAATGCCGGTGAGTCGAGCCGCCATTGCTGCCAGTACAGCGGCACATCGATGAATGCCGCACCATCGATGGGCACCAGCTCGGTGGTAGTAAAATTGCGGGATTGCAGGTCCGGCAACATCCCCCAGCCCAATCCGAGCCGGACCGCCGCCAGGAAACCGGCAGAAGACGGAACGTAATGCCGCGGTGGATCGAGGGGTTGACGGCTGCGGCGGCGCAGGTGCCGGTCTTGCAGATCGTCTTTGCGATCGAATAGCACTACCGGTGCCGCCGCATAAGCCTTGGCGGTAGCACCGTCACCGAACCAGGTGCGCGCGAAGCGCGGTTCGGCCATCGGCCGATAGCGCATCGCGCCGAGTCGTTCGACTTTGCAGCCCTGCACCGGCGCGGCGGTGGCGGTGATCGCCGCCATGACCGTGCCGTCGCGGAGCAGCCGGGTGGTGTGTTCCTCGTCCTCGCGGTGGATCTCGAAACAGACACCGGGTGGCGCGGCGGCCAGCGCGGGCAGCACCCAGGTTTCCAGTGAGTCGGCGTTGACCGCGATGGGCAGCCGGGCCGGTCGGTGCGCCTCACCGAGCTCGCGGGCGGTGTCGACGGCGAGCAGGTCGATCTGCCTCGCCAGCCGCAGCACCGCGAGCCCGGATTCGGTGGCGCGCACCGGTTTTGTGCGCTGCAGCAGGACGCGGCCTGCCGCGTCTTCCAGCGCTTTGATCCGTTGGCTGACTGCGGACGGCGTGATCCGCAGGCTCTTGGCCGCTGCGTCGAAGGTGCCCTCGGTGACCGCCGCGTTCAACGCGCGGAGCTGATCCAGCTGGAGATCCATGTTAAGGAATCGTAATGGTAGTGCAGAAACTTTAGTTTGCCTGGAGATAATGTGCTGCTTAGCGTCGATGAATATGAACGTCTCCTCGGCGGCCGTGGCGGCCCTCTCCGGTCTCGGTGTCGGACTCTCGCTGATCGTGGCCATCGGCGCGCAGAACGCCTTCGTGCTGCGCCAGGGGGTGCGCAGGCAGCACATCTTCGCGGTGGTCGTGGTGTGCGCGCTGTCGGATGTGGTGCTGATCGCCGCGGGCGTCGCGGGATTCGGTACGGTCGTGCACTCGGTGCCCGGGGTACTCACGGTGGTTCGGTATGCGGGCGCCGCGTTTCTGCTCGGTTACGCCGCACTCGCGGCCCGCCGGGCGTTCGGGTCGGCGACGTTGGCCGCGGGGTCGGCGGGTGCGACGGTCGCGCTGGGTGCCACCGTGGCCACCTGTCTCGCCCTGACCTGGCTGAATCCGCATGTCTATCTGGACACAGTGGTACTGCTTGGTTCCATCGCGAGTACCTACGCCACCCCTGACCGGTGGTTCCTCGGGGCCGGCGCGATGGTCGGCAGCGTCGTCTGGTTCACCGCGCTGGGGTACGGCGCTTGCCTGCTCGGCCCATTGTTCGCCCGTCCGATGGCGTGGCGCGTGCTGGATTCCGCTATCGCCGTGGTGATGACGCTGCTGGCGGCGGGTCTGGTACTGGCCGGACCTTCGGCGTGAGGGCGAAAGTCGTTGATCATGACGTGGGTGGCTTCGATCTTCGGGTGAACGAAACCCGGCGTGTCACAGTCGAAACCAGAATGTTGCCGGTACTGCAATTATGAGTGTTGTTCAGCGAGAACCGGGTTCGCTGTTGTCCGGACGTGATGCGAGACACAGCCCGCACCATGTCCGTAACCGATTGGAGCCGAGGGGGCCGGGTATGCGGCGAATGACCGCCCACACCCCTAGTTGGAGGAGTAGTCATGACCAAGCACGACAGCGGACCGCGCGAGGCCGTCGAGGGCGTCGTCGAAGATGTCAAGGGCAAGGCCAAGGAAGCCGCGGGCATCGTCACCGGGAACGAAGGCCTGAAGAGCGAGGGCCGTGCCCAGCAGGACAAGGCCGAGTCCGAGCGTGAGGCCGCCAAGAAGGAAGCCGAGGCGGAGAAGGCTCGCGCCGAAGCCAACCTCGATGAGGCCAGGCAGAGCGCCTACGAGGGTGGCAAGGATTCCTAGTCGCACAGGTTTCTTTCGGCGGCGCGGGGACGAATTCGTCCCCGCGCCGCCGAGTTACGGTGCGCTGCGGAACATTTGAGCGGACGCGGCGCGCTCGGTGACGATCTCGCGCCGTCGCTCGGCCATTGCCGCGGCCGGTGCACCGCCACCGGTGATCGCCGCGGTGAGCGCCGCCGCGTCCTCGATGGCGTCGCGGGCACCGACACCCGCGGCCGGTGTGATCGCGTGGTCGGCATCGCCGCACAGAATCACCGGGGCCTGTGGTGCCCGCGCGCCGGCCAGCGGCACGGTCCGCGCGTTGGAGACGTGCACGGTGCCGGTCGCGGCCAGCATGGTTTCGGCGAGTTCGGTAATCGCCTTGGTGCCGAGCAGAATCGGCTCGACCCACCGGTCGATCGGCTGAGATCCGACCTCTGCCACCGGGAGCGGTGCCCGGGTGAGGCGAGTGAACCACAGCGATACCTCGCTGTTCCAGAAGTGCCCGAAGGTACTGACGGGTCTGCCGTCATCGTCGAGGTGTCGGTGGAAGTGCAGCACGGACGGTTCGGTGCTCGGCCGAATCGGCCGGTTGGTGACGCCGTAAACGACTAGCTGACCGGCGTATTCGGCCACGCGCTCGGGTTCGAGGCGCTGGCGCGCGAGCGAATCGATGCCGTCGGCGGCGATGATCACGTCATCGGCCGGAAGTCGTCGTTCTCCGCTGTACAGTGCCCCGTCGACGCCGTTCAGCTCGGTGACAGGAGTGTCGTAGTGCATGGCAGCCGTTGTGGCAGCGGCGAATTCGGTCAGGACCCGCATAAGGTCGGCGCGCAAATACATGCGGCGATCGGTACCGGCGCCGCCGCGCACCACCCCGGCACGATCCGTCGCACGCAGCTCGGCCAGCGGATGCGACGCCGCGTGCAGCCGGTCTATCGAGACGCCCAACCGCGCCATGGCGGTATGTGCCCGATCATCCAGTGCCAGAAAGGCTCCCGTGCCGACGGCCGGTTGGCTTTCGCACACCGTGACCGGGTGGCCGGCGCGTGCCAGTGCGCCTGCCAGCAACGTGCCCGCGATGCCGCCGCCGATGATCGTGACCATGCCCCCACCTTAGGTCGCCCGACCCGGGTGCGGCGCAGTCGCGCACCCGGATCGGGACTTCGTGCTGGGCGATCAGCAGTCGGTCGGCGCAGGCACGCCGCGCAACCGGTCGTCGAGCCACGACATCGCGGCCGGAGCGCCGAGCACCGCGGTGGTCAGATGGTCCGGGCTCGGAATCAGCTCCGAATCGACGCGCGCGCCCGCCGCGCAGTACCGGCGCACCGTATTGTCTATCGAGGCGACTGGAATCAGCGCGTCCTCCCGCGAACGCCATTGGTAGATAGGCATTTTCGGCACGCCCTCGTAGAGTTCCAGGCTGTTCTCCTCGAGCACCGACCGGGCACTCGGGTCCTCGGCCAGCGCGGTGGAGCTGGCCACGTCGAGCACGCTGCGACCGGCGCCGGCCGCCAGGATTTCGTTGGTGCAGCCGTTGGCGATCTGGTCGCGCATGGCCCGGCCGGTGGCGTTCAGACTGTCGCTGATCGGCAGTCGCGTCGGGTACTCCCGCTCCAGCCCGATGGCCGCGGCGAACGCCAGCCCGAACGCCGGATGCCTGGAGTAGCCGAGCCCCTCGGTCATCTTCACCAGGTTCATCGGAACGCCGCCCTCGGCCGCGCCGACGATCTCGAGTTCCGGTGCGTAGGTCGGCGCGAGCGCGGCCGCCCAGCCCGTGGCCATGCCGCCGCCGGAGTAGCCGAACATCGCCACCGGGCTCTCGGCGACACCGAGTTCGGCGACCCGACGGGCCGCCCGGATACCGTCGAGCGTGATCATTCCGCCCAGCTTGGCCGCCCCGTAGGCGCTGGTCGGCCCGAGATGGTCGGGCAGCGCCACCGACCAGCCGCGCAGCAGCACCGCGTTGAGGGCGGGTGCCTCGCGGACAACGAGATTCGGGTCGGCCGTGTAGAGCACCCGCGAGACAGCGCACTGGGCGCCGAGGCCGTTGATGATGTGCTGATAGGACAGCAGCGGCGCACCGGGTGCATGGCCGGGCGGGGTCAGCACGGTAGTGGTGGCTGCGATCGGGTTACCCGCCGAATTGGTGGACCGGAACTTGATCATCGTGACGGTGGTGCCCGGGAAGCTGAGCAACGGTGGCATCGAGCGGACACCGAGCACGTCGCCTGGTTTCGCCCGATCCAGATCCGCGGGCGCCGCGTAGAAGGGATCCGGGTCCGGCAGCGGGTAGATCGGTTGCGCCGCAGCGGTACCCGGCACGACGGCCACGTGGGCGACCGAAATCAACAGTGCGACAACGGCGAGCGCGGGGCGGATGTGTCCAAGCATGGCGATGAGCGACTCCCATTCATCACGACATTCACGGGGATTGTGGGGCATGTGGAAAGTCGAATAATCCGAAAATTAGCCGTGAATAATCGCCCGGCCGGTGTTCGGACGAGCGACACGATATGGGAAAAAGGGAAAGCCGGGCGGGAGCCGCGCCGTGCGGAAGAATCGACAACGGCCGGGCGGCGCCACCCGATTGCCGGCTGGCCGGTTACGGTGGCCTGGTGATGCTGCTCGTAGTCGGCCTCGGTCTGTTGGGTGTGTTCCTGCTGCGGTTCCGCAGCGATCGGCGGCGGCTGAGCAACGGTGTGTTTCTGCTGCTCGGGTTGGCATTCGCCGGTGTCTGGCTGATCGGCTCCGGCGCCAAGGGTGACCTGCCCGTTGTGCTGGCCGGCCTGCTCGTGCTGTTGTCGCCGCTGCTCGTGCTCGTGCTCGCCGGTTTGCTGATGGTCAACGGCGGGCAGATGGTTCGCCGCGAAGGATTGCGTCTGGCGAATCTGCTTCCGCTCGGACTCGGCGTCGCCCTGCTCGTGCCCTATGTGTGGCTCGCGGTGGCCATTTTCACCGGCGATATCTGGGTCGTCGTGATTTTGGCGTCGGTGACCATGGCGGTGAGCTACATCGGATTCCTGTTCGCCAGTTTCCTGCTGTATTCACTGTTCTACGGGGCGTTGCCCTATCGGCCCGGCATGGACGCGATTGTCGTGCACGGCTCCGGCCTGGTCGGCGCGCGAGTGCCGCCGCTGCTGGCGAGTCGCCTGGATCGCGCCATCGAGGTGTACCGCGCCGAGCGCGCGGCAGGACGCAGGCCGCTGCTGATCACCAGCGGCGGCAAGGGTTCCGACGAGGCCGTGTCGGAGGCCTCGGCGATGGCGAGCTACCTCATCGACAACGGTGTGCCCGCCGACAGTGTTGTGCAGGAGGACCGTTCGACGACGACGCGGGAAAACCTGCTCTTCACCAAGCGGTTACTGGGCGAGCGCGGCGAATCCACCCGAATGGTGCTGGTGACCAGCAACTTTCATATCCTGCGCACGGCGATACTGGCTCGGCGCCTCGATCTCGACGCCGAGGTGACCGGTTCGCGGACGGCGTTCTACTACCTGCCCTCGGCGATTCTGCGCGAGTTCGCCGCGATCGTCGTGGCCTACAAGTGGGTCAATGTGCTCACCTGTGCCGCGCTGATGGCGCTGCCGGTGTTGGCGCTACTGCTCACCCGCGATATGCCGCACAACTACGGGGACTGAGGCAGATCGTCGAACGGCTTGTGCGGGATACCGACGGTGAGCCCCCCGTCGATGACGAATTCGGCACCGGTCGAGTAGGACGATTCGTCGCTGGCCAGGAAGGTGATCAACGCGGCGACCTCGGACGGGTCGGCGGCGCGGCCCATCGGGATCTGCAGGAACTCCGCGGGGATGCCCTCGGTCATCGGCGTAGTGATCAGGCCGGGGTGTACCGAGTTGACCCGAATGTTGTGCTGCGCCAACTCGAGTGCCGTGGACTTGGTCAGGCCGCGGACAGCGAATTTGGTCGCGACGTAGCCGTGCAGGCCGACGCTGCCGCGCATGCCTTCGACGGAGGAGATATTGATGATCGAGCCGCCGCCCGCCTCGGTCATCGCGGGGGTTGCGGCCTGCATGCCGAGGAACGTGCCGGTGAGATTGATGTCGATGATCCGCTGCCATTCGGCCAGTTCGAAGTCGACGAGCAGGTTGCCGTTGGCGATGCCCGCGTTGTTCACCAGGACGTTGAGCGAGCCGAACCGCTGCACCGTCTCGGCGACCGCGCCCTGCCAATCGCCCGGTTCACGCACGTCGAGGTGCACGTAGGCGGCGGCGTCGCCCAGTTCCTTGGCGACCGCGGCGCCTTCCTCGTCGAGCACGTCGCCCAGGACCACGCGGGCGTCCTCGGCCACCATGGCCTTGGCGTGTGCGGCGCCCATGCCGCGGGCGCCGCCGCTGATCAACGCCACTTTGCCGGTCAACCGCCCCATCGCGGCACCTCCGTCTCTCGTTCGTCCACGCCCAACGTACTAGAACAAGTTACAGAAGTGCGCCGGATCGGGTGCTGGTCTCGCATCCGATCGTGCCATATCGCTTCGCGTATCGGGGAAAAGTGTTGCGAGCCTGGGTATTCGGAGCGGCCACCGCAATTGATGCGGATTCGGTGTCCGGTCCCTGTCGCCGCTGTGGCATCATCGTGTAGAACACGTTCTAATTCTGTCCGCGATCCGCGGGAGGCGCACGATGACGAACTCACGATCCACGGCGGCGCTGCGCCGGTTCGCCAGGCGGGTGCCCGACATCGCCGAGGTCCCCGGCGGGCGACTGGTCGAATTGCCGGGACGCGGCCGCACCTATGTGGTCGACATCGCCGGGCCGGAAGGTGCGCCCGCGCTGGTCCTGCTGCACGGCACCGGCTGCACCGCCTACCTGAACTGGTTTCCCGCGCTGGCGGCACTGGCCGAGCGATACCGGGTGATCCTGTTCGACCAGCGCTGGCATGGCCGGGGCATCCGCTCCGAGCGGTTCTCGGTGGACGACTGCGCCGACGACGTCGCCGCCGTACTCGACGCGCTCGGCGTGCCACAGGCGATCTGCGCGGGCTACTCGCTCGGTGGTGTGGTGAGTCTGGCGGCCGCGCATCGGCATCCGGATCGGGTGAGTGGGCTGGTGCTGTGCGCCACCCCGTATCGGTTCCAGGAGAAGTGGCGTGAGCGCGCCTTTCATCAGGCGTTCGGCGCGTTCGCCGCGGCGTTCGGACCCTATTCCTTCCGGCGTATCGAGCAATTCGCCGGTCGGCTGCCGGAGCTACCGGAAATCGCTTGGGCACCAGGCAGCTTGGAGCGCTGGGCGCTCACCGAGTTGCGCAGCACCAGCGGCTGGGCGATCACCCAGGTGATCGGTGAGGTCGGACGATTCGACGCGACCGCGTGGTTGCCGACCTTGAAAATGCCTACCGCAGTGGTCATCACGACGCGGGACCGGGCCATTCCGGTCTATCGGCAGTTGGAGATGGCGACCATGATCCCCGGGGCCAGTATCCATCTGATCAAGGCGGGGCACACGGCCTGTGTGCTGGAGGCCGAGCTGTTCGTGCCCGCGCTGCTCGAAGCCTGCGGGGCGGTCGCCGCGCGAGTGTGAGAGTGCGGCTCGGCGCCTGTTCGGCGGCGATGACGAACAGGCGCCTAGTTGCCGGTCATCCCAGTTGCCGAGCGGCGGCGAGCAATTCGGCGACCACGTCGGGGACCGCGTCGGCGAGCTCGGCGATGTCGGGCACCAGCTCCTTGCAGGCGATGAAGCCGAAGTCCAGATCGTCGTTGTTCGATATCACGGTCACCGTGAGCCCGGCGCCGTGGAAGACCGGGCCGAACGGATACATCCCGTCCACCCGCACGCCGAGAAAGTAGAGCGGCATCGGCGGGCCAGGCACATTCGATACCACCAGGTTGTGCACCACCGGATGGTGCTCGGCCAGCTTCAGCGACGAGTACACCCGCGCGGCGAGCTGAAAGGTGTTCGGCGGGGCATACTTCGACCAGTCCTGGAGGAAGTCAGCGCCGATCAGGTCGTGTTCCTCCTTGGCGCTGCGGTTGTCCTCGGCTACTTGCCGCAGACGTTGCACGGGGTCCGCGATGTCGGTGCCGAGGCGGGCGAACAGCGTGGACACCTTGTTGATACCCGCGGTGTGCCGCGAGGATTCGTGCACCGAGACCGGCACCGACGCGACCAGCGATCGGTCGGGCAGTTCGTCGTGCTTCTCCAGATAGGCCCGCAGCACCCCCGCGACGATGGTCAGCACCACGTCGTTGATCTTCACCCCGAAGGCGGACTTGATCTCCTTGATGGTGCCCAGTTCCGCGTCGGTGAACGCGACCGCGCGATGCGGGGTGATGGCCAGGTTGAACGGCGTGCGCGGCGCGGAGAACGGTAACGCCATGCCCGCCTTGTCCTTCCGGCGGCGTTGTGCGAAACCGGCGACCATGCCCAGGGTTTTCGGCACCATGCCGACGATGCCCGCTTTGGTCGGGAACTTGACCACTGCCTTGGCCAGCAGTTGCCAATCGTTGGGGCTCGGTTCCGGTCGCCATTGCTCGGCGGGTGGGGTCTTGGCCGCATCCGGTTCCAGATCGCACAGGTGCATCATCATGTTCGTGCCGGTGATGCCGTCCACCGCGGCGTGGTGGTACTTGCAGATCACCGCGATCTTGCCGTCGTCGAGGCCTTCCACCACCGACATCTCCCAGAGCGGGCGGTCGCGGTCCATCGGCCGGCTGGCGATGTCGCCGACCAGCTCGGCCAGCTCGCGGCGGCCCGCGGGCGCGGGGATACCGATGCGCCGAAGGTGATAGTCCAGGTCGAAGTTCTGATCCTCCACCCAGACCGGGTGATCGAGATTGAACGGAACCTCGTAGACGCGGCGGCGCATCTGCGGAATGAGGGGTAGGCGCCTGCCTAGCTCGGCTTTGAATTTCTCGAAGGAATAATCCCCTGAGCTGGGGTCGAGGATCAGCAGAGCACACACATGCAGGTGCTGGGTCCCGGTTTCCAGGTACAGAAAGCTGGCATCCAATCCGGTTAGTCGTTCCATAGCGGAAGACTACTAGAACGCGTTCTAGTTTTGGCCGGAACGGGAGCGAGGTGGCTCACAGTGCACGGCTCTAATGTCAAGGGGGGTGGCGGTATTGGTGGGCGGCCGCGGTCCGGTGCGCGCGCCGGGGCTGAATGTCCTTCGAGGTGGCCACGGATCTTCATGTAACCCGTAGTTGCATGTATGTGTATGATGTTTGCTACAGCCATGCAGGAAGGCGCGCGACGACGCGGTCGTGAGAGGAGTACCGATGAAGCTACTTCGGCGGGGCCGAGGGCCGGATACCGATCCGGGCGAGGTAGCACTGCACGCACGCAATGTGCAGTTCCAATGGGCCGACACGCCGCTGCACTGGATGCCTGCCGAGCCGATCGCCTCGCACCTGATCAACTCGCTGAATCTGCTGCTGCCCGAGGGGGAGCGCATGTTCTGCGCCGCGTACACCGAGGCGCTGCCGTTCGTGAAGGACGACAAGTTGCGGGAGGCCATGCTCGGCTTCATCGGCCAGGAGTCCATGCACGCCGAGACACACGACAAGGTGCTCAACGAGGTGCTCGCCGCGCACGGCATCGACCCGGAACCCTATGTGCGCCAAGCCGAATACCTGTTCCGCAAAACGCTCGGCCCGAAGGCCGCCGACGGCGTCGCGCAGCGTCAGGTGATGGTGGAGCGGTTGGCGTTCATCGCCTGCCTCGAGCATTTCTTCGCCTACCTCGGCGACTGGGTGCTCAACGCCGACCTGGAGAAGTTCGGCGCCGACCCGCGGATCGCGGATCTGTTCCGCTGGCACGGCGCCGAGGAGGTCGAACACCGGCACGTGGCCCACGATGTCGCGGTCTACTTCGGCGCGGGCTACGTGCGGCGCGCGGCGATCATGACGATCGTCTTCCCGATCTTCATCACGCTGGTGGTGCGCGGCACCAAATTCATGGTGCACCAGGACCCTTCGCTGCCCGACCTCGGCTACCCCCGGCTGATCAAGCGGGTGCTCGGCGCGATGTGGCGTGGGGCGCTGCCCGGCGTGCCGTCGCTGCTGTGGAGCGCGCTGTCCACCTTCAAGCCCGGCTACGACCCCGAGACGGTCGGGTCCACCGCGCAGGCGGTGGCATACCTGGCGAAATCGCCTGCCGCGCAGGCGGTCGCGTCGTGACGGAATCGGCTGGGGTTGGAGCGTGACTTCGCGGCAGATCCCAGAACAGTTGCCCGCCGACCTGTTCGGCAAGGGCGACCGCGACCGGGCGGTGCGGGTGCTCGACGCGGTCGCCTCGGCGCGACTGCGCTGGACGACGATGATCAACCGGCGCGATCTCGCGCCGCGGGTCGACGATCACCGGCTGGCCCTGGTGGTGACCGAACGGCGGATCGAGGCGCACGACCAGGACGTGGTGAGTCTGCGACTGGCGGCGCCGGATCGGCGGGAACTGCCGCCGTGGCGGCCCGGTGCCCACCTGGATCTCGACCTGCCCTCGGGCCGGTTGCGGCAGTACTCGCTGTGCGGCGACCCCGCCGACACCCGGGCGTATCGCGTTGCGGTGCGTCGCATTCCGGACGGTGGCGGCGGGTCGGTGGAGGTACACGACAATCTTCCGGTCGGCGCGCCGATCACGGTGCGCGGGCCGCGCAATGCCTTCCCGTTCGCGGTGCCCGGCCACGGATCACCGGCCGCCCGTTTGCATTTCATCGCGGGCGGGATCGGGATCACGCCGATCCTGCCGATGGCGCGGCTCGCGCAGCGGCTCGGTATCGAGTGGTCGATGGTGTACACCGGCCGCAGCCGCGACACCATCCCGTTCCTCGACGAGATCGCCGGGTTCGGCGACCGGGTCACCGTGCGCACCGACGACGAGCACGGCCTGCCCGACGCCGCCGCGCTGCTGCACGGTGTCGCGGCCGACACGGCGGTCTACTGCTGCGGTCCGGTGCCGATGACCACGACCGTCGCCGCCGCCATACGCGAAATGCCCTGGGTGGAACTGCATTCCGAGCGTTTCTCGCCACCCCCGATCGTGAACGGCGTGCCGTTCGAGATCGAGTTCGCGTCCACCGGTGAAGTGGTCGAGGTGGCCGCCGATCGGTCCGTGCTGGACACCATCCTGACGACCCGCCCGGACCGCCCCTACTCCTGCCGCCAGGGCTTCTGCCGCACCTGCAAGGTCCGGGTGCTCGCAGGCGAACCGGAGCATCGGGAGACCGTGCTCACCCCGGCCGAACACGAGGCGGGCGAGATGCTCGTCTGCGTATCCCGCTCGCCCGGTGGGCGACTGGTGCTCGATCTGTAACCACGACCTCTGGTCAGCAAGGAGAAACCGATGACGACCATCGAACCACCGGAGCTCGTGGCCGCCGAGCGGACGGTGCGCAGCGGCGAATTCGAGCTCGCCGTCTACGAATACGGCGATCCGAGCGCGGAGACCGTGCTGCTGGTGCACGGCTGGCCGGACACCAACCACCTCTGGGACGCGGTGGTGCCGTTGCTGGCGCGCCGCTTCCACGTCGTCACCTACGACACCCGCGGGCACGGGCGCTCCACCCGCACCCGGCGCACCGAGGACTTCCGGCTCGACCGGCTCGCCGCGGACTTCTTCGCCGTCGCCGACGCGGTGAGCCCCGACCGGCCCGTGCATGTGCTCGCGCACGACTGGGGCTCGGTGCAGGTGTGGGAGGCGGTCTGCGAGCCGCAGGCGGCCGCGCGGGTCGCCTCGTTCACCTCGGTGTCCGGGCCGAACCTGGACCACATCGCGAATTGGATGCGCGCCAGGTTGTCCCGGCCCACCCCGCGCAATCTCTGGCAGCCGTTCAGCCAGGTCTTGTCCTCGGCGTACACCTTCTTCTTTATGACGCCGGGCTTGCCGAGGGCCGTCTTCGGACTGCTCGGCACCGAGCAGCGCTGGCAGCGGGTGGTCTCGATCATGAACGAGACATCGCCGTCGAAGGTGATCCTCGGCCCGACGTTCCGGCAGGACATGGTCGACGGCCTGCTGATCTACCGGGCCAATATCGTGCAGCGGCTGCTCGCGCCGCGCGAGCGGCACACCGAGGTGCCGGTGCAGCTGATCGTCGCGGGCCGCGACGTCGCCGTCCGGCCCGCCGGATACGACGACGAACGCAAATGGGTGCAGCGGCTGTGGCGCCGCGATGTGCCCGCCGGGCACTGGATGCCGTTCTCCCACCCCGAATTGCTGGCCACCGCGACCACCGAGCTGATCGACACGCTCGGCGGCGGCGCGGCCCCGCGCGGGCTGCGCCGAGCCGAAGTCGGCCGTAGCGCAAAGCCGTTCGAGGATCAGCTCGTGGTGATCACCGGCGGTGGCAGCGGTATCGGCCGGGAGACGGCGCTGGCGCTGGCGCGCCGCGGCGCCGAAATCGTGCTCTCCGACATCAATCTCGTCGCGGCCAAGGAGACGGCCGAGCTGATCGCCGCCGAACATGGTGTGGCGCATGCGTACCAGCTCGACGTGTCCGACGCGGCAGCGGTGACCGATCACGCCGCCGCCGTGCTGGAAACCCATGGCGTGCCGGACATTCTGATCAACAACGCCGGAATCGGCCAGGCCGGTGGCTTCTTCGACACCTCGGCGGCGGAGTTCGACCGGGTCATGCGGATCAACCTCGGCGGCGTGGTGAACGGGTGCCGGGCTTTCGGCGCCGCGATGGCCGAGCGGGGGCTGGGCGGACACATCGTCAACCTGTCCAGCATGGCGGCCTACAGTCCGCAGCAAGGGTTCAGCGCCTACTCCACCAGCAAGTCGGCGGTCTTCATGTTCTCCGACTGCCTGCGTGCGGAACTGTCCGGTCGCGGCATCTCGGTGCACACCATCTGCCCCGGCATCGTGCACACCAATATCGTTGCCAACACGACCTTCTCGGGTGTCAGCGCGGAGGAGGAGAAGCGCAAGCAGGAGCGCTACGACAACCTCTACCGGATGCGGCGCTACGGTCCGGAGAAGGTGGCCGAGCAGATAGTGCGGGCGGTCGAGAAGGACCGCAGCATCGTCCCGGTCACCCCGGAGGCCAGGGTGCAGTACCACGTCAGCAGGCTCGCACCCGCGATCGGCCGGTTCGTCGCGGCGCGGGTGAAGCTCACCTAGCCGGCGGGCAGGGTGCGCAGCTCCGCCTCGATGGCCGCGACGCGCGCGGCGTCGACGCCCCACGGGTGTTCGACGCCGACCCTGCTGTCCAGATCCCACAGCACACCGGACTCGCCCGGCTCGGCGACCAGCGCCCAGGCGACCACGGTGCGGCCGAGCTGCTCGCCCATCGAGCCGTGCGAAACCTTCGGTGGCCCAGCACCTTCCGGGAAGTGATGCAGGAAGCGGCCGTACGCGTCGGCACAGAACGCGGCATACCGCTCGGTGCACAGAATGAAGCCGTGCCATGCCTCGTCCACCGCGTGTGACGGCATGCCGATGACCTGTCCGTCGCGCATGGCCGCGCCACAACAGCGCAACCATTGCCGTAGGCCCGTCTCCACCAGGTCGCGCGGCTGCCACGGGACTGTCTTGTAGACGGCCTCGGGCAACTCCAGCGCGGTGACGGCGGCGTTCACGGCACCGAGATCGATCGGGCTCTGCCGGGGTCTGCGGAAGCTGAAAGACGGCACAGTTCACTGTACGCAGGCGGGAGGGGCCGCTACGGTTCATGAATGGGTGGAGTTCTCCTTTTCCTGATCCTGGTGTTTGCGGTCGTGGCGGTGGTCATCATCAGCGTGATCGTCCGGTCGAAGCGTGGTAACAGGCGCAATCCGCGCTACCGGATTGAGCGTGGTGATTCGCACCACGGATATGGCAGCAGTTCTGATTCGTACTGGGTGGCGGGTGTCGCCGGTATCGATGCCGGTTCGTCGAGTAGTTGCAGCGGAGGCTGGTATCCGGAGTCCGGGGGCGGGCACCACCAGCACGGCGGAGGTCACCACGACAGCGGTGGCGGCGGCAGCAGCTGCGGTGGGGGTAGCAGTTGCAGTGGTGGAAGTAGCTCCAGCTGTGGTGGCGGGGGTAGCAGTTGTGGTGGCGGCAGTTCGTGAATTGCTTTCGCGCTGAGTGAAACCACTCGCACACGGCTTGACCTCAATAACGGTTCAGGTTCCATGCTGATTCCTGTCGGACGAAACAGGAAAGCTATGGAGGTTGGTCGTGCGCGCTGTGCAGGTAGCGGAATTCGGTGGGCCCGAAGTACTTACGGTGCATGACGTGCCGGAGCCGGTGGCCGGACCGGGCGAGGTGGTGGTGGATGTGGCCGCCGCCGACGTGATGTTCCTGGACGCCCGGCTGCGCGGCGGATGGGGTGGGGACTATTTCCAGCTGGCGACCCCCTACGTGCCCGGTGGCGCGGTGGCCGGCGTGGTCAGCGCGGTCGGTGCCGGAGTGGACGCGTCCTGGATCGGCAAGCGTGTCACCACCGCTACCGCAGCCAGCAAGATCGGCGGCGGCCAGCCGATCGGCGGCTACGCCGAGAAGGCACTCGCCAGCGCGGCAACACTCACCGTCGTGCCCGACGGGTTGAGCCTGGCGCAGGCCGTCGCGCTCGCGCACGACGGGCAAACCGCATTGGCCGTGTTCGACAAGGCCGCGATCCGGCCGGGGGAATGGGTGCTGATCACGGCGGCAGGCGGTGGACTCGGCACCCTGCTGATCCAGCTCGCGCGTGCGGCGGGTGCACACGTGATCGCCGCGGCGCGAGGCAGCGCGAAGTTGGCGTTGGCCGAACGCGTCGGCGCCGACACCGTGCTCGACTACGCCGAGCCCGGCTGGTCGGACAAGGCCAGGGCGGCGACCGGTGGTGCGGGGGCGAATGTCGTGCTGGACGGCGCGGGTGGTGCACTGGGCGAAGCCGCCCTCGAGGCCATCGCGGACAATGGACGATTCCTCGGCTATGGCATGGCCGCAGGCGAATTCGCGGCGATCGACAGTGCGTCGGCGGCTGCGCGCGGCATCACGGTGACCGGTCTGCTCGATATCACCGACGCCGAGACCGAGTGGCCGCGGCTGGCCGAGCGCGCGCTCGCCGAGGCCGCGGCCGGGCGACTGGAAGTGGTGATCGGCCAAACCTTTCCGCTCGACGAGGCCGAAAAGGCACACGCCGCCATCGAATCCAGGACTGCGGTCGGCCGCACCCTGCTGACGCTGGATTCCGCTGTCTGAGAGACCACCCGAGCAAGCTCTGGCGGGCACCCTGGCTCGGCGCTAGGGTGCCCTGCGTGGAGACTCTGATCGTTGTGGGTGTGGTCCTACTGGTACTCGCTGTCGTGGTGGTGGTCGTGCAAATAGCCAGCAGACCGCCCAAAGACGAAAGTCAATGGGACAGGGATGATCCCGACGACTGGGACGAGCGCGAAGACGACTACCGAGACTGACCCGCAGGCGTCAACACCACCACCGAGATCGGCCGCTTGGTCATCTTCTGATAGGCGCGGTAGCGACCCTTGTTGACCTTGTCCACGATCGCGAACCGGCGGTCATAGTCCGAATCGTCCGGATAGGTAGCCCGCGCGACCACCGGCACCTTGCGCCGCCCGATCTGAATCTCACACTCCTTATTGGCCTTCACATTCGCCAGCCACCCCGGTGGTCGCGGCGATCCACCGTTGGACGCCGTCACCAAGTAATCCGCCCCGTCCCGCCCATACGTCAACGCCGACGTGCGCGCCTGCCCCGTCTTACGCCCCACCGTCCGCAGCAACAGCGTCGGATTCCCGAACAGCGCCCGATGCCCCACCCAACCGCCGCTGTTCTCGTACACCCACTGATGCGCCTTCAGCACCTTCGCGAACACACTCGACATGGTCGACCCTCCACAACGGTTGCCGGACGCCCCACCCTAACCGCCACCCCGGGTCCGAGTGGTGCAAGTCCCACCCCAGCCGGTAGCATCCCCCACGCCTGCGGTACACCCGCAGAAGAGGGGCGGTAGCTCAGTCGGTTAGAGCCGTGGACTCATAATCCATTGGTCGCGGGTTCGAGCCCCGCCCGCCCCACACCCACGCATAAGCGGCTCATGCTCAGGAAGAGTATGAGCCGCTCTCGTTTCGTCGGGGACGACCATTTACCAGCGGCTTCGCCCAGGTCCGCGTGCCGACGTCTTCTTCCGGACCGGAATTTCGATCCGACCGCGCTGACCTGCTGATTCACCGTGTGATCGCCTCACCTGGCTTGGCGGCACATCTGTGCTTCTGATGATGATTGCGGTGCCATCCGCTGGGCAACGGAGCCCGATGGTCGAAGCGCCGCCGGTGGAGGGGATCAGCGGCGTCTTCGGTCTCAGGGGGCCGGTGCAGGGGATCACCGGCGAGGGGGGGCGAGGGCGGAGATGGGTTGTCGCGGTGTTGGTTCGGAGGGGCCGCCGCGGTAACCGATCTCTCGGATCAGATGCTGAGCTCGGCGGCTTGGTCGTGACTACCGGCAAACCGCGCCGAGCCGCGCCTCGGTGGCGCGCTGGTGCAGCCGCAGCGCCGAAATCACGGTGGGCCTGCGTGTTTCAGTGATGCCACAACTGGGGAATTTCATCGCATTTCCACGCGACTTCCGTTGGGCTACCGTCGATTTCACGGTAAGTGCAACATTGAACTTGATGGGGAGGACATGGCAATGCGCATGACTATCAGACAGGGTATGGCGGCGGCGCTGACGGTCGCCGGGCTGGCCGGAATGGGCGCGTTAGCCGCACCGGCGCAGGCCGAGGCGGGGTACGACCGATGCCCGGCCGCTCGCTTCTGCATCTTCAGCGAACCTAACGGCGGCGGCCGGATAGCCTACTTCCGGCTCGGATCAACCGACCTTCGCCTGCAGAACATGGATGGCCAGGTGCATTCGCTCTGGAATCGCACCTCCCAGTGGTGGCAGGGGTATACGGAATACAACTACCGCGGCGGGGTCATCTTCAACGTGAATCCAGGCTTGCAGTCCAACGTTCCTTCCGACGTCGCCCCTCAGATCCACTCGGTACGGGGCGTCTGACTCGCACTCAGTAGATGGCTCGATACCGCAGCCGGGCTCGACGCACAGACTCGACCCGGCTGCGGCTTCGATATCGCGGTGTAGGAAGCGGTTGGGCCGATCGTGACAACCGGCCGCCGCGGTGTTGGGCCTGGGCTTAGCGGCGGTAGTCGGCTCAGGCCGCGCCGCAGGAGTGCACTATCACGCGCGACCTGGCGTGCGCCCGTGGTTCACCATTGTCTAGACCTGGTATGCCGAGCGGAGTGTGGGTATCCGGGAGACGGAGCTGTTGCGGTAGGCGGTGGAGCTCGGTCGCCGCCACAGATGACCCGAACCAGCAGGAGTGGCTGCGCTATGACGACCCGATTTCGTGGTGTGACAAGGGTTTTGGTGTGGTTGGTGATGGCGGTCGTCGGGTTGGTAGGGGTGCCGTCGGCTGCGGCTGCGCCGGTGTATCCGGTCGGTGAATCCGATGGGTTCTACGCGGCGCCAGGGGATCTCGCGAACTATGCCGCGGGGGATGTGGTGCGCAGTAGGCAGGTTTCCGCGCCTGGGTTTCCTGGGGTGGTGGCGTGGCAGCTGTCGTATCGGTCGACGAACTCGGCGGGCGTCCCGATCGCGGCGGTGACGACGGTGTTGGTGCCGCCTGGTGGGGGGAATCGGCCGCTGGTGTCGTATCAGCCGTTCGTCAACTCGCTCGGGGTGCGGTGCGCGCCGTCGCACAGTCTGTTCGACGGGACGATGCAGGAGGCGCCTGCTGTGAATCTGCTGCTGGCCCGCGGGTGGGCGATCGCGGTGCCAGATCATCTGGGGCCGGCGAGTGCCTATGGTGCGGCGCGGCTGGGCGGCACGCTCACCCTCGACGGGATCCGCGCGGTGAAAAGGTTTGCGCCTGCGGGTCTGGCTGCGAGCCCCGTTGGTATGGCCGGTTATTCGGGTGGGGGCATGGCCACCGGATTCGCTGCCGCGCTCGCGCCGGAGTACGCGCCGGAACTGCCGATCGTCGGTGCCGCGCAGGGCGGGGTGCCGGTGAACCTGGCTACGTTGGCCCGTGATGTCGGGTCGACGCCGAACCAGCTGTTCGGGCTGGGTTTCGCAGCGGCTGTGGGATTGGAGCGGGAGTATCCCGATCGGTTACGGCTGGAGCCGCGGCTCAATCCTGCGGGGTTGGCGCTGCGCGACCGGATAGCCAACGCCTGTGCCACCGAGATCATCGACGCGGGGGCCAACCGCCGGCTGGCCGATGTCTTCACCGGCGGCGCCCTGGATGACGATCCGGCGACGGCGCAGGTGTTGCGGGAGAACAGTATCCAGGATTTCGGCGGTGTACCGCGGGTCCCGGTGTACCAGTGGCACGGCACCGATGATGTGGTGTCGCCGCAGGCGGTTCGCGACGTGGCGGGTCGGTACTGCCGTGCGGGGACCCCGGTGCGGCTGGACATGATTCCGGGGGCCGATCACGGTGCCGCCATGCTGGCGGGAGCGCCCCGGGCGCTGGACTACCTGGCCGACCGCTTCGCCGGGCGCCCAGCTCCCAGTACGTGCTGACCGCTAGCTCGGTATGCCGATCTTCTTGGTTTGTTTGGCAAGTTCCTGCTCGAACTGCTCGGGGGTGAACTTCAACTTCCCCTTGGGAAACTCCATGCACCCGTCGGCGGTGACGTCGCCGGTGAGGGCGGCTGCGCCGGTCTCCTCCGTGGCACCGGCCAGCTTGCCGTCGGGTTTGACGCCGCAGACGAAATACTGCCCCTTCTTCGCCGAATCGAGAATGAAGAAGAAGCCGTGGATCTCGCCTGCCTTCGGGGCCTTGTTCGCCGCGGTGCATTTACCGGCTTCGACGGGAGCGAGGTTGTCGCCGATGGCTTTTCCGGGCGTGATCGTCGCGCACCGGTAGCTCGGCGACGTTTCGGCGTTCGTGGCCGGGGCGACGGCCAACAAAGTCGCGAAGGTGGCGGCACCGGTCGCGACGAGATGAGCGGGTCGATAGTGCACGGGGTGACCTCGTTTCTGTGGACGGCTCTGGCGTGGGTATTCGGACCCGAGCCGGTTCTGGATTGGTCACCAAAGGGCGGCGGTCGAATTCGATGATGAAAGTGCTCATTTGGTGAGCACTTAACTGCGGATGATGGGTTCATGGAAAGCATCGACGCAGGTTCTCTTCGTTTCCCGGACGCGGCGCACTGGGAGTCGTGGCTGGCCGACCACTACGACGAGTCGGCGGGCGTCTGGTTGCTGATCGCGAAGAAGGGCGCCGAGGGGATCACGATCGGCGACGCCCTCGACGTCGCCCTGTGCTACGGCTGGATCGACAGCCATCGCAAGGGCTTCGACGACCAGCACTACCTGCAGCGGTACTCGCCACGGCGGCCGAAAAGCCCTTGGTCGCAGGTGAATGTGGCGAAGGCCGAGGCACTGATCGTCGCGGGCCGGATGCGCGAGCCCGGCCTGGCGGCGATCCGGGCAGCCGAGGCGGACGGGCGGTGGGCAGCCGCCTACCAGCGCCAGCGCGACGCCACCGTCCCGGCCGATCTGGCCGCCGCGCTGGCCGAGGACGAGCGGGCGCGGGTCCAATTCGAACTGCTGGATCGGACGCGGCAGTACGCGCTGTTCCTTCGGCTGATGAAGGCACGCACCCCGGCCGGGCGGGCCACGCAACTCGGCCAGATCGTCGCGTCACTCGTGCAGGCGAGCTAGTTGTGTTGCGCTCAGCCCAACGCAACCTTCCGGTCGAACGCCGCTTGGGCACGCTGCGCCAGGCCGCTACCGAGTTTGTACCCCTGGGCGGCTAGTTCTTCATGAGCATGCGGGTCACTGGTCTCGGTCCCATAGAGAACTTCGACGGAGGATTCGGCGATCTCGGGGTAACCGGCGATACCGTGCTCGAGCTGCAGCGTGATCGCGTCCTTGTACCCACGACGATCGAAGGTGCCTTGATTGATGCCCGCCAACGCGATGAAGTGCAGTTCTTTCACCGCGCTCGGGCCGTCGGGGGAGGTGTTCTCGTAGGCCCAGCCGCGGCTGAACACGCGATCGATCCAGCCTTTGGCCAGCGCGGGCATCGACCACCAGTAGACCGGGAACAACACGGCAACGACGTCGGCCGACTCGATCAACTCCTGCTCCCGCCGCACATCGGCGGGCACCCCACCGAGCAGCCGATGCACCGCGAGATCCGCAGGCCGGAATACCGGATCGAATCCCGAAGCGGTCAGATCGTGCACGGCAGCGGTGGTGTTCCCATCCTGGATGCCCTGCTCGACGGCGCGGGAGATGGCCCAGGTGGCGGACTCGTGGTCCGGATGGGACACCACGAGCAGTACTTTCGGCCGACTGCGTTCGTTCGTCATACCGGCCAAGGTAAAGTATGACACTAACGTCAATGTCAAGGAGAAGCTCAGGTGCAGATCAAGGATTTGAGTCGGCGCACCGGCGCGACTCCACGGATGTTGCGCCACTACGAGAACGCGGGCGTCCTGACCCCCGAGCGCGACCCCAACGGGTACCGGCACTACCGCGAGGAGGACGTCAAGACGGTGCACGACATCCGCTGTCTGCTCGCCTCGGGCCTCTCGCTCACCGAAGCCGCCACCTTGATCCATATCGCCTGCACCGCCCCGCAAAGCGCCACCGAGGAAGATCGCGAGCACGTACTGGCCCAGCTCGACGAACGCACCCGGCAATTGGACGCGGGTATCGAACGGCTCCTCGCGGAGAAGGCGAACCTGCTCAAACTCCGCCAGGACCTCGACCGCTGACCTGACGCGCTGCCCGAGAGCCGGAATCGATGGGCCCTGCGCACCACCGACTTCTCGTAGTGTGGTCTATGGACTGCCCACTTGCCGTGGTCCGCGCCGCACCCGAACGCGGTCCGGACGGCGGCCGAGCCGAGCGCGAGGATCATGTCGGACAACGTCACCACAGATCGCTCCGGTTTCGACGCGGTGATCGCGGCCGCTGATTATCCCGTGTTCGTCGTGACCACACGGGCCGATGGGCGCCAGGCCGGGTGCCTGGTCGGCTTCACCTCACAGGTGAGCATCGAACCGCCGCGGTTTCTGGTCGGCATCTCCAAGACCAACTTCACCTTCGGCGTCGCGATGGCGGCCGAGTACTTGGCGGTGCATCTGCTCGGTCGCGAACAGTCCTCGCTTGCCGCACTTTTCGGTGCGGAGACCGGCGACGACATCAACAAGTTCGCGCACTGCAAGTGGCACCCCGGCCCGTCCGACGTGCCGATCCTCAGCGCGGCCGCGGGCTGGTTCACCGGGCGGATCCTCGAACGCCACGACCTGGGCGACCACGTCGGCATGCTCATCGAGCCGGAGGCCGCCTCGCCCCCGCCGGCCCGCACCGACGCCCTACGCTACAACGCCGTCGCCGGGCTCAAACCCGGCCACACGGCGTAAACGTCAGGCAACGCAGACCGCGGGCTCCTCATCCGAGGCCTGGGCGCGCAGCGTGTTCAAGGTCTTGGAGAGAATGCGCGAGACCTGCATCTGCGAGACACCGAGTTGCTCGGCGATCTGCGCTTGGGTCATCGACTCGAAGAACCGCATGATCAGCACCCTGCGCTCCCGCTCGGGTAGCGCGGCGATCAACGGCCGGACCGTCATGGACTGTTCCAACAGCTGATAGCACGGCTCCTCCGCGCCGAGCCCCGCGGCGAGCGGCATCGGCGTGGCCTCCCCGTCGTCGCGGGTCACGGCATCTATCGAGTTGGTCTGGTAACCGTTCTTCGCGATCAACGCCTGGGTGACCTCACCGACATCGAGGTCGAGTTCGGCGGCGATCTCCCTTGCGGTGGGTACCCGGCCGAGCCGGTTCGACAGCGTCTCGGTCGTGGGCCCGAGCAACTGCTGAATCTCCTTGAGCCGACGCGGAACTCGGACCGCCCAGGTGTGATCGCGAAAGTGCCTGCGCACCTCGCCCATGATCGTCGGCACGGCGAAGGAGAGGAACGAGCTGCCGCGCGAGACGTCGAACCGGTCGACCGCGAGAATCAAACCGAGACTGGCGATCTGCTGCAGATCATCGAAAGACTCACCGCGACCGGCGAACTTGCGGGCGATGTGCTCGGCCAGCGGCAGGCACCGCCGCATTACTTCCTCGCGTAACTCGTTTCGATGCGGATCGTCCGCGTCGAGTGTTGCCATCTTCTCGAACCACGGCTCGATATTGTCGTAGCTGTCGCCGCGGGATTGCGTACGTCGCGGTGCGTCGGCCCGGTCCGCCGTGAAGTCACGCTGCATCGGATAACCCTCGCTCCCAACTGAATTCGATGGCCGTCGGATACCCTCCCGCCGTCGGCTCAAAAGGTTCTTTGATCAACTCGGCAGAATCGGTGAGTACCTGCACCAACTGCCAGCTCAACGGGTCACGGGTGATCTCGACATCGCGAGTGGTCGTCGCGCTGATCCGCGCGCTGATGCTGCGCCGGTTATAGGTGAACGCGCACCGCAGCGTCGAGCCGGGCACCGCGTCGAGGATCAGCGCGGTAGCCGCCTCGCTGAGCACCAGGCGAATATCCGGGATCGCATCGAGCCGGACCTCGGCCATCATGCACGTGGTGTCCGAGAGCGCCCGAAGCATGCCGAGCTCGTGCGGCTCAGCGGCCAGCTCGAAGACGACTCGGTGCGCGACCACGGATGTCTGGTGAGATGCAGATGTCCTGGAAGCCACCTTCATCATGTTCACCGCCTCCCATCGATTCACTGGGGCCATACCCGTGCCTGGCCGGGCCAATCACCTCGGCAACTTCTCGGCGTGCACTGTGACGGGCGTTACCCGGCATCGTGCGCGGCGCGCAACGGGCCGAAGACGTTCTCTCGCGCGGTCGGTGCAGGATTCGGGGCTTGTACCCCGAGGGCCCGAGCCAGGATGTCGCACGCGTGTTCACCGAGCACGCTGTGCTCGGCCGCAGGCCGCCGCAGCGGCGCCGACGGCGCCGCGGTCGCGGTACTCAGCAACTCCACCCAGGCACGCGAATGGGTCTATGCGTCAGACGCGATCGCTCAGTAGATCGACGAATTGGCCGGGGTCCTTTTTGAATGCACGGCATTTCAATATGGTTCCGACACGAGCGACCGACCGCCGACTCGATGTGAAAACCGCAGGTGAAGCGCATACTTACCGCGTGATGGAATCAGGCGCACCCGCCACCGAGGCGGCGACCGACGCGGTCGTCCAGGTGGTCGGCGGCGGCACAGCGCAGGCGACCGGGACCTTCGGATTCTGGTTCGCCGATCAGCGCTGGGAATGGTCGGACGCGGTCGCCGCGATGCACGGGTACGCGCCGGGGACGGTGACGCCGACCACGGAACTGCTGCTCTCACACAAGCATCCCGAGGACCGCGCGCAAGTCGCCGAGGCGATCGCCAAGTCGTTGCGCAACGCCGAGCCGTTCTGCAGCCGCCACCGCATCATCGACACCGCGGGGGTGACCCGCCATGTGATCGTGTTCGGCGACACCATGACCGATGACAACGGCAAGGTCATCGGCACCAAGGGGCACTACGTCGACCTGACCGACACCATCGACGAACAACGCCAGGACATGCTCGACGGCGCGCTGCCGGAACTTTTCGAGGCGCGGGCGGTGATCGAACAGGCCAAGGGCGTGCTGATGCGGGTCTACCGGCTCAACGCCGAGCAGGCGTTCCGGGTATTGCAGTGGCGGTCCCAGGAGACCAACGTCAAGCTGCGCACTCTGGCCAGTCGGCTGATCGCCGAACTGGACTCACTGCCGCCTGCGCCGCCGCAGGTGCAGACCGCGTTCGACCACTTGCTGCTGACCGTGCACGAGCATTCCGGAGCCGAATAGCCTTCAGGCTTCCGTTCGTCGCGTGGTGTCGGTGCGGCTCACCTCGTAGCCGAGCAGTCGTTCGGCCTCCTCGATGCCGCCTTGCAGGTCGCCGACCGCGTTCATCTTCGACAGGTCGAGGCCGATGGTGACCAGCGTCAGCGCGATCTCCGAGGAGAGGCCTGTGATGATCACGTTCGCGCCCATCAGACCGGACGCGTCGACGGTCTGCACCAGGTGGTTGGCCACCGTTGAGTCGATGGTCGGCACACCGGTGATGTCGATGACGACGACCTTGGCGCGGTTGGCCCGGATCGCGCGCAGCAGCTGCTCGGTGAGCTGACGGGCACGCTGGCCGTCGAGCACGCCGATGATCGGCAGGATGAGCAGCTGTTCCCGCACCTGGAGAACCGGGGTGGACAGCTCGCGGATCGCCTCCTGCTGCTGGCGGATGATGCGTTCGCGTTCCTCGACGAAGGAGACGCCCACGGTGTTGGCGATGCGGTTGGCGGCCGGTTCGTAGGCGTCGAGCACCGCGTTGAGCAGCTGGAAGTCCGCCTGGTACTTCTCGAACAGCGAGCGAGCCAGCACGTCGCGCAGCAGCAGGACGATGCCGAGGACCTCGTCGGTCTCGACTCCTCTCGGGATGATGCGCTCGGACAGGTCGCGGGCGTAGTCCTGCAAGGCCTCCACCGAACCGGTCTCCAGCACGGCGACGTAGTTGTCGTAGACGGAGGTGGCTTCGGAGAACATCTCGTCCGGCGTCATCGCGGTCAGTAATTGTGCCTCGGTGATACGGCGCGCCCATTCCTCGCGCAACACCGTGCGATTCTGCCGGAGGTGCTCTACCAGCTCGGAAAGCAGACCCTCGCTGACACCGTTGCTGCTGGTGTCGGTCGCGAAAGCAGTAATCGACATCTCGGACAATGCCGCCTCCGGTCCATCCCACCGCGAATCGGACTCTCGCGTGCTCGAAAAACGCGGTGGCCAGCCGTCTGTTGGACCGTTCCACCGACCCGCAGAATCGTATACCTATCGCGGCCGACGGAGCCATCGAAAGGACGCGACGGAGGTTTCCGGGCGCGGCGACGGGATAACCGGTCTGCGTCCCATCCGAGCGCGCAGGAGGTTCTCCGCTATGGGTTTCCCCGAGCAACAGCAAGAAGTCCCCGGTATTCAGGCCCAGATGCAGCCGGTGCCGGACTGTGGCGAGCAGAGTTACCGCGGTTCCGGGAAGATGACCGGCAAAGCGGCGGTGATCACCGGTGCGGACAGCGGGATCGGCCGTGCGGTCGCGATCGCCTTCGCGCGCGAGGGCGCCGACGTGCTGATCTCCTATCTCAACGAGGACGCGGACGCGAAAGAGGTCGCACAGCTGGTGGAAGACGCCGGTCGCAAGGCGGTGCTGATGCCAGGCGACCTGTCCGACCCACAACACTGCCGCGCCGTGATCGACCGTGCGGCAGCCGAATTCGGCAAGATCGACGTGCTGGTCAGCAACGCCGCCTATCAGATGACGCACACCACCCTCGACGAGATCAGCGACGAAGAGTTCGACTACACCTTCAAACTGAACGTCGGGGCCTACTTCTACCTGGTCAAGGCCGCGCTGCCGCACATGCCGCCCGGCTCGTCGATCATCGGCAGCTCGTCGGTGAACTCGGATATGCCCAGCCCGACGCTCGCGCCGTACGCCGCGACCAAGGCGGCCATCGCCAACTTCTCGGCAAGCCTGGCGCAGTTGCTGGGGGAGAAGGGAATTCGGGTCAACAGCGTGGCGCCGGGGCCGATCTGGACGCCGTTGATCCCCGCGACGATGCCGCCGGAGAAGGTCAGCAAGTTCGGCGACGACACCCCGCTCGGCCGGGCCGGGCAACCGGCCGAACTCGCCTCCACCTACGTGCTGCTCGCCTCGGACGACGGTAGCTACATCTCCGGTGCCCGCGTCGCCGTCACCGGCGGCAGGCCGATCCTCTGACCACTGCGAATTCCACTGCGATCTGAGGCCTGAACCCCCAGCTAGCGGGCCTGAATTCCAGTAACTCGCAGTTACTGTGACCGCCCGCACGTGTTTGCCTCGGCGCAGGTGGGTTATCCGCCACACGACCGGCTCGATAAAGGCATGGTCGGTCGGACCCGACGAAAGGGGTTAGACAATGAGCACAGCTGACAAGGCCCAGAACAAGGCTGACGACCTCGCCGGCAAGGCGAAGGAAAAGTTCGGCGAGGCCACTGACGATCAGGACCTGAAGAACGAGGGCAAGGGCGATCAGATCAAGTCCAACCTCAAGGACGCGGGCGAGAAGGTCAAGGACGCCTTCCGCAGCTGACCGAGTCTTCGGTTCACCGTCGAGCGGGTGTGCGCCCCTATCGGGCGCCGCCCGCTCGGCCATGTGCGGGGGAACCTCTGGAGGCTCGGTCACCGAAGCGCGAATTCGTCAGCGCCTGAGCTCCTTTCACGGATCAGTGCTCGATCTTGCTCAGGATGTCGCGCAGGGTCCGCAGATCGTCCGGCGGTAGGGCGGCGACCGAGTCCGGCGCGGGATCCGGGGTGGCTAGAGCCTGTGCGAGTACGGCGCGCCCGTCCATGGTGATGGAGACCAGCTTCTGGCGCCGGTTGGTGGGATCGACCTCCCGCACGACGTAACCCAACTCCTCGAGCTGATTGACCGCGACCGTGGCGGCGGGGGCATCGATGGCCGCCGCGTACGCCAGCTCCTTGACCGTCATCGGCCCGTTCCGCAGCCGGCGCAGCACCCGGATGCGGCCGAACGACAAACCCGTTCGCTCGCTCGCGGCCCGCCGCCACGGGTCGCGGGAGTACATCACGAGACGGGTGAGCATGGCCCATACCTCGTCGGGGTTCGGGGTGTTATCCGGCATGGGCGGGCACTTTCTGTTCCAGCAGTGGGGCGACGCGGTCACTGGATCGCTTGGCCCACGGGGTGTTCGCGGCTATGCCGAGTATGGCGACACCGGCGGTCAGCACCGCGATCACCCACCACAGTCCCGCGCCGGTCAGCGCGCCGCACAGGGCGACACCGATGCTCGTGCCCACCTGACGGCTGGTCGAGGCGACCGAGGACGCCGCGCCCGCCCGATCCAGTGGCATGCCGCTGACCGCCGTGGTGGTGATCGGCGCGTTGACCATGCCGAAGCCGATCCCGAAGATCGCGAACATGACCACCAGGGCCCACACCGGGGTCTGCGGGTCGAGCGTGGTGAGTAGCGCGGCGGCGACGGTCATCGCCACACCGGAGGCGATCAGCGACGGCCGGGTACCGTACCTGCCGACCAGCCGCCCCGACAGCGGCGAGAAGATCACCACGGCGACCGCCATCGCCAGATACAGCAGCCCGGTGTGCACGGCCGAATAGTGCCGCACCGTCTGCAGATACAGCGAGCAGCTGAACAGGAACGCGCCGAGCGCGGCGAAGGAGAAGACGGCGATCACCGTCGCCGAGCTGAACGGCACGCTGCGGAAGAAGCGCAGATCGATGAAGGGGTCGACGCGGCGCGACTCGTAGTAGACGAACGCCGCCAGGGCGATCGCCGAGACCACGAAGATCACCGGCTGCCGCTCGATCAGTCCGAAGACCGTGGAGAACAGGAACACCACCGCGAGGACCTGTCCGATCGGGTCGATGCCGCGCACCGTCGCCGACTTCGACTCCGGCACAAAGACAGTGGTGAGCACCAGCGCCAGCGCACAGATCGGCAGATTGATCCAGAACACCGACTGCCAACCGAGGGTGTCGATCAGCACGCCGCCGACGGTCGGGCCGAGCGCCATCGAGATACCGACCACCGCGCCCCAAACTCCCACCGCCCGAGCACGTTCCACCCGTCCGGTGAACACCGTGGTGATGATCGACATCGCCACCGGGTTGAGCATCGAGCCGCCGATCGCCTGCACGAACCGGGCCGCGATCAAGACCTCGATGGACGGGGCGAGACTGCACAGCAGCGAGCCGAGCGCGAAGGTGATCAGGCCGATGCGGAACACCCTGCGCCGCCCGAACCGGTCCGCCGCCGCACCGGCCAGCATCAGCAGGCTGGCCAGCGTGAGCGTGTAGACGTCGACGATCCACTGCAGCCGGGACAGCGGCGCGTCCAGATCGGCCTTGATGGTCGGGATCGCGACATTCACGATCGTCGCGTCCATCGACACGATCAGCAGGCTCAGGCAGCAGGTGGCCAGCACGAGCGTCTTGCGCCGTGCCGTCATCTCCTCAACAGTTGTGATCACACAATGATTGTGATGTCACAACTATTCCGAACGCAAGGGCTGTGAGCGGCATCGCAGCGCAGAGGTTGGCATGCTGGGCAGGTGATCTCGGAGACGGAAGCGCTGTTTCTCGGCGGACGTTCGGGTGTCGGCAAGAGCCGGGTCGGCCTCGCGGTGCACGCACTGCTGTCCCGCGCCAAGGTGCGCCACGCGCTGATCGAGGGCGACAACCTCGACCTGGCCTACCCGCCGACCTGGGAGCACGGCCTAGCCGAACAGAACCTGGCGGCGATGTGGCAGAACTACCGCGCGCTCGGCTACCGCCGACTGGTCTATACGAATACCGCGTGCGTCTTGCCGGAGGTCATGGGCGAGCTCTCTGCCGCGATGGGCGACACGCCCACCCTCACCGCGGTCCTGCTGACCTGCGACGATCGCACCGCCCGAGCCCGGCTCGCGCACCGCGAGAACGGCATCGAGCTGGCCAGGCACATCGAACGCAGCATCGCCATGTCGCGCGAGCTCGCCGCCGCGGCGCCGGACTGGGTCCACGTCGTCGACACGACCGACCGCACCCCGGAGGACATCGCGGCCGCGGTCGTCGCGTTGACCGGTTGGCGGACCGGTCATCCGGCGGCGACATAGCCGCTGGCCTACCCTGACTACGGGTCGTCGGTGTGATGTAGGGAGTCTCGGTGAGTGCTGCGCTTGTCAAGGGGCAGAACGGGTCGGTGGCGCAGCCTCGGGTCGTGCTGTCGGTGTGGAGTGCGGCGGCCATCGAGCTGTCCGCATTGCTGGTGACGGCGGCGGGGACGGTGCGTTCGGACGCGGACTTCGTGTTCTTCAATCAACCCACCGCGCCCGGTGTGCTGTTGCGGCTCGATGTGGCTGCGGCGCTGGAGGTTTCGTTCGCCGATCTCCCCGCGGAGATCGAGCAGCTGCGGGTGGTGATCACACTGGACGATCCGAACGCCACCTTCGGTGCGTTCGCCGCGCCGGTGGCCACGATGGCCGATCCGTCCGGAAACGTGTTGTACGAGTACCGGATCGACGGCCTCACCGGCGAGTCCGTGGTCATCGCGCTCGAGCTGTACCGCCGTGGTGCCGAGTGGAAGGTCCGGGCGGTGGGGCAGGGGTACGCGGGCGGTTTCGCCGAGCTCGTCACCGATCATGGTGTGCACGTGGACGATGCGCCTGCCTCGGCCGAATTACCCGCCGCCGCAACGGAGCTCGAAGTGCGTACGGTGCCGGGCGAGGCGGCTCTGTCGTTCGAGAAGCGCGACCGGCTGGACATGCGCAAGCGCGCGGTCGCCAAGGTACTGGTCGACACGGGTGCCTGGGGAATTCGCGCACGCGTCGTGCTGGTGATCGACAAGACCGGCAGCATGCAGAAGCAATACCGCAATCAGGTGGTGCACCGCGTGGTGCAGCGGATGGTTCCGGTGGCGACTCAGCTGGACGACAACGGCGCACTGGAGGCGTACCTGTACGCGCTCTCGTTCGCCAAGCTGCCCGATATCACCGTCGCGCAGGCCGACGAGTGGGCGCAGACCTACCTGCACCTCGGCGGCACCCACGCGGGCATCGACTACGACCGAATCGGCGGCCGTAACGACGAATTGCCGGTCATGCGCGACATCATGGCCTCGCTACGCCCCGGCGACGGGCCGACGCTGATTCTGTTCTTCACCGATGGCGGCTTCGCGAACAAACGTGACATCAGCGCGCTCATGCGCGAAGCGTCGCACCTGCCTGCCTTCTGGCAGTTCATCGGCCTCGGCCGGGCCAACTACGGCCTGCTCCGCTCGCTGGACGAGCTGACCGGCCGAATCGTCGACAACGCAGGCTTTTTCGCGCTCGACGACATCGATCGGGTCGACGACGGCGAGTTGTACGCGCGGCTGCTCGGTGAGTTCCCGGCTTGGTTGCGGGCGGCCCGGGATGCGGGCGTCCTGCGCTGAAACGCCTTCAGCGCTCGGGCATCTGTTTCTTCGCCCACTCGGCCCACTCCTTGTTCATCACGAAGAAGCGTTCGCCCCATTCCAGGGCCATGCGGCCGTTTCTGGAGAAGTCGTTGTCCGTCCAGTCGATCGACTCTTTGAGCGCGATCAGGTCGGCGTGACTTCGGGCGGCCCAGTCCTCGATGTCGGTCAGGTACGCCTCGGCTTGGGCGCGCGGTATGACGCCGAGGAAGAACACGCGGAGCAGCAGTTCGTTGCGGTTGGTCTGCTTCGGCGTGGTCTCGGTGAGCCAGTGTCGTAGCGCGGCCAGACCCGTCTCGGTGATGGTGTATTCCTTGCGGCCGCGCGGACCTTCTTCTGACACGTTGATCAGTTCGGCGTCGGCGAGCTTGGTGAGCTCGGTATAGATCTGGCTCTGCGTCGCGGTCCAGATGTTGGCCAGCGAGTTCTTGAACCGATAGATCAGGTCGTAACCGCTGGCAGGGCGGTCGGCCAGCAGGCCGAGCACGGCGTACCGAAGGCTCATGCCGGTCACTCTACATTCCGTTCTTGACAGGTCGGATTCGCAGCATCTAGTTTCGACATGTCAAAACTGGAATGTCGAGCGACGAGGAGCTGTCGGTCATGTCGTATCTGCGGACGTTCGCCCCCTGGATCGTCTACGCCGTGGTCCCCGCCGCGCACTGGCAGTGGGCGGCGCTGGGCGCGCTGCTGCTGTCGCTGTTCGAGGTGACCAGGCAACTCCGGGCCGGTCGTACCCTCGACGCCTTGATCATCGATCTCGGATCACTGATCTTCTTCGCGGCGTTGACGGTGCTCGCTTTCGCCGACCCGGATACCGCGCTGCACCCCTACACCCCCGCGCTGTCCTCCGGCGTGCTCGCGCTGATCGCGGGTGCCTCGCTGGCACTGCGCAAACCCTTCACCCTCGGTATCGCGAAACAGACTGCCCCGCAGGAGCTCTGGGATCACCCGGTGTTCGTCCGCACCGCCTACGTGCTCACCGCGGTGTGGGCGGTGAGCTTCACCCTCGGTTGCGTCGTGCTGACGGCGCTCGCGCATGCCGCATCGACACCGCGGACCGTCGCGCAGGTTCTCGCGTTCGTGGTACCCGCGGTGTTCACGATCCGCTATGTCGCCCACATCAAATCCAAGTCACCAGTCGCCGTCCACGCCTGATCAGATCGGTTGTCTCCCATGACCACTTCCGTGCCGCACCTCACCGGCAACTACGCACCCGTCACCGACGAACTCACCACCTACGACCTGCCGGTTACCGGACAGCTTCCGCCCGAACTCACCGGCTGGTATCTGCGCAACGGCCCGAATCCGCACGCGGCCGCCTCACACCACTGGTTCGCAGGCAACGGCATGGTGCACGGTGTACGGATCGAGAACGGACGGGCGGTCTCCTACCGCAATCGCTGGGTCCGCACGTCGACCTTCACCGACGACACGCCCATCTACGACGAGCTCGGCAACCACAATCTGGCCACCGGTGTGGCCAACACCCATGTCATCCGGCACGCGGGCCGCACGCTGGCGCTGGTCGAGTCGTCTTTTCCGTACGAACTGACCTGCGACCTGGACACCGTCGGTGCTTACGATTTCGACGGCAGGCTGAGCACCGCGATGACCGCGCACCCCAAGACCTGCCCGGTCACCGGCGAGCTGCACTTCTTCGGCTACGAACTCACCAGCCCGCCCTTCTTGACCTATCACCGGGCCGACGCCGACGGCAATCTGCAGCTCAGCCGTCCGATCGAGGTGCCTGCGCCGACAATGCAGCACGACTTCAACCTCACCGCCGAGCACGTCGTATTCATGGATCTACCCGTCGTTTTCGACGTCGCGGAAGCGATTGCCCGCACCGGCATGCCGTTTCGCTGGAGCGACAGTTACCAGGCGCGCCTCGGTGTGCTCCGGCGCGACGATCCGCACGGCGAGGTGCGCTGGTTCCCGATCGAGCCCTGCTATGTCTTCCACACGCTCAACGCCTACGACGAGCCGGGCAAGATCGTGCTGTACGTGATGCGCTATCCGCAGTTGTGGCGCACCGAGACGCACACCTTCGACAAGTCGACCCTGTGGCGGTGGACCATCGATCTCGCCGCGGGCACCGTCGCCGAGGAGCAGCTCGACGATCGGGTCGCCGAATTCCCGCGGGTGGACGATCGTCTGGTCGGGTCGAACGCGCGGTTCGGTCATGCCGCGGTGTCCGACGATTCGGGCGCGCTACTGCGCTACGACCTGCACACCGGCGGCAGCACGTCCCATGAGTTCGGTCAGGGACGGATCCCGGGCGAGGCGGTCTTCGCGCCCGCCGACGAGAACCCGGGCGGCGATGGCTATCTCATGACCTTCGTCTACGACGCCGCGACCGACAGCAGCGATCTGACCATCCTGGACGCCACCGACCTGGCCGCGGCACCGGTCGCCACCATCCACCTTCCGCGGCGGGTCCCGTTCGGGTTCCACGGAAGCTGGTTGGCGGACCAGTAGTTCAGGGCGTAGAGGTGCGGGCGGGGGTCAGCCGATGACGGCGTTCATGATGGTGCCCGCGCTGGTGGCGACGACACCACCGATCATGGCCCCCGCCACCATCTTCGGGGAGTCGAGGCCGCCGCCGGTCCACTTCTCCCACGCGAACTTGCCGCCCGCGTAAATGATGGCGACGATGCCGGCCAGGAGAACGAACCAGGTGAAGTAGCGGACCAGTTGAAGGAACTTGTCGGAGACCGGCGGAGCCTCGGGGCTGGGGTTGCCGATCTGAGCAAGCAGTGTGTCGTGCACGGCGAGCAGGATCATCGTGGTCAGCTCATTCTGGATTCGGGACAGGGCAGGATTCGCTGTCTGCGATGGTATCGGTTTGTTCGCTGCAATGCAGTCGGGTCGGCGCCCTGACGTGAAGTTCCGCGTACCAGGGCACTTGCCGGGGTTGCTGAAGCTCGGGATGATGGGTGGAGCGGGGGTTGAACAACTTTCGCGTGGCAGCTCGGCGGCACCAAGGTTGTAGTGGAGCGTAGGGAGTAGACGGTGAGCATCATTCTGGCGTCGGTCGGGGATACCTTCACGACATTGGCGCAGGTCAGCAACCCGACCCCGGAAGCGCCGCCCTTGTCGGACAAGCTCTTACAGATGGTTCGCTACCTCACCTGGTTCGCGCTGCTGTCGGGGATACTGGCCATCATCTTCGCGGGCGGCAAGTTCGCCTGGGAGAAGTGGCAGGGTGGCGCGCTGCAGTCGCCGAAGATGATCGCGGGAGCCATGATCGGCGGCGTCGTCGCCACCAGCGCGGGCACCATCATGAACGCAGTGCTGGGCACCTGAGCCGCCAACGGCAAACATTTAGCTATACTCCTGCCCGATCGCTGGCCATGTCCGACCGGATCGGAAGCAGGGGAACCTATGGGCGAAGGCGGACTGTCGCGTCGTAGCGTGTTCGGGTTGGCGGCGACCGTTGCCGCGGCGGGGTTGTCGGCCTGCGGTCGGTCCGACGACGCGTCCTCCGGACCCGACACCGTCGCGCCGAGTGTCGCCGAGTCGATCGCCAAGGACGCCTACATCTTCGGCTTCCCACTGGTCCTGATGGACGTCACCAGGGCGGCGGCCCAAGCGTCCACGCCCGCCAATCGGTTCCAGCATGCCGCCGCACTGCCCACACCCGCACGGCGAGATGTGGTGCGGCTCAACCTGGATACGCTGTACTCGGTCGCGTGGCTCGATCTGCGAGCCGAGCCGATCGTGCTGCGGGTGCCCGCCATGGATGGCGGCCGCTACTGGTTGATGCAGCTGCTCGACGCGTGGACGAACACCGTGCACAACCCGAGCAGCGTTCGGCCACAGGCGAAGCCGGGATCGTCGAATACCTATGCCATCGTCGGGCCGAATTGGTCAGGCACCCTGCCCGACGATGTGACACCGCTGCCGGTGCCGACGCCGACGGTGTGGCTGATCGGCCGGATCCAGGTGAACGGTCCGCCGGACCTGGCCGCCGTGCACGCGATTCAACGACAGTTGCAGCTGGTGCCGCTGAGCGACTGGACGGCGGGCCGACCCGTTGCGCCGCTTCCGCCTGCGCCCCAACCGGATTCGACGCCGCCCGCGAAGCAGGTCGCCGAGATGGACGCACGGACGTTCTTCGATCGGATGTGCGCGGTACTGGCCACCAACCCGCCCGCGCCCGACGACGCCCCTGCGATGCAGCGCTTCGCCACGATCGGGATCACCCCGGGCGGCAAGGTGGTCGGGCTCACCGACCAGGAACTGTCCTCGGCGGCGCACACCGCGCGGCAACAGATTCCGGTCTACCTCGATCCGCAGGCGATGCACGAGAACGGCTGGACCTTCGACCCCGCCATCGGCACCTACGGCACCAACTACCTGCAGCGCGCCGCCATCGCGTGGAAAGGGCTCGGCGCCAACCTGGCCGAGGACGCCATCTATCCGACGTTGTTCGCCTCGGCGGACGGCGCGGGCCGGTTCCGACTGCACTTCCCGGCGGGGCAGCTGCCGCCGGTCGAGGCGTTCTGGTCGCTGACCGCCTACGACGCCGACAGCTACTTGATGTCCAACCCGGCCGGGGTCTACGCGGTCGGCCATCAAACCCCCGTGGTGCCCAATCCGGACGGCTCCGTCGATATCGCTGTCCAACACGCGGACCCCGGTTCGAGCGTGCCGGTGGGCAACTGGTTACCCATACCGGAATCGGGGCAGTTCTCCCTCACAATTCGGCTTTATGCGCCGAAAGCCGAAGCGGTCCAAGGGCGTTGGCAGCCACCGCCGCTGCTGCCTGTGTCGTGAGGTCGAGTCGTCCGTCTGGTGTCCGGTACTGGTGGACGGGCCGCGAATCGCTCCCGCTGTGAGTCGGTACCGAGCAGTCGAACCGAGATCGCGCCGAATCGATCGAGGGCTCGGATGCCGGTTAGGAACCGGAAGTTCCTAACCGGCTCGTAGCGTGGAGTCATGACCAATTCGATCAATACCGTTACATCCCAGACGCTTTCGTCGGATGTGCTGGAGAGCTACCGCAGCCGCGGTTACGTGCGTATCCCGAGTGTGCTCAGCGTCGACGAGGTGGCGCAGTGCCTCGCCGACGCGCAGGAGCAACTGGAGCGGCACGAAAAACTCTCCTGGGACACGCCGGGCGAAGGCAACGTGATGGACTGGATCGCCGAACCGGAGGCCAAGAGTGCGGTCATGCGCCGGCTCGCGCTGCACCCCGGCATCACCGGGATCGCCGAGCGGCTCGCTGGACGGCCGCTGCGGATGTTCAAGAGCGAGTTGCTGCGCAAGCGAACCACCGGCGGCACCCGAACGCCGCTGCACATCGATGCCCCGGCCTTCCCGATCGCCGGATCGGCGTCGACCCTGACGGCGTGGGTGGCCCTCGTCGATGTGCCGGTCGAGCGCGGCTGCCTGACCTTCATCCCCGGGTCCCACGAACTACCGCAGCGCGAGGACGCCTGGTTTATCGACCCGTTCGACGCGCACCCGGAGCTGCGCTGGTGGCCGCAGGTCACCGTGCCGCTGCGCGCCGGCGATTGCACCTTTCACGATGCGCGACTGGTGCATTCGGCCGGGGCCAACGAAACCGAGACGGCCAGAATCAGTTTGGCGACGGTGTACATGGATGCCGCGGCCACCTACAACCCCGCTCCGGCGGGTGCCGAGCCGACCTACCAGGACGAGGTGCCCGGCATCGAGCCCGGACAACCCTTCGACACCGACCGTTATCCGCTGATCGGCGCGACCGGCTAGTCGGCCCGACGAGGCGAACGCCGTCCGTGCACTCGGGCGGCGTTCTCATCGCTGCCGGAATTGCTGATTTTGTTAGGAACGAACCTGTCCTAAGAGCTCAATACCGTTGTGTTCATGACAAAGACACCGGAGAACGTCCGCCCCTTCCGCATCGAGATCCCGCAGGTCCAGCTCGATGATCTGCGCGCGCGGTTGGCGAACACCCGCTGGCCCGCCGAACTGCCGGGCGTTGGCTGGAGCCGAGGCGTACCGGTCGGCTACCTGAAAGATCTCGCCGAGTACTGGCGCACCGAATTCGACTGGCGGGCACAGGAATCGCTGCTCAACGCCTACCCGCAGTTCAGCACCGAGGTGGACGGGCAGAACATCCACTTCCTGCACGTCCGCTCGCCCGAACCGGACGCGACGCCCTTGCTGCTGCTGCACGGCTGGCCGGGCGGGGTCACCGACTTCCTCGACGTGATCGGCCCGCTCTCGGATCCTCGCGCGCACGGCGGCGACCCCGCCGACGCCTTCCACTTGGTGATCCCGTCGCTGCCCGGCTTCGGTTTCTCGACTCCGCTGGCCGGACCCGGCATGGGCGCGGCGAAGATGGCGGCGGTGTTCGCCGAGCTGATGGCCAGGCTGGGCTACGACCGCTACGGGGTACACGGCTACGACACCGGTTCCTGGGTCGCGCCACAGGTCGGCAAGCAGGCGCCGGAGCAGGTTGTCGGTGTCCATCTCAGCGCGATGATCACCTTTCCGATGGGCATCGAAGGGGAGATGGACGGGCTCAGTGAGCTCGAACAGCAGCGCTGGGAGCGCATGCAGAATTTCAATGATGCCTACCTGCAGTGCAATGCGAAGCGTCCACAGACGGTGGCCTTCGGGCTGAACGATTCCCCGGTCGGCCAGCTGGCCTGGATGGTGGAGAAGTTCAAGGAGCTGACCATGCCCGAAGACGGTCTGCCCGAGGACGCCATCGATCGGGACCGCATGCTGCTCGATGTCTCGCTGTACTGGCTGACCGGGACCGCGGGTTCGGCGGCGCAGATCTACTACGAGGAGATATCCGCGAACGACTGGAGTTCCGCCGAGTGGTCCGCGGACGAGGGTGTCGAGCAATCCTCGGACGAGTGGGGTGGCGAGCGGAACTCTGAAGAGTCCCAGGGCGGCTGGGCCGCCGAACAGGATGGTGACTGGGCGACCGCGGCCCGCTCGACCGTGCCGACCGGCGTGCTGGTCTCCGCACACGACGTGACCATTCGCCGCTGGGCCGAGCGCGATCACCCCATCGTGCACTGGACCGAACTCGGGCGCGGCGGGCACTTCCTGGCCATGGAGCAGCCGCGAGCGGTGGTCGACGACCTACGCGTCTTCTTCCGGAAGCTCGCCTGAGATGGCCGCCCGCGAGCCGATGCGGCGAACCCGGTCCGGCGTGCTGAGCTCGCGGGCGCTCAACCGCGCCATGCTCGAACGGCAGCTACTGCTGCGGCGGACCGATCTTTCCGTGGTCGCAGCGGTCGAGCAGGTGCTCGGCCTGAACGCGCAGGATCCGAACCTGCCGTACCTGGCGCTGTGGAACAGACTGTCCGACTTCGCGATCGGCGACCTCACCGCCGCGATCGAGGACCGCACGCTGGTGCGTTCCACGATGATGCGCGCCACCCAGCACGTGATGTCGGTGCCGGACTTCCGGCTGGTCCGGCCGGTGCTCGCCCCATTGCTGCGCCGGGTGCAGCGCAACGCGTTCGGTCGTCGCACCGAGGGTATCGACCTCGACGCGCTGGTCGCCGACGCCACCGCGCTACTGGCCGATGGAAAGGTGCTGACCAGGCCCGAACTGGGCAGGCTGCTGGCGGCGCAACGGCCCGGCGCGGACCCGTCCGCACTCGGGTGGACGGCGCAGTACCTCGTGCCGTTCGTGCATCCGGCGCCGAGCGGCACCTGGAACGTCCGCGGTGCGACGCCGTTCGCCGGTACCGAATGGATCGGAATGCCGTCGGCGGCAACCGAAGCGGACCTGCGGCAGTTGGTCCGTCGCTACCTGGCCGCCTTCGGCCCCGCCAGCACCGCCGACGCACGGGCATGGTCGGGGGTGAGCGGACTGCGTGCGGTGTTCGACCGGTTGCGCCCCGAATTGCGCAGCTACACCGATGAATTCGGCAGGGAACTGTTCGACCTCCCGGACGCGCCGCGACCCGACGCGGACCTGCCCGCTCCGGTGCGTTTGCTGCCGGAGTTCGACGCGACCTTGCTCGCCCATGCCGATCGGACCCGGATCATGACCAAGGAGGTGCGCGCGCAGGTCTGCGTCGGCGCGGGCGTCGCCGCGACGGTGCTCGTCGACGGCACGGTCGCCGCGATCTGGACTCGCACGCGGATCGACGACACCGAGGTACTGACGGTGCGGCCGCTGCGCCCACTGGCCTTGGCGGACCGCGCTGCGATCGAAACCGAGGCGCACAACCTACTGGCCTTCGCGACGCCGCAGGGCGTCCGCTGCGACGTTCGGCTGCTGCCGTAGCGGTCCGGAGAATCGAGTAAACGGGTTTTACTAAACACTGTTCACAAAGCCGGGTGCTGTGGTTTCATCGTTACTGGAACGTGTTCCACACAATGACGTGAGGTCTGCAGCCCAGACCGGTAGGAGTTAGCCGTGACCGTGACCACGCCCTCGATTCCCGCGGGATTCGACTTCACCGACCCCGACGTGCTCGCCAGTCGACTTCCCGTGCAGGAGTTCGCCGAGCTGCGCCGCACCGCGCCCGTGTGGTGGTGCGCGCAGTCCGGCCGGGCCAGCGGCTTCGATGACGGCGGCTACTGGGTGGTCTCCAAGCTCGACCACATCAAGGAGATCTCGAAGCACCCGGAACTGTTCTCCTCGCATGAGAACGGCTCCATCATCCGGTTCAACGAGGACGTCACCCCGGAGCAGATCGGCATGCTCAGCGACATGCTGCTGATCAACCTCGATCCGCCCAAGCACACCAAGGTGCGGCGCATCATCTCCAAGGGCTTCACGCCGCGCGCGATCGAGAACCTGCGCGCCGCGCTCACCGAGCGGGCGGCCAAGATCGTGCACGAGGCGAAGAAGTCCGGCGGCGGCGACTTCGTCGAGCAGGTCGCCTGCGAACTACCGTTGCAGGCGATCGCCGAGCTGATCGGCATCCCGCAGGAAGACCGCAAGAAGATCTTCGACTGGTCCAACCAGATGATCTCCTACGACGACCCCGAATTCGAGGGTGACCACCAGGTCGCGACGGCCGAGGTGATGGGCTACGCCTGGAACATGGCCGAGGACCGGCGCAAGTGCCCGGCCGACGACATCGTCACCCAGTTGGTCAACGCCGATATCGACGGTGAGGGCCTGGCCTCGGACGAGTTCGCCTTCTTCGTCATCCTGCTCTCGGTGGCCGGCAACGAGACCACCCGCAACTCGATCACCCACGGCATGAAGGCGTTCGTGGACAACCCGGACCAGTGGGAGCTGTACAAGGCGCAGCGCCCGCGCACCGCGCCGGACGAGATCGTCCGCTGGGCCACCCCGGTGAACGCCTTTCAGCGCACCGCGACTCAGGATCTGGAGCTCGGCGGCCAGCAGATCAAGAAGGGCCAGCGGCTCGGATTGTTCTACGGCTCGGCCAACTTCGATGAGGAAGCGTTCCAGGATCCGTTCAGCTTCGACGTGCTGCGTAATCCCAACCCGCACGTCGGTTTCGGCGGCACCGGCACCCATTACTGCGTCGGCGCCAACCTGGCCCGGCTGCAGATCGACCTGATGTTCAACGCCATCGCCGACGCGATGCCGAACCTGCGCCAGGTCGCCGAACCGGTGCGGCTGCGTTCAGGCTGGCTGAACGGAATCAAGCGGTGGGACGTCGAATATGCCTGAACTGGCCGAATACGCTTGAATGACAGGATGAGTAACCCCAAACCCCGGGGCCGCTCGCCGATCGTGACCGACGCCGAGATCCGGCGGGTGGCCAGGACGCTGCTTGTCGAACAGGGACAAGCCGCGGTGAGCCTGCGCGCGATCGCGCGTGCGCTGGGTATCACCGCCCCCGCGCTGTACCGGTACTACGGATCGCTGGACGAGTTGCTGGAGCGGCTGCGTCTGGAGTTCTGTGCCGATCTCGCCGACGAGCTGTCCGCCGAGATCGCGGCGCTACCCGACGACGGCGTTGTCCAGTTCTTCGCCATCTGCAAGGGATTTCGACGCTGGGCGTTGGCGCACACCAGGGAGTTCACCCTGGTGTTCGCCTCGCCCGGCGGCGGCGAGGCCCGCGCGCTGCGCCGCTTCTCCGAACCGTTCGGGCGGATCTTCCTCGCCGCGGCGGGCAGGCTGCTGGCCAACTACGCCATCGTGACGCCGCCGACCGACGTCATCCCGCCGGAGCTGCGCGAAGACCTGGTGCACTTCCAGACCGAGCTGCTCGCTGCGCTGTCGGAGACCGGGCAGAAGTTCCCGGCGGAGAAGCTCGATCTCGGCGTGATGTATCTGATGATCCAGATGTGGGCTCGCCTGTACGGCCACGTCACGCTGGAGGTGTTCGGCAACTACCCGATCCCGCTGTCCAACCCGGAGATTTTGTTCGACGCGATGCTCGTCGACCTCGGCCGCGCCGCGGGCCTGCTCACCGAGTGAGCTCAGATGCGGGCGCCCTTGGCGCGATTGCAGGCTCGGCACAGGATTTGCAGGTTGGTGGCGCTGGTGGCACCGCCGCGGCTGAGCGGGATGATGTGGTCGAACTCGAGGTAGTGGCTGTCGCCGCATTCGACGCATTTGCCGCCGTCGCGTTGCCACACTTCGGCTTTCACCTCCTGCGGGATGCTGCGGGTGTCGCGCTGGCCTGGGGTGAGGATCAGCCGCTTGGCCACCCGTAGCGCGCCCTCCAGTGCGGCAGCGACGTAGTCGGGGTCGGCGACGGTGAAGGTGGCGCCGCCGCGCGACGAGGTGGCCGCGAGCACCACCGAGTCCTGCTCGGCGTGCACGGAAACGACACGGGTCCATGGCAATTCGGTGCCCGTGCCGTGGCCGACGAAGCGCAGCTTCTTGTTGCTGACGATCAGCCTGCCCTCGGTGAGCCGCGGCCCGCGGGCCAGTTGGCGGACGTGCACCGCGGGCAGATCCAGATGAACCTTCTCCTCGGGATCCAGGTGCAGGCCGGGGGTCCGCAGCACCGGTAGATCGCCGCCGCGCAGCCGAGACAGCGTGCGCCCGCGATGCATCCGCCTGCGCAGGTCCTCGACGAGCGGTCCGGTCAGCGCCAGTTCGGTGACGGCGTGCTCGAACGCCGCCAGCTCCTCGTGCTCGACCTCGCCGTCGGCGAAGGTGAAGGTGACCAACCGCTCCACATAGCTGAGCGCCACGTCGCGCAGAGCCTCGCGGCCCGCCTGCTCCTCGATGCGCTGATAGCGCAGCGACGCCCACAGCGACGCCCACTCGGGGCCGCGCGGGCCATGACCGGTGAGCACTCGCCACGCCTGGGTGTGCCAGTGCGTGAGGAACTCCTCGATCTCGGCCGCGCAGAACTGGCACGGTGCCAGACCGCCGAACAGCTTGCGGCGCCGCAGGTTCGCGCACCGCGCGCAGTGCCGGTCGCTCGGCTGGTGGCGCCGATGGGTGGCGGTGGTCCACTCGGTCCCGTCCCACCAGCGCAGGCGCGCCGGGTCCTCGGGGTCCGGATGCCAGTCGGCGAGTTCGGGGTTCGGCGGCGGTGCGGGCGCGGGCGGCGGGTCGGCCAGGCGGCGGGCGAGGTCGACCGGTCGGGTGCGGGTGGGTGGCTGGTCGAGCAGATCCGTCTGCCGCATGCGTGGATTCGTCGGTGCCTGCGCCGCGTCGAGCGTGTCCGTGGGCAAGCGCTCCGACGCCGGGACGGTAGGTTCCGCAGGGCGGTTGTCATGACCGAACGGGTCTGCCGAATGTGCCGAGCGGTTGTCGGCACCGAATGGCTGCGCCACGCGTGGTGACCCGCTGCCGAACGGGTTCGCCGGGTGCGTGGTTCGCCGCTCGTCGGCCGGATCGTCGACGCTGACACCGAATTCGGTGACCAGCCCGGCCAGGCCGGTGGACCAGCCCTGGGCGATGGCACGGAACCGCCACTGGCCGTCCCTGCGGTAGAACTCGCCGAACATCAGCGCGGTGACCGGATCGGCGTCCTCGATCGCGAACTCCGTCGTCGGCCCGTGCGCGTCGTGGATGGTGAGGGTCAGGCCGGTGATGTCGCCGAAGGTGCCCTCGTCGAGCGATCCGGCGAGCACGATCCTGGCCACGTCGGGCTCGGTGCGTGGCAGCGAGACGCTCAGCCGGGCGGTCTGCGGGGCGGGCTCTTGGTCGAGCGTCACCGCTTGGGAAACATGCCGGGGAGCGTTGTAGAACACCAGATCCCGATCGGTGCGCACCGTCCCGGATTCGCCGAGCAACAGGGCATGCGCGTCTACCGCATGCGCCGACCGCCACGAAACAACCACGGCAAGAAGGGATGTCGGTACCGCTGCATTAGCGCCTTTGCTGAGTTTCATCGTGCTCGAACTATGCCACGACCCTCCGACACGCCGACTCCGCCGACCCCTCCACTCGGCGGGCCGTGGGCCGTGTCCAGGGGTTCTTCCCCGCCCGCAACGGGTTTTCGGGGTCAGCTCGGAAAAATTTGCTCAGCGACCGACGCGGTCGGTCGCGGCGCGCAGCGTGGCGGCGGCCTTCAACACCATCTCGTGGTACTCGTCCTCGGCGTCGGAGTCGAGCACGATGGCGCCGCCCGCCCCGATCCGCCACTGTCCGTCGTAGCGCACTGCGGTGCGGATCACGATGTTGAGATCGGCGGCGCCGCCGAGCCCGAGGAACCCGATGGTGCCCGAATAGATGCCGCGCGCTTCGGTTTCCAGCTCGTCGATGATCTCCATGGTGCGCAGCTTCGGCGCACCGGTCATCGAGCCGCCGGGGAAGCACGCGCGCAGGCAGTCGATCACGCCGACGCCGGGACGCAGCGTGCCGCGCACCGTGGAGACCAGTTGGTGCATGGTCATATACGACTCGATGGCCATCAGCTTCGGCACGTGCACGCTGCCGATCTCGCAGACCCGGCCGAGGTCGTTGCGCAGCAGGTCCACGATCATCAGGTTCTCGGCCCTGGTCTTCGGGCTGTCGGCCAGCTCGCGGGCCAGCCGCTCGTCCTCGGCCGCGCTGGCGCCGCGCGGGGCGGTGCCCTTGATCGGCTTGCTCTCCACCGTGCGGCTCCGGTCGATCTTCAGGAAGCGCTCCGGCGACGAGCAGGCGACTTCGAGGTCGTCGAATCGCAGGTACGCCGCGTACGGCGCCGGGTTGCAGCGGCGCAGCGTGCGATAGAAGTCGAGGCCGTCGTCCTCGGCGGCGGGCACGGTCGCGCCGTCGGTGAGGCAGATTTCGTAGGACTCGCCCGCGAGCAACCGCTCCCGGCAGACCGCGATGTCGGCGAGGTAGCGCTCGCGGCCGCGGGTCAGCAGCGGCTCGACGGTGTCGCCGTCCGACGGCACGTCGAGGGTGGGTGGGTTCGCCCAAGTCGGCAGGGTTTCCAGGGTTTCGCCGGTGTCGCGCAGCCAGTCGGCGCCCGCGCGCAGCGAGTCCGCGGTCGAATCCGTCAGGGAGAGCAGGTGGGTGCGGCCGCCGACGTGATCGACCACCACGATCCGGTCGGCGAAGAGCCACTGCGCGTCCGGCGTCGGTGCCCGATGGGCGGCCCGGCCGCCGCAATCGGCCTTCACCTCATAGCCGAGGTATCCGACGTAGCCGCCCGCGAAATCGAAAGGCAGATCGGGGAGTTCGAGCCTGCGCAGCCGTAACTCGGCGGCCAGATAGTCGAGCACGCCACCGGCGACGACGCGGCGATGGCCGTCGGAGGACTCGACGGTCACCTCGCCCGTGCCGACCCGGTAGCGCACCACCTCCGCGAGCGGTCCGCTCGCATCCCCCAGGAAGGAGAACCGGTCCAGGCCCGGCTCGACGTGCTCGCTGTCGAGCCAGAACGCGGTGGGTGAGTTGCCGTACAGCCGCACGAACGCGCTCTCGGTATCGATCGCGCGCTCGAGCACGGCGTGCTGGAGTTGCCAATGCCGGGGCGGGCCGCCGTAGCGATCCAGGATGTCGGGTCGCGCCGGTGCCGCGGCGAGCTCACCGTCCATGGCGCCGAACTGCTCCACCAGGGCCGGGAACTGCTCATGGGACAGGGTGGATTGCGTTGTCTCCGAGCGAGTTCGGGTGGCGATGGGCTGCGGCAGGGTGATGGGGCGCAGCCGCATCGTCACCGGCTCCGTCCGCGCGCTCGTGTCCCGGCCGATGGCCCGCTCCCGATGTGCCGCAGTCAGTTTCGCGAAGTTGCGCAGGAGCGCGGCGCCGAACTCGCCGGCGATCGACTCGGGATGGAATTGCACGCCCCACTGCGGCCGACTGCGGTGGCGCACCCCCATGATCTCCCCGTCGGCGGCCACCGCGGTGATCTCCAGGCTGTCCGGCAGCGGCCGCTCGGCGCTCAGCGAGTGGTAGCGCACGGCGGTGAAGCCCTGGGGGAGCCCGGCGAACAGATCGCGGTCGTCATGTTCGATCCGGTCCAGGTATCCGTGCCGCGCGGCGGGCGCGGCGGCGACGATCCCGCCCGCGGCGACGACGATGCCCTGATGGCCGAGGCACACGCCGAGCAGCGGCAGATCCGTCGCGCCGATCACCGCCGCCGAGATGCCGACATCGCGGGCGACGTCGGGCCGACCCGGTCCGGGGGAGATGACGATGTTGTCGAATCGGGCCAGCTCCAGCTCGCCGGCCTCGTCGTTGCGCACGACAGTCGGCTCGATGCCGTTCACCTCGCTGATCAGCTGATACAGGTTATAGGTGAACGAGTCGTAATTGTCGATCAACAACGTGCGCATGGTGCCCGAAACCCTACGCCGCCCAGGTTGCGGCCAACTGTTGTCATATGCCGTCAGTTCGGTGCGGCCCGTGGTGCACAATGTTGGGCATGTCTGTTGCGCAACCCGTCGGCGTGGACCGCGAACTCGTCGACTTCGCCCTCGTCGGCAAGTGGATGGATGAGCAGGGCCTGCCCGCAGGCGAATTCGAGGATGTGACCTCGCTCGGCGGCGGCACGCAGAACGTGATGCTGCGGTTCGGCCGCGGTGGTCGGGAGTACGTGCTGCGGCGCGGCCCGAAACATCTGCGGGCCAAGAGCAACGAGGTGATCCGGCGTGAGGCCCGACTGCTCGGCGCGATCAACGGCACCGATGTGCGCGCGCCGCGGGTGATCGCCGCCTGCCCGGACGACTCGGTGATCGGTGCGGTGTTCTATCTGATGGAGCCGATCGACGGCTTCAATCCGGCCAACGAGCTGCCCGAGCTGCACGCGGGCGACCCGGCCGTCCGCAAGGCGATGGGGCTGTCCGCGGTCGAGGCGATCGCCCGGCTCGGCGCGCTCGACTACCAGGCGCTCGGGCTGTCCGACTACGGCAAGCCCGACGGCTTCCTGGAACGCCAGGTGCCGCGCTGGCTCGGCGAACTCGAGTCGTACTCGGCCAACGAGGGCTATCCCGGCCCCGAGATTCCCGGTGTCGAGCGGACCGGCGAGTGGCTGGACCGCAACCGTCCCGCGCAGTGGACCCCGGGCATCCTGCACGGCGACTGCCATCTGGCGAACATGATGTTCGCCTTCGACGGACCGCAGGTCGCGGCCATGGTCGACTGGGAGATGTCCACCATCGGCGATCCGCTGCTCGATCTGGGCTGGCAGATCGCCACCCGACCGGAGCCGGGTACCACCGGCGCCGCGCTGGTCGGCAAGCTCGGTGCCGCGGGCGGGCTGCCGACCCCCGACGAGATGGTCGCCCACTACGGTCGGTTCTCCGATCGCGATCTCAGCGCCGTGCCCTGGTACACCGTGCTCGCCTGCTTCAAGCTCGGCATCGTGCTGGAGGGCACGCACGCCCGCGCGTTCGCGGGTAAGGCGCCCAAGCAGGTCGGCGACTTCCTGCACGCGATCACGCTGGAGCTGTTCGAGCGCGCGCATCGCCTGATGGAGTGATTGTCGGGATGTTGCCGACACTTGGCCGAATATCTCTGGTTACCGATATTCGGCCAAGATAGGTTTGGCCCATGCCGATCGTTCCTGATGTGAAGAACTGGACCTGGGTGGTCGAACGTGCTTGTCCCGATTGCGGTTTCGACCCGAACGCGATCGGCTACGAGGATGTGCCACCACTGGTGCGCGACAGTGCGGCGCGGTTCGCCGAGGTGCTCGATCGCCCCGATGTCCGGGTGCGCCCGGACGACGCCACCTGGTCCCCGCTCGAGTACGGCGCGCACGTCCGCGACGTGTGCCGCCTCTTCGATACCCGCCTCGAGCTGATGCTGCGCGGTGCGGCCGACGGCACGGTGCCGCGGTTCGCGAACTGGGATCAGGACGAGACCGCCGTGGCCGACCGGTATGGCGAGCAGGACCCGGCGCGGGTCTCCGCCGAACTGGCCGTGGCCGCCGAGGCGGTCGCGCACTCCTTCGAATCCGTGCCGCCCGCCGCGCGCGAGCTGCGTGGTGAGCGCAGCGATGGCGCCGTCTTCACCGTCGAGTCGTTCGCGCGCTACTTCATCCACGATCTGGTGCATCACGTGCACGACGTGCGCAGCTGATATTCGTCCCAGTACTAGAACGTGTTCGGAAGCCTCGACCACCGGTACCGCTGAAATTTCGACGCGGTACTAGAACGCGTTCCACTTTTCTCGTAGTGTGGGTGCAGTCACATATAAGCACGTGCATGCGAGAGGGTCGACAGGAATGAAGACGAAGGGCGCGATCCTGTGGGGGATCGACCAACCGTGGTCGGTAGAAGAGATCGAGGTCGGCGATCCGGTCTCCGGTGAGGTGCAGATCCGGCTGGAGACAGCGGGCATGTGTCATTCGGACCATCACATCGTGACCGGCGCGACGCCGATGCCCGCCTACCCGGTGATGGGCGGGCACGAGGGCGCGGGCGTGATCACCAAGCTCGGGCCCAACTGCCCCGCCGACCTGCAGGTGGGCGACCACGTCATCCTGTCGTTCATCCCCGCCTGCGGTCGCTGTCCGTCCTGCGTGAGCGGCAATATGGCGCTGTGCGATCTGGGTGCGGGCCTGCTGATGGGTCAGGCGATCAGCGACGGCACCTACCGGATCCAGGCGCGCGGCGAGAACGTCATCCCGATGTGCCTGCTCGGCACCTTCGCGCCTTACATGACGGTGCACCACACCTCGGTGGTCAAGATCGACCCGAGCGTGCCGTTCGAGGTGGCCTGCCTGGTCGGCTGTGGCGTGCCGACCGGGTTCGGCTCGTCCACCCACGTCGCGCAGGTCGTGCCGGGGGAGACCGTGGTGATCGCGGGCATCGGCGGCGTCGGCATGAGCGCGCTGCAGGGCGCGGTGCTCTCCGGCGCCTCGAAAGTCATTGCGATCGACCCGAATCCGTGGAAGCGGGAGCAGGCGCAGAAGTTCGGCGCCACCCACACCTACGAGAGCATGGCCGCCGCGATCATGCCGATCATGGACGCCACCGAGGGGCGGATGGCCGAGAAGGTCATTCTCACCATGGGCGAGATGCACGGCGACTACATCGAAGAGGGGCTGATCCTCACCGCGAAGGCGGGCATCCTGGTCGTCACCTCGATGGGCCGGATGGACGCGGGCGAGGTCAAAATGAACAGCTTCCTGCTGTCCATGCTGCAGAAGACGGTGAAAGGCTGCATCTTCGGCGGCGGCAACGCCCGCCAGGACGCGCCGAACCTGCTGCGGCTGTACAAGGCGGGCCAGCTCAACCTGGACGACATGGTCACCCGCACCTACTCCCTGGAGGAGATCAACCAGGGCTACCAGGACATGCTGGACGGCAAGAACATTCGCGGCATCATCAAGTACACCGAAGCCGACTGGTAACCGAGCGCTCGTGATCGGGCCGAGCGCTCGGCCCGATCACGAGCGCAGTTCGGCCAGAATGTCCATCGGTTCGGTGCGGGGCATGTCGTCGACGCGCACATCGATGAATCGGACGGTGCGGCTTCGATCGATGATGAGCGTGCTCGGGATGGGGAGTTCCCACTCGCCTTCGGCGTTGCGGTTTCCGATGGCGTAGCCGCCCAGCTCGACCGCGTCCATCAAGGCTTGGTCCGCGTGGGTGCCGATGCCGAGTGCGCGCGCGACCACGTTGTCGAGATCGGACAGCAGGGGGAATTCCAGGGAGTTCAGGAATCGGGTGTATGCCGAGCCCTCGGGGGCTTGGGGACTGATGCCGATGAGGCGCACGCCGCTACCGGTCAGCTCGGGCAGCAGTTCGTGCTGATACCGGCACAGGGCTTCGGCGCAGGGCAACGACCAGGCGCCGCGGTAGAAGACAAGGACGGCATAGCTGTTCGCGGCGACCTCGGAGAGTTTCGTCGGCTCGCCGTCCTCGTCGAGCAGCGTGAAATCCGGGAGGGTGTGGCCGGCCCGGACCGAGTTCGCCGTCACTATCGCGGCGCTGCGAATGTGGGTCTGGGCGAGCTCGGCTTGCAACTCGTCGAGCTCGGCCATCATCTGCCGCAGCCTTCCGAATTCATCATGTGACATCACGTCGGCCATCATGCCGCGCGGTCGGCGTGGCGGCGAACAGATTTCGGACGTATCGGTCAGCGGCGGGTGGCGAGGGCGGTCGCGATCTCCGCGATGAGGTCGTATGGAATGGGTTTGGTCAGTGGGAATTTCAAGGTTCCCTTGCCCGCTCGATACGGTTCGACGGCGCGGTTGAACGCTTTGTCGCCGTCGGGGATCGGGTAAAGGCTGATGTGCTTCTTCCAGCCGGCGAAGTGGACGGTGTTGTGGCCGTTCACCTTGAAAGTGGGGATGTCGTAGCTGATCGCCTCTGTCGCGTTCGGTAGGGCGCGCTGGATGGTGTGCCGGATTTCCTCGAGAATGCCGCGCACGTCTTCGGGGAACGCGGCGATGTATGCATCTACGGTTGCTGGCTGCTCTGCCACGAGGTCCCTCGATTCCGTGAGCGGGTATCGATCGAATCGCTGAAGATGGGTCGAGCATCGTCAGTGTAGGCAGGGCACGCGTTCGGTTACAGGTCCTTGCGGTACCAGCACTGCGCATACATCTCGTCGTTGTGCGGTGTCGACTCGCCGTATCCCAGCCGGGCATACAGTGCCCTGGCCTCCACCAGATCGCGGCGGGTATCGAGCACTATCCGCGCGGCACCGAGGCCGCGGGCCGCTTGCTCGGCGGCCTCGATCAGGACGGTGGCGCCGCCCTTCCCGCGCATATCCGCGCGTAGGAACACGCGCTTCAACTCGGCGGTCGCGGCGTCGAGGAGGCGAACGCCCGCGGTGCCGACAGGTTCACCGCTGTACCGGGCAACCAGCAGTACGCCACTGGGCGGCGACAATTCGGTCCATGTCGCCGCGGCGATCTCGCGTTCGAGTTCCGCCGGATCGGTTGCGCGCCCCTCGTGCAGTTGATACCAGCGGTCGCTGACCTCGGTGTAGTACGCCCGCCACAGCTCGGCGGCGACGGGCGAGTCGAAGGGTTCGGGTTCGACGGTCCAGGTGTCCACATCGGTCACTGCCCGGGGTTCCCGGCGGGTGGCAGACATCCGGTCAGTGGGTGCAGCGGAGCAGGGCCTGGCGGAGGTTGCGGCTGCGGACGTCGTCCAGGACGGCGAGGCCGAGGCGGTTCATCGAGTAGCCGAAGCCGAGACCTGTCGCGGGGTCGGCGAAGCCGAAGGAACCACCGAGGCCGGTGGTGCCGTAGGCGCGCTTGTCGGAGCCGAAACGGAACTCGCCGCCGGACTTACGGAAGCCCAGGTGGTAGCGAGTCTTGATGTGCAGCACCAGGTCTCCGGCGGGGACATCGTCGGCGGTGTCGGCCGCGGCCAGCTGGTCGAGCAGGGCGTCGTCGATGGGCAGGGCGCCGGTGCGGCCCGCGGCGGCGCCGTAGACGCGGGCCAGCGCGCGGGCGTTGCCGACGCCGTTGGAGCCGGGTAGCTCGACCTCGAGGAATTCGCGCCGGGTCGCCCGTGCCGGACTGCCGGTGCGTGGATTGCTCAGCGCGGCATAGGCGTGTCCGCGCTTGGCGGCGATCTCGGCACCGATGCGCAGCGGGAAGTCGCGCTCGTAGCGCAGCGCGTCCATGCCGCGGGTGGCGGCCATGGTGGCGATGCGTTCCAGCCCTTGGTCGGCGGGCAGGCCGATGAAGAAGTCCAGCCCGAGCGGTTTCGCGATGTCCTCGGCGAAGATTCGCCCGAGCGTGCGGTGCTGCGGATCGACCCGGCGCAGCAGTTCGCCCTGGTAGAGGCCGAGCGTGATCGCGTGATAGCCGTGCCGGGTGCCCGGCCGCCATGCGGGCTTCTGTGCGGCGAGGATCGGCGCGAGCCCGTCCAGGTCCGCGATCTGACTCAGCCGCACCACCGGGTCCAGGCCCGAGAGCCCCGCCTGATGGTCGATGAGCTGCCGCACGGTGATCTCGTCTTTGCCGTTGGCGGCGAACTCGGGCCAGTACCGCGCCACCGGCTGCTCGTAATCGAGCAGGCCCTTCGACACCGCCGCGGCCAGCGTGAACGCGGCAAGCCCCTTCGTCGAGGAGAACACCGGGACGATCGTGTCGCGTTCCCACGGCAGCGTCCGGTGCCGATCGCGATGGCCCGCCCACAGATCCACCACCGGCCGGTCGCCCGCGTACACCGCCACCGCGGCGCCGATCTCGCCGTGCTGGGCGAAGTTGCGCCGGAAGGCGTCGGCGACGGGCCCGAAGCCGGGCTCGACGTCACCGTGGATCGTCAGCTTTTCACTCATGGTCATTCGATGGTAACGGCGTTCTTCTCGTACGCTCGCTGAGTGCGTTCACTCGAGCAGATCAGGGATTGGCCGGTTCGGCACGCGGCGGCCGCGGTCGTCTCCGGCGACGGGGCGGCGGCGAGCGAAGGCGAGGTGGATCGGGTGTTTCCGCTCGCGTCGGTGACCAAGCCGCTGGTGGCCTACGCGGTGCTCGTCGCGGTGGAGGAGGGTGCGGTCGAGCTGGATCAGCCCGCGGGTCCGCCGGGGTCCACGGTGCGGCACCTGCTCGCGCACACCTCCGGACTGGCCTTCGACACCACCGACATTCAGGCCGCGCCCGGTACCCGGCGGATCTATTCGAGCGCCGGATTCGAGGTGCTCGCGGGATTCGTGGCCGAGCAGACTGAGATCGCGTTCGCGGAATATCTGCACGCCGCGGTGTTCGAGCCGCTCGGCATGACCAGTTCGGTGCTGGCCGGACCCGCCGGGCACGCCGGGCGGTCGACCGCCGCCGATCTGGCTCGTTTCGCGGCGGAATTGCTGAACCCGCGGTTGATCTCCGCGCAGACGCATGCCGAGGCGACCTCGGTCCAATTCCCCGGCCTGAATGGCGTGCTGCCCGGTTACGGTTCGCAGCGCCCCAATGACTGGGGTCTGGGTTTCGAGATTCGGGACGGGAAGACTCCGCACTGGACGGGTAGTTCGAATTCGGGGGGAACTTTTGGTCATTTCGGGCAGTCCGGCACCTTTCTGTGGGTGGACCCCGCGTCGTCGTTGGCGTGTCTCGCATTGACCGACCAGAATTTCGGCGACTGGGCGAGAGCGGCCTGGCCGCCCCTCAGTGATGCCGTTATTGCGGAGGCGACGCTTCCACGCAACACGGCGGTGAAGTAACACACGTAACTTCGGGCACTCCAGTACACTCAGGCAACACCAGCAGACGGGTCGTTGGGGAAGACGTCCCCCGTCGACGCTGGAGGTGTTAGTAGTGCGCGCATCGAGTCAGTTCGCGGACGTGACGGCGGGTGTGGTGTATATCCACTCGTCGCCTGCCGCGCTGTGCCCGCACGTCGAATGGGCGCTCACCTCGGCCCTCGCCGCCCCCGCCAAAATGCGCTGGACCGCCCAACCCGCCGACGGCCAACTCCGCGCCACCAGCGAATGGATGGGCCCCGTAGGCACCGCCGCCCGCATCGCCCAAGCCCTGCGCTCCTGGCCGGTCCTGCGCTTCGAAGTCACCGAAGACCCCAGCGAAGGAGTAGACGGCGAACGCTACTGCTTCGTCCCCGGCCTCGGGTTATGGCACGGATCCACCAGCGCCAACGGCGACGTCACCCTCGGCGAGATGCGACTACGCGCCATGCTCCAAGCCGCCGGAGAACTCGGAAAATACACCACCTACGACCTCGCCGCCGAAATCGACCGAGCCCTCGGCACCCCATGGGACGAGGACCTGGAGATCTACCGATACGGAACAGAGTCCGGCGCCGAAGTAACCTGGCTGCGGCGGGACGTGGGTTAGTCCCTTACGCCCGTTGGGCTTTGCCGCCATCGCTGCGCGGCGGTGCGTGATTGTCGTTGGGACGACGAAGCCATTCTCGGAGAATGGTGAAGTCTTCGTCGCCGAGACCGCGGGATGCCTCGACGTAGTGGAGCAAGGCTGGACCGGGATGTTGTGCAGCCACCCATTCGCGGTCGGAGTCGGTGAGCTCGTCGTCGATCCAGGCGAAGGGGCGTCCGGCGGCCCAGGTGACGAGGGTTCGGGTTTTCCAGTGGAGGCCGAACCACTGGTCTTCGTGCTGGTGGTCGGCGGATGGGTCGGGCCAGGGGACTACCGGCAGGTGGGGGAGGCCGAGTCGTGGCGCTATCTCGGTGTTCGCGGCTTCGTTCCAGGTGGTGGCCCAGACCAGGTCGCAGGGGAGTGCGGCGAGGTGGCGTCCGAGTTCTGGTCGCAGTCTTGCCGAGTGGGAGTGGGGAGGCGGGTTGGACTGGGGGCTTATGCCGAAGGGGAGCAGTGGTCCGTCGACGTCGAGGAAGAGCAGGGGACGCTCTTCAGTGGTCACGGGTCGAAGGATAGTCCGGTGGGGCAGGGTCTTTCGACGCTGGTTTCTCCTCGGTGTGCGACTCGGGTTGGAAGAGTCGAGGAGATGCTCTGTGGTGCAACACATCCCGGCACGGTCAGGTCCGTGCCGGGATGCGTTCCCCCCATATTCAGGTCTTCAGTTGTGGTGGGTGGTCGATGCGGTCGGTGTCAGGAACGACCGCATCGACCTGCTCGTTACTTGATGAGCCCACCGTGGTGGTCATGCACCTTCCCGCGCTGCGCGGCAGCGGCCTTGGGTGTCGTGCCGCCGGGCGGGTTGTCGCTGAGCGCGAACGTCGCGACCGAGTAGGCGATCGCACCGGTGTTCACCGCCAACGCCTTGTCGTTGATGTTGCTGGTCGTGTCGCACGCTCCGTGGTAGCAGGCGTCGTAGGGCTTGCCCGCCTCACCACCGAACATCTGGTGCTCCTCGGGCGTCTTGATGCCCTCCGCGCCGGTGAACAGCCCGCCTGCCGGGATCCCCGCCGCGATGAACGGCCCGTAGTCCGAACGCCCGTCGAGCGGGGTGCTCACGTGCGGCAGCCGGAGGAAATCGAAGTAGCGGGCAAACGCCTTCTCGATCTCCGCGGAACCGGCAGGCCCCGCGCTACCGTCGTAGATCTTGTACGCGAAGTTCGGCGAACCGATCATGTCGAAGTTGAGGTAGAGCCGGATCTTGTTGCGCTCCGCCTCGGGCAGGGTCGCCACGTAGTGCTCAGAGCCGAGCAGACCCAACTCTTCGGCACCCCACCAGGCGAACCGGACCTTGTTCTTCGGCGGCAGCTGCGCCATCCGCAGCGCGACCTCGAGCAGCCCGGCACTGCCGGACCCGTTGTCGTTGATGCCGGGACCCGCGAGCACGGAGTCGAGGTGCGCACCGGCCATCACGACCTTGTCCGCGTTGCCCCGCTTGCTCTCCGCCACCACGTTGTGGGTCTGGCGCATGGTGCTCTCGGTGTCGGTCTTCAGCCGGACGACCGTGTTCGCCGGGGAGGCGAGGTCCTGGCCGACGGCGAAGCTGACGCCGACCACCGGCACGGTGATGCCGGGTCCGCCGAGTGTTCCGGTGAAGGTGTCGGTCCGGCCGGGTTGCCCCTCGTTGAAGATGATCACGCCGGAAGCGCCTGCGGTCTGGGCGTTTCGGGCCTTGTCGGCGAAGGGGCAGGTGCCGCGCTGGATCAGCGCGATATTGCCCGCGGTGAAGCTGGCGAAGTCCTGGGCCTCGCAGCCGGAGGTCGAGCTCGGCTCCGGCGTGGGCGGCAGGGTCAGGTCGACGGCCTGCACGGTGGCGTTCGCGGTACCCGAGCCGGAATAGGTCAGGGTGGCGAAATCGCCGAGCTCACTGCTGCCGGGCGGGGTCGGCTTGTAGGTTTTGGCTTCGGGGGAGACCTGCTCCATGGCCGCCGTCGACCGTTCCCGGAAGAACGGGAAGTCGAACTGCTGCACCGATACCTGATAGCCGGCGCCGCGCAGCTTCGTGGCGACGTAGTCGCGCGAAGCGTCGTAGCCCGGCGTGCCCGAGGCGCGGGTGCCGCCGTTGGCGGTGGCGAATCTCTGGAACTCCTGCAGGTGCCGTTTGATGTTCGGTGCCTGCATCGAGCTGGCCAATTGCTGCTCGGGCGGCGCGGCGGGTTCGGCGAATGCGGACCCAGCGAGTGCGAGCGAAAAAACGAGAGGCAGCGCGGCGGCTGCGGGGATAACGCGGCTGGCTCTGACGCGGCGGAAAATATGGGGCATGTCGGCTCCTCCAAAGGGACGGAAAAATCCCGATAGTCGGAAGTTAAACCGCTACGCCGCTTCGGTGGTACCCCAGTTCAAGTGGGGAAAGCCATTGCCCCGGTTGGTTTTCTGCAACCGCCCGGCACAGTTGCGCATTCAGGCCGACGCCCCGCTCGGCGACCGCACCGCTGCGTGGGCGCGTCGAGCGTCCCTGCGGAATGCGTCGCATGGAACTGCTCGGTACGCTTGATGAAATTCATTGCCACGCAGATTATTACGGCCTGAGAATCCCTGATTCGGCGTCATATAAGAGGACGCGGTCCGGTTGCGGGATTACCCACCCCACGCTGCCCACCGCCGGTTCTTCCGCTTCCGGCACGGTGACAGCGACGGTGAAACCGTCTGCCTGCACGGTAACCAGAGACGTCGCGCCGAGGTGTTCCACCGTGGATACCGTGCCGCGCAACCCACGTTCTAGGGGGGTGGTGGAGTAGGCCAGATATTCGGGTCTGGCTCCCCAGATGACCGACGGCTCCAGCCCGACGAGCTCGCCGGGAATCAGGTTCATCGGGGTCGACCCGATGAAGTTGGCGACAAAGGTATCGGCGGGGCGGCGGAAAACCTCTCGGGCGGTACCGAGTTGGCGGATCCGCCCGTGCGACATCACCGCGATCCGGTCGGCCAGCGCCAGCGCCTCGGCCTGGTCGTGGGTGACGAACACCGTGGTCACGCCGAGCTCGTGTTGCAGCTTCTTCAAGAAGGTCCTAGCCTCCAGCCGCAGCCGCGCGTCCAGATTCGACAGTGGCTCGTCGAACAGGAAGACCTTGGGGTGGCAGGCCATCGCCCGCGCCAGCGCCACCCGCTGCTGCTGCCCGCCGGACAGCTCGGCCGGGCGGCGCGCCATCAATCCGCCCAGCGACAGCTGATCCCCGGTCTCGTGCGCCTTCGCCGCCCTGGTGCGGCGATCGGTGCCGCGAACCTTGAGCGGGTAGGCGATGTTGTCGACCACCGTCATGTGCGGGAACAGCGCGTAGTCCTGGAACACCATGGCCACGTCACGGCGGCCCGGTGACAGCCGGGTGACGTCCTGCTCGCCGATCCGGATCTGCCCGCCGGTAGGGGTTTCCAGCCCGGCGATGGTGCGCAGCAGAGTGGTCTTGCCGCAGCCGGACGGGCCGAGCAGCGCGAAGAACTCCCCGTCCTCGATCGTGAACGACAAGGCGTCGAGTGCCGTGACGTCGCCGGGGAAGACCTTGGTCAGGTCCGTCAGATCGATCCGCGCCATTTAGGACTTGATCCCTCCGTGGAGCCGGAAGCCGTAGCGCCGGTTGACGAACAGGTACATCAGCACGACCGGGATCGAGTACAGCAGGGAGAACGCCGAGATCGGCCCCAGCTGTGCCCCACCGCCTTCGTCGTAGAAGGTGCGCACCACCACCGCGGCCGGTTGTTTTTCCTGGTCACGCAGCAGCAGGAACGGCACGAGGTAGCTGCCCCACACATTCACCACGGTCCATACCGCGATGGTGGCCAGTCCGGGCCGGGCGACCGGCACCACGATGTCGCGCAGGATGCGCAACGGCCCAGCACCGAACACCCGCGCCGACTCCTCATAGGACTTCGGCACCGAGTCCATGAAGTCCTTCAGGATGAAGATCGCCGCGGGCAGCAACCCGCCGGACAGCACCAGCACCACGCCCAATTCCCGGTCCAGCAAACCCATTTTCCAAATCATCAGGAAGATCGGCACCATCGCGGCGGTGCCGGTGACCACGCTGGACAGCAACAGCAGCAGATACAGCAGTGCGTCACGGCCGGGAATCCGGACCCGCGACAGCGCGTACGCCGCCAGCGCCGCGCCGGCCACCACCAGCACCATGCTGGCGAAGGACAGCAGTACCGAGTTCCAGAGCGACCCCATGGTGAGTTCGTTCTCGAAGAGCGCCGAAAAGTGCTCGAGCGTAGGTTTTTCCGGTATCCGCGGTGCGTACCCAGGATTGGCGTCGAACGGCGCGGAGGCAAGCCACAGCATCGGCAGCGCGAAGAACCCGGTCAGCACCGCGACGAATGTATAGAACCCGATCCGCGAGACAACGTGCTGTGGACTCATGCCGGTCTCCCAGCGGATATTCGGCGCGACAACGTGATTGGCTCGCTCATGATGTCCTCCGCCGCAGCAGCCGCAGATAGAACAGCGCGAGCACCAGGTTGATCAGCAGCATCAGCACCGACGCGGCGGCGCCGTATCCCAACGCCCCGTCGTCGATTCCCTGCCGGTACAGGAAGATCGGCAACGTCTCGCTGCGATGGTTCGGCTCACCCCGCGTCAGCAGGTACGGCGTGAAATCGTTGAAGGTCCACAAACTGATGAGCAGCGTGTTGGTCAGGATGTGCCCGCGCATGGTCGGAAAAACCACATCCCGCAACGTTTGCGGCCCGGACGCCCCGACCAGCCGCGCGGTCTCCAGGTGCGAAGGCGGCACGGTGGACAGGGCCGCCGAGTACAGCAGCATCGAAAACGCAGTGCCGCGCCAGATGTTGAACACGATGATGACGGCCAGCGGCTGCTGGATCATCCAGGCGTACCCGGGACTGTTCAGCAGCCGGTTGGCGCTGCCCTCATCGCGGTCGAGCATGGCGATCCAGAGCACCGCGACCACACTGGCGGGCAGGATCCAGGCCAGCAGCACCAGGCTTTCGACCAGCGCACGCACCCAGCGGACGGCCTTGCGCATCGACCACGCCAGCGTGAAGCCGAGGACGTTCTGCCCGACGATGGCAGAGCCGAAGACGAACAACAACGTGATCCAGACGCTGTTTCCGAACAGGGGGTCCCGCAGCGCTTTCGCGTAATTGTCCAGTCCCACAAAGGAAACATCGACGGAGGTGCGCCCGGACACGGTGAGATCGGTGAGCCCGATCCAGAGCAGCCACAGCGCCGGGAACACCAGGAACGCCGCGATCAGTAACAGCGCGGGCGTGACGAACGCGCTCGCCTTCCAGCGCCCCAATCCGGCCACATCGGTGTCGGGCCCGCCTCGCCGGACCTCGGCGACCGCGGCGGGGCCGGGGGTCGTCGGGTCAGTCACCGGCTACCTTGTCCTTGTCGCCGACCGCCTCCTCCACGGCTTTGCCATATGCCGCTGCGGCATCCGCGGTGCCGGTGCCGGTGACCACGTCCAGCGTCGCCTGCTGCAACGCCTTCGACACCTTGGTGTACTCCGGCAGCGCCGGGCGCAGCGACGTGATCGGCAGGACCTGCTCGGACACGAAGGTCAGCATCGGATCATCGCCCAGCGCTTGGGCATTTACATCTCGGCGGGCCGTGATCCGTGGCCCGCCACCGGCGAGCAGTTCCTGAAACGCTTCGGGCGAGTTCATGAATTGCAAGAGCTCCCAAGCCAATCCGACGTTCTTGCTCTTCGGATTGATCACGCGTCCGCCGCCACCGGACATGCTCACGAAGTCTTGTCGGCGCACCCCGGCACCAGGCATCGCGGCCGGGATCTTCGCCCACCCCACCTGAGTGTCGCGCTCGGCCATCGGGAAGCTGCCGCCGGTCGGGTTCAGCACGCCGCGCCAGAAGTAGTCGCCCTCCAGCAGGATGCCCACCTGCCCTTTGGCGAACTTCTCGAAGCTCTTCTCCCGCCCCTTGGCGTCCTGCTGCAACTCCGCGTCGCCGAGCCGCTCGTTGTACACCGTGCGGTAGAAGTCCAGCACCCTACGGAATTTCGCGGTGTTCCCGACCCACTTGCCGCCCTCGAACAAGGTGCTGCCCGTGCCCGCCAGCAACGGCAGCACGCCCTGGGTGGTCGTCGCCTCGCCGAAGCTGGTGCCCGCGTTCAGTTGTACCGGGGTGACGCCGGGGACCGCCTTCAACCTGCGGCCCGCCTCCAGCACCTGGTCCCAGCTCGTCGGCTGCCAGTTCGCCGGTAAACCCGCCTGCTCGAACAGCTTTCGGTTGAAGAACAGCACCCGCCCGTCGGTCTCCTGCGGTATGCCGTATTGCACGCCGCTGTAGGAGGTCAACTGCCGCACGGTGTCCGGCATCTGCTGCCAGCCGTCCCATGCCCGTACCTTGTCGGCCCCGACCAGCTCGTCCAGCGGCCTGATCTGCTCGCCCTCGGCGAACTCACCGACCCAGATCCCGTCCAGCGACACCACATCGGCGCCGGTGCCGGTCTTGAGGTCCTTGGCGATCCGGCTCTTGTAATCCTCGTCGGGCACGCCGGTCGCCTGGAATTTCACCGTGACGGTGACGCCTTTGGCCTTTTGCTGCTCCACAAACTTCGGGATGACCCAGTCTTCGATCCATTTCGCCTCGGCCGCGTTCTTGCCGCCCGCCGAGTTGATGGCGTTCGCGGTGATCGTCAGCGACTGCCCGTCGGCGTCGTCCCCGCAACTCGCCGTCCCCATCAAGAGCGCGCCTACGCTCACCACCGCCGCGAACACCCGCCAGTTCGATGCCATGGGTTCCTCCTGAAAGGCAAATCCATCCTCACTCCGACGTTGTCACAAGACGCCGCCCACCGACGCGCATTCAGGGAATAGGCCCCAACATTCGGGGCGCCTGGCCGGAGCCGTCGATTACGCCGGAGAACGCACCGCGCTGTGGAGAATGGGAGTTGTGTGTTGATCACGTTCCCCGATCCGATCGGAGCCACCGCTATGCACGATGACCGTCGGTTGATCGAGGACCGCCTCGGGCGGGTGCTGATGGAGCGGATCATGCCCGCGGTCTACCCGGAGTCGGTGCCGCTGACCGCGTCCATCTGGGTGGCGCCGGATGAGCCGGTGCCGGTCGCCGAGGGCTTGGCCGCGCCACGGACGCCGACTCGGCCGGGAGCGCCCTGGGGTGCGCCGTGGGGGACCAGTTGGCTCACCGTCGAGGGGACGGTGCCCGCCGAATGGGCGGGCAAGACCGTCGAGGCGATCATCGACCTCGGTTTCGACCGGAACATGACGGGCTTCCAGTGCGAAGGGTTGGTCTATCGGCCGGACGGATCGCCGGTCAAGGGCCTGCACCCGCGTAACCAGTGGGTGCGGGTGGCCGCCCCTGCGGTCGGCGGCGAGCAGGTGCTGCTGCACGTCGAGGCGGCGTCGAACCCGATCATTCCATTCTTCGCGCCGAACCCCCTCGGCGACAAGCTCACTGCCGGGACGGAGCCGCAATACCGGCTCGGCCGAATGGATCTCGCAGTGCTCGACGAAGAGGTCTGGAACCTGGTGCTCGATCTGGAGGTGCTCGGTGAGCTGATGCACGAGATGCCGGAGGACCCCGCGCGCCGCTACACCATCGTCCGCGCGATCGAGCGGGCACTCGACGCCATCGATCTGCAGAACGTGAACGCCACCGCGGCCGCCGCACGGGCCTGCCTGGTCGATGTGCTTGCCACACCGGCGATACCGTCCGCGCACCTGATCTCCGCCGTCGGGCACGCGCACATCGACTCGGCGTGGCTGTGGCCGCTGCGCGAGACGGTGCGCAAGGTCGCGCGCACCACCGCGAACATGACCGCCTTGCTGGCCGATGAACCCGAGTTCGTCTTCACGATGTCCCAGGCCGCGCAGTACGACTTCATCAAGCGGCACCGGCCCGAGGTCTACGCGAAGGTGAAAGAGGCGGTGGCGGCGGGCCGATTCGTGCCGACCGGCGGCATGTGGGTGGAGGCCGACACGAATATGCCCGGCTCCGAGGCGATGGCGCGGCAGTTCGTGCACGGCAAGCGGTTCTTCCTGGAGGAGTTCGGCGTCGACAACCAGGAGGTGTGGCTGCCCGACACGTTCGGATTCGCCGCCGGGCTACCGCAGATCATCAAGGCGGCCGGTTCGAAATGGCTACTGACACAGAAGATCTCCTGGAGTCAGATCAACAAGTTCCCGCACCACAGCTTCCTGTGGGAGGGGGTCGACGGCACCCGGATCTTCACGCACTTTCCGCCGGTCGACACCTACAACTGCACCATGCACGGCCGCGAGATCGCGCACGCCGCCCGCAATTTCAAGGACAAGGGGCGCGCGTCGCGTTCACTGGCGCCCACCGGCTGGGGTGACGGTGGCGGCGGGACAACGCGCGAGATGGTCGCGAAGGCCGCGCGGATGAAGAACCTCGAAGGTTCGCCGAAGGTGTTCTGGGACACTCCTGCCGAGTTCTTCGCCAAAGCCGAGGCCGAGTATCGGAACCCGCCCGTCTGGGTGGGCGAGCTGTACCTCGAGCTGCACCGCGGCACGCTGACCAGTCAGTCGAAGACCAAGCAGGGCAACCGACGCAGCGAGCACCTGCTGCGGGAAGCCGAGCTGTGGGCCACGACGGCGACGGTACGCAAGAACCTCGAGTACCCGTACGCTGCGCTGGACCGGCTCTGGAAGACCGTGCTGCTGCACCAGTTCCACGACATCCTGCCCGGCTCGTCGATCGCGTGGGTGCATCGCGAGGCGGAGCAGACCTATGCGGAGGTGGTGGAGGAGCTGACCGCGCTCATCGAGCGAGCCAAGTGGGTGCTCGGCGGTGAGCGGGTGGGCCCGAACGGCTTCAACCCGGCACCGCACGTGTGGCGTTCGATTCCGGCCGGTGCCGCGGGCCCGGTGGCGGCGGCTCGCCCGTGCTCGGTGACCGAGCGCGCGGGTGGCGGGTTCGTGCTCGACAACGGGCTCCTCCAGGTCGAAGTGGATGCGCGTGGCCTGGTCGTTTCGGTGTTCGACGTCGAGCATCTGCGCGAGACCCTGCCGCCGGGTTCGGTCGCGAATCTGCTGCAACTGCATCCGGATCTGCCGAACTCGTGGGATGCCTGGGATGTCGACATCTTCTACCGGAACCGGGTCACCGATCTCACCGACGCGGAGTTCGTTGTGGCAGAGCCGGATTCGGGCGTGGTACGGATCGGTCGATCGTTCGGCTCCTCCACGGTCGAGCAGACGCTGACGCTGCACGAGTGGGCGCTGGAGATCGACACCAGCGTCGACTGGCACGAGACCGAGAAGTTCCTCAAACTGGCCTTCCCCCTGGATATCCACGCCGACCGCTACGCCTCGGAGACCCAGTTCGGGCATCTGTTCCGGCCCACCCACACCAACACCAGCTGGGAGTACGCGAAGTTCGAGGCGTGCGCCCATCGGTTCGTCCACTTCGCCGAGCCAGGGTGGGGCGTGGCGCTCGTCAACGACGCCACCTACGGCCACGACGTCACCCGCACGGTGCGGGCCGACGGCGGGACGACGACCACGGTGCGCGCCTCGCTGCTGCGGGCACCGCGATTCCCGGATCCGCAGACCGACCACGGTGTCCATCACTTCCGGCACTCGCTGCTCCCCGGCGCCGCGATCGGCGACGCGGTGAACGCGGGCTACCGCGTCAACCTCACGCCGCCGACACCGGGTGTCGCCGAAGCCGTCGAGCCGCTGTTCGTCATCGACAACGACGCCGTGGTGACCAGCGCCGTCAAACTCGCCGACGACGGCAGCGGCGATGTCGTGCTCCGCGTCTACGAGGCGCAGGGCGGCCGAGCCTCGGCCTTGGTGACTCCCGGGTTCGACGCCACCGGATTCCAGCTGTGCGATCTGCTGGAACGGCCATTGCCGGCGGACAGCTCCGCGAGCCCGGAGGATGCGGGAGTCCGCCTGCGGCTGCGGCCTTTCCAACTCCGCACGCTGCGATTCGCCCGTTCGGCCGCCGCCGAATAGCCTGCGGTAACGGCGTATCCGCGAGAGACTCGCCTGACAGCAGGCGCAGCGCCGAGAACATCGGCGTTCGTGACCCTCGGCACTACCGGCCGGGCCGGTCCTGCGCCGGGTTACCGAAAGGACTTCCACCATGGGACGCCGCAGTACGATTTCCCTTCTCGGCCTAGCCCTGTCAGCCGTTCTGGTCGTCGGTTGCGGCGCCGACTCCGGCAACGGCGCTGCGGTGACTTCCGTGCCGCCTGCCAGCGCGTCGACAACCGTCGTTCCCTCCGTACCGGGCGCTCCGCCGCGGGTCACGATCCTGGCCACCGGGGGCACCATCGCCGGAAAGGCCAACGCGGAACCGGGTGTCGGGTACAAGGCTGGGCAAGCCAGCGCGCAAGACCTGATCGCCGCGGTGCCCGGCATCGACAAGATCGCGACGCTGCAAGCGGAGTCGATCGCCAATATCGGCAGCCAGGATATGAACGAGGAAATCTGGCTCACCTTGGCGCGCCGGATCAATCAGCTCTTCGCGGACAACGCCACCGACGGTGTGGTGATCACCCACGGCACCGACACGATCGAGGAGACCTCGTTCTTCCTCGACAACGTAGTGGCTACCGACAAGCCGGTGGTGCTCGTCGGGGCCGTGCGCCCGGCCAACGCGCTGAGCGCGGACGGACCGGCCAATCTGCGCGCCGCCGTCACCATCGCCGCGGCGCCCGCGGCTCGCGGGCGGGGCGCGATGGTCGTGCTGAACGACACCATCCACAGCGCGCGCGACGTCACCAAGACACACACCTCGAGCATGCAGACCTTCGCCTCGCCCAACACCGGGCCTGCGGGGTACGTGTCCGGCGATTCGATCCGTTTCGTCAAAACACCGCAGTCGCACACACGTCCGCGCTTCCCGGTGCCGGACGGTTCATCGCTGCCACGGGTCGACATCGTGTATTCGCACGCCGGCATGCGGCCGGACCAGGTGGACGACGCGGTCCGGCACGGGGCGAAAGGCATTGTGCTGGCCGGTGTCGGCGACGGCAACACCGCCAAGGCGGTGCTCGATGCGCTCGCCAAGGCCAACGACGATCGCGTGGTCGTTCGTTCGACCAGGGTCGGCTCCGGTGAGGTGGTGCGCAACGCCGAGGTCAACGACGACGAGCTCGGCTTCGCCACCTCCGCCGATCTGAACCCGGCGAAGGCGCGCGTGCTGTTGCAGCTGCTGCTGACCGTCGGCATCACCGACCCGGTGCGCGTCCAGCAGGAGTTCGACGCTCGATAGCTCGCCCTCTTGCTCAGCCGGAATACGTAATCGGGCAGGTCGGGGTCTGGTGTGGGTCGTCGAAATATTGTGCGCAGAGGCGGAGGCGACGCGCGTCCAGCACCATCCAGGTGCCGAGGACGAGCTGAGTGACGCCACGCCAGACGTCCTCGAAGCGGTCCCGCAGCCGCAGTCCGGTCAAGGCCGCGCGCACCACGCTGGGGGATGGCGGGTCATCGGCGGACAGGAGGAGGCAGGGGGCGCGGTGCGGGATGGAGCGGGTGTGCGAGACCGAGGAGCTTAGTCGGTAGCGGCCCAACACGGTTCGGGTGACCGTGCGCATCGCGATGGGGGAGAGTCGCCAGGCTGGGCACGGACGGTTGGCTGCCACGCCGAACGGGATGTGGTGGGTGTCCTTGGCCCGCTGGGTGGTCCACCGGTCGGGGTCGAATCGGTCGGGATCGGTGTGTCCGGTTCGCTCGAACTCCTGATAGTTGAAGCACAGCACTGTCCCGGCGGGGATCGCACTGCCGTCGCCGACGTCGATATCGGCGGTGGTGATCCGATGCGCGATGCCGAAAAGCGGGAACTGGCGGAGGGTTTCGTCCAGGACGTGATCCATGTATGGCGTGTCCGGCTCGGCGAGGATGCGGCGCTGTACATCTCGGTGCTGGGCGATCGCGAGCAGCAGGTGTGCCATGCCCTCGGACATCTGTACGACGGCTGTGTTGAAGAACGCGCCCTGTAGGTAATGGGCCTGCTCGCGCCGGCTGAGCAGGGCGGGCAGCTGGTGCGGCACCTCGCCCGCATCGATCCTGGCGAGCAGGTACCGGGTGAGGCGGTCGCGTCGGCGCATATGCCGCAGCCCAGTGCATTTCAGCGACGTCACCACATCGTCGGCATTGCCGACGATCAGGTCCCGGGCGGTGCGCGGGCATGGTTCGCGAAAGACCAACTCGTAGAAGAACTCTGCCCAGATCGGCATCATCAGGTCGCGCAGTCGCACCAGAGTCAGTGGCCGGGGCGACAGTTCGTCGAGTACCCGACGGGCGCAGCGGTCGGCGAGTCGCTCGATGTCGGCGGTGGACAGGGACAAGACGGCGCGAGTGGTTCGGGCCGCCTCGTCGTAGCGGGGGCCGTCTTCGAGGTGCTCCTGATGTACTTCGGGTCCGGGGGCCAGCCAATACCAGAACAGATCCGACAGCGCCGCGCCCCGGCTGCGTCCGTTGGCGGCCGGGTGTGCGTACAAACGCAGGAAGAGCTCTGGGTCGCCGCGTTCACCGGGCAGGGTTATCTCGTTGCTGCCGTTGACTTTCGCGAAGATCCACACCCGCAGGGTCACCACCGCTTGGGGTAGCCAGCGGGAGACCGCCCAGAGTGCGCCCGCGGTCGCCAGTATCGGCGTCAGCCTGGTCACCGTGCCGCCCCTCGGGTGCTGACCAGGCCTGCGTTGAGCTCGGACAGTGCGGCTACCCCACACAGTGTCAGCGTGTGCTCTATCTCCGCGCGTAGGTTGTCCAGCACTCCGGTGACTCCTTTGTCGCCGCCGACGGTCAGGCCCCACAGCACCGGCCGTCCCACGCCTACCGCCGTGGCGCCGAGTGCCAAGGCCAGCACGACATCCGAGCCGCGGCGTACGCCGCCGTCGAGAAATATCGGGACCCGACCGGCCACCGCGGCGGTGATCGCGGGCAGCGCGTCCAGCGTCGCGGGCGCGAGGTCCAGCTGACGCCCGCCGTGATTGGACACCAGGATCGCATCGGCCCCGCGCTCCACTGCCAGGCGCGCGTCCTCGGGGTGCATGATCCCTTTGAGCACCAAGGGAAGTCGCGTCACCTTGCGGAGCAGGGCGAGCTGGTCCCAGGTCAGGTCGGCCGACATCGCGATCGGCCGGACGCCGCTTTCGGTCGCGCCCGGTAGGCCCCGCATGTTTTCCGCGTACATGCCTGCGGGCAGGTCGTGAAAGTTGTGGCGGTCGTCCCGGGTGCGGTGACCCAACGCCGGAGAGTCGACGGTGACCACCAAGGCCGTGCAACCCGCTCGCTCGGCGCGGCGGATGAGTTCGGTGGTCACCTCCGGCTCTGGCTGCACGTACAGCTGGAACCACACGCGCGCGTCTCGGTCGACCTCCCTTGCGGCGGCGGTGACTTCGTCGATGGCTACCGTCCCCGCCATGCTGGCGATGAGGACGATCCCCGCCGCCGCCACCCCTCTCGCGGTGGCCCGCTCGCCCTCCTGATGGGCCAGCCGGTGGAACGCGGTGGGAGACACGAACACCGGCATGGTGCTCGGATCGCCGAGCAGGTTCGTCGCGATGGACCGGCCAGTAGTGTCCCGTAATACCCTGGGCAGCAGCGCCAGCCGACGAAAGGCTTGCTCGTTGTCGGCCATGGCGAGCTCGTCTCCGGCACCACCGGCGAAGTAGTCGTAGTGCACGGGGTCGAGCAGCTCCTTGGCCCGTTGCTCGAGTGCGACCAGCTGGTTGGTCACCGCAGCGGCTCCGGCGCGCGCAGTGCGGTGTCGAGGAAGTCGACCAGCGGCTTGCGGTGCACTGTTTCGTGCGTCCACTCGTTCTCGAGGTTCTCGGTGATGTGGTGCTCGGCGATCTGCCCGTCGATGCGGTATTGGCGCACCACCGGATGCAGATAGCGGCCGTCCAGGGCGTGCTCGGCATCGGACTGCGCGATCCGGCGGGCGTTGATGTCGAACGGGTCGAGACGGTCGTGGTCCTTGCCGTACTCCAGGGTGATCACCAGGTAGGTGTCCACCTCGCCCAGGAAGCCCGCCGCGACGGCGTCGGGCACGAAATCGACCGGTAGTTCCTCCCAGTACCGCGCCGAACCGTCCGCGGTGAGCGTGACGACGTCGCCGATGAAGGCGAACAGTTGCCACAGGGCGGAGGTCCGGTTCACTCGTTCCAGGATTGCCGCGCCGACCTCGCCCGCACTGCCCGCCAGCTCGCGGTGCGGCCAACGCCGATCGTGGTGGCGTTGCTCCAGAATGCGGTGCAATGCCCTTGTCGCGTAACGGAAACCGTGGATGAAGGCGCTGGTGGACTTCTTGAAATCGCGTTCTTGGGTGATCGTGCCCGCGAAGTACAGGCCGGGCACGTTCACCGATTCCCAGGCCGGGGTCTGTGCGGGGAATCGATCGTTGATCGCCAGGCTGGGCCTGCATTCGGGGGCGAAAATCGAGGCGTCGAAACGGAATCCGGTCGCTACGAGCACCCGGTCGTAGCGGATGTCCTTGGTGACCTCGTCGGCGCGGGAGAAGCTCACCGTCACCAGGTACGACGAATCCGACTGCCGGGCGATGTCGACGACGTTGCCGTCCAAGATCGCGTTCTGCGACTTGAGCTGGTAGGTATCCAGGAAGTTGTTGTTGACCGCGCGCAGATGGCCGAGGAAGTGCGTCTGCCAGGCGAGCCGCAGGGAATGTGGACCGGCGACGTGGATGACGGCAGCATTCTCGATGAGGTTGTCGGCGGTTTCGAAGGCCGAGTTGCCTTTTCCGATGATCAGCACTCGCTGGTTGGTGAAATCCGCTGGATCTGTCGACATTTCGGTGTACAGCTCAGCGGTCTCGATGCCGGGGATCTCGGGGACATAGGGTTTCGAGACGCCGGTGGCCACGATCAACCGTCGGGCACGCAGCACGTTGCCATGCTGATCGACGGCCTCGAAGTAGTCGGGCCGGGTGATCCGCTCGATTCGCGTGTCGTACTGGACCGACAAGCCGTGTACCGCAGCGAAATCCCCGAGGTACCGGACCATGTCGTCGGCGGCGGGGAAGAAGCGCTGGGTGTACTCCTTGAACAGCGGCCCAGCCAGCAGTGAGTTCCAGTCCATGCGCAGGTTCAGTTCGGGGTCGTCCCAGCCCGTGTACACCTTGTTGATGGAGATCAGTTTGCGGTGCCGGGGGAACTTGCTGAAGAACGTGCCGGCGGCCTCGCCGGCCTCCACGATCAGGTAGTCGCGGCCGGCCTGTTGCAAATGGTGGCCCATTTGGAGGCCGGCCGGCCCAGCGCCGATGACCAGGTAGTCGAGTTCGGGCACGTTCTCCTCCAAATATTGTGCGGTTACCGGGGATACAGCTCCAGCAAGGCTTTCTTGTCCGGCTTGCCGCTCGCCGCGATCGGAGCCTCCGGCACCACCGTGTAGGTCTGCGGCACACTGGACTCGCCGAGTCCGGTCCGCACCAGCGCGGACAATGCGGTCGGCTCCGGTACTCGGTCCGCGCGGGGAACTATGAACGCGTGCACCGCTTCTCCGCAGCGGTCATCCGCCACGCCGACAACGTAGGCCTGATCGACATCCGGGTGACCGGCCAGCACCCGCTCGATCGGCCCGGCGTACACCGGGAGCGCGTCCACGATGATCACGTCCCGTGCCCGGCCGGTCAGGTAGAGGTATCCGTTGTCGAGGTAGCCGAGGTCGCGGGTGCGAATCCAGCCGTCGACGAGCACCTCGGCGGTCTCCGCGGGATCGCCGAAGTACGCGGACATCATGTAGTCGGTGCGTACGTAGATCTCACCGTCGCGGATGTCCACCTGCACGCCGGGCAGCGGGCGGCCCACCGAGGCGAGGACGCCGTCGCTCATCTCGCGGGGCGTCAGCGTGGTCAGGCCGCCGGTTTCGGTCTGCCCGTAGGCCTGGTGCACCACCGGACCCAACAGCCGCATCGCCTCCGCCAGTCGATGTGGGGCGAGCGGTGAACCGGCGACCACCATGGCGCGCAGGGTGCTGGTATCCGTCGGCGCGACGCGCAGAGCGTCCAGCATTTGGTAGAGGCGGGGCACGTTCATGATCGTGGCGGTGATCCGCAGTCGCTCGATGACCTCGGGAAATAGTTGAGTGCCAACGGGTTCCGGGATCACCGCGGTACCGCCGCCGAGTAGGCACAGTCCGAGGTAGTCCTGAACGACCGCGCTGGCCAGCGTGCCGAACAGGAGGTAGCGATCGGTGCAGGCGGCCAGTTCGGCGGTGTCGGGGCTCCAGGTTTGCTTGCCCCAGGACCAGTGGGCGGACATCGCCCGGTAGGTCTGTGCGCAACCCTTGGGCAGGCCGGTGGTACCGCTGGTGTAGCAGATCCGGGCGAAGTCGTCCGGACGTGCCTCGATTGTCAACGGCTCGAACGGACTTCGCAGCAGGGTGGCCACCTGCTCGTCATCCAGGACGGCATCGACCCCGTTGGTCAGTACGTGCCGCTGCTGTCGCTCGCTCAGGCCCGGCCGAACGCCGATTACGCGGCAGCCCATGGTGAATGCCGCAAGATAGGCGGCCAGCGATTCGGGGCTGACATTCAAGACCATGGCCACGCCGCTGCCAGGGCCGAGTCCTGACCTACGCAGGCCTGCGGCGAGTTTGCCCATCATCGTGAGCAGCTGACCTCGGGTGACGGCGCGAGATCCGTGCTCGACCACCACTTTTCCCGGTTCGGCATGCAATGCCTGCACGATCGACTCAGGAAACCTCACGGTTTGTGATGATAGTGATTTCAGCGTTGGAATACTTTGAGATTCAACAAGTTTGGCCGGGTCGCCAGTAAGGTCGCGCTCCGGGCTTGGCGCACAGCCGGTCTCGACCTAAGGCGACGTGGTGCTCTACCCGCGTTCGTCACTCACTGGATGGCGCCTGGACCTGCGCGCGAGGTGACAACGTTCGCGTGCATCGGCTGGCCGCGAGCGCGCAACGCAGTTCGGCATGGCTGATCTCGCCGCACGCGTCATGGCGGATGGCCCGCCGTGCGCGCCTGCCACTTGCCCCCCAGCACGTCATGACGATGAGCTGATCGACCATTTCGGGTGCCCCGTGGATGTCGCCCCGGGGTCTTCTCGCTGAGAAGGCTCCGGGCACGTATCCCGAGCGCGATGATTTCTGCAGCTGTGTCTCGTCTACACATCAGAGCCGATTCGTCCGATCCTCGGGAGAAACCATGACTGAGCAGACCGCCAAAGCCCTTCCTCCAGTCGTCGACCAGCAGACCTGGCAAGCCGCGCTCGACGAGCTGCGGATCCGGGAGAAGGCCGCCACCCGTGAACTCGACGCCATCGCCGCCCAGCGCCGCAGACTGCCGATGGTCGAGCTGCCGGACTACACGCTGATCGGTCCGGGCGGCCCGGTCCGACTGGCCGACGTGTTCGACGGGCGTTCCCAACTGATCGTGTACCACCACATGTGGTCCGACGGTGCGGAGTGGCAGTGCGGTGGCTGTACCGGGCTCACGTCGCAGTACGTCCGGCTGGGCTTCCTCGAGCCTTACGATGCCCGTTTCGTCATCGTCACCAATGGGCCGATCGAGGAAGCGCTGGCGTACAAGAGAAAAGTCGGCAACAAAATGGACTGGTACTCGTCGTCGGAGAGTTCGTTCGGCGCCGACGTCGGCGCGCCGCCCGGTGGAGGCTTCGCGGTGAACGTGTTCCTCCGCGATGGCGAAAAGGTTTACCGCACTTGGCATACCAACGGCCGCGGTACCGAGCAGCTCAGCTACACCTTCGCGTTGATCGACACCCTGCCGTGGGGCCGCCAGGAGGAATGGCAGGATTCACCCGACGGTTGGCCGAAGTCGCCGACGTACTCCAAGTGGCTCGATTCTCCCGACGTCGCCCGGCTTTACGGCCCGGACACGGTAGCGAGTTCCGCTGGCCGCCGGCAAGATGAGGCGTGAGGCCGCCGGGATGAGAACGAAGCCTTCGCGCAGTGGTCACCTGCCGATCAATGGTCTGAGCCTCTATTACGAGGTGTATGGCGAGCTCGGCACGTCGGAAATTTCTCCGCTGCTGCTCATCCCCGGCGCGTTCATGGCCACCGACTCGATGACGTCGTGGACCCGCGCCTTCGCGGACCAGCGTGCTGTGATCGTCTTCGACCAGCAAGGGCATGGCCGCACACCAGACACTTCGCGCGAGATGTCTTACGAGCAGTTCGCCGACGATGCCGCGGCGTTGCTGCGCACGTTGCATGTCGAGCGTGCGGACGTGATGGGTTACTCGCAGGGCGGCGGGGTCGCGTTGCAGTTGGCGCTGCGTCACCCGGCGCTCATCGACAAGCTGGTCTCGATGTCGGCCACCTACCGCAGGGACGGCTGGTACCCGTCGGTGCTGGCGGGCATCGAGAGTCTCAGCGCCGCGGCGTTTGTCGGTTCGCCGGTCGAGGAGGCGTTCATGGAGCACACGCCGGACGCCGCGGCGTTCGGTGCCTATATCGAGAAGATGAAAGTCTTGAACGTCAACGACCAGAACATCAGCGACGCGCAGATGGCTTCGATCTCGGCGAAGACGATGGTCATCGTCGGTGACGCGGATGCGGTGAAGCCGGAGCATGCGCTGGCGATGTTCAAACTGCGCGGCGGCGGCGACGAGGAAGCGGCAGCGACGGGGATGCTGCAGAAGGTTCCGGCCGCACGCTTGGTGATGCTGCCTGCGACGTCGCATATCAGCATCGCCGGGGAGTCGACGGTACTCGCGCCGATGGTGAGTGCGTTCCTCGATGATGTGCCGCCGGAGACGCCGGACTTTTTCTGAGCGTCGCTGGGGGCTTATGGCCACGCGCACACCGGACCGGCGCGGCATCGGGCAGCAACTGATCTGCTGGATTCGCCGCGCCGTGTTCACCTTTCGACAGGTATGTCAGGAACCTGACGCCGTCGTGATCCGACGCCTCCGACGGGCACTCGGCGGCCCGGACTGCAGCACCCGAAGCTTTCGCGGCGGTCGTGTCGATCTCCGGCCTTCTCGGCGGGGAGGGGCGTCCTCTGATCGCATAAGGCTGGTCTGGCTCACCTCAGGTACGATATTTATACGCGTACGAGAAAGGTGGGAGAGTGTCGAACACGACTGGCCTTGTCGAAGTGGGGGAGCAGCTCGCGCCGCCACCGGAGGCCGATCCCAAGGGTGGTTTGGCGGCTCTGTTGATCCCGCATCGATGGGGTTTCCTCGCCGTAATCCTGTTGCAGGCCGTCGGCGCCATCGCGGGTCTGGCGCCATTGCTGGCGGTGGTCGAATTGGGACGAACGCTGTTGTCGCCCGGACCGATCGATAACGGTCATGTCTGGACCGTGGTGCTGTGGGGTGCCGTCGGTTTGTTCGTCCGGCTGCTGTTCACGGCCGCGTCGTCGGGCGTCGGGCACCTGCTCGACAACCGAGTGCAGCTGTCGTTCCGGCGAGAACTGGCCGAGCATCTGGGGCGGGTACCGCTCGGCTGGTTCGCCCGGCGCAAAACCGGCGAGCTGGCGAAGGTCGTTGGTGACGACGTCAGCGCGGTGCATCCGTTCATCGCGCACACCCCCGGCGAGATCGTCTCCGCGTTTCTGGTGCCGCTGGTTTCGCTGATCTACTTGTTCACCGTCGACTGGCGGCTCACGCTCATCACGCTGATCCCGGTGGTGTTGGCGGTGCTGTTCGTCCCCTTGATGATGACCCCAACCAAGGTGCGGGAGGAGCGCGAGTTCCAAGAGGGCTTGGGGCGCATCGGGGATACCGTCATCGAGTTCGTGGAGGGCATCTCGGTGGTCAAGGCGTTCGGCGGAGCCGAGCGTGCGCACCGCAAATTCTTCACGGCCGTGGACGATTTCGTTCGAGTCTTCTACCGGTGGGTGATCGGTCTGTCCCCGATCGCGTCGGGGATGCAGTTGGCGCTGTCGCCGCCGTTCGTGCTGTTGGTCGTGCTGATCGGCGGCTCGGCCCTGATCACCTCCGGCGGCATGCCCCCGGCCGACCTGGTGCCGTTCCTGCTGCTCGGTCTCGGCCTGACGGCGCCGTTGGCGGCGCTCGGCCACGGCTTCGACGACATACAGTCCGCCGGTGGCGCGGTCGGCCGGATCAAGCAGGTGCTCGCGGTGCCGCCACTGGCGGAGCCGTCGCACGCGGTGGCGCCGCTCGGGCATCGGGTGGAACTGCGCGACGTCCGATTCGGTTACGACGACGATCGCGAGGTGCTGCGCGGCATCGACCTGGTGCTCGAGCCTGGCACGGTCACCGCGATCATCGGGCCGTCGGGCAGTGGGAAGTCGACCCTGGTCCAGCTGCTACCGCGGTTCTTCGACCCCACCCATGGCTCGGTCACTCTCGGCGGCGTCGACCTGCGCGAGCTCGGCAGCGGGGAGCTGCACCAGCTGGTGTCGTTCGTCTTCCAGGATGTCCGCCTGCTCCGCGCGTCGGTGGCCGAGAACATCGCGCTGGCGGTGCCGCAGGCCGACCTCGACGACGTGGTTCGAGTCGCCAGGCTGGCGAACATTCACGACCGGATCCTGGAGTTGCCGCGCGGCTACGAGACCGTGCTCGGCGACGAAGCCAAGCTGTCGGGTGGTGAGGCACAACGGATTTCGATCGCCCGCGCGCTGCTGGCCGACGCGCCCGTGCTCGTGCTCGACGAGGCGACCGCCTTCGCCGATCCACAAACGGAACAAGCGGTGCGCCGCGCGCTGGCGTCGCTGGCCGGGGATCGGACCATCCTGGTCATCGCTCACCGCCTGGAGACGGTCGCCGACGCGGACACCGTAGTGGTGCTGGAGTCCGGCGTGATCGTCGAACGCGGCAAACCCGCCGAACTGCTGAGAAACAACGGAAAGTTCGCCGAGTTCTGGCAATCGCATCGCTCGGCGATCTCCGACGAGATCGACACCCACGCTTACGCGCTCGAAGGAGATGAGCCTCGATGATTCGGATGTTGCTGAGCGTGCTCGGAAACGAGTACGCGCCGCCGATGCGCCGCACCGTCATCCTGATGACGGCCACCGCGATAGTCGAAGGTCTGTCCTACGCCCTGCTGATTCCGGTGCTGCGGGAGCTGTTCGGGAGCGATCCCGGCGCGGCCCGGCCCTGGCTTATCGCGTTCGGCGCCGCCGTCGCGGTCTATGCGGTGCTGGATTATCTGAGCAGCTTGTCCGGATTCCGCGTCGGCACCACCCTGCTGCACGGCATGTATCACCGGCTCGGCGATCACCTGGCCCGGTTGCCCATCGGTTGGTACAGCGGCGGTCGCGTGGGAGAGGTGTCCGCGATGGCCAGCCGTGGCCTGCTCATGGCGATGGGTGTGGCCGCGCATCAGTTGCGACCGCTCATCTCCGCCTGCGTGACACCGTTGACGATCGTCGTGGTGATTCTGGCCCTCAACTGGCAACTCGGGTTGGCCGCCTTGATCGCCGCACCGATTGTCGTGCTGATCCATGTCTGGGCCGGACGCGCGATGGCCGCTGTCGACACCGAACGGATGGCCCGCGCTGACGACGCCGCCGGACGCGTCATCGAATACCTCCAGGCACAGCCGGTGTTGCGGGCAGGCGGCCGGACCACCGAACGCTTCCGGTTGCTCGACGACGCACTGCAAGGCGTCGAGCGCGCGGCACGTCGCTCCATGCTGGCGACACTCCCGGCCACCTTCGCCCTGGCGTTCGTGGTGCAGGCGATGTTCACCGCACTGCTGGTGCTCGGTGCCTACCTCGCGCTCGACGGAAGTGTCGGTGCCGCAGAAGTAGTCGCGATCCTGGTACTCGCGGCGCGATGCGCCGACCCGCTGATGTCGCTGGCGGAGTTCGGCGGCAAGATCCGCGCCGCCCGCGGCGAACTGGCCAGGCTCGACGCGGTGCTGCGCACCGAGCCGCTGCCGGAGCCGACCGACCCGATCGTGCCGCGCCACTACGACCTGACGTTCGAGTCGATCACCTTCCGGCACGACGACCGCACGGTGCTGGAGAACGTGTCGTTGTCGGTGCCGGAGGGCAAGCGGCTCGCCGTCGTCGGCCCGTCCGGTGCCGGCAAGAGCACACTGCTGCAGTTGCTCGCGCGGTTCTACGACGTGGACGCGGGCGCGGTGCGGATCGGCGGGGTCGACGTGCGCGCGATCGACGCCGACGCGTTGATGGAGCAGATCGCCATCGTCTTCCAAGATGTGTACTTGTTCGACGGCACGATCGAGGAGAACGTCCGCCTCGGCCGCCCCGACGCCACCGACGCCGAGGTGCGTGCGGCGGCGACCGCGGCGCGGTTGGACGAGGTGATCGAGAGGTTGCCCGGCGGCTGGTCGGCTGATGTCGGCGAAGGCGGTGCCATGCTGTCCGGCGGTGAACGCCAACGTGTCTCGATCGCTCGGGCGCTGCTGAAGAACGCCCCCATCGTGCTCCTGGACGAGGTGACCTCGGCCCTGGACCCGGTGAACGAGGCGGCCGTGCACGAAGGCATCGAGCGACTGATGGCAGACCGCACAGTGATCATGGTGGCGCACCGGCTACGGACCGTCCGCCGCGCCGATCGCATCGCCTTCCTGGAGGACGGTGGGATCGTGGAGCAGGGCAGTCACGACGAGCTGCTGCGCGCCGGTGGGCGATACGCGGACTTCTGGAGTGTTTCCCTGGAGACGGTCGCCAGCGAGTGAATCAGGGCGAGCCGGCGCGTTTCGTCGGCTCGCCCGCACTCGTATGCTCGCGCCCGGTCTGGCCGTCGCCTACGACGGGAACAGGCTGGGCTGAACTTGGCACAACTGCGCGACGAACCAGGCGATTGGTTACGCCCGGTCGCGCTGGGGTGGGCCGGCTACTCGAGGGGAGTAGCGAGACCAGAGATGAGGTCTTGAGTTTCTGGATCGACAGCGTGGATGACCACGCCCCGCATCCCTCGGGTCAAAAGAACCTTGTAAGTATTGCGAATGAGGATATCGAAATCCTCATCGAACAGGGCCTTACTTCTGAGCTTGTTGTCCTTGTTGGCATCTCGGCGCACTGCAAGTTGGTTGCGTTCGACAACGATCTCTGGTCCGAGTATGACACCGGCCCAGTCGTACTCGAATCCTTGGGCTGTGTAAATGCAGCCGACTTGTTCGAAGCCGCGCGGGTCGTTTGCCCACAGCCAACTCGGCGGAGGATCGTCCGGACCGCCAATTCTGTCCGCGAACTTATTCCATGGTTTGTACCACTCGCCGATTTTTATATCAGGTACCAGAAGCCCGTCACTGTCCGGTTCGCGGGTCCAGTCCCAGCAATAGCCAGCGGTGATCCTTGCGGAGACCGTTTCAGTGATCTGCGCCCGTAGGAAATCTTCCATCTGTTGTGGTGAGCGTGCTACGCGGACTGTGAAGTGATCGTCGTCTTTCCACTTCATCGGCCCGAACGCCCGCAGTCCGAGCAGGTTCAGTACCCACTCGTCGAAAGCTGAGCTGCCGCCACAGCGGAATTGACCGTTGAGGTTGATCTGGAAGACCGGCAGTCCTGCTCGTGCGGCATGGTCCCTGATCAGATCGACCGTACCTACTTCGTCCGGCCGGACCACTTGATTCTCGTCGAGGAGGAACACGGGGACCCTCGCGGCCTCTATCAATTCGTCAACCTGAGGACGCTTTGTCCGGAGAACGCTCCGTGTGTAGCGGTCAGTCGAGGTTCGCCGGATGCGGTGGGCCTCGTCGCAGATGACTACGTCCAACCACTCCTCCTGCATGGTGGTCAGACTCTTGTAGTAGGTGATCAGCTTCTCCAGCTCGCGCTCTTGACGGCCGTAGGTCCTTCGCATCGTTTTAGTGATGGCTTCCGACCCTGTTGCATATCGCACTCTGCGACCGTCCGCACGAAGGCGTTGAAGTAGCGACATCGCAACGATGCTCTTACCGCTGCCTGGTCCACCAGTCACGAGTACGACGCTCTTGTGATTGCCCTTGCGCGAGAGATTGATCCGATTCATCACCGCCTCGAAAGCGAGTCTCTGGTTGTCCACCAAAGAATCCCCTGCCGCGCGAAGATCCGCCGCAGTGGATTTCAGGAGTGTCGTCCTTCGCTGGATCTCGCTGTCGAGCAAGCGTTTCGCGGCCTCGGCGCCGGAAGTGGGCGCCAGCCGCGCGCGAAGATACTCGATGAACTCATCGCGTTGGTCGCCGGTGAACAGGCATCCGAATTGATCGGGATCGAGCTGGAAGAGTGGCTCTACAAACTGTCGTTCAGCATTGTGTAAATACGCAACCCCATACAGTGCCACACCGTGGTCATGGAGTACGGCAACGTCCCTTTGCAAGTACTTGCAGTAGCCACGCACCTGATCGGCCGGGTGCAGTTGATCTCCTCGGGTATGAAGTGACCACACGATCCGGGGGCTGTTCCACCCCAACTCGGCGTGCGTCCATTGCTTCAGCTCTACCAAAACATAGCTGTCGGCGCCGGTCGTCGGATGGGTCCCGGCGAGCACGGCGTCGACGCGTTGGCTCGAGCCAGGAAGGGAACACTCGATCAGCATGGCGACCTCAGGAAGGCCCGCACTGATCAAGACCTTGGCCAGCACCGGAAGGCTGGCATCCCATGATCGACGTTCCGGCGGGCTGCCCTTCTTGCCCGAATTGTCAGTGATAGCAGCCACCAACTTCGCTGCTCGCGACAGGGACACGACTTCCGGCGCGGTTGTGCAAAACGCCCGAAGCTTCACCGGCCCGCCAGTTTGCTTCACAGCAACCCACCTTTTCGAGCCTGCGGCAGTGCGGCTATCCGAAAGCAGGTTGCTCAGCAACCCACTGTTGATCTTCGGAATCTTAGCTCGACGTACACGATCACGCGTGAAGGTCTGTCAGATCGGCATCCTCTCGAACGATGCTCGACGGTGTGAGGGTTCCGCTGAGCACCTGCAAGAGTTCGTGCCTGTCGCATAGATCGTCCGTTGCCAACTGCTAGAACCAGAACATGGCAATCGACAGGCTCCAGCACATGGTTGCAGATTTCGCGGCGAAACGAGGATGGGAGCAGTTCCACACGCCCAAGAACCTTGTCATGGCGCTGACCGGAGAGGTCGGTGAGTTGTCCGAGCTCTTCCAATGGCTGACCGACGAACAGAGCCGGGCGATCGTGCGTGATCCGGGGCAGCGTACGAAGGTCGAGGAGGAGATCGCCGACGTCTTCATCTACCTGCTGCGACTTATCGATGTCCTGCAAGTCGACCTCGTGGACGCAGTCGAGACGAAACTGCGGAAGAACGCTGAGCGGTATCCGATCGAGCAGGTCTACGGCCGCGCCGTCAAATACTCGGAACTCGAGCACGATTAGGGCCGGGGGCGCGGCTTAGGGACGGGCGTACCTGGAAGGGGGTCCGGGGGCGAAGCCCGCCGGGCGGGGTGTGGGGGTTGCACCCCCACAAAACAGACGGAGCGAATCCTGCGAGCGCTTTCCGCGAGCAGGATTCGCCCATGAGCGGAGTGGGCGCAGAGGGGTTCGAACCCCCGACCGCTGGTGTGTAAAACCAGAGCTCTACCGCTGAGCTATACGCCCTTGTCGTTACCGACCGGGTTATGAATCTAGCGCGGTGAGCGCTTTCTCCCAAGCCGCCTGGTCACGGGGCTCTCCGGGGCCGTTCATCTCGGCGAAGCGGATGTATCCGGTGCGGTCGACGACGAAGGTTCCGCGGTTGGGGTAGCCGGATTTTTCGTTGAAGACACCGTAGGCCTGGGCTACGGCACCGTGCGGCCAGAAGTCGGACAGCAGGGGGAAGGTGTATCCCTGTTCGGCGGCCCAGATCTTGTGGGTGGGCGGCGGGCCGACGGAGATGGCGAGGATCTCCGCGTTGTCGTTCTGGAACTTGGGGAGTTCGTCGCGCACCTTGCACAGTTCGCCTTGGCAGATGCCGGTGAAGGCGAGCGGGTAGAAGACGATCAGGACGTTCTTCTTGCCGTGGTAGTCCGACAGGCTGACGTTCTGGTTGTTCTGGTCTTTGAGCGTGAAATCCGGCGCGACCGTGCCAACTTCGAGCGGCATCGCAAATCCTCCATCGTGTCGGGTTTCCGCCGGGCGGCACGATCACCGCCCGGCGACACCATAGCGAAAGGTGGGTCAGCGCTGCTTCGAGGGCGCCTTCGGTTGGACCAGGCGGCTGCCCGCCCAGGTACCCAGGCTGATCGCCGAGGTCTGAGTCAGACCGGCGGTGGGTGCGGATTCAGCGATTTCGCTCGGTTCGACATGGCCTGGATGTCCGGTCTTGGGCGTGAGTACCCAGACGAAGCCTTCGTCGGCGAGCGGACCGATCGCATCCATGAGTGCGTCGACCAGATCACCGTCCCCGTCACGCCACCAGAGCAGCACGACGTCGACTACTTCATCGGAATCCTCGTCGACAAGTTCGCTGCCGATGGATTCCTCGACGTCGGCTCGCAAGTCGTCGTCGACGTCCTCGTCCCAGCCCAATTCCTGGACAACCAAGCCGTGTGTAATGCCAAGCTTCTGAGCGTAGTTCTGCGCGTCCGCCGCGGCGACCACGGTGGTGTCCTCCTCAACTCCCGACAATAGGTAGTTGCAAGCGAACATGGTTATGGCCGCCAGCGCAAGCCGATCCGAAGAAAATGGCCCGGAATGTCGCGTGACAAAGTTGTGTCACGGACCGTTTCAGCGCTTCGGGCAGGCGTCGCGGACGGCGTTGCGAGCGTCGTTGACCCGCCTACTTGCCTCGTTGAGCGGCCCGACGGGCGCGGTGTAGGTCATCCGGCGGGTCTCCGCGGAGAGCGCGCGAGCCGCTGTGACGTAATCGGTGAATTTTGTGGCCAACTCGCCGGGCAATGAGTCCTTGGCGGTGTTGACTCCGGTCTCCACCTTGTTCGCGGCGTCATCCAGGGTTGACGCGGCAAGCTCGCGCTTGGCGGCGTAGTCGGGCGCGTTGGCGTCGTGCGCGTCGACGAATTCGTTGTACTTGGAGACCCCGACGCCGGTGGTGGTCGGGAACTGACCACAGTTGTCGGTGATCGCCTTCGTCTGCGCCGCAGCACGCTTGGACGAGGTTGCCGCGGCCGACGAGGCCGCTGCCTCGGTCTTGTAGGCCGCTAGATCTGCGGTGTTGGGATTGGCTGTGCCCTCGACCCGGTTCGCGCAGCCTGCCACGACCAAGCCGACCACGACCGCTCCGGTCGCGCACACCAATCCGAACCCGCGCGGGTCCAGCGTCTTCATCGTCCTCCCGTATGACGTGCGCCTCGCCGGCGCTCGAAAACTACAGCGGCCTGGGCTCATGTTGCCCAGCGCACGGTACTGGATTTCCTGCTGACATGATGACCTGGGGCACACCATCGGCAAGGATGGAGGGTGCGCCCCGACCTTACGTAAACGAGTGGTACGCAAACCCACGCGAATCCACTCGGGGATACCGACGCTATCCGCATGTCCACCCCTGTACGAGGAGCAGATTTGACCGACCTGATCCACTCTTCCGCTCCAGCGCAACCCGCTGGATCCGACTCCGCCGCTCCGGCCGGGCGCGATCCGAACGGATCGCTCGCCCAGCCGACCGAGCGTGTTCGGGTTATCCGCGAAGGGGTGGCGTCCTACCTACCGGACATCGACCCGGAGGAAACCAGCGAATGGCTCGAGTCGTTCGATGAAATGCTCGATCGTGAGGGCCCCGGCCGAGCGCGTTACCTCATGCTCCGTTTGCTGGAGCGGGCCGGTGAACGCCGTGTCGCCATCCCCGCGTTGACGTCTACCGATTACGTCAACACCATCCCCACCGAGAACGAGCCGTGGTTCCCCGGCGACGAAGAGGTGGAGCGGCGCTTCCGCGCCTGGATCCGCTGGAACGCCGCGATCATGGTGCATCGAGCCCAGCGCCCCGGCATCGGTGTCGGCGGCCACATCTCGACCTACGCGTCCTCGGCGGCGCTGTACGAGGTCGGCTTCAACCACTTCTTCCGCGGCAAGGATCACTCCGGCGGCGGCGATTCGATCTTCATCCAGGGTCACGCCTCGCCGGGTATCTACGCGCGCGCCTTCCTCGAGGGCAGGCTCGGTACCGACCGGCTCGACGGCTTCCGGCAGGAGTACAGCCACGGCGGCCCCGGCCACGGGGTGCCCTCGTACCCGCACCCGCGGTTGATGTCGGACTTCTGGGAGTTCCCGACGGTGTCCATGGGGCTCGGCCCGATGAACGCCATCTACCAGGCGCGGTTCAACCACTACCTGCACGACCGGGGCATCAAGGACACCTCCGATCAGCACGTGTGGGCGTTCCTCGGCGACGGTGAGATGGACGAGCCGGAGTCGCGCGGTCTCGCGCACGTCGCGGCGCTGGAGGGCCTGGACAACCTGACCTTCGTGGTCAACTGCAACCTGCAGCGGCTGGACGGTCCGGTGCGCGGCAACGGCAAGATCATCCAGGAGCTGGAGTCGTTCTTCCGCGGCGCGGGCTGGAACGTCATCAAGGTGATCTGGGGTCGGGAGTGGGACGCGCTGCTCGGCGCGGATCGCGATGGCGCCCTGGTGAATCTGATGAACACCACCGCCGACGGCGACTACCAGACCTACAAGGCCAACGACGGCGCCTACGTCCGCGACCACTTCTTCGGCCGCGACCCGCGTACCAAGGCGCTGGTGCAGGACCTGTCCGATCAGGACATCTGGAACCTCAAGCGCGGCGGCCACGACTACCGCAAGGTGTACGCGGCCTACGCGGCCGCGATGGCGCACAAGGGTCAGCCGACGGTGATCCTGGCCAAGACGATCAAGGGCTACACCCTCGGCAAGCACTTCGAGGGCCGCAACGCCACGCACCAGATGAAGAAGCTGACCCTGCAGGACCTCAAGGACTTCCGTGACCTGCAGCGGATTCCGATCAGCGACGCCGAGCTGGAGAAGGATCCGTACCTGCCCCCGTACTACCACCCGGGCATGGAGTCACGCGAGATCCAGTACATGCTCGATCGCCGCAAGGCGCTCGGCGGGTTCCTGCCCGAACGGCGCACCACGGCAAAGCCGCTGCAACTGCCCGGTGACGAGGCGTACAAGTCGGTGCGCAAGGGGTCGGGCAAGCAGAGCGTCGCCACCACCATGGCGCTGGTGCGGCTGATGAAGGAGCTGCTGCGGGACAAGGAGATCGGCAAGCGGATCGTGCCGATCATCCCCGACGAGGCCCGCACGTTCGGTATGGACTCGTGGTTCCCTTCGTTGAAGATCTACAACCGCAATGGCCAGTTGTACACATCGGTCGACGCCGAGTTGATGCTTGCCTACAAAGAGAGCGCCGTCGGGCAGATCCTGCACGAGGGCATCAACGAGGCGGGCTCGACCGCGTCGTTCACCGCGGTGGGTACCTCGTACTCGACGCACGGCGAGCCGATGATCCCGCTGTACATCTTCTACTCGATGTTCGGTTTCCAGCGCACCGGCGACGGTCTGTGGGCCGCCGCGGACCAGCTCGCGCGCGGGTTCGTGCTCGGCGCGACCGCAGGGCGAACCACGCTGACCGGTGAGGGGCTCCAGCACAACGACGGCCATTCGCTGCTGCTCGCCTCCACCAATCCGGCTGTGGTGACCTACGATCCGGCGTTCTCCTTCGAGATCGCGCACATCATCCGGGACGGCCTGCGTCGTATGTACGGCGGCGGCACCCCGGAACCGGGTCCGTACGCCCTGCCGGGCACCGACACCCGCAAGGCCGACGGCGGCTTCGGCGGCGAGGACATCTTCTACTACATCACCCTCTACAACGAGCCGTACCAGCAGCCCGCGGAGCCGGAAGACGTCGACATCGCCGGTCTGCTCAAGGGCCTCTACCTGTACAAGCGCGGAGGCGAAGGTGACGTGCGCGCTCAGATCATGGTCTCCGGCGTCACCGTGCCGGACGGTCTGCGCGCGCAGGCGCTGCTCGCCGAGGACTGGGGTGTGCAGGCCGACGTCTGGTCGGTGACCTCATGGGGCGAACTCCGCAAGGAGGCGCTGAGCCGGGAGATCGCCGCGCTGCGCTACCCCGACGAGGACCACGGCGTTCCGTACGTCACCGAGGCGCTGTCGACGGTCGAGGGACCGTACGTCGCCGCGACGGACTGGATGCGTGCGGTGCCGGATCAGGTGCGCAAGTGGGTACCCGGCGACTTCATCACCCTCGGCACGGACGGCTTCGGCTTCTCCGACACCAGGGCCGCGGCCCGTCGCGTGTTCAATGTCGACGCGCAGTCGATCGTGGTGGCCGCCCTGTCGGGCCTGGCCAAGGCCGGAAAGATCGACGGCGCCAAGGTGATCGAGGCGGCGTCCAAGTACCGCATCGATGACGTCGACGCCGCGCCGAAGGACGCGTCGAGTTCCGATGGGGACGGCGAGTAGCGGACGATTGAATGGTGGACCGTAAACCGCCGCGGCCGCGACGGATCTCCGAGGGCTCTTCCGAGCACGAGGTGTATCTGCCGACGGGCGCGCTCTCCCCGAACCGGCAAACCCGCGACCCACTCCCGGACACGCTGCTCAAACGCGTGAAGCAGTTCTCCGGGCGCCTCTCGACGGAGGCGGTCGGGTCGATGCAGGATCGGTTGCCGTTCTTCGCCGATCTGGACGCCGCGCAACGCGCCGGTGTCCAGATGCTGGTGCAGACCGCGGTGGTGAACTTCCTGGAGTGGCTGCAGGACCCGGACAGCGATATCCGGTTCAGTCTCGATGCGTTCCAGGTGATTCCGCAGGATCTGGCGCGGCGGCTGACGCTGCGCCAGACCGTGGACATGGTCCGGGTGGCCATGGAGTTCTTCGAACAGTGGCTGCCCGCGCTGGCGCGCAACGACCGGCAGCTCGTCGCGCTCACCGAGGCGGTGTTGCGGTACGGGCGTGAGCTCGGCTTCGCCGCCGCCTCGGTGTACGCGAGCGCCGCCGAGTCGCGTGGTGCGTGGGACACCCGGCTGGAGGCGCTCGTCGTCGACGCCGTGGTGCGCGGCGACACCGGCCCGGACATGCTGTCGCGGGCCGCCACGTTGAACTGGGACGCCACCGCGCCGGCGACGGTGCTGGTCGGCACGCCGCCCGGCGAGCAGGGTGTTTCCTCGGTGGGGTCGGTGCATGCCATCGCGGCACGGCACGGCCGGGCCGCACTGGCGGTTGTGCAGGGCACGCGGCTGGTGATGGTGGTGAGCGGTCACCTGGGGGAGTCCTCTTATATATCGCCGTTCCTGGCGGACCTGCTGGCCGAGGTCTTCTCCGACGGGCCGGTGGTGATCGGCCCGACCACGCGCACGCTGGGTGCCGCGCATGCCAGCGCGGTCGAGGCCTTGGCCGGTATGGAGGCCGTGGTGGGCTGGCGGGGCGCGCCACGCCCGGTGCATGCGACCGAATTGCTGCCCGAACGCGCGTTGCTCGGCGATCGAGCTGCGATCGACGCGTTGAACGAGTATCTTGTCCTTCCGTTGGCCTCGGCGGGATCGTCACTGGCGGACACACTCGAGGCCTATCTGGATTGCGGTGGCGCTGTCGAGACGTGTGCACGCCAGTTGTACGTCCATCCAAATACCGTTCGCTACCGCCTCAAACGGATCGCCGAAATCACGGGTCGTGATCCGATGAACCCGCGGGACGCGTATGTGCTCCGGATCGCCGCAACAGTGGGTCGTTTGACACGAACCCGTAACGAAACGTCAACACCAACCCCAGAGGCCACTCATTTCGCATCGGGCGGCGAGGGCCTGTAACGGAATCCGTGGGTTGTTCGATCCGGCCGACTCACGTGGTCTTTTGTGGGACCTCCACAAAACGCGAGGGCAAGCTTCATTCGCGTCGACATCTCCTGCGAGGCGCCTCACAGTGTTCTCTTAGGGGTGTGATCGCGTTGTTCGCCCCTGGACAGGGGTCCCAGACTCCCGGCATGCTCGCGCCTTGGCTCGATCTCCCTGGCGCGACTGACCGGCTTATCCTCTGGTCCATGGCCTCCGGCCTGGATCTTGTTCGCCTCGGCACCACCGCGACGGCGGAAGAGATTACCGATACCGCCGTGACCCAGCCGCTCGTCGTGGCCGCCGCGCTGCTCGCCTACGCGGAAATCCCCACGGATTCACTTCCGGCCGCTACCATCGTCGCCGGGCACTCGGTCGGTGAACTCGCCGCCGCCGCGGTCGCCGGGGTCATCTCCCCGGATGACGCGGTGAAATTGGCCGCCATCCGCGGAGCGGAGATGGCCAAGGCGTGCGCGTTGGAACCGACCGGCATGTCCGCGGTGCTCGGTGGCGATGAGGCAACCGTGCTCGCTCGGCTCGCGGAACTCGATCTCATTCCGGCCAACCGCAACGCGGCGGGCCAGATCGTGGCCGCAGGCCGGTTGGACGCGCTGGCGGAACTCGCCGCGAACCCGCCGGAACGGGCACGGGTTCGCGCGTTGCCCGTCGCGGGTGCCTTCCACACCGCGTTCATGGCGTCGGCCCAGGAGGCTGTGACCGATGCCATAGCGCAGATCGTGCCGAACGACCCGACCAGGACTTTGCTGTCGAACTTCGACGGCAAGCCGGTTACCTCGGGACGCGACGCGGTCGCCAAGCTCGCTGCCCAGGTCACCCGGCCCGTTCGCTGGGACCTGTGCACCCAAACCGTAAGGCAGGCAGAGGTTTCCATGGTGGCGGAGTTGCCGCCTGCGGGGACCCTGGTCGGCATTGCGAAACGGGAACTGAAGGGCGTGCGCACACTGGCCCTGAAGACCCCGGAAGACCTCCCCGCGTTGGCCGGAGTCAGCATCTCCGGCTAGCTTTCCTGCGCGGCCATGCATCGATATGCACGGCTGTGACCGAGCGGACGTAACCATCGGCCGTCTCGATCCGAAAACAGTACGAGCCCTACAAAGAACCAAGAAGGGAGCCACGAAGTGGCCGCTCTGACCCAGGAACAAATCGTCGAGGAACTCGGCAAGATCATCGAAGAGGTGACGGGTATCGAACCCTCCGAGGTGACGATCGAGAAGTCCTTCGTCGATGACCTGGACATCGACTCGCTGTCCATGGTCGAGATCGCGGTGCAGACCGAGGACAAGTACGGCGTGAAGATCCCGGACGAGGATCTGGCCAGCCTGAAGACGGTCGGCGACGCTGTCGGCTACATCCAGAAGCTCGAGGCCGAGAACGCTGACGCGGCCGCGGAGCTCAAGGCCAAGTTCGACGCCGAGTAGGGCCGACACTGTGACCACTCCTTCCACTTTGAACGGGAATTTCCCCAACGTCGTCGTCACTAGCCTGGCGGCGACCACGTCGATCGCTGGTGATGTCGATGCGACGTGGAAGGGACTCCTCAACGGCGAGAGCGGTATCGACGTTCTCGAGGATTCCTTCGTCGAGGAATACGACCTTCCGGTCCGCATCGGCGGCCACCTGAAGGTTCGGCCCGAGACCCTGCTGACCCGAGTCGAGTGCCGGCGCATGGCGTACGTCGAGCAGCTCGCGACCGTTCTCGGTCGCGAAGTCTGGCGTAACGCGGGCAGCCCGGAGGTCGACCCGGAACGGCTGGGTGTGGCCATCGGCACCGGGTTGGGTGGCGGCGACGCCCTCATCGACTCGGTGGACAAGCTGAAGAGCGGTGGCTATCGCAAGATTTCGCCGTTGGCTGTGCAGATGGTCATGCCGAACGGTCCTTCGGCCGTTGTCGGCCTCGAATTGAAGGCCAGGGCAGGAGTGGTCACTCCGGTCTCGGCATGCTCATCCGGCTCCGAGGCCATCGCCAACGCATGGCGGATGATCGTCATGGGCGATGCGGACATGGTCGTCACCGGTGGCGTCGAGGGTTACATCGACGCGGTGCCGATCGCGGCGTTCAGCATGATGCGTGCCATGAGCACCCGCAACGACGATCCGAAGGGTGCCTCGCGCCCGTTCGACAAGGATCGCGACGGCTTCGTCTTCGGTGAGGCGGGTGCCCTGATGGTCATCGAGACCGAGGAGCACGCCAAGGCACGTGGCGCCACCATCCACGCTCGCCTGCTGGGTGCCGGCATCACCTCCGACGGCTTCCACCTCGTCGCGCCCGCCCCCGATGGCGTCGGCGCGGCACGGGCGATGACCCGGGCGATCCAGACCGCTGGTCTGACCGCGAAGGACATCACCCACGTCAACGCTCACGCGACCGCGACCCCGATCGGCGACACCGCCGAAGCGAACGCGATCAACCTGGCGATTGGCAAGCACGCTTCGGTGTACGCCCCGAAATCCGCACTGGGACACTCGATCGGCGCCGTCGGCGCGCTCGAGTCCGTGCTCACCGTGCTCAGCATCCGGGACGGCATCGTCCCGCCGACGCTGAACCTGGAGAACCAGGATCCGGCCATCGATCTGGATGTGGTGCACGGTGAGGCACGCCGCCAGGAGATCGAGTACGCGATCAACAACTCCTTCGGTTTCGGTGGGCACAATGTCGCGCTCGCCTTCGGTCGGGCATAGCCGCCTGAACCGAATCGACTGCACAGCGACCCCGGCGGGATCGGGCCATCAGGCCTGGCCCCGCCGGGGTCGACATTCTGCAGCCGCGGTTGCGGCGCACTCATTCAGGTGAGGAGAAAACGCGATGACCATCATTGCTCCCGCGTTTCAACAAGACACAGCGTCTGATCCGCGTGATCCGCTCGGTCGACTGCAGCGCTTCTTCGATCCCGGAACCCTTCTGCCGCTCCACCCGCGCGACAAGTCCGGTGTGCTCGCCGCCATCGGCGAGGTAGACGGGGTCCGCACCGTCGCCTACTGCTCCGACGCCACCGTGATGGGCGGTGCGATGGGCGTCGACGGGTGCAAGCACATCGTCGACGCGATCGACACCGCCATCGACTCCAGCCTGCCGATCGTCGGTATCTGGCACTCCGGCGGCGCCCGCCTGGCCGAGGGTGTCGAGGCTTTGCACGCCGTCGGCCTGGTCTTCGAGGCCATGGTTCGCGCGTCCGGCCTGGTACCGCAGATCTCGGTGGTCGTCGGCTTCGCCGCCGGTGGCGCCGCCTACGGTCCCGCGCTCACCGACATCGTGATCATGGCCCCCGAGGGCCGCATCTTCGTGACCGGCCCGGACGTGGTGCGCAGCGTGACCGGCGAGCAGGTCGACATGGCCACGCTCGGCGGCCCGGCTACGCACGGCAAGAAGTCCGGCGTCACCCACATCGTCGCCGACGACGAGGCCGACGCGGTGCATCGCGCGCGTCGCCTGGTGTCGATGTTCGCAGAACAGGGTGAGTTCGATCTGGTCGCGGCCGAGCACGGCGACGTCGACCTGAAGGCGATGCTGCCCGAATCGGCCAAGCGCGCCTACGACGTGAAGCCGATCATTCACGAGCTGCTCGACAACGTCGACGGCGAGAGTTCGTTCGAGGAACTGCAGGGCGGTTACGCGCGCAGCATCGTCACCGGTCTCGGCAGGCTGGCCGGGCGCACCGTCGGCGTGCTCGCCAACAACCCGATCCGGCTCGGCGGCTGCCTCAACTCCGAAAGTGCCGAGAAGGCGGCGCGTTTCGTGCGGATGTGCAACTCCTTCGGTATTCCGCTCGTCGTGCTCACCGACGTTCCCGGGTACCTGCCCGGCGTCAGCATGGAGTGGGAAGGGGTGGTGCGCCGCGGTGCGAAGTTGCTGCATGCCTTCGCGGAGGCGCGCGTGCCTCGGGTCACCCTGGTCACCCGCAAGATCTACGGTGGGGCCTACATCGCGATGAACGCCCGCGCGCTCGGCGCGACGGCGGTGTACGCGTGGCCCGGGTCCGAGGTCGCGGTGATGGGGGCCAAGGCTGCGGTCGGCATTCTGCACAAGAAGGCGCTGGCCGCCGCGCCCGACGACGAGCGGGAAGCATTGCACGAGCGCCTCACTGCTGAGCACGAGCGCATCGCGGGTGGGGTCGAGCGGGCAGTGGCGATCGGTGTGGTCGACGAGGTGATCGATCCGGCCAAGACACGCAGCACCATCGCCGCCGCGCTGGCCGCTGCGCCGTCGCGAGCCAGTCACTTGAAGAACATTCCGCTCTGATCTGAAGCGCGAACAGTGGGCCCCGGGTAGTCCCGGGGCCCACTGTCGTTGTCCCGCAACGCTTCTCCCATACCGCCACCGTCAGCAGAACCGCCACGACCCCAGGGCTCGCAAACAACAGCCGCACTAGTTCTCGGGATCCGCGCTCCCCGCGGGTGTCAGTGCTGGTGCGTATCCCGGGAGATAGTGCAGATCGTTGACGACGGGCAAGGTCGGTAGCATCGGGAGGTGCGCTATGAGGAGCTTGCCGACGTGCCGTGTTCCATCACGCGGCCGCTCGTGATCTTCGGCGATCGGTGGACATTGCTGATTCTGAAGTTCGCGTTCTCCGGGATCCGGCGGTTCAACGGGTTTCAGAGCGCGCTCGGTATCTCGCGTAGTCGGCTGCAGGACCGGCTGGATCGGCTGATCGAGCACGGGATTCTGGTGAAGCAGAAGGCTGCGGTGGGGGCGTACGAGGAGTACCGGCTCACGCAGAAGGGGCATGACATCTACCCGATCCTGATGGCCATCCGGGACTGGGGTGACACGTACATGGCGCCCGAAGGTGCGCCGGTGCGCTACACCCATCAGGGCTGCACGGGTGAGGCGCACGCGGGGCTCGAATGCGATGTGTGCGGTCAGGAGCTGACCGCGCGGGATGTGATTCCCGAGCCGGGGCCAGGACTCCTCGAATCGGGTCAGTCGGCGAACCAGGTTGCTACCTGATCCACGTCCTCGCGTGAGGTGCGGAAGCTGTTGATCGGATGCTCGGTGTCCGGGTAGCCGAACGAGATGCCTGCGACCACCCGGCGATTGTCCGGTATGCCGAAATAGGCGCGGAGGAACGGGGCATACGACGCCAGCGCCGCCTGCGGTGCCGCACCGAGACCGAGGCTCTGCGCGCCGAGCAGGAAGTTGCCGATGTACAGGCCGCAGTCGACGGCACCGTAGACGCCGAGATCGGCCTCGGTGGTCACGATCGCCACATGCGGTGCGTCGAACAGTTCGAAGTTGCGTAGCGCCTGGCGCATCGTCTGCTCGCGGTCGCCCTTGCCGATGCCGACACTGTCGTACAGCCGCAGACCGCACTCGCGCCTGCGGTCCCGGAACACGCCCGTGTATTGCGCGGGGAACTCGAAATCCGGCTCCGGCGTTGCGGTTTGGATGTGTGCGAGCAGTTCCGCGCGGAAGCGGTCGGTGCCGGTGCCCTCGGTCACCGCCACCTGCCAGGGCTGAGTGTTGCACCACGAGGCGGTGCGCTGTGCCACCCGCAACAGCTGCTCGATGACCTCGTGCGGCACCGGGTCGGCGCGGAACTGCCGACAGGTCCAGCGTTCGTCGAGCAGTCTGGACAATGCCGTGTACTGCGCGGTGTCCACATCGGCTGTCGTCATTCCGCTCCTCGGTTTTGGTTCTATTTTGAGACTGAACGCTAGCATCGAAAGGCCTGTGGCGGAATGGTGCAAGGTCAGGCAACGGTGACTGCAGGGGCGCGGCGACTCGAGACGTGCCGGTTGCGAGGTAGGGCGACCGGAAGGTCGACCTGGGCGTGTGCGGCGGAAATCGGCAACGCAGGGGCGGCCTGGCGAACGCGGTGGCACGGCGCCGTCGAACTGGGCGGTCGGATCGAGTGCAGGCATTGTCGGGCCATGAGCCCGCTGACAAGGCAGAATCCAGCGCATGGCTTTCGGAGCCCCCGCCGCGCGTGATCGCAAGCGGCACGGCAGGCACTACACGCCGCCGGTGCTCGCGCGGTTTCTGGCGCAGCGGCTGCTCACGCACCTGCCGCGGCCCGAATCCGGGGTGTTGCGGGTGCTCGATCCGGCGTGTGGTGACGGGGAGCTGCTGTTCGCTCTCCGGGACGAGGCGGCGACTCGGCTGCCCGGCGTTCGGGTCGAGTCGACCGGGTATGACCTGGACGCGGGGGCGCTCGCGGTGGCGCGGGCGCGGGAGCCGGGAGCCGGCGTCGACTGGCATGTCGGTGACTTCCTCACCGCGTCCCACGAGCTTGCGGCGGCGTCGTTCGATGCCGTGATCACGAATCCGCCCTATGTGCGGACCCAGCAGCTGGGCGGTGCCACCGCGCAGCTGCTCAGCAAGCAGTTCGGGTTGCGCGGGCGGATCGATCTGACGCATCCGTTCGTCGCGACGCTGCCGCGTCTGCTGTGCCCAGGCGGTGCGCTGGGTTTGTTGTGCGCCAACAGGTTCCTGACGACCAAGGCAGGCACCAACATTCGGCGGTTGCTGCTTGCCGAACTGGCGCCGGTCGAGTTGTACGACCTGGGAGACACCAAGCTCTTCGAGGCGGCGGTACTTCCCGCGATAACCATCGCTACGCGTGCTGAGTACGGCGGGCAATGCCGTTACGCCTCGGCCTATGAGACCGATGTCAGCGAAAATGCCTCGGAGATGGACCTTTTCGGCGCGTTGACCGGTGACGGCTGTTGCCTCGTCGCGCACAATGGGCGGACCTTCGCGGTGGAGGTCGGCACACTGGTGACGGGCCATGCCCCGCCGGAAGAGCCTGGGACGCAGGAGCTTTACCCCGCCCGCATCGAGGCAAGCCGTGCCGAGCAGCGCGAACCCCTCCGCCCCGAGCGCAGGCTGCAACCTGGAACGTCTCCCGCACGGACTTTGCGAGCGCCCGATTCGCAGTCGGCTGAACTACCGGTTGCCCCACTCCGCGCAACCGCCCGGCGCACATCGGAACCCGAGACCGCGTGGCGCATGTCCAATGCCGAGGTCGACTCCTGGCTGGATGCCATCGCCGCGGCGACATGGAAGACCTTCGGCGAGGTCGCCCGAATCCGGGTGGGCATCAAGACAACTGCGGATCGGGTGTTCATTTCGGATCGGTGGGCCGAGGTCGAGCCGCCTCCCGAACCGGAGCTGTTGCGCGAGCTGATCACGCATCATGATCTGGAACCGTGGCGGATCGTCCGGGCGCGGGACACCCGCGTGCTGTACCCCTACGACTGCGGCCAGCCGCGCCGCACTCCTATCGATCTGAACGAATTCCCTTGTGCTGCGGAGTATCTGCGCACCCACAAGGACACGTTGTCGGCCCGCCACTACCTCGGCGCGAGCGGGCGTGAGTGGTTCGAGATCTGGGTGCCCCAGCGTCCGCAGCTGTGGTGCGAGCCGAAGCTGGTGTTTCCGGATATCAGCGATCGGCCGCGGTTCGCGCTCGACCGGTCGGGGGCGGTGGTGAACGGTGACTGCTATTGGATCTCGCTACCGGATCTGGCCGGGACGCCGTCCGCCGCGGATCTGCTCGCGTATCTGCTGATGGGCGTGGCCAATTCGGCGCTGGGTCTGCGGTTCTACGACGCGGTGTGCGGCAACCGGCTGTACTCGGGGAGGCGCCGGTGGATCACGCAGTATGTGACGCGGCTACCGCTGCCGAATCCGGATTCACCATCCGCGGCGGCCATCATCGAGCTGGCGCGCGAGTTCGTCGACGGCCGGGTGCCGGACGCGGCGGCGCGAACCGAGCTGGACGAGCGGGTCGCAGCGGCGTTCGGGGTGGCCCCCGCGCTGCACGCCTTCTGAGCCTTACGCGGTGACGTGCACGCCCACCATGGGCAGCAGGGTGCGGCGGGCGAACTCGCGGGCGGCGTCGCGGTCGGCGACCGGGATGAGCCCGTCGGGGGTGAGGGCCAGGGAGAGCGCGAGCCGGGCCATGATTTCGGCGACCAGGTCGGCGTCGAAATCGTGGGTGTTCTCGGTGTCGCGGAGTTCGCGCAGCTTTTCGGCCAGGTAGCCGCGGCCCACGGCGAGGATCGGGCCCGCGTCGGTGGTGAGCCGGGGCAGGATCAGGTCCGGTTCGGTGCGCAGCAGCCGGCGCAGCAGCTCGTTGTTCGCGATCGCGGTGATGAAGGCGACGAAGATCTCCACCAGCTGGTCCTCGGAGCCGTTGACGGCCTGTACCTGCTTGTCGATCATCGTGACGAAACGCTGTGCTTCGCGCACACTCACCGCTTCGACCAGCTCGTTCTTCGATTCGAAGCGGCGGTACAGAGTGGCGGGGCTGATGCCGGCGCGGCGGGCGATCTCACCCATGCTGGTCCGCTTGATGCCGAAGTCCAGGAACGCCGACAGCGCGCTCTCCAGGAGCTTCTCGCCGTCGGCGACGGGCTTGTCCAAGATGCGCTGCAGCATGGGCGGAACACTTGGCATCTGGTCTCCAGTCGATTCGTGCGAGGGCCGGCGTGCGGGGATGGCGTCGCGACGGTGCGGGTGATGGGCCTTCATTATTTCACCGGCCTCCGGCGGCTCGTCCGAGGATCGCCGGATTGGCGTCCAGGTCGCGCGTCCAGCTTTGTCTGGTTAGCCTCTGTGGATATCCGATTTGGATGTCGGGTGGGCTGGAAAGGGTTGAGCCGTGGCGTATTTCGCGAATCGGGTGGTGGCGATCACGGGAGCGGGGTCCGGCATCGGCCGCGAACTGGCACTGGCCCTGGCCGCCGACGGCGCCCTGCTGGCGCTGTCGGACAAGTCGGCCGACGCCGTCGCCGAGACCGCGAAACGCTGCGCCGAGGTGGGCCATGAGCCGGCGGTGAGCACGGTGGACGTCACCGACCGCGCGGCGGTGCTGGACCATGCCGCGGCGACCGCGGCGCGGTACGGGCGGGTCGAGGCGCTGTTCAACAATGCCGGAATCCTGCATGTCGGCAGTGTGGCGGACTCGCCGTTCAGTGATTTCGAGCACGTGATGGACGTGGACTTCTGGGGAGTCGTCAACGGCACCAAGGCTTTTCTGCCGTATCTGCTGGCCGCCGAGCGGGCGCACGTGGTGAACATGTCCTCGGCGTTCGGGTTGGTTGGCATGGCCCAGCACGCGCCGTACAACTCGGCGAAGTTCGCGGTGCGCGGCTTCACCGACTCGCTGCGCCAGGACATGCGGGCGGCGGGCGGCAGGGTCCGGGTGACCGGGGTCTATCCCGGCGGCGTGCTCACCTCCATCGCGCGGTCGGCGAGCGTCGCGCCCGGCATCGACGCGGCGGCGGTCGCGCGCCGGTTCGAAGGGCATGTCGCGCGCACCAGCCCGGCCGCGGCGGCCAGGACGATTCTGCGCGGCGCCGCGCGCGGCGAGGCGAAGGTGCTCGTCGGACTGGACGCCCTTCTTGTGGACCTGGTCACAAGGTTCGCGGGCGCGTATCACGAACGGGTGCTGGACATGGTATTTCGTTCCTGACCGTGCGCACCCGCGCGGTCGGGAACGGATGATGGTGAAATGGCAACTGGTCGAACGTTTCTCGTGACGGTGTCCGATCGGGCACGATCGATCGGACGCGACTGATGGCGAAATGGATCCTGGTCGAGTGCTTTTCCGGCGTGCCCGGCAAGGTGATCGCGTTCGGTGTCACGCCGAAGTCTTTCGTGCCGCTGCGCAATATCGTGCGCAACCCGCTGTCGCTCGCGGACGCGGAAGCCGCCCTCGTGCGGGCCTGCCGGATTCGCGAACCGGTCGCGCATGTGTCGGACGACGGTAGGCGCACGGTGCGGGCCGAGCCGCTGCTCATCACGCCGGAGCGGGCGCATGCCGTCCGGCTGTGGGTTGGCCCGGTGCGCGAGCCGCTGCCGCCGCGAGAACCGGTGGGGGCGTGGTACTTCAACCTCACCACCAATCGGTCGGTGCGCAGCGTGGATCTCCTGGATTTGTACGGTGTGGCGCCCGAGGACCGGGCGGCGGAGGTGGCCATCGCGGGCGCGTTCACCCGGTTGGTCACCAACCGGGACGAGAGCGAGGCGCTGGCGAAGATCGTGAACTCCGCGCCCGGTACCGAGCATCAGGCGGTGTGGACCGTCCGCCGCGACGACGGGGCCTTGCGCGCAGGGCATTTCGCCTGCCGGATCATTATCGAGCCCGATGCCGACGGGCACGAGGAGGTCTTGTTCCGCGGGGTGACCCAGGACATCGGTGCCGCGACCGCGGTGCCCGCCGCGCCGCCGCCGATGATCCTGGAGTACCAACTGCTGGAGGCGTCCACGGCGCCGGGGGAGTACCGGGCCATCATGAATCTTCGTTCGCTGCAATTGATTCGGTGGATCGGGCCGCCGATGCCCGAGATCGCCTGGGCGGATCTGCCCGGTCAGCCCGCGCCGCAGATCCATCCGGACGATCTGGCGGCCGCGCAGGCCATGTCGCGGGAGTTGGCGCGGCATCGCACCGAGGGCACGCTACGGCTGCGCCGGGTGGATGGTGGCTGGCAGTCGGTGCGCGTGCGGGCCGCGCTGATGGTGCTGGATCAGCACACCACGGCCGGGCTGGCCACGGTCACCGCCGGCTGACCCGCGGTGACCGTGGGATGACGATCACTGGCGCGGTAAGTCCAGCGCCGCCATCTCCTGCTCGATCGCGTTGGCGGCGAAATCGACACCGCTGGAACGCAATTCGTGGACTCGTCGCTGTAATGCCTCGATGCCGCCCGGTTGAGCGGCGATGTCGGCCACGCTGATCCGCCCCGTGGACCGGTGCATACTCGACTGCATGTACGCCATCATCGTGAAACCTCCTGCCTGCACGCTTCTGCACCCACCGACCCAGGTGGGTTAACCACTGCGCTACAAGCCGCACGACAACCGTGTCGGCAGGAGACCCCGGGTCACCGGGCACGCTGGCCGAATGTTATCAGCGATTCCTACTGGTCGCTTGATCAGTGTGTGCTGTCTCACACCTCTTTTGCGGCACGGTGATTGGCCGTGTTGTGTAGGTACACAGCCCCATTCAGCTTTATGCCGTCCTGCTCGGCCTCGCTGAGCTCACGCCGGACCTTGCCCGGCACTCCGGCGACGAGCGAGCCGGGCGGAATCTGCGCGCCCTCCGGAATCAGCGCGTTGGCCGCGATCAAACTGCCCGCGCCGATCACCGCGCCGTTGAGCACGGTGGCGCCCATCCCGACGAGCACGTCGTCGCCGACCGTGCAGCCGTGCAGGATCGCGTTGTGCCCGACCGACACCCCGCTGCCGACGGTGAGCGGAAAGCCGGGATCGGCGTGCAGTACGCAGCCGTCCTGGATGTTGGTCCGCTCGCCGACGCTGATCGCCTCGAGGTCACCGCGCAGCACGGCGCTGTACCAAACGCTGACCTCGGCCGCGAGCCGGACCCGGCCGATCACCGTCGCGTTGGGCGCGACCCACGCCGCCTCGTCGATCTCCGGGGCGAACTCACCGATCTGAATCCTCATGCGGACGAACCTAGCCGTGCCCCCTGGAACAACGCGCGGTGGGCGGCCGGGCTGGTGCCGAGGATGCGGTGGAAATGGTGGCGCAGGCTGACGGCGGTGCCGAAGCCGGTGTCGGTGGCGATGCGGTCCATGGTGTCGTCGGTGGTTTCCAGCAGCAGCCTGGCGCGGTCCGCGCGCTGGTGCAGCAGCCACTGCTGCGGGCTGTTGCCGGTGCGATCGCGGAAGCGGCGGGTGAAGGTGCGCCGCGACATCAGCGCGACCCTGGCCCAGCCGTCGAGGTCGATCGACTCGCCGAGATGTGTTCGCGCCCAGACCATCGCGCGTTCGATGGGGTCGTCATCGGCGGCGTCGGGGATCGCGATCGGGATGTACTGGGCCTGCGAGCCGCTGCGGTGCGGTGCGGTGACCAGGTCCCTGGCCAGTTCGGTGGCCACGCGGCTGCCGAGGTCGGTGCGCACCAGGTGCAAGCAGCAGTCGAGGGCGGCGGCTACACCTGCGGACGTGACCACGTCGCCCAGGTCCGACCACAGGGTGTCGGCGCGCACGCGGACCGCGGGGAAGGCGCGGGCCAGCTGGGCGGCGGCCGCCCAGTGCGTGGTCACCTCGCGGCCATCGGCCAGCCCGCTGGCCGCAACGGCCCACGAGCCGAGGCAGAGGCCGGCGATCCTGGCGCCTGCCGCGTGGGCCTGATGCAGCGCGCTGCGGAGTTCGTCCGAGACCGGCAGATCGCATTCCCAGGCCGGGATCACCACCGTGTCCGCCCGGATCAGCCGGTCGAGTCCGTGTCGCACCTCGATGTCGAAACCTGCTGGGGTGTGCAGAGTTCCGGGCTTCTCGGCGCAGACGTCCACCTGATACAGCGCCGGGCCGTGGACGCCGACGCGGCCGAACACCAGGCTTGGCACGGACAGGTGGAAGGGGCTCATGCCGTCATAGGCGAGGACGGCTACGGTATGCATGGCCCGATTTTAGCGGTAGGCGGCTCTCGGGCCACTGTCGGGTGTGCCGGCGCGTTGACAAGCTCGATGACATGACGAACAACCAACTCGACGTGCTGCACATCGGTGGACCCTCCGTCCGGCTCCGCTACGCGGGCCGCACCTTCCTGACCGACCCCACGTTCGACGCGCCCGGCGACTACCCGGGACCGGTCACGTTGCACAAGCTCACCGGTCCCGCGGTGCCCGCCGACCAGGTCGGTCCGGTGGACGTCGTACTGCTCTCGCACGACGAGCACGCCGACAACCTGGACAACTCCGGACGCGAATTCTTGAAGACCGCGCAGACCGTGCTCTCCACGCCCGGTGCCGCCGAGCGGATCAATGGTGTTCGGGGCCTGGAGAATTGGGAGAGCGTGACGATCTCCGGCATTCGGATCACCGGCGTGCCCGCGCTGCACGGGCCCGAAGGGTGCGAGCCGTTGACCGGGGTCGTCACCGGGTTCGTGCTGCAGGCCGAAGGTCAGCCGACCGTGTACGTGTCGGGTGACAACGCGTCGGTCGATCGGGTCGCGCGGATCGTCGAGCGGATCGGCCGGATCGACGTGGCGGTGCTGTTCGTCGGCGCGGCCAATGTCGGGCACTTCGGCGACACCGACCTCACACTGAACGCGCGCACCGCGGTGCAAGCGGCCGAGGTGCTCGGCGACGCGGTGATCGTGCCGGTGCACGGCGAAGGATGGGTGCACTTCAGCGAGACGCTGGATCGGCTGCGGCGGTTGTTCGAGTACGCGGGGCGGGACAAGCAGCTGCTGATTCCGCCGCTCGGCGAGGAGATCGCCGTCTGATCAACGTGCGCAGAAACCGCTCGTCGGCGGGCGGTCTCGTGATCATCGTGTGCCGCCCGCGCGTCGTTCGTGGCGTGTGCCCGGCACGGGGTCCACGATGGCGGTATGAGGATCGGAGTTCCACGGGAGGTCAAGGAGCAGGAGTTCCGGGTGGCGCTCACGCCGGCGGGTGCCGGGGAGCTGGTCGCGCAGGGACACGAGGTGCTGATCCAGGCCGGGGCGGGGGTCGGCTCGCGATTCGCGGACGCCGACTATGCGGCCGCGGGGGCGCGGCTGGTGCCGTCCGCCGACCAGGTCTGGCGGTCGGCGGAGCTGGTGTTGAAGGTGAAGGAGCCGATCGCCGAGGAGTATCCGCGGATGCGGCGCGAACAGGTGCTGTTCACCTACCTGCACCTGGCCGCGTCCCGTGACTGCACCGACGCCATCCTGCGCTCCGGCATCACCGCGATCGCCTACGAGACCGTGCGGGCCGCCGACGGGTCGCTGCCGCTGCTCGCGCCGATGAGCGAGGTCGCGGGCAAGCTCGGGGCGCAGGTCGGGGCGTATCACCTGATGGCGCCGCTCGGCGGGGCGGGCATGCTGCTCGGCGGCGTGCCCGGGGTGCCGCCCGCCGATGTGGTGGTGCTCGGCGGCGGGGTCGCCGGGTCGAACGCGGCGGCGGTCGCTGCCGGTATGGGTGCGCGAGTTACCGTGCTGGACACCAACTTGCCTCGGCTGCGTGAGCTGGACGCGCGGTTCGATGGGCGGATCGCCACGGTCTCCTCGAACGCCGCCGAGATTCAGCGGGCCGTCGCCGCCGCCGATCTCGTCATCGGTTCGGTGCTGGTGCCGGGGGCGCGTGCGCCGAAACTCGTATCCGACGAGCTCGTCGCGCAGATGCGGCCCGGTTCGGTGCTGGTCGATATCGCCATCGATCAGGGTGGCTGCTTCGCCGGGTCGCGACCGACCACCCACGCGAATCCCACCTTCCGCGTGCACAATTCGTTGTTCTACTGTGTCGCGAATATGCCGGGCGCGGTGCCGCCCACGGCCACCGTCGCCCTCACCAACGCCACCTATCCGTACGTCCGCGCCATCGCCGAACTCGGCTGGAAAGAGGCGTGCGCCGTCCACCACGACCTCGCGCACGGTGTGACCGCGGACGCGGGCCGGCTGTTGTCGGTGGAAGTGGCTGCGGCGCATGGGTATACGATGCCGCAGCCGGTGGGTCTGGCGGGCTGACCGCCCGCGGCGGACACGAGCGGTAACCCGGCGGCTGCTGGTGCGATGGCTACCTCGCTGCCATCGCCGCTGGTTTGTCGTAGGACAACGCCAGACCCAGCCTCGGCGTGGGCGCGGACCCGGGGTCGGGCTACGCCTCCTCGGTGCGGTCGGCGCCGAGATACCAGTCGGGCTTGCCTTCGGTCGGCAGGTCGTGCAGCTTGTCGGGGTTGCGGACGACATTGATGGCGACGATGCGGCCGTCATCGATGACGAAGGCGAACACGCCGGTGTGGTTGCCGTCGAACACGACAAGGCCGGGCTCGCCGTTGACCAGCACCGCGCGGCCCCACCCGCCCGCGGCGGACGGTGCGTGGTACCAGCCGAGCAGCATCTTCGCGATGAGCTCGGCGCCGTACACCGGCTGCCGGATCGCGGGGACCTTGCCGCCGCCATCGGCGGTCAGGCTGACGTTCGCGTCGAGCACGCCGAGCAGGGCGCTGAGATCACCGGAGCGCCAGGCGACCGCGAAAGCGGAGACGACCTTCTCCTGTTCGTCCGGCGAGGCGGGGAAGCGCGGGGTGCCGTCCTCGACGCGCTTGCGAGCGCGCGATGCCAGCTGCCGCACCGCGGCCGGGGTGCGGCCGACCACCTCGGCGACCTCCGGGCCGGTCATACCGAACACGTCCTGCAAGACGAACGCGGTGCGCTCGGCGGGGGACAGCGACTCGAGGACAACCAGGAGTGCCGTGGTGACCCGCTCGTCCTGGGTGACCCGGTCCGCCGGGTCATCCCAGCTGGTCACCTCCGGCTCCGGCAGCCATTCGCCGACATACTGCTCGCGCCGGACCCTGGCCGACCCGAGGTGATCCAGTGCGAGACGACCGGTCACGGTGCTGAGCCAGGCGCGCAGATTCTCGATCTGTCCCGCCGTGCCCGCCTCGTGCTGGCGTTGCAGCCGCAGCCACGCCTCCTGCACCACATCATCGGCGTCGGTGAGACTGCCCAGCGTGCTGTAGGCGAGCCTGCGCAGATACGGCCGATGCTCCTCGAACCGCCGGGCCAGCTCCGCCTGGTCGAGTGGTTCGGGAGTAGAAGGCTGATCGGAAGTCACTGCTGTCGCCGTTCGGTCGTTCCGCCCCGCCGGGCGTGAGTTCATGGTGCGTCACCAGGTCGACGACGCAGCGGATCAGAGTGTGACACGCCGTAGAACTCCGACACGGTATGACCGCCACCGGCGAGGTCCGCGTCACTGACGCACCGAGCTCCGCATGATCGGGCCACACCACCCAGCGGCCCTCGTCTGGCACCCAGGCGACATCGTCGCCGAACCGTGTAGCGCGGCTGCCGAGCGGGATACAGCGGCGGCAAAGTCGAGTGGGCGCGCCGTGGTGTCCCGTTGGGCGGGGTTATGCATGATCGGCGGGACATGGTGATGGCAAATCGAGTGGGCGGGTTGTGGTCTCCCGTTGGGCAGGGCTACGCATGATCGGCGGGACATGGTGGCGGCAAATCGAGTGGGCGGGTTGTGGTGTCCCGTTGGGGTGGGGGTGGCTGATGGTGGCCGGGACGTGACGGCGGCAGACTTCGAGTGGACGCGCTGAGATGTCCCGTTCGGCGTGGTAGCGCGTGGTCGCCGGGGGTGGTGGCGGTCGAACGTCGCCTGGGCGCATTGTGGCGTCCTGTTGGCTGCGGTGGCGCATGGTGGGCGGACTTGGTGGCGGCGCGCTGAGTTGGTGCTGGCGGCCGAATGTCGAGTGGGCGCATTGTGGCGTCCTGTTGGGTTTACGCATGGTCGGCGGGGGGTGGTGGCGGCCGAACGTCGCCTGGGCGCGCTGTGATGTCCGTTCGGCGTGGTGGCGTTTGGTTGGCGGGACATGGTGGCGGCAGCCGCTGGGGGGAGGTGCGCGGCTGTGTCCCGCTGGGCATGGGGTGTGGGAGGAGCGGATAGGCTCGGTGGGTGCAGAAGGGGACCGCTACCGCTGGTGGGTTGCTGTTGGGGTTTGTGCTCGATCGGGTGTTGGGGGATCCGCGGCGGTGGCATCCGGTGGCCGGGTTCGGTTCGGCGGCAAGCGCGCTCGAATCGGTGACGTATGCCGATCGGCGTAGTGCGGGGGTACTGCACGAGGTGCTGTTGGTGGGCGCGGCGGTCGGGGTCGGTGTGGGGGTTCGTGGGCTCGGGCTGCCTGCGACCGCGCTGGCCACCTGGACGGTGCTCGGCGGACGGAGCCTCGCAAAGGCCGGTAGTGCGATGGCCGAACGGCTGGAGGCGGGCGATCTGGCGGGTGCTCGCGCGCTGCTGCCCTCGCTGTGCGGCCGCGATCCCGAGGTGCTCGATGCCGACGGATTGGCCCGCGCCGCACTGGAATCCATCGCGGAGAACACCTCCGACGCGACCGTGGCTCCGCTGGTCTGGGGTGCGCTCGCCGGTGTGCCCGGTCTGCTCGGGTACCGCGCGATCAACACCCTCGACGCGATGATCGGCTACCGCAACGACCGCTACCGCAACTTCGGCTGGGCCGCCGCCCGCACCGACGACCTGGCCAATTTGTTGCCCGCGCGCCTCACCGGCCTGCTCACCGTCGCGCTCGCCCCGCTCGTGCAAGGCCGCCCCGCCGCCGCCCGCCGCGCCTGGCGCCGGGATGCCGCAAAACACCCCAGCCCCAACGCCGGTGTGGTCGAGGCCTCGATGGCAGGGGCTCTCGGTGTCCGCCTCGGTGGCCGCACCCAGTACCGTCACGGCACCGAACTCCGCCCCACCCTCGGCGACGGCCCCGCCCCGACCGTCGCGGACCTGCACCGCGCCGTACACATGTCGGAAGCCGTGCAGTTCGCGTCGGTCGTGGTCGCGGCTCTATGGGCTCTTGCCAGGCGCTCGACGCCGTAGGGCGGTGCGTCATCGAAGGTGTTGTGGTGCCGTACATGTCGGAGGCTGTGCAGTGCGGATCAGTCGTGGTCGCCGCTCCTTGGGTGCTCGCCAGGCGCTGGACACGGTAGGGCTGCGCGGCATCGAAGGCACCCCAAAGTTCGCGGGTCGATCGAGGCTGCGGCCGTAGCGGTCTGCCGGACGCGCGCTGGTTGGTGGGGCCGTAGCTGCTGCGGCATCGGAGTGGCGGTCAGCCGCGGCCGCGGCCGTAGCGGTCTGCCAGGCGCGCTTCGGTTGTCGGTTTGGGTGCAGCCGGAGTGGTTGCGGTGGTGGGTGTTTCGGGTGACGTGGGGTCGGGTGGGGGGCTCGCGCTGACCGGTTCGGTTGCGGAGCTCGCTTTTTCCCTACGGCGTTCCCGGATCTCGGCGTAGACGAAGTAGCCGAGGCCGAGCGGCGCCATGATGCCGAAGGCCAGCCATTGCAGGCCGTAGGAGAGGTAGGGGCCCGCGTCGAGCTGGGGGAGGGGGGTGGGGGTGAAGGCGCCGGGTTGGTTGTCGTCGAGTTGCAGGTAGCCGCCGCGTTCGCCGGTGGGGATCGGGGTCAGCGGTTGCTGCAGGACGGCGGCTTCCTGGGTGGTGTCGATCGAGTACACCTGCCGGTAGCCGTCTTGGATGGACGGGTCTTTGCCGGGTGTGATGCCTTCGGACATCCGGACCCTGGCTTCGAGGCGTTGCGGTCCGGCGGGCGGGTCGGGGATCGGCGGCGGCCGGGAACCGTCCACCGCGGCGACCAGCCCGCGGTCGATGAGCAGCAGGCGACCGTCGTCCAGCCGGAAGGTGGAGAGCACGGAGTAGCCGGGGGCGCCGTCGAGATGACGCAGCCGAACCAGCACCGTCGAGTCCGGCAGATAGGCGCCGGAGGCGGTGACCTTGCGCCATTCGGTGTGCGCGTCGTCCGCGCTGGAGCTGTCCAGGACGGTGGTGATGTCGATCGGGTCGGCGCGCACCGAGTCGGCGATGAGCTGGTTGCGGTGCGAGGTGCTCGTGTTCTTGCCGAGCTGCCACGGCGCGAGCACCGTGAAGCACAGGTAGGCGAACACGGCGACCACAGCCGCGAGGATCACCCAGCTCGGGCGGAGCAGAAAGGTCAGTCTGCGCATCAGATTCGCCGATCCAGCAGCGGGTCGGGCGGCTGGGCAGGCAGGCCGAGCGCGTCGCGCACCCAGTCGAGCAGGCCGGGCATCGCCGCCTCGATCTGGTCACGGACGAGTTCGAAATCGGCCGTGTCGCCGTAGTAGGGGTCTGGCACGTCGGGCCCGTCGGCGGCCGGGTCGAAACTGCGTAGCAGCCTGCGCCGATCCGACGGCACACCCAGGCGGGCCAGTTCGCGTTCGTGGGAGGTGTCGAGGGCGATCAGCAGGTCGGCGTCGCGATGGTCGGCGCCGAGGGCGGCGGCGATGTGCCCGGTCGCGTAGCCGTACTTGCGCAGGGTCGCGGTGGTGCGGGTGTCCGCGTCGTCGCCGACGTGCCAGGCGCCGGTGCCCGCGCTGCTCACCCGCACCCGATCGGCCAGTCCCGCGCGGGAAAGGTGCATGACGAAGATCTTCTCCGCCATCGGAGAACGGCAGATGTTGCCGGTACAGACGAACGACACGTGCAGCTCACCCACGACAGCCATTCTGGCCGGTCGACCTACCGGCCCGCCACGTAGGGTGTGATCTCGTGTCCGAGGACAGCGTCGAGCACGCGAAACTGCGCCACCACGGCGACGTGGACGCACGCCCCGGCATGCTCGACTTCGCGGTGAACGTGCAGGGCAGCGCGCCGCCGGACTGGCTGCGGCAGCGGCTCGCGGCCAGGCTGGACACGCTCGGGCGCTACCCGAGCGCGGCGGAGGATCACACCGCCCGGTGTGCCGTGGCGGCCAGGCACGGGCGCAGCCCGGACGAGGTGCTGTTGCTGGCGGGTGCGGCCGAGGGCTTCGCCATGCTGCCGAGGCTCACACCCCGACTGGCCGCCTTGCTCCACCCGTCGTTCACCGAACCCGAGCTTGCGCTGCGCGCTGCCGGTGTCGCGGTGACCAGGGTGCTGCTCGCGCCGCCGTACACCCTGGACCCGGCGGCCGTCCCGGCCGAAGCCGACCTCGTGGTGCTCGGCAACCCGACCAACCCGACCTCGGTGCTGCACCCCGCCGAAACCATTCGCGCGTTGCGCAGGCCGGGCCGGACCATCGTGGTCGACGAGGCGTTCGCCGACGCGGTGGCGGGGGAGCCCGAATCGCTCGCCGGGTACTCCGCACCCGATCTGCTCGTCCTGCGCAGCCTCACCAAAACCTGGGCGCTCGCCGGACTCCGCTGCGGTTACTTCCTCGGTGCGCCCGAGCTTCTCGCGCGCCTGAATCACGGCCGAGCCCACTGGCCGCTCGGCACCCTGCAACTGGAGGCGATCACCGCCACCGCCGAGCCGCACGCGGTCGCGGCGGAACAGCAGCGTGCCCAGGCGATCGCCGTCGAACGCGACGCGATGATCGAGCGGCTTACCGAACTAAGCGTCCACGTCCACACGCCTGCCGAGGCGCCGTTCCTGTTGCTCCGCGTCCCCGACGGCGAGCTGCTCCGGAAGTACCTGGCCGACAAGGGTATTGCCGTCCGTCGCGCGGATACCTTTCCCGGCCTCGGGCCGAACCATCTCCGTGTCGCGGTGCGCGGAACCGCCGAGGTGGACCAACTCGTCACCGCGATACGAACGGCGGAGCTTTGGTGAGCACTTCGACCGAGGCGCACTCTCGACCAGGTGGTCATCCGCGACCACGTGCCGGGTTGTCCGCCCGCGGGTCGGCTCGGCCTGGAATGCGACAGCTCATGGACGGATCAGAGGAGGGTGAACGATGACCACACTGGCGGACCTCATCGAAGTGCTCGACGCGGCGTACCCACCGAAGCTGGCGGAGTCGTGGGACTCGGTCGGGCTGGTCGCCGGTGATCCGGCCGACGAGGTCACCCGGGTGCTGTTCGCGGTCGACGCCACGGCGGCCGTTGTCGAGGAGGCGATCGATTGGCGGGCACAGGCTTTGGTGGTGCACCATCCGCTGCTGTTGCGCGGCGTCGACACCGTCGCGGCCGACACTCCGAAAGGTGCGCTGCTGCACCAGCTCATCCGCTCCGGCTGCGCGTTGTTCACCGCGCACACCAACGCGGACTCCGCCGATCCCGGTGTCTCCGACGCGCTGGCGGCGGCGATCGGCCTGACCGTCACCGGCCCGATCGATGCGAAACCGGAAGCCCCCATCGACAACTGGGTCGTGCAGGTGCCCCCGTCGCACGCCGACGCAGTGCTGTCCGCCTTGTTCATGGCGGGCGCGGGCGGTGACGGCGACTACCGCGACTGCGCACTCCGAGTGCCCGCGGTCGGCCAGTTCCGGCCGATGTCGGAGGCCACCCCGGCCGTCGGCGTGCTCGGCGAACTCCAGCGGGTCGACGAGGAGCGTCTCGAGCTGATCGCGCCGCCCGCCGCCCGCGCCGCCATCCTCTCCGCGCTGCGCGCCGCCCACCCGTACGAGGACCCGGCCTACCACATCACCGAACGCGCCTCGCTGCCGTCGACGGTCGGCATCGGCCGCGTCGGCACCCTGCCGGAACCGGAGTCGTTGCGCGCCTTCACCGATCGCGTCGCCGCGGCACTGCCACCGACCGCATGGGGCGTGCGCGCGGCGGGCGACCCGGACCGCTCCATCTACACGGTCGCCGTCTGCGGCGGCGCGGGCGACTCCTACCTGAACGCGGTGACTCGCCGCGGCGTCGACGCGTACGTCACCGCTGACCTGCGCCATCACCCGGTCGACGAGCACCTGCGCAAGGGCGGCCCCGCCCTCCTCGACGCCGCCCACTGGGCAACCGAATTCCCCTGGTGCGCACAGGCGGAACGGGTCGTCCAGGCCGGCCTGCCCGACCTGGAGACGCGCGTCTCTACCCTGCGCACCGACCCGTGGACGGTCAGCGCGCGGAGCTGAGCCGACCAGTAGCCGTGGCAAGCCGGTTCGATCCGTAGACGTGCCGCGCTGGGCCGATCGGCAATAGCGTCAAGCGAGCTCGATTGGTAGTTGCGCCAGCTGGGTCGACCAGCAGTCGCGCCGCGCTGGGCCAATCAACGGGTCGTGCGTAACTGGCACGATTAATAGTTGCGCCAAGCTGGGTCGGCCAGTAGTTGTGCCGCGCTGGGCCAATCGGCAGTTGCGCCAAGCTGAGTCGATCAGCAGTAGCGCCGGGCCGGGCCGATCGACAGTTGCGCCTTGCTGAGTCGGTCAGCAATCATGCCAGGTCGGAGATTGATCGGCAGTCGTGCCGGACCAGCCCGGTCAGCAATAGCGCGGAGCTGAGCCGATCAGTAGTTGGGCGGAGCCGGCCCGACCAGTAGTTGGGCGGAGCCGGCCCGATCAGTGCCTGCGTCGAACCGAGCTGATCAGTGCTCGCGCGGAACCGCCCCGATCAGTAATTACGTGGCGGCTGTCCGTGCCAGGACGGGTCCGCGGGCTGCCCGCTGTGCACGTTTTCCGATTGCGCTCGCCCGGTGAGCTCCGTGGCCTGCTGCTGCGTGAGCTTCGACTCGGCACCGCACCAGGTGCATTGCAGGGTGTGCTTGGTGCTCAACGGGATCAGTGGCACGAAGAACAGCGTGAATTTGGTGACCAGTTTCCGTAGCACGTGGGCCGCCGGATTGCCGCAGCTCGTGCACACCAGGGTGAGCACGGCGAGCCGATGCGCGTACTGCCGCCAACCAAAGATCACCATGGAAAACCCCCGAAGAATTGAACTTTGACCCCTTCGACCTTACCGCCGCTTCGGCGTGTCGGCGCGTGTCAACTGGATTCGGCTGTGCGGTCGGTTGTTTCCGCGAGTCAGGTGGTGATTCGGGGGTACAACTACCGCATGAATTTCCCGGTGAACTTCGGCTTCGTGCAGATCGGGTTGATCTTGATCATCCTGATCGCGCTCGCACTGCTCATCTCCGGGCTGCTGCGGGCCCGCCGGGTCGGCTTCCGCGCGCTGATCACGCGCGGCGGCAGCGGGCTGGTGCTGCTGGTGGTCGCGGTGGTGCTGCTCTGGCTGGCGACGCTGATGCAGACCTATCTCGGATTGACCGGAGAGATCAAAGCGGCGCACGTGGTGGCCAAGGAGGTGGAGGGGCAAGAGCACCTGCTCGATGTCGAACTCACCCTCTACGGCGACGACCAGCACGACGAGCAGCGGCTGAAGTACCAGGTCGAGGGTGACACGTGGGTGCTGCAAGCGGGCATCGTCGAGCTGGAACCGTGGGTGAACGCTCTCGGTTTCCACTCCGGATACAAGATCAGCAGGCTGTACGGCCAGCGCCTGGACGGGGTGGCGACCTCGCAGAACCAGATCTTCCTCAACGGCGGCGACCGAGACTTCTTCGATGACATGCGCAAGGGCCGCTGGTGGACCGAGCCGTTCGTGCGCTCGGCCTACGGCAACGCGGTGATCGCCGTCCCCGGTGAGTACGACGTCTTCGTGTCCAGGGACGCCATCAAGACCCGCGCCCCCGCCTGACACCGGGTGGGCGGAGGCGGCGGCACCCAATTGGTGCGGCGTCGGTCAGCGGGAACGGTCCGGCGGGGTACGGTTGAACACCGACCCATCCACAGCGTCCAGGAGTTTGTCCGCGTTGAATGTCGAACCACCCATCCAGGCCAAGCTGCTACAGCTCGCCGCTGTCGACGCCGAGCTGACGCGGATCGCGCACCGCCGCACCGTGCTGCCCGAACAGCAGGAGGTGGCCCGGCTGGAGGCCGAGCGCAACGCGCACAAGGACGCCGCCGTCGCCGTGCAGATCATGCTGGACGACCTCGATCGCGACATCCGCAAGCTGGAAGGCGAGGTCGACGCCGTCCGTAAGCGCGAGGAGCGCGACAAGGGCATGCTGAGCGCCGGAACGGTGAACGCCAAACAGCTCTCGGAGATCCAGCACGAACTCGGCAGCCTGGAGCGCAGGCGCTCGGTGCTCGAGGACGAGCTGCTGGAGGTGATGGAGAAGCGCGAGGCCTCCGCCGACGACTATCAGCACGCGGGCGCCCGGCTGGACAAGACCGAGCAGGAACTGGCCGACGCGCAAACCCAGCGTGACGAGGCCCTCGCCGATCTCGAGGTGGCACAGGGGCGTTGCGACGCCGACCGGTCCAAGCTCGTCTCGCTGTTCCCGGCCGACCTGCTGGCGATCTACGACCGGCAGCGGGCCCAGCACGGTGTCGGCGCGGCGCTGCTGCAAGCCCGCCGCTGTGGCGCGTGCCGGATCGAACTCGATCGCGGCGAGATCGCCCGGATCGCGAAGACCGCCCCCGAACTGGTGGTGCGGTGCCCGGAGTGCGGGGCGATCCTGGTGCGCACCAAGGAATCGGGGCTGTGACCGCTCGACCGGCGCGGGCAGCGCGGTGACCGAGCGCGAGGTGATCGTCGAGGCCGACGGCGGCTCCCGGGGTAATCCGGGACCGGCGGGCTACGGCGCAGTCGTCTTCGCCGCCGATCATGTGCGGGTGCTCGCCGAACGCCGCGAGTTCATCGGCGTCGCCACCAACAATGTCGCCGAATATCGTGGCCTGGTCGCGGGTTTGGAGGCGGCGGCCGAACTCGGCGCCAGCGTCGTCGCGGTGCGGATGGACTCCAAACTGGTCGTCGAGCAGATGTCGGGCCGCTGGAAGATCAAGCACGCGGCCATGATTCCGCTGGCCGACCGGGCTCGCAGGCTGGTCGCGGGTTTCGAGCGGGTGAGCTTCACCTGGATTCCGCGGGCCGAGAATTCGCATGCCGATCGGCTGGCCAACGAGGCGATGGACGACGCCACCCTGGTGGACGAGGTGCGCACCGCCCGCGAGGCCGAAAAGCCCACGGCCGCACCGGTTGCCGAAGACCCGGTGGTTTCGGCCGTCGCGGCGCAGCCCGCGCCCGGCTGGACCGGTGCCACCGGTCGCCCGACCCGCCTGCTGCTGTTGCGCCACGGTCAGACCGAACTGTCTGTGCAACGGCGCTATTCGGGTCGCGGCAACCCGCCGCTCACGGAGCTCGGCCGCGAGCAGGCCGCGCGCGCCGCGAAAATGCTTGCCGCCAAAGGCGGTATCTCCGCTGTAGTGTCCTCGCCGCTGAGCAGGGCTCGCGATACCGCCGAGGCCGCGGCGGCAGCGCTGGACGCACCGCTCACAGTCCTGGACGGCCTCATCGAGACCGACTTCGGCGAGTGGGAGGGCCTGACCTTCCTGGAGGCGGCCGAACGCGACCCGGAACTGCACGCCCGCTGGCTGGGCGATGCGTCGCTGCCCGCGCCCGGCGGGGAGAGCTTCGACCAGGTCCGCGAGCGGGTCGACGCGGTCCGGCGTGATCTGGTGGGGCTGTATCCCGGGGCGAACCTGGTCGTGGTCAGTCATGTGACGCCGATCAAGACGCTGCTCCAGCTGGCGCTCGGAGTGGGGCCGTCACTGCTGTACCGGCTGCACCTGGACCTGGCGTCGCTGTCGATCGCGGAGTTCTATCCGGACGGCGGGTCGTCCGTGCGTCTGGTGAACGACACCTCATACCTATAGCAACTGTTCATCCGTCCGTCGCCGGAAGCTCGGCGATGGTCACGCTGTGCTGCCATCCTCTGCCACAGCATGTGATCTAGGGCGCGTCGGCCGAAGGTTTTCGTTCGGATTCGCGGTGCGGCGGTTGGCGGCGTATAACAGTTGAGTCTCGTCGGTCGGGCAATTCGGCCGCAGCTGGGTGTGGGTGAGGGTGAAAGTCAGTTCGGGCGAACACTTTTCAGAGCCGCCACACAACGATGTGGTTCGGGTCTCCATCGCGCCCGCATTGTGGTGCGGCGCACAGGTGTGTTGCGGACCGGCTTGCCCGTGTCGATGCTGAGTCAACCAGCAGGCAACCAGCGTCGATCTGACTCCGCTGCGCAGGCGCTTCCGCTTGCCGATGTGGCGACCGCAGATTGTGTCGGGGGCGGTTCCCTCCCCGGTCCGGGCGAGCACGGTGATAGTCGCGTGCTCGCTTTTTCGAAAAGGAGAGAAGTGACAACGAAACTCAGATCGCTGGCCGCCGCGACGGCCGCCGTCGCATCGGTGATCGCCGGTGCCGCGGGTACCGCCTCGGCGGCGCCGAGCGCCGTGCTCGGCGGCAGCTCGGGCATCGCGTTCGAGAACAACTCCGTGTGCTCGCTCACGGCGATCGGGCACGACAACGCGGGCAGGCTCGTCGGCATCACCGCGGGCCACTGCGCGCCCACCGGCGCCCGGCTGATCGCAGAGCACACGCCGGATGCCGGAGTGATCGGTAAGGTCGCGTTCTCCGATGACGGCAAGGGGCTGGACTACGCGGTCCTGGAACTCAACCCGGAGCGGGTCACCCCGGTCCGCAACGTCGGCCCGACCACCATCGCGGGCCTCGGCGCCGCGCCGGGACCCGGCGCCACCGTGTGCTCCAGCGGCCGCTCCAGTGGTTCGGACTGCGGCGTCGTGTGGGGCGAGCTCGACGGCACCACCATCAACCAATACTGCTCGCAGCCGGGCGATTCCGGCGGCCCGGTGGTCGTCGGCGATCGGCTGGTCGGCATGAATCAGGGACGGCTCACCGGTATCGGTCCGGTCGGCTTCGACGTGCCGTGCACCACGGCCGCCAACCCGCTGCACTCGCCCGCGTTCTTCCAGCCGATCCTGGTGATCCTCGCCGCCATCAACGCTCAGGGCGGCGTCGGGGCCGGCTTCCAGCCGATCTAGTTCGCGCGTCCGGAATTCGCCGCGGCCGCCAGCTCACGCAGCGCGGCCGCGGTGAATTCGTCCAGCGGGTAGAACAATTCGATCGCCAGCTCCGAGAGGGTCACATCGGCCGGTGCGCCGAAGGTCGCCATCGTGCTGAACATCGACAGCTCACCCATCGGCGTGCGGATCCGGATCGGTACCTCGAACGGGCTCGGCTGTGCCGCAGCGGCTTTCGGCTCGTCCGGGGGATCGGGTAGCCGCGGATAACGGCGTACCTCGTCGTACAGCGCCGTCAGCTGCGGGTCGCCACTCGCCCCGACCTGCCTGGCCAGGCGCTCCAGGAACAACGCGCGGACCTGGCTCAGGTTGGCCAGCCGCGCGGCCAGCCCTTCCGGATGCAGCACCAGGCGATACACATTCGGCCGCGGCAGCAGCAACTGCTCCGGAATCCCGTGCAGCAGAACGCCCATCGCCGCATTGCCGGTCACCACATTCCACAGCCGATCGACGACCACCGCCGGATACGGTTCGTGCGCGGTGAGCATTGTTGTCAGCGCGGCCCGCACCGAGGTCAGATTCACGTCGTCGAGGTTGCTCTCCCGGTAGGCGGGCGCGTAATCGGCGGCCAGCAGCAGGGTGTTGCGTTCGCGCAGCGGCACCTCCAGCGCCTCGCTCAGGCGCAGCACCATCGCCCGGCTCGGTTTGGCGCGCCCGGTCTCCACATACGACAGATGCCGCGCCGAGGTGTCCGCCGCCAGCGCCAGGTCGAGCTGGCTGAGCCTGCGCCGCTGCCGCCACTCGCGCAGCAGCATGCCGACGCTCGATCGAGTTTCCCGCTGAGGTTGTGCCACCTGAGCAGGCTAATCACCGCGCACGTCGTGCGGCCATGACCTCGGAGGTCATTGAGACGCTCACCTCACGTCGGCAAGGTGGGTTCCGGAGCCGATCGGCTCCGTCGACGCGACCCACAGGAGCAGGACATGAACGCGGGCCACCTGACCACCCGGCCGAGCATTGACTACTTGCGCACTGCGCTGCGGGTGGACGGCTGGAGTACCGGCGGCTTCGGGGTCGTCATGCTGGCCGGTGCGGCGGTGCTGCGTGATCCGCTCGGCTTGCCCACCACCTGGTCGATTCCGTTCGGCGTCGCCATGCTCGGCGGTGCGCTCGCGTTGCTGCTCATCGCGGGAGCGATCGAGATCCCGTTTCACCAGGCGTGTGCCGTCGTCGCGGTGAACGCAGCGTCCGCGGTCGGGATGGTGGTCTTCGCGCTCTCCGGCCTGATCGACCTGACTGGCCTCGGCATCGCATTCCTGTTCGTCGGTGCGACGGTGGTCGCCGCCTTCGCCGCGGTGGAATTCGCCGGCCTGCGCCGGGCCGGTTACTGAAGGGAGCTATCCGATGACGATGCCGAACTCCGAGCCGCGCACCGCCGACGAAGCGAAGCTCCTGCGGCTTCTTGCCACGCAGTCCGCCGCCTGGGCCGCCGGTGACGGTGCGGCTTTTGCGGCCACCTTTACACCCGATGCCGACTTCGTCTCGGTGATCGGCGAATTCATCCGTGGCAGAACGGAACTCGCTGCGGTAATGCAGGAAGGCTTCGACGGCTTCATGCAGGGGACTCGACTCTCCGATCCGGAAACCACCGCGATTCGGTTTCCGACGCCGGACGTCGCGGTCATGGTGACCAGTGGGGTCTGTGTGCTGCGGTCGGGTAGGGCGGGTTGCCGACCCGAAGACCTGTCCGTGCAGACCAGAGTCGCGCTCCGGTGCGCGGGTGAGTGGTTGTTCACGACATTCCAGAACACTCGGATCAGGTAGCTCGGCGGACCGAGGCGGATCGACTGGTGCGCGCCGCACTCGGCAGTTCAGCGCGGGATGTCCGGGTGGCTGGGCTGGCAAAAGGGTTTGCACCACCGGCTACCCGGCGGGTATCCATTCGGGAATGAACCTGTCGACGATAGAGCTCCGGCGATTGAGCGCCGATGAGTGGGGCGTGTTCCGGCGGGTTCGATTGCGGGCGCTGGCCGACACTCCGCAGTTCTTCGGATCGACGCTGGCGCAAGCGCAGGCGCGCACCGAGGCGGACTGGCGGGCCGCGCTGACGGACCGGGCGCAGTTCGTCGCCGTCGCCGACGGGGTCGAGCTCGGCACCGTCGGCGGTATGCCCGACCCCGAACGTGGCGGCATTCATTTGATCTCGATGTGGGTGGCGCCCGAGGCGCGCGGCACCGGAGTGGCGGATCTGCTCGTGCGCGCCGTCCTCGACTTGGCCGCCGCGGGCGGGCACACCGAGGTCCGGCTGGAGTTCGCCGACGGGAACGTGGCGGCCGAACGCCTGTATCTGCGTAACGGATTCGTGCGTACCGGGGTCAGCGCCTTCGTCCGGCCGGGTGAGCCGACGCTGGAATACGAGATGGTGCACAAGCTTTAGCGCGTCGAGTTTGCCTGCTCGACCCCCGGGTATTCGCTCCCCGATCGAGAGGTGACGGGCATGGCGAAGCAGGGAGTGGCGCGGCGCGCACACCGTCTGGTGGATTGGTCGAAAGGGCCGTCCGTGCTGAACTGGCGGTCGTGGTGGGGGGTGCTGCGGCGGACCGTGACGGAATTCCTGGACGACAACGTCACGGATTGGGCTGCGGCACTTACCTATTACAGCGTGCTGTCGATCTTCCCCGGTCTCATCGTGCTCACCGCGTTGCTCGGGGCGCTCAGCCCGTCCGCCACGCAGTCGCTGATCGACACCATTCAAGACCTCGGACCCAGCAGCGGCACCGCCTTGTTGGTCGATGCGATCAAACAACTGCAAGGGTCGCGACAATTGGCGGGGCCGTTGGCCCTCATCGGGCTCGGCACCGCGCTGTGGACGGCTTCGGGATACATCGCGGCCTTCATGCGCGCCGCCAACGCGATCTATGACGTCGAAGAGGGCAGGCCGATCTGGAAGACGATTCCGGTGCGCGTCGGACTGACCGCCGCGATGGTGGTGTTGCTCGCGTTGTGCTTGATCGGCGTGGTGGCCACCGGCGGCATCGCCGACCGCATCGGGCAATGGCTCGGCGTCGGGTCGGCCGGTGTGCTGGTGTGGGACATCGCGAAATGGCCGGTGCTCGCGGTACTGATCAGTCTGGCGTTCGCATTGCTGTACTGGGCCGCGCCCAACGCGCAGCAGCCCGGCTTCCGCTGGCTGAGCCCCGGCAGTGTGCTTGCCGTGCTGCTGTGGATCGCCGCTTCCGCCGGATTCGCCGTCTACGTCGCCAATTTCGGTTCCTACAACAAGGTCTACGGATCTCTCGGCGGTGTCGCCGTCTTCCTGGTGTGGCTGTGGTTGTCCAACGTCGCGGTGTTGCTCGGCGCGGAGTTCGATGCCGAACTGGCCCGCGGCCGCCGCATCGAACAGGGCCTACCGCCCGACCAGGAACCCTTCCTGCCACCACGCGACACCCGCGCGATGTCCGAGGAAGACAAGCGCGACGCCGCCGACACACACGGGGCAGCAGCCACGTCAGCCGACGACTCCGCCGCTGACAGGAGGAAATCATGACCCAGGCCGACCATCCGGATCACGAGACCGACAAGTTCCACGAGGTAGCCGACGCGGTGCGAGAAAAGGCCACCGAAGCCGAACGCCTCGCTGCCGAGAGAGCCGCGGAAGTTCGCCGGATCGCCGAGCAGAAAGCCGCCGAAGTAGCGCGACGGGTCCAAGAGCAGTCCGCCCAGGCAGCCGGTGACACCGAAGCCGCCACCGCGGCGGCGGAGCGGGAAGCCGCGGAAAGAGCCGCGGAAGCAAAGAAAAAGGCCGCCGAGGCAATCCGGCAGGCCGCCCAGCGAACTGGTGAAGCAACAGAACGGGCCCGCGTCGCCACCGACAAGGTCAGTCCCACAGTGCCCGAACCTGATGCGCAACAGCGCAATTCCTTCGCCGCCGCAGCCCGCCGCCGACCCATCCCCGCCGCGCTCGCCGCGCTGGCAGCGTTCGTCCTCTGGCGGGTGCTACGCCGCCGCTGAGGGTGATCAGCGCGCCGCTCATTGGCCGGGTGTGCGTATGCGGGCCGAGTGGGAGTGCATGCGGACGGGGGCGGCGCAGTGAGTCGGCCGGGCGTTCTGGTCGAGCGCGCGGCGCTCGCTTGAAGGTCGGGACGGGGCGCACTCTGGCGGGCCGCGCAACTGGGCGAGCGTGCGCGTAGGTCGGGTGGGGGTGTACCGGTGCTGTCAGGCGCGCGCGGCATCCAGCTTGGCTGGAATCGGCCGAAGTGCGGGTCGGCGTCGTGTAGGGCTGCCTAGAGCGGTGCACGCCTTGGGGTTTCAGGCTGAGGCGAGGTGGTGGGTGGGGTGTAGGCGGAGGAGGGTGATGCCGTAGGTGACGATCCAGACCACCCAGAGGAGCCAGCTGATGAGGCTGAGCAGGGCGAGGGGGCTCGGGTGGTCCATCACCAGGGGAGTGAGGGTGGCGGAGGTGAATAGTCCTGCGGCTGCGATCGATCCGAGGATGGCGTGCCAGCGGGGGATGAGGTTGGTGCGCAGGCCGCCGAGGGACAGGCCGAGCAGGGCGGTGGCGAGGAAGGTGCCGTTGAGGACGAACAGGGCGTTGTGAAAGGCCCACAGGCCGTCGGTGGGGGCGTGGTCGGCGGTGGCGCTGAGGGTCAGGCGGATGGCGACGACGCAGAGGAACGTGGCGTTCTGTAGCAGTAGGCCGGCGAAGCCGACCAGTGCCCAGGCCGAGCCCGCGGCGCGCTCGCGCGGCCAGATGGTGGCGACGGCGGCGGCGCCGAACACCGTGGCGCATACCCAGGCGGCTGGTGTCAGGGCCGAAGACAGCTGGGTGAGGCCCGCTTTCGTGGTGAAGAAGGCGTTGACGTCGCTGATGTCCGCGCCGACTGGGGGCATGCCCGCCGGTTCCAGGATCAGGTTCGCTCCGACGATGATCAGTGCGAAGCCGAGGCCGGCGAGGCCGCCGATCCGGGCGAACGGCCAGGCCACCGCGTGCTCTGTCTTATCTGTCATATATTGAATATAAGCAGCGAAAAATGAAAGAGGAACCCCTGTGACCGAAGAACCGGCCCGCCGCCGCTACGACTCGCTGCGCCGCACCGCCCAGGCGCAGCAGACCAGCGCCGAAATCGCCCGCGCCGCAAGGGCTTTGTTCGTCGCCAAGGGCTGGGCCGCCACCACGGTGCGCGACGTGGCGCGGGAGGCGGGCGTCTCGGTGCCGACCGTCTACGCTGCCTACGGCAACAAGAACGGCCTGACCTGGGCCCTGGCCGACGCCGCCGACCTGTCCGCCGACATCGCCCGTCTGCTCGCCGACCTGGAGGCCGCCCCCGAACCGCCCAGACAGCTCGCCGCGATGGCCGCCTACGACCGCCGGTTGTTCGAGCGCGCGGGCGAGGTGATCGTGCTGCTGCGCGAGGCGGGACGCACGGAACCCGAACTGGCCCAGGCCTACCGCGACGCCCGCGCCCGCGCCGACGACGCCCACCGTCAAGTCCTGTCTGCTTGGCCGCCGGGGACCCTGCGCCTGGACCTCGCTACCGCCCTCGATATTTACGCCGCGATCTGCAACATCGACGTCTACACCGAACTCACCGTCGAACGCGGCTGGTCACCGGAGCGCGTCGAGAAATGGTGGGCAGATGTGGTGACTCGCGAACTCCTCGGCGAATCACACTGATCGGTGTGTCCGGTGGGTGGGGATCGGATTTGCTTGGCCCCCATCGTCGCAGCCGAGGCTCCGATCACGCCGGTAGCGATCAGCCACAGCGCCGCGACCACTGTCGGCAGGGCGTACCCGTCAACACAGCCCCGCCAGTTTGTACAACACCAGCGACCCCGCGACGGCCACGTTGAGGCTGTGCCCGGTGCCGACCATGGGAATCTCCACCGCGACGTCGAGCAGTTCCAGTCCCTCCGCCGGGATGCCGGTCGATTCGTGGCCGAGCACGATGACGGTGCGGCGTCGGGCGGTCGGCAGGTCGGCCAGCCGGATGGATTCGTCGGTGAGTTCGACACCGACGATGGCGGATCCGCCGCTGCGCTGGCGTGCCAGCCAGCGGTCGACGCGACCGTTGATCCAGTGCACGCACTGCGGTTTCCGGAGGGTATTGCCCTGGGCGAGGGCCTCGGGAATCCACGGCAGGCGCGGTACCGCCATGCACGCGCCGACGGCGTCGCAGGTGCGCAGCATGGTGCCGAGGTTGACGCCGTGCTTGGGCCACAGCGGCGCGATGATCAGATGATTCCAGCAGCCGTGCGCGCGTTGCCTGCGTTCGCGGCGCAGGTCGGGGCGGGACTTGACCCGCGCGGCCGTCACGGGCGGACGGGAAGGGCCTTCCCGTGGGGCACAACAGTTTTCATAGCGGCGATGCTTCGCGGCGCACCGGGGCCATCGTCGGCGACAAGGGACGTGAACTACGTCTTACGATACGGCACCGCCGGATACCAAGCGATTGTCGGCGGCTTGCCCACCGCCGACCACCCCCTACGGCCGCAGAATCGAGACCAGGAACTCCGTCTGGTCGTACACGGCCTTCTCGAACACGTCGTCGAAGTAGATGTCGAAATGCCCCACCGGATAACGCTTCACCACCGCGTGCTTGGTGCGTTCCGCCGCACGCAGCGCGGACTTGATGGGGGTGATCGAGTCGTTCTCGCACAATGCGTAGAGCACCGGCATCTTCAACGCCTTGGCCCGCTTGCCCGGCGAGTCGAACAGCGCCGAGAACGCCACGCGCGCAGCGACCTTCGGCTTGTAGTGCTCGCTCTCCTCGGCCAGCCTGCCGTTGCCCTCCGGCACGTCGGCGGCGCTCATCAAGGCCGCCGTCCGCTGCCGCCCGGCCAGCCGGATGCCGACGTGCTTGCGCCGGATCGGCCCGACCAGCAGATCGGTGGCGGCGATGGCGGTCACCTTGGTCATGCTGATCGGCCCCTTCGCCAGCGCGCAGGCCAGCCCGCTGGTGAACGGCACCTGGGCGACCACCGCGGCCAGGTAGTCGTCGTCCGGCGCGACCGCGAGCACGTGCCCGCCGCTGAACGAGGTGCCCCACAACGCGATCCGGGTCGCGTCGACTCCGCGGATGGTGCGCGCGTAGGCGATGGCCGAACGCCAGTCCTCGCGCTGGCGCCCGATCCGGATCACCTGGCGCGGCTCGCCTTGGCTGGCACCGAAATGCCGGTAGTCGAATACCAGGACCGCCATGCCGGCGGCGGCGAAGCGCCGCGCGTACCGGTCGAGCCCCATCTCCCTGTTCGCCCCCAGGCCGTGTCCCATGATGACGAGTGGACGGGGCTTCGGTGCACCATCCGGACGGTAAAGCCAGGCGGCGCACTGCTCGCTTCCGGAGGGGAAGCCGACCTCGACACGTTCCATGGCACCCAACCGTACTGCGTCGGCGGGGCCCGCACCCTGGGGGTGTGCACGGCGACCAGTACTCTGGTACGGCGGACGAGTTGGCCGGGCGACCGCGGCATCGGGAACGGGCACGGTTGTGCCGCCGCCCGAAGCCGAGGAAAGTCCGGACTCCACAGAGCAGGGCGGTTGCTAACGGCAACCCGGGGCAACCCGCGGGACAGTGCCACAGAAAACAGACCGCCCACGGCCTCCGGGCCGTGTGGTGAGGGTGAAACGGTGCGGTAAGAGCGCACCAGCGCCCCGGGTGACCGGGGCGGCTTGGTAAACCCCGCCCGGAGCAAGGTCGAAGGTCGCATCGTTCGCGGTGCGGCTGCGCAGGTGTTCGAGGGCTGCTCGCCCGAGCCTGCGGGTGGACCGCTCGAGGCACCCGGTGACGGTGTGTCCAGATGGATGGTCGCCCCCCGGTGCGAACCGGGGACAGGATCCGGCTTACAGGCCAACTCGTCCGCCTCGCCGGATCCCGCGCCGCGGGTGGTCGCCGGGCGAACGGCGCGTGAACGGCTGAGATCCATGCTGTAGCCGAAGGATTGGCCCGCCCCGGACCCGCGCGATACCAGTACATTGTCGGTCGAGGTTTTGTGCGGCATGTCCGATTCGGGCCGCCGCGGGATCGACTGCAAGGAGATCGTCATCAACGTTCACACCATGCTGCGCCGTGCGGGAATCCTCGCCTACGCAACAGCTCTGGCCACGGTGGCCTGCGCGGGTGTCGCAGGCGCGCAGCCAACGACCACCGCTCCCGCGCCACCACCGCCGCCGCCCAACAACATCGACATCACCGCCGCCACCAGCAACGGCGGTGATGTGGATATCCAGGTGACCTACACCTGCGAGCCGCAGAGCAAGGCGGTGACGTTGCAGGTATTCGTGCGCGGCACCGCGGAGGGCGCGGAACAGACGGTAGGCGCCAAGACCAAGGCGACATGCGACGAGCAACGCCAGACCGCCACCCTCACCGCCACGAAAATCCCCGAGTCCGAACCGTTCACCCCTGCGGTAGGTCAGCAAGTGCGGGTCATCGGCGCCCTGGTCGCCGGCGACAACGAGCAGAGCCTCGAAGGCGGCACTGCCATCAAGCGACTGACTGTCAAATAGGCAGTCCGGTCTCCGGCCGGGACCGGCCTCGCGGTGCCATCATGGAGGTAGCCGCGGGGCCGGAGCGCCCAGGCGCCCGCTTCTGTTGCACACGGGCGTGATTCGAGGCCAGGCATGGAAACTCTGGTTGTTCTCGGCAGTCTGCTAGGTACGGGTGTGCTCACCGCCGCGAGCGTGCGAGTGGTCGCGCAATACGAACGGGGGCTGATCTTTCGATTCGGGCGGGTGGTCGCGACGCGAGATCCGGGGCTGCGCTGGCTGATTCCGTTCATCGACCGGATGCGCAAGGTCTCGATGCAGATCGTCACCCTGCCGGTGCCCGCGCAGGAGGGCATCACGCGCGACAACGTCACGGTGCGGGTGGACGCCGTCGTGTACTTCCGGGTGTTCGACCCGGTGCTCGCGGTGGTGGAGGTGCAGAACTATCTGTTCGCCGTCGGACAGGTGGCGCAGACGTCGCTGCGCTCGATCATCGGCAAGAGCGATCTGGACAGCCTGTTGTCCAATCGGGAGGAGCTGAACAAGGGTCTGGAGATCATGATCGACAGCCCGGCGCTCGGCTGGGGTGTGCACATCGACCGGGTGGAGATCAAAGATGTGGCACTGCCGGACTCGCTGAAACGCTCGATGTCGCGGCAGGCCGAGGCCGAACGCGAACGCCGCGCCAGGGTGATCTCCGCCGAGGGCGAGTTGCAGGCATCGAAGATGCTCGCGCAGGCGGGCGCGCAGATGTCGGAGTCGCCCGCGGCGTTGCAGCTGCGACTGCTGGAAACCGTCGTTCAGGTTGCGGCGGAGAAGAATTCGACCCTGGTGCTGCCGTTCCCGGTGGAGTTGCTTCGCTTCCTGGAGCGCAGCACGGCCCCGGCCGCACCGCCGCCGCCGACCACGGATCGGCAGGCGGCGGTCACCGAACAGCACGACAAGCCCGCCGCGCTGGCCGCGAGCGAGCAGCCGCGGCAACTGGATGCGGCGGACGAATCGTCGACGGCGCGCGCGAACAGCCCACGCGAGTGACCCGACCGGCGTATACCGATACGGGTACGGCCGACGCCGTTCGCGGCGGCGCCGTACGACCCGCACCGGTAGCGCAACGTAAGGACCGGACCGATGTCCGTGCTCATTCCCGTCATCGCCATCATCAGCATGATCACGATCGGCTACGTGCTGAAGTACCTGCCCGGCTACCTGCCGTGGCTGAAGCAGCGGTAGCTCAGCACATCATCCTGGCCATCTGGTAGATGGCCTTCGCCTCCTCGGCGGTCGCCTCGACCTTGCCGGAGGCGCGCTTGGTGATGCTCTTGACGACCTCGTCTTCGGGCTTGCTCGCCTTGATCTCCTTGCAGGTGTCGCTGAGGATGTTGGCGATCTTCGTGTCGTCCTTGCCGTCGGCGAGTTTCGGGAACGCGCCGCGGAAGCTGACGACGAACGCGCCTGCCTTGACGTTGTCGACGACCTGGGCATCGCCGCTCGACTGCGCGGCGGAAGTGGCAGCGGGGGTGGCACTGCTGGCTTTGTCGTCCCCACAGCCGGTGAGCAGTAGGGCACAGAGGGTGGCGCTGGCCGCGAGAGCGGCGGTAGTTCTGATCACGGAGCGGGATGCTAGCGGTCCGGAACCAAAGTCGCCTCCCGTCGGGTGAACGGGAGGCGACAGGTTGTGGCAGAAGACTTGTGGTCAGACCGGAGCGATGACGAAGACCTGGGCCCAATACGCCGCCTGGTCCGAGCCGATCAGCGGTACCAGGTAGTCGAACAGAATCGATGACATAGCTGTGGAACTCCCAATTGTCGACGTACGGGACATTTCGGAATGTGCGGGCAAAGTGTGAGACCCGCTACGGCGGCCCACGTTAGCAGCCACGTCGCCGGCCTGCCCGGTAGGCGAACTCGCCGCGCGTACCCGCCGCTAACTAGCCGGACCGTGATCGACGTCATAAAGTAGTGCGCGTTGGCACGGCCCGTTGCGTGGCCGCAACGAGCCCTTCACACTTCGAATGCGGGAAAGCAGGTCTCAACTCTATGCGGATTGTTCGCTCACTGGTCGCCGGCGCGTTGATCGCCGGGGCTGCTTCGGTTTTCGCCATGATGGGTGCCGGGTCCGCCGGTGCCGTAGCGGTGACGCCGCTGCCGGGTGGGGTGCAGGTCGACCTCAGCCCGGCTGACACGGTCTGGGTGGCCCAGAACCGTTTCGGACAGACCCTGGCGGGTCTGCCCCATCCTTCGGCCCCTTCGTTCGGCCAGGCGCTGGACGCGGCGGCCGCAGTGTCGGCGTCGGTCCCGGGCGGACATGTCACCTTCACCGTGTACGGGCCGCTCGATTCGTTGAACGGCACCATGTTGGCGCTGCAGTAGGTCTGGCACCGACAGCGTGGAATTGCATCAGCGGATCGTCTCGGCGCCGGTAGATTTCGGCGCCATCCGTTCCGAATTCGGCCTGGCCTCGGCGTATCCCGCCGAGGCCAGCACGGAAGCCCGCGACGCGTCCGACGCGTTCGCGGGCGACCGGGCCGATCGCACCGACATCCCGTTCGTGACGATCGACCCACCGGGGGCCATGGATCTGGACCAGGCCCTGCATCTCGAGCGCACCGGCACCGGCTTCCTCCTGCATTACGCCATCGCCGACGTCGGCGCCGTGATCGATCCGCATGGCGCGCTGGCCAAGGAGTCCGGCGCGCGGGGGCAGACCTACTACCTCCCCGACGGCACCGTCCCGCTGCATCCGCCGGTGCTGTCGGAAGGCACCGCGAGCCTGCTGCCGCAGCAGCGAAGGCCCGCCGCGCTGTGGACCATCGAGCTCGACGAAAACGCTGAGCCACAACGCTTTTCGGTAGAGCGCGCGCTGGTGTGTTCGCGCGCCAGACTGGACTACGCCGGGGTACAGGCCGACGCCGACGCCGGCCGACTGCACCCTTCGATCGCGGCCCTGCCGGAGTTCGGCAAGCGGCGCATCGAGGCCGGACTGCAGCGCGGCGCGATCGGGTTGCGACTGCCCGCGCAGAGCATTGTCCGGGACGATCGGTCCGACGGACACTGGCGGTTGATCGTCGAACCGCGCACCGCCGCCGACGACTGGAACGAGCAGGTCTCGTTGCTCACCGGCATGTGCGCGGCCCGCATCATGCTCGACGCAGGCGCGCCCGCGCTGCTGCGCACCATGCCGCCGCCCGCCGAGTCGGCGATAGCGTCGATGCATCGCACCGCGGCCGCGTTGGGCGTCGAGTGGCCCGAGGAGCTGTCGGTGGGGCAGCTGCTCGCTCGGCTCGATCCGAACACCCCCGCCGCGCTGGTGCTGATGTCCGAGGCGACCAGCCTGCTGCGCGGGGCGTCCTACACCGTGGTGACCGAGGACACCGTGGCCGCCACGCCGGAAAGCTTGCAGCACAGCGCGATCCGCGCACCGTACGCCCACGTCACCGCGCCGCTGCGCAGGCTGACCGACCGCTTCAGTACCGAGATCTGCCTGGCCCGTTGCGCGGGTATCGAAGTGCCGCAATGGGTTCGGGACGGACTGGCGGACACCGCCGACAGCATGCGCCGCAGCGACGCGATCGCAGGCAAGGTCGAACGCGCCTGCATCGACCTCACCGAGTCCACCCTGCTCGCCGAACGCGCAGGCACCGAATTCGACGCGGTGGTAGTACGCGAAGCCAACGGCAACCGAGCCGCGGAGATCTTCATCGCCGACCCACCCGTCCTCGGACCCTGCGCAGGCGAACCCCCGGAAGGCGCCACCGTCCGCGTCCGCCTGGTCTCCGCCGACCCGATCGCCCGCAAAATCACCTTCGCCTACCCGGCCCAACCCGCACCCCCGGCCTGACCACCGCGGCCGAATACGCACTCGCTCTCGGGATGCGCACCCACTGGGAGCGTCTAGAGCGATTGCACATCCTGAGAAAGAGTGCGGCGTCGTGGACTGCGTGCTGGTGGGGTGCCGGGGCTACCCGTCCGACAGTGCGGCCGCGGCCTCGGGGTAGAGAGTGGGGGCTACTCGCCCGACAGTGCGGCCGCGGCGTCGGGGTAGCGGCTGAGGGCTTGGCGGGCTGCGGTGTCTTCGGCGCCTGCCAGGATGCGGTAGAGGGCCGTATCTTCGCCTGCGGCGCCGGCGTCGGCTGAGATGCCGTAGATGGCGTGTTGTGATTCGACGGCGTCGCGATGGTCGCCGAGTACCGTCTGGAGCCGTTTGGCGCGGGTGCCGAGGTCGCTCGCGTCGGCGCCGATGACGGGTTCTGCCGCCTCGCACGAGTACCGTAAACGCTTGGCGCTCTTGCGGATATCGTGCAGCAGCTCGATCCGCTCGGCCGGGGTTACGGTGGTCTCCTGCTGGATCAGGGCTTGGACGCGTTCCCGGTCGCGTTCGAGGACGACGCCGAAGAAGTCCGCGGCGGGCACCCTGCCGCGTGCGGAACGCAGCGGTGGTTCGGTGCGCCACCTGGTGAGCTCGTCGCGCAGTTCGCGGTAGCGCCCGCTGTCCAGCGCCAGCAGCACGTCGGCGTGGGCCGCGGCGTACCTGCTGTGCGCCGCGGTGACCAGGCGCGCGGTCACCAACTCGACGTCGGCGGCCGAATGATCGGACTGCTGGCCATGTTTGGTCAGCAGCGTCTCGAACCGTTCGGCGCGCACCTCGGCGTCGCGGGCGACACCGAGGACACCGGCCAGCCACTTGAGCTCCTCGCCCATCGCCCTGGCCGGCGTCCGTTCGAACAACCCGCGATAGGACCGCAGCACGCTGCGTAACCGTCGGGTGGCCACCCGCATCTGGTGGATCGAGTCCGGTGCGTCGGCGCGCACCTCGGGCTCGGCGGCCAGCAGCCGATCCACATTGTCGCTGAGTGCCGCGACGATGGCCTCGCCTGCTGTGGCCGTCATGATTTATCCCGTCTTCGCGAATCTGTCGGTGGCTTCGATCAAATGGTGCGTGATGCCGGGCTCGTAGGAGGCGTGTCCGGCGTCCTCGACGATGTGCAACTCCGAGCCGGGCATCGCCTTGTGCAGATCCCAGGCGCTCACCGCGGGGCAGACGATGTCGTGGCGGCCCTGCACGATGACCGTGGGAATGTGGGTGATGCTGGCGATATCGCGCAGCAGCTGACCCTCCTCGAGGAACGCGTGATTGCGGAAGTAGTGGTTCTCGATCCGGGCGAAGGCCAGCGCGAACCGGGGTTCGGCGGTCTCGGCGACCCGATCGGGCTGCGGCAGCAGCGAACTCGTCGCACCCTCCCAGGTGGACCAGGCGACCGCCGCGGCGAGTGCGACCTCCTCGTCGGGGGAGTGCAGGAGGCGGTGATAGACCTCGACCAGGTCTTGATCACGCTCGGCCTCGGGCACCGGCGCGAGGAACTTCTCCCACTCGGCGGGGTACACGTACCCGGCGGCGCCGTTGTAGTACCAGTCGATTTCCTTGCGGCGCAACAGGAAGATGCCGCGCAGCACCAGCTCGGTCACCCGGTCGGGGTGCGTCTCGGCGTAGGCGAGCGCGAGGGTCGAGCCCCAGGAGCCGCCGAACACCTGCCAGCGCTCGATGCCGAGATGGGTACGCAGTGCCTCGATATCGGCGATCAGGTGCTGAGTGGTGTTGGTCGCCAGGCTCGCCCCGTCGGCGACGTGCGGGGTGGAGCGTCCGCAGCCGCGCTGATCGAGCAGCACGATCCGGTATGCGGCCGGATCGAAGAACCGCCGGTGCACCGGCGAGACAGCGCCGCCGGGACCGCCGTGCAGCAGAACCACCGGCTTGCCCTCGGGGTTGCCGCTGACCTCCCAGTACATCGACTGCCCGTCGCCGACGTCGAGCTTGCCGGAGTCGTGGCAGTCGATCTCGGGGTAGAGCGTCCGCAACTGTGCGCCGCTCATCAGAACGCGAGGCCCGCGGCCAGATCGGGGACGCCGAGCGCCTCGATCGCCTGCTTGTGCACGTCCGGGCAGCTCTTGGTGGTGAGCCGGTCGATGACCGGCTTGTCGGCGAGCACCGCGCCGTTGATGCCGCCGTTGCGCAGCGCCCACTCGTGCACCATCGCGTTGAGGCCGATCTTGCCCAGCGTCGGGCCCTGCACCCGCCAGTTCGACAGCTCGGGCCGGATCATGTCGCAGAGCTGCGCGGCAGCGGCGTCGGAGATCTCCGGGGTGCCCGGCTTGTTCGTGCCCGCGGTGCCGCTCGGCGTGGTGGTCGCCGATGCCGTCGTCGAGCCCGAGCTTCCGGTCGGAGCCGGGTTCGACTCGCTTCCACATGCGGTCAGTGCTGCGGCGGCGAAAACTCCCGCCAGCAGCAGGGTGCTGCGTGAAATCCAACGGCTGTGCGGCATCGGTTCCTCTGCTTCTCATCGCGAATGTCCGCATCGAGTCTGCCATTGTTTCGCCGCTACGGCCCGGACAGCGGTGGCGCGGGCTGCCGAGGAATGGATCGGACTGCGGCCGATGTGGCCGGGCGCGGAGGGACTCCGGCGGGCAGGCGGGTCGGCGGGATGGGTGGCTTCGTCGCGTCGCGGGTCCTGTTGGGTGCTACCGGAACTTCGTGCGCAGCTCGTCGAGCAAGGCTTCGACGAGACGGGCGAAGCGCGGCGTCGAGGTGTCGATCGTGCGCCACGGGTTCAGGGCGATCAACGGCGCGAGCCGCTCGGCCGCGGCGATCTCCGCCTCGGTGATCGGCTCGAACCGGCGCCAGTGCGCGAAGTACTCGGCGCGATGCGGGCTGTGCAGGATGCGATGGGCGAGGAACGGGTGGGTGATCACGGCGTCGCCCCAGTCGAAGAACCGCCCGGCGCCCGGGGTGGTGCCTGCGAACACGTTGTCGGGGTGGACGTCGTTGTGTTCGAGGCTGAGCCTGCCGTAGCCGGCCAGTTCGGCGGCGGCCTCCTCGATGCGGTGGCCGAGGCCGGGGACGCGCGGCTCGAAGTGCCGGTAGATGGTGCCGAGCCGGCTGGGCGGTAGATAGGGGGTGCCGGTGGTGAGCAGCTCGTCGACGTGCGGGGCGAGGGAGTGCTGCAGCTCGACATAGGAGCCGATCAGGCCGGACCATTCCGCGTCGGTGTCGGGGGCGGTGTCGCCGCCGTGCGGGCTCAGCAACCAGCCGTGCTCGGGTTGCACCGCAAGAGGTTCCAGCACGCTGCCGGGGCGCAGCCGGGCGAGCAGTTGGAGCAGTGGGCCCTCATGGGCGAAGGCGCGCGCGTTGGCTTTCGCCCACATCGGGCCCGCCGCGGTAGGAATGCGGACGATCAACGACCAAGCGCGCCGCCGGGTTTCCGTCGGCGCGCCGGTGATGTCGATGTCCCGAGCCTTCAGGACGCCGACGGCCCAATCGATCAGCGCGTCGGCCGGTTGACCGAGCAGCGCGGCTGGCGCGTGCACTGCTCGGCCGGTCATCGTCACTCCATAGAACTAAAAACTGTGCTCGGGGCCCGGGTAGGTGCCCAGGCGTACCTCCTCAGCGTAGGCCGTCGCGGCGGCACGCAGCTCGTCGCCGATATTGCCGAAGCGCTTGACGAACTTGGCGGTCTTGCCGCTGGTGTAGCCCGCCATGTCCTGCCAGACCAGCACCTGCGCGTCGGTCTCCACGCCGGCGCCGATGCCGACGGTGGGAATGGTCAGCTTGCGGCTGGCCTGGGCCGCCAGTTCGGCCGGGACCATCTCCATGACCACGGCGAACGCACCCGCCTCCTGCACCGCGATGGCGTCGGCGATGAGCTGCTCGGCGCCGTCGCCGCGACCCTGCACGCGGAATCCGCCGAGGGTGTTCACGCTCTGCGGGGTGAACCCGATGTGCGCCATCACGGGAATGCCCGCCGAGGTGATCAGCGCGATCTGTTCGGCGACCCGCTCACCGCCCTCGAACTTCACCGCCTGCGCCTGGCCCTCCTTCATGAACCGGGTCGCGGTGGCCAGCGCCTGCTGCGGGGAGGACTCGTAGGTGCCGAAGGGCAGGTCGGCCACCACGAGGGCGTGCGGCGCGCCCCGCACCACGCCACGGACCAGCGGGAGCAGCTCGTCCACGGTGATCGGGACCGTCGTGTCGTAGCCGTAGACCACGTTGGCCGCGGAGTCGCCGACCAAGAGCACGGGGATGCCCGCTTCTTCGAACAGCCTGGCGGTCGAGTAGTCGTATGCGGTGAGCATGGACCAGCGCTCGCCGTTGGCCTTCATCTGCTGCAGGTGGTGCACCCGGGTCTTGCGCATAGCCTTCTTGGGCTCGGTGGGTGCCGCACCGTAGGCAGGGGTTTCCGAATCGGATACGGACATCTTCGTCCCTTTCGTCTGTGTCGCCTCGGGGCCCATCCGGGTCCCCGGGTTGTCTGACGAAATCCAGTGTGCCAGCTGTCACCGGGCCGTATTAAGGTTCTCGACCGATGCGATTGGTCACAGCTGTCGCGCCCCGAGCGGTCAGCGATCCGCGCCCGGCTGCGCGGAACTCCAGGTCAGCGGCGCGATCGAGACACCGTCGCTGTTGATGCCCGCCGAACTGGCCCAGTAACCATCGCCGTCCTGGACGATCTCGGCGGCGTGCGCGGCAATGCGACCCGCGTTATCGGTCGGTGCGAAGTGGAACGGGTCGGGGCTGAAGAACACTTCGGTACTCGTGTAGTGCGGACGAGGGCCGATGAACAGGTACCAGTAGCTACCGTGCCGCATGACGAACGGTGACTCGGTATTGCCCGCCCCCGTCCCGGTGGTCGGATCGGTGTAGGCGATTCCGCTGCGCGTCTGACTCCAGGTCCGCAGGTCGCTGCTGGTGCGGTAGGCGACAACGTGGTTGCCGCCCGTGGGTTCGCTGGTTGCCGTGTAGTACATCACCCACTGATCGCCGACGCGGGTCACCATCGGATCACGCGCTTCATAGCCGTCGGTGAACAGCGGTTCGTCCGCGCGCTGCCAGGTGTAGAGGTCTTGCGAGGTAGCGAGATTTATCGCCGCGCCAGCGCGATCCGCGCCGCCGGTCGCGAAGTACATGTAATACGTGCCCTCGTCGAAGACGATGTGCGGCGCCCACAGGTGCTGGTCCTCACCTGGCTGGGCGCGCAGAACCGATGGTTGCTTCACCCATGGACCGTGCAGGGTCGGCGCGGTCGCGTGCGCGAAAACAACTTCGTTGTCCGGGTCGGCGGGCTTGGTATGGGTGATCCCGAACAGATGCCAGGTGCCGTCGCGGTGGACGAAGGTGTGATCGTTGATGTACCACTGCGCCAGCAGGCCGGTGGGCACCTCGTAAACCTGCACGAACGCCCCTGCGGTGACTCGCTCGGGAGCGGGCGTCGGCTGCGCACCGGACTCGCCGCTCGGCGCCGCCGCCGCGGTGGGCGCGAGCACACTCAACACGAAGACTGCGGTTGCCGCGCGCGCAGCTCGACTACTCGACCATCGATGACCGAACAAGAGCAGACCTTCCGATAGCGCCGAAACGACCCCCGCTGCTATTCGTCACTGGCGGCCCAGCGGATGGAATGGGCCTCGCTCTCGCGGCCGCACGTGCTCTTCCCCACCTCTGACCGGTGCGTTGCGCGCGCCGAGCACGCGAGCTGCCACTATCAGTGAATGGGTTTGGTTCGCAGTGGGCGCGGTGCGTTGGTGGTGGCGGTGCTGGCGTTGGTGGCGGGGTGCACGATCGACGGCCATCCGACCGGGCCGATGCCGACGCCGCCCGCCGCGTTGGCGAAGTTCTACACCCAGAATGTGCAGTGGGGTGGCTGCGCCGGGTTCGGGTCGCCGGATGATCGTTTCGCGCCCAATACGCAGTGCGCCCGGATCAGTGTGCCGATCGATTACGCCGCACCGGACGGACCGACCGCGCAGATCGCGGTCTCGCGGATCAAGGCCACCGGCAAACGCATCGGCTCGCTGCTGATGAACCCCGGCGGTCCGGGGGAGTCCGGCCTGACCATGTCGGCGCTTGGCCACAAGACCCCGCTGGCCGAGCGCTTCGACCGGGTCGGCTTCGATCCGCGCGGGGTCGGCTCGTCGACGCCTGCCATCGTCTGCGAGACCGCGCAAGAGCAGGACGCCGAGCGCGCCGAGCCGCCGAAGGACAACACCCCCGAGGGCATCGCGGCGGCGGAGAACGAGAACCGCGAGTACGCGGACCGCTGCACCGAACGCACCGGCAAGGAGTTCCTCGCCCACGTCGGCACCCGCGAGGTGGTGCAGGATCTGGACGTGCTGCGCGCCGCGCTCGGCGATCCGAAACTCAGCTACCTGGGTTACTCCTACGGCACCAAGATCGGTTCGGCGTACGCCGAGAAGTTCCCGGACCACGTGCGTGCCCTGGTGCTGGACGGCGCCATCGACTCCTCGCAGGACCCGGTGCAGGAGTCGCTGCGGCAGGCGGCGGGCTTCCAGAAGGTGTTCGACGCCTACGCCGCGAACTGCGCGACCAAGGCGGACTGCCCGCTCGGCACCGACAAGGCGCAGGCGGTGCAGCGGTTCCGCGCGCTGGTGAATCCGTTGTGGGACAAGCCGGTATCGACCACCGATCCGCGTGGGCTGAACTACGGTGACGCGCTCACCGGCGTGCGCCAGGCGCTCTACTCCAACGAGCTGTGGCCGGTGCTCACCCTCGGCCTCTCGGAGCTGCGCGACGGCCGCGGCGACACCCTGCTGCAACTGGCCGACATGTACGACGGCCGCCGCGACGACGGCAGCTACAGCAACACCACCGACGCGTTCACCGCGATTCGCTGCGTGGACGATCCGCGCGTCAGCGACCGCGCGATCACCGGCAAGCAGGACACCGAATACCGCAGGGCGGCGCCGTTCCTGGACGACGGGCACGGCACCGGCGCGGCCCCGCTGGACCAGTGCACGGCCTGGCCGGTGCCGAACACCAGTGAGCCGCATCGGATCTCGGTGACCGGGCTGCCGAAGACGGTGGTCGTGTCGACCACCGACGACCCGGCGACGCCGTACCAGGCTGGCGTGGACCTGGCCGACCAGCTCGGCGCCGCCCTGGTTACCTACAAAGGCAGCAGGCACACCATCGCGCTCTCGGGTGGCTCGTCGTGCGTGGACGACGCGGTGATCGACTACCTGATCGACCTCACCGAGCCGGAGGCGGGTCTCACCTGCTGATCGTTCGGGCTGGAGGTCTTTTTCCCGCAACAAGCACAGCACACTCAGCGTGTATGTAACACGGATTTAACGCCGGGTGCTTACTCTCGCGGACATGGATCGCCAGAAGGAATTCGTGCTGCGGACGCTCGAAGAGCGGGATATCCGCTTCGTACGTCTCTGGTTCACCGACGTCTTGGGTTACCTGAAGTCCGTCGCGATTGCTCCCGCCGAGCTCGAGGGCGCGTTCGAGGAGGGTATCGGCTTCGACGGCTCGGCCATCGAAGGCTTCGCCAGGGTGTCGGAGGCCGACATGGTCGCCCGGCCCGATCCGTCCACCTTCCAGGTGCTGCCGTGGGCAACGAGCAAGGGCCACCAGCACTCCGCGCGCATGTTCTGCGACATCACCATGCCCGACGGCTCGCCGTCCTGGGCCGACCCGCGCCACGTGCTGCGCCGCCAGCTGAACAAGGCCGCCGATGTCGGGTTCAGCTGCTACGTGCATCCGGAGATCGAGTTCTTCCTGCTGGAGAACGGCCCGGTGGACGGCTCGCAGCCGATCCCGGCCGACTCCGGCGGGTTCTTCGACCAGGCCGTGCACGATTCGGCGCCGAACTTCCGCCGCCACGCGATCGACGCGCTGGAGTCGATGGGCATCTCGGTGGAGTTCAGCCACCACGAGGGCGCGCCGGGCCAGCAGGAGATCGACCTGCGCTACGCCGACGCGCTGTCCATGGCCGACAACGTGATGACCTTCCGCTACCTGATCAAGGAAGTGGGCATCGACGAGGGCGTGCGCGCGACCTTCATGCCCAAGCCGTTCGCCCAGTACCCGGGCTCGGCGATGCACACGCACATGAGCCTGTTCGAGGGCGAGGCGAACGCCTTCCACGATCCGGACGACCCGATCAACCTGTCGAGCACCGCGCGCGCCTTCATCGCGGGCATCCTGGAGCACGCGCCGGAGATCAGCGCGATCACCAACCAGTGGGTGAACTCCTACAAGCGGCTCATCCACGGCGGCGAAGCGCCGACCGCGGCCTCGTGGGGCCGGTCGAACCGGTCCGCGCTGGTGCGGGTGCCGATGTACACGCCGAACAAGTCCTCCTCGCGCCGGGTCGAGATCCGCAGCCCTGATTCGGCCTGCAATCCCTACCTGACCTTCGCCGTGCTGCTCGCGGCCGGTCTGCGTGGCATCGAGAAGGGCTACACGCTGCCGCCGGAGGCCGAGGACGACGTCTGGTCGCTGACCGTCGCCGAGCGGCGCGCGATGGGCTTCCGTGAGTTGCCCGGCACGCTGGACGAGGCGCTGCAGGCGATGGAGCGCTCCGAGCTGGTCGCCGAGACGCTCGGCGAGCACGTGTTCGACTTCTTCCTGCGCAACAAGCGCCGGGAGTGGGCGGACTACCGCAGCCAGGTGACGCCGTACGAACTCAAGGAATACCTCGGTCTGTAGCTGGGGGCCGCGTTTCCGCAACGTATGCCCGGCGGCGGGCGAGTCGTCGGTCCTGAGCATGTAATTTGAGAGCTATGGTCCGGCCCCCGACTGCCCGCTCCGCTGTCCCCGGCGTCGGTCGGCTCGGGTTGCTCGAGCCCACCGCCGCCGCCTCGCTGCGCGAATTGGGCTGGGACAACGTCGAAGCTATTCCCGTGCTCTGGGCGTTGTCGCGGGCGCCCGACGCCGACTTGGCGCTGAACACCCTGATCAAACTCCGCGAGCGGCTCGAAACCGACTGGGCCGAACTGGATTCGGCGATCCGCACGGACACCGCCCTGCGCGGCAGGCTGTTCGCGCTGCTCGGCTCGTCCAGTGCGTTCGCCGATCATCTGGTGGTCGACCCCGCGGCCTGGCAGGTCTTGCGGCGCAAGGCGCTACCGACGCGCGAGGAGTTGATCGCCGATCTGCTCGACGCGGTGCGCGCGGTGCCGGAGCAGGGGCCGGAGGACGGCCTAGGGACGGAGGCGCTGCTGTTCCGGGCAGGCGAGTCCGGTCCCGAGGTGGTCGCGCTGCTGCGTAAGCGGTATCGCGATCAGCTGATGCTGCTCGCGGCACTCGATCTGGCGGCGACCGTCGAGAACGAACCGGTACTGCCGTACCAGGTGGTCGGCCGTCATCTGACCGCGCTGGCCGACGCCGCGCTCACCGCGGCACTATCGGTGGCGGTGGCGCGGGTCTGCAAGGACGGCCCGGTGCCGGTGCGGCTCGCGGTGATCGCCATGGGCAAGAGCGGCGCGTGCGAGCTGAACTACGTCAGCGATGTCGACGTGGTGTTCGTCGCGGAACCCGCCGACGCCACCGCGACCCGGCTGGCGGCCGAGATGATGAGCGTCGCCAGCGCCGCCTTCTTCGAGGTGGACGCGGCGCTGCGGCCCGAGGGCAAGGCGGGCGCGCTGGTGCGCACGCTGGAGTCGCACATCGCCTACTACAAGCGGTGGGCCCGGACCTGGGAATTCCAGGCGCTGTTGAAGAACCGGCCGATGACCGGTGACCTCGAGCTCGGCGAGCAGTATCGGGCCGCGCTGATGCCGATGGTGTGGACCGCCTCCGAGCGCCCCGACTTCGTCGCCGACGTGCAGGCGATGCGCCGCAGGGTGGAAGACCTGGTGCCCGCCGACATGCGCGAGCGTGAGCTGAAATTGGGCCACGGCAGCCTGCGCGACGTCGAATTCGCCGTCCAGCTCCTGCAATTGGTGCACGGCCGGGTGGACGAGTCCCTGCACGTGCAGGGCACCGTCGAGGCGCTCACCGCGCTGGCCGCGGGCGGTTACGTCGGGCGCGACGATGCCGCGAATCTCACTGCCTCCTACGAGTTCTTGCGTCTGCTCGAACACCGCCTGCAACTGCAGCGGTTGCGGCGCACGCACACCCTGCCCGCCGCCGACGACGAGGAGGGCATGCGCTGGCTGGCCCGCGCCGCGCACATCCGGCCGGACGGCAGGCAGGACGCGGTCGGTGTGCTCGCCAGTGAGATCCGGCGAAACTCCGTGCGGGTGCGGCGATTACACGCCAAGCTGTTCTACCGGCCGCTGCTGGAATCGGTGGTCAAGCTGGAGCCCGACGCGCTGCGGCTCAGCCCCGACGCGGCGATCCGGCAGCTGGCCGCGCTGGGCTACCAGGCGCCCGAGCATGCCCTCGGCCACCTCAAGGCGCTCACCGGCGGGGTCTCGCGCAAGGGCCGGATCCAGGCGTTGCTGCTGCCGACCCTGCTCGAATGGCTCGGTGACACACCGAATCCCGACGCGGGCCTGCTCGCCTACCGGCGGGTGTCCGAGGGGCTCGACGATCAGATCTGGTTCCTGCGCGAGCTGCGCGACGAGGGCGCCATCGCGCAGCGGTTGATGATCGTGCTCGGCTCCTCGGAGTACCTGCCCGATCTGCTGATCAACGCGCCGGACACCATCCGCATGTACGCCGACGGGCCCGGCGGTCCGTTGCTGCTCAGCCCGCAGGCCGAAGACGTCGCGCGCGGCATCATGACCGCCGCCGCCCGCTACGACGACCCGAAACGCGCTGTCGCCGCGGCCCGTTCGTTGCGCAGGCACGAGCTGGCCAGGGTGGCCTCGGCGGATCTGCTCGGGATGCTCGACGTCAAACAGGTGTGCCGGGCGCTGTCCTCGGTGTGGGTCGCGGTGCTGGAAGCCTCACTCAAAGCGGTGATTCGGGCGAGCGAGGCCGAGCGGGGCGGCCCGGCGCCCGCCGATATCGCGGTGATCGGCATGGGCAGGCTCGGCGGCATGGAACTCGGTTACGGGTCCGACGCCGACGTCCTGTTCGTCTGTGATCCCCGGCCGGGTGAGGACGAAGCCAAGGCCGTGAAGTGGGCGATCAACGTCGCCGACAAGGTGCAGCAGCTGCTCGGTGCGCCGAGTACCGACCCGCCGTTGCAGGTGGACGCCGGGCTGCGCCCGGAGGGGCGCAACGGCCCCCTGGTCCGCACGCTGGCCGCCTACGCCGCCTACTACCAGCAATGGGCGCAGCCGTGGGAGGTGCAGGCGCTGCTGCGGGCCCATCAGGTCGCCGGTGATCAGCAGCTCGGCCTGCGCTTCCTGCACGTCATCGACAAGGTGCGCTACCCCAAGGGCGGGGTGTCGACCGAGGCAGTGCGCGAGATCCGCCGGATCAAGGCCAGGATCGACGCCGAACGCCTACCCCGCAACGCCAACCCGGCCACCCACACCAAGCTCGGCCGCGGTGGCCTCGCCGACATCGAGTGGACGGTCCAGCTGATGCAGCTGCGCCACGCCCACGAGGTCATCGGCCTGCACAACACCTCGACGCTGGAGTCGCTCAACGTCATCGAGCAGACCGAACTGCTCGACGCCGCAGATGTCGCGCTGCTGCGAGACGCCTGGCTCACCGCGACCAAGGCGCGCAACGCGCTGGTGCTGGTGCGCGGCAAGCCAGCGGATCAGTTGCCCGGCCCAGGGCGACTGCTGTCCGCGGTCGCCAAGGTGGCGGGGTGGCCGAACGACGACGGCAGCGAGTTCCTCGATCACTACATGCGGGTGACACGGCGGGCGAAAGCGGTGGTGGAGCGCGTCTTCGGCGAGTGAGGGGTGCGGGCTTCCGAGCAGTGGCGGCATCGACCCTGTGGCCGCGCTGTGCCCGAAACGCGCGCTGGGATCGCAGCTCGGCAACTAGACCGCGACGCCGCACTCACTCTCGGGATCCGCACTCGCTCTAGCGGCCCGAAGTCGGTGCGGATCCCGAGAGCCGGTGCGGATCCGAGAGCTAGTGCTTTCGGGGATGGAGCTAGTTCGATTCCTAAGGTGCGGGCTCGATGCGGAGACCCGTTCGCTCGGCTCGGTTTTCGCCCCACTCGTAGAGCGCGGTCAGGGCGGGGACGAGGCTCCAGCCTTCGTCGGTCAGGTCGTATTCGACCTGCGGGGGCACCGTGTCGAAGACGGTGCGGCGGACCAGGCCGTCGGCTTCCAGTTCGCGTAGCTGCTGCACGAGCATCTTCTCGCTGGTGGTCGGCATCGCGCGGCGCAGCGCCCCGTACCGGCGCACGCCCTCCTTGAGATGGGCGAGGATCACCGGCTTCCATTTGCCGCCGATGAGGTCGACCGTCACCTCCACCGCGCAGTGGTAGCGCTTGTCCGGCATCTGCTCGCCTCCGGGTACTCACCAAAAAGTGCGTTCTTGTAACACTGTAATCATCGCGCTTCCATGGACGCGTACGCACTCGCTACCGCAGACATGGAGCTCGAATTCCTATGAAGGTCATCGTTTTCGACCGTTTCAAGCCAGGCGTGACCTTGGCGACCATCAACCCGTACCTGCCCGAGGAGGTCGCCAATGTGTGGCGGCTGTGGAAGGCCGGTATCGTGCGGGAGAATTACGCGCGCGCAGACGAACCCGGCGTGGTGATCGTGTTCGAGGTGGACAGTGTCGAGGAGGCGCAGCGGTATGTCGCCGACTTCCCGCTCACCAAGGCGGGTTACCTGGAGTGGACCTACGTTCCGGTGCAGGCGCCGCTGCCGCTGGAGGCGCTGATGGATCCGAAAGTCGACGTCGCCGAGCCCTACGACCGAACAAAGTAAGGACGCTGCCGTGCGCAATGCCTTCGGCCTCAGCATTCCGCAGACCGTCGCCGACGCCTGCGATCCCCGGCGGATGGCGGTACTGATCTACGACATGCAGGTGGGTATCGTCGGCCAGATTCCCGACGGTGACAAGATCGTGCACGCCTGTGTGCAACTCCGAGATGCCGCGCGCGCCGGTGGTTTTCGTGTGTTCTATACCAGGCACATGTCGCTGCCGATCGCCGCTTCCGGCGTCGCGCAACTGCGGACCGCCATGCAATGGCAGCGGGTGGACGACCCGAACGAGTTGCGCTCCAGCTTCCCGCAGGGTTCGCCGCAGTATCAGCTCATTCCGGAGCTGACACCCGACGCCGACGAGATGGTCTTCGACAAGATCACCATGTCGGCGTTCGCGGCGACACCGCTCGATATCGCGTTGCGCGACTGCGGGATCGACAGCTACGCCGTCGCGGGTATCGCCATGGAGGTCGGGATCGAACCCACGGTTCGGCACAGTCTGGACCTCGGATATCTGCCGATCATGGTCACCGACGCGTGCGGTGCCGGGCATCAGGAGGCGGCCGAAAGGGCTTACGCGACATTGGAGTTCGCGGGCGGCTCGCTTACTACGGACACCGCTGCCCTGATCGAGCTGATGACCCCGCGCTGACTGTCGGCCTGCACCTCGGTGGAGTCGCTCAGTGATCTCGAACGGCGCTCGTAGACCCGGCAATGCGCGAACGGCTTCGGTGGTACCGGCGGCACGATCAGCAGCCGTATCTCCCGAGCAGGTACGGACCGAGGGAATTACGCACTGGTGACCTCTCGGAAGCGGTCGACGAAGGCGCGGATCGCCTGCCGGTCTTCGTCGATCTCAGGGCGGTGGCCGTGCTCAGCTGTCACCCTCACCGTGCTGCCCGCGCGCAAACGCAGCACGTCCAAGCACCAGGGTAGTAAGGGTGCATGCACGCTGCGTCCATTGCAGCTGACGGTGATACGCGAGGTGTAGCCGATCATCGCGACGAGGAGCTCTTCGGCGCTCTCGGTCGTGAGTGGACCTGCGACGCGGAACTCTTCGACGTACATCGGGCCCTCCAGCGTGTCCTTCGCACCCAGTTTATGCGGTCGATCATGAACCGCACGACAACTGCACGGTCGGCACACAGCACCTCCACACGCCCCGCATAGGGTCGGGGCATGCCGAAGTGGTTGGAGCGGATGGTGCTCGGGGTGGGTTGGTGCGCGCTGACGGCGGGAGCCGTCGGGGTCGTGCTGCATTTCGGGGCCTGGCAGCAGCGGTTACTGGTCTTGGTCGCGTCGGGGGCGTCGTACCTGATGGTCGGCGCGCTCGTCGCGCTGGTGTTCTTCCTGATCGCCAGGGGCTGGCGTAGTGCCGGAATAGCCGGGGTGGTGGTGGGAGCGGTGCTGTGGACGCTGGCGCCCGCGTTCCTGCCTGCGGGGCGGGCGGCGAGCGGACCCGAGGTCACGGTGCTGCAATCCAATCTGCTGTTCGGGAAGGCGGACGTCGACGCGGTGGTACGCGCGGTGCGGGACAACCGCGTCGACGTGCTCACCGTGAACGAGCTGACGAACGCCGCCGTCGACCGGCTGGCCGCGGCGGAACTCGGTGCGCTGCTGCCGTATTCGTATCTGCAGCCGACGGCCGACGGTGGCGGCGGCACCGGCATCTACAGTCGATACCCGTTGCGCGACACCAAGAAATACGACGGCTTCATCCTGAACCAGGTGTCGGCGACGATGGACCATCCCGAGCGCGGGCCCATCGCCGTGTTCGCCTTTCACCCGATTCCACCGCCGTTGAACTTCGCGGACTGGCTCGGGGAGATGCGCCGGATCCGCGAAATCCTCGACGCCCAACAGGGACCCGCGATCGTCGGCGCGGACCTCAACGCGACCCGCGATCATGCGGCGTATCGCGAACTGCTGCGCGGCCGCTTCGCCGCCGCGGCCGATCAGGTGGGCGCCGGGCTGCTGCTGACGTTCCCGGACGACCGGCGGTGGGGCCCGATCATCGGCATCGATCACGTCCTGCTCGCCGACGCGACCGCCCAAGAAGTGCGGACGTTCAGCATCCCCGGCTCCGATCACCGCGCCTTGCTGGTGCGCGCTCGGTTGAATTGAGCTCGCGGGCAGCGGCACTGCTGGTCGGGTAACTCTGGGCCGTTCGTTGCCAGGCGCGCGGGGTATTCGCCGATTATCGTGAGAATGCTCGGTGTACCGACAGCTGTACTGCGCCGAGCCCTCGCACGCGTCGGGCGTGCACGGTACTCGGGGAGGCCCGTGAATGATGAGTACACAACGACTGCGGTGCCGTGCGGTCGCCGTGCTCGCGCTGTTCGGCGCGGTACTGGCCGGCTGCGGACAGGGTGTGCAGCTCCCGCCGACCCCGACCACCGCGGCGCCGTCCACCGAAACGGACTGGGAGGTAGCCGGTTCGATGACGGCCACCGGCCCGAACGGCCCACGCAAGGGTGTGCCGGACGCGCCGCTCACCGCGATCAACGGTGACGGCGGCACCTACGACAAGCTCGCGCTCAACTCCCTCGCCGACCTGCGGGAGTTCTGGACCGCGGCGTATCCGGCGAACTTTCCCGGCACCTTCACCCCGGTGTCGGAGTTCTACTCCTGGGACGCGAAGGCCCCTCGGCAGCGGGCGATCCAGTTCTGCGGCGAGAGTACGTATCACGTGGTGAACGCCGCCTATTGCAGCGCCGACCACACCATCGGCTGGGACCGCGGCGTGCTGATGCCCGCGGTGGCGGAGAAGTTCGGCGAGATGGCGGTGGTGATGGTGCTCGCGCACGAATACGGCCACGCCATTCAGCGGCAGGCCAGGCTCGCCGGTCTGCGGACACCGACGCTGGTGCTGGAGCAGCAGGCCGACTGCCTCGCCGGAGTGTTCTTACGCCATGTGGCCGAGGGAGATTCGGCGCACTTCACGTTGAACACCACCGACGGACTCAATGCCGTCCTCGGTGCCACGGTGGCCATCCGAGACCAGGATCCGAGCGATCCCAGCAATGCGCACGGGTCGGCGTTCGAGCGGGTGACGGCCGTGCAGATCGGCTATTCCGATGGCGCGCAGGGATGTAAGACGCTCACCACGCAGCAGATCGCGCAGCGCCGCGGCAAGTTGCCCGTGACGTTCGAGCCGGGCGAGCAGTTCCTGCCGCAGCTTCCGGTGACCGTGCCCTCGTTGCAGAGCGTGAGCCAGGTCCTGGCCAGGATCTTCCCGCTCAGCACGCCGCCGAGGTTCGACTATTCGGGGATTGTGCGCGACTGCTCGAACGCCACTCCTACCGAACCGGTTTCGTACTGTCCGAGCACCAACACGATCGGCACCGCGGTGCCTGCCCTGGCCGGCCACGGTGCGCCGACCAAGGACGGCCTGGATCCGCTCTCGGCGGCGGTGAACGGCGACTACAACGCCTTCGTCATCTTCGTGTCGCGGTATGTCCTTGCGGTGCAACACGATCGCAAGCTCGGCTTGACCGGCCCGGAGACCGCGGGGCTGCGCACCGCCTGCCTGTCCGGTGTGGTGACCACCGCGCTGAGCGAGCCGGGCAGCGACCCGCGGCTGTCCGCCGGTGACCTCGACGAGGCCGTCTCCGAGCTGCTCAGCGAGGGGCGCACCGCCAGCGACGTGAACGGCAAGGTGGTGCCGAGCGGTTATCAACGCGTGGAGGCGTTCCGCACGGGGGTGCTGGAAGGGGAGAAGGCCTGCTTGTCGCGCTACAAGTAAGCGCCACACCGGCAGCGATCGCGGCGCGGCGAGGTGGTCGCCGCCGCGAACTTGCCCGAGCGCGCGAATCTTATTCGCCGGTGACGTGCGCTTTCAGCCAGTCCACCACGTCGCCGAGCACCTTGTCCTTCTCGGGTTCGTTGAAGATCTCGTGGTAGAGGCCGTCGTAGCGGATCACGGTGAGATCCGTCGAGCCCGCGCCCTGCTCGATCAGATCGGTGCTGGACGGGGCGGCGAGCGCGTCCGCGGTGCCGTGCAGCGCCAGTACCGGCACGGTGAGCTTCGGCAGCCGCTCTTTGACGAGGAAGGTGGTGTTCAAGATTTCGGCGGCGGTGCGGGCGGGCAGCTTGCCGCGATACACCAGCGGGTCGTTGTCGTAGGCGCGGACAACCTCGGGGTCGCGGCTGATCTGCGACGAATCCAGGGTGAGCACACCGAGATTCGGGGTCAATCGGGTCAATACCGGGGCGAGGGCGCGTTGGGCGGCGTTGCCCGCCGAGATGTCCAGCGGCGGTGCGGAAACCACGATGCCCGCGACATCGATCGGCCTGCGGGTGGCCAGGTGCAGCACGATGAGGCTGCCCATCGAGTGGCCGATCAGGAAGCGGGGGACGCCGGGGTGTTCGCGGGTCGCGATGTCCAGCATGGCGGCCACGTTGTCGGCGGCGCCGTCCAGCGAGCCGATATTGGCCTTGCCGCCCGCTGACTTGCCGTGGCCGATGTGGTCGAGCGCGTAGACGGCGAACTCGGCGGCGGCGAGGCGCTGACCGACGTGGGTATAGCGGCCGGAGTGCTCGGCGACACCGTGCACGAGGACGATCACGCCGCGTGCGGGGGTGTCGGGGAGCCAGGCGCGCCAGGCGACGCCGCTGCCGGTGCCGTCGAATCGGCCGGTCCGGGTGTGCGGCTGCGGGTCGCCGGGAGTCGTCGGCTGCGCGGTGTTGTCAGCCGTCTGCGGGTCGGTGCCGGCCTGCGGTTCGGCGTCGCCACTGGCCTTCGGCTCGGTCGTCATGCATCGGCTCCTTGGGTCTACGGCGCGGTGGCCGACGGCTGCGCGAACTGCGCGATCAGCCGCCGGTTGAACTCGATGAGTCGAGCGTAGTTGACCAGGGAGAGGCGCTCGTCGGTTCCGTGGATCGATGCGATATCGCGCTCGCCGAGCACGATCGGGGCGAAGTTGCAGCGGGTGCCCGCGAGGTCGTGGTAGTGCCGCGAGTCGGTGGCGCCGGGCACGATGCCGGTGGTGACGACGACGCCGGGGACGATGGCCCGCGCGATGTCGGCGATCATCTCGAACGCAGGACCCGGCGCGGCGTGCACCGTCGGCTCGGACGCCATGCCCTCCGCCTCGATCCGAACACCTTTGTCGCGCACCACCTTCCGGCAATGCGCCAGCACCGACTCGACCGAATCGCCGGGCAGGATGCGGAAATTGACGAAGGCCTCGGCATGCTGGGGCAGCACGTTCGCCTTCACGCCGCCCCGGATCACCGTGGGGGCGGTGGTGGTGCGCACCATCGCCTCGGTCTGCGGCCGCATCGCCATCACCCGGGTGATCAGCGGTGCGGCGATACCGGCCAGGCCGAGCAGCCTGCTGCGTGACGCGGGCATCGCCTGCCGCAGCCTGGCCAGCATGTCGGCGGTCACCGGCGTCATCCGCAACGGCATCGGGTGATCCTGAATGCGGCTCACCGCGCGCGCGATCCGGCCGACCGCGGTCTGCTTGCCCGGCATGGACGAATGCCCGCCGACCTCGCTGACCGACAATTGCACTGTCGCATAACCCTTCTCGCCGAGCATGATGCTGGCGACCGGACGCTCCACTCCCTCGGCGACGCCCTCGGTGATCATGCCGCCTTCGTCGAGCAGCAGGTCGGCCCGCACGCCGGCCCGGCGAAGGTGCTCCGCCATGTGCATCGCGCCGGTGTCGCCGAACACCTCCTCGTCGTGGCCGAAAGCCAGGAATACGGTGTGCCGCGGGCGAACTCCCGCCGCCAGCGCCGACTCGACCGCCTCCAGGATCGCCAGCAGCCTGCTCTTGTCGTCGATCGCGCCACGGCCCCAGATGAATTCGTCATCGACCACGCCCGCGAACGGGGGATGGGTCCAGCGCTGCGGGTCGTCCACCGGCACCACATCCTGGTGCGCGAGCAGGATCGCGCAGACCCGCTCCGGCTCGACGCCGGGCCACCGGTAGAGCCTGCTGTGGCCGAATCGCCGCAGCTCGAGCTCGGCGTGGACCCGCGGAAAAGATTGCTCGAGGTGTGCGGAGAGTTGCGCGAAAGCCGCATCGTCGACGTGGTTCGGATCGTCGGTGGACACGGTGGCGCACCGTATTGCGGCGGCAAGGCGCTCTGCGGTGCGGTGGTCGACGGGGTCCGTCATCGGGCACCGGTGCGGTTCGGCAAATTCATGGACACCGTCGCATTGTTCAGCATGGCGGGGGCGAGCGGGATGGTCTTCTCGTTTCGCCACTTCACGATGCCCTCGGTCACGCCGCCGACGAGGTCCGGCGTGCGGGTCCCGGTCAGCAAGGGGAGCTCGATGCGCGCCTCGGTGACGGTGACCGGGGCGAACGCGGGCGTGTGCGACCAGACGTCGTCGACGACATCGGTGACGCGCACGCCGATCCGGTGGCCCGCCGGGATCGGCCAATCCTGGGCCAGCAGAAGGACTTCGGCGGTGCCGTCGCCGACGGGCGCGATGCCGCGGGTGATGACGGTGGCCTGGTTGTCGGGGGCGATGTCGTAGAGCTCAACGGCGACGGTGGCATCGGCCGGTCCGTCTACCCGCAGGGACGCCGACGGCAGGCCGGACAGGTGCTGGGCCTGGGCCAAAGGTTCGGACACGGACCAGAATTCGCGATCAGGGCCGGGCAGCAGGCCGCGGTCGGTGTAGCCGCCGGGGCGCAGCTCGACCGGTACCCGGGCGGCATCGGCGGGCGGCCACGCGGTTTCGGCGCGCCAGTTACCGTCGAACTGGCCCACCGTGATCCGGGGGCCGGGCACCGGCACCTCGCGGCCCGCGACGTGCTTGTCGAAGAAGGCGAGCAGCTCGGTATCGAAATGCGGTGTGCCGCACTTGTCGTGGCAGGTGCGGTGGCCCCACTGGCCGAACCACGCCTTGTGCGCACCGGGGCCGAGGCCGTTCCACAGGTCGAACACGCGGTACGCGCGGGTGTTGTAGTCGACGAAGCCCTGGCCGAGGAACAGCGGAATCGTATTGCCGCGCAACGGGCCGACCAGATCGCGGTCGCGCCAGAAGGGGGAGTTGCCGTCGTGGTTGGTCATCTCGGCCAGGTACTGCTGGTAGCACTGCACCGGCAGTTGCGCCGCGGCGGCCTGGTATTCGGGTAGATCCTCCGGGCGGGCCGGGGTCGACGCGATCAGCAGGTGCTCCAGCCCCGCGAGATCGGCTGGGCGCACGCCGTTCTCGGTGATCGGCTTGCCCGAGAACTTCCACGAGATGCCCTGCATGTACAGGTACGAGTACGGGTCGACGACCGGCTCGAACGACGCGACCGCCGCCAGGCCCTTCGGCTTCGTCGCCAACCCCATCAACCCGGTCCACCCCTCGTAGGAGACGCCGAACATGCCCACCTTGCCGGTGGACCACGGTTGGTTCGCGGCCCACTCCACCGCGGTCGCGACGTCGGATCGCTCGCCGGGGCCGCCGAAGTCCGGACAGCCGGACGAGCCGCCGAAACCACGCAGATCGACGACGACATAGGTGTAGCCGGCGCGCAGGAACATGTCCGCCTGCAGGTTGTCGGTGGACGGGCCGCCGCGCAGCCGGGGTTCACTCAGATACGCCAGGTGAGCGCGGTACGGGCTGACCGTGAGGACAACCGGGGTGCGCACGTCGTCGGCGATACCCGCCGGACGCAGAATGTCCGCGTGCAACCGAGTGCCGTCCGGCGCATCGATGAACGCCTGCCGCCACTGGAACGGCTCCGAAAGCGGCTCGGCCGCCGCCGTCACCGGCGTGGTCACAGCCAACAGCAGTAACAGCCCACACAGGGCCCGCACCAGGACCGTTCGTTCGCTCACCATAGGACTATCGAGTGTGCCCGGACGACCGTCCAGCCCCTGGAACCGGGGTGGTCTGTCGGTAGGTGTTGCCAGCCCGCCGGGCGGGCGCCATGCCGTGTTCACTCCGGGCCGCCAGCATGGGCGGTATGCCGGAGGCCGCGGATATGCAGGGCAGTGAGCCTGTGGATGTGGCTGCGGTGGGAACTATCTCACTCGCACTGTTCGCGGCGTTGCTGTTCGCGGTGTCGGCGGCGTTGCAGCAGGGGGCGGCACGGCAGGCAGCCACCGAAGCCGGGCACGGCCGGTTTCTGGTGCTCGTGGGGATTGCTCGTCGGTTGGTCACCGATCGGCGGTGGCTGGCGGGGCAGGGTGCGAATGTGGCGGGGTTCGTGGTGCACGCGGTGGCGCTGCGGGTCGGGGCGATCGCGGTGGTGCAGGCGCTGCTGGTGGTGCAACTGCTGTTCGCGTTGCCGTTCGCCGCGGCGCGGCGCAGGCGGGCGCTGCTCGGGCGGGATTGGGCGGGGACCGCTTTCGTGTGTGCGGGGTTGATCCTGCTGGTGGGGCAGAGCGCGCCGGGGCATGCGGCGGTGCGGCCCGAGTTGCTGCCCGGGGTCGGTGCGGGTGTGTTCGCGGGGATCATCGGGTTGGTCGCCGTGTCGCGGCTGACGAACTCGACGCAGTTGCGGTCGGCGTTGGTCGCGGTGGCGGCGGGTTGCTGCTTCTCGACGACGGCGGTGCTGGTGGTGATCGCGACCACGGTGCTGCCTGATCCGAGTTGGGCGCTGCTGGGGATTCCGGTGTCCACCGTCCTCGGCGGGTTGCTCACGCAGGAGGCATATGCCCGAGGATCGCTGCCCACCGCGCTCACCGCTATGACGATCACTGATCCGGTGCTCAGTTACGCGGCAGGTCTGACTCTGTTCGCGGTGACTGTTCAACCGCGGCCGGTGTTATTGGTTCTCGCGGCCGTGCTGGTGATCACCGGGATCGCGTTGCTCGCGAACTCACCCACGTTGCATGACGAACTGGACCCGTCGCTGTCGGATCAGCCGGTGTACGAGCGGGTTCCATAACTTGAAGTTCGGTGTGGCGGTCGGGATCCGGCTCACAACCCTGCTGCGATTCGAGAAGGACGAGCCCGGAACCACGGGACATGGTCGCGGGTCTACTCGGGCTTTGCCGCCGTTGTGTTCCCTCGATCACGGTTTGTGGTCAGGCTGAGCGGGCGGGCGATTCGTAGTCTGCGTACAGGGCGAGCATGCTTGTGACCGTGGCCGACCAAGGGAAGCGTTCGGCCGCCAGGCGGGCGGCGTGTCGGCGCTGCGGGGCGGGGACCGTCAGGAGTTGCCGGACGCCATCGGCCAAGCCTTGCGGCGTGCCGTCGGAGACGATGCCGGAACCGGGGGCGTCGACGAGTTCGCGTGCCGCGCCTGCGTCGGGGACTACGACGGGGGTGCCGCAGGCGAGCGATTCCAGCACCGCGAGCCCGAAAGTCTCAGCGGGGGAGGGGAATACCGCGATGTCGGCGTTGGCGACCATGGTCGCCATGGTGGCGCGGTCGGTGAGGTGGCCGTGGAAGACCACCGGTAGTCCGAGGGCCAGGCGCTCGAGGCGGGGCCGTAGCGGGCCGTCGCCGATGACCGCGAGTTCACAGTGCAGACCGGACTCGACCAGTACCCGCACCGCCTCGATCGCGCGTTCGGCCCGCTTCTCCTTGGACAGCCTGCTCACCAACACCAGGCGTACCGGATCGCCTGCGGCCCAGGGTTTTTCGGTAGGGCGGAAGGTGGTCAGGTCGACGCCGAGCGGGACGCGACGCACATTGGTTGCCCCGATCCGGGCGAACTCCGCCGTCGCGAAACTCGACGTGACCACCACTTTTTCCGCCCGCACACACAGGCGGCGATTGGCCAGGTCGGCGGCCGTGGCCAACGGGAAACCGGGTGGCACACGCGTGCGCAGGATGGCGTCGATACGTTCGTGCGAGAACAGCACCAACGGCACGCCGACACCGCGCGCCCACGGAGCAAGCCAACGCACACTCAGTTTGTCGCTGCACTCCAGCACATCCGGCCGCAACCCATCGAGGATCGCCCGCGTCCGCCGCGCGGTCAGCACGTGATAGCCGCCCGCCCCGAACTTGGGACTGTGCACGGTGATTCGCCGCCCCGACGCCGTCGACTCGTCACCGTCCGCCGGCCCCGGAACCACCAGCACGCGGTCGTGCCCCGCCGCGAGATAACCCCGGCCGATCTCATCGAGGCAGGTGCGCAGTCCTCCGGAGGCGGGGGTGTAGAAGTTGGCGATCTGCACGATGCGCATCAGCTGTCTGCCGCTCTGACCAAGTCGGCGTAGGTGGTTGCGCGAGTGCCCGCGTGCAGGGCGGCGTCGATGGCACGCAACGTGGCGTCACGCAGGCCGGGGCGGTGCAGGTCGTCCGGGTGCAGGGCAAGGCGCACCAGTCCGCCGTTGGCCGCGTTGCGGCGGGCCATGGCGACCAGCATGGTGGCGCCGAAGCGTTCGGACCAGCCGCCGCCGGGGCGGTGTGAGAGGGCGAAACCGCGGTGGCGGCGACCGGTTCGCAGGTCCTTCGCGCCGAAGTGGTCCGTGGTGTGCGAGAAGCCCGCCGCGCGTAGCGCTTGCTCCGCCGCGGGTGCGGCGAGCCAGCCGGGCGGGGTGAAACCCGTTGTCGAAAGCCCGGATTCGGCCATTACCGCCTTGGCCTTCCGCAGCTTGGCTGCCGCCTCATCCGCGGAGAGCGCGGCGAATTCGGCCGCACCGCGCGCCACCGCACGGCCCAGCGCCCGCCGCGGCCACCCACCCTCTGGCCCGGCCCGATGCGACCACCCGTGCACCATGATCTCGTCCCCACCCGCCCGCCGTTCCCGCAGAAAACCCGCGTAATCCGGCCGCTCGGCCAACGCCGCACCCCGCCACGGCCCAGGAATAACCAACAGCGACACCGGAATCCCGAACCCATCGGCATCGGCACACCACCGCGCCGTCTCCGCCGCACTAGCAGGCGCGACGTCATGAACGCTCACCACCAACCGCGCACACACGCACCGCAAACTAACACCGCCCGGTAGCCACCAGCTGAACAGCAAACCGCCGAAACTAGACGGATCAGCACCCCGTCCAACGAGCCACCGCGAAGCACTCACCCGCGATGCACCGCCACCATGCTTTGCTCGGAGAACACCTCGGTCTAGCTGCGCGTCGAGCGGGACACCATGGCGGGGACTTCGCGTTGTGATCTCCGATGCCTGCGCCGCGGCGCGAGCGGATCGGCTCGCGGTGAGTCGTGCGTGGTCTACCGGTGCGGGTGTGTGGTGACCGGCGGTCTCGCTCTGTCCGCCGATCCTCGCGCACTTCCGAGGTTCACCCCTGGCGGTTATATTCCCTATTGGCTATATTGCCCATGTGGCATCAACGTTCGAGGCACTGGCCGAACCGCACCGCCGACAGATCCTGGATCTGCTGCGGGAGCGGGAGCGGCTGGTAGGCGACCTGGTCGCGGAACTGCGGCTGGCGCAGCCGACAGTCTCCAAACATCTGAAGGTGTTGCGCGGCGCGGGACTGGTCGCGGTGCGCCAGGACGCCCAGCGGCGGTGGTACCGGCTGCGGCCCGAGTCCCTGGCCGAGGTCGAGGCATGGCTCGCGCCGTATCGGCGGATGTGGGAAGCCAGTTTCGATGTCCTCGAGCGCCACCTCGACGCGATGCCCGACGATCCCGCCCTGCGGAAAGGATGATGATGACCGGCCCCCGCGCTCAACTGCACACCATCGATGGCGCCCCCACCCTGCGGATGGAACGCAGGTTCGCGCACCCACCCGAGAAGGTGTGGCGCGCGGTGAGTGATCCACGTGAGATGGCAGCGTGGTTCCCGGCGAGCGTCACCGCCGAGGTCCGGCCCGGCGCGGCGATGCGGTTCACCTTCGCCGACGCGCCGGAGACCATCGACAGCACGTCCGAAGGTGAAGTGCTGGAAGTGGATCCGCCGAAGGTTTTCATGTTCCGCTGGAACCGGGACGTGCTGCGCTTCGAACTCCTGCCTGACGGCGAGGGTACGTTGCTGGTCTTCACCCACGTGCTCGGCGGCGGCGCCGAGGGCAGGCGCGGCGCCGCGCGGTCCGCGGTCGGTTGGGACCAGTGCCTGGCCGCCCTCGCCGCCGCCCTGGACGGCACCGCGCCCGACGTGGACGAGGGTCGCCGGCTCGCCGACCTCGAGGACTACATCGCTGCTTTCGGTCTCGACTCAGGCTCCTGCGAGACCACCGCCGACGGGTACGTACTGCGTTTCGTCCGCGACATGATGTGGCAGCCGGTGGAGAAGCTGTGGTCGTTGCTGGTCGAGGACGGCGCGCCCGTCGTTGGCGGGCCCGCGCCGCTGCGCGCGAGCAATCAGCACGTCGAGGCGGGCCCGCGCACTGTGGTCGAGTCGCCCACCGCCATGGCTTACCAGTGGCACCACGGCGGTCGCGCTGTGGGCACGGTCCGTTTCCAGTTCCACGCCGATCCCGACCTCGGCGTCCACGTCGAGCTGACCCAGACCGTCCCGCGGCAACTCGCCTCGGCCCGTGCGGAACTGCTCGCCGCCTGGCACGTTCACCTCGAACTCTTCTTCGCCGCGTCGCAGGGTGAGGTGCGCTGCCCCTGGCCGGTGGGCCGGGTGGCCGAGCTGACCGCCCGCTACGCCGCGGAACTCGACTCGGCGTAAGCGAAATCCTTTCCGTCAGCGGCACGGACGCGGACCGGAGTCGGGCCCGCCGTCCGAACTCGCTGCCGCAGCGAAATGGCTCGTACCAGCGAACAATGGGCCATTCGCTTCGGCTATGAACGTCGCGAAGTATCAGGGGGTACAACAAGATTCACGTGGTGTCTCAGGCGGGGCGGCGTATGATCGGGCCAGTGCGAGCGCCCGGGGGAAGAATGAACGAGCCGGTGACCGCGGACTGGGAGCAGTTCGTGCAAGCACTGGCGCTGTGTCTGTCTGAGCTACCTTCGCGGGCAACGTTGATCATCGCGGCGCCCGGAAATCGGTACGTCCAATTCATGCAGTACGACATCAAATTGTCCGCCGAGCTGGCGGGTGATCATTATCTGGCACAGCCCATTCCGGACGCCGCCGCACAGGAATTACGCGAGCTCGGCTGGAACGAACCGATGCTGCGCCGCGAGGTCGACAACTGGACAAGGACCATGTTCTGGCCGATCTCCCCGCGCAGCCTGGTCGAGTTCGCCCGCTCCGTGGCCATCGGCTTCCGCGATGCGCTCGGTGTGGCGACGCCGGTCGAATTGCGGGCGATGGGGTGGACCGAGGCGTCCGGTGATCTGGATCTCACCGTGCTCGGATCGATGGCCAGGCGCGGTTGGAATTGACGCCGACGCGACGGTAATGGACGCCGCCGAGGCGGGCGTGGCAGAACCCGCACGACGTGGGCACTATCCTGAGTGGCATGGCAGCAGGTAAGCCCACCAAAGAAGCGAAGGCCGCGGCGAAAGCGGCCCGCAAGCAGCAGTCGAAAGAGCGCAGGCAGCAGCTCTGGCAGGCGTTCCAGATGCAGCGCAAGGACGACAAGCTGCTGCTGCCGCTGATGATCGGCGCGCTGCTCGGCATCACCGCTGTCTTCCTGGTCATCGGCCTGATTTTCGGTCTGACCTGGTTCCTCGTCCCGCTCGGCGTGGTACTCGGCGCGCTGGCCGCGTTCATCATCTTCGGCCGGCGGGTGCAGAAGAGCGTCTACGGCAAAGCCGAGGGCCAAGCGGGTGCCGCGGCCTGGGTGCTGGACAACCTGCAGGGCAAGTGGCGGGTGTCCAACGGCATCGCCGCGACCACCCAGCTCGACGCGGTGCACCGGGTGATCGGGCTGCCCGGCGTGGTGCTGGTCGCCGAGGGCTCCCCGCAGCGGGTGAAATCGCTGCTCGCGCAGGAGAAGAAGCGCACCGCCCGGCTGATCGGCGACACCCCGATCTACGACATCGTCATCGGCAACGACGAAGGCCAGGTGCCGCTGAAGGAACTGCAGCGCTACCTGACCAAGCTGCCCCGCAACATCGACACCAAGCGCATGGACCTCATCGAGGGCAGGTTGACCGCCCTCAGCTCGCGCACCGGCCCGGCGCTGCCCAAGGGCCCGATGCCCGCCGGCGCCAAGATGCGCGGCGTCCAGCGCACCATTCGCAGGCGCTGACCTCGTACGCAAAGGCCCGCATCCCAGTCGGATGCGGGCCTTTCGCATGCGTGGACGTTTCATGATCAGGAGGAACTGGTGCTGTTCGCCTCTCGACGGATGCCGGCATCAGTTCCCCTTGATCTTGGTCAAGCCTTGACGAGCCGGGCGATGCGGTCGTCGGCGAGGGCTTGGTAGACCAGCGGGTGCCGAGTACTGCGCGATCTCAGCGCGAGTGGACGAGCGCAGTGCCGGTCGCACGATCGTGCATGCCACGCCCATCGGCGTCGGTGAACAGCGCGGGCACCACGAATACCAGCAGCGCCTGCCTGGCCAGCGCGCGAACGAAACCCACGGTCACCGGCGCGTCGATCCGCACGGTCCGCAACCGCAGGAAGTACTGACCGGGCGTGAACCCGAACATCGTCACGGCGGCGACCCCGATGACGAACCAGACCAGCAGCGTCAGGCTGGACGCCGAACTGCCGCGCACGATCAGCGCCGCGATGCCGAGCGCGATCAACCAATCCACGAACAGCGCGGCGATCCGGCGAGCCATCCCGGACAGCGAACCCGCACCGGACTTCGGCAGCCCGAGGTGTTCGCCGGGGAACTCGGGGTTTGCCTGATCGCCGGAGCCCTCCGAAGGGCCGGAGAGCCACGATCCCGTCATGCGTGCCATGCCCCCACAATATGCGGGACCGACCGGCCGCCCGGCACCGCATAAGGGGAGTTCACGTCAGCGCGTCTCGGCGCGGATGGCAGGATTAGCATGCTGTTCGAGCCCGGGTGGGCCTAGTCACCCGGCCAGCCGTACGTGTAACACTGGCGAAACACGAACTTGACCGCCGGGAAACACCGCGTCCATACCGTCTGGACGCGACGAACCCACGCAATCGACACTCGCTGGGAACCGATCCGTAAGGAGAACAAGTGACGTTCAGCACGGCCGACGAGGTCATCAAATATCTCGCTGACGAAGAAGTCGAGTACGTCGACATCCGGTTCAGCGATCTTCCCGGTGTGCAGCAGCACTTCTCGATCCCGGCGAAGGCCTTCACGACCGACCTCGCCGAGGAAGGGCTAGCGTTCGACGGCTCCTCCGTCCGTGGCTTCCAGTCGATCGACGAGTCGGACATGCTGCTGCTGCCCGACTTCAGCACCGCGCGCCTGGACCCGTTCCGCGCCGCCAAGACGCTGAACCTCAACTTCTTCGTGCACGACCCGTTCACCCGCGAGGCCTACAGCCGCGACCCGCGCAACATCGCGCGTAAGGCCGAGGAGTACCTGCGCTCGACCGGTATCGCCGACACCGCGTACTTCGGCGCCGAGGCCGAGTTCTACATCTTCGACTCGATCCGCTACGGCTCGCAGATGAACAGCTCGTTCTACGAGATCGACTCGATCTCCGGTTCCTGGAACACCGGCGTGAAGACGAACCTGGACGGCTCCCCGAACCTCGGTTACAAGGTTCGCAACAAGGGCGGTTACTTCCCGGTCGCGCCGTACGACCACTACGTCGACCTGCGCGACAAGATCTCGACCAACCTGCAGAACGCGGGCTTCGAGCTCGAGCGTGGCCACCACGAGGTCGGCACCGCCGGTCAGGCCGAGATCAACTACAAGTTCGGCACGCTGCTCGGTGCGGCCGACGACCTGCAGCTGTTCAAGTACATCGTGAAGAACACCGCGTGGCAGGAGGGCAAGTCCGTCACGTTCATGCCGAAGCCGCTCTTCGGTGACAACGGCTCGGGCATGCACGTGCACCAGTCGCTGTGGAAGGACGGCAAGCCGCTGTTCCACGACGAGGCGGGCTACGGCGGCCTCTCGGATCTGGCGCGTCACTACATCGGCGGCATCCTGCACCACGCCCCGTCGCTGCTGGCGTTCACCAACCCGACCGTGAACTCCTACCACCGTCTGGTCCCGGGCTACGAGGCGCCGATCAACCTGGTGTACTCGCAGCGCAACCGGTCCGCCGCCGTGCGTATCCCGGTCACCGGCAACAACCCGAAGGCCAAGCGCATCGAGTTCCGCGCGCCGGACTCCTCGGGCAACCCGTACCTGGCCTTCGCCGCCATGATGATGGCGGGCCTGGACGGCATCAAGAACAAGATCGAGCCGCTGGCCCCGGTCGACAAGGACCTCTACGAGCTCCCGCCGGAGGAGGCCAAGAACATCCCGCAGGCCCCCACCAGCCTGGCCACGGTCATCGACCGCCTCGAGCAGGATCACGACTACCTGACCGAGGGCAACGTCTTCACCGACGACCTGATCGAGACCTGGATCAGCATCAAGCGCGAGCAGGAAATCGCCCCGGTGAACCTGCGCCCGCACCCCTACGAGTTCGAGCTGTACTACGACGTGTAAGTCGTTCGTACGTCGAGTCGTTCGGCAACGGCCCATCCGCGATCCGCGGGTGGGCCGTTGCCCGTTTCCGGGCGGAACCTTATTCGCTTCGGCGACGGGATCGCGGCTAGCGGGGGACGATCGGGTTGAGGTGGTAGCGCTCGATGACATCATCGAGCCAGTCGGGGTGTCCGTAGGTCAATCCATATCGGGTGGCCAGCGCGGTGAAGGACTCGGACGTGGCGGTTGCGTCGGCGATGAGGGCCGCAAGATCGCGGAAATAGGTTTCGAAACCACCCGGAATGATGATCTCGATAATGCGACCGGGCACGTCACTCGCGTTCCACATCGCGTGCATCTCGCCACGCGGCTTGATGATGTACCCGCCGGCATCGAGCACGACCTCGGTGTCGTCGGAGCGAAACCCGATCCGCCCCTCCAACACAATCGAGTACTCGTCCTCCCGGCTGTGCATGTGCGGCGGCGTGATCGTGCCGACGTCGAACGGATGCTCCACGATCGACATCACCCCATTGGTGTGGTGACCGTAAAGCTTGTACGTGGCACCGAAGCCCGGAATATGAACGGTTTCACCCTCGCCGGGCAGCACGGCCACCAACGCGGGAATATCGAGGTTATCCACCCCGCCGACCATACGCATCGGGTCCGACAGGCTTGCTCGCCGAGTCCTGCTGGAACAGTTGAGAATTGGGTACAGCGGGTGCGGTTGTACGCGCAACGGCTCCGACGGCCGGCGACGGCGCGGCACTCGGTCTGCGACCCCTGCGGTAGTCGGTCCGGCGCCGGACATTGCTTCGGCTGGAGCGGGGCATTGAGGTTTCCTACTTCAATTGATAATATCAAGCAATGAGCAGCGAGCCCGAACATCGGATCGGCAAAGGTCCCGCGACGCGGGTCAGTCTGTCATTGCCGGAAGGCACCGCCGAGGCGATCCGCCGCCGGGTCGGCAAACGGGAGTTCTCCTCGTTCGTCACCTCGGCCGTCGAGCGCGAACTTCGTGGGATGTTGCTCGACGAGTACATCGCAGACCACGAACGGCGCAATGGTCCGCTGCCCGAGGCGGAACGGCAACGTGCCAGGGATTTGTTCGACAGCGCACTCGGTGAGTCGGACCAGTGGCACACGGCAAGCTGAATCGACCCGCCCGGCGCTCCACCACGCTGCATCAGGGGACGTTGGTTCTGGACTGCGATGGGTTGTCGCGCCTCGTCGAGGATTCCGTGTCGGTGGTCGCGATCGTCGCCGAAGCGCGTTCGCGCGGAATGGAAGTCGTGATCAGTGCGCTCACCATCATCGAGGCGACGCACCGCAAGACCGACCGAGCACGACTGGCGTGGTTGTTGTCCGCGCTCCGGATCGAACAGGTCGATGATGCGTCGGCGAAGGCGGCTTCGGCGCTGCTGATCGCGACGGGGTTGCATGGACACAAGTACGCGATCGACGCCGTTGTCGCAGAAATGGCTCGGCGGCAGCAGGTTCCGGTGGTCGTGCTCACCAGCGACGCCGATGACATGCGGAAGTTGTGTGGTGGGTCCGTGCGGTTGATCGGGATTTAGGCGGGGCTACGGGACGCGACGACCCATGAGGTAGGTGGCTTCGACGGAGCGGTCGTCGCCGAGGATCATTTGGGCGAACAGGCGTTCTTGGAAGGTGCGGGCGCGGGTGGTGCGGTGGGCGAGGGTGGGGGTGGCGGTCCAGTTGAGGACGAGGAAGTCGGCTTCCTTGCCCGGGCGGAAGTTGCCGATGTGGTCGTCGAGGTGCAGGGCTTCGGCGCCGCCGAGGGTGGCCAGGTAGAAGCCGCGGAGGGCGGACAGGCTGGTGCGTGAGTGGGGAGGTTTAGTCGACTCTTTGAGCATGATCACCTTGTAGGCCTCATTGAGGGTGCGCAGCATCGAATAGCTGGTTCCGGCACCGCAATCGGTGCCGAGTCCCACTCGGACGCCCGCGTCGCGGGCGGCGGCGAAGTCGAAGAGGCCGCTGCCGAGGAACAGGTTGGAGGTGGGGCAGAAGGCGATGGCGGCGCCGGTGTCGGCCAGCCGGGATCGGTCCTGATCGTCTATGTGAATGCAGTGGCCGAAGATGGATCGCGGGCCGAGCATGCCCGCTTGGTCGTACACATCCAGGTACGAGCGGGCATCGGTGAAACGAGCCAGCACGCTCGCAGTCTCCGGGCGACTCTCCGCGGCATGGGTTTGCAACGCCACATCGGGGAAGTCGCGCAGCAGCCGACCGGCCATGGCCAGCTGTTCAGCCGAGGACGACGGCGCGAAGCGTGGGGTGATCGCGTAGGTCAGCCGGTCCGTCCGGTGCCAGCGGGCGATCAACTGCCTGGTCTCGTCCTCGGCCTGCGGCACACCGGCATCGGCGAGGAAGTCGGGCGCGTCGGGTTGCTTGTCCATGAGGACTTTGCCGCACGTCATCCGCATGCCGCGCCGCCGCGCCTGCGCGAAGAACGCGTCCACCGAGGTCGGATGCACGGTGGGGTACACACTGGCGGTGGTGGTCCCGCAGGCCAGCAATGTGTCGAGGAACAGGCCCGCTATCCGGTCGGCATAGTCGGCATCCGCGAACTTGCGCTCGGTCGGAAAAACATACTCCTGCAGCCAATCTTCGAGTCGCGCACCGAAACTCGCGATCATGTCGTACTGGCTGTAATGGATGTGGGTATCCACGAAACCCGGAACGATCAGCTTGCCTCGGTGATCGACGACCGCGCCGCGATGCTGGTCCGGCAACGCCGACCAGTCGCCCACCCAACGCACCCTGCCGTCGATACCGACCGCGAGTGCCCCGTCCTCGAACAACTCCCACGCGTCGGGATCGTCGTCGGCCCCGGGATCCCGGAGAAAGTGCAGCACGGTGCCGCGATAGACGGCAGGCAGATTGTCTTCAGCCATGCCTCGACGCTATCGACCCGCAACCGTCGTAACCAACGCTCTGGTGGCGGTGTGTCGCGGGCTGGAGAGGTGCTGCCCTCACCGCCACCCGGTGTGCGATGCCGTGCACACGGGTTCCGGCGCACGACGCCGGCTGCTGGCCGCACCGCGGCTCGCCGAACTCGCACAGGGCTTGCAGCGCCGTGCGTTCTCGTGCTGCGTGAAATTGCCGGTCGTTCTGTGCTTGGACGGCGAATTCGTACACATCGGCCGACGCGAGTGGTCCCGTTCGGCCATGAAGGTCGTTGTACGCGCGTTGCCGCCTTGCCCCGCGCAGGTCTCGCCGGCGCCTGAGAACTTGCCGGGAGTTTCACCACCGAGCCTCGAACGAAAACAAATTGTCGCGCAATTCGATTCGACATAACCTGCGTCAGGGTCATGGAGTAGTTCAGTTGGTAGAACGCCCACAACGAATGGGACGGTCGCGGGTTCGAACCCCGCCCTCCATGGCCCTTTTCAACCCGAAAATGTCGAGCAATCGCTCCTCATATTGATCATCGACCACCGTAATCACGTGCGGATGGTAGGCGCATCTCGCGCGGAATCCAGCGCGAATCTCGTTGACTGCCAGCTGGGTCCCGCTGAGCGGGGCAGATGCGGCGGGATGCGAGCGAACGCCGATACGCGAGTGAAACACGTTCTACTGTCCCGCGCCATGAAGGTTTCATTTATTTCTTTGATTACCGCCGCCCTGGCGACCTTTGCCGTGACGATGACCGCCGCTCCACCGCTGGCGACCGCCCAGCCCGAGGCGGAGTCGGTGGTCGCCGCCGCACGGATCGATCTGCAGGGTGCGGTGAATGTTCGTGATATCGGCGGATACCGGACCTACGACGGGGAGAAGGTGAAGCCGGGCAAAGCTATTCGGGGCGACTCGCTGGAGAAGCTCACCGCGGCGGATGTGCAGAAGTTGGCGGGCCTGCAGGTGCAGACCGTGATCGATCTGCGTACGCCGGGCGAGGTGCAATTCGCCGGTGCGGACAAGCCGATCCCCGGCGCTCGGCAGGTGGCGCGGCCGATCGACGACACCGGGCTGTTCCAGCAGATGCTGGCGGTGATCCAGACCCGCGATCCGCAGAAGCAGGAGGAGGCGCTCGGCAACGGCAAGGCCGAGCAGATCATGCTGAACATGTACACCACGTTCATCAGCCGCCAGGAGTCCAGGGCCGCGTTCGGGCAGACGATCAAGGACCTGGCCAACACCGACCGGGCCACGCTGTACCACTGCACGGCGGGTAAGGACCGCACCGGCTGGCTGACCTACGTGCTGTTGCGTGCCGTAGGCGTGCCGGAAGGCACTGCGCGGCAAGACTATCTGCTGTCCAACCAGTACCGCGCCGCCGCGGACGCCGCGCTGCGCCAGCAGGTGAAGCAGGCGGGCCTGATGCAGAACCCCGACCTGCTGATCCCGCTGCAGGAAGTCCGGGACGCGTACCTCAACGCCGCGGTCGAGAAGATGCGGCAGGACTACGGCGACCTCGGCAAGTATCTGACCCAGGGGCTCGGCCTGGACGGCGGCACCATCTTGAAACTGCGCAGGAACCTGGTCACCTAGTCGACGAAAGATGTTCGGGCCCATCCACTATCCGTGGGTGGGCCCGAATGTCGTTGTCGGACTACTTTTTCGCCTGCTCGCGCATCGCGGCGGCGAGTTGGTTCGGCATCGTTTCGTGCCGCGTGTAGGACCGGGTGAAGTCGCCGGTGCCGTGCGAGAGCGAGCGCAGATCGATGGCGTACCGACTGAGTTCGAGCTCCGGTACCTCGGCATGGATTCGGGTGCGCCCGGTGCCGTGCGGTTCGGTGCCGAGGACGCGGCCGCGGCGACCGGAGAGGTCGCTCAGCACCGGACCGACATAGTCGTCGGCGACCAGCACCCAGACCTCGGCGATCGGTTCCAGCAGCGCGACACCGGCGCTGGCGGCGGCCTCGCGCAACGCGAGCGCGCCTGCGGTCTGGAATGCGGCATCGGAGGAGTCGACCGAGTGCGCCTTGCCGTCGAAGAGCGTGACCCGCACATCGACCAGCGGATATCCGGCGGCCACCCCGCGCGCCGCCTGTGCGCGCACGCCCTTCTCCACCGACGGAATGAACTGGCGCGGAACAACTCCGCCGACCACCCGGTCCACGAACTCGATGCCGGAACCACCCGGCAGCGGCTCGACCTCGATCTCGCATACCGCGTACTGACCGTGCCCGCCGGACTGCTTCACGTGCCTGCCACGCCCGTTCGCCTTGCCCGCGAACGTTTCTCGCAGTGCGACCCGATGCTCGACCACGTCGACCTGCACGCCGAACCTGGTTCGTAATCGCTCCAGCGCGACATCGCGGTGCGCCTCACCGAGGCACCACAGCACCAGCTGATGGGTGTTCGCATTGTGTTCGAGCCGCACGGCCGGATCCTCGGCGGCCAGCCGGGTCAGACTCTGCGACAGCTTGTCCTCGTCGGCCTTGCTGTGCGCGGTAATCGCGATGGGCAGCAAGGGATCCGGCATCTGCCACGGCTCGATCAACAGCGGTTTGTCGGTACCCGAGAGCGTATCGCCGGTTTCCGCGCGGCTCAGTTTGGTGACGTAGGCGATGTCGCCCGCGATGGCCTGGCCGAGCGGGCGCTGCCCCTTGCCGAACGGTGCGGAGATCGCGCCGACCCGCTCGTCGACGTCGTGGCTCTCGTGGCCGCGCTCCTCCAGGCCGTGGCCGCAGACGTGCACCGTGTCGTCGGCGCGCAGCGTCCCGGAGAATACGCGGACCAGCGACACCCGCCCGACGTACGGGTCGGAGGCGGTGCGGATCACCTCGGCCGCGAGCGCGCCGTTCGGATCGCAGTCGAGTTGGCGCCTGGTGTTGCCGCCGAGCGCGGTGACGGCAGAGACGATGTGTTCCGACGGAGTCGGGAAGCCGCCGGTGATCAGGTCGAGCAGTTCGACGGTGCCCAGCCCCTGCTTGGCGCCCTCCGGGGCGGGCGCGCCGAACAGCACCGGATGAAAACTGCCCCTGGCCACGGCCCGTTCCAGGTCGGTGACGAGCGTCGCGAGGTCGATCTCCGCGCCGCTCAGATACCGTTCCATCAGTGTTTCGTCTTCGCTCTCGGCGATGATGCCCTCGATGAGCCGGTTGCGCGCCTGCGCCAGCATCGCCGACTGCTCGGCTGTCGGCTCGGTCTCCACCCGCTCGCCGGAGGAGTAGTCGACCACGCAGTTCGGCAGCAGCTCGATCAGCCCGGTGACCGGGCGGTGGCCGTCCGCGCTTCGCGGGCCGTACACCGGAAGATGCAGGGGGAGAATGTTTTCCGACGCGCCGCCGCCGAGCACGGTGCGGCAGGTCTCGGTCATCTCGTCGAAGTCGGCCCGCGCGGTGTCCAGGTGGGAGAGCACGATCGCGCGCGGCATGCCGACCGCCGCGCACTCTTCCCACAGCGCGCGGGTCGCACCGCTGACACCTTCGGAGCCCTCGGCGGCCGAGATGACGAACAGTGCCGCGTCGGCCGCGCGCAGGCCCGCTCGCAATTCACCGACGAAATCCGCGTATCCGGGTGTGTCGATCAGGTTGATCTTCATGCCCGACCAGGCCAGCGGCACCACCGACAACTGCACCGAGCGGTGCTGCCGATGCTCGATCTCGTCGTAGTCCGACAGCGACGTGCCGTCCTCGACCCGACCCGCCCGATTCACCATCCCCGTGGTCAACGCCATCGCCTCGACCAATGTGGTCTTCCCGGATCCGCTGTGCCCGGCCAGCACCACATTTCGAATCTGATCCGGCCGCTCGGCCGTAACTACTCTGCCGTTGCCCCCTGCGGCTCCACTCGCCTTGTCCACTGTGCGTCTCGCTTCCTGGCGCCCCGACACCTGCGGTCCTTCGAGCTTCCCACCGGCAGTCGCCGCGCGTCCCCGGATCGGGAGATCCGGTGCCACGGACTGCTCGGTCCGTACCTGGGGCGTTGGCGACTGTGCCTTTGTCGGCAGGCCGCTGCGACGCTGCCGCCACGCCGATGTGAGTTGGCCGGCGGGTGATGCGAGTTGGCGGACGGGGCGGTGTCAGGCGACGTACGGGGGCCGCCACGTCGATGCAGCTTCGCCAACGGGCGGTGCGAGCTCACCGACGGGGGTGATACGAGGGCGCCGCCACGCCGATGCTGCCTCGCCGACGGGCCGATGCGAGTTCGCAGGCAGCCGATGCCGCGGGGAAAGCACTTGCCGCGCTCGGGCCCGCCTGCGCACGATGGCTACGTGCTGATTTCCGACGGTGCCATCGCACTACGGCCGATCACGGTGGCCGATGCCGAGGCGCATCTGGCGGGGGAGGACGACGAGCTGGCGCGCTGGCTCAACGGCGGGCGCGGCACGCTGGAAACCGTTGTGCGGCATTTCGATCGGTGTGTGCGGCGATGGCAGGACAACGCGGCGGCCCGAACGTTCGCGGTGCTGGATGTGGCGAGCGGAACGCTGATCGGGACGCTGGACGTGCATACCAGGCAGCCGTATCTGACCGACCGGCAAGCCAATCTCGCCTACGGGATCTACCCGGATTGGCGCAAACGCGGGTACGCGACCCGGGCAGTCGAACTAGCGTGCCGCTATCTCGCGGAATCCGGGCTCGCCGACGAGGCGGTCATCCGAGTCGACCCGGACAATCACGCGTCGGCGGCGGTGGCTCGGCGTGCGGGATTCGGGTACAGCCACACCAGCGACGACGACGGCCCGGTCGACTGCTATCTGCGGCGCGTCGAGCCCTCAGCGCCCTGATTCGGCGACCGCCACCACGGCCTCGACCTCGACGAGGAACTCCGGGCGGAACAGTCCGGCCACCTGGACGAGGGAGCTGGCCGGGTTGGGCTGGTCGCCGAGCGCGGGCCGCAGGAACTCGTCGCGGACGTCGCGCAGGTCTTGCAGCCCGCTGGTGTCGGTGACGAACCAGGTGAGTTTGACCAGGTCGGTCCAGTCGGCGCCGAGGGCGTGCAGCACGTTTTCCAGGTTGGTCAGCGCCTGCCTGGTCTGGGCGGCCAGGTCGTCGGCGCCGACCAGGTTGCCGTCGGCGTCGACCGCGATCTGGCCGGACACGAAGGCGAGCCCGTTCGATGTGGTCACCGCGTGCGCGTAGCCGAAGCCGGGAGCGACGCCGGGGATGTCGGAGAGCCGTTCGTTGATCTTCGCCACGAGCACAGCTTAGACCGCCGGAACAGCTCGAATCATGTAGTCGTGCTATGACTTACGCGCCTCGAGGAGACGCTCGCACCCATGTCCGCGCAGGCGAGCACCCCCGGTTGGGGGCTTGACCCGCGGGTGTCTCCGGGGTGACAGTGCGCGGATGGTTGTGACACCCGACGTGCCTCGCGCGACGCTGCGCAAGGTCACCCTCCGCCTGGTGCCGTTTCTCGGGCTGCTGTATTTCGTCAACTATCTGGATCGGGTCAATATCGGGTTCGCCGGGCCCAGCGGCATGAAGGCCGATCTCGGGCTCACCGAGACCGCGTTCGGGCTGGCCTCCGGGATCTTCTTCATCGGCTATCTGGTGCTGGAGGTGCCGAGCAATTTGGCGCTGCACAAGTTCGGTGCGCGCCGCTGGATCGCCCGAATCCTGGCCAGTTGGGGTGTCGTCGCGACGGCGATGGCGTTCGTGCCGAACGACACCGTGCTGTACATCCTGCGTTTCGTGCTCGGCGTGGCGGAGGCGGGCTTCTTCCCGGGCATCCTGCTCTACCTCACCTATTGGTTCCCGCAGAACCAGCGCGCGAAGATCGTCGCCCTGTTCATGGTCGCCGTGCCGGTGTCCACCGCGCTCGGCGCCACCGTGTCGAGTCTGATCATCGAACACGGCGACGGCGTGTTCGGCCTCAGCGGCTGGCGGTTCATGTTCCTCGTCGAAGGGCTGCCCGCCATCTTCCTGGCGGTGGCGACCTGGTTCTTCCTCACCGACAGCCCCGCACAGGCCGGTTGGCTCACCAAGGCCGAACGGCAGTGGCTCAGTACCGAACTCGCCGCCGAGCAGGCCGAAGTGGAGAAGGCCGAGCAATGGACGGTGCGCAAGGCGCTCACCGATTCACGAGTGCTCGGCCTCGCCCTCGTCTACGGCGGGATCGTGTACGGGCTCTACGCGCTCGGGTTCTTCCTGCCGACGATCATCAAGGGCTTCGAACAGCAGTACGGCACCAGCTATTCGGTGGTCGAGCGCGGTCTCATCAACGCGGTGCCCTACGTCATCGGCGCTGTGGTCATGGTGTGGTGGAGCAGGCACGGCGACCGGACCGGGGAACGCCCATGGCACGTCGCGTTGCCCGCACTGCTCGGCGGCCTCGCCATTCCGGTGGCGCTGTATCTCGGAAATCCGTTGGCGGCCATGGTCGCGGTGACCGTATGCGCCGTCGGCGTACTCGCCGCACTGCCCACCTTCTGGGCGCTGCCCAGTGCCTTCCTCACCGGTGCGGCAGCGGCAGGCGGTATCGCGTTGATCAACTCGATCGGCAACTTCAGCGGCTTCGCCGCACCGTACATCACTGGCGCGCTACGCGATTGGACCGGAAGCCAACGCGCCGGGCTATGGGTGGTCGGCTTCGCCATGGTCGGCTCGGCAGTGGGTGTGCTGGTGCTGTGGAAACGCACTCGTGCTCGGGCATTGGAGGGATCGCGGTAGGTCGGTTCGCAACCCGTTCTCGAAACGGCCGGACCTCGGTGGACTGTTGGTCTGCGGGAAGCAGTCGGGTGCGCAAAATAGTCACGCGCAGGCGGGGGGACGACTGGGCGACCGCGATGTGGCTTTCGCAGATCCAGTCGGTGGACAGGCGCCAGGTGTTCTCGCGGGCGGGGAACGGGCCGACCACGGGGCGTTTGTTGCCTGCGAAGGCGGTCATGGTGGCGGCAAAGACGGTGACCGGGTCGTTGGGTGCCGGGACCGGGCCGCTGGGTGCCGGGACCGGGCCACAGGGTGCCGTACTAGAGGACCGGCTCGCGTGGTGTTCGGCTCGCGTGGTGTTGCGCCTGGGAACCGGCCCGCGCCCGGCAGGCGGGTGCGGACCGGTCCCGAGTGCGAACGTCGCGATCAGCTGCCGAAGCGTGCGAGAACGGCGGACGCTTCCTGCGAGGCGGTGCCTTCCTTGGCGAGATGCGCCATCTCCGGCGCGATTTCGCGACCGTGGTGCGCCATGGCCTGGGTGTAGAGGCGCCCTGCGCGGTAGGAGGAGCGGACCAGCGGCCCGGCCATCACGCCGGCGAAGCCGATCTCCTCGGCCATCTTGGAGTGCTCCACGAACTCCTCCGGCTTGACCCAGCGGTCGACCGGGTGGTGGCGCGGGGAGGGGCGCAGGTACTGGGTGATGGTGAGGATGTCGCAGCCTGCCTCGTGCAGGTCGCGCATCGCCTGGGTGACCTCTTCCGGGGTCTCGCCCATGCCGAGGATCAGGTTGGACTTGGTGACCAGGCCCGCCTCGCGCGCCGCGGTCAGGACCGAGAGGGAACGCTCGTAGCGGAAGGCGGGGCGGATGCGATTGAAGATGCGCGGCACCGTCTCCAGGTTGTGCGCCAACACCTCCGGGCGCGAGGAGAAGACCTCGGCCAGTTGGTCGGGGTCGGCGTTGAAGTCCGGGATGAGCAGTTCGACGCCGGTGTTCGGGTTGAGCTGCTTGATGGCGCGCACGGTTTCGGCGTAGAGCCAGGCGCCGCCGTCGTCCAGGTCGTCGCGGGCGACGCCGGTGATGGTCGAGTAGCGCAGGCCCATCGCCTGCACGCTCTCGGCGACCCTGCGCGGCTCGTCCCGATCGAGTGCGGCCGGTTTGCCGGTGTCGATCTGGCAGAAGTCGCAGCGCCGGGTGCACTGTTCGCCGCCGATCAGGAAGGTGGCCTCACGGTCTTCCCAGCATTCGAAGATGTTGGGACAGCCCGCCTCCTCACACACCGTGTGCAAGCCCTCGCGTTTCACGAGGCCTTTGAGCTCGGAATACTCCGGGCCCATCTTGGCCTTCGTCCGGATCCATTGAGGTTTGCGCTCGATCGGGGTCTCCGCGTTGCGCGCCTCGATGCGTAGCAGTTTGCGTCCTGCCGGTGCTGAAGCTGAGGTCACCAGATCGACATTACGCCTACCGGATCAGGCGCTCGCGGCCCCACCTGCCGGTGTGACGCGCGCAATATCGTGCGCGGTTACCGGCAGTTCGCCGTTGAGGGCGCGGGCGATGGCGTCGGCGACGAGTGGCTTCGCCTCGGCGACCGTGACCTCGCGGTTCAGCTCGCGCGAGAGCGTGGTGACACCGGCGTCGCGGATGCCGCAGGGGATGATCGCCTGGAAGCCGTCCATGGCGGCGTTGCAGTTGAGCGAGATGCCGTGCAGGGCGACGCCGCGCTGTACGCGCACGCCGATCGCGGCGATCTTGCGTTCGGCGAACACGTCGGTGGCGGGCAGCCAGACCCCGGAACGTCCCTCGATGCGGCCGCAGGTCAGGCCGAGGTCGGTGCAGACGGTGATGAGTGCTTCCTCGAGCCTGCGTACATAGTGGACGACGTCGACCGGTTCAGCGAGCCGCACGATCGGGTAGCCGACCAGCTGGCCCGGTCCGTGCCAGGTGATCTTGCCGCCGCGGTCCACCTCGACCACCGGACTGCCGTCGATCGGCAGATCCTCGGCCTCGGTGCGGCGGCCCGCGGTGTAGACCGAGGGGTGCTCCAGCAGCAGTAGGCGATCGGATCCGATGCCGTCGGCCCGTTGCGCGGCGATGGTGCGCTGCAGCTCCCAGGCGCTGTGGTAGTCGATGAGTCCGAGATCCTCGACCACGATCGGGGTCGTATCGAATCGGGCGGACCACGTGGTGCGCGTGTCGTTCACGAGCTCGACGGTACGCCGGGCGGGTTGTTCTCTTCCAGCTGTGTGCTGTGGACCGTGCCACAGGGGGTGCGAGCTAGCGCGCGTGGACCGGCAGCGTCAGCTGCATGAGGGTGAGGTCCATCCAGCGGCCGAACTTGTGGCCGACTTCGGGGAACTCACCGATCACGCGGAAGCCGAAGCGTTCGTGCAGCTGGATCGACCCGGTGTTGCCCGATTCGATGCCAGCGATGATCGCGTGCACGTGACCTGTCTGCCGTGCCCGCTCGATCAGCTCGGTGAGCAGGGCGGTGGCGATGCCGCGGCGCTGGAACCGTTCGTCGACGTACACCGAGTTCTCCACGGTGAAGCGGTAGCCCGCCTTGGGCCGCCACGGACCGTAGCTCGCGTAACCCGCGACCACACCGTCGATCTCCGCGACGAGGATCGGCAGGCCAGCGGCGGTGCGGTCCTCGAACCAGGCGAGGCGGTCGTCGAGGCCGACCTGCTCCAGATCCCAGATCGCCGTGGAGGTGGCGATATTCGCGTTGTGGATCGCCAGGATGGCGGGCAGGTCGTCGCGGTGCGCGTCGCGGATGCGGGTGGCGGGGCGGGTGTCGAGCTGGTCGGTCATCGATCGTCTCCGGGTTGTCCCACCGTCGCGGCCAGTGCGGCGCCGATGGTGGGGTGCTGGAACTCGTAGCCCGCCTCCTCGAGGGCCGTTGGTATCGCGCGCGGTCCGCGCAGGATCGCCTCCTGTGCGAGCTCGCCGACGAGCGCGCGCAGCGCGAACGCGGGCACCACCAGCGGCGTCGGCCGGTGCAGGGAACGGCCGAGCGCGCGGCTGAACTCCGCGTTGGTCACCGGCGCGGGGCCGACGACGTTGAGTGGACCGGCGAGGGTCTGCGAGCGCAGCGCGAAAACGATCGCGCCGATCTCGTCGGCCATCGAGATCCACGGTGTGTACTGACGGCCGCTGCCGAGCCGCCCGCCGAGACCGAGGAAGTACAGCGGGTGCAGCATGCTGAGCAGCCCGCCGTGCCTGGACAACACGATGGCACTGCGCAACAGCACGGTGCGCACGCCCGCGTCGGCGGCAGGCCGCGTCGCGGCCTCCCAATCCCGGCACAGCGTGGCCAGGAAACCCGAACCGGCGGGCGAGGTTTCGTCGACCACCCGGTCGCCGGTGTCGCCGCCGTAGAAGTGCACGCCGCTGGCGTTGAGCAACGCGGGCACGCCCGCCTTGACGACCGCGGCGGCCAGCACGTCGGTCGGGGTGATCCGGCTGTCGCGCAGCTCCTGTTTGAAGCTGCCGTTCCAGCGGCGGCGCCCTGTGCTCGCGCCACACAGGTTGACCACCGCGTCGGCGCCGCGCAAAGCCCGCTCGTCCAGTTCGGCACGGACCGGATCCCAGGCGAATTCGTCCGGGCCGGCCGCCCGCCTGCGTACCAGGCGGGCGACCTCGTGCCCGTCGCGGCGCAGTGCCGCGACGAGCGCCGTCCCGATCAACCCGGACGAGCCGGCGATCACGACCTTCATGCGTACACGACGGTCAGAGGCCGAGGTCGGCCTCGAACGCCGCTTCCTCGAGCCGGTGCCGGATCGTGGTGAGGAAGCGCCCCGCGTCGGCACCGTCGATGAGGCGGTGGTCGTAGGTGAGCGGCAGGTAGCACATCGAACGGACGCCGATGGACTCGCTGCCGGTGTCGTCCTTCACCACCACCGGGCGCTTGACGATCGCACCCGTGCCGAGCATGGCCGCCTGCGGCGGAACCAAGATCGGGGTGTCGAACAGGGCACCCTGGCTGCCGATGTTGGTGATGGTGAACGTGCCACCGGACAGCTCGTCCGGCTTGAGTCCACCGTTGCGGGCGCGGTTGGCGATGTCGGCGATGGCGCGTGCCAGGCCGGCCAGCGACAGGTCGCTCGCGTTGTGGATCACCGGGGAGAGCAGGCCCTGCTCGGTGTCGACGGCGATGCCGAGGTGCACCGCGGCGTGGTAGGTGACCTCCTTGGAGGAGTCGTCGTAGCTGGCGTTGACGTTCGGGTGCACGCCGAGCGCCTCGACGACGGCCTTGGCGAAGAACGGCAGGAACGTCAGGTTGACGCCCTCGCGCTCCTTGAACGAGGCCTTGGCCTGGGCCCGCAGTGTCGCGATCTTGGTGACGTCGGCCTCGTGCACCTGGGTCAGCTGCGCGGTGGTGCGCAGCGATTCCAGGGTCTTGGTCGCGGTGATCTGCCGGATCCGGTTCGCCTTCTGCACGGTGCCGCGCAGATGAGCCAGCTGCGGGCTGGCGGCCGCGGGGGCGGCCTTCGCCTTGGCCGCGGGGGCGGCCGGAGCCGGGGCCTTCTTGGCCTCCGCGGCGGCGAGCACGTCCTGCTTGCGGATGCGTCCGCCGACACCGGAACCGGTGAGCGAGGACAGGTCGACGCCGTTCTCGTCGGCCAGCTTGCGCACCAGCGGGGTGACGTACGGGGTGGAACCGTTACCGGCGGAGTCCGACTCGGTCGCCGTAGCGGTCGCGGCGGGCGCCTTCGGGGCGGGGGCCTGGGGGGCCGGGGCCTTCGGCGCCGGGGCGGGCGCGGCGGCCTGCTTCGGTTCCGGCTTGGGCTCCGGCTTCGGCTCGGGCTTGGGTTCGGGCTTCGGCTCCGGCTTCGGCGCGGGCTGCTCCGCCTTCGCGGGCGAACCGCTGCCGATCACGCCGAGCTGTCCACCCACAGCGACGACATCGTCTTCCTGCGCGGTGATCTCGAGCAGCTTGCCCGCCACCGGCGAAGGGATTTCGGTGTCGACCTTGTCGGTGGAGACCTCGAGCAACGGCTCGTCGACGGCGACATCGTCGCCGACCGCCTTGAGCCACCGGGTGACGGTGCCCTCGGTGACCGACTCGCCCAGCTCGGGCATCTTGACCGGGGTGCCATCGCCCGACGACGCGGGCGCGGCCTCGGCGGCGGGCGCCTGGGCCGGTTCTTCCTGAGCCTCGGGCTCGGGCTCGGCGGCCGGAGCTTCCTCGGCGGGAGCTTCCTGCGCGGGCGCGGCAGCGGCTTCGGGGGCGGGAGCCGAGCTCGACTCGGACGCCTCGCCGGCTTCGCTGATCACGCCGAGCTCACCACCGACCTCGACCACATCATCTTCTTGGGCGACGATCTTCGACAGCACGCCCGCCTGGGGGGACGGGATCTCCGTGTCGACCTTGTCGGTGGAGACCTCGAGCAGCGGCTCGTCGACCTCGACCGTGTCTCCTTCCTGCTTCAGCCACCGGGTGACCGTTCCCTCGGTGACGCTCTCACCAAGAGCTGGCATCTGGACGGAGAAGGCCATGTCCTCTGACTCCTCTGACTGCTCGACGGGTTTCTACAACAGTTGATCTCTCGGCGGGCCCGGCGCCGCGGGTTGCGGCGCGAGTCCGAAAGCCACCGATCATTGTGCGTGGCACCGGAGATCTGTGTGGTTCTTGTACCGCGATCCATCCTTGCACTCGTCCGCCCGGCGTGTAGCACAAGGGCAGTGAACTTCGTCGGGCTGGCAAGATGGGGAGACCGGCGCGCACTCTGTGCCGGGGTTGGAAAGGAGGTGCGCGTCGTTGGGTTTGCTAGATCGTTTCCGAGGCGGCGCGACCCGGGGTGGTAGCGCAGTACGTGCGGGTTCGGGGGGCGTCGAGGACGCTCGCTATCTCGCCGAGTGGGTGCGTACCCATGTCGGTGTCGAAGGCTATTTGGAGCCGAAAACGACCGTGACCGATGTCACTGTCGTGCTGATCGCCGCAGACGGCGAATGGACGCGGCGGATCGTCGGTGAGCGCGGGGCACGGCGGCTTGCCAAAGATTTGCGGATTCCCGTGTACGAGGTCGGTAAGACTGGATATCCACAACGGATGCGGGATTATGACGCCCGTAAACGCATCGAACGGCAGCGCGCGTTCGAAGCGGATCTGCGGGATCTATAGCTCCTGGCTACCGTCGAGCGACGCCGCATAGCGGTCGATTCGGGCGTGCACGGAATATCGTGGAACCGGTGCGGGGTGCATCCTGTCGGCGGCTCGGGCGGTGCCGTGTGGGCGTCCGCGGCTGTCGGCGGATGCGCGCCGGAGCCCCTGGATCCGTGCGTGGTGCGGGAGGTTGTGCGCCGTCCGACGTCGGCCGGACGGCGCACCGGTGTCACTCTCCGGCGATGTCCTCGATGACGGCGATGAGGGTGCGGACCGGCACCCCGGTGCCACCCTTGCCGATGTAGCCGAACGGTCCGCCCGTGTTGTAGGCCGGGCCCGCGACGTCGAGGTGGGCCCACTGCACGCCCTCCGGCACGAACTCCTTCAGGAACAGCCCGGCCGAGAGCATGCCGCCCCAGCGGTGCGGGGCGACGTTGGCGAGGTCGGCGATCTTGGAGTTGAGGTCGGCGCGCAGCTCGGTGGGCAGCGGCATGGCCCAACCGTTCTCGCCGATCCGCCGGGAGATCTCGGCGACGCGGTCGCGGAAATCGTCGGTGCCCATCACGCCGGGCGTGCGGGTGCCGAGCGCGACCATCTGCGCGCCGGTGAGGGTGGCGACGTCGATCAGGTAGTCGGGCTCGTCCTCGCCGGCCCGGACGATCGCGTCGGCCAGGATGAGGCGGCCCTCGGCGTCGGTGTTGAGCACCTCGACGGTGGTGCCGCCGTACTGGGTGAGCACGTCGCCCGGGCGCTGCGCGGTGGCCGATGGCATGTTCTCGGCCATCGGCACGGTCGCGGTGACCGTCACCGGCAGGCTCAGCCGCGCGGCGAGCAGCGTGGTGGCGACCACCGCGGCGGCGCCCGCCATGTCCGAGGTCATGTTCTCCATGTTCTGCGCGGGCTTGATGGAGATGCCGCCGGTGTCGAAGGTGATGCCCTTGCCGACCAGCGCGACCTTCTTCGGGCCGCCCGCGTAGGTGATCCGGACCAGCCGCGGCGGCCGCGACGAACCCTTGCCCACGCCGAGCACGCCGCCGTAACCGCTTGCGTCCAGCGCGTTTTCGTCGAGCACCTCGACGTCGAGGCCGGCCGCCTTCGCCAACTCCTCCGCGCGGGAAGCGAATTCGGCGGGGTATAGATGGCTGGGTGGGGTGTTCACGAAATCCCGCGCGGTGGCGACGGCTTCGGCGATCAGCTGAGCGCGGAACAGCTCCGCCTCGCCGAATTCCGGTTCGGGCACCAAGAACTCGACGCGGGCCACCGGCCGCTCGTCCGGCTTGGGCGCGGACTTGCCCGACCTGAACGACGTGAACGTGTAGGCGCCGAGGTAGAAACCCTCCGCTGCGGCGCCGATGTCCAGACCCGACAGGGTGGTCGCCACGAGCTCGGTGCCCGACAGCGTGCGCGCGGCAACACCGGCCGAGCGGCGGATCTGCTCGGCGTCGATCTTGTCGGCGGCGCCGAGGCCGACGGCGAGCACACTCGTCACATCCGGCAGCGCGGCCGGGGCGGGAACGCGGGTCAGTTCCTCGGCCTTGCCCTTCGCGCCGACCGCGCCGAGCTGATCCAGCAGTTCCGCACGGACATCGGCGGTGAGCACGTCGCTGAACAGGTCCTCGGGCACGATGGCGGGACCGTTCTCGGACGAAGTGATACCGAGGACCAGGACGTCGGTGTCCACACCGATGGTCTGGGTACGCGCGAGTTCCGGTCCTAGTGAACGATCTGCAACAGCGGTCATGGCGACAGGCTACTGGGCAGTCTGATCGCGATGCCGTCGAGGAGCAGTCCGAGGCCGGTGTCGAGGATGGCGTCCAAGTCCAGGTCCGGGCCTGGTGGGCCGTCGGCGAAAAGCCGGTGCAGCACGGGGCGGACGGCCGGGTCGAGCAACTCGGCGAGATCGGCGGGCATCTCCGTCGGTTCGGCGGCGCGGAGCCGGTCGGCGCGCTCGGAACTGGTCAGCAAAGCGAGGCCCTGGACCAAGCCGGAGAACGCGAGATACATCGCGAGAATCGTGTCGCGGGTCAGGCCCCGCTGGTCGAGGGCGGCGAAGGAACGTTCGAGAATGTCCAGGAGGGCGGGGCCGATCGGCGGGCGTATCCGGGCCAGGATCGGCAGCATCCACGGGTGGCGTTGATACAGCTGCCATTCCTCGTGTGCCTCGTGGGTCAGCCGGGTTCGCCAGTCGCCGGGTTCGGTGTCGGGCTGGTGGATTTCGGCGAGCACCAGTTCGGCCATGCCTGCCAGCAGCGCCTCGCGGTCGGCGAAGTGGCGGTACAGGCCCGCGGTTGCCGCGCCGAGTTCGCTGGCCAATCTGCGCATGGACAGTCCGTCGATGCCCTCGCGGTCGGCCAGGTCGACGGCGGCGCGCACGATGCCGATCGTGGTCAGTTTGGCCGGGCGCGCGGTGCGCGGGGCGGGCGTCACCTCGTTGCGGCGGGCGCGGTAGGCGCGGGCCTGGCACGCGCGGGAGCAGTAGCGGCGTTTGCGGCCGCGGACCGGTTGGGTGAGGGTGCTGCCGCAGATTCCGCAGGCCACCTCGACCTCCATTTCGACACACGAACAGGTGTGACGAAATTCTAGCGATGCCGCTTTGACCTGCCTACCTTGGCGGAAGCACACGGTGTTCACGACGAAAGGGTCAGCGGATGGAAATCACGGTTCGGCGGGCGGGCGAGCAGGATCGCGACGCGGTGATCGCGGCGTACAGCATCGCCAGCCCCGACGAGGTGGTGACGGAGTGGGTGCTCGACGGGTATCCCGTCGACGAGTTCACCCCGCAGTACGTGCCCGGTCTCATCGACCGCGCGTTGCGCGACGACCAGATCTGGCTCGCCGGTACCGAATCGGAGATCTGGGCGGTGTCGATCTGGCAGCGGGTGGATTCGATGGAGCGGTTCGAGGCGGAGGCCGTCGAGGCACGCGCGATGGCCGCGAGTGTGCCCGATGTGCGTCCGCTGCAGCGGGTTGCCGTGCTGAGCGATCTCCTCGCGAGCTCGCATCCCCGGGAGTTTCCGCACTGGTATCTGCAGGTGATCGTCACGGTGCCGCAGCATCGCGGGAAAGGGGCGGGTGGCGCGATCCTCGCCGACCGGACCAAGGCAATTTCCTCGGCCGGCTTGCCCGCTTACCTCGAGGCGAGCACCGAGCGATCCGCCCGGCTCTACACCCGAAATGGGTTCGCGGCGACCGGCACCACCTACGACCTCCCCGAGAACGGACCCACCATCCGTCCGATGTGGTTCCGCGGGTGAGTTGATTCGAGCGTCCCGCTCGACCGGCTCCGTCTGAGGACTCAGACGGAGTCGGGGCGGGAGTGGGGACGGCGGTTGCGGGTGGCGGATAAGCTCGCCGGGTGACCGACTCGAACCTGCTGCAAGGCCCTATCCATGGTGTACACGTCGAGCTGGGGGCGACTTTCGCACCGTTCGGCGGGTGGGAAATGCCCGTCTCCTACGAGGGGACGGTGGCCGAACATCAGTCGGTCCGCACCACGGTCGGACTGTTCGACGTGAGCCATCTCGGCAAGGCGACGGTGCGCGGTGCGGGCGCGGCGGCCTTCGTGAACTCGGCGCTCACCAATGACCTCGGCCGGATCCGGCCGGGCAAGGCGCAGTACACGCTGTGCTGCGCGCCCGACGGTGGCGTGATCGACGACCTGATCGCCTACTACGTGAGCGACGACGAGATCTTCCTCGTCCCCAATGCGGCCAACACCGCGGCGGTGGTCGCGGAGCTGCAGAAGGTGGCGCCCGAGGGTGTCACGGTGACCGATGAGCATCGCGAGTACGGCGTGTTCGCGGTGCAGGGTCCGCGCTCGACCGAGGTGCTCACCGCGCTCGGCCTGCCCACCGACATGGAGTACATGGCCTACGCCGACGCCGAGTGGGATGGTCGCCCGGTTCGCGTGTGCCGCACCGGCTACACCGGTGAGCACGGTTACGAGCTGCTGCCCCGCTGGGCCGACGCCGAGCCGCTGTTCCGTGCCCTGGTCGAGCAGGTCCGCGCGGCCGGCGGCCAGGCCGCAGGCCTCGGCGCGCGTGACACGCTGCGCACCGAGATGGGTTACCCGCTGCACGGACATGAACTGTCCCTGGAGATCTCGCCGGTGCAGGCCCGCACCGGCTGGGCGGTCGGCTGGAAGAAGCCCGAGTTCTGGGGCAAAGCCGCGCTGGAGCAGGAGAAGTCGGCAGGGCCGCGCCGAACCCTGTTGGGGCTCAAGGCACTCGACCGCGGCGTGCTGCGCCAAGGCCAGGCCGTGCTGCGCGACGGTGAGCCGATCGGCGAGACCACCTCCGGCACCTTTTCGCCGACCCTCAAGATCGGCATCGCGCTTGCGCTGCTCGACACCGAGGCGGGCATCGAGCCCGGTGCCGAGGTCGAGGTGGATGTTCGTGGACGTCGGCTGCGGTGCGAGGTCATCCGGCCGCCTTTCGTGGAGACCAACACGAAGTAGGTGTGGGTTGCTTGCCGCGCGGGATTTGTCGCGCGGCTAGTACCGCCAGCGGGCCGGGGCGCCGCGGAACACGGCGTGTCGCGCGAAAAGTCGCGGCGTGGCGGGCTGGTGAGTGCGCAGAATGCGTACTGGCCGGTGTGGTTTCCTGCGGCGAATTCGGGCGCACGGTGCATTTTGGTGCGCGCGTGGCGGGGGTCGCGGGAAGTTCTGCGGTGCGGTGGCCGATCGGGCGCAAAGCTTGAATGCGGCTTGGCTAGGATCAGGCACATGACCGTTGCTGCACAGTTTGCCCGTGTCCCGCATCCCGCGCCCGCTCCGGCGCAGCGGCGACAAGAGGTACTGGCGGCGCCCGGGTTCGGGCGGTTCTTCACCGACCACATGGTCTCGATCGACTACACCGACGGCGAGTGGACCAACGCCCGCGTCGAGCCGTACGGCCCGCTACCCCTTGACCCCGCGACCATGGTCTTCCACTACGGACAGGCCATCTTCGAGGGGCTGAAGGCGTACCGGCACGGCGACGCCAGCGTGGCCTGCTTCCGCATCGACGCCAACGCCGCGCGGTTCCGCCGCTCCGCCCGCCGGATGGCGATGGCCGAACTGCCGGAGGAGCTGTTCATCGAGTCCGTGCGTCAACTGCTCGAGGTGGACCGCGACTGGGTGCCCGCCGCGGGCGGCGAAGACTCGCTGTACCTGCGCCCCTTCATGTTCGCCACCGAAGCCGGGCTCGGCGTGAAGCCCGCCGCCGGCTACAAGTACCTGCTCATGGCCTCCCCGGCCGGTGCCTACTTCCCACGCGGCGTCAAGCCGGTGCGGGTGTGGCTGTCGACCGAATACGTGCGTGCGGCGCCCGGCGGCACCGGCGAGGCCAAGGTGGCAGGCAACTACGCCGCCTCGCTGCTCGCCCAGGCCGAGGCGACGGCGCAGGGTTGCGACCAGGTGGTCTGGCTGGATGCGTGCGAGCGCCGTTACGTCGAGGAGATGGGCACCAACAACCTGTTCTTCGTGTTCGGGTCCGGGTCGGAGGCGCGGCTGGTCACCCCGGAGCTGTCCGGTGCGTTGCTGCCCGGCATCACCCGCGACTCGTTGCTCACCCTCGCCGCCGACTCCGGGTTCCCGGTCGAAGAGCGCAAGGTTTCGGTCGAGGAGTGGCGCAAGGGTGCCGAATCCGGCGAGATCACCGAGGTTTTCGCGTGCGGGACCGCTGCCGTGATCACGCCCGTCGGCTGGGTTCAGTCCGCGGACGGTGAGTTCACCATCGGTGGTGGCGAGCCCGGCGAGGTCACCATGGCGCTGCGCGACACGCTGACCGGTATCCAGCGTGGCACCTTCGCCGACATCCACGGGTGGATGCGCACGATGTAGTCGGCGAGTGGCACACCATCGTGCGGGTTTCTCGCGAATTGCCGCAATGGTGTGCCACTCGATCAGCTCGGGCGTTGGATGCGCGCGGTGGTAGGGCGGGTGATTTCCCGCCCGCGCGCCGGTCGAAATCAGCTGGGCATGAACATGTGCCACTCGTCCAAAGTCTTCGGGCGTAAGACGTAGTTTTTGTCCCGGACAGTGGAGAGCGGAGCGTAGGGCTCCTGCGAATACCAGTGCCCGGGGTAGACGACCGGGTCGCCGGACAATTCGGCCAAATAGCGCAGGCTGCGGAACATTTCGTCGGAGTCGCCGCCGGGGAAGTCGGTGCGGCCGCAGCCGTCGACGAACAGGGTATCGCCGGCGATCAGGCGATCGTCGAACAGAAAGCATTGGCTGCCCGGCGTGTGTCCCGGGGTATGCAGCAGTTCGATCTCGAAGGTGCCGACACTGACTTTGTCGCCGTGCTCGTGTCCGGTCAGTTCGCTCGGTGCGATGCCGGTGACGTTGGCCACCCAGGAGAGCTCTTGTGCGTTGATATGCACTGGGACACTTGTCTTTTCGAGTAACTCGCGGACACCGCCGAGGGTGAATCCGAGCATTGTTCCACCCACATGGTCCGGGTGGTGATGGGTCGCGAGCACGCCGGTCAGCCGTAGCCCGTCACCCTCGGCGATATCGACCAGATCCGCCGCCGCGTAGGCCGGATCGACCACCACACATTCGCCGGTCTCCTGATCACCGATCAGATACGCGAAATTTCTCATCTGCGTCGCAATCGGATCGCCGACGGCGTAGTCCCTCCCCGACAACAGCTGGCGAAAATACAAGCGCTCAGAAGACATACCGCCCACCTTATTGCCCGACCCAGACGATCCGCGCGCCGCAGCCGCAAATTGTTTGCTGCGCCGAACGTGGCGTCCTGCAGAACGACTGGACGAACGCTCAGTTGGGCTTGATAAGGACAGGGAGAGTGTGGTGACCGCCACTCTCGCGACGCCGGAAGCATGTCTGCTGGAGTAGCAGTCCGAGGCCGACGTTCAGGTGCAGACGGAGTGCGGACATGACAGTCGGTGGAATGCCCAGACGAGTCACCGTCAATGGGACGGGGCCGCAGCGATGTGCGCGCCGGGGATAAGCCGTGTTCTTCAGAGGGACAGGGTGGCGGCGGTGAGGCAGACGCTCAGTTCGATGGTGGCGCCCAGGGTGTCGCCGGAGAGGCCACCGAAGCGGCGGACGCTGTGGCGGACGAGGATGGTTGCGGCCGTGAGGGCGATGAGAATGGCGAGGGGGCCTTGCCAGTGGGTCGGGGTGGCGAAGATCGCGGCGGTGAGAGCGGCGGTAAACCACAGGGCGGCGGTCAACGGGTGTTGGGTGCCGGCGACGAGGGCGCCGAAGCTGGTGTCCGGTGCGGCGTCGATGCCCTTGCGGCAAGCGAGGACTACCGCGATGCGGCCGACGGTGACCGCCAGGGCGACGGCGAACCAGCGATCCGCTTCGGCCAGGGCGGCGAACGAAACCGCTTGGACACCAATCGAGAACACGAGAGCTGCGACGCCGAAGGGTCCCGCGCCGCCACTCTTCATGATCTGCCTGGCTCGTTCGGGTGGGCCATAGCTGCCGAGCCCGTCCATCGTGTCGGCGAGTCCGTCCAGGTGCATACCCCGCGTAATCAACGCCAACGCCCCGACCACCAGCAGCCCGGCAAGCATCGGACTAGCCCCCACCCAGCCGAGCACCCACAGCAGCCCGGCCGCCCCTGCACCCAACAGTCCACCGACCAACGGTGCCAACGCAATTGCCCGCCCGGCCGCTACCCGATCGACCGTCTCCGGTCCACGCACCGGTAAGACGGTGAGCCAGGACACCGCTAGTCGTAGCCCGTTCATGCTCGCGAACCTGACAAGCGCGAACTACGGGGTCCGTCCGACGTCGCCCGGTCTGTGAGCGAACCATGCTGTGCCGCAATGGCACGATTGCCGTCGATAGGAACGTCGAAACTGGGGGCCGTCGCCCGCTCGATGGTTGGCGGACGTTGTGCCGAGCCGGCGCGTGGGTTGCCGCTGGACGCGTCGAGCGCAGTGTGCGTCGCCCAGTCGGCAATTGGAAGTCGCAGTGTGACAAGCGCACCTTGGCCGTCGCCGGGTTCAACGCACTCAGTGGACATCGCCCGGACTGCGGTTGTCGGAGGCTGTGCCGCACCGGCGCGATCGTTGCCGTTTGACGCGTAGAGCCCGATCGACGCGCCCATGCTTGGAAGGGGCTGTGCGACAAGGGCATCGAGGCCGTCGCTGGGTTCAGCTAACGTCACCCGTTCTGTGGTGGGAGGACGCTGTGCCGTAAGGAGGCAGTGGCCGCTCCTGGAGGTGTCGATCCCGGTGTACTTCGCCCGGGCTGCGGTCGTCGGAGGTTGTGCCGCACCGATGTGATCGTTGCCGATGGATGCGTAGAGCCCGATCGCGACGCCCGTGCTTGGAAGGCGCTGTGTGACAAGGGCGTTGTGGCTGCCGCCGGGCTCGGCGAACCCGGTCGCGGGCGCTTCGATCAACGACAGCCGGGCACTCATTTCCGCAAATCCGGTGTGGCCGATGGGGTGCCGGTGAGGTCGGCGGCGTCGGTGGGTGCGGTGAGTCCGGGGGCGTCGGCGGTGTCGGCGGGGATGGTGAGGTCGGTGTTGTCGGCGGTGTCGGTGTCGGCGGTGCTGACGCCTGCCTCGGCGAAGGTGGACATCTCGGCGAGGGTGGCGACGGCGGCGCGGAGGAGGGGGAGGGCGGTGAGGGCGCCGGATGCTTCGCCGAGTCGCATGTCGAGGTCGAGGAGCGGGTCCAGGCGGAGGCGCTGCAAGGCCAGGTTGTGTGCGGGCTCGGTGGAGCGGTGGCCGGCCAGCCACCAGGCCGAAGCGCCTGCGGCGAGGTCTTCGGCGACCAGGGCGGCGGCGGTGACGACCACGCCGTCGAGGATGACAGGTGTGCGGCGCGTCGCTGCTTGCGCCAGGAACGCGGCCATGGCGGCGAAATCGGCGCCCGCGGCGACCCGAAGCAACTCGACCGGGTCTTTGGCGACCGGGCGGGCTCGGCGCATGGCGTCGCGAATCGCGGCGACCTTGCGCGCCCAGCCCGCGTCGTCGACTCCGGTGCCGCGGCCGACGGCGGCGACGGGTTCGGTGTCGGTGAGCGTCGCGATGAGAGCGGTGGCGGGTGTGGTGTTGCCGATGCCCATGTCGCCTGCGATGAGCACGTCGGCGCCCGCGTCGATCTCCTCGTCGGCGATCGCCTTACCGGCGGCGAGTGCGGCCGCCACCTCGGCGAGCGTGAGCGCGTCCGCGCGGTCGATGGCACCGCTGGAGCGACGCACCTTGTGCCTGGCGACGAGCGAATCGGTCTCGGCGTCCACAGAGATGTCCGCCACGCGCACGGTGGCGCCCCCGACGACGGCGAGTGCGTTCACGGCCGCTCCGCCGCTCAAAAAGTTCGCCACCATCTGCGCGGTGACCTCGCTCGGATACGCCGAAACCCCGTGCCGCGCAACGCCGTGATCGCCGGCGAACACCACCACCCTGGCCCGCTCGAACTGCTTCGGCGGGCACACGCCCTGACACGCCGCCACCCAGTTGCCGAGCTCCTCGAGCCGTCCGAGCGACCCACCGGGTTTGGTCAACTGCGCCTGCCGCCGCTCGGCCGCCGCCCGAACCTCTGCGTCAGGAGGCGTCACCGGTCCAAATCCGTGTGTCACTGTCGAGCCTTTCCGGTAAGGACGGTCAATACACCCATACGTCGCTCAATCTTGCCCGGCGCGGGCATTGCCGCACACATCAGCCGTCCCCAACCCAGCGCTCGCGACCGCAGGCCGTGCACCGCGTTGCCGCCGAGGTCAGACAACCCGCCCCAACCCATCGGTGCCAGCGCTCGCGACCGCGGGCCGTGCACCGCGTTGCCGCCGAGGTCAGACAACCCGCCCCAACCCATCGGTGCCAGCGCTCGCGACCGCGGGCCGTGCACCGCGTTGCCGCCGT